>CAWKJE010000001.1:0-63557 GCA_963849735.1 uncultured delta proteobacterium
TAAGCTCCTGGAAATGCTGGCCTTGCAGGCGGAAGTGCTCGAGCTCAAGGCCAATCCCAACAAAGCAGCGCGGGGCAACGTGGTCGAGGCCAGGCTGGACCGGGCGCGCGGGGCCATCGCCACCATCCTGATCAAAGAAGGAACCATGAAAGCTGGCGATCTGGTGGTCGCCGGGGAAGCCTACGGAAAGATCCGCGCCATGCTCGGCGACAAGGGCCAGGTGATCAACGAGGCGGGGCCGTCCACCCCGGTCGAGATCCTGGGGCTCGATGGCGTGCCTGATGCGGGTGAGCTCTTCAACGTGGTCACCGACGAGAAGTCGGCCAAGGCCCTGGTCGAGCACCGGCGCGAGCAGCGCAAACGCAAGGAAGCCAGTGCCACCACGCGGGTGTCGCTGGAGAACATCCTCGATCGCATCAAAGAAGGTACCGTCAAGGAAGTTCGCATCGTGCTCAAGGCCGACGTGCAGGGCTCGGTCGAAGCCATTTCAAACGCGCTGCGCAATCTGTCTACGCCCACGGTGGGCGTCAATGTCATCTCGTCGGGTGTGGGCGGCATCACCGAATCCGATGTGACCTTGGCCAAGGCATCCTCGGCCATCGTCATCGGCTTCAACGTGCGCCCGGCGGGGAAGTCGCGCGCTCTGGCTGACCAGGAAGGCGTCGATATCAAGCTGTACCAGATCATCTACGACGCGATCGACGAGGTGAAGAAGGCGATGGTGGGTATGCTCTCGCCCGTCACTCGGGAGAAGTCCCTGGGCCGGGCGGAAGTTCGCCAGGTCTTCCACATCGCCAAAGCGGGCAGCGTGGCCGGGTCATTCGTCACCGAAGGCAAGGTCACTCGCAAGGCCCAGGTGCGCCTGGTGCGCGACTCCGTGGTCGTGTACACGGGCCGGGTGTCCTCCTTGCGTCGCTTCAAGGAGGACGCCAGCGAGGTGACGCATGGCTATGAGTGCGGCATTACCATCGAAGGCTTTGGCGACGTCAAGGAAGGTGATGTCGTCGAGGCTTTCGAGATCGAGACGGTGGCGCCCACCCTCGATGCCGCCATCAGCGAACGCGAGAAGCCGGCGCGGCGCTAGCTGGCGGCGCGCGAGCTCTGATGACGGTTGGCCTGGCCCGACTCACGTTGTTCTTGCCCGAGGCTCACTCGCTCAAGGAGAAGCGCATGGTGCTCCGGCGAGTCAAGGATCGCGCGCAACACAAATTCAACCTTGCCATCGCCGAGGTGGGCGAAAATGACATCTGGCAACGCGCGCTGGTTGGCGTGGCGGTGCTGGGCAACGATCGGCGGTTCGTGGAATCGGCTCTTGATGAGGTCGTGCGCTTCATCCGCGGCGAGGTCGAAGTCACCAATGTCGAGCGCGAGATCCAGACTTACAAGGCTTTGGCGGTAAACGACTTGGGGTTTCATAACTGATGACCCAGAGAACTGATCGGGTTGCGGGTGAGCTTCGCGCGCTCCTGGGCGAGATCGTAGCTCGCCAGGAGATCAAGGATCCGCGGGTGAGGGGGGCGGGCATCATCACCTTCACCCATGTGCGCGTTTCTGGCGATCTGCGGCAGGCAACGGCCTTTTTCGTAGTCCATGGCATGGACGAGGAGAGTCTGGGACGGGTGCGCGAAGGCCTGGCCAGCGCGGCCGGGTATATGCGGAAACGCATTGGCCGCCAGCTGCGGCTCAAGAGCACCCCCTCACTCGGCTTCGAGGTGGACCGCGTCTTCGAGCAAGAGGCGCGCATCGATGCCTTGTTGCGTGAGGTCAACCAGCATCGGGATCGGGGTGGGGAAGGGTAGTCAGATTGAGCGTGCTGGTCATCGACAAGCCATGTGGCATGAGCTCGTTCGCCGTGGTCAAGCGCGTGCGGGGGCTGCTCGGCGGTAAGGGCAAGGTCGGCCATGGCGGCACCTTGGATCCGTTCGCCAGCGGGGTCTTGCCGATCGGCCTCGGGGAAGGAACCAAGCTCTTGCCCTTTCTCCTGGGTGCCGACAAGAGCTATGAGGCGGTGGTTCGTTTTGGCGTCGAAACCGATACGCTTGACGTCACCGGAAAAGTCGTGGCCGAGCGCGGGGTGGATGGCCTGGGTGTCGAGGCGGTGAAGGCCGCGTTGACGGCGTTTCGGGGCACCATCGAGCAGATGCCGCCCATGTTTTCCGCGCTCAAACGGGGAGGGACTCCTCTTTACCGATACGCGCGCGCGGGCTTGGAGGTCGAGCGCGCTCCGCGTACCGTGACCATTTTTGCTCTCGACCTGTTGGCCTTCGCCCCTCCTGACCGCGCCACCATCCGCGTCCGCTGCTCCAAGGGAACCTACATACGCAGCCTGGCGGCTGATCTGGGCCGCAAGCTGGGCGCGGGTGCCCACTTGGTCGAGCTGCGCAGGACGGCGTCGGGTCCGTTCACTCTCGCGCAAGCGGTGGGGCTCTACGAGCTCGCCGACCAGGTCGCCCAGGGGCGGCCGCTGCCCACCATCTCACCTCTACGGGCGCTGGCCCACTTGCCCGCCGTGACCGTGGATGAGCTGACCGCGCTAGCCCTGGCGCGCGGGCAACGCCTCGACTGGCTGGCCATGGCCCGCGGCCAACCCCTGGCCAGCCCGGCGTGTGCGGTGCGTGCCCAGGGCGCGGACAGGGTTCTGGTCGCCGTCGTCGCGCAGAGAGCAGACGGTACGGTCAGCATCGTGCGGGGATTTGCCGGGGACGGGATCAGCCGATCCGCCTAGTCTGCGCAGTGCTCTTGCGGGTCCATGCAAGTGTCTGACGGCTCGGCTCATAGCACGGCTCATGGTACGGCTCATGGGCACCGGCAGGAAACCCGGATGAAACTTTCGCCAAGCTTCGGATTCTAACCCTACAGGAGAGGAAGCCATGGCATTACCAGCTCTGACCCAGTCGACCTTCAAGGACGCGGTCAAAAGTGGCATCGTATTGGTGGATTTTTGGGCACCTTGGTGTGGCCCTTGTCGGGCCTTTGGTCCGATCTTCGAGAAGGCCGCCGAGGACAATCCCGACGTGACCTTCGTCAAGGTGAACACCGAGGACGAGCCCAACCTGGCGGTGGAACACGGTATCCAGGCCATTCCGACCCTGCTCGCCTTCCGCGACGGGGTTCTGGTGTTGGAGCAACCGGGCGCCTTGCCGGGGCACGCTCTGCAGAAGGTGATCGAGCAGATCAAGTCGCTCGACATGGATCGAGTGCGCAGCGAAGTCCGCGCTCACGCTGCCGCGGGCTAGCAAGGGCGGGCGCCGGCGAGGCGCTCGCAGCGTGGCCGGGCTGGCAACCTGCGGGGCAAGGGTTCATCATATTAGGGGCCCGCGATGCTAGACTTGGACGAGACGACGAGAGAGGTGCTGAAGCGTTTTCGTTTCGACGCCGAAGCGTTCGCCTTATTACAGCGAGAGGTGGCAGGTGGCGGTTCGTGGCGTAAGTCGCGCCTGGCTGCGGCGGTACTGCCCCCGACGTCCGCCGATCTGGTCACGCTACCGCCGCGCGATTCGGCCGAGGGTGATGAGCTGGCGCGCCTGGGCATGGCTGCCTTGGCTCGAGGTGAAGTGGGGGTAGTGGTGCTGGCAGGGGGGATGGCCACTCGCTTCGGGGGTGTGGTGAAGGCGGTGGTCGAGGTGACGCCCGGGAGCTCGTTTTTGCGGGTCAAGCTGGGCGACATCCAGCGGATGGCAGCCCACGCCCACGCCGGAGTTGCCATTTACCTGCTCACCAGCTTTTCCACCGCCGACCAGGTTAGAAGTGCGGCGCGCGAGTTGATCGCGCCGGGTGACCCTCTGTATATCCTCGAGCAGTCTGTCACGTTGCGTATTACTCCCGCGGGCGAGGTGTTCTACGACGCAACGGGCAAGCCATCGCTGTGTGCGACGGGCCACGGTGATCTGCTGCCGACCCTGCGTGCATCAGGGGCACTGTCCCGCTTTCGTCAGGCCGGGGGGCGCATGCTCCTTGTGTCCAATGTCGACAATCTGGCAGCGTCGCTCGATGCTCGAGTGATCGGGGCTCACTGTCGGGGGGGCAAGAGCGTTACCGTAGAGGTGGTGAGGAAAGAGCCAGGCGATCGCGGGGGAGTGCCGGTCCGGGTAGATGGACACCTGCAGATTGTCGAGGAGTTTCGCTTGCCGGAGGGTTTCGACGTGGCCCGGGTGCCCTTTTTCAATACCAACACCTTCGTGTTCGATGCTGACGCTCTGGATCGCGATTTTCCGCTGGAGTGGTTCCCGGTCAAGCGTCGTATCGATGGGCGAGAGGCCATTCAAGGTGAGCGTTTGCTCGGCCAGGTGACCGCGCTTCTGCCCACGCAGTTCCTGGTGGTCGAACGGAGCGGGCGGGACGGTCGTTTCCTGCCCGTGAAGGACCAAGACGACTTGCAGCGCCGGCTGCCGGAGATACTGGCGTTGGTCGAAGGCCAGTCCGCAGCCGCTCAGCGCCCTTGCGAGCGCTCGGCGGCATCGATCTGAGCCGCCGCCCAAGCTCGCCGATCTTGGAGCGGCCCGAGCTCGGCCGTGGCCTCCGGCTTAGTCTTGGCCAGCTCGGTCTCGAGCTGGGCGAGCTCCTGCCGGGCCGCCTCGCGGTTCACGTCCTTGCCGTGCGCGCCGCGCGTGACCAAGACCTCCACTTCGCTGCTATCGCTATCGCCGCGCGCGACCTGCATGATGCCATCGGCCACCGCCAGGTACCTCACCCCATCCTTCTGCCGATACCAGAGCACACCCGGCTTGAGCGCCGACATCAAGGGAATGTGCCCCGGCAGCACGCCGAGCTCACCCAGCGCCCCGGGCGCGACGAGCTCTTCGACCTCGGCCTGGACCAGGTACCCATGCGGCGTGGTGACGGTCAGGCGCATCGCCGCCTCCTAGCTTTCCTTGGCCATTTTCTCGGCGCGTGCTCTGACCGCGTCGATGCCGCCCATCATGAAGAAGGCCTGCTCGGGGATGTCGTCGCACCGCCCTTCGATGATCTCCTTGAAGCCACGCACCGTTTCCTTGATCTCGACATATTGGCCCTGCTGACCGGTGAAGGTCTCGGCCACGTGGAAGGGTTGGGAGAGGAAGCGCTGGATCTTGCGTGCGCGCGACACCGCGAGCTTGTCGTCTTCTGAGAGCTCGTCCATGCCCAGGATGGCGATGATATCCTGCAGCTCCTTGTAGCGCTGCAGCATCTTCTGCACCTGGCGGGCGACGGCGTAGTGCTCGACCCCAACTACCTCGGGCGAGAGGATGGTCGAGGTGGAGTCGAGCGGATCGACGGCGGGATAGATGCCGATGGCCGCGATATCGCGCGAGAGCACGGTGGTAGCGTCGAGGTGGGCGAACGCGGTGGCTGGCGCGGGGTCGGTGAGGTCGTCGGCGGGAACGTAGATGGCTTGCACCGAGGTAATCGACCCCTTGTTGGTCGAGGTGATGCGCTCCTGCAGGATGCCCATCTCGGTGGAGAGGGTGGGCTGGTAACCGACCGCGGACGGTATGCGGCCGAGCAGGGCGGAAACCTCGGAGCCCGCCTGGGTGAAGCGGAAGATGTTGTCGATGAAGAGCATCACGTCCTGGCCTTCCTCGTCGCGGAAGTATTCCGCCACGGTGAGGGCCGACAGGCCCACCCGCGCGCGAGCGCCGGGCGGCTCGTTCATCTGGCCGTAAATCAGGGCCGCCTTGGAGATGACCGGTTCGCCCGTCGACAGCTTGGAATGGGTCATTTCATCGTAGAGATCGCGGCCCTCGCGCGTGCGCTCGCCGACTCCAGCGAAGACCGAGTAGCCGCCGTGCTTCTTGGCCACGTTGTTGATCAGCTCGAGGATGACCACGGTCTTGCCGACGCCGGCGCCGCCGAAGAGGCCGATCTTGCCGCCGCGGCGGTAGGGCGCCAGCAGATCGACGACTTTGATTCCGGTCTCGAACATCTCGACCTTGACCGATTGGTCGACGAACTTGGGGGCAGCGCGGTGAATGGGGAGGAAATGGGTGGCACCCACCGGCCCGCGTTCGTCCACCGGCTTGCCCACCACGTTCAGGATGCGGCCCAAGACTTCCTTGCCGACCGGCATGCGGATGGGTGCGCCGGTGTTCTTCACCGGCATGCCCCGCACCAAGCCGTCGGTCGAGTCCATGGCCACACAGCGAGTGGTGCGCTCACCCAGGTGCTGCGCCACCTCGATGATCAGGTTGTCGGGTTGGTCGTCGATGGCGGGATTGGTCACCGCCAGCGCGGTGTTTATCTCTGGCAAGTCGGCCCCGCCAAACTCGACGTCCACTACCGGCCCGATGACTTGTACAATTCTTCCTTGTGTGCTCATGCCGTTGCTCATGGTCTTAACCTCGGTGGCGATCGCTAGCCCTTCAGGGCCTCGGCGCCGCCCACTATCTCCATCAGCTCCTTGGTGATGGCCGCCTGGCGAGCGCGGTTATACTGAAGAGTCAGCCGCCCGATCATATCGGTCGCGTTCTTGGTCGCGTTCTCCATGGCGGTCATGCGCGCGCCTAACTCGGAAGCAATGGATTCGAGCAGGGCACGGTAAATCTGCGTCTCGAGGTAGAGCGGCAACAGGTAGCCGAGGATCTCGCTCTTGCCGGGCTCGAAGAGGAACTCCGAGGGAGTAACGTCGCCATGCGCGGTCGGCGCGATAGGCAAGAGCGGCTCGATCTCCGGCCGCTGGGAAATGACGGAACGGAACTGGTTGTAGACCAGCCAGACCGCGTCGACCGTGCCGCTCTGGAACTCAGCGGTGACGAGGGCCGCGATCTCCTTGGCCCGGACCAGTGCGGTGTCGGTCGCTACCCCAGGAAAATCGCGGGTCAGGTCGAGCCTGCGCCGCCGGAAGTAGTCGCGGCCCTTGCGCCCCACCACCTCGAAGCGGCACTCGTCGATCGCCTTGGCCGCGCTCTTCTCCTCGGCATAGCGCTGGGCCGTCCGGCATAGGTTGGAGTTGAAACCTCCGCACAGTCCGCGGTCCGAGGTGAGCACGACCATGGCGATACGCCGGCCTGGCCGGCGCTCGAGCAAGGGATGGTCATCGCCGCTTGCGCCTGCGGCCACTCGCGCGGTCATGTCGGCCATGCTCTTGGCGTAGGGGCGGGCGGCCAGGATGGCGTCATGGCTGCGGCGCAGCTTGGCGGCCGCGACCATCTTCATGGCGCTGGTAATCTTCTGCGTCGATTTTACCGACGCAATGCGAAGCCGGACAGCCTTGAGCGAGGGCATCGGACGCTAGGTGGCTGGGAGAGTAAAGAGCTTGGCGAACTCGCTCAGCACGGCCCGCATTTTTTCCGCCAAGTCGTCGAAGGCTTTGCCGTCCCCACCCCTCTTCGCGATCTCGCGCATCACGTCCACCTTCTTGCTGTCAACGAAGGCGAAGAGCTCCTTTTCGTAACGGCCAAGCTCCTCGACCGGGTAGGTGTCGACGAAGCCGTTGGTGGCGGCAAAGAGGATAAGGACCTGCCTCTCTACGGGAAGCGGCTCGTACTGGCCCTGCTTGAGCAGCTCGGTGACGCGGGCTCCACGGGCCAGCTGCTGTTGGGTCGCTTTGTCGAGGTCGGAACCGAAGCGGGCGAAGGCGGCGAGAGCGCGGTATTGCGCGAGCTCGAGGCGCAGCTTGCCGGCCACCTTCTTCATGGCCGCGATCTGGGCCGCGCCACCCACGCGGCTGACCGAAATGCCGATGTTCAAGGCCGGGCGCTGGCCGGCGTAGAAGAGGTCGCCTTCGAGAAAGATCTGGCCGTCGGTGATGGAAATGACGTTGGTCGGGATGTAGGCCGAGACGTCACCGGCCTGGGTCTCGATGATGGGCAGGGCGGTGAGCGAGCCCGCGCCTTTGCTGTCGGACAGCTTGGCGGCGCGTTCAAGCAGGCGCGAATGCAGATAGAAGACATCGCCGGGGAAGGCCTCGCGCCCGGGAGGGCGGCGGAGCAGCAAGGAGAGCTGACGGTAGGCCACAGCGTGCTTGGACAGATCGTCGTAGATGATGAGGGCGTGGCGACCGCTGTCGCGGTAAAATTCCCCCATGGTGACTCCGGTGTAGGGCGCGATGTACTGCAGGGGGGCTGAGTCGGCGGCGGTGGCGGAGATCACGGTGGTGTAGGCCATGGCGCCACGCTCGCGTAGCTTTTCCACCACCGTGGCCACGGTCGACTGCTTCTGCCCGATGGCGACGTAGAAGCAGTACATGTCCTGGCCCTTTTGGTTGATGATGGTGTCGACGGCGATGGCGGTCTTGCCCGTCTGTCGGTCGCCGATGATCAGCTCGCGCTGGCCGCGACCGATGGGAATGGTCGAGTCGATGGCCTTGATACCGGTCTGCACCGGCTCGTGCACCGACTTGCGCGCTATGATGCCGGGCGCCTTGATCTCGATCTTGCGCGATTCCTTGGTGGCGATGGGGCCCTTGCCATCGATGGGGACCCCGAGGGCATCGACCACCCTCCCGATCAGCGCGTCGCCGACCGGAACCTGGGCGATCTTGCCGGTGCGCTTGACCACGTCGCCTTCGCGGATGCTCTCGAATTCGCCCAGCAGGGCGACGCCCACGTTGTCCTCTTCCAGGTTCAAGGTGAGCCCGACCACGTTCTTGCCGAAATCCAGGAGCTCGCCTGCCATCGCATTTTCGAGGCCATACACACGAGCAATGCCGTCGCCGGTTTCGAGCACGGTTCCCGTCTCGGCTACCGACACTTTCTGATCGAAGCCCTCGATCTCCTTGCGGATGATCTGACTGATCTCTTCAGCGCGAATCTGCATCTTGGTCCCTTCAGAGGTTGGCGATGTGAGCTGCGGTGGCCGTGTCCTAGTTGAGCAAGCGATTCCTCATGGCGTCGAGGCGGGCGACAACGCTGCCATCGAAAACCGTGCCCGCTACCTCAGCGACCACGCCGCCGATCAGGCTGGGGTCGACTTGCGTGGTCATGACGACCTTCTTGCCCGTCCAGCGCTCGATGGCCTTGCGGATCGCGGTCTCGCTCGCGATATCGAGGGGGTGGGCGGAGCGAACCCGGGCGCGCACCCGCTCCAGCTTCGCGTCGGACATCTCTTGATAGGCTCGGGCTATGGCGGGCAGCAGGGCGGCACGACCACGCTCGAGGAGCAGCAGGGCCAAGCTTTGCACCGAGCGGGCGGGGGCGATGCGCGGGAGCAGCGACTGCAGCACCGCGCGTTTTTGCGCCAACTTGAACACCGGGTTTTCCAGGGTCTGACGCAGCTCGGGCGATTCCTCCCACAGATCGGCTAGCTCGCCCAGTTGGCGACCGATGAGCTCGAACAAGCCATTTTCCATGCCGATGGCAAAGATCGCCTTGGCGTAGCGTCGCGCAATCGATCCGGCAAGCGCGGCCATCAGCCTTCCTCTCCTGCGGGGGCAGCGAAGCCGGTCACCAGCTCCTGGGCCAAGCGGCGCTCGTCCTGGGTATCGACCGCCTTGCGCGCTAGCTGTTCGGCCAAGCGCACCGAGACGCTGGCGACCTCGGCGCGCAGGAGCACCTCGGCCGCTTTGATCTGCTGGGCGAGCTGCAAGCGCATGTCATCTTGGACGCGCTGGGCGCGCTCCCGCGCCCCCGCGAGCACGCGGGCCTGCTCGCGGGCGGCCTCTTCGCGCATGGTAGAGCGCAGCATGGCCACCTCCTTCTCCAGCTCGGCCAAGCGCCGATCCTGGGTGTCGGCCTTTTCCTGGGCCTGCCGCCGCAGGCGAGCGGCCTCGGCTACCTCGGTCTCGATCTGCTGGTGGCGGGAGCGCAGCGCCTTGTTCATGGCCCGGCCGCCGAAATAGATGAGCAGGAAGAGCAGCACGCCAAAATTCACCAGCTGCAGGATGAAGGTCTTGACCTGAAAAACCGGATGGGCGGCGTGCTCTTCCCCCACGGTCGTGGTCGCGACGTTGCCGTACTCCCTGCGCGCGGTAGCTTCGGCTGACTCCACGGCGTGGGCTAGCCGGCTCGGCGCGAGAGCCAGACCGGCGTTCGCGGCCAGGACGAGCGCGGCGCCGGGATCGGCGTCGAGATTGCCGGCATCGCCATGGCCAGCATCTCCGCTGCCCGCGTCCGTTATTGCCGGGGTGCCCCGGGTGCGGACTGACCCGCCAGGCACCGACCCGAGCGGCTCGATTTCTCGCTGGGGCGTCCCGACTGCTCCTGCCTGGGCCAGGGCGGGGGCGCGGTGCGGGTGGTGATGCGCGCGCGGCACCGGAGCACCGGGAGAGCTCGGCTCGGATTCGGATGGCGCTTGGGCGGGGGCTGGGTCTCCCGCCACGGGCTCGGCGGGGACAGGAGCCGACGGATCGCTATTGCCACCATGAGGGTTATCCTGGGCCACGGCCACGGCAAGGGTGGCGAGCAGGGTCGCGGGGATGATGACAGCCCAGCGCGGTGCCACTACGCCAGCCTCCGTCCCAGCGCTTTTTCGGCCATTAGCTGGGCTAGCCGCTGGCTCTCGGGTTCCAGGGCAGCCTTTTCCCGGGCGAGAGTCGCGTCGAGCTGGCCGCGCGCCTCGGCTAGCATCCGGCGAGCGGCTTCTTGCGCCTCGGCCAGCACCTGCTGTTCCTTGGCCTGGGCGTCGCGGCGTAGACTAGCCACTTCGGCCTGGCCCTGCCGCCGCGCCTCGGCCAGGGCGGCCTCCACTTTGACGATGCGGGCGGCCGCTAGCTGGTCGAGCTCGCCCGCCTGGGCGCGCGCGCCTTCAGTGCGGGCGACGCGTTCATCGCGCACGCGGAGGTAGGGCTTCCACAGGAACTGCCATAGCACGAGCAAAGTCACAAGGAAGATCCCGAGCGCGATGAAGGCGGTGCCGTCCAGATCCAGGAGCTCCGGCTCGGCCGACTGCGGGGCAGAAGCCAGAACCATGCTCGTCGCGTGCAGTAAACTTTGCGGTTGGCTCACGGTGGTGGCGCTCGGTCTAGGTGCTGGAGCCGGGGTTGCTGCTCGGGCTCGAGGGGGCAGGCGCGTTCGAGCCGGACGACTTCTTGTGGCGGGGGGTCGGGCCGACGTCGCCAGCGGTGCTGCTGGCATCCATCTGGCAGTGACCGTCGAAGAACACTCCGCGCTCGACGAACAGCGAAGGGGTGTTGATATTGCCCCGGACGCGGCCTGGGCTGTGGATCTCGACCGAGCGCTTGGCGGTGATGTTGCCTCGCACGGTGCCTTGGATGACGATCGAGCCCACCGATACCTCGGCATTGACCTCGGCGCCCTCGCCAACGATGAGGGCGTCGTCGGTGAAGATCTCTCCGGTCAGCTTGCCGTCGACGCGGACGGTGCCCTCGAACGAAAGCTTGCCTTCGAATTCGCTGCCCTTGCCGAGCAACGTGGTGACGGGCTGGGCGGCGCCAGGTTCGCCAGACGCGGGAGACTGGGTGGTCGACGTCATCGCTTTGGGGGGAAAGCTACACGCGAATGGAGCCAGCCGTCAACGCAGAAGACGAGCTTTGCCGAAGACGAGGTTATCGATCGCGTGAGCGCTGGCGGGCTTCGCCCGACAGCGCTCTTCGCGGGGGGTCTAAGGGACCCTCCCAGGGTCCCTTTGTTGAATCGCGTGAGCGCTGGCGGGCTTCGCCCGACAGCGCTCTTCGCGGGGGGTCTAAGGGACCCTCCCAGGGTCCCTTTGTTGAATCGCGTGAGCGCTGGCGGGCTTCGCCCGACAGCGCTCTTCGCGGGGGGTCTAAGGGACCCTCCCAGGGTCCTTTTGTTGAATCGCGTGAGCGCTGGCGGGCTTTGCCCGACCGGGCTCCTCCGCGGGGGATTTGAAGGACCCTCTCAGGGTCCTTTTGTTACTTGTCAATAGCCCGCGGCGGCTCCGCCGGCACGCGGGTCAGCGGCGGCGTCGAGCCCGGTGGGGGTACGGATGATCAGATTGGCTTTGCCGAGGTCGGCGGCTTGGGCGCACACGTGCCCTTTCCGTTCCAGGGCGTGCACCGTCGCCGCCGAGATGCCCGGCTCGTAGAAGAGGATGTCCGGATCCCACTGGTGGTGAATGCGGGGCGCTACCACGGCCGCGCCGGCCGCAAGACCTTGGACCAGAACAGCAACGAGGACTTGCAGGGTGGCAGAAGCGATGCGTGGCCCACCCGCTGCTCCGGTCACGAGCTCCACCCCTTGCTCGCCCACCACGATGGTGGGTGACATCGACGAGAGCGGCCGCTTGCCTGGGGCGGGGAAGTTTGCCTCGCCGCCGGCTATGGCAAAGACGTCCTTACCATCGGCCACCAAGGTAAAGTCGTCCAGCTCGTCGTTGAGGAGGATGCCGGTGTCTCCGGCCACGATACGGGCACCGAAGCTGAGGTTGATGGTCGTGGTGAGGGCCACGGCGTTGCCGTCTTGATCGATGACGGAGATGTGGGCGGTCCCGGCGTCGCGCGCGGGTGAGGTGGGGGCATGCGCTGGGGTGCCGTAGCTGTCGTGGGCAAGAACGTGGTCGATCGAGATACCTTGGGCTAGCTCGCGCTGGTAGTGCGGGTCGAGGAGGTGGTCGAGCGGCATGGTCACGTAGCCCGGGTCGCCGAGGAAGCGTGCGCGATCGGCAAAGACGTGCTTGAGGGCCTCGGCCAGGAGGTGCAGCGTGTCGGCGCTACCCATACCTGAATGGCGCAGGTCAGTAGCTCGGCTGGCCAAAATGCCCAGCGCCTGGGCGACCATGACTCCTCCCGCGGACGGCGGGGGCAGGGTGAGCACTTGGTGACCCAGAAAATCGCTCACCAGGGGCTTACGCTCGACCGTGGCGTAGGCGCGGAGGTCGGCGAGCCCGAGGACGCCGCCCGCCGCTGTGGTCGCGGCCACCATGGCCTTGGCCAAGTCGCCGCGGTAAAAAGCCGCCGCTCCTTCGCGTTGCAACCGGGCCAAGGTGCGGGCCAAGGCCGGACGAGAGACGCGCTCGCCCGGCGCCAGACGAGCCGCCCTAGCCCGGTCGATTCCGAACAGCTGGGCGATGAGGTCGGGTCCGCTGCCAGGATTGCGGTCGAGCTCTTCTCGTATCTGGCGCGCCAGCGCTGGCGAGACCGTGAAGCCGCGGGCCAGGCGCAGGGCGGGCTCGAGGCAGCGGGAAAATGGCAAGGCCCCGAAACGGCGCACGAGCTCGGCCAGACCGGCAGGTTCCCCGGGGACACCTACCGAGCGACCACTCTGCCGCGAGATTACGATGCCGCCCTTGCTGCCGGATCGCAGCAAAGCCGGTGCGCTCTCGCGAAAGTCGAGGGCCAGGGTTTGCCCATTGGCCAGACGGACCAGGGCGAAGCCGCCGCCACCTAGCCCCGAGGCAAAGGGATCGACCACACCGAGAGCCGCGGCGGTTGCGCACGCGGCATCCGCGGCGTTGCCGCCCGCCCTGAGGGCATCGACGCCGGCTGCAGAGGCCGAGGCCGCGTCTGACGTGACGGCGGCGTGCCTCGCGTGCAACAATGGCTTAGACTCGCCCACGTCGACTTGTCCAGGGTTCATACCAGCCATCGCGTAGGACAGAAGCGCCAGGGTTGCGCACACCCGGGCACTTTACCCCGAACCCACCCCAGTGCGCCGATTCGCCGATTCATCGATGCGCCGATTCGCCGATTCATCGATGCGCCGATGCTGCGAGCTGTCGATGCGCCGACTTGCCGATGCGCGCCGATACGCCGACACACCGATTTGCCGGCTGCACCGATCTACCGATCTGTCGATGCACCGATTTGCCGCTGGACGAGCGCCGCCGGTCACACGCGATGAAGCAACGATTGAAGCAACTTCACGACAGGCGTAACCTCAAGTAGCCTGGGGCCAAAGGGAAATCTACATGGATCAGCCGTCAAGCCCGGATAGCAACGCGATTACACTGCGCATCAGGTTCAAGAGTGCGTCGCTGGACGATTTCATTGCGCGCTACGGCGCCGACGTGAGCCCGGGCGGCATCTTCATTCGCACCAAGCAACCGGTGGAGGTTGGTACCGCTCTGCGTTTCGTCTTTTCCCTTGGCGACGGCTCGCCCTTGCTGGCGGGGACCGGTACCGTGGCCTGGGTGCGCGAGAGCGATCCAGCACGGGCCAACAACATTCCCGGCATGGGGCTACGCTTCGACAAGCTCTCGCCCGATAGCCAGCACACTCATCAGCTCGTGTTGGCGGAGAAAGCGCACAAGGAGGGCAAGACCGCTGGCGCGTCCTCCTACCCTCCCACGACGTTCGTAGCGCCGGCGTCGCGGATATCTTCGTCTTCCGATGCCGGGCACAGCGAATCCGCCTCGCCGAATGCGGCTTTTGCCGGGGAAGGCCCGGCCGCGGCCGCCGAGCCGTTGAAGACGGCGAGTCGGCCGTTGCCCTGGTCAGTGTCCGCTGGCCCGACGAGCGTGCGCGACTCGGGGGAGTTCTCCGAAGGGGAAAAGACCGCGATCAGCGAACGGCCGCCGGACTATTACCTCCGAGAGACACGAGCCGACCCTGCAGACGCGGTCCGGCCCTCGCAGCGCAAGAGCGGGGAAGAAGCGGCTTCGCCCTCGTTGCGCGATGAGTCTTCGGCCGCCCTGGCCGCTGCCGTTACCCGCAGCGCCCCACCGCCCGAGTCGGTGATAGCGGCGAGCACGCCAGACTCAGCGGCGGGCGAGGACACTGCCCGGCCGGAGCCGTCGAGGCCGGCCGAGCCAGCCGCAACCCGCATCGGCGAAGAGCCGCCGTCTGACGCGCCACGAGGGGTGGGCAAGGTGGGAGGCGTGCCGTCGTTTGCCGAGCTGATGGCGATCGGCAATGCCGAGGAACGCTCGGGAGCACCAACGCGCGAGGTGGTGCCCGAGCTTTCGGCCGGGGTTCCTCTCGAGGAGACCGCGCCGGAAAAGACCGCCGAGGTCTCGATTCCCGCTCCGGCCGATAGCCTCAGGGGCCCCGAGACGCTCGATTTGGGCACCGGTGTCAGCGCGGCCACGAGCGCGGATAGCGCCTTCGCTTTGCGGCGAACGCCGGGGCGCTCGCGCCAGGTCGTCGTGATCGGGATAGCGGTAGGAGCGGCGGCGGCGGCGTTCTTGGCGGTGTATCTGGTGAAGGCCAAGCCCCGGCGGGATCAGGGGCAACCCGAGACCGCGCAAGTCCGCGCGGTAGTCAATGAGAGCTCGCGTGAGCCGGGACCAGGCCAGCCCAAGGAAGCCGACCAGGCCCCGCTGGGCAAGCCCGCCGCGCCGGCCAGGCTAGCAGAGAGTGATAAACCCGGGGGAGCCGCGCAGCCGGGCAAGGCGGGCGAGAAGGGCGAGGGCAGAGCGCAACCGGGCAGGGAGGGCGATAAAGCCTCGGCCCAAGAACCGGAGAAGGTCGTCTCGGTCAGGCCGGCCAGGCGGGAAAGCGAGACGCCGAGAAGTGGCAAGGGTAAGGCGAAGGCAGGGGAAGAGCTAGCCGGGAATGCCGATGGCGAGGTTTATCGCCTGGTGATTCGCTCGACGCCGGTGTCCGCCGAGGTGCTCATCGACGGGGAATACTTCAGCCGGACGCCATGCGAGAGGCGCATCCTGGACCCCACCAAATCGTTTGCGGTCACCATTCGCAAGAAGGGCTATGAGCAGCACGAGCGCCGGGTGGGGCCGTCTGACGTCTGGACGAAGAAGGGTGATGAGCGGTTGCTCAACGTGACGGTGGTCTTGAAGAAGGCCAAGCCGGGCGAGACTCATACGGGGGCGGCGTTTGGTCCGCCAGAGGAGGAAGGGCCGCGGCCAGCCACGACCGGCAAGGGGGAGCCTGCTCCGGCCGAGACGAGCGGGGCAGCGCTGGCGGGTGGAGGGGTAGGGAGGAGCGGCACCGCCACCGAGACGACCGCGGCAGGGAGCGGGGAGAGCGAGGCGCAGCCCAAGCCGGCGCAGAAGCTGCCACTACCGCCCGCCAAGCCGCTGCCGAGCCTGGACGATCTGGACAAGCCAAAGGAGTAAGCGCGTGCACGTCTGCAAGGCGCGGATGGTGGTGCTAGGGCTCAGCCTGCTCGGGGGAATAGCGAGTGGCTGCCACAAGCTGGGCAGCCGGCGCGACCCGCAGAGCCAGAGCGCTACGGTGGCCAGGGCCGATGCGCCGCGGAGGCTACCTCGCATCGATAGCCATGCCCACATACAGAGCGAAGGGCTGGAGCGAGCCATGGCGCTGATGAGCGAGTGGGGTATCGATGGCATGGTCAACCTTTCCGGGGGCTATCCGGGGCCGCCGCGCCACACCTTGGAGAGGCAGCTGGCGATGGCGCGCTCGTCAGGTGGCAGGGTGGCGGTTTTCGCCAACGTCAACTTCACCAAGGCGGTGCGGACCCGGCGCGATTATGGCACCGCGCTTGCGGAGGAGCTCAGTGTCGCCAAGGACATGGGCGCGGTAGGGCTAAAGATTCCCAAGGGTTTGGGCTTGGGCTACCTGGGTCCGGACGGCGAGAGGGTCTTGCCGGTTGACGATCCGGGGCTCGATCCGCTGTTCGAGGAGGCGGGAGAGCTAGGCATGCCGGTAGTAATCCACACCGGGGATCCCAAGGCGTTTTGGCAGCCGCTCGACTCCCACAACGAGCGCATCGACGAGCTGCGTGCCCATCCCGAATGGTCCTTCTATGGGCAACCCGTCCCATCCTGGTCCGAGCTTTACGCCCAATTCGAGCGTCGAGTAGCCCGGCATCCCAAGACGGTCTTCATCGGAGCACATTTCGGCAACGATCCCGAGGATCCGGATCGCGTGGGCCAGATGCTGGATAGATACCCCAATCTCTTCATCGATACCGCGGCGAGGGTGCCCGAGATTGGCCGTCAGGATCCGGTCAAGATGCGACAATTCTTCGCCAAGTACCAGGATCGGATCCTGTTCGGTACCGACCTCGGGGTTGGCTCGACGCAGGATGACATGATGTACGGGTCTAACGGTCCATTCTCCCCCACCTTGGCGGACGAGCGCCGCTTTTTCGAGTCGACTTGGCGCTACTTCGAAACCAATGACCGTCAATTTGAGTCGCCCACTCCGATCCAGGGGAGCTGGAAGATCGACGGCATAGGCCTGCCCGAGTCGGTTCTGCGCAAGCTCTACTTCGACAATGCTGCGCGTCTTTTGCACTGGAAGCCACCTCTGGCCGGGGTGGTGGCGGCGGCCGGCACGGGCGGCGCCCACGGGGCAGAGGCCATGCCCCCATGACTGGAGATGCGCCCGACAAAATCGCGAAATATCTGGTAGGTGCTTGACGGGGAGGCCTCTCTTCCCATAATCATGCCCTCGCATTCCGGAGTAGCTCAGTCGGCAGAGCAGGCGGCTGTTAACCGCCGGGTCGGGAGTTCGAGTCTCTCCTCCGGAGCCGCTTTCGTGGCCCGCTAACTTTTGGCCTGCGCGGTGGATACGACGGGGGACGGATGCCTCGTCGTCGGCAAGTGGCAACGGTGGAGCTGGGGATTTTGACGTGCCTTGGGCCGGACTTGGGGTCGCAGCGGACAACCTGTTCGCGAAGGCGATGGTCGTAAACGCGCCGAGTCGGTGCTGCTGGGACGGAGAGCGTCATCCTGGGAGGATGACACCGTGTGGCCAGAAAAGGCTCAATGATATAGACGGTTACGCTCTTGCGAACAAAGAGTTCATAATGTGTCCGCCCACGGTAGGGCTAAAGAGAAGCCTTGCTCGATTGTGCTACTTGTAGCACAATTCGCGTTCATGAAGACCGCAGGTATCCGCGAAGCGCGCCAGGGACTATCGTCCCTGGTTGCGGAGGTGCGCAAGGGTCGCGAAATCGTGCTAACCGAGCACGGAAGGCCGGTGGCGCGACTGGCTCCACTGCGCGACGAAACGCCCAGTGCCTTCCACAGCCACCGACGTTTCAGGTTGGCCATCGGAAAGGTAGGCACGCACATCTCGAGCGCAACTGCGGAGGACCGTGAGGATCGAATCTAGCCCTGTGTACCTGGACACGAGTGCTCTCGCGAAGCTCTATGTTCAGGAGACGGACAGCGATGAGCTTGATTCGGCCTTGGTAGGGCGACATGACCTGTTCATTTCAGAACTGACCCTCACTGAGCTGACCTCCGCACTTGCTCGGCGAATTCGTGAAGGTGTCATCGAAGCAGCCGCCGGACGGAGCATCTACCAGCAAGTCTTCCGCGACATACAGGCCGGCGAATATCGGCTGCTCGATTTGACCTCGGCTACGCACCGAGAGGCTGAACGCCTCCTCCTCACCATAGGACGCCACGCACCAATTCGAGCGGCGGATAGCCTGCATCTAGCGACAGCTGCGCTTGCCGAGGTTCGCGCACTGATCACCTATGATCGACCAATGCACGTTGTCGCATCAGCCCTCGGATCCTTCGACGTTCTTCCACAGCCAATTCCTCCGTGATTCAAGCGCTGGAAGCCCGGAGCAGATCGCGTTTCTCGACCTGATTGTGGCGGCCCTACCGCATGCCGCTCCTGCCGGGCGAGGGCAAACGTGGAGTCTCGGTGCGACAATACTGCCCTGGGAGCCGCGTGACGCCGCGCCGCATGATGCCATCGAACGGTTCCTTCGGCGGCGTGATGCGGGGTCGGCTGTTGCCCGATCGAGTCTGGTTGGGTCGGCCAAAAGTCGAGGTAGAATGCCACCATGGCCTATGAGGTTGATTTCACGAGCGTGTCTACCGTCGGGCTCGAGTCGTCGCCGGTGGCGGCCGCGCTCGCAGGGTTGCGCGCCAACGAAGCCCGCTACTTCAAGAACAAGTACGGCCAAGCCTTCGTAGTAGAGCCGGCGGGAAAGACTAAGAAGCTCATCGACTACGTGCACTGGATCTTGAAGCAGGAGCGCGACATTGTCATCGAGTCGCGCCCGCTCGAGGCGACGGAGCTTCACGTCGAGAACATCCGCTGGACCTTCGTGTTTTACGAGAGCGGCCTCGCGATCAACGTGCTGTACGCGCTCGATGACAAGAAGAAGCGCGCCGTCGGCTTCAAGCTCTCCGACGGGATGGAAGTTCCGCCCGAGCTCGCGTCGCGCTTCAAGTTTGCGAAGCAGAAGTCGAAGCTCGCAGGCACCATCCGCGGCTCGTTCTTCGTGATCAAAGGAGAGTACTGAACGATTTTGGCACGCCGCCGATCCGGCGGAGATCGGAGCGGTGGCCGCCTTTCTCGCCTCGTCGGACACCAGCTTCATGACCGCCAGCGAGGTCGCCGTTGACGGCGGTCTAGCCTCGCGACGCTATACGGGTCGATTGGGCATCTGGACAACGAGAACCCGGTGCAGCCGACGCGACGAGCGGGAGCATGACCCGAGCACGGGATGCGATTCTCGAAGAGCTCGCCCGCGAGGAAACTCGGACCATCGCCCGATCACCCGCAGGCTCGACGTGTCATTGGCGTGCACGTGCTACTGCGACCTGAATCTCAGAATTCTGAGGACGCACCTAGACTACGCCAAGCAGGTCTGTGGAGTTGTAGAATGGGAGTGACGGTGCGCCGGCCCCGGCCATGGAGCTTGCCTATGTGGAGCGTCATGATCACGATTCGTCATGCATTCTGGTTCTTCCTGGCCACTTCCCTCGGGCTGGCGTGCGGGGCCAGCGCGCTCAAGACCGGAGGCCCGGGGACCGGGACGCGCAGCGGCCCAGACGCATCTGGAGAAGTGATCGATTTCGGCGGCTCGATCTCGGGCGGCATCGCCGGGTCCGGTGACACCGGCGGTTACCTGAATTTCGGCGGAAGCCTCGCGGGCGGCAGCAGTGGCGCCGGCGGCGCTCTGGGCTCCGGCGGACAAGTACAAGGTGGCGTGGACGTCGGTGGCAGCTCGGTCGGCGGCGTCAGCGGCGTGGGCGGCGCGGGCGGCGCGATCTGTCCTCACTCCTGTGCGGAGGTTGCCTGCCTCAACGGATCGCTGCTCGTGCCCAGCTCCGATCCGTGCGGTTGCCTGACCTGCTCGCCGCCAGACGCTGGCGGAGCGTGGGACGCGTGCCTCGCCTTGCCGTGCGCCGCGCCCGTGTGCCCGGCCGGCTATCAGGTGTTGACCACGCTTTGTGGCTGCCCGACCTGCGTGCCGCCGCCGGATGCGGCAGCGCCCGACACAGGGACTTGTCCACCCATAAACTGCCCGGCCTTGGGCTGCGTTATGAGCAGCAGCCCGGCCCAACCGTGCGGCTGTCCCATCTGCTCAGCCGATGCCGGTCCCGTGACGAAGGTCGACGTCATGCCGGCGACGGATGCAGGAGCGCCTTGCGTGGTGGATGCCGACTGCACGGCGAAGGGACTTCGATGCGGCTACCCCGTCGCCGACGGCTGCTCGGCCACGGGAACGTGCGTGAGCCGGCCGAAGGCTTCTCCTTGCTGGGCGATAGTCGTCGAGTCTGGGTGCGGATGCGACGGAGCCACCGTCTCCTGGTCGGGGGGGTGCCAGCCGGAGCTCCCCGACGGCTACGCCCCTGCGGCGATTTCGCACACAGGCGCTTGTCCGTAGCCCAGCTGCGCATGGTGCCGCTCGGCAGTCTAACCCGCAATGGACTTCCCATTCACATCCCAATGCCAGCGAATCTCGTCCTGCGCGGGCGCCGAGAGTACGTGGAGTTCCACAATCGTGCGGGGCCGGAGACGACGAGCTGGCGTTAGGTCTGACTTCACGGTGGCGACCGCAACGCCCTGGCCCGGTGGGGGTAGCGCTGTGACGGTGGATGCGCCAGGGCCAAGGCCAAGGCCGAGGGGTCGAGGCTCACCTGGTGCCTGCGAGCACAAGGTGGCGATCGGTAGGCGTGACGGCATCGCCGTCCTCGCACCCGATCCAACTCCGGCTACCGTCTCGGTAGGTTTCATGCTTCCAGATGGGGACGTTCATCTTGACTTGCTCGATGATATAGGCACAGGCGGCGAAGGCCGCTTGGCGGTGCGCCGCCGCCACCCAGACTCTAACCGCCACGTCGCCGACGGAGAGCTTGCCCACGCGATGAATGCAATATGCATGAGAAAGACCGTAGCGCGCGATGGCTTCGGTTACGATGCGCTCGCCTTCGCGCTCGGCCAATGCCGTGTATGCGGAATACTCTAGCTGGTAAACTGATCTGCCGCGATTGAGCGCTCGCACGATGCCGTCGAAGCTGACCAGGGCACCGGAGCCGGCATCGACAGGGAAGGGCGGTCCGGCGGCCAGCGCACGTGAGGAGAGCTGGAAGAGTGGGCTGGGCACGGCGGGCTACCCTCCCGACGTGGGTGGAACGAAGACCACCCGATCGCCATGGCTGAGCTGTCGATCCCAGTGGCAAAATTGGTCGTTGACCGCGGGCCGGACGTGTTGCCGCGCCAGAGAGAAGGTAAACGTGTGTCGCAGATTGTCGTAGAGCTCGCGGAGGCTGGTATGAGCAACCTCGACGATTTCGCTGTCGAGGCCGCGCTGCTCGCGCAAGATGGCATGGTACTCGATGGTGATGTGCATGGTAATACTCAGGGCCAGGGGAAGAATCGCAGCGGTGTAGCCTCGGGAATAGGAGTGGCGCGCGCAGGAATTTCGGCGATCCCGTGGGAGGGCAAAAGTCCGGCGTAGTTGCCCGAGCCGCCGCTCTTGCGCACCCGCAGCCCGTCGGTCCCGTCGCTGCGGCGAGTGATCTCAGCCGGGAGCAGGAGCGTGTAGTCCGGCGCCGTTGCCACCGGCGCCACGAGGGGCAGGAGCAGGCAGTCGGGTGCGTGATCGGGGCCGGGCCAGCCCTGGCCCCAGGCGCGCAGGTGGGGCAAAACGTAGCGAACAAAGCACACGAGGGACGAGACGGGATTGCCGGGCAGGGCAAAGACGAGGCCCTGCTGGGGTGAGGTGCCGAACCACAGTGGCTTGCCCGGCTTGTGGGCCACCCCGTGAAAGACGCGTGTGCAGCCCAGGTCGGACAGCACGGCTGGGACGAAGTCCCTACTACCTTTGGATACCGCCCCACTGATTAACGCGACATCGCTCGTGTCGAGAGCACGAGCTAGGGCACGCGTGAGCACGTCCTTGCGATCCGAGCAGTGGTCGGACGAGAGAACCACGAGTCCCGCGCGCTCCAGGCAGGCCCCGATCGTCGCCATGTTCGACATGCGAATCTGATGGGACGCAGGTGTCGCCCCCACGGCGACGAGCTCGTCGCCGGTGGCGAGGAGAAAAATGCGCGGCAGGGGGAGCACGGGAACGTGCTGGCACCCGACACTGGCCAGGATATGGATGTCAGGCGCCTGCAGACGTGCGCCCGCGGTCAGCAAGATGTCGCCTTGGCGGTAGTCGCTGGCGCGGCGGTGGATGTTCATCCCGCGCTCGTAGCGGGCGTGGGGGCGTAGACGATAGCACGGGGACTCGGCGGCCAGCCGGGACAGGTCCTCCCATGGCACCACGGCATTCCAAGGGGAGGGGAGGGCGGCGCCGGTCATCACCTCGATGGCGAAACCGCTCTCGCTGCGCGTCGCACCCTCGGGAGCGGTCTGCCCGGGCGCGAGGCGACCGCCGATACGAAAGTCGGTCGGTACGTCCACCTGATGGTCGTGCAAGGCGAGGGCGATGCCGTCCATGGCGACGCGATCGAAGGGAGGCTGGTCCCGATCGGCGATGATGTCGACGGCCAAGACTCGACCGATGGCGCTTTGGATCGGCACCTCGACGCGGGCACGGCTGCGCTCTAGTCCGGCGATGGTCTCGGCTATTGACCGATCAGCTTGCCAGGTTGAGATCATCGCGGATCCTGCTCAGGTCTTGCGGGCTGTTGCCGTTGTCCAGGGCATGCGGCGTCGGTGCAGCCGCCAGCTGCACGGAGGATTGCATGAGGCACTTGCGCGGGCACTCGTAGCCCATGCCCAAGAATTGCAGCAGCCGGGGATAGGCCTTGGGCTCCCAAATCGCGCACAGCGGTTCGGGGAGGCCTTCGGCATCGCAAAACGCGGTGGCAAAGCGGAACGGATTGCGCGCCGACACCAGCCCTTGAACAACGCCGAGATCTACGCGGGGCAAATCACAGGCCAAGACCAGCCAAGCCGCGGCGTGCCGTTGATCCCTGGCCAGCGCGCTCAGGATGCCACCGGCTGGCCCCATGTCGAGAAAGCGGTCCGGCAGCGTGGGATGGCGACGGCGGGTCATCTCGGCGTCCTGGTCCGGGCGGCAGGATACCCAAACCTCGGCGCAGACGTGACGGAGCACCCGCACGCCGTAGTCGACCTGTGTACACCCGTGATAATCCAGCAAGGCCTTGTCTCTCCCCATGCGCGTGGATTGCCCGCCGGTCAAGAGCAAGCCTTGTAGCCGTGGGGTGCGCTGGCGCCAGCGCTCCCGGATGAACGCGGTGACACCAGCGACGTCGTCCCGCGAGAACCATGGGATCTCACCAAAACGGTGCGTGACGAGCGCGCGCGCCGCCGCATTCTCCCTGTGGCCTTCTCGCCAAGGATGCACCGCGGCCACGGGGGCCGACTCCTGCCAGGCGGCGTCATCGGCGATCGCCACCTTTTCATCGACGAGCATGATGCGAGGCAGGCCACTGGTCTTGTAGCCCTCCACCAGCAGGGCGTCCTCCGCGAGGAGCGGAAAAGGTGCGAGCGCCTCGCCATCGTGCCGGCCCAGGTGAGCGAACCCATGGCCGTCGTCGATGAGGACGCAGTGGGCTCCTGCTTCACGCAGCCTGTCGGTGTCCTTGCCGGGACGGTCCATGGTGAAAGCGTGGGCGTCGTGCTTGAGATAACCGAGACGCAATTGCCCGGCCAAGGCGCGCGCGATGCCTTCGAGCAGGGTGGTCTTTCCGCTGTTCTTGTATCCGCAAACGGCGATCTCATACGGGTTCAATGACCATGACCGTCGCCGGCGTTCGCCATGGCCGTCACCCGGGGCGCGCATACGCGGCCTTTCCCCCCGACTTGGCCAGCAGCACCACACTGCGGATCTCGATGGCGTGCGAGAGGGCCTTGCACATGTCGTAGATCGTCAGAGCCGCCACGCTGGCTGCGGTCAGTGCCTCCATTTCCACGCCCGTCTTGTGGGTGGTCCCGCAGATCGCCACGATCTCGACCGTGCCCGCCGCAGGTATGTGGAAGTCCACCTCCACGTAGTCGAGCGCCAGCGGATGGCACAATGGGATCAGCTCGTGGGTGCGCTTGGCGGCCATGATGCCCGCAATCTTAGCGGTCGCGAAGATCGGCCCCTTGGGGCCACGGACCGCCCCCAAGTCGGCCGACGGATAAATGCCCAGATGGGCGGCGACATTGGGGGGAAAAGCCACCTCGGCGCGCGCGCGCGCACGCCGCTCCGTGGGCACTTTGCTCGAGATGTCCACCATGCAGGGCGACTGCTCGGCATCCACATGGCTCAGGGCGGTCGTTCGCACAATCATCCTCCGATGTAAAACATCTCGATCTTGTCATGGGTGGCCGAGGCCGAACGCTCGATCGAGTACTGGTCGGCCCGGCGTTGCCACAGATCCACCAAGGCATCATGAACGGCGCCGGCCCCCCCTGTTCGCAGCGCGTTTTTGATGTCGAGACCGCTCTGGGCGAACAGGCAGGTGAAGAGCTTGCCGTCGGCCGAGAGGCGCAGTCGGGAGCAGTCACCGCAGAAGGGTTGCGTGATGCTGGCGATGAACCCGACCTCGCCCGTGCCGTCGGCGTAGCGGTAACGTGTCGCAGTTTCTCCCGGGCAGGCGGCCGTGATCGGGACCAGGTCGGCGACCACGCGTAAGCGTGCCAGGATCTCTGCCGCGGGTACTACCTGGCTCCGCCGCCACTGGTTGAGTGTGCCTACATCCATGTACTCGATGTAGCGCAGGATGGTGTCGGGGCGGCGGAAGAATTGCGCCATGTCCACCACCTCGTCGTCGTTGATCCCCCGTATGACGACCATGTTGATCTTGATGGGATCGAAGCCGGCACGCCGGGCGGCGGCCAAGCCCGCTAGAACTTTGTCCAATTGATTGCCGCGGCCGCTGATGGCCGCGAAGCGCGCGGGGTCGCGACTGTCGAGGCTGATGGTCAGGCGGTCGAGCCCAGCTTTGCGTAGGTCATCTGCCATGGGTGCGAGCAGTATCCCATTGGTGATCAAGGCGATCTCGACCTCGGGAGCGCCTTGTCGCAGCATGCGCACGAGCTTGGGTAGGAAGGGGCGGCCGAGTGGCTCGCCGCCGGTCAGTTTGACCTTCCTCACGCCCAGCCCGGCCAGGATCTGCACCAGGGTCGTAAGCTCTTCGAAGGCGAGCAGCTGGTCGGCAGGAAGAAAGGCGTGCTCGGGCGGAAAGGCGTGGGCCGGCATGCAATACGTGCAACGTAGGTTGCAGTGGTCGGTAAGCGAGATACGTATATCGCGCAAAGGCCGGCCGCGCGCGTCGCGCAAGGAGAAGCCGGCTCGCGTGCGCAAGTCCAGTCGAGGGGGGAGCGATCTCATGCCACCCTCTCGATGGAATTCGGGACCTTGCCACCGTGCTTGCTCAGCAAGGCGGCCAGCTCGGGCCGGCAGCTGCCACATCCCGTCCCGGCTCCAGTCTCGGCCATAAGCCTGGCCAGACTGGTCGCGCCGCGGGTACATGCCTGAGCGATGCTGCCCTCATCGACGGACATGCAACTGCACACGAGCCGGCCCCCGCCGGAGGTTGCGGCGGCGGCGTTGCCGCGCAGGAGAGTCGCGCGTCTGGGTCCGAGCTCCTCGCCGCTGCGCATGAGGGCGCGGAGGGACAGGAGCTCTTGACTGTCCCCCACCAGCAAGGCGCCGACGAGGCGATCGCTCTTGACCACGCACTTCTTGTAGACACGGGCGGCCCGATCGAGGAACACGATCTCCTGGTAGCTGAGATCGTCAGCGGGAGGTCGGGCCAGCCCTAGGCTGGCGAGCTTGAATCCCGTAACCTTGAGGACATTCTCCGCCACCGAGCCGGTGTAACCGGCTTGCACGTCGCCAGCGAGGCATTGCGCAGCGGCGCGCCCTTGCTCCTCGGCAGCCGGGGTGGTGCCGTGGAGCTGCCATCCGAATTCCGCGACCTCGCCCAGGGCCAGGATGTCCGGATCGCTCGAGCGCATGGCCGCGTCGACCACGATGCCTCGGTTGATCGCCAGGCCGCAGGCGCTGGCCAATTCGACGTTAGGAGTCGTGCCGGTGGCGTAGATCACCGTGACGTCGCGGAAGCTCTTCCCCGAAGCCAGGGTGAGCTCGTCAATCCACTCCTCACCTTTCCACAGCGCGACCTGGTCGAGAAGGTGGATGTGGATGTCGCGGTCGACAAGCTCCTCGCGCAGAATCTCGGCCGCGACTTCGTCGAGCTGCTTGCTCATGAGCTGGGCCGAGCGCTGCACGATGTGCACGTTAATGCCCTTGCTGCGCAGGACACTGCCCAGCTCTATCCCAACCAGTCCGCCACCCACGATGACCACGGTTCGGCCAGTGCGAGCCGAGGCGAGGATGGCTTGCGCGTCGGCGTAGGAGCGCAAGGCGTGCACGCCGCGCTGTTGCTTGGGAATGTTGGTGGGCCACTGCGCGCGGCTGCCGGTGGCGAGCACCAGGGTATCATAGCCGTGCCACTCGCCGAGCTCGTCACGTACCCGTCTGCCGCTGCGGTCGATGGACACCACGGACCGTTCGTAAAAAACGCGTACGGCCAGTGTCGCCGCCTCGCCGCGGTCGAGCAGGGCTAAAGTGGGCCAGGGGGCTTCGCGTTCGACGACGTCGGGCAGACGGACGCGGTCGTAGAACGGCAGCGCCTCCTTGCTGAAGATGGTGATGTCGTCCTCACGGTTGTCGCGGCGGTACGCGCGCACGAAGGCCAAGGCGGCGACGCCCGCCCCCACGACCACAATCCCGCGGCGGGGCGGGCGATAGGGCTCGATCTGAACCGCCGCGAATTTCAAGTCAGGCTCCTTGGAGACGGGATCCCAACGGGCGGAAGTGAGGTTGTTGGCTCGCACCGCCGAGCTCTCCAGGGTGCGTCCCCAATGCATGGGCAGGAATACCACCCCCGGCTTGAGGTCTTCGCACAGGCGCGCGCGCAGGCGGACCTCGCCGTGCTCGCCCCGGATGGACACGAGGTCGCCATCGCCGACGTGGCGCTGGCCAGCGTCGTGAGGATGGATGTCGAGCCGCGCCTGCGGCTCGTGCGCGCGCAGCTTGGCGACCTTGCCCGAGCGGGTCATGGTATGCCATTGGTCACGGACGCGACCCGTGGTGAGCACGAGCGGGAGAGCCGGCGAGGGTGGAGGAGAGGCGTTTTCGTCGGCTACGGCGTGGATCTTGGCGCGTCCGTTGGGCCGACAAAAGCGGCTGTCGCCGAACAAGCGCGGCGTGCCGGGATGCTCGGGACCGGGAACCGGCCATTGCACCGACCCCCGCTTGAGACGATCGTAGTCGAGCCCGCTGATGTCGATCGATGTGCCCCGCGTGAGCTCTGCGTGCTCACGGTAGACGTCTGCCATGGACTCGTAGGCAAACCACTTCTGCCAGCCCATTTTGTGCGCGAAGCGAAGGAGGATCTCGCCATCGGGCAGCGCCTGGCCCGGCGGATCGATGACCTTTGCCAGATGGGTGATGCGCCGTTCGGAGTTGGTCATCGTCCCCTCCTTCTCGAGCCATCCCGCCGCCGGCAGGACCACATCGGCGTACTCCAGAGTATCGGAACGCCTCGAGATGTCCTGTACGATCACCAGCTCTGCCCTCCGGAGGGCACGCTCGGCCTGCGCCAGATCGGGCCAGCTTACCAGGGGATTGGTGCAAATCACCCACAGCACCTTGAGCCGTCCCTCGCCCAAAGCCTGCATCATCTCGCCCGCGGAAAGACCAGGCGAAGTCGGCACGCTCGCCACCCCCCAAAAGCGCGCCACCTCGTCGCGATGGGCGGGGTTGCTCAAGTCGCGATGTGCGCTCATCAGATTGGCCAGTCCGCCCACCTCTCGCCCTCCCATCGCATTGGGCTGGCCGGTGAGGCTGAAGGGACCGTGGCCGGGCTTCCCGATCTTCCCGGTGACCAGGTGCAGATTGATGAGCGCGAGATTCTTGTTCACGCCGACCGTGCTCTGGTTGAGCCCCATCGCCCACAGCGAGACGAACCCGTGAGATTGCGCGATCCAGCCGGCAGCCACCTCGATGTCGGCCTCGTCGATGCGGCAGATGGCGGCAGCCTCGCACAGAGTGCGCGCGAGCGCTCGCTCGCGCAACTCGGCGAAGCCCTCGGTGTGATCGCGGATAAAGGGCTCGTCGGCGGCACCGATCTCGATGAGGCGGCGCGCCAGGGCGTGCAAGAGGGTGATATCGGTTCCCGGCTGGATCTGTAGGTGGAGGTCGGCGATGGCCGCGCTCTGGGTGCGCCGTGGGTCGACAACGATCATGCGCGCCGACTTGCTCGGGCCTTGCAGGCGCTCCTCCATGCGACGGAACAAAATGGGGTGGCACCATGCCGGGTTGGCCCCCGCGACGAGATAGAGATCGGCCAGATCGAGATCCTCGTAAGCGCAAGGAACGCTGTCCTCGCCCAAGGCTAGCCGGTAGCCCGCCACGGCGGAGCTCATGCACAGGCGAGAATTGGTGTCGATGTTGTTGGTCCCGAGGAATCCCTTGGCGATCTTGTTGGCAAGGTAGTATTCCTCGGTGAGGCATTGCCCAGACACGTAGAGCGCGACCGAGTCGGGGCCGTGGGCAGCCATGCAGATGCGAAATGCGGCGGCCACCCGGTCGAGCGCCTCGTCCCAGGTTGCCTGCCGGCGTGGTAGATGGCGCGCCTCGCGCAGCTCGGGATACAGTAATCGATCGCTACGATCTGTCACGGTGGGGAGCAGGTGGAGGCCCTTCGAGCACAGTCTGCCGCGGTTGACGGGATGGTGCGGGTCACCTTCCAACACCAGGCCACCGGAGGCCTCCTTGCGCGCGAGGATGCCGCACCCGACTCCGCAGTAGCAGCAGGTGGTGGAGACCGAAGCGGTCAGGGATCTCGTGGTTGGACGGGATGCCCAGGGGCGGGCAGTCTCGGAAGACAAGATAGGACTAAGCGTATCCGTATTAATGTATCCACGAGGTAAACTAGAGCGCAATTTCTCGCGCTCGCCCGCGCGAGTGGCTCATCGAGCTGCTGCCTATCGGGATAGTTGCGAGTGTCGCCGCATTCATGAAGGCTGACGGCGGACGCAATTTTAGCAAGGATGTAATGAGCACGAAACATGGCACATGCTAAACCGGAGGCGTTTAGTCCGCTATCGGAGGCACCCAGGGAACCCAGCATGTCCGAATCGAACAGTCAGTGTCAAACCTGCTACGGCACCGGGGAAATTGCCACCGAACAGGGACCGATGGATTGTCCCGATTGCTATGGTGATGGACGGGCCGCCAATCACGGGAACAAGATGGAGTGGCGGCTGCGCGAGCTCGAGAAGACCTATCGCGTCGCTGGTCGGGAGTCGCTAGCCGACGTCATGTGGCTGGTCCACGAGTTGCGCAAGGCGCGCGAAGCTCTGGTGCTCATCCTCACGCGCTGCCAGGACGCGGACGAAGGCGACGAGATAGCCGAGTACGTGCGCAACCAGGCCATGGCCGCGCTCGCGCTGTATGAACGAGCCGCAGAGGCACCTCAGGGAAGGCGGGAGAAGGCGTGACCTCGCCGGCCCTGATCGTCGTCGGTAACGGGTTGGTGGGCCACCGCTTCTGCGAAAGGCTGGTGGCGTATGGGAACCGTTTTGCCGTGACCGTCTTGGGCGAGGAGCCGCGACCGGCCTATGATCGCGTGCACTTGACCGACTACTTCCGGGAGCGCAACGCGGAAAGCCTGGCCGTGGGAACGCATGGTTGGTACGCGGAGCACGGCATTAGCCTGCGCACTGGCACCGCGGTGACTGCCATCGACCGGACCCGGGCTCGCGTGGCGACAGCGGACGGCGAGGAGCTGGAATACCACGAGCTCGTCCTGGCCACGGGATCAGCCCCCTTCCTTCCCCCCGTCCCGGGGATCGATCAGCGCGGAGTCTTCGTCTATCGGACCATCGAAGATTTGGAAGGGATCCTCGGCTACGCTATGCACGCCCGCAGCGCCGCCGTCATCGGTGGCGGGCTCTTGGGCTTGGAGGCGGCGCGTGCCGTCAAAGACCATGGGCTGGACACGCACGTCATAGAGGTAGCCAGTCGCCTCATGCCACGTCAGCTTGACCCCCAGGCCGCGACGATGCTGGAGCAGTCGATTCGCGCCTTGGGCGTGGTGCTGCACATCGATCGGCGCATCACACGGCTGTTGGGGGAAGGAACGGTGCGGGGCGTCGAGCTTTCCGACGGCGAAGCCATAGCTGTCGACTTGGTCATCATCTCGGCCGGCATACGTCCGCGCGACGAGTTGGCCCGCCAGGCCGGCCTGGAGGTGGGACCGCGCGGTGGTGTCGCGGTGGGCGACGATCTACGAACCAGCGATCCGCACGTCTTTGCCATCGGGGAGGTCGCCCTCCACCGAGGCACAATCTACGGCTTGGTGGCGCCTGGCTACGAGATGGCGGATGTTCTCGCCAAGTCGCTCAGCGGGCAGACGGCCGCGTTCGCCGGGGGCGATCTGTCGGCCAAGCTGAAGCTGATGGGCACCAACGTGGCCAGCTTCGGCGATCCCTTCGCGAGCTTGCCCGGCATGCGCACCCTCGCGTTCGAGGATCAAGTCCGGCGCGTCTATCGCAAGCTGGTGGTGGACATCGAGAACCGGCGCTTGGTCGGGGGCATTTTGGTGGGGGAGACGCAGGACTTTACTCGCCTCCAGCACCTCACCCGCTCGGCCACCACGCTCTCGGACGGTCTGGATGAGCTCGGCATGGCGTCGGGTGGTGGCGTCGCCCGAGAATTCGCCCTGCCCGACGAGGCCCAGGTCTGCTCGTGCAACAACGTCATGGCGGGCGCCCTGCGCGCTAATGTGCGCGCTGGCGATGGCGCGACGGTCGACGATCTCAAGCGGCTGACCCGCGCGGGCACCGGGTGTGGGGGGTGCCTGCCTGTGGTGGTGGATCTCCTGGCCGCGGAGCTAAAGAGCATGGGCAAGACCGTTCGGCCGCGCCTCTGCGAGCATTTCGCGTACACCCGCCAGGACCTGTTCCATATCGTCGCTAGCAAGCGCATCCGCACTTTCGCCGAGTTGGTGGAGAGTCACGGTCAGGGCAGCGGCTGCGAAGTGTGCAAACCCGCGGTGGCCTCGATCCTGGCCAGCCTATGGAACGAGCCCGTGCTCAAAGAAGAACACCGCCCCTTGCAGGACACCAACGACCGATACCTGGCCAATCTGCAGCGCAACGGAACCTACTCGGTCGTTCCACGCATCCCGGGAGGCGAGATCACGCCCGAGAAGCTGGTGGTGTTGGGGCAAGTCGCGCGCAAATTCGGCCTCTACAGCAAGATCACGGGAGGTCAGCGCGTTGATCTGCTCGGAGCCAAGCTTGACGACCTGCCCGCCATCTGGGAGGAACTGGTGGCGGCCGGCTTCGAGAGCGGACACGCCTATGGCAAGGCCCTGCGCACCGTGAAGAGCTGCGTGGGCACGACGTGGTGCCGGTTCGGCGTACAAGATTCCACCGCCATGGCCATCCGACTTGAGGAGCGCTACAAGGGCATTCGTTCGCCCCACAAGTTGAAGAGTGCAGTGAGCGGCTGCATTCGCGAGTGCGCCGAGGCGCAAGGCAAGGATTTCGGTCTCATCGCCACGGAAAAGGGATGGAACGTCTTCGTATGCGGCAACGGCGGCGCCCACCCGCGCCATGCCGATGTCCTGGCCAAGGACATCGACGGGGAAACTGCCATCCGCTATCTCGACCGCTTCATCATGTTCTACATTCGCACCGCCGATAAGCTCACGCGCACTTCGGTGTGGCTCGAAAAGATGGAGGGCGGGATAACCCGCCTGCGCGAGATCATCGTGGCCGATGCCTTGGGCATTGCCGCCGACCTCGAACGCGACCTGCAGTATCTGGTCGACACCTACGAGTGCGAGTGGACGGGAGTTTTGCGCGATCCCAAGCGGCGCGCCCTTTTTCATCAGCACGCGCGTTCGCAGAGCAGCCCACTTCCTGGTCTTGCGCAGCGTGCCTGGGTCCGCCTGGCCAGTGTGGCCGAGGTGCCGCCCGACACCGGGATCGCCGCGCGTTACGGGAAGACGGAGATCGCCATCTTCAATTTCGCCTCGCGAGGGCAATGGTTCGCTAGCCAGAATCTCTGCCCGCATCGGCGCCAGATGGTGCTGGCCCGAGGGATTCTGGGCGACATGGCGGGCAAACCCAAGGTCGCCTGTCCCTTGCACAAGAACACCTTCGATCTCGAGACGGGCGCTTGCCTCAGCGGCGACCTCCCGGCCGTCGCCACTTTCCCGGTCAAGATCGAGGGCGACGAGGTCTGGGCGTACCTACCTCCACCGGAAGAGCTCGAACCCACGTTACCCGTTTGCGCCGCGATCAAGGCCGAGCCCGCCGTGGCGCCACCGCCGACATAACTCAAGGAGTCGACCATGCGCGCCGCAGTCCGTCCCAGGCCGCTGCCCGAGGCAGAAGAGACAAGAATATCCAAGTACACCATACTAGATTGGAATCCCGACGACGACGGCTTCTGGAAGACACGGGGAAAGCGGATCGCGACGCGCAATCTCGTCTTCTCGATCTTCGTCGAGTTCCTGGGATTCTCCGTGTGGCAGGTCTGGAGCGCTGTGGCGGCACGGCTCCCGGCCGTCGGTTTCACCTTCGACGTCAATCAGCTCTTCTGGCTCGCCGCCCTGCCCGGCCTTTCCGGGGCAACCCTCCGCATTCCCTACGGCCTCGCGGTAGCGATTGTCGGCGGGCGCAACTGGACCTTGGTCAGCGCGGCCCTGCTTCTCGTCCCTTCGGTCGGGCTTGGCCTGGCGGTGCAAAACCCCGCCACCCCCTACTGGGCGTTTTTGCTGCTGGCACTCGTCACCGGGTTTGGGGGTGGGAACTTCGCCTCGAGCATGGCGAACATTCAATTCTTCTTTCCCCAGAAGCGAAAGGGCGTTGCGCTCGGGCTGAACGCCGCCGGGGGCAACATCGGCGTCAGCGTCGTCCAATTTCTGGTTCCCATCGTCACCGCCACCTCGCTGTTCGGCTCGTGGGGCGGAGCTTCCCAGACGGTCGCGTCGCATGAGGGCGTCACGCAAGTGTGGCTGCAAAACGCGGCCTTGCTGTGGATTCCTTTCATCCTGGTCTCCCTGGTGACCTCGTGGTTCTTCATGAACAACCTGCAGGTCGCCCGGGCCTCGCTGTCCGAGCAATTGCCGATACTCAAGACCAAGCACAATTGGCTCATGAGCTGGCTCTATCTCGGCACCTTCGGTTCCTTCATCGGATACTCAGCCGGCTTTCCCCTCCTCATCAAGTCCCAATTTCCCGAGGTCAATCCGCTGCAATACGCCTTTCTCGGCCCCCTGGTCGGCTCCGTCATCCGGCCGATCGGCGGATGGCTGGCGGACAAGCTCGGCGGGGCCGCGGTGACCCTGTGGAACTTTGCGGCCATGTCCTTGGCCTTGAGCGGGGTGATCTACTTCGTCGCCCACAAGACCGACGCTGGGGCTTTCACGGGTTTCTTCACCATGTTCATGGTCCTGTTCTTCTGCTCTGGCATCGGCAACGGCTCGACTTTCAGGATGATTCCCATCATCTTCAGGACGCGTCGGTTGCGTTCCCTCCCGGCCGCGCGCCCGGGCTCGGCGCCCCATGCCGCCGCGGTCGCGGCGGCGAACAAGGAATCCTCGACTGTTATCGGCTTTGTTTCTGCCATGGCGGCCTACGGCGCCTTCTTCGTGCCCAAGAGCTATGGCACCTCGATTTCGCTCACCGGCAGCCCGGTCAGTGCTCTCGCCACCTTCCTGGTCTTCTACGCGACGTGTCTGTTTATCGCTTGGTGGTACTACGCACGCAAGGGCGCCGAATATCCTTGCTAGTCGCTGCAGCGGCTCCAGGGGACCCGATCTCGTAAATGCCAAGTTGGAGCCAGGCGAACGCCTGTTCGGGCGTTTGACGAAGCCCTGATCGGCCGACGCTGATCGGGGTTTCGCCTTTTCCGCGTGTGGCGCAATGCGCCTTTCGCCCGAGTTGGCCTGCGGTTACGCGCTGTCGAATTGCCACATCGATTTACCGACACGGCGATTGCCGCCATGCGGCGTGGGGCCTGTGTTGATCTGCTGACCGACTTGCCTTCCCATTGTTGGTACGGAGTTTTTCGCGGTGGACAGCTGGTAAGAGCGCACCGGTAGGCGTGCGGGCGTGCAAGTGGCCGCGCGAGCGAGTATGAAGGGCGGCATGGTGGCCAAAGATACTGAGCAGGATTTCGCGTCCATGCTGGCCGAGTTTGCGCAGCGCGATGAGCGCGGCTACGCCAGCCGGGTGCGCGTCGGTGACAACGTGCGCGCGCGTGTGGCCCGCATCGGGCAAGAATCGGCGGTGCTCGAGATAGCCGACGGGGCGGTGGAAGGGATGATCGACCTCGATCAACTTCGCGATGGCGAGGGCAACCTATCCGTCAAGGTCGGCGACGAAATCGAAGCCCGGGTGGCCGAGACCATGGGCAAGCAGGGCAGCGTCGTGTTGCGGCGAGCGATGGCGCGCGGGCAGGAAGCCAAGGCGGAGCTGGCTCAGGCGGCCGAGCTCGGGCTCGCCGTCGAAGGCACGGTCATGGCCGTGAACAAGGGCGGCGTTGAAGTGCTGGTGGCCGGTGTGCGCGGTTTTTGCCCGATTTCGCAGCTCGAGGCGCGTCATGTGGCCGACGCCAATCCCTACGTGGGATGCAAATTCCAATTTCGTATCACGCGCTACGATTGCGACCGCCGGGGCGCCAATCTGGTAGTTTCACGGCGCGTCCTGCTCGAAGAGGAAGCCCGTGCCCGATCGGAAAAGATTCGCGCCAAGCTGGTCGTGGGCGCGGTTCTCTCCGGAACGGTGGTGACCCTCAAGGATTTTGGCGCCTTCATCGATCTGGGCGGGGTGGAGGGCATGTTGCACGTCTCCGAGCTGGGATTTTCGCGTCACAGCCGGCCGAGCGAGGTTTTGGCCGTCGGACAGCGCCTCGAAGTGCAGATCATCAAGATCGAAAAGACGGGCGATGCCAAACGCCCGGAGCGGATCGCGCTTTCGCTCAAGTCCCTGGCGACGGACCCGTGGGAAGAGGTGGCTACGCGCTTCCCGCCCGGCACCCAGACCAGCGGCAAGGTGGTGCGGGTCGAGCAATTTGGCGCCTTCGTGGAGCTGGCCCAGGGTATCGAGGGTCTGTTGCACTCGTCAGAATGGGCGGATGGTAGGCCGGGCCGCCACGCGCGCGAGCTTTGCAAGGTCGGCGATCAGCTCACCGTGACGGTTCTGGCCCTCGATCTCGAACGCCGCCGCATCTCCCTTGGCACGGGCGAGCGCAGCGAGGCGCTATCCCAGGAAGACCTGGCGGTGGCGCGAGCTGCCGCGGGACCCGCACGTTTCGGCACCTTGGGCGATCTACTGCGCGCCAAGAAGACCTAGCGGAACGCCGGCCGCGTAGGTGCCCGCGCAGCGACGGAGACGGGGGAGCTTTCCTGATGAGTGGTGGATGAGTGGCGGATGAGTAGTGGATGAGTGGCGGATGAGTAGTGGTAACAGATGAGGCATTTGCGCCGAGGGATTTTCCCATTACGCTGCGGCCGAGTATGCGATATGGTGATTCCCGCTCATGAAGCGCATCCCAGTAACGGGTCTTTTTCTGTTGGCCGTTGTCGTTTCGGGGTGCCACGGCCAGGGTAGCTGTGCTCGCGGTGACTGGTGCGATTGCAGCGGCGGCAGCGAGTGTTACCAAGGCTGCGCAGGCGACGGCAACGCGTGCAGGATGTTCTGTCACAACATGGACCGCTGCGGCGCCACCTGTGGCGAGACCTGCAACTTCGAGTGCTACAGCTACACCGGCGACTGCTCGGCTGATTGCGGCGACCAGTGCCATATAAGCTGCAACGACGGCGTGTCGTGCGGCGCCTCCTGTGGGGCTAACTGCAACTACACCTGCTGGGACATGAAGAGCTGTGGCGTGACGGCCGGTCCTGGCAGCCTGCTAAGCTGCAACAACGTCGATACCTGCGTGGTCGAGTGTCTGGGCGACTGCTCGGTTTATTGCAGCGAACAGGTGGGCAACTGTAAGGTGACATGCCCCAATGGTGCTAGCCCCGTTTCGTGCCCGGATGGCAAGTTGGCCTGCGGTTCCTGCTAGGCAAGGGAGCGAATTACCCGATGAAGCAGCAGCGTTGGCTCGGTCGACTCACGGTTTCGTTCGCAGCCATGCTGACGCTGGCGTGGCTCGGCTCACCGTCCGGCGCGCACGCTGACGGGGAGGTGGGCGCTCTTGCCTCGCGTTCGCCCCTGACCTTGGGCTGGGAGCTCGAGCCGCACCTGGTATTCGGCACCGCTCCCCCGGGGTTCGGGCAGGGCTCTGGCCTTGGTGCGGGCGTGCGTGGCAGCATAGTGCTCCTCAAGCACGGGCTTTTGCCCAGGGTCGACGACTCCCTCGCGGTCGGCTTTGGGCTAGATTACGGCCACTACAAGGGTGACTGGGCGCTGAGCAATAGCTGGCGCGACCAATGCCTGAGCTATGGGGTCGCGCCCGATGGCTCGCCGCTCTGTACCGACATTACCGTCAATGGTGGCACGTATACCTACCTGTTCATTCCCTTGGTGCTGCAGTGGGACTTTTGGCTCACCCGCCGGTTTTCCGGGTTCGCCGAGCCAGGCGTGAATCTGTACTATCTGGTCGATCACGGCTTCAGTGCCGTGCCTGCCCTATACCTCGGGGGCCGCGTACGACTTTCGCGCAGCACCGCCCTGACCGTGCGTCTTGGCTATCCGGTCGCGGATGTCGGTATTTCGTTCCTGCTGTAGTCATCGCTGCCTCGCAGCGTCGTCAGCCTCGCGATCGTCGGCAAAAGAAGTTTGAGCGATACCTCAATCTCTAGCCCCTCTCACCGATGTGAAGGTTGAGCTATACTGAGGCTTGCCCTGTCTTGGACTGCGTGCGCAGCGTCTTTAGACGCAAGGAGCAGCGATGAGAAAATTCCACCTCGTCTCGATCTTATCCGGACTGGCAGCGGTCGTCGGCGGATTGGCCTATAGCGCGTGCGATTCGTCGAGTGGGCAAATCGGGGTATCCTCATCTAAGGGTGGCGAAGCGGGCCAGATCAGCATAAGTCAGGGCGGTAATGGCGGAAGCGGGACTGCAAGTGGCGTGCTCCCCACGGGCGATGCCAACTGCGGCAGCACGACCAGCAACGCGTCGCGCCAGCCGGCGGACGTGCTGCTGGTGCTGGACCGCTCGGGGTCCATGGACGACAGCACCGCCGCTGACCAGAGCTGCAACAACCAGGCTGGCTGCACTGCCCGCTGGCCAGCGCTGACCTCGGCCGTGGACTCCACGCTAACTGCGACCTCTGGCGCCATCAACTGGGGGCTCAAGCTTTTCTCGTCCAGCGGCGATGGGTGCACGGTCACGAGCGGAGTCGAGGTCCCCATAGCGGCCACGTCGGTGTCAGCCATCGAGACTCAGGTCAGCAATACCTCACCCGGCGGTAACACGCCAACGGAGCAGGCCATCGAAGCCGCCACCACGTACTACGGTACGGTGAAGGACGGCAACACCCACGTCATACTGCTCGCCACCGACGGCGAGCCCAACTGCGCCCCCACGACGACCACCGGTCATGGAGGAGGTGGGGGAAACAACACCACGGCCAACGTGCAAGGCACCATCAACGCCATAACCGCGGCCAAGACGGCAGGCATCCCGGTCTATGTTATCGGCATCGGGCCCAGCGTGGGCAACCTCGATAGCTTCGCCCAGGCTGGCGGTACCACGAGCTACTTCCCCGCGACCACGCCGCAGGATCTGACCACAGCTTTCTCGACCATCAGCAAGTCGGTGGCGAGTTGTACCTTCAGCTTGGCCAGTACTCCACCCGATCCCAGCGACGTCGCGGTTTACCTGAACAAGAACCTGGTGGCCAAGGACCCGACGAACGGCTGGGCCTTCGGTGCTAACGACCAGAGCATCGTGCTCGCGGGTACCACGTGCGACACCATAATGGCGTCGACGACCGGCGCGGTGGTGCAAATCCTGTACGGTTGTCCGGGCGTCAGCGTACCCACCAACATTCCGTAGCACAGCGAACCGCGGCCGGGCGCGCGCCGCTTTGAGGGCGTGCTGGGGCCGGCGATGTGAAGGCAGATGTGAGGGCGCAGCGGTCGACTGGCCAACCTCGCTAGCGGTGGCAATGCCTGGGGTCAATGGCTCTTGGGCGCGGCTGGTGGAGGGGTATCAGTTGATGCTTGCCGTTGCCGATCAGATCGGCTCGGCCCATGAGGCGGAGTGCTTGGCGCAGCAAGGGCCAGTTCTCCGGATCGTGATAGCGGAGAAAGGCTTTGTGCAGACGTCTCACCCCGAGGCCCCTGGGGATGATCACTGCTTCGCCGTCACGTCGCACTGGGTGCAACGGATTCCTGCCGCTGTGGTACATGGCGGTGGCGTTGGCCATGGGCAGGGGAAGGAATGACTGCACTTGGTCGGGGCGGAAGCGGTTATGCTTCAGCCATAGCGCCAGCTGGAGCATGTCGCGGTCGGTGGTGCCAGGATGGGCGGCGATGAAGTAGGGGACCAGATACTGCTCCTTGCCCGCCTCCTGCGAGTATTTGTCGAACAGGCTCCGGAATTTCTCGAAGGAGCCTATGCCCGGCTTCAACATCTTCACGAGAGGGCCAGGCTCGCTGTGCTCTGGGGCCACCTTGAGATATCCGCCTACGTGGTACATGGCCAACTCCCGCACGTAGTCCGGAGAGGCCGCAGCGAGGTCGTAGCGCAGGCCCGATGCGATCAGGACCTTCTTGACGCCGGGAAGCGCGCGCGCCGCCCGGTAGAGCTGGACCAGCGGGGTGTGGTCGGTGGCGAGGTTGGGACAGATGGCGGGGAACAGGCATGACGGTAGGCGGCAGGCCGCGGCGATGGCGGGGTTCCGGCAGGCCATACGGTACATGTTGGCGGTCGGACCGCCGAGGTCGGAGATGATCCCGGTGAAGCCGAAGACCTCATCGCGCACCCTGGCGATCTCACGCAAGATCGAGGGCTGGGAGCGGTTCTGGATCACGCGTCCCTCGTGCAGGGTGATCGAGCAGAAAGTGCAGCCTCCGAAGCAGCCGCGCATGATGGTGATCGAGAAGCGGATCATCTCGTAGGCCGGGATGCGTCGCTGGCCATAGCTCGGGTGCGGGCGGCGGGTGTAGGCTAACTCGTATACGGCGTCCATCTCCGCGCTCGAAAGCGGCAGCGGGGGCGGGTTGAGCCAGACGTCCCGATCGCCGTGGCGCTGGACCAGGGCGCGTCCGTTGCCCGGGTTGGACTCGAGGTGGAGGAGGCGCGCGGCGTGGGCGTAGAGGATACGGTCGGCCTTCACGTCGGCGTAGCTGGGCAGCCTGATGACCGTGCGTTGGCGATCGAGCTTTGTCCGGGGGAACGCGCCCGGGCCGGGGGCGTCGAGGCTACCGGCGTCGATCTCCGCCCAGCCGTCGGGCAGCGTGCCCTGGTCACGCAGGAAGGCCGTCCCGCGCAGGTCGGTTATGGCGGCAGGCGACTCTCCTGTCGCCAGCCGGTGCGCGATCTCGACCACCGCGCGCTCGCCATTGCCGTAGACCAGCAGATCGGCGTGGGCGTCGACCAGGATCGATCGGCGGACCTTGTCGGACCAGTAGTCGTAGTGGGCGACACGGCGCAGGCTGGCCTCGATCCCGCCGATGACGATGGGTACATCGGGAAAGGCCTGCCGACAGCGCTGGGCATAGACGATCACGGAGCGATCCGGACGCAGACCGGCGGCGCCATCGGGTGAGTAAGCGTCGTCGGAGCGGACACGCCGGTCGGCGGTGTAGCGGTTCACCATCGAATCCATGTTTCCGGAGGTGATGCCGAACATGACATTAGGCCGTCCCAGCGCCGCGAACGGCTCGGCACCGCGCCAGTCGGGCTGAGCCACCATCCCGACCCGAAAGCCCTGGCACTCGAGTAGCCGTCCGATTAGGGCCGCGCCGAAGCTCGGGTGATCGACATAGGCATCCCCGGTGACCAGGATGACATCACAGCTGTCCCAGCCGAGCTCGTCCATCTCGGCCCGCGACATGGGCAGCACGGGGGCGATCCCGAAGCGCTGGGCCCAGAACTTGCGCCGCGCGAACAGCGAGGGTGGCACCAGTGAGGGCGAGATCGGCTGCACCTCTACTCCGACCAGGTTCCGGCGCCCACGTCGAGCTGCCATGAGCTGAGGTAGCTGGGCATGAAGATCGAGGTGCCGGTGAACACCAGCGGCTGGAAAACATAGGTGGCCAGGTTGTTATGCTCGCCCGGCGCCGTGGTGTCTTGATCGCCGTCCCAGTGATCGCCCCAGAAGAGGTAGGTCGTGCCGCGGCAGCCCGCCACCGGAGTGACCCAGGTGGTTTGCGACAGCCATGTCCGCTGATCGGAGATCTGCTCGGGCGGATCGGGCGCGCCCGGCTCAGTCGCCGTGCTAGTGTCGGTCACTGGCGCAATGAAGCCCTGGTAGGTCCAGGGACCGGTCATGGCCGGGGCGGTGGAATAGAAGTTGTTGTTGGCCCGCCACCCGGTCTTGTAGGATCCGATCCAGTAGTAGGTGCTGCCGGCTTTGAAAACGGTGGGTGCCTCCGAGCCACCGGAATCGCCATTGACGGCGGAGTAGGTGTTGTCCGAAAGCCAGCTGTGACAATCGGCGGCAAGGGGGTAGACGTGCCCGCTCTCGGTGACCACGTAGGCGCTGCTGCCATCGGTGAGCGCGCTCATGTCACTGTGGGCCGCGACGACACCGCTGGAGTTGGTGAGCGAGCCCTGGAAGGTGTAAGTGCCATTGACCGTCGGCGACGTGGCGTAGACCACCTCCTTGTCGACCTGGTAGGTGACATCCGCGGAATGCGCGTACAGCACGAACTCTCCCGTGCTCGGGCATTGGATTATGTGGGGGCGCTCGCCTTTGCGATTGGGGCCCAATTGACCACTTGCCTGCTGCGGCAGGATCATGCCTTCCCATTGCCAGCTGGCCAAGTCCCTGGCCGAGTACATGGCGAAGCCATTGAAGTTGTTATCGGTCGTGGTGCCGAGGAAGTATTCCCCGTGCAGGTAGTAGGTGTCGCCGACTTTGATTATGCCTCCGCCGTGGGCATTGACCGGGTTGCCTTGCTGGTCGGTGAACGCAATTCCCGTCGCCAGCGTCCCCGCGAAGGTCGCGATGGGCCCCGAGCAGGCGCTGCCGCCCTGGCCGGTCCCGCCGTTGCCGCCTGCTCCCCCGCCAGCTTGGCCAGACTCGCCGCCTGCCCTCCCGCCGCTCGCGGTCAAGCCGCCCTGGCCGGGCCTGCCGCCTGGGCTAGCCCCCATGCCCATGCTCGTGCCGGCGCCACCGCCACTGCCCAGGCTGCCGCTCCCTCCACTCGAGCCAGGCGATGTCCCGGTGCCTGCACTGCCGCCGGAGGAAAATCCTCCCAGCGGCATCGAGGTGGCGCTTGGCCATCCGCCCGTGGCGAGCAGCCCTGCCGAGCCGGCGGTCCCGCCCCCTGCCAGAGCTCGCCCTGCCGCCGAGCCGGCGGCGCCGTGTCCATCGTCGCTGCCGACCCCGCCCGCACCATCCGTAGCCGGGGTGGCCCCGGCGCCACCGGGGTGGCCGGCAGCCCCGCCGCTGGCCGCGGGTGAGCAGTTGGTGGCAGTGACCACCGCCAGGGTTGCGATCCAGGTGAGCGTTAACGAGCCGCCTTGCACGACATCTCTTCCTATTACGAAAAGGACCCTGAGAGGGTCCTTTTCATCCCCCGCGAAGAGCGCGGCCGGGCAAAGCCCGCCCGCGCTCACGCGAACCATTCAGGAAGGAACAGCTCAAGCTCTCTCGTTTTGGGGTAAGCGCAAAGCTTCCTGGCCTCGACCAGGCGCAGTAGTAGCGTGCTGAAGCGCGTCTGAGACGTCAGGACATCGGGAGAGCCACGTGCTCCGACCTGGCGTCGCCGCCTTGGGGGCTGATGCAGCGGGGAGGAGCGGGGATGACCTGGTCGCGGTGCTGGTGAGCGAACTCGAGGAGGAACTGGGCCATGGCCCGGGCATCTTCCAGGGTTACGCCGTTGTACAGGGAGATGCGCAGCCCGCCGCGGCTGCGATGACCCTTGGTGCCCACCAGCCCAGCCGAGTCGGCGTGCTCAACGAAGCGGGCGTCGAGCGCCGGGGTCGGGCAGCGGAACACGACGTTCATGTCGGAGGCACAGGCGGGCTCAACCGACGAGGTATAGAAGGGGGCGGCTAAACGCAGGGCTTCTCTGACCATGGCGGCCTTCTCGTGGTTGATGCGGCCCATGTTGACGAGGCCACCCATGTCGTCCTCCAGCCAGCGCAGGGACAGGAGCACCACGTAGCACGAGAACACCGCGGGCGTGTGGAGCAGCGAACGCGCGTCGGCGTGAGCACGGTAGTCGAGAATGGGCGGAAGCCCTGACGGCCGGTGGGCGAGCACCTGTTCATCCACCAGGACAATGGTCACCCCGGCGGGGCCCAGGTTCTTCTGGGCGTGGGCGTAGAGCAGGCTAACTCGCGACATATCGCACGGGCGCGAAAGAAAGTCGGAAGAGGCGTCGCAGACGATGGGGGCGGGCGAGGATGGCACCGCCGGGAACTGCAGGCCATCGACGGTCTCGTTGGAGACATAGTGGAGGTAGGCGGCGTCGCTGGCTCCCAGGGGCGCGTCCTGGCCAGGCAAGCAACGGAAGCCATCGGGCTCGCCGTTCCACGCGACGCGCACCTGGCCGTGGTAGCGGGCGGCCTCGACCGATTTCTTCGACCAGTAGCCGGTCACCAGGTAGTCCGCGCTGCGCTTTGGGGGCAGCATGGTCAGCGGTATCATGGAGAACTGCAAGGTGCCTCCGCCCTGGAGGAAGAGGACGTGATGGGTCTTGGGCAGATGGGCGAGGCGGCGGACCCGCTCCTCGGCCTCGTCGAGGATGGCGCGAAAGCGCTCGCTCCGATGGCTCAAGCCGAGAATCGAGACGCCCGTGTTGGGCAGCTCCAGCACTGCCTCCTGGGCCTGCTCGAGCACGCGACGCGGCAGTGCGCCGGGACCGCCGGAGAAGTTACGCGCGAGCGCGGGGCGAGGTGAGGTCCGCATGGGCGCGAGCTGATGCAAGTGTCGCGCCGCTCCCCACCGGGGCAGGCCAGGGTCACGCATGAGCGCAGGCGGGCTTTGCCCGACTGCGCTCTACGCGGGGGATCTCAAGGACCCTCTCAGGGTCCTTTTCATAACGCATGAGCGCAGGCGGGCTTTGCCCGACTGCGCTCTACGCGGGGGATCTCAAGGACCCTCTCAGGGTCCTTTTCATAACGCATGAGCGCAGGCGGGCTTTGCCCGACTGCGCTCTACGCGGGGGATCTCAAGGACCCTCTCAGGGTCCTTTTCATAATAGATCTGGCGCAACGAAGCGAGGGGAGCGCTAGGAGCCGAGATGCCGTGGCGATCTGTCAGCTGCAATCCTTGCAGCTGACAGACGGCTGACGCTCAGGCCTGCCGGCCCTGTCAGATGAGTGACGCTTCTGGCTGGCGGCGGCGTCAACCGAGGAGCAGATTGACGAAGGGCTTGCGAGTCTTCCAGCGATAGGCGCGAAAATCGCGCTGGTCGGTGCTGAAGATACGGCCGTCGTGCAGCTCTTCCGCAAGGACGACCAGCGAGGCGTCCGCCAGATCCATGGGCAAGTCCGCATACTGCTCCATCAGCTCTTCCATCCGAGCCAGGTGGATCTCCGCCGGGGAAAAGACCGCAGAGCTGCCGTCCCGCAGGCTGCGGACAAAGCCTATCTCCGCGGCGACACCGAGGCGGGTCAAGAGGAGGTGGCAGGTCTCGGTCAGCACCGGCCACGTCGTGACTAGCCGTTCGCGCGATTCCGCGAGAGCTCGCACGGCAGCCGCGTGGTGCCGATCGCTGCGGTTGGCGAGAGCCAGCCAGAATCCCGTGTCGGCAATGATCATAGCTTGCGCGGCAGCGAGCGACTCAGTTCCTTCTTGTAATCGGAGGACAGGTCCGCCGGGCCGTCGGCGCACCCGATGAAGCCAGCCGCCTGCAGAATCGCCAGTGGCTCCCCGGTCTCACCCAATTCCTGGTCGCAGTACCGAGCGAGAGACTCCTTTACGATTTGCGAGAGGCTCCGCCCTTTGCGCTGGTGGACGAGAGCCACCCGCCGGGCGAGCTCGTCGTCCAGCCTGGCGTTGATACGATGGGCAGCGCGCGCAGCCATGCTCGTGTCATACAGTTTGTCTGACACGGATCAGGCTTGTCAAGTCGCCGGGCCGGTTGACTCGTCAGGCTAGGGAGGCCGTCTGGCGCGCAGCGTCTACCAGAAGCCGGCGGACGGCCTGTTCGATGCGGGTCACGGGCTGGATGCGGTAGCGCAAGCGGGGGTCCTCGCTCGGCGGCGGGACGATCATGGTGGCATTGGCCTCGAAGACCGCGACATTGCCGTTGGCGTCGAGCGCGAAATCGACGCCTCCGTAATCGAGCCCGAGCTCGCGGACGATGCTGCCGAGGCTGGCCAAGGCGCGCTCACCCAGCACGCCGGGCATGTCGCGGAGGAAGGCGCGATCTTCGGCCAGGCAGCGTTCGTCTTGGGCGGCAGTGAAGAGGTGCACCTTCCAGTGTTGGGAGACGGCAAGATGGAGGGGATAGAGACTTGGCCCCACGACCATCGCGCGGTACTTGCGGAAATGGGCATCCGGGCTCTGGATGGCGAGGAATTCCAGGACGAGGACGGTGGCCCCTGGGAGCAGGTCGAGGGCCGGCCGGAGCTCGGCAGGGGTGTCCACCTTGGCAAAGTGCTCGCCGGTGTGAAAGCCCGGGGCGCGCAGGAGCAGGGGAAAGCGGAATCCTGCCTCGGCCAGCACGTGCTCGGCGGCGGGGTCGGTCAGCACGGCGCGCGGCCATTCGCGCGCGCGGGCGGTGGTGACGCCGGGCAGACGGCCCAGGCTCTCTGCATTGGCAGCGCGACCAGTCGCGCGAACTCGGGCGGGCGGGTTGAGCACGGGAGCGGCCGTCGCGGCCACCACCAGCGCAGCGCGATCGAGAGCCTCGCCGCACAGATCGGCATCACCTATGGCATTGAAGACCAGGTCGTGGGGGGGCAAGGGCAGGGCGGGATCGTAAAACTCGGTGGCCAAGGTGTGGCGGGCGAACACCCGGTCGTCGATGAAGCGATCGATAGCAACGTTGCCGCCGGCGGCCGCCTGCAGGAGGAGCAGGGAGATGGCCCGGCCCTGGCCGCGATAGGGCGAGGGCAACGCCTGGCCCAGTCCGCCGATGCGAGCGCGGGCGCGAGCACGATCGACCTCCCCGGCGCGCAGGAGGAGGATGGCCAGCCCTTGGCTGGCCTCGCGGTGCTGGGGGTCGAGCTTGAGCGCTTCGAGGTAGTGGGCGCGGGCGGCGTCTAGGTCGTCCGCGCTTACCGCCAGGGCCAGATTCACGTGGGCCGCCGGGCTTCCGGGACGAAGGGCAAGCACCCGGCCCAACGCCGTCTTGGCGGCAGTGCGTCTTCCAGAGCGCAGCAGCAAGCGCCCCAAGGCGGTAAGACATTCCACGTGATCCGGGGCGAGCTTGAGCACTTGCAGGTAGGCGGCCTGAGCGCTCTCGTCGCGTCCGAGTCGGTCGAACGCGGCGGCTTGCGCGAAAAGGGCATCCGGAGAGACGGAGGGCTCCGCCGCGGCGGTGGCTAGCAACACTTCGAGCTCGGATCGGGCGCCCAAGGTGATCGCGATTCTAAGCCCAACGGGGAGGCGGCGCCGCACCCCGCGCGAACGCCAGCCCCCGCGCCGGTTTATGGTCTCAGCCAAAGTCTCGTAGCGTCGCGGGAAGGGCCCACGCTCGCGGCGAGCTCATTTCCCATAGCCAGCCGCACCGACGTTGGCGTAGACGGCCTGGTCGGTGGTGTCGGAGGGCACGCCGGCCACCATGGCGCCTTCGTAGAACGTCCCCCACGACGAGTTGCTGTTGTCGCCGCCGGTGCCCAGGTCGACTGCGCCCTGCAAGGAGAAGGTGGCGGGAGCGGCTCCGCTATAGGCAGTGGTCAGGCTGCCGGAGGTCACGTCTCCCACTTTGAGCACCCATTGCGACGCGTTGTTGGTGGTGCTGGTCTTGAGGATGCCCATGGCGTATGCCACCGACTTCATCGTGGGATTCTGGGGATTGGCCTGCCGCCCACTACAGGTGAGCTGGCCCGAGCCCGGGGTGCCGCACGAAGATCCTCCCGCCCAGACACCGTCTTCGAAATCAGCCTCGAACCAGGGTGCGCTGCCCGCGCCTTGCCCCCAGTAGGAGGTGCCGAGATTGAGGGCGGCCATTTCGCCGGCCGGGCCGTTGCCATTGTTGGTCTCGGCGTTGCCGAAATCGAAGCAGCAGGCGGAGCCAGCGTGGGTGCCGTCGGCCAGCATGTAGACGCCCTGAGCTGCGGTACCGGTGGGCACGCCCTTGGTCTTATCGTTGCGATAGCCGTATCCCGACGGGGCGGACCCCGAGGGCAAGCTGGGCGGGTTGGGGAAGTAGACCGAGTACACTTTGTGGCCGCCGACCGTCACCGAGTGGCTGGCGGGCACTTCGTAGTCGGGCCCGGGCTCGTAGGAGCCGGCGGGTGCCTGGGTGAGATTGTTGCCCTGACCCGACTGGTCGTAGAGCACCGAGAAGCTGCACGTGGAGGTGCCACAAAAGGTATCCTGCGCCGCCGAGTCGGCGAAACCGTCGGCGGTGGCCCCGATATCCTGAGTCGTGCCCCCGCTGGTGCCGCCCACGGTACCGACCGCTTGATTGCCTTTGAACACGTTGTTGGTTCCGCCTTTCCTGACCTGATAAAGCGGTCCGGTATAGGTGCTGAGCAGCACTCTGACCGTGCTGTAGGCAGCCACGCACGGCAGGCTTGCCGCCGCATAGATGTCGCAGGGGCCGGTGGTGTTCGAGCTGGGGCTGCTCGAGCCGGTGCTGCTCGAGCTGGTGGTTCCGCCCGACCCGGAGGTGCTCGAGCTGAGCGTGCCGCCGGCGCTTGTCGTCCCACTGGCGCCGGTAATGCCCCCCGTCGCCCCACTGGCGCCGGTAACGCCGCCCGTCGTCAGCTTGCCGCCTGTGCTGGTCTGGACGGTGCTGGCAGTTCTGCCACCACTGGCCGGGTTGCCGCCGGCTGCAGATGTGCTGCTGCTGGCAGCTCCGGTTCCGCCCGCCCCTTGGTCGGGACTGCCGCCAGCCGCTCCGTTAGCGGTGCCGCCGGATGCGCTCGGCCCATTGCCGCCCGCTCCGCTCGGCTCCGTCGGGGTAGACGAGCACGCCCCCGCGATCCAGAGCGTTGTGGCTGTCGTGACCAGGATACGCATCGAAACGCGGTACGTCATAGAGACCTCCGTCAGCTTGGGCACCAATGAGTCCACCCAGAGCGATCGAGCAAATCCGTATGAGTATTGTCGATAGGCTGAGACTTGCCCTAACCCTGCCACCCGGGTCGAAGGTTAGTATGTGGCTAGCGCCTCTGTCAATCGCCAGCTCCTGACAGTCCGGACAGGCAGGCGGGGCCTACGGTTCGGGCGCACGTCGCCCGAGTAAGGCGGTGACGCCGGCCTCGGCCACGATGGTTGTGAGCGAAGCCGGGCAGATCTGCCAGGGCAGGGTGCCGGGATCGAGGTCGAGCGTCTGCTCCAGGCGCGGCACAAGGTACTCGGCCACCGGTGCGGCCTGCTGGGCGTAACGGCCGGAGAACACGATGGCGTCGAGTCCCTCCAGGGCCGCGAGAGCACTGCCCGCCGCCAGGAGCATGCGGTAGAGGAGAAGCTCGCGCACCTTGTTCATGCGAGCCCGTTTCGAAGTGAGCACTTCGGCCAAGGTGGCCGGCCGGCCCAGCAGGCCGAAGAATCCGCTTTCTTGCGTGAGCATGATGTTGGTGCGCTCCGGTCCTACGGTCGGGTCGCTGGCGAGGGCTAGGGGAATGGCCGGATCGATGTCGCCGCAGCTGTGCTCACCCGGTAGTCCCTCGACCGGCGTGCTGCCGCTGGTCACTAGCAGCGGGGTGCGGCGGTAGACCGCGGCGATTTCCGGCCGGGTGTCGAGGCAGATGGAGAGCACCCGGGCCGGCCGCTCACCGCCGGCGGCCATCGCGGCCAGATGGTCGAGGGCGGCTTCGTGGAACAGGCCGTGGTAGCCCCAGCGCCGGGCCGCGATGCCCGAGTCGCAGGGCAGGGCGTAGGTGGTCTCGCGCGCGGGCAGGTTTACGAAGAACGAGGTCTCGAAGGCCAGCGTGATCGGGATCTTGGGAAAGGCGGAGCGGGCTTGCTCGGCGAGCGCGCGGGTTTGCGCAACCGCGAGCGGCGCTTGCCTGAGCAAACCCAGAAGGCGGTTTTCATTCGCGGTGTCGAGCACGGCGGGGGCGGCGAAATCCTGGCCGCCATAGAGGGCGCGCATACTGACCACGTCGATGGCTGGGTGGGAGGAGCGGGCGGCCAGCGCGGTCTGCAGGTCGGGCAGGGAGGCGGCACGGCCGCGAAAAGCTCCGCTCGAGACGGCGCCACTCTCCAGCGCGACGCTGGCGTAGCGCAGGCCGACCTTGCCGGGGATGAGGACGAGGGCGTTCACGACGGCCGTCCTGCTCGGCGAAGGAGGTTGTAGCTGGCGCGGGCGATGGCGATCTCTTCGTTGGTGGCGATGGCCAGGATGCGCACCCGGCTTGCGGGCGTCGCCAGGTCGGCCGGCAAGGACTTGACCTCGGCATTTTTGCGCACATCGATGGCCACGCCCAGGGCGGTCAGCCCGGCGGTGACGGCCCAGCGCACGGCGGGAATTTTCTCGCCGATGGTGTCGGTGAAGATGATGCAGTGAGGGCGCCGGGTCACCACCAGATAGCTGCCCAGGTACTTGCGAATGCGCCACAGATAGACCTGAGCCGCTCGCGCCAGGGCATTGTCGGAGGCGCCATCGGCTGTGATCAGGTCGCGAATGTCCGCCGATATCCCGGTGAGGCCGAGGAGCCCGCTTTTGCGGTTGAGCATGCTCTCGATGGCGCGGCCGTCGCCCGCGGCACGCGCCACCAGGGATAAGGCGATGGACGGGTCCAGATCACCCGAGCGGGTGCTCATCACCAGGCCCTGGAGGGGTGAGTAGCCCATGCTGTTGTCGAGCGAGCGTCCGTTGCTGATGGCGCACAGGCTGGCGCCGCCGCTGCCCAGGTGGCAACTGACCGCACGGAGCTCGCCCAGGGGCACGCCCAGGAATTTGGCGGCCTCCTCGGCCACGTATTGGTGGCTGGTGCCGTGAAAGCCGTACTTGCGGAAGCCATGGGCGCGCGCGAGTCGATAGGGTAGGGCGTACTCGCGCGCGGCGGCGCCTATGGTCGAGTGGAAGGCAGTGTCGAACACCACGGTCTCCGGGAGGTTGGGGTAAAGCTGCCGGCAGGCGCCCAGGAGGCGCAGGGCGGGCGGATTGTGGATGGGTGCCAGATCTTGCACTTCGTGCAAGCGCTGGAAGACGGTCTCGTCGACCACGACGTGATCCTTAAAGAGCGGCCCGCCATGGACCATGCGGTGGCCGATGGCCTCGGGTACCAGGCGGGCGTCGCGCTCGAGCAACTTCATCACCGCCAGAAAGGCCGTGCCGTGGTCGGGCATAGCCAGAGTGTGGTCCTCCTGCCCGCCTAGGGCGGTATGGTGGATGCAGCCGGGCAGCGCGGTTTTCGGGCCAACCCGCTCCGCTTCTCCGGCCGCCAGCTCGGTCTCGCCGGGCATGTCGATGAGTCGGTACTTGAGGGAAGAGCTGCCGCAATTGAAGACCACGACGCGCATGGTGGGTCACCTTGTCAGAGGCTATCCGGGATCCAGCCGAATACCGGGACCCCGACCAGGCTGTGCACGATGGCCGCGGTGCCATAGCTGCAATCGACGAGCTTGGCGATGGGCACTGACTCGCCCTCGCGATGGGCTTGCTCTTCGTGCCCGGGTCCGAAGCCCACGGTAGGAATGGCGTGCTCGCCTACCAGTACGCTGCCCGCGGTGCCCATGCCCAGGCGAGCCAGCTTCCAGCGCCCTGGCCTGACTTCGCAACCGGCGGCCGCTAGGGCCTGGCGCGAACGCGCGAGCAAGGGACTGAACGGATCGGTGGACCAGGCGTGGGTGATTCGCTGCGCCTTCACCACCAAACCGTTGGGCAGGGTCTCGTTGCGCTCGCGCACACAGACCTCGACGTCGACCGTGCCGGCACTGCTCGCTGCCCGCACCGCCTCGCCGCGCATGCGCGCGAGGAGATGGTTGACGGTGTCGCTGCTACCCAGCCGGCGCTCGAGGGCGATGACCGCCTGCCGGAACCCCGGGCCATCTTCGAAGCGGGTCTCGCCGAGCGCGACCTCCTCCACCCCACCATCGTCATTCGGAGCATCGAAAGCCCGGCTCACCAGCTCGGCGGCGTCGGTGACCCGGAAGGGGTTGATGCCGCGGACCTTGACCTCGAGCTCGGCCCGGCCGTCGTGGCCATAGAAGAGCCCGAGAATCGGTGGGCTCACCCAATACCGCGTAGTCGGGGCGGAGCCCCATGCCCGGCAGGGTGTGGTCGAGGAGGCCACGGGTGCCGATGGAGATGCCGTTTTCCTCCAGCACGGTACCGGCGACCACCAGGTGGCCGCGCAGGGGTAGCAGGCTGCGTTTGATGAGGGCGGCGGCGAATACCTGGGCGGCCAGGCCCCCTTTGCAGTCAGCGGCGCCTAGGCCATGCAGGCGACCGCCCTCGATGCGCCCGCTGAACGGTGATTCGTTCCAGGTGGCGAGATTGCCGGTCCCCACCGTGTCCATGTGGCTGGCGAGCAGGAGAGTCGGTCCGTCTTCGATACCGTGCATGACGCCGACCGCGTTGCCCAGCTGGTCGGCGAAGACCTCGTCGAAGCCCACGGCGTTCATCTGGTCGATGACCAGGGCGCCCACCTTGGCCTCATCGCCACTCGGGCTATGGGTGCGCAAGAGCTCCTGGGCAAACCCTATAAGGTCGTCTCGTAGCCCGTCCAGCTTGGTTCGCAGTAGATCGTACATCGGTGTCCTTCATCCCTTCTTCGTGGCGGTAAAATGCCTTCGGCGGCCAGATGCGCCTGGCGCTCAAGTGCGCTTGACGGTCAAGCTCGCGATCGCTTGGGCTTTGAGCAAGGCCCATGCCAGGGTCGGCGGGTGGGGGTTGGCTAGTGACCGCGGGTACTTGCCGTGGGGTGAAGCCGTCTGGCGGCCGGACTGCATTGCACTTTGAAATATGGCGTTTCATAATGAAGCGTGCGCGCCGACGATCTGCGTTTCGAGGAACTGCTGACCTTTCGCGAGGGCATCATCAACTTCCAAGGACGGCGGTTGGTGCTCCATAGCGCCGACGCCTTTGCCCAGTTTCGTAAAGATCTCTTCGAGATGGTGGGGCAGCCACAGGCCCGCCGGATCTTGACCCGTTACGCGTACTTTTGGGGCCAGGCCGACGCGGCCGCGATGCGCCGGGTCTTTTCCTGGAGCCGCACCAGCGAGCTGGTGAAGGCGGGAGCGCGCCTGCATGCCATGCAGGGCGCGGCGCGCTGGGTGACCAAGCGGCTCGATCTAGATGAGGGGGCGGGCAGCGCGGGGCGCTTCCTCATGGAAGTCGCGTGGTACGAATCGGGCGAGGCCGAGGAGCACATGGCGCATTTCGGGAAGTCGGATCACCCGGTGTGCTGGATGCTGGCGGGTTACGCGAGTGGTTATATGTCGTACGCGCTGGGCCGCGACATCTACTTCGTCGAGGAGTCCTGTCGCGCCCAGGGCGGGCGCGTGTGCATGGCGGTGGGCAAGGATGCCGCCTCGTGGGGTAGCGCGCTCGGGCCGCACCTGGCTCACTTCGCCGCCGCCGATATCAAGGGCAAGATTCGTGGCCTCACGGAGAAGTTGCGCGCGGTGACCCGCGCGCTCGACGCCAACCAGCGGCGGCTGTCGGCGCTGGAGCCGCCGGCCATGGTCGAGGTGCGCAGCACGGCCTTCGCGCGCGTGATCGAGCTCGCCACTCGCGTCGCCCACTTCGATTCCTCGGTGCTCATCACGGGGGAGAGCGGCGTGGGTAAGGAGGTGGTGGCGCGCCTCATTCATGGGCGCTCGCCGCGGGCCAAGGGGCCATTCTTGGCCATCAATTGTGGTGCGTTACCGGAGTCGCTGCTCGATTCTGAGCTCTTCGGTCACAAGGCGGGTGCGTTCACCGGGGCGAGCTCCGACCACGCCGGGCTGTGCGAAAGCGCCAGCGGCGGCACCCTGTTTCTCGACGAGGTGGGCGAGATTTCCCACGCTACCCAGGTCAAGCTGCTCAGGGTCCTGCAGGAGCGCGAGGTGCGGCGGGTAGGTGAAAGCCGGAGTCGTGCCATCGACGTGCGCATACTGGCGGCGACCAACCGCAACCTCGAGGTCGGCATGGCGGAAGGAAAGTTCCGTGAAGATCTCTACTACCGTCTGCGCGTGGTCGAGGTTGCCATCCCGCCCTTACGGGAACGCAAGGAGGACATCCTGCCCTTGGCGCGTTTCTTCGTTGAGCGTTGCAAGAGCAAGCTGAAGTTGCCCGAGCTGCGCCTCTCCCCCGAATCGCTTGGCCTGCTCACCCACTACTCATGGCCGGGCAATGTCCGCGAGCTCGAGAACGCCATCGAGCATGCGGCGGTGCTGTCGCGGGACGGGCGCCTGACACCTGAGCTTTTCCCGGCCGGCATCATCCATCCCCGGGCCAGGGCGGGCCGCGGCGGTGCACGCTCGCTGGCCGAGCTGGAGCGCGAGCACATCGACGAGGTATTGCGCCAGACGGGGGGAAAGTTGCGCGAGGCGGCCGAGATCCTGGGTATCAGCACCGCCACCCTGTGGCGGCGGCGGCGCAAGAGCCAAGGCGAGACAGGGCGCGGTTAGGGGCGGTGAGCTCGCACGGCCCCCTGGCGCTCCTGTCCGGCGCCGCGACCTCGTGGCGCGCTAGGGCATGGTGTAGGTCTTCAACATGGGCCACACGATGTTGGCATTGGCGGCCTCGTGTCCGCCATTGTTGTCCGTGCACAGCGTGACCTGGACGGCAGCGCTGCACTGGGAGTAAGTCTGACAATTGTTCGCATCCGCTGTGCCGGGATTGCCCGTGCATCCGTCCAGGCTGGCCCATTTCTGGAATGTGCCGACCGCGCCCAGGAAGGTGATGGCCATCCCCGTTACCAGGTCGGAATAGCCACCAGCGTAGGGCACGACGGAGTCTTGCTTGCCCCGCCATTCGATCACGGTGAGGGGACGGGTGGGCTTACAATCTCCTTCGTTTTGCTCGGTCAAGTCGAACGAAGCCGGGCCAACCGCGGCAAAGGTGTCCGCGGCATGGCAGGCGAGGTAGTTCGACATGCCCCCGCCCATGGAGAAGCCCACCGCATATACGCGCTTGACGTCGATGCAGGCGACCGCTTCCACGTCGGCCACCACCGCTTTGGCGAAGGCAACGTCGTCGACAGCCGCGCCATTGATGGGCGAGGTGCAACAACCCTCGACGTCCCAGGCGTTGCCCAGATTGGGGCTGGGCTCACCGTTGGGATAGGCCGAGATCGCGCCTTCCGCGTCGACCACGGCCGGATAGGGAGAAGCCGTGCTCCACTCGGTATCAGAACCGCCAATAGGGTGAAAGTCGACCAGCAATGGTACGGGCGTGCCGCTCTTGTACGCGCTGGGCACGTGCAAGATGTACTCACGGGAGAGGGCGCCTACGGTAAGCTTCCTGGTGCTGTTGCCCGACGAGAGCGCGGTCGTGGGGCAGGCGCTCGCGGCCATGGTGCCGCCCGCTCCGCTAGTGCCGCCTGCGCCGGCGCCGCCGGGGCTGCCGGTCGTGCCGCCCGAGCTCGTGGTGGAGCTGGCGCCGCCACTTGGGCTCACACCCGAGCCCGCGCTGCCACCGATCGTCCCGCCCAGGCCATGGCCGCCTCCGCCGGCGCTCCCCGCTGCGCTGGCGCCGCCTGGGTAGCCCCCGCTGGGGGAGCCGCCTCCCGCGCCGGTGAGCTGTGCGCTGCCGCCGCTCTCGGGGCTGCCCCCCGCGCTCTTGGTGGTAGCCCCGGAACCGGCCGCTCCACCGGCGCCCGCGGCCCCGCCGCTGGCGGCCGCGCTGCCGCCCAGGCCCAGGCCGCCTCCGAGGCTGCTCCCGAGGCCCCCCGTCGCGCGCGCACCGGAGCTCAAGGCGCTGCCTCCGGTCATATCGCCCTCGCCCCCGCCGCCCTGGGCACCCCCGCTTGCCGGCGGGCCGCTGGTAGACTGAGCACAGGCCGGAAGCAGGCTCAGCAATCCTATGACCATGACATTCGTGGGCAGATTATCGGATCGAGCCTTCATCGCTTTCCTCCTCGGGGTTGCCAATACATTTCCCCACAGTTGCAGCAGCTGCCCGGATCGGGCCAGGAAAGTGGCAGGGGGTTGGGATAACCCGCCGCGGCGGGCGAGGCTGCCTGCAAGGCGCTGGGCTCGTTGGCAAGCGGGCAGCCCTGCAAGAAGCTGAACCAATCGGCGGTTCTCGCGCTACTAATAAGAAAAGGACCCTGGGAGGGTCCTTTAGAACCCCCGCGGGCGAGCTCGGTCGGGCGAAGCCCGCCCGAGCTCACGCGAGTACTTTATGAGGTAACCCCCGGCCGCGACCTTCCCCATGAATCGCCAGCACGCACAGCCTGCCCTATCCTTGGTCGTGAGCGCAGCTCGCCGCGAAGTCAGCGACGATGAGCTGGCGCGGGCGCTGCGGGCCGGGAGGGCGTGGGCAGCCGAGGAGACCTGGCACCGTTTTGCGCCCATGGTGCTGGCGATGGCGACGCGGACGCTGGGCTCGCCCAGTGAAGCCGAAGATATCGTGCAAGAGGTCTTCTATCGTCTGTTCTTGCGTGCCAGGACCCTGCGCGACCCGGCGAGCTTGCGCAGCTTCGTCGTCTCTTTCGCGATTCGCATCTTGAGGTGGGAGCTACGTCGCAGGAGGATGCGCACTTGGCTTCCGTTCGGCGGGCCGGAAGCCCTGGTCGATCTGGCCAGCGAGACCATGGACGTGGAGTCGCGCGATCTGCTTCGGCGTTTCTATGGGCTATTGGATCGGCTGGCGGCTCGGGATCGGTTGGTCTTCGCGCTGCGGCATCTGGAAGCCATGACGGTCGAGGAAGTCGCGCGGTCCACGGTGATGTCGCCGTCCACCGTGAAGCGTTGCCTTGAGCGGGCCTCCAAGAAGCTGTTGCGCTGGGTGGAGGCCGAGCCAGCCCTGGCCGAGCTGATGCGGGGCAAGGGATGGAGCCGATGACAGGGGACCCGTCGCAAGCTAACCGCGTGCTACAAGCGCTTGTCGCGCTGGCGCGCGGAGCTACCCGGTCGTCTCCACCCGCCGAGCTCGCGCAGGGCTGGCATGCGGTGGCAGGGCGTTTGGAGCGGCGGCGGATGCGCCGGCGCTTGCTCCTCGGCTCGCTCGTGATCTTGGTGCCGGTGGCCAGCGCGCTGGCCCTGGGTTGGCGGTCGATGTCGACTCCCTCCTCGTCTTCGGCGGAGCGGGCCTTAACCTATAGAGTCGAAGGGGGCAGCATCGCCGACGGCGGATATCTGCGCGAGGCGGGAGATACAGGCATGACGCTGCTCTTTGCCGAAGGCACGGAATTCCGCCTGCTGCCGGAGGCCCGCGGTCGCTTGCGCGGCGTCGATGGCCGGGGTGCTCATCTCGCCATCGAGCAAGGCTCGGCAGCTATGCGGGTGACTCCCCGCCCGGGGGCGCGCTGGCTGGTCGATGCCGGGCCTTTCGTGGTCACGGTCAAAGGTACGGAGTTCACCATCTCCTGGGACGCCAGAGCCGAGCGACTCGAGCTCGGGCTCAAGCGTGGCCGAGTCGGGGTGGCGGGGCCGGTGTCCGGTGGCGAAATAGCCCTGCGGGCCGGCCAGCGCCTGGTGGTAAGCTTGCCCAAGGCGCAGACGGTCATCAGCGAGGAGGGGGCGCAAGATGGATCGAACGGATCAGCAGATGGATCGAAAATCCGATCAAATGACGGATCAGAGGAAGACGGGCTAGAGGAAGATCTGGCCGAGGCCATGGCATCCGGAGCCACGGCTGGCGCGGGCCCTGGGCCGGGGGACGGCAGAGCGCGGGTGCCCAATTGGCCAGCTTCCGGGGCGCTAACACGCCGGCGAGCTACTCCTCATCTTGCTCAGGGGCAACCGTCTCTCGTTCCGCCGTCAGTCGGTGGGCAGCGTAGCTGGGCCGCGGCGGTGGCGGCCGGCCACTGGGACGATCTGCTGGCCCAGGTCGACAGGACCGGGATCGCGCCAGCGCTGGAAAACGCCTCCAGCGAGGATCTGCTAGCCCTCGCGGATGCGGCGCGCTATCGGCGGCGTAACGGGCTGGCCCGCGAAGCGCTCCTGGCTGAGCGTCGGCGCTTCCCCGGCTCTGCGCGTGCGCTGGACGCGGCCTTCCTGCTCGGGCGCCTGGCGGAAACCACCGAAGCGTTGAGCACTGCATTGCCATGGTACGATGAATACTTGAGGCGGGCGCCCGCTGGAACCTATGCTTCGGAGGCCTTGGGACGGAAGATGATCGCGACCGAGCGTCTCGAAGGGACGGCGAGCGCGCAGACCATTGCGAGCGAGTATCTCTTGCGCTTCCCCCACGGGGCTTATGCGGGCTCGGCGCGTGCCCTCCTGCGCCACGGCCAGTGAGCGTGCGCAACTTGGCCGTGGTCATCGCGACCTCTGCTGTCCTGCTGTCGGCTGCGGCGGCGCTGGCGGCCAAGGTGGCGATAGTGCGGCCGGCGAGCACTTCGCCGGTGACGAGCGAGACCGTGCTGCGCATTCGCGGCGAGCTCTTGTCAGCTGGCATTGTCGTGACAGAGGCGGAGGCGGCGTTCACCCTCCTGGGCGCGCTCGACCCCTTGGCCTCGATCGAGCAGGTGGCCGGGGAGCAGGATGCCGACGGGGTGGTCGCGCTCGCGGGTGAAGACGAGCCACGCGCTGTCGTGGTCTATGCCAGAAACAGGCGGACCTGGAGTGCGGCGACGAGGCGCCTGGGCTTCGACGCGGCCACGGCCCGGTCGCCGCAGACCATGGCCATACGGGCGGTGGAGCTACTCCGGTCAAGCTTCCTCGAGCTGGACATGCTCGCTCCACCCGCCGTCGCGGGGAAGACCGGGGGGGCAGGGCTGTTGGCGTGGGAGCCGGCAGGGACTAGCACGGCGGGGCACGATCAGCTCGCGGTCGAGGGGGGCGCGGTCGCGCTCTTCGGTTTCGAGGGGGTGGGTTTCCGGATCGCGCCGGTGCTGCGCGTGGATTGGGCATTGGCCTCGCGCTGGTTGGCGCAACTGGCGGTAGCTGGGGCGGGAACCCGGCCGACGGTGGCCACGGAGGCGGGGCAGGCGAGCATCGCGCAGACCTATGCCCTGGCGGGTGCTGCCTATCGCTGGCCGGGACGGCGCTGGCAGCCGTTCCTGGCCTTGTCAGCCGGGGCGCTCTATACCGAGGTCGAGGGTCGGGGCAGCGCCGCCGACTACCGAGGGCAGTCGGCGCGAGCATGGTCGCTGCTGCTCGAGGGCGGGGCCGGGGCATGGCTGCGTCTGCGCGATCGGCTATACCTGAGCGCGGCGATCGAGGTGCAGGTGGCCGAGCCCTACCTGGGCATACGCTTTTTGGATACGGTTATCGCCACGACAGGGCTGCCCAACCTGGTCCTGGCCCTTTCCGCAGGAGCTTGGCTATGAAAGGGAGACCGTGCGACAAGCGGGCCGTCATTGCCATTTTCGCCTGCTTCTCGGCCTGCGTGCGTACGGATCTAACGGCCATCCGAGGAGTGGCGATCGACGGTGGACCGGGCAAGGCCAGCGCTGCCGACGCGGCCCCGCCTTGTCCCACCGTCATGCTGTCGCCCGGGGATAGCACGCTGGCCATCACGGTGGGTGGCATCCAGCGCAGCTACCTGCTCCATGTGCCTGCGGCCTACGATGGCAACGCGCCGGTGCCACTGATCTTGGACTTCCATGCCATGCCGGGCTCGGGCGCGGGCGAGGAGAGCATATCCCCCTATCCGGCGGTGGTCGACGCCGAGGGGGTGGTCATGGCCTTTCCCAATGGCCAGGTCGGCCCGGACGGGGCGGCCTGGAATGTGGGCCCATGCTGCGTGGCTGGCGTGGACGACGTGGCCTTCGCCCGCGCCGTGGTGGCCCAAGTGAAGGAGCTCGCCTGCATCGATCCGGAGCGGGTCTTTGCGGTGGGCGCGGTGATGGGCGGGGGAATGGCGTACTACCTGGCCTGTAATGCGGCAGATGTCTTCGCCGGGGTGTCGTCGGCCGGCTTCGACCTTCTGCAAGAGACGGTGGCGGCTTGCCAGCCCAGTCGTCCCCTCACCGTGATCTCGTTTCGCAGCCCCACGGATACGCTGGTGCCGTACGCTGGAGGGTCATCGGCGCTCGTGCCAGGTATGCCCGTCACCTTTCTCGGGGCGCAAAAGACCTTCGCGACCTGGGCCAGTCTCGACGACTGCGCCCCATCGCCCTCGCCGGCGGATAGCAACGGCTGCTCGTCCTACCCTGACTGCGGGGGAGGCGTGCAGGTTATACTGTGCAATACGGGCACGCCCAACGCGGCCATGGCTTGGCCGGTGCTGCTGGCCCACCCCAAGCCGTAGCGCTGGGCTGTCTGGCCCGGGCATAGCGCTCGTGCGAGCTCCCCCACCCGGCCCGGCGAGCCGCGTGGCCTAAGGGTGGCGGCCTTGCTCCTTGGGATCGCGCTGCAGATGCGTGGCTAGCCAACGCTTGCCGGCTCGGATGAGAGGAGCCGGCTCGGGCTCGCGGGCTGGCGGGTCGAGCAACTCCTCGTCGTAGATGGCGTTGATGTCGCTGCCCGCGAGCACCCCAACAACCTTGTTGCGCGAGTCGTCGGAGACCACCAGCAGCTCATTGCATTGGTAGTGAGACATCTTGGCCAGGGCTGAATACAGGCTTTGGTCGGTGGTTACGGTCACGGCGGGGCGGGCGACGTCGGAGGCAACCACCAGGTTGGCCAGAGCGGCGCGCTGGCCAAGCGCCTGCTTCACCGAGTCAAACGAGATAGATCCGATCAGATCGCCGTTCTCGGCCACGACGGGCAGGGTGTTGCCACTCGTGGCGAAGCGCTCGAAGAGCACGGGCAAGAGTGTCTTCTCGCTGACGGGCTCGGGGGCTGGGGCGGGGCGCAGGGCAAGAACATCGGCCACCGTGGTGCGTTCGAGCAGCATGCGCAGGACCGAGCGCTGATGGGCGGGAGCCGCTGCGCGGGCCGGGAGTTGCTTTTCGTAGATAGTATGGTGACGGATGAGCAGGAAGCCCAGCATGCACACGAACATCGTGGGTACGAGCAGGTGGTAGTTGCCGGTCATCTCGCTCACCATGATGACGGTCGAGATGGGCACGTGGGCCGCGGCGGAAAAGAACCCCGCCATGCCCACCATGGCGAAGGCGCCCGGATCCGGCACGAGCAGCGGCTTCCAGCCATGGAAGAGCAAGCCGACGGCGCCGCCCAGGGCTCCGCCAATGACCACGGCCGGTCCGAACACGCCACCGCTGCCCCCCGAGCCCACGGTGAACGAAGTGGTGAGCATCTTGGCCAGGGCGATGACCAGGAACATGGTCACGGTGCCCTCGCCATTGAAGGCCCCCTGTACCACGCCGAAGCCGGTGGAAAGCGCCTGCGGCACCAAGAGTCCGATGACTCCCACCACGAGTCCCCCGATGGCCGGCTTGGCCCAGGGCGGAACGCCGAGCTTCTTGAACCGATCGCGAATGCCGTAGAAGACCTGGGGATAGGTGCGGCCGCCCAGGGCGACTACCAGGGCGAGGACGAGATAGGGCCCGAGCTCGACGGGCGAGCGAAAGCGGAAATTGGGGGTCTGGAACAATGCCTGCCAGCCGAAGATCGAGCCGAAGGTGCTATAGGCCACGATGGACGACAGGATGGCGGGGGCCACCACCTCGGTCTCCAGATCCATGTTGCCGTAGAGCACCTCGGCGGAGAAGAGGGCTCCCGCCAGGGGAGCGCGAAAGATGGCCCCGATGCCGGCGCCCATGCCCGCGACCATGATGGTGCGCCGCTGGCGGACCGAGAGTCCTAGCCAGCCGGCCAGTGCCGAGCCCAGACCAGCCCCGATCTGGGCGATGGGGCCTTCACGGCCGGCCGACCCGCCGGTGCCCATGGTGATAGCGGATGCTACCGCCTTGACGAAGGGCACCCGGGTGCGAATCTTGCCCTCGCGGAAGTGGTAGGCCTCGATGGCGGCGTCAGTACCATGGCCTTCGGCCTCGGGAGCGGTCAGGTAGACGAAGACTCCGCTCGCCAGGCCGCCCAGGGCCGGCAGCAGCAGCAGGACCCAGCGGGAGAGCGGCCGGGCGGATTCGGGAAAGAGCGCCACCTCACCTGCCGGGCCGCGGGGATGATAGCCGGCCATGCCGTCGAGAAAGATGTGCTTGGTGGCGGAGAGGAGGTAGTGGAAGCCCGCGGCGCCCAAGCCGGCGATTACCCCGACGGCGGCGCAGAGCAAGAGCAGGGTGCCGAAGTCGACGAAGCGCCGCCGGAATTCGGGCGAGCTGGGAGAGAGGGGAAGCTTCACGTAATGGCCTCGGGCTCTTCTTAGCGCACCCCACTCTGGCCACCAAGGCTTGTCGACCGGCGCGTGGCGCCGGCGCGTGGCGCGAAGAAGTCGGACAGCTACTGCCCTTGCTATACGGCCTGGCCGTCGCCGGGCCCTACCACACCGATACCGGCTGCTGGTTGTCCACGATGGTGAAGCAGTTGTCGTTAGGCTGGGTCCAGCGGATCATGTTGTACCAGAACTGGGCGGTCTGATAGAGGTCCCCCGGCATGGATCCGGCACACGAAGAACCACTCGACTGGCTGTCCACGTCGCTCCACTGGTTGGTGTACGTGATCCACTCATCAGCGTAGGCGAGCACCCGGCCGGTTCCGGCGATCTCGCCCACCAGCCAGTTGGCCAGGGGCGAATTGTTAGGCATGGCGCCGGTCGGCATATTCGTGGACATGGCGGCGACGTGGGCGTTGCTGGGGGCGGTAAGGGGACGTCCGCCATCGATGCCGATCATGGTGACGCCGAGGCCAAGGTTCGCGACCACGGGGTCGGTGCGGTTGAAGTCGACAATCTGGCCAGAGGGGTTACCACATTGGTAGCTGCACATTGAGATGGCGCATGGAGTTGCAGGCTCCTCGGCTTGGTAGGCAATGCCGGAGAAGGCCAGTAGGGCATTCTTGCCGGTCACCTCGCCGTTGTCGCCGGAATAGCCGCTGAGCGAGATAACGCCGCCGCCCTTGTTCTCGATCCAATCTTGAAACGCCGCCACCTCGTCCGCGCTGAAGGTCCACCAGGGACCGGTGTTGGAGTCGTCGCCCAGGCCGGCCAGAATGATGAGGTTGTACTGGCCCAAGAAATCCGCGGTGAAGGTGAACGATGACCGGGTGAGGTAGTTGTCAACCTTGGCGGTGCCCACGCTGCTCGAGGTGAGCCAATCCTGGAAAGCAGTGTCACCGCCGCCGCCGAAGTCCCAGTCGCCCTTGGTGCCCACCACGGCAATGGCCAGGGTAGGGCAGGTGCAATTGCTGCCATCCGTGCACGCGACCACCTCGCCGTCTTGGGCTGAGCCGGAAGCCCCCCCGCTGCTCGCGGCGTCAGGGACGGCGATAAGCAGCGGCGTGCCAGCAGTGCCCGCGGACGAACCCGCTGGCGTGGACGAGCTCGCGCCGCCCGCGCTGCCGACGTTTTGGCCATCGCTGACGATGCTGTTCGCGCATGCCGGAGCCATGAGGGCGGCCGTGCCGGCCAAGGCGGTGAGGGCAAAGAAGGTGGCGACGGTGTGGCGTTTCATGTTCCTGACCTCGAGCCAGGCTGGCCTGATGAATGGGTGTTGGCTGAAGCAGACCAACCTATCTGCATATATTAACCCCTAGTCCCTACCAAACCGGAATGGTCTCGTAGCTTCTCATGTTACGGCGCTCTCGGGTACGGGTTTCGCCCCCGGGACATGGTCGGTGGGCCTGCGTTCCGGGGTTGGGTGAGCCATTCTTGGCGCGCCAGGGATCAATACTGTTGGCGGAGCCGCAGCCAGGCGGCGCAGCTAACGGGCGCAAGCGAAGCTCTCAGGCTTTGGCCGTGGAGGCGACACCAGGGATGGGAGTCTCGCCAGTCTTGGCCCCGGCGCGCAGGGCGCGCATGTCGCGCAACAGACCGCGCAGGGTGGGCGAGTAGATGGCCAGCACCACGAGGAACACGGTCAACGCGACCACCACCCGGTTACCGGTCAGGGAGAATCGCACGAACGCGGCCGCGCTGTAGGCCAGGGCAGCGGCCAGCAACATGAGGGCGCTCGAGCGGGCATCGTCGCCGAGGGCCAGCAATCCCTTGCCTCGTACCGCCCAGCAGCTCACGACATAGCGGCCGACGTCGGAGGCGGCGTAGCCAGCCACCGCGCCGGGAAAGCCCAAGGTCACATAGCCGACTGGGATGAGCACGAGCATGCCGGCCAGCTTGCCCAGGCTGGAGGCCGCCAGCCAGTGGGAGTCGCCGCGGGCGAGGAGGCCCCGGGTATTGATGAATTCGAGAGTGCCGAACCAGGCACCGATCGACAGGACTTGCACGATCCAGCCGGCGCCGTAATAGCGCGGATCGTACATGAGGCGAATGGCCGCCTGACCACCCCCGATGAAGCCGGCCAGGGCCAGCCCGGCCAGCACCAGGATGGGTCGGCGCGCGCGTATGAAGGCCGGGGCCAAGCGGTTCTCCTCGTTATGGACTTTGGCCAGCATGGGAAAGATCAAGCGGTCGACCACGGTACTGAGCGTCTGGGGCGCCATGGCGGCCACGTTGGCCCCGATCCCGTAGACTCCGAGCATGGCGATGGGCACCAGCTTGCCGAACACCAAGCGGTCGGCCTGCCCGACCACGAAGGTCAGCATGGTGGAAAGAAAAATCCAGCGCCCGAAGCGCAGCATACCGCGCAAGTGGAGACGCGCGATGCGCAGCCGGTTACGATGGCCGGAGAGCAGGATGTGACTGGCGCAGACCCGGAGAGCGTCGCTGAGCAGATTGCCCGCGAGCAAAGCGAACACGCTACGAGTCAGGTAGACGGCCAGCAAGGTGAACGCGAGGCCGGTTAGCTGAACGCCAACCTCGATCATGGTCAGGCGGCGTAGCGCCAGCTGCCGGCTCGCCGTAAACCATTTGGTCGACTGCAGCGAGCTGATCAGAGCCGAGAGACTTGCGCCGACGAGCAGGGGGAAGAGCTGAGCCTCGTGGTAATAGCGGGAAAACGGGTAGGCGACCAGCAAACCGGCGAGGCAGAGCAGGGTGCCGCGGATAACCTGCACCGTGAAAGCCGTGTCGAGGAACTCGGGATCGTCGCCGTGCGGGCTTTGCATGACGCTGGGACCGATGCCCACGTCGGTGAAGAGGTGCAGGCCCACCATGACCGCGGTAACCAGCTGCATGAGGCCGAAGGCCTCGGCAAAGAGCAGCCTGGTGAGAACGATGTTGCTGGCCACGCGCAGCACCTGCATGGTGCCCAGACCGACCAGGATCCACGCGCCGGCACTGACCGCTACCGAGCCGAGGCGACGCGGCTTCTCTTCGGCAGCAGCCGCGCCCACAGGTGTCGCTGTCATATTGGGGAGCGCAAACGGAACGCTGCCGTGCTCGCGCGCGAGGTTTGGCC
>CAWKJE010000002.1:0-56537 GCA_963849735.1 uncultured delta proteobacterium
GCAAATCCTGGATGCGTCCCTCGTAAGCAAAGTAGTGCTCGAACTTGCTCGGCGATTTGGCCTTCTCGCCCTTGCTCGTCTTGGCGAAGCCTTCCTCGAAGTAACGCGAGCGCGTGGTGGTGCGCAGATCGGCGTTCTCCGCCAGCCGCTCGATGAGGATCTCACTGGCGCCGGCCAGGGCCGCATCCGCGTCGGCCACCTGCCTGGTCTCGTCGATGAATGCGCTCGCGCGTCCGTCCGGGGTTTCCCCAGGCCCCGGCGTCACCAGCCCGTGCCCGCAATCCCACAGCCAGTTGGCCAGCGGCTCGAGGCCGGCCTCGCGTGCGATCACGGCCTTGGTCTTGCGCTTCTGCTTGTAGGGCAGGTACAGGTCCTCGAGCGTGGGCAGATCGTAACTGGCCCCTATACGCGCGCGCAGCTCGTCGGTCAGCTTGCCCTGGCGCTCGATCTCGCTCAGGATGAAGGTCTGGCGACGGCATATGCTGTCCCAGGTCTCCTTGCCGTCGATCACGGCACGGATGGCCACCTCGTCGAGCGCACCGGTCTGCTCCTTGCGATAGCGCGCGATGAAGGGAACCGTGGCGCCCTCGCCGGCCAATCGCAAGACCGCCGCCACGCCGGCAGGAGGGATGTGCGCGTGAGACGCTGCAAGCCAAGATTCGAAAGTGACCGCGGCCATAGCCGGCAAGGTACCCAAAACCCTTGCGCAATCCAGCCTTGATTTTCGCGCCAAGGTGGGCGCGTTCCTTCCGCGTTGCGAAACCGGCACATTTGCCACCGAGGTCTGCCACAATAGACGTGCCTTGCGCCTCCGCACCCCAACCACGCGATTCCTCAACCGCGCTCGTCTCATCTTCATGCTGACCGCGCTGATCCCGACCGTGCTGATGACCGTGATCGGCATAGTCCTGCTCGCCACCGGAGGCTCCCACTCCGTCGCCGTGGTGGCCGGCATCTTGGTCCTATCCTCGTGCGTGATGGCGCTCACCGGCTACGTCATCGGGAGCATCTTCGTCACCCGCGGCGCCAGCCTGGCTGCCGTCCAGAACGAGTTTCTCTCCCTCGTCTCGCACGAGCTGCGCACTCCCCTGACCTCGATTCGGATGTTCATAGACACTCTGCGCGAAGACCGGGTGCGGGATCTCGACGAGCGCCAGCGCTGTCTGACCGTGATAAATCAGGAGCTGGGTCGTCTCGATGGTCTGGTAGGCCGACTCATCGAGCTCTCCAAGATCGAGCACCGGCGCGCCATCTTCGATCGCCAGGTGGTGAAGGTGGCCGACATCGTGTCCGACGCGTTGGCCGCGTTCGAGGCGATCAAGGTCGGGGGCGAGGTCGAGATGCAGGTGACCGTCGAGCCTGAGCTGACCGTCCTCGGCGATCGGGCCGCTCTGGCCCAGGCCGTGGGCAACCTGCTCGGCAACGCCTGGAAGTACACGCCTGCCCAGGGCAAGAAGATCGGGGTGGCGGCCAGCGCCGGCGGACGTCACGTCACCATCGCCGTCGTCGACAACGGTGACGGAATCCCCCGTCCGGAGCAAGAGCTGATCTTCCGCAAATTCCACCGCGGCAAGGCGGCGCAAAACCGCGGCACTGCTGGTTCGGGCCTGGGATTGGCCCTGGTACGCGCCATCGTGGAGGCTCACCGGGGCAAAGTCGACGTCAAATCCGACGGCAGCCACGGCTCCCGTTTTCGCATCATTCTCCCTCGTCAACCGGAAACCGCATGAACGAAACACCCCCCGCCGCACTCATCGGCATCGTCGAGGACGATGCCGCCATCGCGGAAGGACTGGCCATGAACCTACGCCTGCAGGGCTATCGCACCTTCGTGGCGGGAGACGGAGAGACGGCGGATGACCGCATAGCCAGCGAGGCCCCCGCCCTGGTTCTCCTCGATATCTCGTTGCCCAAGCAAAGCGGCCTCTGGGTGCTCGAGCGCATGCGCGCGTCCGGCAACCAGGCCGCTGTCATCGTGCTCTCGGCCCGCCAGGACGAGTACGACAAGGTCGCGGCCTTGAAGCTCGGCGCCGACGACTACGTGACCAAGCCGTTCGCGCTGGCCGAGCTATTGGCCCGCGTGGCCGCCGTGCTGCGCCGAGCCCGTCCCGTGGCCATGGACGTCGGGACGCCCGCGGCCAGGCCGAGCAGCGAAGCGCGCGACGATCCGATGGCCGAGGCGGGGTCGTGCTTGCGCTTCGGACAGATCGTGGTCGATCTTGACACCCGTACCGTCACGCGGGCGGGTGGGCAGGTGCGCCTGACCCATCTCGAGTTCGAGCTGCTACGCTTCTTCTGCGTCAGCGCCCGCCGCGTGTACTCGCGGGAGCAGCTCCTGCGCGAGGTATGGGGTCTGAGGCAGGCGGGCACCGCGCGCACGGTCGATAACTTCATGGCCCAGCTACGCGCCAAGCTCGAAGCCGATCCGGAACGGCCCCGCCACTTGCTCACCGTGCGCGGCACCGGCTATCGCTTCGTCGCGGAGTGATTAGCCCTCGACCATGAGCGACTGTTCTTCCGGGGCAACGGGCCGTCGGGAACGACCGACAAATTCGCCGGGGCCGCGGGCGACGCTGACGGTCGCGACATCCGCGTCCGTGGCATGCTCGAGTGGGGCCGGCCGTGCCAGCTTCTCCTGGCGCACCTGCGCGATGGCGTCGGCCAGACGAGGCAGCACCGCCTCACGCGTGTAGCGGATCATATGCTCGCCTGCAATGGCCAGGGCGACGGCGCGCGCAAGGCGCCGGGGCGTGCGCGCCACCACTCGGGCCAGGAAGCGCCAGTAGACACGCCGGTAGCTCCCGCGGATCCCCTGGTGCCAGACCGACCGCAACAAGCAGACAGCGGCATAGCGCCACGGCAGCCTCATTGCGCCATTGGTCCTAGGCCTGAGCTCGAGCGCCCGTAGGCACCGGGCAAAGTACTCCTCCGGGTCATAGACTTGCCCGAGCGCCTTGGCGTAGGTCTCGAGCAAGACGTCTTCGGGTAGCTTGGTCTTGAAGTTGGTCCGGCCGAAGGTCTCGCCGCTCGATTGCTCGGTCAGACGGCCTTCGCTCTGCAGCCTGCGCGCGAGCTGCGTCCCGGGCAGGGCGGTGAGGATGCCGATCATCGCCTGCGGGATGGGCGATCTTAACACCCACGCGCGCTGGCGATCCAAGGCCTCCGCGTCGTCGGCATCGAAGCCCATGATGAACCCGGCCGACACGTCCAGACCGGACCGGACCAGCTTGTCGACGGCTCCGTTGAGATCCAGCGCCAGGTTTTGCGTCTTGTGGGTCTCGCGCAGGGCCTTGGGCGATGGTGTCTCTATGCCCACGAACACGGAATCGAAACCAGCGGCAACCATCCCGGCCATCAGATCGTCGCAACCAGCCAGGTCGATGCTCGCCTCGGTGAAGAGCTGGAAGGGAAAACGATGCCGCCGCATCCACTCACCCAGAGGATGGAGCAGCCTCATGGTCTCTTTCCGGTTGCCGACGAAGTTATCATCGACGACGAAGAGCGAGCCACGGAACCCGGTCGCGAGCAGCGCCTCGAGCTCGCGACAGAACTGGTCCGGCGTCTTGGTACGCGGTTGCCGGCCGAACAGCTCGACGATGTCGCAGAACTCGCAGCGAAACGGACAGCCGCGTCCCCACTGCACCCCCATGGCGTGATACGCGCCGATATCGAGCAGGTCGTAGCGGGGCGGCGGCAGGCATTTCAAATCGGGCCTGTTCTTGGCCACGAAACGTGCAGGCAAGACCGACCGGCCGGCCTGCAGCGCCGAGCATAGCGGGCCGATGATGTCCTCGGCCTCGCCGATCACCAGCGCATCCACGTAGGGGGCCACGGCATCCGGGGTCGCGGTAGCGTGCGGGCCACCGGCCACGATGATCTTGCCGTGCGCGCGGGCACGACGGGCGGCTTCGATCATCGATGCGCGCTGAACGATCATGCCGGAGAGAAAGACCACATCCGCCCAGTCCAGATCGGCGTCATCCAGGGAACGCACGTTCATGTCGCACAGCCGTACCTCCCAATCCCTGGGCAACAGCGCGGCGACGGTGAGCAGGCCGAGCGGCGGCAAGAGTGCCCGCTTGTCCAGAAGCCGCAGCGCGTGCTCGTGGCCCCAATACGTCTCGGGAAAGAGGGGCGAGATGCAGAGAACCTTCATGGCGCGTTATTAACGCACAGTTCATGTCATGATTCCGTCAGCGCGCGGTCACGATTACGCGATGCTGCGCGATACCGCGACGCCACAATGCCTTAGCGCCGCGCAACGCTACGCCGCTACGCCGCAACAGTCGCGTCGAGTCATGAGCTGCGGCTCTTGCTCTGCTCGGGATCGGCCAGACGAAAGCCGACGCCACGCACGGTCTGCAGCAGCGGCGCCGCCGGACCCAGCTTGTCCCGCAGGCGTTTGATATGGGTGTCCACGGTGCGGCTGGCTACGTCGGGGTGATAGCCCCAAACCTTGGTGAGGAGCTCCCGCCGCGTGAGCATCCGACCGGGCGAGTGGAAAAGCTGAACCAGCAACCTCATCTCCAGTGCGCTCACGTGGACCTCGGCCTCGCTCACGAAGACCCGGTGGGCTGCCTCGTCGATGCGCAGATTGCCCAGAGTGAGCGCAGGCTGAGAGCTTTCCGCAACGGAGTCGCTCGCCTTCCCTTGCAGCGCTGCTTTGCGCATGCGCAGTCGCGCCTCGACCCGCAACATCAGCTCGCGCACGCTGAAGGGTTTGACCACGTAATCATCGGCCCCGAGCTCGAACCCGACCACTCGGTCAACCTCCTGGACGCGGGCCGAGACGACGATGATGGAGGGTTGCGCGGGATCGGGATGGCTGCGGATCGCGCGGCAGATGTCGAGCCCCGACATATCGGGGAGCATGAGATCGAGCAAGATCAGATCGGGGGCGAAGCTTTGCAGTGCTTGTAGCGCGCTCTCGCCCCGATTCGCGACTTGCGCCTCATAACCCCCGGCGCGCAACGCATAGGCCAGCGAGTTGCTCAGGTCGCTTTCGTCCTCCACCACCAGGACCCGCTCCTTTTGCGAGGGCGTCACGCTCATGAGGCGGCATTATGCTGTTGCTCGGTTGCAATATGGTGACAAGCTGGTGACTGGTTGGGCTCACGGCCGCCACGATGACTGCATCCGAGTTATAAGTTGTTGGCAGCACAGGCGGGTGCGCTCGGCCGCTCCCATATTGCATTGTGACAGAGGCGGGGGGTCTGGGAATCGACAACAATTGGCCGAGCTGGCGGCCTCCTACATGTGAACCAAGGAGGGAGATGCTATGCGTCCATTACCGGAAGTGCTGCTGGAACGACTCGGGGATCGGCAGGCGGTCCTGGTGGCCGGCCTTGGCTGCTCGGAGCTCGCCGGGTTGCCTGGCTGGCGAGCGCTTGCTTTGGCACTGGCCGAGCGAGTCACCGATTCCACAACGCGGCAGGAGCTGCAGGATCTGATCGCCGCTCAGCGCATCGCCACGGCGGTCGCCCTGTTACGCTCGGCCCTGACCGAGCAGAGCGTGGCCGAGGAGCTCACGACCCTGCTGGCCACTGGCGACCAAGCTCCCAACGCCATCGAGGTCATCGCGCGAGCTCCCTGGCGCGGCATAATCAGCACCGGGCTCGATGCATGCTGGTCGCTGGCGTTGGCGGGATCACCGGAGTGGGCGGGGCAGGCGCTACTGGCCGGGCAGGTCGGTAGCGTAGCCAGCGGGAGCCGCTTCTTTCTCCAACTTCTGGGCAAGCCGAGCGTGCCCGAGTCGTTGTGCCTGGCTCCGGTCGAGGTTGGTCCCAGGATCGTGGCCACCGGCGCGGCCCAGCTCATCGCTGGCCTGCACACGCAGTACTCCTTCGTATTCGTGGGCTTCGCACCGGACGATCCGGACCTGGCCCTGCTGGCTGGCCGGGTGTTAGGGGCGAGCACGTCGCGACTCGAGCATTTCCTGGTCGCGCCCACTCTCTCCGATATGGATGCTCGCCGACTCAAGGCCGACTACGGGCTGACCAGCGTCGCGACGGAGGGCACGCTGGCGGAAACCCTCGCCACTTTGGCCGATGCCTGCGTGGCCCGCAACCCGAAGCCGAGCCTGGACGAGGCCGAGGCCTGGCTGCGCCGCCTGAGCGCGGAACCCGCGGACCACGAAGCTCGCGCCATGTTAGACCAAGCCCTGGCCAAGCTGCGCGCCAGCCAGGAGTGGGAGCGTCTGGTCGCCGCCTTGCTAGCTCGAGCCGAGCTGAGCGGGAAGGACCAGGCATCCCTTGACCTGCGCGAAGCCGGGCTCGTGCTCGACCGCGAGCTCGGCGCCGCGGATCGAGCCTCGTCAGCTCTGGTAAAGGCGCTGCGCTTGGCGCCTTCCGACCCCTCGCTCTTGGCCGAGACCATGGCAATGGCCAGGCGCGGGAATCCGCCTCCAGGGTTGATCGAAGAGCTGCGCTTGCTCGAGGCTCAGGCCGAGCTTTCGCCCCAGGCAACCCCTCTTCGCCTTGGGCTAGCTAGCCTGCTCGCCGACGATCCCGCGCGTGCAGACGACGCCATTGCCGCCTATGAGAAAATCTTGGGCTACCAGCCCGGCCAGAGCGAAGCGATGACCGGCCTGGAGTCGCTCTTGCGCCGGAACGAACGCTGGGCAGCGCTGGCCCATCTCCTCGAGCAGAGGGCGCTGGGCTATAACGCGGTAGGGGCGCCAGATGCGGCAGATGCGCCAGATGCGCCAGATGCGCCAGATGCGCCAGATGCGCCACGGGTGGCGCCGGGCGCAGCCGACGCGGCAGCGGCGGCAGATACGGTAACCACGACAGAGGCGGTAAAGGTGGACACGCCAGGCGCCGCCGACGCGGTAGCGGCGGCAGATACGGTAAACGCGGCAAGCGCCGCCAAGGCGCGGGCGCTCCACCTCGAGCGTGCCGCCATCTTCCTCGACAAGCTGCAAGACGTCGGCGCCGCGCTCGGGCTGGCGCGTGGCTTGGCGCAACGCGATCCGTATACCGCCGAAGAGATCTACTTGAAGTGCCTGGAGACCAGCCCGGGCGATGCTGAAGTGCTATGGGCCCTGTCGAGCCTGGCGCGCGACCGGGGCGACTACCTGCGCGCGGCCAAGTTCATAAAGGATGCGGCTTCCCGCACCCAGAATCCGCTCGAGCTCGGTCGCCTCTACGCCGAAGCCGGCAGCCTGTACCTCGACCGCTTGGCCGACGAGAGCACGGCAGCGGCACTCTTCGCGCAGGCGCTGGCCGCCGATCCGGAGCAGAGCACCGCGGCGCGCCAGCTGCTCTTCCTACACGAGCAAGCTCAAGATTGGCCACGTGCCGAGCCCCTCATCGATCTTCTGGTGCGCAAGACGCCGGATGACACTTCGGGCGCCAAGTGCGACCTGTACGTTCGCCAAGCCGAAAACGCCCGCCGGCTTGGCAAGCTCGAGAAGGCAGCCGCCAGCTTCGCGGCGGCGAGCAAGCTGAACCAGAGCTCGCCTAGCCTGATGCTCGCTCATGCCGACGTCCTGTTCGAGCAGAAGTCGTGGGCCGAGGCGCAAGGGCTATATCAGCGGGTGCGAGAGCTGACCGGCGAGGGCGCCGGGGCGCAAGAGCGCGTTCGGGTATCCGAAAGGCTGGCCGCCTGCGCGGAGCAGCTAGGCGATCTAGAATCCGCGGCGCACTTCTACGAGGAGGCGCTAGCACTCGCGCCCGACCATTGCGACGCTATCGTGGCCCTAATCGGCGTGCGTGCTCGCCGCGAGGAATGGCAGGCCCAGCTCGACCTCGAGCGCAGGTTGCTAGCGCTGGCGAGCTCTCCCGCGGAGAAGGCGAGCATCTCCGACACCATCGGCGATCTTCTGGCCAACCACCTGGGCGACTGGCCAGGTGCCATGGCAGCCTATGAGGAGGCGCTGCGCTGCGAGCCCGAGCGACGCCCGACCCTGTACAAGACACTCGAATATTTCACGCAAAAGCGCGAGTGGAGCGCCGCCATCGCCACCCTGCACAAGCTGGCCAGTCTTGAAAGCGATGCCGTGGCCCGGGCCAAGCTCAACTACGCCGCGGCCGCTATTTGTCGCGACGAGCTCTCGGACGTCGGGGCGGCGATCGCTCTCTTTTCCCAGGTTCTCGCCGACCAGCCACTCCATCCCAAGGCCTTCGAAGCCATCGAAAAGCTGCTCTGCGAAGGCCAGCAGTGGCAAGAGCTCGAGCGCGCCTGTCGTGCCCAACTCGAACGTCTGCCCCACGACGGCGACGGCGCCGTCGCCGAGCTCCGGCTGCGGCTGTGGGACCGGCTGGCCGACGCAGCGCTGAGGCAGCGCGACCGGGCGAGCGCGGCCATGGCCATGGAAGCCGCGGCTGCGCTCGCCCCTGACAACCTCTCCCGTCGGGAGCGGCTGGCCAACCTATATTTCAGCATGGGGTCCGAGGGGGCGGGCAAGGCCATCGCCCATCACCAGGCCCTGCTGGCCAAGAAGCCCGCGCGCATCGACTCCTACAAGGCACTGGCCGCGCTGTTCTTCCAGGCCGGCGCCCACGACAAGATGTGGTGCGTGGCGGGAGCCATGACCTGTCTGGGCAAAGCGGATCCACCGCTACGTGCCCTCTACGAGAACTATCGCCCGGTGCCCATGGCGACTGGCCCCGTCAAGCTTACCCCGGAGCTCTGGCGCAAAATCGTCCATCCCCAGGAAAATCCCCACCTGAGCGCGCTCTTGGCCTTGCTGTCGCCGGCGCTGGCCATGGCTTTCGCCCGGCCCCACAAGGCCCACGGCCTCGACCGCGGCACCCGCCTAGATCTGGTGGGCAACAACTGGTCCTACGCCGCAGCCATCCGCCGCGCCGCCAGCATCGTGGAAGCGCCCTTGCCTGACGTCTACGTCAAGCGCGATGCCCTCGGCACCATCAGTCTGCTCAATCTGAAAGAGAAGGCGGTCTTGGTACCGGCCTTCATCGTGGGCTTGGGCTTCGACCAGCTATGGTCGCAGAGCCAGGTGAGCTTCGATCTGGCCAAGCGCATCGTCCAGCTGAGAGCCGAGCGTTTTCCTCGCTTCACCTTGGGTACTAAGGCGGCGCTCGATATCGCGGTACGCGCGGGTTTGCAGCTGGGCGGCTCGCCCGTCGGCCCGGGCGAGAGCGCGGGCGAGAAGCAGGGCGCGATCGACAAGATGGCCAAGAAGCTCGGCCGGCGACTCTCCGCCGCGCAGCGTGTCGAGCTCGGGGTATTGGCCAAACGCTATGTGGAAGCGTGTGGCGACAAGATCGACATCGACCAGTGGATAGCAGCCTCGGATCTGACCGCATCGCGCGCCGCCTTGGCCATATGCGGCGATGTGGGAGCGGCGGCCCACGTGCTCACCCTTGAGCCGAGCGAACAGAGCCCACTTCCGGTGGCCGAGCGTATCTACGACCTCCTGGCCTACTCCGTCAGCGACGATCACTTCGCCGTCCGCTCGGCCCTCGGCCTCCACGTCAACCTAGGCAACCTGGGCAACCCCGCTAACCTCAGCCGACCGGAGGCTGTCGGGGAATCCTAGAAATCCTCCGATGACAGATTCCCCGCCCGCGGTGTGGGGTCTGGGGCGGCTGCGGGTCGCGGACGTGGCACCTCCGGTGCTGCGCGTGAGGAGCGAACGAGATCGCGCCGTCGCCCTTTGCCGGCGAGCGCGCGGACCAGCGCACCGCCGGTGGTGGCGGGGCGGGCAGGGGCCGGCTGCGCCCCGATTGCGATGGCGGGCGCGAGGTCACGGTCACCCGGAGTGGGCTCGGGCGGCACCGGCTGAGGCATGTCCGGGGCGGCGGGCAGCGCGGCTGAACGCTCCGTCATCGTCTCCCCTTCCGGCCTGCCTACCGGCGGCGCCGGAAGCGCCGCTACGCCAACACCCCAGCCGGGGGACAGGGCGCTGCCCCTGGCTGGGCCAGCCGTTCGCGTCAGAGAAGTCGCGTGATCTCGGGCGGGCTCTGCCCGACCGAGATTGCCCGCGGGGGATAAAAATGACCCTGCCAGGGTCCTTTTTGCAAAAGACGCCCGCGTACGCGTGCGATGGCTGGCCAGCCACCCGGCCGCGCCCAGGGCCAGGACGGTTGCCGCCGCTGCCAGCGCGAGCCAGCGCCGCGCCCGGTACAGAACGCCGACCCGCACGGTGAGATTCCCTTCGGCGGCAGTGCGCGAGCGGGAGCCACCATCCACGACCACCTCCTCCACCCGCTCATCCGCCCACACCAGTGGCGCAGGGGCTGGCTCGCCGGGCAAGCTCTCCGAGCCCTCCCCCGCCGCCATCCCTGCTGCGCTCTCCGGCGACGCAGTAGCCGCGACAGTGGCTGCGCTCTCGTACTCCGCGAACAGGCCTCCGCAGCGCACCCCGAGCCTATCGAAATCGCCAGCCAAAATGGTAACAGTGGGAGGGACAGCCTTACGAAAGAGCTCGGCCGCCTCGCAGGTCGCAAACAGCGCGATGCCGATGCCGCCTCCCCCCACGCCAGTCGGCTTCGCCATGCCGCCTAGCTCGCGGGCAATCTGAGTCGCGATGGCAAAGGGCCCGCTCAGGAAGGGGATCTGCGCGGCAAGGCACAGATCGGCCAGCTCGTCGGCGTATTTGGCGGCGGCCCAGACCGCGCCGGTTGCCCGTCCGGCCGCGACCTCATCGACGAAGCGCTGGCCCAGGTGCCGAAGCACACCCTCGCGATCGCCGAAGGACGCGGCGTCCGCGGCGGCGTACCTCCTCACGCCCGCGACCACCTCGTGAAAGGGCGTGGGCGGCCCCGCCGCGAATACGACCAGGCACAGGCTCTTCGGCACCGGCAAGGCCAAGGTCGAGGGCGGTGCCCCGCTCGCACGCACGATCTGGACCAGACCACCATGGGTTGCCGCAAGAGAGCCCGCCCCCGACCCCGCCTCGCCGCCACTCCGTCCCGCATCCGCAACCGACAAGATCAGCTCCCTTTGTGCGTCTATGGGCAGACCAAGCGTTTCGAGCAACGCCCCCACCGAGGCCACCGCCGTTGCGGCAGTGCAGCCAAGCTCGAGCGACTGACCTCTATGAGAAAAGTCCTGGTCGTCAACCACGACCGAGCCCGTGGGCAGGGCCGCGGAAACCTCGCCGAGGCGGGCGCCAGTCCGCTCCACGACCTGGCTTACCAGGCTGGTCGACACCTGGCCGGGGCGGGTGATGAACTGCGCCTTAGCATATCGCGTTATCGCCGCGACCACGGCAAGGCCATCCCCGCCCACGTGCTCGCCCAGCAGAGGAATCCGTCCCGGTGCAATGACCACCGGGGTTCCGAAGGGTGTACTGCGCTCATGGGACATGGGGAGCTCGGAGATTCACGAAGCCCAGGCAGGGTTCCGCCCCCCATCTTCCGACTCATCGCACCTTTGCACAAGGTCTCAATCGGAGGGAAGCGCAGAGAGCTTTATGCGCGACTTCCCCACATGTGTGGGGCGCCGGCGTGGGCATTTTTGCCTCCGGGAACCCGGCCGGCGCCAACGCTGGCCGGCGGTCGCCGCAAAGCCACGATAGGGAAAGGCGCGCTGGGCGAAGCGGCTCAATACCTGATGGTTTGCCCTAGCTGGCTGCTCATGAAACCTGGGCACAAACGCAACGTTTCCATCGTGTATCGATGTGGGAAAAGCGACGCAAACTCTGACCTCGGCCCATTGCGGTCACGTTCATAAGTTGCTTCCATGGCCACAGATGACCCGATCTTTGGAGAAGGAGAAATCAATGAGACTCGCGTCCACGGTAGTAGTTGTGCTCTGTTCGGCCTTGCCACTTCTGGCCAATGCGCAAACGACGGAGGGAACGCCCGCCCCGGCTGCACCGGCCTCACCGGTCACGCCGTCTCCCGCAGGAGCAGGCGCGCCCGCGCCCGCGCCCGCGCCCGCTGCCACCGCCACGGCACCCGCCCCGGCTGCGGCGCCGACACCTCCCCCGGTGGTCTTCGGCTGGGAGGCCTTGGTCGATGCCTACTACATGTACAACTTCACGGGCAGCCCGAAGAATCAAGCGCCGCTGGGCCGTCAGTTCGACACCACGGCCAACAACTTCGCCCTGAACTACGCCAAGCTGGGCGTGCACGCGGACACGGACTGGGTCACCCTGCGCATGGATCTCGGCGCCGGCCACACCGCCGCCGTCATCAACGACGCCAGTGGCGCGGCCTCGGCGGCCGGCACCAAGACGTACTCCACCGACACGGCCTCGATGTACGGCAACGACTTCCTGGTCGAGCAAGCCTTCGCGGAAGTGAAGCCGGCTTCCATCGTGTCGGTTGACGCCGGCAAGTTCGTCACCTCGGCCAGCGCCGAAGTCATCGAATCGAACAAGAACTGGCTCTACAGCCGCTCCTTCCTGTTCGCGGGAGTGCCCCTGCTCCACACCGGGCTCCGGGTCAATATCGCCGGCCTGGGCACCATCGCCGCGCCGGAGCTCTTGGTTTCGCTGCAGCTGGTGAATGGCTGGAACAACGACCCCGACAACACCAACTACAAGACCTTTGGCGGCAACGTCACCTACACGCCGGCCAATGCTGGCATGACCGCTTCGCTGACCACCTACATCGGCAAAGAGGGTGGCTCCGACGGCGACGACACGCGCATGCTGTGGGACGCGGTTTTCCTCAAGGACATTGGCGCGCTCTCGCTCGGGGCCAACGCCGACTACTTCAAGGTGGGCAGCGCCTGGTGGTTGGGGGCAGCGGGCATGGGCCGCTACACCCTGAGCGACGCCTTCAACCTGGCGGCGCGCGTGGAGTATCTCTACTCCAAGGATCAGGGTTACGCCTTGGTCAACCCCGGGCTCTTGGCCGTCTCCGGCAACGTGTCCCTGTACGAGATCACCGCCCAGGGCGCCTGGACCGTGAACAAGCACTACGAGCTACGCTTGGAGATTCGTGCCGACCTCTCCGGCGAGGACGTCTTCCTCAAGGGCAGCTCGCCGCGTAAGGATCAGGTCACCGGGCTGCTCGCGGCTCTCGCCTACTTCTAGCCGTCAGAGCCAGCACTTAGCGAGCCGCCGTTACCATATTTTCACTTTGGCGAAACCTCCCGGCAACCGCATCCGAGGAATGATCGGCCCATGAAACGCATCGAAGCCATCATCAAATCATTCAAGCTCGACGAAGTGAAGGACCGGCTCTTCCAGATCGGTGCTCGCGGCATGACGGTTTCCGAAGTTCGCGGCTTTGGTCGCACCGGGGGCAAGCGCGAGGTCTACCGCGGATCCTCGTACGCGGTGGACTTCGTGCCCAAGGTGCGCATCCAGATCGTGGCCGACGAGGAGATGGTCCATCCCATAATCGATGCCATCGTCGCCTCGGCGCGCACGGGGGAAATCGGCGACGGCAAGATCTTTGTCTCGCCCGTGGCTGACGTAATACGCATTCGCACCGGAGAGCGAGGCCCCGAAGCCGTGTAGCCCCACGGCCGACGGCTGCAACACCGACCATGGCGGAAGCAGATCAAAGTGCACCTGGAGCCGACCCGCGGCTATCCCGCACGGCGCGCCGCCGCGACGACGCTGCGCGCTTCATCGAGCGATTCGCGGCTCTTACCGGATACCAGATAAGCTCGACCAGCGCCGAGGGGCTGCCACGCCAGTTTTTGGCCCGCACGGTAGAGCCCCCCGAAGGCCTCGTGCGCCAGTACGGCTACGAGCTCGAGCCGCGGACCCATAATGCCCTCTGCCGCTATGAGCCTGGGCGCAACGGCGATCGCTGGACCTTTGGGCGCCTGCTAGAGATCCGAGGTTTCGGAGTGTTCTCTCTGCTCGACCTGCTGGAGGTTTTGGCCAAGCACGGCATTTCCTACAGGAGTTGAGTCCCCGCCCCTGCCGTCCCCGCCGTGATTGGCGTCTGGTGCTTCGGCTTGACGTCATCCTCGCGGCAACGGAGGCTGTGGCGGTCAGATGGGCATTCTCGAGCGCTCTTTGCCGCCAAGCTCCCACGCGGGATCCCCCACCCTCACCCTGGAGGGGACTATTGAACGCATCGTGTTTGCCGGGGGCGGGGGCGATTTCACGGTGGCACGCCTCAAGATCAAAGAGGTGCCTGACACCGTCACCGTGGTAGGGAGCCTCTGCGGCGTGAAAGCCGGCGCCGAGCTACGAGCCGTGGGCCACTACGAAGAAAACCCGCGCTTCGGTCGCCAATTTCGCATCCTGTCCTACACCGAGATCACGCCGCAGACGGCGCTGGCCATCGAACGCTACCTGGGCGCCGGCCTCATCAAGGGGATCGGACCGGAATTCGCAAAGCGCATAGTCGAGCGCTTCGGCGACCAGACCTTCGCCATCCTGGACGCGCGGCCCGACCGCATTCGCGAAGTACCTGGCATCGGCCGCACCCGCGCCCTCGCCATCCAGAAGGTGTGGGCGGACAAGCGCGAGCAGCGCGAGGTCATGGTCTTCCTCCAGGGCTGCGGCTTGTCCTCTGGCCTGGCCACGCGCATCTACAAGCGCTACGGCGCCCGGACATTGCAGCGGGTGCGCGAAAATCCGTATTGCCTGGCCCGCGAGGTCTGGGGCATTGGCTTTCTCTCCGCGGACCGATTGGCATCGTCGCTTGGCATAGGCAAGGACGCCGAGGTGCGGGTGGCGGCCGGGGTCCGCCACGCCCTCCAAGATGGGGGAAGTCAGGGACACGTCTTTCTCCCCCGCCCGCGCCTCACCGCGGACACGGTTGCTCTCCTCGGCATAGATGCCACCCTCGTCGACCACGCCATCGCCCGACTGGCTGGACAGGGTGAGATCGCGGTCGAGCATGAGCAGGGCGAGGACGCGGTATTCGAAACCGGGCTTTGGCAAGCCGAAATCGCCGCGGCCCAAGGCCTGCGGCGCCTGCTCAGCGCCGCGCGACGGCCGCTCGCGCTAGACCCCGATCAGGCTCTCGCCGACTACCAGCGGGAGGCGGGCATCACGCTGGCGCCCCGCCAAGCCGAAGCCGTGCGCCGAGCCCTGGTCGAGCCGCTGCTCGTGATCACGGGCGGTCCGGGCGTGGGCAAGACCACCATCGTGCGCGGCATCGTGGCCACGTTCCTGCGTTGCCGAAAGCGCGTCGCCCTGGCCGCACCCACCGGCCGAGCGGCCAAGCGGCTGCAGGAATCCACCGGGCAGCCGGCCGCAACCTTGCACCGCCTCCTGGAATGGCGACCGGCCGAGGGCAGCTTCGGCCACAACGCCGGAAATCCTCTCGCCGCCGACCTCTTGGTGGTCGACGAAGCCTCGATGATTGACGTGCGGCTGTGTGCCGACCTGCTCGCTGCCCTCGCGGACGGCACTCGCCTGGTGCTGGTGGGCGACCAAGACCAGCTGCCCTCGGTTGGCCCAGGTACTGTCCTGCGCGACATCGTCGCTTCGGGCGCGGTCCCCGTGGTCAGGCTGGACGAGATCTTCCGCCAGGCGGCCCAGAGCCTCATAGTGACCAACGCCCACCGTATCCACGACGGCGAGTTGCCCGAGCTGGCGCCGCCCCCAGGCCAAGCCCCCGATCGACGAGATTTCTTTTTCCTCGAGGAGCCGGATCCTGCTGCGGCCGCGCGCCTGGTGCGCGACCTGGTGGTTACCCGGCTCCCCCGCCGCTATGGCTACTCTCCCTTCGACATCCAGGTCCTCTCGCCCATGCACCGGGGTGAACTCGGTGCGAGCCACCTGAACCGGCTGCTGCAGGAGGCCCTCTGCGGCACGGCCGCCGAGCTGCACAGCGGGACACGCAGCTTCCGCGTGGGGGATCGGGTCATGCAGCTGCGCAACGACTACGACAAGGAGGTGTTTAACGGCGACCTAGGCCGCGTGGTCCGGGTGGCACCAGAGGCTGGCGAGCTTACCGCGCGCTTCGACGAGCGTGAGCTCCTGTACCAAAGCGACGAGCTGGCCGAGCTGGCGCTGGCCTATGCAGCCACTGTGCACAAGGCCCAAGGTTCGGAGTACCCTGCGGTGGTGATTCCCGTGCACACCCAGCACTTCGTCATGCTCCAGCGTAGCCTTCTTTACACGGCGGTCACGCGGGGCAAGCAGCTGGTGGTATTGGTGGGCACGCGCAAAGCTCTCGCCCTGGCCGTGGCTAACGCCGAGGTGGCGTTGCGCTTTAGCCGCCTCGCCCTTCGGCTGGCCAGAGGGTAGGATGCTGGCGGCCCGGCTGGTGCTTGCGACCCTCGCTGTTATGGTTACGGCTAGCCCGGCCCGCGGGCAAGCACCGGAGAGCTTGTACGTGCTCGCCATCAACGGCGGCGGAGACAAAGCCGACAATTTTGCCTCGCATCTCGGGCACCTCCGCCAGCTAGTCGAGCTACTAGCCGCGGCCGGCATACCGCGCGATCACGTGACCGTGCTGTCGAGTGACGGCTCGGATCCAGCGCCCGATCTAGCTACCCGAGAGCCCGATCCGGAAAACGCCTGGCTCCTGTCCGGCACCCGGCTCGCTTCGATCTTGCGCGGGATGACCAGGTACGAGAACTCGATCTTGCCCGGGGTGACTCTGCATCCCGCTACCCGGGCGGGTGTCGCGCAAGCTGTCGATGCCCTCAGACACAAGCTACGCCCGCACGACACCCTGCTGGTGTACGTGACCGATCATGGCGCCCAGGATCTGGGCAACCGGGGCAGCCGGGGCGGCCGGGGCGATGGGGGCAATCGCGGCGACCCGCGCGGCTGGCGCGACCCGCGCGGCAACAGCATTACCCTGTGGGGCAGCCAGAGCATATCGGTGCGCGAGCTCGGCACGCTGCTCGGCCGCCTGCCCGGCGAAGCTCGCATCGTTTCCCTGATGTCGCAGTGCTTTTCGGGTGGGTTCGCCTACTTGTACGAGAGGCGCGAACGGAGACGCCGGCCGAGCGGCCACACTTGCGGCTACTTCTCCTCCACGCCCGATCGTCCGGCCTACGGTTGCTACCCCGAGGTGCGCGGACAAAAGGCCATCGGGCACTCCTTCGCCTTCCTCTCCGCGCTGGCCCGGCGCGGAGATTTTGCCGCCGCGCACGCCGAAGTCGTGCTCGATGACGAGGCGCCCGACATCCCGCTCCGCACCACCGACATCTTTCTCGCCGACGAGCTCTCGGCCGCGGCTGGGTCGCCGGCGCGTGAGGACGCCTTCCTCGCCCCCCTGATCCGCCGGGCACTCGCCGACCCCACCCTGGCTCCCCACCTTGCCCAGCTCGACCGCATTGCCTCGATCTATGGCGTGGGCAGGCCAGCGAGCCTGCAGGATCTCGAACGCGAGGCAAGCCAGCTCGACGCCCTCGTCGACCAAACCGAGGCCAATGCCCAAGCTTGGGAATCGGCCCTGGCCGACTTCAACCAGGCGAGCATCGAGGGTTTCCTGGCCACTCACCCCGCATGGCGCGCCCGCCTGGATGAGCGGGCTATGTCGCACCTCGACGACGACGCCTTGCGCTCGCTCGCGCCCGCCCTCCTCGCGGATCTGGAGCGCTACGTGGCAGCGGAGCCCGCGCGCATGGTGGAGGCCAACTCGATGTTGGATGGTCTCAACAGCAACGACGAGATTGGTTATCGCACTGAGATTCGGCTGGCAGCGCTGTTGCGCGCGCGCTTCATCCTCACCAGTATGGCCGGACGGCTGTGGGTCCAGAGCCACCAGCGCACCCGGGAGGAGTTGGACGCGCTCGATCGCTGCGAAAGCTTGCTCTTGCCCGTGCGTGCCAAGCTACCGCGCATGGCGGAGCCGCCTGCGCCGAGCAAGCTACCGCCGCTTGACGAGGACCGACAGAAGGCAGCCACGAGCCGGCCGGGGTGGCTAGGAGTCGCCTTCGTGCCAGCAATGAGGCGCAAGGGCATCTTCCTCCCGGCCGGGGCAGCACGCATCACCGCGGTTGCCCGCGACTCACCCGCCGCCCATGCCGGCTTCCGCCCGGGCGACATCGTCCTCGGCCTGCCGGGCCACTCCTTTGCGTACCGAGGCGATCTCCATCCTTTCATTGCCTCCTCCCGTCCCGGCAGCGTGCTGAATCTGGAAGTTCTGCGTGGCCGCGCTCGCCTGCTGATCCCTACCACCATAAGCGCAGCCCCGGCCCGTTAGCCGAACGAACGCAGCTCCGGCCCGTTAGCCGAGCCGGCAGTCGCCGCGGGGCATTGGCCCGCTATCCGCCATCTCAGATGACGTAGGCCGCGGTGAGGCCGATGAAGAAGGCGTCGTAAAATCCTCCCTCCAGGCGGAGCTCGACCGCCTGCCGTTTGGGCAGCGGGTAACGGAAGTCGACACCGAGCAAGATATTGATGATCGGCAACGCCCCAGGCACGTTGGGGTCCTGGAAGAGGTGGGCGTCGTTCGGGCCGTTGTTGGGCCCCGTATGCTGGGTCGCGTTGAGCTGGCTCTGATTGCACACGGCGTTGGCGTTGCAGATCTGGGCCCCGTTACTGACCACGGTGTACTGACCGTTAGAGCCCTGTGTCGCCGAGATGCGCATGAGCTGGCCCCGCACGATGGCCAGGCCGAGGCCGGCGCCATAGTGGATGCCAAAGTAGGGCCCGAAGAACTGGCGCGAGACCAGGGCGGCATCCATGGTGATGAGCGACAGGTTGCGCGCCTGGACCAGGTAGGTATCGTCCTTCGCACTCTCGCTCTTGCCCAGCCAGTAGCCGTCGGGGGGGCTCATGTTCTGATAGCCGACACCGACCACGAGCTCCCAGGTCCGGCTCGGATCGTCCTTGTCGACCTTGCGGCGGAAGCCCTCGAGGCTGAACGCTCCCGCCGTGTAGAGCGGCACGTTCTTCGCGGTGAAGAGGCCGAGAAACCAGCCCGGAACCATGGTGTAGCGCCAGGCCACCGCCACACCGTACTGGGGCGCTGAACCGTCTATCGGGGTTGCGCTGGCCGCGGTCGGGGGCGCACCGGCCACCCCAGCGCCATCGGCGGGGGCGCTCGCGTAATCCGCGGCGGGAGCGGGAGCTTCCTGCGCCGACGCCATGCCGGAAAAAGCAAGCGCGGAGACTAGCAACATGCGCGAGCCAAAATGCATTGAGTCCTCCAGGCGCGCCACTATACCGCAGGGCGAGCCGAGAAAGTGATAACCTCGGGCTGTGTTTCTGACCGCTGCCGCCGCAACCCTGGCCTGCACCGCTCTGCTCGCCGCCACGCCGTCGAGCTCCGCCCCCTCCCTCACCCCCACCCCCGTCGCCCCCGCCCCCCCCCTAACCCCATCCCTCACCCCCCCCCGCGCTCGAGGGACGCGACAACAAACAGGGCAGGTGCGCATCGCGGCTATCGCGGCCTACCTGGCCGGCCATGATACCCCTTCCGCGGCCGAGCTGAGCGCTCTCGGCGCGACGGGCAAAGACCTGATGGCCATCACCACCGACGAGGAGACGGAAGGACTCACCCGAGCCCGCGCCGTAGCCGCGATGCGACTTCTGCCCTCGCCCGCGGTCGAGGGCTTCCTGAGCAAGCTCATCGCCGACCACGGTCGCGCACCTGATGCCACAATGCGCCTAATTCTCCGCCGCGCCGCCGTGGCCCTGGGCTGGATAGGCGGCGGTGACGCGGCGGATCGGATCGCCGCGCTCTTCGACAACGACGACCCCGAGGTCAGGGTCGATGCCGTGTTGGGCATCAGCATGAGCCGGGCTGAAAATGCGGCCGCGCTGCTCAGGCGACAGCTAGTCGGCGAACCTTCGCCCAGAGTGCGCGAGCAGATTCAGCGCCAGCTCGCGGCCCTGCCGAGAGCAGCGCAAGAGCCGCCCGGTGCCAAGAAGACCCCGCCCACGGGCGAGCCCATGCGCGCGGAATTCTGAACGCCGCCCTTTGGCCGGACCTTGTGCTAACTTCCCGCACGCTCGCAGCACGGCAGCGGCAAGGAGACGACGTGCCCAAGGAAAAACTCGGCATTCTGGTAGGTGGCGGACCGGCCCCCGGCATCAACAGCGTGATCAGCGCCGCCACCATACGGGCGTTATTGCAAGGGGTGGAGGTGCTCGGCATCCGCGACGGCTTCGACCGCTTGATGAAGGGACGTCTCGAGGAAATCCGCCCCCTCCAATTGGGCGACGTTAGCCGCATCCATTTCAGCGGTGGCTCGTTCCTCGGCAGCTCGCGCGCCAATCCAACCAAGAAGGAAGAGGACCTCGCCATGGTGGTGGACTCGCTGCATCGACTGGGCATCACCCAGCTCATCACCATCGGCGGCGACGACACCGCCTATTCGGCGATGAAAGTTTCGGAAAAGGCGGCCGGCCGACTGCGCGTCGTGCACGTACCCAAGACCATCGATAACGATCTGGACCTCGACCCCTCGGTGGACTCGTTTGGCTATAACACCGCTCGCCACCTCGGTGTCGAGCTGGTGAAGAACCTCATGGTCGACGCCAAGACTACCTCGCGCTGGTACCTGGTGGTGGCGATGGGACGCAAGGCCGGTCACCTGGCCCTCGGGATAGGCAAGGCGGCCGGCGCCACCTTGACCATAATACCGGAAGAATTCCCCAGCCATAAGCCCACCCTGCGCATGCTGGTCGACATTCTGGCCGGAGCCGTCATCAAGCGTCTGGCAGAGAACCGCCGCTACGGCGTGGCCGTGCTGGCCGAGGGCCTGGCCCAAGCTCTCCCCGACGAGGACATAAAACGTCTGGGCGATATCGAGTACGATGAGCACGGTCACATCCGGGTCTCCGAGCTCAACCTGGGCGACGGGCTCAAGAAGGCGCTCAACGCTCGCCTGCGCGATCTGGGCACCGCCAAGGTCACCATAGTGGCGAAGGACATCGGCTACGAGCTGCGCTGCGCCGATCCAGTACCCTACGACATGGAATACACACGGGATCTGGGCTACTGCGCCGCGAAGTTTCTGTTTTCCGGCGGTAACGCCGCCATGGTCACCCTGCAGGCGGGAAACTTCGTCCCCATCTCGTTCGCCCAGCTGCTCGACCCCGAAACCGGCCGCACCCGCGTGCGCATGGTCGACGTCAAGTCCACCCGCTACGCCATCGCCCGCCGCTACATGATCCGACTACGCCGCGACGATTTCGACGACCCGGCGGTGCTCACCCGCTTCGGCGCGGTTTGCTCGCCCAAGCAATCGGCGGAGGAGTTCAAGCGCGAGTTCGCCTATGTGGTGGACAATGAGGCTCCCCCCCTCGACCTGCTCCACCGCGACAACAACGGCAGATCGTAGCCGCCGTCCGGGACGGCGCGCACGTCGGGCACACGGGCCGCCCGCGCGGTTTTCCTGACCATTGCCCGAGAAAAGCGCTTAGACTGTCGCCCTTGGATCGAGGTTAGGTTTGCCTCATGTGTCAAGCGGTGGTGGAACACAGTGGGGGCTGGCGCAGCAAAGAGTTGACGGACTGAAAGGACCCGCTCAGGGTCCTTTTCATAATAGAGTCGAGCAGTTGCGAGCGGGTCTAGGGGCGGTATTCACGGACGATCTTATCCACTCCGGTCGCGAGGGATAAGGCCGTGCCGACGGACAATGGGGACAATGGGAGACAAGAGGCTCAAGATGCCGAGCAGCACCAACCACGAACAATCGCCGACGATGGGGCCCGAGGAAACTGCCGCGCGCCCGGCGAGCACCCGCCCGGACGCCGGCAGCGCGCCCGCTTTCATCGCGGCGGTGGAAGACTTCTGCCGCCTCAATTTCGCGCGGCCCATCGGCGTCGGTGATATGGCCCGGGTGGCGAACATGAGTCGCTTCCACTTCTCCCGGATGTTCGAGAGGGCGTGCGGCACATCACCCGGGCGCTATCTGGCGCGCATCCGCCTGGAGGAGGCCAAGCGGCTGGTCGCGGCGGGCGGCACGACCGTCAAAGAGGTGGCCCAACGCTGCGGCTACGGCGACGCGAACTACTTCTGCAAGGTTTTCCGCAAAAGCTTCGGCGTCTCGCCCGGCGCCTTTCGCCGAACCGCCAGCTAGCCCTGCCCCATCACTGCCTTGGCCAAGGCGCGGAGCTCCCGCCCGCCCCCGCGCACATTGACCGGGGTGGCGCGATCATGCGACGTTCACGCCTGCCCTCACTTCCCCCTTCCCCATCAAGGAGACTCGCTCATGATCTACTCGGCCGAAGTCGAACACATGACCTGTGTGGCGAAAGGACCCAACCACGGGCCCGCGCCCATTCCGCAAGAAGGACGCTGGGTACAGGCCAAGGAGATCAAGGATATCTCCGGCCTCACCCACGGCGTGGGCTGGTGTGCGCCTCAGCAGGGCGCTTGCAAGCTCACCCTCAACGTGAAGAACGGTGTGATCCAGGAAGCCCTGGTCGAAACCGTGGGCTGTTCGGGCATGACACACAGCGCTGCCATGGCAGCGGAGATTCTGCCCGGCAAGACCATCCTCGAGGCCCTCAACACCGATCTGGTGTGCGACGCAATCAACACGGCCATGCGCGAGTTGTTCCTGCAGATCACCTACGGCCGGACCCAGACCGCATTTTCCGAGGACGGCCTGCCCATCGGCGCCGGGCTCGAGGACCTGGGCAAAGGTCTGCGCAGCCAGGTGGGGACCATGTATGGCACGGGCGCCAAGGGGGTACGCTACCTGGAAATGGCCGAGGGCTACGTCACCCGGCAGGCCCTCGACGACAACCACGAAGTTATCGGCTACGAATTCGTCCATCTCGGCAAGATGATGGAGTCCATCCAGAAGGGCGTGGAGCCGGCCGAGGCGCTCAAGAAGGCCACCTCGCGCTACGGACGCTTCGACGAGGCCAAGCAGATCATCAACCCCCGGCACGAGTAAGCGAAGGAGAATCAGCCATGGCTCTTTTTGAATCGTTCGAGCGCAGAATTCCCCAAATCGAAAAAGTGCTGAGCGCGTACAGCATGAAGTCACTGGAAGACGCCAAGGGGCTTTGTGATGCCCAGCACGTCGACGTCTACACCATCGTCAAGGGCATACAGCCCATCTGCTTCGAGAATGTGTGCTGGGCCTACATCCTGGGCGGCGCCATCGCGCTCAAGAAGCGGCAGAAGAAAGCGGTAGACATCGCGTGCTCGCTGGGCGAAGGGCTGCAGGCCTTCTGCATCCCGGGCTCGGTTGCCGATGATCGCAAAGTGGGCATCGGGCACGGCAACCTGGCCTCGATGCTGCTCAAAGACGAGACCAAGTGCTTCGCGTTTCTCGCCGGCCATGAATCGTTCGCCGCTGCCGAAGGCGCCATCGGCCTGGCTCGCAGCGCTAACAAGGCGCGCAAGGAACCTCTGCGCGTGATCCTGAATGGCCTGGGCAAGGACGCCGCCCAGATCATAAGCCGCATCAACGGCTTCACCTACGTGCAGACCAAGTTCGACTACGGCACCGGTAAGCTCGGCATCGTGCGCGAGCTAGTCTACTCCAAGGGCGACAAGGCCAGGGTGCGCTGCTATGGCGCCGACGATGTACGCGAAGGAGTGGCGATCAATCACCACGAGGGCGTGGACGTTTCGATCACCGGCAATTCCACCAACCCGACCCGCTTCCAGCACCCCGTGGCCGGCACCTACAAGAAGGAGTGCCTCGAACAGGGCAAACGCTACTTCTCCGTGGCCAGCGGGGGCGGCACCGGCCGCACCCTGCACCCCGATAATATGGCCGCCGGTCCCGCCAGCTACGGCATGACCGACACCATGGGACGCATGCACAGCGATGCCCAATTCGCCGGCTCGAGCTCGGTGCCCGCGCACGTCGAGATGATGGGCTTTCTGGGCATGGGCAACAACCCCATGGTCGGCGCGTCGGTCGCGGTGGCGGTCGCGCTCGAGCAGGCGCAAAAGTAACGGTACGGCGGGCTGGGCGGCAGCTACGGCAGCGGTCGCTCGTAGCCCGCCCAGGCGTTGGGCGATTCCCGCAGGCGCAGACGGAGCGCGGCCGGCTCGATGGGCTGGGCGTGCTCCGGCAATTCGCCTATGGCGTCCGCGATCAAGTCGGCCAGGTACTGGGCCAGACGCTCGATGGTCGAGGTACGCCCGGGAAAAGCCGGGTTGTCGTCGAGGTTGCTATAATCGACGGTTTCGATGGCCCGGCGCACAATCGCGCGCAGGGCAGCCAGGTCCAACACCGCGTGGTGGGCACCGAGGGCGTTGGAATGCACTTCGACGTCGACGACGTAGCTCGCCCCATGTAATCGCTGGGCGAGGCCGAAAAATGGATCGGCAAAGCTGTGCGCGACCCGGCACTGATCAGAAACACCAACGCTGAACATGGGCGAATCTTGAACCAATCTTGCCGCGGAAGCAAACGCGCCGGCCGCCCCCACCGAAAGCCCTTGCCACAAACATTATCCTAATAGTAATGTTACCAATAAGGTCACATTATCGATGATGAGGATCGCCCGCCAGACCGACTACGCGGCTCGCCTGGTCTTGCACCTGGCCAGCTTGGGCGAGGAGGCATCGGCCTCGATTGCGGAGATTGCCCAGCAACGTCTCCTGCCGGTCCCCTTCGTCCGCCGCATGGTGGCTCCCCTGGTCGCCGCTGGTATTCTCAAGACCACCCGGGGGGCCAAAGGTGGGCTGCAGCTGGGCCGGCCGGCCAGCGCCATATCGCTGGGCGATCTGGTCCTGGCCATGGAAGGGCCCATTGCCCTGAATGATTGCGTGCACCAGCCGGGCGCCTGCCCGTTCCGCGACCACTGTCCGGTTCAGCAGGCGTGGCTGGGCCTGTCCGCGGCGCTGGCCGAACAACTCGCGGCCATTCGTTTCGACCGCCTGGTCGGCTCGGCCGCGGACGCCCACGCCGCGGCTCATGCTGCGATGAGGAAAGATGGCGCGCGGCGTTCGAGCAAAGGTCGAGCGCGTGCCCGCTCACACCCCTGAGGGAGGAAAGCCATGGACGTATTGACGTTGTCACGCTTGCAATTCGCAGTCGCCACCTATTTCCACTTTCTCTTCGTGCCCCTGACCCTGGGTCTGTCGTTACTGGTGGCCATTATGGAAACCGCCTTTGTGCGGACCGGCGACGACGAGTACCGGCGCCTCACTCGATTCTGGGGCAAGCTCTTCCTCATCAATTTCGCGGTCGGCGTCGTCACTGGCATCACCCTCGAGTTCCAGTTCGGCACCAACTGGTCGCGCTACTCGGCCTACGTCGGCGACATCTTCGGCTCCCTGCTGGCCATCGAGGCGACAGTGGCCTTCTTCCTGGAGTCCACCTTCATCGCCGTCTGGTTCTTCGGCTGGAAAAAGCTGTCCCCCCGGCTCCATCTCGTGTCCATCTGGCTGGTCGCCATCGCCTCGAACATCTCGGCGTTCTGGATCCTGGTGGCGAACGCCTGGATGCAGCACCCAGTCGGCTTCGTCATCCGTAACGGCCGCGCCGAGCTGTCCGATTTCTTCGCCGTGATCACGCAGCGCTTTGCCATCCTGGAGTTCGTGCACACCCTGGGTGGCGCCTACCTCCTCGCCGGCTTCTTCGTGCTCGGCATATCGGCCTGGCACCTCCGGCACCGCCGCCAGATCTCCCTGTTCAAGAAGTCTTTCCGCATCGCCGCCATCTGGACCCTGATCTTCGCCGTGTTCGAAATCGCCCAGGGCCACATGAACGCCGAGATTCTCCACGGGGCCCAACCCACCAAGCTGGCCGCCCTGGAAGCGCATTGGGATACCCGGAGCAACGCCCCTCTCTACCTCCTATCGTGGCCCGACAGTGCCAACGAGCACAACAAGGTCGAGGCGCTCGGCGTGCCCAGCCTGCTCAGCCTGCTCGCCGGCTATTCGCCGGACACCGAGGTGCGGGGCCTGCGTGAGTGGCCCGCCGACCAGCGACCGCCCGTGCTGCCCCTCTTTCTTTCCTTCCGGGCCATGGTCGGTCTGGGCTTCCTCTTCCTGCTCCTCGGCATCTTGGTCTTCCGCGCCCGCCACACCATCGAGAGCAAGACCGGGCTTTTGCGGCTCCTGCCCTGGCTGATTCCGCTGCCCTATCTGGCCAACCAGCTGGGCTGGACCATCGCCGAGCTGGGTCGGCAGCCCTGGATCGTGTACGGCATGATGCGTACCTCCAGCGCGGTGTCACCCATCGCGGTCTCCCAGGTGGGGGTCTCCCTGGTTGCCTTCATACTCGTGTATTCCCTGCTCGGGGTCGTCGACTTCTACCTGCTCTGGAAATTCGCTCGCCTCGGGGTGGCCGAAGAGCGGGAACAGATCCCGGTCCAGGCCGGCAAGAGCGAGACCATCTCCGCCACCGCTTGACTCGGGAGGACGCGCACATGATCCAGACAACTTGGTTCGTAATCTGGGGCGTGGCCTGGGCCGTCTACTTCATGCTCGACGGCTTCGACCTCGGCATCGGCACCTTGCTGCCCTTCCTGGGCAGAAGCGAGAGCGACCGCCGGGCCATGATCAATGCCATGGGGCCGTTCTGGGACGGCAACGAGGTTTGGCTGATCACGGCGGGCGGGGTCACCTTCGCGGCCTTTCCCCGCGCCTACGCGGTCATGTTCTCGAGCCTGTACACCCCGCTCATGCTGCTCCTGTTCGCGCTCATCCTGCGTGGGGTGGCCTTCGAGTTCCGGGGCAAGATCGCGGCGCGGTCATGGATTGGCCTGTGGGACACCTGCCTGGTGGTGGGGTCGTTCGTCCCCGCCCTGCTCCTCGGCGTTGCATTCGCCAACATCTTTGCCGGCATTCCCATCGACACGCAGGGCATCTTTCAAGGCAATCTCCTGACCTTGCTCAATCCGTACGGTCTGGCCGGCGGGGCACTGTTCGTGCTCCTCTTCGCCATGCACGGCGCGCTGTGGCTGGCCACCCGCACCCGGGGCGATCTGCACACGCGCGCGGTCGGGATGGCCAAGCGCCTCTATGTTCCGGCCGCCGTCATGGCGGTGGTATTCCTGGCCATGACCTGGTTCTACACCAGCCTCTGGCAGAACCTGCTCGCCGCCCCGGCTCTGCTGCTCCTGCCTCTGCTCGCGGTACTTGGCCTCATCGCTACCCGCTGGTTCCTCGCCCAGGCCGCCTACTGGAAGGCTTGGTTCGCCTCGGCCCTGCTCATCGTGGGTGCCGTGCTCTTCGGAGTGGCGGGCCTCTATCCCAACCTCTTGCCCTCGGCGCTCACGCCGAGCGCCTCGCTCACCGTCTTCAACTCCGCCTCGAGCCCCCTCACGTTATGGATCATGTTCGGGGTCGTGCTGTGCTTCTTGCCCGTCGTGATCGGCTACCAGATCTGGGTACACGTCAAGTTCCGCGCGGCCATAGAGGAAGGTGGCTACTAGGAAGGTGGGCTGCGATCGTGCCCGCGCGCCTCAGTCACGCAGATAATGGCAGGTGTAGCCGCCGGGATGCTTCTGCAGGTAGTCCTGGTGGTAATCCTCGGCCGGAAAGAACTTTGACGCTGGCACGATTTCGGTCACCACCTTGGCCGGCCATTTGCCCGAACGGTCGACTTCGCCTTTGACACGCTCGGCTACCTTGCGCTGTTCGTCGTCGTGGTAAAAAATCGCGGATCGATATTGCGTGCCCACGTCGTTGCCCTGCCGGTCAGCCGTGGTCGGGTCGTGCAAGCGAAAGAAGTAACGCAAGATGGTCTCGTAGCTGATGACCTTCGGATCGAAAACGATCTGTACCGCTTCGGCGTGGCCGGTGCGGCCAGTGTGCACGTCCTCGTAAGTGGGGTTGTCGGTCGACCCTCCCGTATAACCCACCGACGTCGACAGCACCCCGGGAAGCTTGCGCACAAGCTCCTGCACCCCCCAGAAGCAGCCGCCCGAAAGGGTGGCCACGGCTTTGAGATGGGGATCGGGAGCCGGCCCTTCCGTGGCGGCCAGGCCAAAGCGCGGCAGATATCGTCCGTAGCCCGCCGCCGCCATCTGTTCCACGGGGATGAAGCGCAAGGCCGCCGAGTTCATGCAGTAGCGCTTGCCCCCCGGGTCCGGTCCATCGTCGAAGACATGGCCCAGATGGGAATCGGCGCGGGTCGAGCGCACCTCGATGCGGTCGCCCCACCCAGAATCGTCGACCTTGGTGCGCACATGTCCGGCTTCCATGGGCTTGGTGAAGCTCGGCCAACCGGTACCGGAGTCGTACTTGTCCTTCGAGGAAAAGAGCGGCTCGCCCGACACGATATCGACGTAGATGCCGTCCCGGTGGTTGTCCCAGTAATCGTTGTGAAACGGGGGCTCGGTTCCGCATTCTTGGGTAACCTTGCGCTGCAGAGAGCTGAGCTCGCCGACCCGCTTGGCCTTGCTGCCCTCGTCCATGGGGGAGCTGGCTGGATTCTCGCTGGGGCTGGCTAGATTCTCGCTAGGACCTGGACTGTCATTGGCCACGGCGCCTCGACCCTCTTTCTCTTCGGCGCGGCTCGCCCAGAGCACGACCACACCGCAGGCGACTCCAGCGGTGGCTACTGCCATGCGTGCAAGCAACGTCATCTTCCACTCCATCGTTAGATGCCGGAAGCGGCGCAAGGGCACTGGCCCGGCACCTATGCCACAGGTCCGTCAGGGTCAGGACCAAGATCATGACCAGGACCAGGAGCCTCTCCAGCCCAGGCAATCTCAGGGGAACTGCCCGGCCGCGACCAGCAGATCGAGACGCGCCTGCCGCACGTTGTCCTCGGCGACCACCGCGGCAGTGTCGGCATCACGCGCGCGACGTTCGGCGTCGATGACCTCGATATTGGTGGTCGCTCCGGCCCGGTAGGCCAGGTTGGCCAGGTCGAGCCCCTGATGGGCGAGGTCGGAAGCCGCGTCGGACGAGCGCATGGCCTCATCAGCCCGCCCGATCTCTGCCACGGCCAGACGCAAGTCGGATCGCGTCTGGCGCAAGAGACCGTCGTATTGGGCCCGCGCCTCGGCGAGCAGGGCATCTCGCTCGCGCAGCTGCCCATGGCGCAGACCGCCTTCGATGAGGGGAAAGGTCAACACCAGCGCGGCCTGCCAGCCGGTCTCTGGCGTGCTCAAGGTGGGCGGGTTCTGGAAAAAGGGCTGAAACTGGCCGGCCAGCGTGGGCATGAAGTCGGTCCAGCTGTCTTTCCTGACCTTTTCCGCGGCGATGGTGCGCTGCCGAGCCGAGCGTAAGTCCTGGCGACGTGCAGCGGCGCGGGCGAAGTCGGCGTCGCCATCCGGCAGCGCGAGATCGTCGAGGGTGTCCACCGGGCGGTCGTCGGCGGCGAGCAGGGAGAGTGCTTCGCGGGCGCGGACGAGAGCCGTGATAGTGGACGACAGCAGCGCCTCGTCCGCGGCCAGTTGCTGCGCTGCCCTCACTTCGTCGACCCGGGTACCCACCCCACCCGCGTAGCGCATGTGCGTATAGCCATAGTGCGAGCCATCGTTGGCGACCGCGCGGGCGCTGATATCGACCTGGCGCTTGAGCGCTATGATGGCCAGATAGGCCCGCGCCACCGCGACCGCCAAGGTCCGCCGCGTGTCTTCCTCTCCGGCTCGCGTGGTGCCCACGTTGACGGAGGCTTCCGACCAAAGCGTCCACGCGCGCGGAGCGACAATCGGTAGGTTGAGCAGGAGGTTGCCGACTTGCTGGTTGAGGGGACTGGTGATGACCGGGTTGCCATTTTGGTAGTAGACCCGATTGGCGTTGAGCCTGAGCAACATCGCGCTGCCGAGTAGCGAGGGTAGCGATCCGGAGCGAGCCTGCTCGAGCAACGCCTGGGCTCGATCGAGCTCCTCATGGGCGACCAGTGCCGTCGGGTTGCGGGCGAGGGCCCTGCGCACAGCCTCGCTGAGCGAGATTTTCTCATAGTCAACCGCCGCCTCGGGCGCGACGGGCACGATGACCGGGATGGGCTTGACCGCGTTGGCCTGGGCCCTGGCGAGGCCACCGGCGAACACCGCGGCACAGCAAATGCCGACTAGCCCGAGCCCGCTCACGCTGGCCGAGCCGGCAAAGACGCCGAAGTGGTAGCGATGAGACATGATGAACAAGACTTATTCCTTAGCAGCTGGGCGTGCAACTGAGCGGAGGAAGAGCGCCGAGCTCGCGATGGGGGAGCGGAGGCGAGATTGACGTGGAGGAACGGGTGCTTCTATTGGGCTAGGGTAGATTCAAACCATGCACAGCAATCCACTAAACCAACCGGCCCCAATACCAGGCGGCCCGCCCGCGGAGGTAAGGCTGGAAAAGGCCGAGGAGCTGGGAGAACACCTTGCCAGGGCCGCGGAAATCGCAGCACAAGCCGGCTTCCCGCCCGAGGCCTTCGCCGCCGCAGCCTGGCAGGCGTATCTGACGGCGGCGCCCGAAGTGGCCGAAAGATTGGCCGAAAGGCAATTCGAAGCGGCTTTGGAGGAAATGCGCAAGAGCGGGCGCATGGCCAAAGCGTAGTCCCCCAAAGCGTAGTCCCCCAAAGTCCCCAAGGCGTAGCTCACCAAAGTCCCCAAGGCAATAGCTCACCAAAGTCCCCGAAAGTCTCAAAATATCTGATGACCGGTGCACCCAGCGAAGCCTTCTCCGCATCCGAGACGAAGTGACGGAGCACGAAGAAGGAGTGGAGAACGAATGAAGCTCGAGACCGGCAAGCATGCCCCGGCGTTTGCGCTGCGCGACGAGAACGACCACGAGGTCGCGCTGTCGGATTTCGCGGGGCGCTGGGTGGTGCTGTATTTCTATCCCAAGGATGACACTCCGGGTTGCACGGTCGAGGCCTGTGAGTTCACCTCCGGACTGCCAAATTTTGCCAAGCTCGACGCGGTGGTGTTGGGCTGCAGCCGCGACACCCCGGAGAGTCACCGCAAATTCATCGCCAAGCATAAGCTCAAAATCAAGCTCTTGTCCGACCCCGAGCACCAAGTCATGGAGCAATATGGCGCTTGGGGCGAAAAGAGCAATTACGGCAAGACCACCATGGGCGTGATCCGGTCTACCGTGCTCATCGACCCATCGGGACGCATCGCCAGCCACTGGTCCAATGTCAAGGCGGCCGGCCACGCCGAGGCCGTGCGCGCCAAGTTGGCCGAGCTGTCCTGAGCTGGCCTAAGCGGTGGCCTAAGCGGCCCGTAGGATTTCACGCATATCCGCCGGGCGGGCGACGCTGGGCTAGCTCGCGTCGCAGTAACCGACCGAGTACGCGCCCGCCATGGTGGCGGTGGAGAACGGGTAGCAGGTCTGGTCAGTCGGGCAGTCGCTGTTGGTCAGACAATAGCGATTGCAGGCGTCGCTGACCGTGCAGTAGTAGCCGGGCGAACAGTCGGCCGAGGTAGTGCAGGCCGAGCCCGGCGGCAGGGGACTCGCCTGGTAGCAGTAGGAGAGACCCGCGGGATCGGTCTGGCAATTGAACCCCGCCGGGCAAGCCAGGAGGGGCGAGACTGGATTTTGGGGGTGGGCGGGGTCGCAAATGCGACCGCACACCTTGACCCCGGGTATGTCGGCGTTGTCGTCGGGCCAGGTGGTCGCCAGGCACGTCTGCAGGCCGGCCACCGCTGGACAATCGCTGGCGCTGCTGCAGTAGAGCTTGCAAGTGCCGCCGAAGCAGCCCAAGCCGATCTGACAATTCAGGACGGAGCTGCTGCAATCAGCGCCCGCCGCCAAGCTACCCGCCACCAGGCACGCCATGGCGTGGCTAGTACTGGAAGGGTAGCAAGCCATACCGGCCGAGCATCCGCACGCCGGCAGGTTGCACACCCCCCCCGCCGCGGGCGGAGCGCAACACTGCCCGCCGAGGCACTGCTGCCCCGACGCACATCCGCCCCCACATCCGGCATCCCTGCCGCCAAGGGTGCCGCCGCTGCTGGTGCCGCCCCGTCCCCCTGCTGCACTCGCGCTACTGGCTCCACCCCGACCGCCCGGCCCCGCCGGGCTTCCCCCCGTGACCACGACCGTGCTTCCCGCCACGATGCCACCCGCGCCCCCCGCCCTGCCCGACGTTCCTCCCGCCGAGCTGACGCTTGGCCGGCCACCCGCCCCCGCGCCACCGTTAGCTTCTTCCTCGAGGCACACATTGCCCGGGTTCACCCCGTCGTCGCTGCACACGAATCCCCCCGGGCACGGCTGTGAGCTAGAGCAACGCTGCAGACAGACCTGCGTGCCGCTAGCGCTGCTGCCACAAAAGTAGCCGCTCGGACATTGGTCCGCGTTGGAACACTGGGTGATGCCGCTTGAATACTTGGGCGCGCAGCCCGCGACGATCACGAGAACAAGTCGCGTGAGCGCTGCCGGGCTTTGCCCGGCTGCGCTCCTCCGCGGGGGATCTAAAGGACCCTCCCAGGGTCCTTTATGTAGTCGCGTGAGCGCTGCCGGGCTTTGCCCGGCTGCGCTCCTCCGCGGGAGATCTAAAGGACCCTCCCAGGGTCCTTTGCGTAGTCGCGTGAGCGCTGCCGGGCTTTGCCCGGCTGCGCTCCTCCGCGGGAGATCTAAAGGACCCTCCCAGGGTCCTTTGCGTAACAGGGCGAGGCGGTTCATGGCTAGGCTCCTTCAGAAGGTCCCGGCCATGGTCGCGGTCGCGCTACCCGGACCCAGGGCGGGAACGAAGACCACTCGGGAGGGCGGGGACGACGAGGTGTTGCCCGTGACAGCCAGGATGATCCCCGCCGCGACCAGCGCACCGCCCACGCCATAGCCCACCCACTGCGCCGCCGCGAAATCATGCCCGCGACTTGCCAGCTGCGGATCATACTTCTTCTCGACCTGGGAGAAATCGGCGAGAGCTTGGTAGGTGCAAACCGCGCCGGTGACGATACCCGCGACCCCGATGATCACCAGCATCGTGCTCACCGTCCTCCGGGCACCGCCGTCCGACGCGCCGGCAACCTCGCCGGCCGGATTGGCCCGCGTGGCCGAAGCCGGGCTCGAGGGGTGGCCCGGCGGGGGCGGCGGATAACCCGACGCCGGAGCAGAGTAGGTCGCGCTGCCTTGGGCTGCGGAGGGCCAGCCACCGGGAGCGAGCGAGGGTGGCGGCGAAGGCGAGGAGGGAGGGGTGACGTCAGGCAACTGGCCATTCCCGGGCGGCGCGGCGTAAGCCTCCGGTCGAGCGACTTCCGGCGAGGACGCTCCAGCCACCGTCCCGGGCGCCGGCGGCTGCCCCGGGGCTGAGGGTGCGCTCCCTGACGCGGCGGCAGTGGCGCTGGCCGCCGCGGCCGCCGTGGTACTGGGCGGGGCGAGGCTCGGCACTGGGCCCACGGCCGCTTCCGTCGCGGCAGCTTGCGGCGCGGGTGCGCCAGGTGCCGCCGGAGCCAGCGCCGCGGCGGCTTGCGTGTCGCGCAGGCGCTCCATTTCGCCAATCCAGCCCTCAATCTCGGCCTGATCGTCCGGGGAGATGTCGCGCTTGCGATGCTCGTAGTCGCGCAGGTTCGAGAGGGCGGGCTCCCATCGGCGCAGGTAGTAGTAGCAGGCCCCCAGGTCACGCACGAACACCAGCATGTCGGGGTGGGCCACGCTCAGGCGAGCAAAGACCTTGGCCGCGTCCTCATAGTTCCCCTCCTTGTAAAAGCGCAGAGCCGCCTTGGCATCGGCCTTGTCGTTGCGATCGAGCTCGCCCGCCCAGGCAGCAGGCAAGCCGTGCGGGATTGCGCCGCCGAGAACGGCACCCGCGCAAAGTAGCAATGCTCCGAGTGGGATCGCTCCGCTTAGTGAACGCGCCATTCCTCTTCCTCGCTGCGGTCTGAGCTACGCGCTGGTCGCACTGGCTTGCGCACGCCTGACGGTTTGCGCGGCATCGACCCGGCCAGCTCGCCCTGCCCCGCCGGGCGCCCTGGCTCAGGAGTAGTCGGGGGCGCCCCGACGGGTACGCGCTCCAGGTCCACCGCCGTGGATGAATTCCCGTCCAGCTCGATGGTTACCGCCTTCTCGACATACCCATCCCGGCGCAAGATGAGCGCGAGCGGACGCCCGCTCGCCGCGTAGGTCGAGTCGAGCGGGGTCACTCCCAAGACGCTGCCCCGGCTGGCGTCGAGCACGATGGCGCCGGGAGGCGAGCTCTGTACGCGCACGTGCACGGTCGGCGCGGGCACATGCGGCGATGCGACCGGGGCCTTTACCGGTGGGATACGGCCGGGCAGGCTCAGCGAGCCCCGCAGGCCCCAATAGACGGCGAGCAAAGCCGCTCCGGCAGTGACGACGGCTGCCCCGAAGAGCCAGGACCGACGCGCCCCGCGGCGATTTACGCCCTCGGCTTCATCCCCCCCCACGGTTTCACCCGTGGCGCGCGAGAGGGTGGTGGCGGTGGCGCCACCGAGCGGCAAAGGGAGGGGAGTCATGCCAAACCGGCTGGACAGGGGCCCGGTGGCCACGGGCAGCGCTTCCTCGCTTGCGCCCGCCGGGGCGAGGAGGGGGACGGTGGGCCCCTCGCCGTCCTCGTCTCCGCCTGAAGCGCTCGCTACCTCCCCCGCCGCGCCCTGCAAGGCGGCGACAAAGCCATCGACGCTGCCCCAGCGTGCCTCGCGGTCCTTGGCCAGGGCACGCGCCACCGCCCGGTCGACGTGCTCGGGCAAGTCGGGCATCAGCTCACGCAGCGACGGCGGAGCTGCGGTCAATTGCATGACCATCATCTCGGCAGCCGAAGTCGCCACGAAGGGCGGTGCGCCGGTGAGCATCTCGTAGACGATTACGGCCAGCGAGTAGATGTCGGTGCGCTGGTCGACGTCAGAGCTGTCACGGCACTGCTCGGGCGACATGTAGGCGGGACTGCCCATCAGTAGACCAGCCTGGGTCTTGACGGTAGAGTCTTCCCGACGTTTGACCTTGGCAATGCCGAAGTCGAGCACTTTGACTCGCAAGCCTAGGCGAGCATGCGCGTCGGTCACCAGGAACAGGTTCTCGGGTTTGAGGTCGCGATGCACTATGCCGGCGAGATGAGCCGCCGCCAAAGCCGAGCCCGCCTGCAGCGCAATCTCCTGCACCCTGGCCAGCTCCATGCGCCCCTGTTGCGCGACAATCTTCTGGAGCGAGTCCCCTTCGAGGAATTCCATCATGATATAGGGCTCGCCGTCGCTGGTCACCCCGGCGTCGAATACGTCGACGATGTTGGGGTGACGGATGGCACTGGCGGCCCGCGCTTCGTTGAGAAAGCGCCGTACCAGCTCCGGGTCGTGGCCCATGCCCGCATGCAGGACCTTTACCGCGGCGCGCCTCTGCAGAAAAGGATTCTCCGCCTCGTACACTTCGCCGAAGCCGCCCTCGCCGAGCAGGCGCACGACCTGAAAGTTACCGAAGGCTTGACCGATGACCACCGCCATGGTGAGGAGCTGTCCAGCTATCCATAATAAACCAAGCCGGTCGCACGCGACGGGCTTTCGACGCGCATGGAGGAAGCCCTCGATGACGCGCAACCGTCCTTCCGCCCGAGCGCAAGACACAAGACCGCAGGACCGCCCGGGCGCGAGACCGCGGCAGGGTACCCCCGCGGCGGGCAAAGCCCGCGGTGGCCGGCGCGCGAGAGAGCGCTATGCTTCGTCCTAGGTGACGAACATGGAACAATCAGAGAAGCTCTCCCTTGTCCAGCAGTTCGAATCTTCCATTTTGACCCTAATCGATTTCGTCAAGAGCACCTCGGCGGCCGCCATTGACTTTAGGCCCGACCTGCCCGGCGCCTGGACGATTCGCGACCACGCCGTCCATTTCCTCGATGCGGACACCTTCGCCTATGGGCGGATCCGCCTTGCCGTCGCCCAGCCGGGCACCGAGGTCCTGGTGTGGGACGAAGAGGCCTTTGCGCAGCGGTGCAGATACCAGACCGCGGACGCGCTGGCCTGTCTCGAAACCGCGCGCGCTCTCCGCCACGTCGCTGCCGCCCTGGCGCGCGACCTAGTCGCCGCCAATTGGGAAGACTACTACGTGCGCCATCCAGCGCGCGGACGGATGAGTCTCGCCGACCTGCTGAGACTGTACACCGACCACGTGCAATTCCACCTGGGCTATTTCCAGCGCAATCTCGCAGCCCACCGCGCGAGCGAGCAGGCGAAGACCTAGCGACCTGGCTAGCGTGAGCGTAGCTACCGTGAGCGTAGCCACCGTTGGCCTAGCCACCCTGAGCGGACGGCGAAGCTCCCTTCCGCGCTGGCCGGCTAGAAAGCGGGGCGCTTCACTCCTATTTATGCTAGCGTCGATGTCGATAGTGACCATGGCGTGAGGGGGCGTCGCCCCTCAATCCTCGATGCGTATTCCTCCCCTCGATCCTCAAGCGAGCCCGCTGCCGCCGGCGCAAACCGCCCAGTTCAATGCGCTGGCGGCGATGTTGTCGCCCGAGCATGCCCTATGGCTCGCGGGCTACCTGCACGGCGTTCGCCAGACGCAGGCAGCGCCGGCGATCGCGACGACGCCAACCTCCCCGTCCGCCGCAACGCGCGAGGGACAGAGCGGCGATGTCATCACCGTGCTCTTCGCCTCGCAAACCGGCAACGCGATGAAGGTGGCCAGGGATCTCGCCGCGACCGCGTCGGTCCGCGGATTGCCCGCGGTCGCCGTGAGCGCCTCCGATTACCGCCCCTCCGACCTGCGCAACGAGAAGAACCTCGTCCTGATTTCCAGCACGCAGGGCGAGGGCGATCCGCCCGATGCGGCGGCCGAGCTTCACCGTTTCCTGTTCGGCAAGCGCGCACCCGCTCTGGCTGGCCTGCGCTTCGCGGTGCTGGCGCTGGGCGACTACAGCTACGCCAACTTCTGCAAAGCGGGAGCGGACCTGGATCAGCGTCTGGGCGAGCTGGGTGCCCAGCGCATGCTCGACCGGGTCGATTGCGACGTGGAATACCAGAGTGCTGCCGAGGCCTGGCAGGAGAACGTCATCGACGTGTTCGGCAAGCTGCTCGGCCACGGCACGACGCAAGCCTCGCTCACCTCCCAGCCCGCGCCTGGTCCGGCCACGGTGCCGGACCAGGCCTGGGACAAGGCTCGTCCCTTTTCCGCCCAGGTCATCGAGCGCGTCACGCTCAATGGCCGGGGTTCTGGCAAAAAGACCGTACACCTCGAGCTCTCCCTGGCTGGCTCGGGCATCAGCTACCAGCCGGGCGACGCACTGGGGGTCATGCCTCGCAATGCGCCAGCCTACCTCGAGCAATTCTTGATCGCGGCGCGCCTGGCGAGCGACGCGATAGTGGTGGTGGATGGCCAGGAGAGGCCGCTTGCACAGGTTTTGAGCGAGGTCTTCGACATCACCACCATCACCCCACCCTTCCTCAAGGCTTACGCCGGGCACGACAAGAGCAACGAGCTTCACCGCTTGCTCGAGAAGGGACGCGAGGCCGAGCTACGCGCCTACGTCGGCGGCCGCGACCTCGTCGATGTTCTCCACGCTCATCCCCCTAGCGAGCTGCCGCCCCAGTCCTGGGTGGGCATGTTGCGTCGGCTGCAGCCGCGCCTCTATTCCATTGCGTCCAGCTTGCGCGCGCACCAGGACGAGGCCCACTTGCTGGTGGGGCTCACCCGCTACCTCAGCCACGGACGCCAGCGCGAAGGCGTGTGCTCGGGCTTCCTCTGCGAGCGCCTGCAGGAAGACGAGCCCCTGCGCGTCTTCCCGTCGCCCAACCCGCGCTTCCGCCTGCCCGCCGATCCGGACGCGCGCATCATCATGATCGGGCCGGGCACCGGGGTGGCGCCCTTTCGGGCCTTCGTGGAGGAGCGTGAGGTCCTCGGCTGCCGCGGGCGCAACTGGCTCTTTTTCGGCGACCAACACTTCGACACCGACTTCCTCTATCAGCTCGAATGGCAACGCTGGCACAAGTCGGGCGTGCTCTCCCGCCTGGATCTGGCCTTCTCGCGCGACCAAACCGAGAAGATCTACGTCCAACACCGCATGCGCGAGCGCAGCCGCGATCTTTACGCCTGGCTACGAGAGGGCGCCTATGTCTACGTGTGCGGCGACGCCGAGGAGATGGCCGCCGAGGTCGAAGCCACCCTGATCGAAGTCATGGCCAAGGAGGGCGGCAAGGCGCCGGAGGCGGCCCACGAGGACCTCCTGGCCCTGCAGGCGAGCGCGCACTATCAGCGCGACGTGTATTGATGGGTAATGCGCGAGAAGGCAATGGCTAACGACCGTCCCACCCCGAGCAGGAGCGAGAACAAGAGCGAGAACGAGCTCATCAAGGAGGCGAGCGATCACCTGCGCGGTACCATCGCGCGCGGGCTCGTCGATCCCATCACGGGCGGAATGGCGTCCTCCGATCAGCAGGTGCTCAAGTTCCACGGCGTCTACCAGCAGGACGATCGCGAGGTGCGCCTCGAGCGGCAGCGGCAAAAGCTCGAGCCGCGCTACAGCTTCATGGTGCGCATCCGCACCCCGGGCGGCGTGCTGACGCCCAAGCAATTCCTGGACATCGACCGTATTGCCTGCGCCCATGCGGGTAGCAGTCTGCGCTTGACCACGCGGCAGACCATCCAGCTCCATACCGTGCCCAAGCGCGATCTGCGGCGCACCATCAAGGCCATCCACCAGACCCTGCTCGATACCATCGCCGCCTGCGGCGACGTCAACCGCAACGTCATATGCAACCCCAACCCCTTCCTGTCAGCCCTGCACGGCGAAGTCTACCGCCTGGCCAAGCGGCTCAGCGAGCACCTGCTGCCCCGTACTCGCGCCTATCACGAGATCTGGCTCGGCCAGGACCTCATGGCCGGCGGCGAGCTGCCCGCCGACGAAGAGCCCATGTACGGCCGCGCTTACCTACCGCGCAAGTTCAAGATTGCTCTGGCGCTCCCGCCCAGCAACGACGTCGACGTCCTGGCCCATGACCTGGGCTTCATCGCCATCACGGACAAGGACAAGCTCATCGGGTTCGATGTGACGGTGGGGGGCGGCATGGGCATGACCCACGGAGAGAAGGCGACCTACCCTCGCCTCGCCGATGTCATCGGATTTTGTCGGCCCGACGACGTGGTCGAGGTGGCGGAGGCGGTCCTCACCACCCAACGCGATTTTGGCGATCGGACCAACCGCAAGCACGCTCGCCTCAAGTACACCATCGACGACCGCGGCCTCGAGTGGTTCAAAGCCGAGGTGGAGAAACGCTGGGGCCACGGCTTTGCCCCGGCACGACCCTTCGCCTTCGCCGACAACGGCGACCGACTGGGCTGGTGTAAGGGCGCGGGTGACTCCTTGCACTACACCCTCCTGGTGATGGGCGGTCGCTTGCGCGACGAGCCGGGACGGCCCTTGCTCTCCGGCGTGCGCGAGATCGCCCTGGGCCACGAGGGCGATTTCCGCATCACCCCCAATCAGAACTTGATGATAGCCAACGTCAGTGCGGCCAATCGGCGGCGCATCGATGACCTGCTGGCCCGCTTCGGCCTCGACGCCGGCGAAAAGCTGACCGCTCTGCACCGAAATGCTCTCGCCTGTGTGGCCTTGCCCACCTGTGGCCTCGCCATGGCGGAGGCGGAACGGGAGCTGCCCAAGCTACTCGACCGTCTCGGGCCCATCATGCGCGCGGCCGGCCTCGCCGAGCAGGCCATCGTCATGCGCATCACGGGCTGTCCGAACGGCTGCGCGCGCCCCTACCTGGCCGAGATCGGCCTGGTGGGCAAGAACCTGGGTCGCTACAACCTGTATCTGGGCGGGGGTTTTGCCGGTGACCGGCTGAGCAAGCTCTATCGCGAAAACCTGGACGAAGACGAGATCGTGGCCTGCCTCGAGCCCATCATCCGTCGCTATGCCCAGGAACGCACCCCGGGCGAGCACTTCGGCAACTTCGTCATCCGCACCGGCTACGTCAAAGCCACCTTGCGCGGCCGCGACTTCCACGACTAGCGCCGCGCCGCGGGCGCGCGGCTCGCCTCGCCGCGGGTTGACTTGAAAGAGGAGCGCGCTAGTCTTCAAAGAAAAGCACCCTCGGAGGGCCCTTTAGCTCCCCCGCGGGAGAGTTCGGTCGGGCCACGCCTGCCCGAGCTTGTGCAACCACTGAGCTCATCGCTGGCGAGGAAAGGTACCCCAAGCATGCAAGAGCAGACGACGCCTTCGGCCGACGCCGCGGACTTTCCGGCCTCGACCCGCTCGTTCAAGGGTGACGGACAGGTCGAGGTTCCGGTGCGCACGCTGCGCCTGGGTGGCCACGAGCCCGCCCTCGAGATGCTACGACACCTCGGGACCCCGGGTGGAAACGCCCGGTCAAGGGCTGCCCAAGCTGCGCCAGCCTTGGCTCGACGGCCGGCGCGGCAGCAACGGCACGCAGCTCTCGCGTGCCCGCCAGGGCGAGATCACCCAGGAGATGCGTTTCGTGGCCCTGCGCGAAAACGTCTCGCCCGAAATGGTGCGCGCCGAGGTAGCGCGCGGGCGCGCCATCATCCCGGCTAACCGCAAGCATCCCGAAGCCGAGCCCATGGTGATCGGCCGCAACTTCCTGGTCAAGGTGAATGCCAACATCGGCAACTCGGCCGTCAGCTCGAGTGTGAGCGAGGAAGTGGACAAGCTGCGCTGGGCGGTACGTTGGGGAGCGGATACCGTCATGGATTTGTCGACGGGGCCGAACATCCACGAGACGCGCGAACGGGTGGTGCGCAACTCGCCCGTGCCCATCGGCACCGTCCCCATCTACCAGGCGCTCGAGAAGGTCAAAGGTAAGGTCGAGGATCTCGACATCGAGGTCTTTCTCGAGACCTTGCGCGAGCAGGCCGAGCAAGGGGTCGACTACTTCACCATCCACGCCGGCGTGCTCTTGCGCTATGTGCCCCTCACCGCCCAGCGGGTAACCGGCATCGTGTCGCGCGGCGGTTCGATCATGGCCAAGTGGTGCCTGGCCCACCATGCCGAGAACTTCCTCTATACCAACTTCGAGCGCATCTGCGCGGTGATGAAGGAGTACGACGTAAGCTTCAGCCTGGGCGACGGACTCCGGCCCGGCTCGATCGCCGACGCCAACGATGCCGCCCAATTTGCCGAGCTCGCAACCCTCGGCGAGCTTACCCGGGTGGCGTGGCACCACGACGTGCAGGTCATGATCGAAGGCCCGGGTCACGTGCCCATGCACAAGATTCGCGAGAACATGGACCGCCAGCTGGCCGTCTGCCACGAGGCGCCCTTCTATACCCTGGGGCCCTTGGTCACCGACATCGCGCCCGGCTACGACCACATCACCTCGGCCATCGGCGCGGCCATGATCGGCTGGTACGGCACCGCCATGCTCTGCTACGTGACGCCCAAGGAGCACCTGGGGCTACCCGATCGCAAGGACGTGAAGGACGGCGTGATCGCCTACAAGATTGCGGCCCATGCCGCTGATCTGGCCAAAGGCCATCCCGGGGCCCAAGAGCGCGACGATGCCATGGCGCGGGCGCGCTTTGCCTTCCGCTGGGAGGACCAGTTCAACCTGGCTCTCGATCCCGAGACCGCGCGTGCGTTCCACGACGAGACCATGCCCGCGCCCGCGGCCAAGAGCGCCCACTTCTGTTCGATGTGCGGTCCGCGCTTCTGCTCGATGCAGATCACCCAGGACCTGCGCAAGGAGGCGATCGCACAAGGACTGCGCGACAAGGCCACCGAGTTCAGAGCCGGGGGAGCGAGCCTCTACCCCGCGCTGCCGGCCGCTGACGAGACGAGCCCGGCCGAGGAGCCTGCCCCGGAAAGAAACTGGTAGCGCATGTTGCGCCGGCGGGGCGCAAAGCCGGCCGCGCCGATGCAGCGCTCGATGCCGGCGGCGGAAAGCGTGAATACCGCCCCTGCCTGGGAAACCACGTTTTCCTCGATCATGGCGGAGCCGAAATCGTTGCCGCCAAAGCGCAGAGCGATTTGTCCCAGGGCTGGCCCCATGGTCGGCCATGACACCTGCAGATTGGGTATGTTGTCGAGATACAGGCGGGCCAGCGCGAAGGTGCGGAGGTAGCGGTGAGCGGTGGTATCGTCGTGCAACTTGAGGCGAGTTCCTTCCGCCTGAAACGGCCAGCAGATGAAGGCGGTAAAGCCCGAGGTCACGTCCTGCAATGCGCGCAAGCGCTCGAGATGAGCGAGCACATGCCTGCCCTCTTCGCCAAAGCCGAACACCAGGGTCGAGGTGGTGCGCAAGCCCAGGGCGTGGGCTTCTCTCATCACGGCCAGCCAAGTATCCGTCCGGCACTTGAGGGGCGAGATGAGATCACGAATCTCGTCATCCAGTATCTCGGCTCCGCCGCCGGGCAGGCTGTCTAGCCCCGCCGCCACCAGGCGCTCGAGCACCTGCGCCAGGGAGAGGCCTTCCAACTTGGCGATGAAGCTGACCTCTTCCGGCGACAGGGCATGCAGGGCCAGGGGGAAGTTGGCCTTGACCCAGCGGAACAGCTCCTCGTAATAGCTCAGCCTCAGATTGGGGTTCACGCCACCCTGCAAGAGCACTTGTACCCCGCCCAGGTCGACCGTCTCTTGCAGCTTCCGGGCAAGCTCGGCATACGACAGGGTGTAGCCGTCGCGGGACTTGGCGGCGTAGGCCCCCCCGTGAGCCACGCGCGCCACGGGTCGGTAGAAATTGCAGAACTTGCATGCCGTGACACAGAGGTTGGTGTAGTTGACGTTGCGGTCGATGATATAGGTGACCACATCGCCCGGGTGCAAGGCCTGGCGGCGCAGGTCGGCGGCTCGCCCCAGATCGAGCAAGGCAGCGGTATGGTAAAGGCGCAAGCCATCCTCGGGCGACAGCCTCTCCCCGCTGGCCGCATCAGCCAGCAGCGCATCCGTCGACCTCGCGACGGCGCCCGGGCGAGCCGAGCGCGGCAGAGCAGGCGGGCCATCGCCACAATCGAGCAGACGGACCAAGCCGCGCTGCCTCACGCCGCCCAGCGTCCGCACCTCTTCCACTAGCGCCGCCAGACCCGAGAGCTCCTGCCCGCCCAGACGATAAGCCAGGCCGGCCTCCTGGCCGCCGGCTGCGCGCCCGAGCTCCAGGCTGCGCCCGAGCGCCTCCGCCTGAACCCGATCAATGGCGCCCGGGCGACCCACCCAGACCCAGGAAACGAAAGGCAATCCCGTACGCGCACACCACTCGTCGATGGTGGTGGCGAGCGGGTCTAGTACCTGCTCCTCGGCCAGCGGCGATTGCGGGGTAGCAAGCATCGTCACGGCTATCCCGGGCAAAATGCGCAGATCCTCCGCGAGAGCGGCGTAGCACGTGCTGGGCAAGAGGGCGAGCGCGACGCTACCCGCAACCAGACGCTCGGCGCAGGCGTCCACCTCGCCCCAGGCCAGTGTGAAACCCGCCACGCGCTCGTGCTCGATGCCGAAGGTCAGCGGCCGCGTGGTTAGGCGGCGCGGCACGGCCAAGGCAACCACGGACACTAGGCGTCCTCAACCTGCTCGGACTGCTCCGACTGCTCGGAAGGCGCCACCATCGATCGCCGGTAGGAGCGCTGTGGGCCGCGGCCGTCCCCATCCCCGGCGGCCACCACGTGGTAGAGGGTGTCCCTCTCGATCGCCACCCGACCCGCTTGCTCGATCAAGTGCACCAGCTCCGCCGAGGTCAAGCCCTGCGGGGTCTCGGCCCCCGCGGTGTGATAGATGCGCTCCTCTTGCACGGTACCGTCGATATCGTCAGCCCCGAACCACTGCGCGGTCTGAGCGGTCTTGAGACCCAGCATGATCCAGTAGGCTTTGAGGTGGGGAATATTGTGCAGGAGCAGCCGCGCAACGGCAAAAGTGCGCAGATCTTCGACGGCAGTGGGGCCGGGTAGCTTGCGCAAGGCATTGCCATCGGGATGAAAGGCGAGGGGAATGAAGGTTTGAAAGCCGCCCGTCTCGGTCTGCAGCTCGCGCAAGCGCAGCAGGTGCTCGACCCTTTCCTCGACGGTTTCGATGTGACCGTAGAGCATCGTGCAATTCGAGCGCAGCCCCATCCCATGGGCGGTACGATGCACATCGAGCCACGCGTCGGCGTCGCATTTATCCGGGCAGAGCTTGCGGCGCACCCGATCCGCGAAGATCTCGGCTCCTCCCCCGGGCAAGGAATCGAGCCCTGCCTCACGCAGCCTTTGCAAGACCTCGACCACCGGCATGCCGAAATGCTGGTGAAAGAAGAAGATCTCGACCGCCGTGAACGCCTTGAGATGGACCGTGGGATGGATGCGCTTCAAGCCGGCGAGCAAATCGGTGTAATATGAGAAGGGTAGACCGTCGTGCAGCCCGTTCACGATGTGGATCTCGGTGAGCGAGCTGCCCTCGGCCAGTCGATCGCGCAATTTCTGCCACGCTTGCTCTAGGGTCAAGGTGTAGGCGCCGGCGCTGTCTTCGCGCAGGCGGGCAAAAGAGCAGAAGCGGCAACCCGCGACACAGACATTGGTCGCGTTGATGTGGAGATTGCGATTGAAGTAAGTGCGCTGGCCGTGCCGTTGCTCGCGCACCTGGTTGGCCAGGGCGGCGACCTCGAGCAAGTTGCCATGCCGGTACAGCACGACTCCATCATCGAAGTCGAGCGGGATACCCGCCCCGATTTTGTCTGCGATTTGCGAAAGCTGCATGGGCTAGCAAAGCTAGCAGGCAAAACCTCAGATGCTACGTCCCCGGGCGCTCAAGATCGCCAGGCATCGCGGGTGGGTTTGCCCGCCCGCCCAGGGTTTCCGCCTACCGCCTCGGTCACGTAACCGGTCATGCCCAGCTCGGGCACGTCCAGACCGCCGATTTCGTCATCGGCGCTGGCCCGTAGACCAATCGCCTTGTTCAGGATGGCCAAGGACACCAAGGCGACGGGGAGCACCCACATGAGGTTGGCCGCCACGCCTAGCAGAGATGCCACGAGCTGCCCGGCGCTCCCCGCCACCAGCCCGCGGACCGGTCCGACCACCCCGTGCAGACCTGCGCCCGAGCGGCCATCCGCGAACAAGCCGACCGCGATCAGCCCCCAGGCTCCCCCTATCCCGTGCACGGCAAAGGCGCCGACCGGATCGTCGAGCTTGAGCCGACGCTCGGCCCACAGGGCGCCTTCGATGGCGAGCAGGCTAGCCACCGCCCCCACCAACCCCGCCGACGCAGTCCCGATAAACGAGCCCGACGCGCCCATGGCGACCAGGCCAGCCAAGACCCCGTTACACATCATAGTCAAATCGGGTCTGCCGAAGCGCAGCCGGGTGTGGAGAAAGGCCACCATGCCGCCAGCGGCACAGGCGAGGAGGGTATTGGCCGTCACGACCCCCGCATCCGCCCCGCTACCCAGCACGGACAGGACGACGGCCAAGACAAACCACGCCGACACCAGCAAAGCCGTTCCCAGCACCGCCAGCGGCACGCTGTGGGCGGGTATGGGACGAACATCGCCGCGCACCCCGAACTTGCCCAACCGGCTGCCCACCATCTTCGCCGCCACCAGCGCCAGCACGCCGCCCGTCATGTGGACCACTCCACTGCCCGCGCAATCGACCAGGCCGTGACCCAAACCGAAGCGCCGGCCCAGATCCGACAGCCAACCATCATGCCAAGACCAACCCGCGAATACCGGGTAAATGACGGCCGTGACGATGAACGCGAAGACGGTCCAGGCGCTGAGCTTGGTCCGCTCGGCGATGGCCCCCAAGGGAATGGTGGCCGGCACCAGCGCCGCGACTCCCCCCAGCACCAGGGCAATGGCACCATAGGGCCCCGCCGCGACGTTGGGGAAAAAGCCCCACCCCACTAGCCAGGACGAGTGACCGCCCAGACCAATGTCATGGCCATGTCCTCCCGCCTGCAAGGCGAAGCCGGTCGCCCAGTAGCCGAGCAGGCCGGCGGAAAATGTCATCACCCCGCTCGCCATGGTGTGCGCTGCATTTTTGGCACGCACCATGCCTGTCGTCAGCAGGCCGAAACCGATCTGGAGCAGCAGCGCGACAAACCCGCCGGCCAGCGCCACGAATGCCGCGGCAGTGAAAGCGCCCTGACCGGTATGACCAATGACCTCGATCGTGTGCGAATCCATCGGACAGCCTCCAGCCACGATTGTGAACCTCTGGCGGTTGCCATGAGGTTTCCGCCCGGTGAAGAGACAGTAACTCTATCGTGGCAGCTTCTGGCCTCGGAACATCGCCACGAATAACAAAAAGAGCAGTATGGTCGCGCCGAGCACGATGACCGCTTGGCGTATAATCTTGCGATGCGGCCGCCAAGCCATCGGTGGGCGCAAGCGCTCGTGCCGCCCCGTCAGCGCCACCTGCGCGGGGGCGTCGAGATCCGCCTTCATCTCCGTCGCGCTGGCATAGCGGTCGACCGGATCGCGTTCCATGGCATGGAGGATTATCTCCTCGACTTGGGGCGTGATCTCCGGGTTGAGCTTGCGCGGAGCACGCGGGTCGCCCAGCAAGCGAGCGTTCATCACCATGTAAGCGTTCGCACCCTCGAAGGGCACCCGTCCGGTGACCATCTCGTAAAGGATTGCTCCCAGACTGTAGATGTCCGTCCTGGCGTCGCCACGCTTGCCCTTCACCTGCTCGGGCGCCATGTAGTCTGGCGTTCCCATGGTGGGCGAGAAGCCACCGAAGGTGATTCTTCGCATCGCGTGCGCCTTGGCAATGCCAAAGTCCATGACGCGGATGCTCCCGTCGGCGCAGACCATGATGTTGGCCGGCTTGATGTCGCGATGGACTATGCCGCGCTCATGCATATAGGCGAGGGCCTCGCAGATCTGGCTCGACAGACGCAGCGCCTCGGCGACGGCGAGGCGCTCCGACGAGCGAATGAGTTGGTCGAGCGTGCGACCTTCGAGGTATTCCATGACGAAATACGGCCGGCTCTTCTTGGTGCGCACCGGAATGATCTTGAGGATGCCGGGATGACTGAGCGATTGACCGATCTCCTCCTCGCGCTCGAAGCGCGAGTAAAAAGCGGGATCGCTTTCGAAGTGCATGAAAGGCACCTTGAGCGCCACCACCCCACCATTCTCGAGGTCGGTGGCCTTGAAGATCGACCCCATGCCGCTGCGGCTCAGCAGCGCCACGATCTCGAAGCGCGCGTCGAGCACCTGGCCGACTTGCGGCTCGCTGCCCGGGCCGGGCACCGGATCTTCATGATAGATGGGGGATCCGCGGTAGTAGCCCAGCTGAGTCACCTTGTCGACCCTGACCGCCTGGACGCTCACGTTGTCCTCCGAGCCCCGCTTCATCGCGAGGGCGATCATGCTCTGGCAAGCTGCCTCGAGCGGCTGCCGGGCCAGGAAGTCGCAGATCTCGCTCTCGGTCACGCAGCCGTGCACGCCGTCGCAACACTGAATGACGATATCGCCTTCGTGGATCTGAGCTTTGCGAAAATCCACCTGCACCGTGGGGTTCTGCCCGACCGAGCGGGTGAGCATGGCCCGCATGTCACTGGCGGCAGCTTCATGCTCGGACAGCAAGCCTAGCTTGACCTGCATCCCGGTGTACGAGTGATCGGCGGTCAGCCGCTCGATGCGCCCCTGATGGACCAGGTAGGCCCGACAGTCGCCCACGTGACCGACGAAGACCTCGTTGTGCCGGAGCAACATTGCCGTCAGGGTGGTGACCATGCGCCCTTCGCCGGTCGTGGGCCGGCGCATGCCCTCCTCGTAGACCGCCAGGTTGGCCTCATTGAACATGCGCCACAGCACCTGGTTGGGCGAGAGCTCGGGCGTTACTTCGCGAAAGCACCGGATGGAGGTCTCGACCGCCAGCTTGCTCGCCACCTCGCCAAAGCCGTGTCCGCCCGCCCCGTCGGCGAGCACGGCGACCGCGCCCCGGCGCAAGCGCTCCTCCGCCTCGGCGGGGCAGACGAAGTCAAAGCTGTCTTCGTTGTTCGCGCGCACCGTGCCGGCCGAGGTGGCCGAGCCATAGCTCAATTCCATATATGCCGGCCAACTGTAGCAGGGCGGCGATGAGGTTCCAATGGCCCGACTGACAATGCGTGAGATGTCTTACCAAGTTTTTCCTGGCCGACCGCCCGGGCCATTGCCGCACAGCGGCCACAGTTTTGTCCCGGGCGTGGGACTTGACGTGCAGCACCGACGAATCTCTGGTACGCTCGCCCACACTCACCTAGACTGCAGTCCTGGCCGTGATCGGAAGGCACATAAACAACTACGAGGTCGTGTCCCTGCTGGGTGAAGGGGGGATGGGCACCGTTTATCTTGCCATCCACCCCATCATGGGACGAAAGGCGGCGGTCAAGGTACTGAAGCCCGAGCTGGCGCGCGATGAATCGCTGGTCATTCGCTTCTTCAACGAAGCCCGCGCCGCCAACGCCATTCGCCATCCCAACATCATCGACATAATCGACGTCGGCATGTTGCCTGAAGACAACGTGCCCTACATGCTGATGGAGTTTCTGGAGGGCGAGAGCCTGTCCGCTCGGCTCGAGCGCGTGCGGCCCTTGCCCGTGCCGATCGCCGTCGACGTCGCCTGCCAGACCGCATCCGCCTTGGCGGCCGCGCACAGCCAGGGCATCGTGCACCGCGATCTCAAGCCCGACAATCTCTTCCTCGTTCCCGATGAGACGGTCAGCTCGGGCGAACGAGTGAAGGTGCTCGACTTCGGCATCGCCAAGCTGCGCGACGACATGCGCGGCAGCTCCATGCGCACCCGCGCCGGCGCCATCATGGGCACGGCCGCGTACATGTCGCCCGAGCAGTGCCAGGGCCTCATCGAGCAGGTCGATCAGTGCACGGACGTGTATGCCCTCGGCATCATCCTCTACGAAATGCTGTGCGGGGCGCCGCCCTTCCTCAGCGAAGGCTTCGGCGACATCATCATCATGCACGTCATGCGCGAACCGGAGCCGCCGCAGAGGAAGAACCCGGCCATCCCGGATGCGCTCGCCGCCGCCATCGTGTGCGCGCTGGCCGAAGAATCCACGCCAGCGCTTTCAGAGCATGGCGGAGCTCCAGGCCGCCCTGCGCGGGAACCTGTCTCAGGCGGGGTATAAGGCGCCGACCTTTGCGCCCTCCCCGGCCAAGACCGCCATGCTGGAGGCCGACGCAGCTGCCCAGGCGGGGGCCCCCTTCGACGTGGCCATCGAGACCCCTCCGCCCGCGACGCTGGGCTCGCGTCCGCCTTCGCAGCCACCCCTGCACATTTCGACTCAGCTGGATTCCGACGGGGCGGTTGCCTTGCCGGCCAAGCAGCCAACGACGTTGCGCCATGCCACGGGCGAGATCAGCAACAGCAAGATCGATCTGCGAGGCAAGCGCCGTACGGCCGTGGCGGTAGCGGCCGTCCTGGGCCTGGCAGCCGCGGGCCTGATCGTGACCGTGCTCGTCACCCGGCCGGCCAGCAAGCCCCCCGTGGTCGAAACTCAGCCCATGGTGTTGCCCCAGCCAACCCACTTTGTCCCCCCCGAGCCTGCGCCCCAGCCCGAGCCGCCGCCCCGGCCCCAGCTCGCGCCCGAGCCGACCCAGGTGCAGCCAACCGTTACTCCACCAAAGAAGACGCACCCGGAACCTTCCCCCAACAAACCCGGCAAGCACCACCACCCGGTAACCGTGCCGACCGTGAACGGTGCAACACCGCCGGTCACCCAGCCGCCGCCGCCCCAGGACCCGCTCGACCCACGCAACACCGAGCGCTGGTAACCGCGTGAGCGCAGGCGGGCTCGGCCCGACTGCGCTCGGCACGATGCGCGATCCCCGCGCGAAACCTGGCAATTGCCCAGGCCGGCGGTGGTATCGTGCCGCTCGCCCTCTGACCGCCCCCTGCCCGCCCCCCTGACCGCCCCTTCCCTGCTCCCCCACAGCATCGCCCATGCGTCCCAGCTCTCAGGCCATCGACGCCGCCGGGCTCCGGCGCGGAACCTTTTCGCGCAGCGCCCTGGCGTCGGCCTTCACCACGGCCCTGGACTTCGGCACCCTCACCGCCTTGGTCGAGCTCTTCGCCGTGAACTATGTGCTCGCCACCTGGATCGGCACGGTGGTGGGCTCGCTCTCGAATTTCACCATAAACCGGGTATGGGCCTTCGCGGCGCGCGAACCGAGCGGGGCGGTCCAGTTCGCCCGTTTCTTGGTCGTCCAAGCGGTGGCGAGCTTTCTCCACACCGCGGGGGTATGGACCCTCACGCGCTTCCTCGGGCTGCCCTACCAAGCCTCGAAAGTCGTCATTTCGCTGCTTGTGTACCTGGGTTGGAATTACCCGATGAATCGCTGGTTCGTTTTCCGCCATCCGGCCAAAGCCAGCCGGTGAGACCACGACCAAGACCGCGCAGCCGCTCCGCCGCTTCGACGCTGAGGGCCCAGCCGCGGCGCGAGAAGGGGAGCGAAGTGCGGATCATGCAATCAACGCCGCAGTTCTCCTCGCAACCCTTGGCCACGCCATTTTCCCTCATGTGAGCGCGGGTGATGCGCGCCAAGGGCGCCACCTTGGGCGTGTGACAGCAGTAATGGAAGTCGCCCTCGGGTGAAACGTAGAAGGCCTTGTGCCCGCCCTGACAGCACCAGGTTAGCGGCCGGCCGGAGAGCCAGCGCTCGTAGTACTCGAGCAGGTAGTAGGGGTTTGCCACCGGCCGTCCCGCCCGTTTCTGGTCCTTGATCCAGCGCAGCTTGGCCAGGAAAGCGGGCGACGACGCCCCGGTGGCCAGCCGACCTCGCTCATGGATCACGGCGAAGAAGATGGGCACCCCCAGCTCGAAGCAGAACTGCGCCAAGTCCTGCACTTGCGCCAAAGTCTCGTCGCAAATGACGGCAGCCACATAGAACCACAGGTTGCGCTTGGCCACCATCTCGAGCTTGGGCCGCAAGGTCTTGAGCGACTTGGGCGAGCTCGCCGTGGGCTGCAAGCTGTCGACCGAAATCTGCATGCGCCCGATGCCGGCGTCGAGCAAAGCCGCGAGCCGGTCAGGGGTCAGGAGAAAGCCGTTGGTGGTCATGCCCGTGGTCATGCCCCTGGCGCGCACGTGCCGCACTAGCTCTACGATTTCCGGGTGGAGGAGCGGCTCGCCACCGATCAGGTCCGTGTGCAGGACGTCCAGCTCCTTGCACTTATCTATGCGCGCTATGACCTCGGCGAACGGCACGTGCCCCTTAGCGTTATCGTGCTCGCTGCAATAGGCGCAGGACAGGTTACACTGCCACGTGACGTTAATCTGGGCCCAGAGCGGTTTGCTATTGACGGCGCGCGGGGCTGCGCGCAGCAGCCCAGCGACAGTCAGTGGGGTCTCGCTCTTGGCTTTCATGGCGGAAAGGTGCCCCATGCTAGCATCGCGCGCAACACGCACCGCACAAGTCACGCGGCACCCTGGCGCCCACGGCTCCGCCCCTGGCTCAGTGTACGTTGGGCGCGTAGTAAGGGTCGGCGGGATTCTGCCCCTTGATGTAGCATAGCCCCTGTGCATTCAGGTGCATCTGAGATTGCGCGCTGAAGGCCATGAACTGCACCAAGTCGTCCGGGAAGGCCCCCCCGTTCGGGGCAGTCACGCCGTTCAGGTTCATGGTGACCTGCAGCGGATTGGCTTGCACGTCGTTGGTGGGTGCGCTCGCGTTGGGCGACGGATTGGGCTGGTAGGGCGCCCGATCGGGCAGCGGCGTTACCCCATCGCCGAAGGTGGCGAGCAGGTGCTGGCCGTGGAAGGCGTTGAGGCTCATGGGCGTGGCGCTGGTATCCGCCGGCGCAAAAGCGGCGATGGGGTCGAAGCGCAGCGCCGCCCCTTCCTGCTTGAGCTTGTCCCAGAAGACGTGATCGACGTGCATGGTGATCTGGGCGATGCTGGCCTGGTTGGGGTAGATCACGATGCCCCGGTCGCCGAGGTCGGCCTCGTCGCCCAGGTCGGCGTTCACGCAATTGAGGTTTTCCGTGGCATCGTTCCAACCCATCATGAAGCTCACCTTGGTGGGCAAGGCGGCGAACAGGGCCTGGGCCGCGGCGGCGTTCGGATCGCTCGGGTTGTTGTAGATCCCGGTGCCGACGTAGGTGGCGGTGCCACGCAAGAGCTTGTTCCACCCGTTCTGCACCATGACCACGTAGTCTTGCACCCCCTGGGGGGTCAGGTTGAGGTTCCAGGCCGGGTAGCTCGCCACCACAGTGTCGTAGGAAAAGGCATAACGCTGGCTGGTGTCGAAAGCGGAGCCGTCGTCCTCGTGGTCGAAGACGAACATCGGGCTCGCCGGCTCCACGCCGTCCTTGCCTTTGAAGCCCAGCGCCTGGTGAGCATCGAAGACGAACGGCCCGACCTTGTGGGCCACCTGGGGCCCCATGTCGTACCAGGTCTGGTCCGCGGTGGGATTGCTGTTCAGCCTAATATTACCCACCACTACCAGGTCCTCGTCGATGGTCATGTTCCAGCCATCGACGAAGTAGGGATCCCCGGCAGTGACGGGCTGGAAGGGCAGCCCGTTTATCCCCAGGGTCTCACCCGAGAAGGTAACCTCCACGGTCTGGGGTGTGTTGGGCGAGGACTGGGTGAAGTTGATGGTCGGCGCCGTCAAGGTGGTGCCCGCGGGCGGGCTCTGCGGATCGTTCGCGCTCCCGGTGCTGCTCGCGCTCGAGCCGCATGCGGCCAGGAGCGCCGCCCCGAGAAATCCCAGGCCGGGCTTACCCGCTTTACCAGCCTTACCGGCCAGCTTATCGACTTTGTTCATGTTCGTTCTCCCTTGCTGAAGGCGCGTGCGCCCTCGTTGTGCTCGCTTGCGTGTTGCCCGAGGCCAGTCGCTCACGGTTGTCCCAGGCTGAAGTAATAGACGCCGTTGGTGCCCTGCATGCCGCTCAGTACGGCGAGGTTGAAGGGATTGCTGTCGGACCAGCCATATACGGTTCCCTCGACCGGGGCACAGGGCGCTGGCGTGGCCCTGCTGGCCCCGCCCTCGGCCGCACCGGCGCTGGCGGCATCGCTGCTGTCCCCGGCGACGGGCTCCGCATCCGGGGTGACCGGGGCGCTCGCATCCACCCCACCCTCGCTGGCGCTGGCCCTGGGCTCAGGCGTGACCAGGTTGCAGAAATTGGCCTGATCGAACCAATGCGACGGGTCGACCCGCAGGGCGAGCGTACCGCTGGTCGTGGTGAAGGTCAGGTTGCAATTGGAATTGCTCGCAGTGCCTGTGGGCACTCCGATGGGGCAGGCGCCGCTGACCCGGGCCAGCCAGGCGATCGGGTCGAGCGGGGTGACCAGGGCACTGGTTATCTGCACCCGGCCGGCGAACGGCACGACCACCCCATCCTTGCTGGCCTGACCGGCCAGGAAGGCCGTTCCCGCTTGCCCGTCCTCGGCCAGAGGCGGTGCCAGGCCGCCGTCGATGTTGTCATTGTAGTCATTGACGGTGGAGAGCAGGCCGATCTCGACTGCAACCGCCGTCCCCGTCTCGCCACTTGCCCCCCCCGCGACGGTCGCGAGCGTCGGGTCGACCAGGTCGACGATGAACTGGCGAGTGATCTGCATGATGACCACCCCGCTGCGAAAGACGTCCGGCTCGGGGGCATCGATGTTGAAGTAGACTGGGCCGAGCACGGCCTGGGCTTGGCTCAAGGTGACGGTCCAGCCTTGCCCGGTGGTGAAGGTGAAGGGCCGGGTGACGTCGCGCACCATCCCGCCGGCCTGGAAGGGGATCTCGGATCAGGTCACCCCCGGTCGTGCCCCCGCACCCCCCTGCGCCCCCGGCCCCGAGGGCGAGCAGCAAGAGCACGCCCGCCCGCGCCTGCCCCGTCATCGTCGTCGTCATGGTCTGCCCTCCCCGTCGAGCAGGATCGACAGCGTGGCCAGCAGAGAAAAGGGCGGCGCCGCCGTGAATTGCTCGGTCGGCACCAAGGTGGGGGGCAAGGGCGGAGTCCGGAAGTTGGAGGCGTAGTAATACTCGGTCAAGGGGTAGCGCGCGTTGGTGAGGTTCTGGGCCAAAAGGCCAAGGCGCAGGAAGCTCCAGCGCACACTGACCGAGGCGTCGAGCTCGAGGGTGGAGGCCGCGGTCTGACTGAAAGGCAGGGCGCGTGGTCCGATGAAGTTGACCGCGAACCCGGCGGTGCCCTGCAGGCGATGGCCGTGATAGGTGCGCCGGCCGAGGGGCCCGAAAACCGCGCTGTCGGAGCGCGCGATCAGCGATGGCACATAGGGGACCAGGGTTCCGTCGGCATCGTAGGTGGCGTGGGCATAGGTGGCCGAGGCCAGCTCGTCAAACCATTTTCCGGTGGCGCGCAGCGAGCCCACGGCACCGTCGCGAGTCGTGCCCGTCGAGGTGGTGAGGCGGCCGAGCAGCGGGTCGAAGATCAGGTCGCGGCTGACGTGGGTGTAAAACCCGACCGCCCGCGCGGTCACCTCGAGCCCGGCCAGCCGCTGGTGATAGATCGCGCCCCCCTCGGCGGCCGAGATGCTGGCAAAGGGCGCCCGCTCGTCTTGGGTGATGTAGATGGCATCGAGCGACTGCGCGCCCAGGCCATAGCTGGCGGTGAGGGTCAGGGGCGGCAAGACCTCGGCCAAGGCGGTGACCTTGGGTAGGGTGACCAGCGCGGTGGCGGTATTGCGCTGGGTGGGCAGTCGCGGGCCCGCCGGGTCGAACGCCTCACAGGTCTGATTGAGGGGGGTATTGGGCACGAACACCCCCGCGGTCGCGCATTGGCTGAGCACGTTGTAATCGAAGTACTCTTCGCGGACGCCGCCACGCAGAGTCAGCCAGCGGGTGGGATGGAGGTCGAGATCCAGGTAAAGGGCGAGGTTCATGATGTCGGTCACCAGATCCTCATCGATGGCGTAGGGAATCTGCGTCCCATAACGTAGGCGCTGAATCATCGGGGTAGTGTGGTCGTAGCGGGCGTAGTACCCGACCTCGAGCGCCTGGGGCCGGCCGAGCAAGAACCCAGTCCACCGGTCGCTCCCGCGCGCGCCCGCGGTGAGCGCGGTGTAGTCTTGCTCGATCATGTCGCCGCGCTGCGGGTGATAGCTCTGGCCGAAGGTCTGATCGTCGAGGAGAAAGCCGGTGAAGTCCTCGTCGATGCGCAGATTGCGCCAGGTCAAGAAAACCTGCTGCTCGAGGAAATGCTGCTCGCTCGGGCTCTGCAGGTCGAGGGACAGGGTGTAGCGCTGAGCATCGCCGCCCTGGTTGGGATCCTCGGTGCCGTAGTACCCGATCCGTCCCGCGGCCACATCGTCGCCGCGCACTACCCCGGCGCTCTGGTAGTGGGTGCCGTAGGCGGTGGCCAAGAGCCGCCACAAGCCGCGCGCCCCGAGATCGCCCTCGTACTCCGCCATGGCGCTGGCGTTGGTGCTGGCCCGGTTCGAGCCATAGCCAGCGCTCTGGAAGAGCTGTGCCGCCGCGAAGGTGCCCTCGCGCTCGTGCTCGGGCGCCCACAGCGCCAGTAAGCGCTGGGTGTCGAACGAGCCGTAGCTGGCGGAGATCTCGGTGCGCCGATAGGGCACGCCGAGCTGATAGTCGGCGCTGCCCGCCTCGGCGAAGTCGCCTTGACGGGGGCTGAAGGGACCCTCGATCACGCGCAGGTTCTTCACCAGCTCGGGGATGATGAAGTGGGTATCGGCGTAGCCGTGCCCGTCGGTATTGTCGACCTCGTTGATGGGAATGCCGTTGACCGTAAACTCTATCGCTTGCCCCTGCTCCGCGTCGAACCCGCGCAAGAAGACCTGATCGGCGTGGCCGGCCCCACCCTCATTGGCGATGAAGATCCCGGGCGCGAGCTGCAGAATATCGGAGGCCTTCTGGTTGGCGATCACGGACAGCTGGCCCACCTCGATCTGGAGATCCGAGGCGCCGCGGCTCACGTCCTGCCGTCGGCCACGGACCGTGACATCGATAGCGGCATTCTCGTCGGTCTTGCCCGACCCCCCCGAGGCCGCGGCGGGAGCCGGGGCCTCCAATCGCGAGCTCTGGCCCACGGTCGCGGCCTCGGACGTGACGGGAGCCCCGGCGGCGGGCTGGGCTGTCGGAGCGGCAGCGGGGGGAAGCTCGCCGGCCGGTGGCGGCGCGAAGTGGAACAACAACTGGACCCGGCTGGCCACGGGCAGGCCGTCACGCGTGGCCGGGCGAAAGCGCCAGCGGCTCGCCGCCGCCAGCGCAGCTCGGTCGAGCGCAGGATCCACCCCGCGGGCCAGCTCGGTGCCAGCCACATCCCCGCTCGGCGTCACCGTGACCGTGACCAGAACCTCACCGCTCGGTCGAGCGGCAAGCGCCTCGGCCGGATAAGGGGGGCGACTCTCCTCCAGCACGACCGGCGGCTGCACCCCCGCCACCGGCGGCTGCACCGGCTGCACCGGCGCCACCCCCGCCCCAGCCCCGGGCTCGGCTTGTGCCCCCCGCGGGGTCAAGACGAGCACCCATGCCGCCAGGGACGGCAGCGCCACGCACAGTGAAATTGTACGAACCCAGACCAAAGCAAGCATCGAGCAAGCCACCTCGCATCTTCAGGCCATTAAACACCGCCGTGCGCCGCCCAGCGGGCCCGCGCACCCGGCACCAATTTTTCCTCCCAGCCACGCCACGCAAGTCCGCCGACTCCCCGCCGGGAGCCAGACGGTAGGGCGGCCTCAGGCCGCGGGCGGCGAGGTCTTGGGCGCGCTCGCCAGAACGAACACGCGGCCCTGCGCGCGCGCCGGCGCCCCTGTCGCCAGCACCGGACGGGGCGGCGCGAGGTCGATCACCGTCCCGTGGGCCGGCGAGGAGGGTCGGCCCTCGACCGTGAAGGCCAGACCGCAATGCTCGTGTGCCTCGGCCGACCGCGTCCCGGACGCCTGCACCGCCAGGCGGGCCAAGGCCGATGTTGCGGGCAAGGCTGCCCCTGCGGGTGGCGCCAAGAGATGGGTCAGCTCACCATGCTCGGGGCAACGGAAGTGGACCACCGTGATCTCGTGCGCCATGACGGCCAGCTGCCCGGCGCACATGGCCACCACCACCGCAACGGCTAAGCACCGCGCGGCTGCCGAAGAGCCGTGCTTGTCCCCACGCAGGCGGCGCCAGAAACACATGACCTGGCGGATAGGCTAGACGACTGGCCCCC
>CAWKJE010000003.1:0-260413 GCA_963849735.1 uncultured delta proteobacterium
CTGAACGGGATCGAACCGTCGGCCTCTAGAGTGCGATTTTTCGGAATAGCCTAGAGAAAACAGCAACTTACAAACCAATCACGTTGTGCGGATGCGGCCGAATGCCAGAGATTCTGCCTACTTACCTGCACAACTGGGGGTCAGACCGATGCGATTTCGACCGTCGAGCGGTGGCGATCTTGTGAGCGAGATCCTCGATGCCTTGGGGGTGCACGATCCGCTTTGGAATAGAGAATGGATTGCCGAGAGCGAGCTGAAATCGATTTCCCGGGATAGCCGCGCGTTCGCGCGGGCGGTCGATCAGGTCACTCGGATGGATGGGGTCGTGCTGGACTTCAAGAACACGGCCAACGGACGGTTCTTGCTGCTGCGAAAGGCCGACCGTGAAGGCTCCATCAGCCGAACGAGAATGGCCTCAACGCGCGAGGGGGGAGCCGAATTGGCTGACATGCCTGAGGACTTGTCCGCCGGGCGTCATAGCGACAACACGGCCGAGAAGTCGGAAGTCCAAGCCCGGCGCACACCGCTCATGCTCAGACCGGCTGGACCTCCACAACCTGGTCGCAAGAAGACCCTGGCGACGGCAGCACCGGACGAGCCAGCGCGAGCACTCCGCCTGGCGATCGAGGAGGTCGGCGTCGCTGTGGAGGACGTCGATCCGGTGCCATTGGTCGGACCTTCGGTGACGCGATTTCGAGTTCGCCTGGCTGCCGGGGAGCGCTTCCGCCACCTGCGACGTCGCGCCGAAGATCTCGCCAGGGGACTGGGTAGCGAGGTCTTCATCAGCCAGGTCCCTGGTGACCGATACGTCGCCATCGAGTTGCCGCGCAAGGATCGTCAAGTGGTGCCGCTGGTGTCCGCGTTGGAGCACTATCCATCGTCGAACGATCCCGCGGCGTTGTGTTTCCCTGTCGGCATCACGCCAGCAGGTGAGCCCGTGTTCCTCGACCTCACCCTGCTGCCACACATGCTGCTCGCGGGTGGTACTGGAAGCGGGAAGAGCGTCTGGCTGCGAGCATTCCTGCTGAGTCTCATGTTGAAGCTCCCACCGAGCACGCTCGAGGTTGTTCTCGTCGACCCGAAGGCCGTCGACTACGCCGCCTTCGCATCGGCGCCACATCTACGCACCGGCCACATCATCACCGAACCCGAGGAAGCCATCGAGCAACTAAGGGATCTGGCTGGGCCGGAGTTGGCGAGGCGGACAAAACTGCTGCAGGAGGCTCGGTGCTCAAACTACCGCGAGCTCCGGACCCAGCGTTTTGAGGTTGCCAGCCCGTATATCGTAGTCGTGATCGATGAGTTTGCTGATCTGGGCCTGACCTTGGACAGAGCAGAGCGGGCAGAGTTCGAGAAGCAGGTACTTCGCCTCGCGCAACGTGCTCGCGCCACCGGAATTTTTCTCGTCCTTGCAACCCAGCGTCCGAGCGTCGAGTTCGTCACCGGCGCCGTGAAGGCCAACCTCCCCACCCGCATCTCCTTCCGCCTTCCCCAGCGAGTCGACAGCCAGATCATCCTCGATGAGCCAGGCGCCGAGGATCTATTGGGCGCCGGCGATCTTTTGCTGCTGCACGATGGGCGGCTGCAGCGGCTGCAGGGTTGCTTCGTGTCGATGGAGGAGGCCGCCAAGCTTCTCGGGGGGAGATATCGTGACGTCGCGGGTGGGCTCCCGTAGGGTTTCAGACTGGTTGGCTGCTGCGGAGCTCGGCGTGGATGGAGTGGATGGACTGGCGCCTTGACACACCACGGGGATGGGACGTAATCTGCCGCGAGCGAGGGATGAGAAATGTCAAGGAGTGGCAGAGCGAGGAGTTATGAAAATGGGAATGTCTGTAGACGGCCACTAGGCTTGGGTGCGGCACGGAATCGCAGGCCGATCGACGTTCTCTTAGTCGACGCCGATCCTAAATTTGCCCAGGCCGTTACTCGGGACTTCGATCGCAACAACTTCACCGTGACGGTAGCGGGCACCCTGGCTGAAGCCAGGACGCTCTTGGGGCAGGCCGTGGCCCCAGTCGATGTAGTGGTCCTAGAGCACCGAACAGTTTGAAACCATAATAAAATCGCGGCATTGCAGCACACCGGGCGCCGGGGCGTAGCAGTAGTCGGCAGAGAGACTGACCTGCGCTTGATTGGGACGGACTGGGTCACGCCCCAGGAAACCTCAAGAAATTGGCGCTGAAGGTCACATCGTGGTGTTCATGGACTCCGCCGGCACACCTCGTGGCCGGCGGAGGAGCCCATGACATTCGACCGCTGGACACCGCGACAAGACACCACCAAGCAGGAAGATCGGCTTCTGAATAGGCTGCGCCGCACGCGGAAGCTCTTCGCCTTCCTACGCGATCAGCGGCTGGCATTGTTCGATGAGGCATTTCAAGCCGAGTTGGAGTCGATGTACCGGGACACTGGTGCGGGCCGGGAGCCCGTGCCGCCAGCGCTTCTCGCCATGATCGTGTTGTTGCAAAGCTACCACGGCATATCCGACGCCGAGGCGATCGAGTTGACCGTGGTGGACCTGCGCTGGCAGATGGTGCTGGGTAGGCTTGGCGCTACGGAGCCTGCTTGCGCTCAAGGCACGCTGGCGGGCTTTCGTGAGCGGCTAATTCGCACCGACATGGATCGACGGCTGCTGGAGCGAACCGTAGAGCTGGCCCGACAGAGCAAGGCCTTCGACTGGAAGAAGCTGCCGAAGGATCTGCGCATCGCTATCGACTCGAGCCCACTGGAGGGTGCTGGCCGAGTGGAGGACACGGTCAACCTCTTGGGCCACGCCGCCCGGAAAGTCGTTGAATGTGCTGCCGACCTGCTGGGCTGGAAGGCCGAACGGGTGGCGAGTGAGGCAGGCATCCCGGCTCTGCTGGCAACCAGCGTGAAACGAGGGCTCGATATCGAGTGGAGCGACCCCAGTGCCAAGGCGGGTGCTCTCAACACGCTCGTGCAGCAGCTGGATTCTCTGGATGCTTGGCTAAAGCGCAAACTGCCCGAGGAACTGGGCAAGCCCCCACTTAAAGAGTACCTGGACACGCTGGCCCAGATTCGCAACCAAGACCTCGAACCAGATCCCGAGGGAGGTGGCGATGGTAGTACGCGCATCCGTGAGGGTGTGGCCGGTGACCGCCGGATTTCCATAGAGGACGCCGACATGCGCCATGGACGGAAGAGTAAGAGCAAGCGATTCAACGGTTACAAGCGACACATCGCCACGGACCTCGATACCAACCTGATCCTCGCTTGCGCGGTAACGCCGGCCAATCGGCCCGAGGAGGAAGCAGCACGCTGTCTGAAGGACGACATCGAACAGCAAAGGCGACGGATCATGGAGATGAACATCGATCGTGGCTACATAGCGAGCCCGGTCGTCGGCAACGTCCTTGATGATGGCGGCGAGGTCATCTGCAAGCCATGGGTTCCCCGCAACGGAGGGCTCTTCACCAAGGGTGACTTTGAAATCAATATGCGCGACCGGACCATCACCTGCCCAGCCGGTGAGGTCGAACCGATCGACCTCGGCGCGGACGTGGAATTCGATCCGTCTGTCTGCGGGCGATGCAAATTGCGTCAGCACTGCACCACCGCGGGGCTCGGCAACGGACGCACGGTTACTATCGCCGACGATGAATTGTTACAGCACAGGTTGCGCAAACTCATGTCCAGCCCCAAAGGCCGGGAGCGCTTACGCAAGCGCGTTGCGGTCGAGCACAGCCTGGCTCATTTGAGCCGCCGACAGGGCCGACGCGCACGCTACCGTGGCACCCGCAAGAACCTGTTCGATGTCAGGCGGGCCGCCGCTGTGCAGAACCTCGAGATAATGGACTTCCGCAGGGCCGCGTGATCATTGGCCTTTCAAACTGTTCGGTGCTCTAGCTATTCGTCTTCCGGACGGCAGCGGCCAATCACTCTTGGCGGACATCGATGCCTGCCCACGCCAGCCTGCGGTCCTCCTGACGAGCACCTTGCCCTCCAATCTGGAGCCCGAGTGTCTTCAATATCGTCCAGTCTCCATCGTCAAGCCTTTGAGCACAATCCTGCTGCAGCGGATGGTGCGGGCCGTTGCGATGGGGTACGCCCGATCCTCCATCCAGCGCTTCCTGACGCGCTTCAAGCTCACTAAGCACGAGAAAGAAGTAGTCGCGCTGCTTGCCCACGGCCTTAAGCCGAAAGAGATTGCCAATCACCTGCACTCCAGCGACAAAGCAGTCTACGCCGCTCTCGCTCGCACCTGCGCGAAGACCGGCTGCATCGACTACCACCAGCTCGTCGGTAACCTTTTCGCATTTACGTGTCAGACTCTAGGCCACACGCCGCCCGAATATCGCGCCTTCATCGATCAGGTTTCGCAACCATGATGCGGGCAAGGTAGGGCGTGAGCCACGGGGGCCCGGGCCCCAGCCGTCTGGCTTCCTACTCCTCTCGAAGACCTGGCGCTCCGGGCAAGTGGAATTTTTCAATCTTGCCCAGACGGAACCTGCCACTATAGTACGCCTGCCCCGGGATCGCCGGCCGCCCTCTTTGTGAGATGGCTCGGTGCTCGATTCAGCTCGCCCAATATAGGAGGATGAAACATGCAGGTGAAGCGCATCGTATCCGCCGTAGTGCCCCCCTTGGCGTTCAGTTTGTGCTTGGCATGGGCGCTCCCAACATGGGGGCAGCTGCTGCCCTCGCCCAAACCCACGGGTTCGCTGCTCGCGAATCCTCCGCCCGACGTGCCACCCGTGTCCCCATCTCCGCTCCCCAAGTGCTCGGAAACGGTCGGATGCCCTACCAACGTTCCGGGCGACTTTGTGGCCACGCCGGCCGGGTGGTACCATCCTTCCTGTCGAATCCAGATAGCCAATAGCGAAAAGTACGATGCTAGCTCGAACACCATTGTGGGCAGTGGCGGAGCATCCAGGACAGTGCCACCTTGTCTCTACCCGTCGTATGCGCCAAACGGGGAAGCGCGGCCCGTCGCATCTAGTTCCGGAGGAACCCCGCAGGCCTCCGCGCCCCCTGGAGGCTATCTAGAGTCCGTGGATAACGCCTACCAAAATTCTCCCGCAGTGAGCTTTCTATACGCCGGCTTGACAGTACCACAACCGCCGACAAGCAATGGCGCTACGATCTACCTATTCCCGGGTCTAACGTCCCCGGGATACTTCATATTACAGCCTCTTCTTGCCTACAGTGAGGACGGCTATTGGTATATTCAAGCGTATGATGACATCACTGGCTCCGCGCACCAAATATACGGTTCCCAGGTCAACGTTAAGCCTGGAGACGAGATAATAGGGGAACTGATAGGATCAAGCTGCAGCATCTATAGCGGAGCATGTAGCACGTGGGAGGTGTACGTTTACGATGTTCAGAGTGGATTGTCGAGCTACTGCGTTGCTACTAACAGTACCGTGTTTGGTCCCGCCCGTACGGTCTATGGTGCCGCTCTTGAGGTCTATAATGCGACAGATTGTAGCTATTTGCCTGCTTCCGGCGTAGCCAATTTTTCGCTCGTCGGGACAGAGATAGTGGCGACGGGCACTTGGTATCCGGTGTCCGCAATGAATTTGGTGCCGTACTATCTGACGGGGCAGGGGCCAGGCGTCTGTTCTCCGGTGGCTTCCATCAGCACGCTCCCCAACCCGAACTTTTCGAGCATCAGCCTGAATTGGACTCCGTAAGGGCAGCTGCATGCCCTTCCCCATCGGCGGCGTTGAGCGGGACCGGCATTGGGTTGGAGAGCGGGATGCCGGGGCTTCTCCTGACTTGAAACTTAGGAGCACGAGAGCTGCCGGTACTTGGCGGTCGCAGATGCTCCCACTGCCGCGCTCTGATGGGAGCGACTCCGACGTGCCGCCCGTACGGAGCCGATAAGATGCTCCCTGCGCAGACGTTGCGGGCGGTTACTTGGGGGGCGGGCGCCGCCTGGGCGCCTCCCACCTTAGACGCAGATTCATAAGCGCTCCGGCCGCTGCGCCAATTCCAGTTGGCGGTCTGGTTGCCAAATCCTCCCCAGCCCAGACATTGCGACATCTTCGGAGCCAGGTGTCGTCGTCGCTCATTCGTGTTCGGGGCGCCGCCTTCCAATCCTGAGACGTCTCATGACCAAGAGAGCTTTGCGGAAAGGGTAATTGTTGGCCACATGGGCCTCTGCGCGGCGGGGCTCCACGACGCCCTTGTCTCCTGTTAGGTTCATCCGGTCTTCGACCAGATAGTGGCAGCGCCCTCGATCACGTCGGCCAGTATCGGAAGCCGCCCGCAAGGTAGTCGTCGTAGTGCAGGTATGCGCCGTACTTGAGCAGATAGCTCGCACACTCATCCACGGGTTTGCGCTTTGCCGCCGGCATCCCACGAAGTGTCGCGCTTCGGCGCATGCTGGCCGCGACCGGGCTGGATTGGCCCTGGAGCAGCAATGCGAGCCCTTCGGTTACCCAACGTTAGGCTGGCGCACCGCCCAACGATGGATTGCCGTGGGCGCCTTCCACATGTAGTCCTGCACGCTCGCCTGGCCCGCGTCACGGTAGCAGACATACCAACTGGCTGCATTCCCAGCGGAGGTCCTGCGGGTTGTAAGCGCAGAGTGTGTACGTCCCCGGCGCCTCTGCATCGAGTGAACCGCAGTCGGAATCGTTCATGCAGAGGTCGGACGCTGTGTGGCAGTAGTACGGGTTGGGACCGTTTGTGCCCTCGATCAGGGCTTCGGAGTCTGTAGGTCCGCAAGGCTTCATCGACGGCGAGCAATATCCGCATGGGCCGCAATCCGAGTCCACCGCGCAGTTACCTCCGGTGTCACAAACATTAGCACTGTTGTCCGTGGATGAGCTGCGGCATATGCATGGCGTTTTCGCCGCGCAACCGGAGTCGCTGGAGCATTCGTCGTACGAGCATCCGCCAATCGCAACCAGGCCGTTATCAGGGAAGCAGCGGCCGTTAACTCCAGCGGTGCACTGGGAATCCGAGGAGCATGTCGAGGCGAGGGAGGTGGGGTAGGGTTGGCCAGAACATTGCGCACCGCCCGAGGAGCAGGACTCAGGGGCAGGGCCGCGCTGCGATGGGCACTGTGGCGAGCTAGGACGATGATTGATTGGTGCCTGCCCGGTACACCTGCCGGTAGTGCCACCAGAGGAGACGGCACCACCGCTTCCGGCCGAACCAGAGACGCCGCCAAGGGAGACAACACCACCGCTGCCAGAGACGCCCACAGAGGAGACGGCGCCGCCACTGGCAATCCCTATCTCGCACGTCCAGCAGGGACAGCAGGAACACCCAGAAGGGTCGGTGCATGCCGGACACGGGATAGATACGGCAATCGAGCCACCGGAGCATCCGGCGACACATTCTTCTGCAAGACATCCCCCTGGCCCCTGACTCGGATTGGTCATCCCCCCGACCTGTAGGCCACCGCTGCCGGAGATGCCGCCAGCAGATTGGCTGCCTTGTCCGCCTGAAGCTCCTGCTCCTGCACCGCGGCTTCCGCCACTTCCAGCAATATCGAGCCCAGTTCGGTCACAGCCGAGCACAAGCAACGCGAGCAGAGTTGATAGGGTAATAGCGCGCACTACGTCGTTCATCGAACGTTCCTTTCTGTGGCCGCCTTGTCCGGAGCTCTTATATGCATACACGTGTCGTGGGTGGAAACACAGAGGATTGGCCCGCCAGGAGCGCTGCAGCATCCATTGGGCACTGCAGTCGCTGTCAGTCGCGCATACGCCTTCGGGAGGGGTCCCGCCACTATCGCTGGCGGCTGCTGGGGTGGAGCACTGTGTATCGCTCGGGCGATGATTGACATGCTTGCCGATCGCGCCGCCTGAGGAGATGACATCACGTGTGCGGGAGAAGCCAGGCGTGCCCCATAGGAAACGGAGCCGCCGTTGCTCCCACCACTCCCGATGCCGTCGAGCCTTGTGCGGTCATACCCTACCGCAAGCAGGGAAACCGAGGTCGATATGGCAAAGGTACGTTGGAATGTGCGCATCGCAGCCATTCCCGCGGTGGCAGGGGCGCAACGACCATGTCAGCGGTTTGGTCCATCGGCTACCCCGAGATCTCTGGCTCGCTCTGACTATAGCACAGCCGTGTGCGAAGACGCTCCGCGCTTCTTCGCACGGAATTGCGACGCTCCCAATATCACTAAAGTTCTCGTGGGCAGCTTGTAGGATCGATGAAGTTCGCGATGGCTCCATGCGGTATTGGGTGGTCCAAGGTCTGTCACTAGTCGCAGCGCCAACGTGTAAACGTGGATATGGCTCCAGGCGCCCGCATGACTGATCGCGCTGTTGCGGTGTCTGCCGGGTAGGATTCTGTGCGTCACGCCTCTCTTGGTGCCGGACCACCCCGTGGTTCTCGTCCGGTCGTCATCATGGAGCTGTGCGCCGACTATGTAGTGGCCAGCCGGTCAAGAACAGATCTTCCCATGGCCTCCGAAAGCCAGCGAGGTCAGCGTTGGGGCAAGTTAGAAGCGTGGCGGTGGTGGAAACGAGCTGTGTTAATCGACTATTCGCGCTCTGCGGCGCAAGGGTTGAAATCCATCGGCGGGTCGCAATCGAAAAAGCGAGGTCATGACACGAGGAAGCCCCGTGTCCCTCACGGCGCACATCGCGATCGCCGCATCTGGACAACTCGTACCCAGAAACATCCCAGCTGTGCACGGAGACATTATGAACTTCATGTTCGCGATTGCGACGCCCTTAATATCATTGATCTTTTCCGGGCCGTGTGGGCTGCTTTTGGGATGATCCCCGCTGTTCTGGACGCGCAGCCCGTGCGGCGCGCCTACGACCATCGTCTTCGAGAACACGTCGTGCGTTGCGGCGCCAGGACCCTGGCCAGGAACGTCCACATCCCCCGCTCCACCATCTCCACCTGGAGACGACGCGGCATTCGTCCCGTCGTGATGGCCGATCCGCTCGGCGACAACCTGCATCACGACTGGCCGCCCGCTACCTCCCGCGCGTCCGCATCCTTCATCCTTCTTGGACAACTGCGCGTTTTGACGTCAGGACCCGAGGCAAGAGCCCAGTGCGTTAGCAGCGGCCCCTGGGATCCGTACGGGGGGCGGACCGAGCTTCATAGCGAAGGGCCGTCCCTACCGTGACCCAGAAAGCGAGCGGTGCGCACGGCCTCCGTGATCTTGGAAACGAGACTATCACCCACGGCGAGTTCGGCCTGGTCGAAGAATACCTGCAACCCAGCGTTGGTCAGATGGCGCGCCAGACGCCACACGAATTCCTCGTCGGCGTGGCTGTAGCTAATGAACGCGTCGTATTGGGGTTCGTCATGTTGGTCCAGCCTAGTCCTTTTCGCCGTTCTGATGCCCAACGGGTTGGCGTTCACCTGCAAGCCGCGAAGCGACTTGTTGCAACGCCTTGTTCGGCGGCCAACCAGCCGATGGCTAGGAACGTTTCCAGGTGCCAGTCTCAAAGAGAGCCTCCTGCCATAGATGATGGGCACGTTGCCAGCGGGAGTCGCTCTTGCCAACCAGCCCGTGCAAACGCACGTGTGCACTTCGAAGCGGTTCGATTGCTTCCTGATAGCGTTTGTCACCAAAGGCCTTTTCACCCTCTGCGAGAAGGGCCTCGGCTCGTGCGATCTCCGCTGCCGGATCGTAGTCATAGGAAAATGGAACCCAATCTGAAGATCGCAGGGGATTTGCGACCCTGTAGTCACAGACCAAGTCTCCGATAGGGCTCTCATCCGACGTATTCGTGGATAGCTCCAGGTAGTGACCGGAGTATACGTTGGGCGTCCAGCCGAAGTTGTTCTCGGTTGTTGGATCATCGCGATGACGGACTTGGATCTTGCAACCTGGCGCAAAATTCTGTCCAAAGATCTGCAAGCAGGCGTCGTAACCTCGCCAAGTACCGTCGGTCGCCCGTCGTGGAACGCGAGCCCACGTCACCCTCTTTATCACCGGCGTTGCTTGGCTAAATCCGCTGAAGTGCAAGCCTGATCTTGCGACATCCTGATCGCTCAGCGTCGGCAGTGAGTCTGGTCCCGTTGTCCGATGAATAGCGATTAGCGGCAAGCCGCCTGCGAGCGCTCCAGCCAATGCCCGACCAAACGCGATTTGCAGAAGACTATTTAGCCTGGCCCGATTCTCTTCCAATGTCTTCATCTGTTCCTGGACGACGGTCACTTCCTGCGCGGTCCGATCTTTCGTCGCTTCAAGCTCCGCTCTGCGGGTTTGAAGCTCCGCCAACTGTCCATCGAAGACTTCGATTTGCTTGCGCACCTGAGGATCAGCGGCCTTGATCACGGCATCCCGCAATGCGGGATCGCTCTTCACGAAAGCGTTGGTGAGTGTTTCCACGGTTGCGTTCGTTGTCACCTCCCGCTGAAGCATTGCCTGGTACAGGTCGTTGAGTAGGCGCTGCTGCAGAGAACTCTTCACGTCACGAATATCGCGGAAGGACGCAATCCATAGGCCGGGCTCAAGCAGCTTGAATTCCCGATACATCTCAAGCGAATCGGTGTCCAACCCCTCGGGCAGATGCAATCCATCGAAAGCGTCCCTATTCTCCCGATAAAGGTCATAGTAGTTCTGGACCTGGTCGCGAACGTACAAGAGAAATCGCTTTCCGGTCTTTACCGCATGCCGAAGTTCGGCGTGCGTCGGCGACAGTCCGGCGTACTCAGGGTAGGGATCCCAATTTGTGAACTTCTTCCCATACCGCCTGTCGATGACGCCGACAACGATCATGGATTGCTCGAGAACGCGAAGGCAGGAGGCATATGGAGCCATCCCAGGATAGTCCGGGAAGCCCTGCTCCGAACTTACGAAACAAGCGACGCCAAGACCGTCGAGGTAGTCCTTCAGCTCGGCGCGCAGGTCTTCAAGTCCGTAGTGCGCGCTGGAAAGGAAGATAGGAAGTTTGTATGCGGAGGACATTGAGCTAGCTGTCGAGAGCAGCGGGTTCGGATGTTACCACGCGCTTCCCTCGTCGGCGCGGGCTTACGATGTCTCCGCGGGTCCGCCGACTACCTATTAGCCTGCGAAGAAATATCATTATCGCGGCGGCGGGCGGTGGGCTTTGCCAGCGGGTCCGGTCGGAGAAGTTCCGTGATTTTGTGATGTTGGCGGGTGGGCTCTCGACCCGGTGTGGCGGTCCACCGAATATCGCCACGTCCTTTTCTGGGTCTCCTGTGAAGGGGTCCAGCGAATTTCGCCACGTCGCCCCCTCGATCACCCGGGCAGCGTGGCACCGGGAGTTTTGCCACAAATTCGCGGCGTCGAAGCTCCTGTGCTCCGCAAATATTCGCATCAAGTCGAACCGGCCGCAGTTTTCTCCAGGATTTCTCGGCTGATCGTCTCGTGCTAGGTTATTCGCCGCGATGTTCCTCGAGGTTTTCAAAACCGTCATGAGCGCGTTTGCGTTGTGCCTTCCGATCCCGCGCCGCCGTCCTTATCGAAAACGCCGTCCTTCGCCAGCAGATTGGCGTCTTGCGTCGTTCTGTGCCAAGGCCCAGAATTCATGCGCGAGACCGCGTGCTACTCGCTCTCGCCGCTCGCGTCTTTAGCTCGGTGCTCGACGCGATCATCATCGTGCGCCCCAAGACCATTGTCCGCTGGCATCGTTCCTTTTGGCGATTTGCTCTGGCGGAGAAAGTCCGGACGGCCTGTTGGTCGACCGCCAGCCGACGCTGACCTGCGGACCATGATTCGGCGGTTTTGGACGGAAAATTCGCTCTGGGGTGAGGACCGAATCTCCGGGGAGCTTCGAAAGCTCGGCTACAAAGTCTCGCCACGGACCGTCGCCAAGTATCGACCGCCGCACTTGCCGCGCAACCGTGGCCAGTCCTGGCCCGCCTTCGTCCGCAACCATATCCATCAAACCTGGGCGTGTGACTTCCTCACCACCGTCACCCTGCGGTTCCAGATCCTGTACTGCTTCGTGATCGTGGACTTGGCCCGTCAATCGTCCACATCGGCGGGATGTCTTCTCCGAGCGCGCAGTATGCCGGGCAATGCTTTGTCGAAGCCGTCGCGGATCGCGACAACGAGAGTCCGCGGTTTATGATCCGCGACCGTGATTCGATCTACGGTAAGGAATTCCGCCGACGGGTGAAAACATGTGAGACGCGTTGCCTGATCACGCCGCCACGGTCGCCGAAAGCCAACGCCATTCGCGAGCGCCTGAACGGAACCCTACGCCGCGATTGCCTCGATCACATCATCGTGCGCGACGATGTCCACGCCGACCGCGTGCTGAAGGAGTACGTTCGCTACTATCATGGCCGACCACACCGCGGTCTTCGCATGCAGCCACCGCTCGGCGCACGTTGGCTGGCGCCCGTGCGACGTGTTCCGCCAAAGGACGTTGTTTCCCGGCCTGTCCTCGGCGGGCTCCATCACGAGTATCACGCTCGGGCCGCCTGAAGCTGACCGCCAGCCGCAGCTGGTGGAAGGCGTGTGGCACGCGATTCGTGTGTCCCCAGTCTGCTTTCGAGCGTCCGCGCACAAGCTCCAGGCGCACCTTGGCCCCATGGTGGGCGCTGCCCAACCCTCGCTGCGCGACCGATCTTGGGCAATCACCCGATGAATTCCGATGAAAGCTGGCGTCGGCTCGACCTGGTTCCGAGTTTTTTCGGCGGACAGTCATCAGGTCCGTTTGGAAGCCCAACCTCCTCTTGGCATCTGATGGACGTTGTGAAAGCCACGAGCCCCTCGAGGCCGGCTGAGACGCCGGCCACAGCGTGGCTCGCTCGTGACGGCGCCACCTTGGGTGTGTGCACTTCGCTGCAGGACGATGATCTCCTGGCGAAGCGAAGCAAGGTATTCTCGATCACGAGGTTGGTGCGCCCGCGAAAGCGTCGCGCATCAATCCAAGAAAGACCCAGACGATCTCGCGAAACATGTCCAAGATCCATAGCGCGTCTTACCCTGCAGGCGTCATTCCACGGTCAGCACGGGACTTTCGGCTGACAGGCCGCATGAACCGCCGTGCTCAATGCCCACGCGCCGCGCCATACAGCTCTTGACCTCGCGCTTCCGCGTTGGTCTTTTGCGAGTACCGCAATGGCACGGCATCGTCCTACTGATGGCTTGTGCCTTTCTGGTTACGCGCGCCTTCACTTTCTATCCCTTCATGGCCGACGACTCCTCTATTTCGCTGCGCTATGCGCGCCGGCTGTTGGATGGGCACGGCCTAACATGGACCGAAGGCTTGCTGTCCCGAAATCCATCGCCGCGGGTCAAGCCGCCTCCCGGTGATAGAAGTTGAGAAGGCCGCCGAGGCGCGAGCGACAGGCGACCTTGCCATCTGCCCCGTTGTCATTCGTCGGACCGACGTTCCTGATGAGTTGGCCACCGATGCCCTGGTGAAAACGCTCGGTGTGATAGTGCTCGACGAACTCCTTGATCAAGTACCGCAGATGTCGCTCGCCGAAAATCACGAAGTGGTTCAGACATTCGAATTTTATTGTCTTAACAAATCGCTCCGCGTGCGGATTGCACTTAGGGCTCTGCGCTGGTATTTTCACGCTCTTCACTCCCCCAGCTTTGAGAACGGCGATGAATGCCTTCGAGAACAGCGGGTCCCGATCGTGGATCAGGTACTTTGCTCCTCGCAGAAATCCATCCACTGGATCTGTCAAATTGCGAGCCACCTGCTTCATCCACTCTTCGCCCGGGTCGACGGCTATCCCGGCAATCTCGACAGCGCGGCTCTTGATCTCGATGACGAAGAACACCATGTAGCGGACCGTCCCCGTGATCCCCAAGGCTTCCACGCTGAAGAAGTCGCACGCGCAAAGCGTGTCCCAGTGGCTCGTCATGAACCGTTTCCACGTGCGCTTCTTCTCGCGCTCCGGTGCCGGCTCGATCCCTTCTTCCAGCAAAATGTTGGCCACCGTCGTTCGCCCGATCTCGATCTTCAATCCGGTCCGAAGGGCATCGCGGATTTTCGTGTAGCCCCAGCCGAGGTTCGCCAGCGCCATCTCGACCACCAGCTTTCGAATGTCCTTCTTCTTGCGCGGTCGACCCACCTTGCTTTCCGAGCTATCGTACTTGCGCGCCGCCAGCTGCCGAAGCCAGCCCAAGATCGTTCCGGGCTTCACGAGCTTGCAACACTTCTTCCGCTCTTCCGGGCTCAGGGCCTTGCCCGCCACGGCCAGCCGACGCCGCTGATCCGCCGTGAACGAGATCCGACCATTGCCAGTGAGCGCCGCGAGGATCTCCTTGAGAACCCGGACCTCCTCCTGCGTGTAGTCCAGCTTCCGCTGCATCCGCTCGTTGATCGCACACGCGATCATCGCGATGAGAAATTGGAGCGTCGCCGGCAGCATTCGTCACCAGGTTGCTCGTTCAGGTACCACGATTCAAGCTGTGTATCTCCGCGAATTCGTGCCAGAATTTCAGCGACGACTTTCCGGACACCAAGGGGCTGCCGCCGCATCAAATCGCGCATCCGGCAAGCCAAGCCAGGTAACACAACGCAAGCGCCGCGAAATAGCCAAGGAACGAGGCGACCACTGGTGTGGCAATCGCTCGGGGGATCGGGATGCTCGTATCGCGCACAACGACCAGGAGCACCATTACTGGCAAGAACACGAGAGCCACGACTCCAAGCACGAGGGAGGGCAGAATGCTGCGGATACGAATCGACCAGCCGAAGGATGCGGCTCCCAGCGCTGCGGCCGCCACCGAGGCCACAATGCCGCCTGACCACCAGCGAATGGTACACTCGCTGCGAGATTTCCGGGCGGGTCGATATATACCCATGGCTTACATGGTAGGCGCTGGGATGAGAGAGGGACGAAGGTCGCCCTGCAAGCTGCGCGAGCCCCGAGCCAGCGGTAGGCCCACGCGCAGACGGGGCTTAAGTAACCGAGTCTGCCCCACGATCCGTTGCTTGGTATGGCGAAGGGAAACCGGACATGCACGTTGCCGGGCATCCAGTTTGGCACCGGACGTGCGCCTGGATGCAGCGTTCACGGACCACTCAGCTTCTTCGCTTTGCTAGCGAGATTGGCTGACCGTTCACAAGCCGTCGGCGAGCCCTTCGCACAGACTCGCCCGTAAAGCTCGCTGGCCCTCGTGAGATCCTGAGGCGTTCCATGGCCTGCCTCGAGGAGAACGGCTACGTTGTAGCAGCCCACCAGGGAGTTCAGGCCGCATGCCTGCTGGTAGAGGCCAAAGGCGCGAGCCGGATTGCTGGGTACGCCGTGCCCGAATTCGTACAGTCGCCCGGCAGAGACACAGGCTTCCGGTCTTTCTGGGCATTGACGTTCGCACTCCTCAACGTCTTGGCAGCTCGGCGGACCAGACGCTACGATCATCGATGGTTCGGAAGGCTTGGCGATGCCAGATGTTCCTGTGGGTTGTCGGCAAGAGCAGAGCCACGTTGTGACGAGCAGCAAGGATGCGGTGGTAACCCCACGAGTCATCTGACGTGCCTTCGCCACTTTCAGAGGTCCCAGTGTCATGGGGTCACCGAAACGCAAGTTGAAGGGGCGTCAGGACGCTATGTCGGCAGGGGAGAAGTCCCCCGGAGCTCGCGACGCGCCTTCCAGCCTTCCAGCCAGCGATAGAGGATGACGCGCATGGGCGGCTGCAACAGGCGGGTCAGCAGCATCAGCTCGAGCGCGCCCCCGATCACGACAATGGCGAGCGGCCTCTGCGCTTGCGAGCCGATGCCATGCGAGAGAGCCGCAGGCAGAAGGCCCAGGATCGCCGTCAGCGACGTCATCAGGATCGGACGGAATCGCCGTTCTGAGGCTTGTCGCGCCGCTTTCTCGACCGGCAAGCCTTTGCCGAAATGGAGTTGCTGGAAGTACATCACCATTAGCAACGCGTCTTGGACTGCGATGCCGAACACGGAGACGAAGCCCATGGCGGCTGACACCGAGAAGTGCGTGCCGGTGACAATGAGCGCGAGTAACCCGCCGGTACAGGCTACCGGGATGTCGATGAGCACGATGAGGAGGTCGAGCCAGTTCTTGACTGCGACGTAAATGAAGAAGGCAATCAGGAGAATCGTGAGTGGAATGATGAACGCCAAACGCCGCTCCACGTCGTGTAGCTCGTTGATTTCACCTGCCCAGACCAGGTGTGTGTCGTAGGGAAGGCTAACGTTCTTGGCGATCTGTTCCTTGGCCTCGGCAATGGTTCCGGCGAGGTCTCGGCCCCGAATCGAGAACTTCACCGGAGCGTAGCGCTCGCCGTCCTCTCGGTAGATCGTCGCCGGCCCGTCCTCCTTGGTGATGGAGGCGAGCTGTCCCAGGGGGATGAAGTTGCCATCCGGGCTCTGGACGGCAATCTGGCGAATGGCCTCCACGCTGTTCCGATAGGGCTCCTGCCAGCGAACCGTGAGGGCAAAGAACTTCTCGCCCTCGAAGACGTTGGTGACCCCTTGGTCGCCGATGGCGCCGGTGACCGTGGCGTCGATGTCACCGGTGTTGAGGCCATAGCGGGCGCAGATGGTCCGATCGGGAACGATCTTGATTCTCGGCTGGCCGAGCGAGTGGAACAGTCCCAGATCGCTCACCCCGCGGACCTTGGACAATACCTCCACGATCTGAGCCGCCTTGGCCTCGTTGACCTTCAGATCGGGGCCCACCACTTTCACGCTGTTCTCGCCTTTGATGCCGGCCAGCGCCTCCTCCACGTTGTCGCTGATGTATTGTGAGAAGTTGAAGATGACGCCGGGAAAGGCTGCCTGCATCTCACCTTGCACGGTGTTGGTGAGCTTCTGCTTGGTCAAGCCGCGTGGCCATTCGTCGAAGGGCTTGAGCGGTGCAAAGAACTCGATGTTGAAGAAGCCTGTCACGTCGGTTCCGTCGTCGGGGCGTCCGAGTTGGGAGACCACCGAAATCACCTCCGGATGACTGCGCAGAATCGAGCGCATGCGCGCCGTGTACTGTGCCGACTGATCCATCGAGATAGACATGGGCAGGGTGGCGCGGATCCAGAAGTTGCCCTCCTCGAGCTTGGGCATGAAGTCCCGACCGAGCAACGGGAAGAGCAGGACGCAGGCGAAGATGGGGATGATGCGCAGTGCTACCGCGAGCTTCGGCCTGCGCAAAGCGGCGTCGAAGAGGGGATTGTAGAGCTTGTGCATGAACCGCATCAGACGGCTCTCTTCCTCGTCGGACAACATGTCGGGTTTGAGAAAGCGGTTGGCGAGCACGGGCACCAAGAAGAGCGAGAGCAGGATGGCGCCCGAGATGGCGAACGCATAGGTGCGAGCCATGGGGGAAAAGAGCACTCCAGAGACGCCGGTGAGGGTGAAGAGCGGCAAAAAGGCAGTGGCGATGATGAAGGTCGACAGGAACATCGGACCGCCCACCTCTCCGGCGGCCTCCATGATGCGGTCACGCATGCTCCCGGTGCCGTGCCGTCCCAGGTGCTTGTAGAAGTTCTCCATCATGATGACGCTTGAGTCGACGACGATGCCGAAATCGACCGCGCCGATGGAAATCAGGTTGGCGGAGGTGCCGCTCGCCAGCATGCCGATGAAGGCTATGAGCAACGCGAGCGGAATGACCGCGGAGGTGATCGCCGCGGCTCGGAGATTGCCCAGAAATAGCAATTGAACCAGCGTGACCAGCAGCATGCCCAGGAAGAGATTGTGCAGCACCGTGTGCGTGGTCAGGTCGACCAGGCGGTCACGGTCGTAATAGGGCTCGATCTCCATGCCCGGCGGCAGCAGGTGGTTCTTGCGAATGTACTCGACCCGCTGGTAGATGCCCGCCAAGGTCGATTTCGTCTGGCCACCGTACTTCATGAGGACGATGCCTTGCACGACATCGCCATCATCGGCGACGTCTTCCGGCTTACAGCTACGGAAAGCCAGGGGATTGTCGAGCAACTCTCGTTCGACGCGCTCCTCTTTGGACTCCCATAACCTGCCCCACCATCCCTTGGTCTGTAATGCCAAGGGGCAGCCGCCCGACTTCCCCACCATGCCCAGGCGGGGAGCGTAGCCGAGCGTGACATTGGCGATATCGCGAACACGTATGGGATTGCCGGTCGGGTTGCCGTTCTTGTCCTTGGCCTCCGTCACGACCACGTCGCTCACATCGGTCAAGCTCGTGATGAGCCCCACACCCCGTACGTCATACGACTGCTCCCCCAGGGGAACGTAGCTGCCTCCCGCATTCGCGTTGGCGTTGGCCAGGGCCGCGGTTATCTGGTTGAGCGAGATCCCGCGGGCTCGCATGCGATACGGATCCACCTCGACGTGGTACTCCTTGGTTTCTCCTCCATAGCTCGTCACGTCGATGACGCCTGGCACCCGGCGCCACTGACGTTCCAGGGTGAAATCCTCGGCCGCCTTCAAGTCCTTGAGGGTGTACCCCTTGCCCTTGAGCACATAGCGGAACACTTCACCGATGGCGTTCCAGGGCGAAATTTGCGCCATGAGCCCGGACGGCAGGGTGACGAATTGGAGGCGGTTGATCACCTCCTGGCGTGCCGCCCAATAATCTGTCCCCCAATTGAAGTAGCATTTCACATCCGAAAGTTGGAACAGGGACTGGGATCGCACGTGGTCGAGACCAGGAATTCCCGACAGACCTACTTCGAGAGGAATGGTCACGAAGCGCTCCACCTCCTCCGCACTCCAGCCGAGAGGCTGCGTCAGAGTCTCCACCAGTGGCGGAACCGGATTCGGGTAAGCCTCGATGGGAAGCTCGTTGAAGGCGTACAGGCCGGCAGCGGTGATTGCGACCACCGCGATGGCCACCACCGCCGGCCAACGAAGTGCGAGCGTTACCAGTCGCTTGACCATTGCTACAGCATCCCCAGCAGAAGAACGCCGCCCTTGACGACGACGGTTTCGTTCCGTTCGACGCCGGCCTTGAGCGGGACGTAATCACCCCCTGACATCTCGTCGACCGCGATGGGCCGGCGCTCGAAGCGTACCTCACCCGCGGAGGTGGCACCGGTCTTCACGAAGACCACCGACTGTTCGCCGAGAAGGAGCAGGGCCGAACGCCTTATGGCGAGCTTCTTCTCCGGGTCGACACTTATGCTGGCGGTCCCGAACATCTCGGGACGGAGCTTGCCCTCGGGATTGGCAAGCGAGCAGCGGACCTTAGCGGTACGAGAGACCGGATCGAGAGCTCCCGAGATCCACTCCACCACACCACTAAAGGTCGTGTTCGGATAGGCGAGCACCTTGACGGTCACCTCCGTCCCCTTCTTCACCCGCGGCAGATCCATTTCGTAGACGTCGGCGATGACCCACACCCGGTCCAGCTCACCTATGGTGTAAAGCTCGAGGGTCGCTCCCCCGGAATACTGGCCCTGCACTTCGAGCCCCGGGTTAGCCCCTCGCATGATCACCTCGCCCTCGATGGGAGAGGGCAGCATGTACTCCTGGGTCACCGTATCCAGGCCCGCATTGCGCAGCAGCCTGGCCTTGCGTTGTGCGCGATCCATCTCGGCCTTGGCATTCAAGTAGGCGCCTTCAGCGGCTTCATAATCGCGCTGTGCCGCGGCGTGGACCTCGAGCAGATCCTTCTGCCTCTTCCAATCCTTCTCGGTTTGAAAGAGGGTCGCCTGGGCCTTGGCCATGTCCGAAACGGCGCTGCCAAGATCCGGGGACTGGATCACACAAAGGGGTTCCCCCTTCTTCACCCGCTGTCCGGGCTGGGCCATGATTCTGGTGATTCGTCCGGTAACCGGGGAGAAGACGTGCCCCACTCGCAGATCGTCGAAGGTAACCCGCCCGGCCGCGCGGATGATGCCACCTACGGGGCGGTCGCTCGTGGTCTCCATTTCCAGGTGGGCATCCTTGACCTGCTGGGACGTCAGCCAGACCTCCCCTGATGGCCGGTCGAGAGCGGCGGGCGCGGCAGGGGCGGACGAGATACAACCGACCGCGAACAAGGTGCTCGATACTGCCGTCAACAGAGCTGCAACTTTCATCTTACTATCTCCAATTTGAACGAGGACATGCTTGGGGCCCCCAATTCTCAAGGCGAGGCGAGAGCCCCAAGGCCGTCGTACCTCCAGATGCGAGTTATCTTGCCGTCGTGAAGCTCAGCGATATCCGTGAAGCGGAGGTTCAGAGCCCGATCCGCCACGAGCTGGATCCGGCCGAGCGGACCCCGCTGTACCCCGGTGATCGAGTATTCGACAATGGCGAACTGACCCACGTCCCAGGCGTTCTCTATCACCATGTCGAGCTGCCGAATCGCCTTGTGAAGGGTCTTGTAGTAGCTCCGGGCCGCATCCTTGCCGGTCATGGGCTCCGCCCGGTCCTGCGCGAACACCTGGATGCCATCCGCCAAGGTTGCCAGGAAGTCCGATTCCTTCTTGTCCTCGAGGTCTTGCAACATCATGCGCATGACGCCCGTGTTGGTGGCATCGTGGTCCGCTACGGGCTCTTCGACGACCAGCGGTGGTGCGTCCGAAGCCGCGGCAGGCGGCAACGCCAGCAGCTCGGCCGGCCCCACGCCGAGCTGGCCTTTCACCACCGCCTGGTCGAAGTACATGCGTATGTCGGTGATGAGCCCGTCGTCCGACGTCCCGACCAGGGACAGGCCCCTGATGACCACGGACCTTGCGCTGGCAGGAAGGCCCAGCCAAGTAGCGGCCTGCGTCCCTGTCATGATCCATTCGATCGCCTGTTCGCTCGCGGTAATCCAGAGCCGAGTGACCCGGAATCTCCGCCGTGCAAAGGCAGCAAAGACGTCCGCGTGGTGGCGAACGACCGCCGCGGGACCGAGGGTCTCCTGGCCAGCGAATGAAAAGTGGGCAGCCTCGTCGAGCAGAGACCCCACCTTTTCACATTGCGGCGAGGCCAGCGCCGCGAGGTAGCGATCAGCTATCGCCCGCTCCTGCGCCGTGATCCTAGGCACCGCGCTCGCCAAGCGCGCTGGAGGGGCAGCAAGAGACTGCCAGTCCACCGGAGGTGGCGGCGCGGATAGCCTGTTCTCCGAGGCACAGGCTACGGGGACCAGACCTGCTGCGAGAGCGATGGCGGTAAACCTTTGCATCGACGGTCCTTGCCTCCTCAAAATGCCCATCCGAGCGACAACAACACCCGCGGTCGCGCGAGATTGTTGGCATAGATGTCAGCCGGAAACTGCTGGTTGGGAATGGCCTTGCTCGTCCTCGTGTATTGCAGCCCCGCACCCAGGCTGACCGCAACGGAATCCCCGACCAGCAACTGGTAGCCGATGTCGGCTGCGACCCCATAATCGAGGTAGCCTAGACTGCTGCCGTTCTCGGCCGTCGCGGTCAACCAGCCCAAGATCAAAGAGGGGCCGACGAACCAACCCCGTGGCCCTCGCTCCCCGGAGTAGTAGCGGTAGCCGAGCTCGCCGCCCAAGCCATGGAAGCGTTGCTGCGGCAGCTGGGTGGCGTTGCCACTGTCGTCCCAGACATAGATGGGAGCCGTGGTGGTGGAGACGTAGAACGGCGTGATCACGAGCGCGTGGTGACTAATCGGGACGACCACTACGTTGCCGCTGAGCTTTCCGACCAAAAGCGGGAGCGGGTTCCACTCGACCGTGACGACACGACGTGGCGAAAGCTCCTCGGGTAGCGAGACGTCCACTTCCGCCGTGGTGCCCGCGGCCTCGGCACCGCGAGCCGCCCCGCTCGCAATCGCTAACACGGCAAGAGCCACCCTTGCCGCATTACCCAAGCTCATAGCGTCCCCTCCCTTCCGGCCTGCTCGTGGTCCAGGGACGCCTCCCGGCGGGCACGGCCCTTGCGGCGGGAGCGCCGTGCTCCCACCCTTACCAGGCATGCCAGGGCAGCCCCGAGCACGAGCAGCGTCACCGTGCCATCGCCGTCCCGTCCGCCAACATTACATCCTGAGCTGTTCGTGGTGTCACAAAGGCCCCCGTCGCAGGCCAAGGGCGCGTTGGCGGCCGTCCCGGCCCCTCCCCCTGGCCCTACCCCGTCCCCGTTGGTTGCACCCGCGCCGGCCACGCCGCTGTCCCCGGCTAGAGCGCAGGGGCCGTCCGCACAGGCCAGGCCAGGGGCGTCGTCAGCGTGGGCGTAAGCGGCTCCCAGGACCAGGAAGAATGTCGTCGCGCCAAGAGCCGTCATCGGTGAATGCACCACCCTTCGCACCCAAGGCCGTTGCGTCTTCATCAGTTCAGCTCCTTGCCGACGGCCGCTTCGAGCTGGAACACTGCCGTCCAATAGTTGGTCAGGTCGCCGTAGTACTCCGTCTTCGTGGCGATATAAGTCCGCAGAGCGTCCAGGTAGTCGGTCAGGCTAGCTGCGCCCTTCTCATACTGCTGCGCCACCACATCGAACGCGCCTTTGGCGCTTTCCAGCAGGCCCCCACCCTCGCGCCGCGGTCCCTCCATCCGCTCCACCAGCGCCCGGGCTGCACTCACGCCCGCCAGTCCCGTCGACACGTCATTCGCCACCTGGGCGGTTTGCTTCGCTTCCTGCAGTGCGACTGCATCGCGTTGCGCACGTGCCTGTCTCAGCTCGCCCTCGAACTGGTAGAAGACAGGGAACGGGAAGGAGAGCGAAAAGGCCAACACCTGGGGGCCAACCGGTCCGTTCGTCGACTGACCACCGAATCCGCCAAAAGCGTAGGTCAGACCGAGAGCGATATCCGGAAATTTGAGTCGTTGCGCGAGCTGGATCTGCGCTTCGGCCCCGGCCCTTTGAAAGCCCAGCGAGGCCAGATCGGGACGTAGCGCAAAGGCGTTGCGGAGCAAGCCGACATCGCTCGCGTTCTGCACCGCAGGCGGCACGGAGAAGTCGAGCACGTGCGTGTCCACGTCGAAGTCCGGTACCTGCCCGCGAACGCCCAGTAGAAATGCCAGCGCCACCCGCGACACCCGCAGCACCTGCACGGCCGCATCCAGCGCCTGATCCGACTCCAGTTTCTGTGTCTCGATACGCTCGAGGTCCCCTTCGTTGATCGCTCCCTTGCTATAGCGGGCCTGGAACTTCTTCAGCGTCACGCCATTGGAGGCCGCGACCTGCCTGGCGAAGTTGTAGCCCAGGACGGCTTGCGCCACCTGGAGATACGTCGCCTTGACCTGAAATGCGATGCTCCGTTCGGCGTCCACGTGCGACAGCTTGGCGGCGGCAAGCGCGTTACGCGCGACCTTGAGGCGCAGATCCCGCTTGCCTGAGAGGATGGTCTCCAAGGCCGCCGAATCGCTGACCCCGACATTGTTGGTCCAAGGTGAGCACTGAGCCCCGTTTTGCAGGCAGTTGAGCTTGCTGTAGGAGTTGTTCGCATAGGTGATGGCGTACCCCGTGCTTCCTGACAGCACCGGGTTCGGCAAGGCGCCTGCCACCAGAATGCCACCCTCGGCGTTGCGGATGTTCGCCTCCGCTATGAGCAGGTCGAGTCCTTGTCGGCGAAAGAGGTTGAGAGCTTCGCCGAGCGAGAGCATCTGGGGCAGCCGTGGGTGCACCGGCACGACACCCTCGGGCCGCTCAGGCCGGGACGCATCGGCCGCAGCGAATGCGCTCCCTGCCACGGCGCCGGTTGCCACAGCCGTCGTCAGCACCATGGCCGCGACGACGAGCAAATGCGTGCTCGCGCAGCGCTCGTTAACGCTACATGAAAGCCAGACCATGCCAGCAAGCCAAGCAACACCTGGACCACCCGGGAGCGTCTCTCGGCCCATCCGCACCTTGCGCCGGAAATCCCTTATTGCGGGCGCATCCGCACTCGCCTCACCGGATGGGACGCGAGCGGCAAGCTCGCCGACTATAAAGACCTCTGGCAGCCACTTTCACAAGGGCCGCAGGGGTAGGCCTTGGAGCAGACCAGCCAAAGACCCATCCCCTCGAGAAAACCACAACATCCTTTCCAAAGATCCTTTAGGTGACCCCGTGCTGACCACGTCCCAGCGCCAAGAGGTGCGCAACTGGGCTGCTGGCATGAGGCTTGCCTCTGTCTTTGATCATCTTGATCGGCCTTTTGATCAATTTGATCGGCGTGCCGAGCACATTCGTAGCGATGAAGCGATGAAGAGCGCGACCGCATGAGCACGCGTGCCACACCCATTTTGTCAATCGAAAAGCGACTGGGAGTGCGGCGGGTCGATCTCGATGCTCTCTCCACCATCGGCCAACTTGCATCCAGGCACGCATTGATTGGCGAGAAAGCGACGTGAGAACTTCGGTCCTACTCGTCGATGACGAGAAGTCCTTTCGGGTGATCGCCGAGGCGGCCTTGCTGCGGGAGGGTTATGCCGTGCGCACCGCTGCCAGCGGAGCTGATGGGCTGGCCGCCTGGCGACAATCGCCGCCCGACGTGATGCTGCTCGACCGCAATTTGCCAGATGCCGACGGTGTGGACCTCCTGGCAACTCTATGTCAAGAGGCGCGCGAGCGCGGCTCGGACACCCTGTTCTTGATCATCACCGCGTACGCCGACGTGGAAAACGCCGTGAGCGCCCTGCGCCAAGGGGCCGACGACTACCTGACCAAGCCAATCCAACTCTCGGAGCTGGTCGTCAAGGTCCGCAAAGCCCTCGAGGCTCGTCACTTGCGCAATCGGGTGCGTGCCCTTCGGCGCGAGAAGAACACCACGCAGGATGCAATCCTCATTTCGGAAAGCCCCCCAATGCGCATGCTGCTCGAACACGCCCGCAAAGTCGCGGAGAGTCCGTCGACATCCGTGCTGCTGCAAGGCGAAAGCGGGACAGGGAAGGAGATCATGGCTCGTTTCATACACGAGCACACGCCGGGACGCAGCGAGGAAGCGATGGTCGAGCTCAACTGCGCAGCCATCGCCGAGAACCTGCTGGAGTCAGAGCTGTTCGGACACGAGCGCGGCGCATTCACCGACGCCAAGACAGGGAAACAGGGCTTGCTCGAAGTAGCGGCGGGCGGAACGCTATTCCTCGACGAGATCGGCGAACTGAGTGCTGCGCTCCAGGCGAAGCTCCTCCGAGCGCTCGAGACCATGTCATTTCGCCGGGTTGGCGGCACGCGCGACCTGGCTGTGGACGTGCGGGTCATCGCGGCCAGCAACCGCAATCTCGAGGACGAGGTTGCCGCCGGCCGCTTTCGCCTCGACCTCTTCCACCGCATCGACGTGTTCCACCTCACGCTGCCACCCTTGCGTGATCGGCGCATGGACATACCTCTATTCGCCAACTGGATGCTCAACCGTATATCCCGGCGTCTCGGCCGCTCGGGCGCAACGCTTTCTCCCGACGCGATGCAGGTCTTGCTCACCTACGACTATCCCGGCAACGTGCGGGAGCTGCGCAACATCCTCGAACGCAGCCTCATTCTCGAGACTGGCTCCCAGATAACCGCGTCTTCCCTGTTGATCGGCCGGGGCCGGCGCACAGGGGCAAACGAGCCGGTCGATTTCTTCGCCGTCAGTCAGCAAAGCGACGGTCGACTGCCGTCACTGGCCGAGCTCCAGAAGCTCTATATCGAACGGTTGTTGGCTCATACTGGCGGCAACCGCTCGGAAGCCGCCCGGCTGCTGAGACTCTCATACCCCACGGTGATCAAAAAGATCGCAGACTACGGCATAGTGGTGGCACCGAGGTCGTTGCGCTAGGATACTAACACTGACACTAACACCGACAACATGGAGCAACCGGACTACAGTGGATCGACTACCAGGTGGGCCTACCCACGGCGCGCGCTCGCCGGCGGCGCGGCGGACGCGGGATCGACTGCATAGGGGCGATGTGATGGGCGGCGCATCTATACTGGTGATCGATGGCGACCGCGAGAAGTTGCGGGCGTTATCGGCCAGCCTGGCAGCCGAAGGGTACCATGTCGTTGGCGCCGAGAGCACCCTCCGGCGAGCGATTGAGAAGGTGCGGACCCGCCGCAGCGCCCGGGGAGGCCACGTCGCCCGGACAATCGTCTCCTTCGGCGACTACCATCTCCATCTGGAAGGTCACACCCTGCGGCGTGGGGCGAAGCACGTTCCCCTGTCGGCCAACGAGTTCAAGCTTCTCGCGGCTCTTGCGCGGCATCCCGACCAGGTGGTCACCGCAACTGCGCTACTTGAGGAGGTCAGGGGATCAGCTCACGCGCGCAAGACCGGGTATCTCCGCGTCTACATGCATTTGCTGCGCCAGAAGATTGAACCCGATCCGACCCGCCCTCGGTACCTGATCAGCGATGCGGGTCTCGGTTACCGCTTGCGCACGTCCGAGTGAGGGTGGCCCGCGATCGATGGTGTGGCTGGCGAGTGGGGCGCGCACACCGAGGTCGCCTTGACCATCACGAGTCTCCTCCCTCGTTGCTCGCGGCCTGGGCTCCCCGCGACGCGACAAGTCGGTCCGAATCTCAATCCGTGGCCACTGCGCTCTGCACTTGTCCTCTCGCAGCTAACGCGGGCAGCAAGTCCACCTCAATCACCACTATAAAGATCGCTAGCAGCGGGAGACTGCGCAGGCGCTGTCTTTCCGGTCGTCGTTGTCTGCACGAGGGCGAGTGGGGTGAGCGACAAGCAGGCGGCCAGGGTTGAAAGAACCTGAATGGTGTAGCGCATGGACTGTAGGTCGTGAGCGCGTCGTCGGGTATGGCGCCAGCCACACGAAACCTCTGCGAAACAGTCCGTGAATGCCACGGGTGTGTCTTCCACGAGGCCGCCCACGCTTCCTCCGACTGCCCCCGGAGAGCCGTGGTGTCAAACGAATGCCCGAGCGCATCACGAGGCTGTTCGCTCCGACCCGGAATGAGGACTACGATGATGGGCCTGATGGCGCCCAGACTGAGCCCTGGCCCCGCCAGGCTCGAGACCACGGCTCGAACCCTCGGGAGACAAAGCGCATTTATTGTATGCAATTGAAACGTCCACCCATATAGTCTGCGACCATGTCTTCCATCTCGATAGAAATCGAATCCATCGTCCGCGAATTCACTGCACGTGTGCTGGCCGCCGCCCAGGCACAGGCCAACGAGCGTGCCATTTCCGCGGTCTCGGCTGCACTAGAAGGACGAGCTGAGGCCCCCAGTACCCAAGTGGCCAAGACCGAAACGATCTCCTCGGCACCGGGGAAACGCAAGCTCAGGCTCAGTGCGAAGGGCTTGGCTGCGCGCAAACTCCAAGGGCAGTATCTGGGACTCTTGCGCGGTCTCGGCCTAGGCCCGAGGGCTCGAGTGAAGAAGATCGCCCGCGAGCACGGGGTGGCTGAAGCACTGAAGTTCGCTGCGTCGCTGAGCTAGCCCAGTCAACGTGGTACCTCCCGCCGAATCGTCGGTTCTGCAGGTGGTGGTGTACCTGCGACGCATGACGGCCGACACGTCGGTTGAACACAGCAGTACGGTGTGCTCAACGAAGCGCGGCGCTGTAGGCCTTGCCGCGACCGGAGACGAAGAATGCCGCCGTGGCGTCGGCTGACGCCGCAGTGAGGCGGATGGCGTGGTAGCGCCTGAGCTCCGCCAGCGTGCCCGGTGAGACCGGCACCAGGCGGGACTTGCGGAACTTCGTCTGGCGAATGGAGAGCACGCCCCGCTCCAGGTCTACGGTTTCGAGGGTGAGCCGGAGCGCCTCGGAGATGCGCAGCCCCGCGGTCGCGAGGAGCAGGATGATCGCGTGCATCGTCTGCGAGCGGATGGGGCAAGGGTGACGGTTTTCCCAGTCTCGGAGGGCGAGTGCGCCATCCAGGAGGCGTCGGAGTTCGTCGCGCGAATAGATGTACGGCGGCGCGGAGGCCGACATGAAGGACATGGTGCTCTCGCCCGAGAAGCGCCACATGTCTCTGCGCACCCCAGCCATGCACGCCCAGCGCACCGGCAAGGTGTTCGCCTCGGCCACCACCTGGGGCAAGCTCGTCCGCGAGCGAGGTTGGCTGCGACCGCGCAAGCGCGTTCATCCCGCCCCAGCAAGAAGATACTGCGAAGACGCAACCCGTGAAGAAGAAGCCGTGGTGGTCGTTCTGGGACTAGCGTCGCCGAATCATGAGTTCACATGGATGAAGTGACCGAAAGCAGCGATAACTATGGTCGTCGGCGACTCTTCCCTGGCCACGGTAGTACACCGTCCAGGGGCTTCAGCGCCGGTTCTTCGTCGTCATCGTCGGAGTAGTTGCTGTCTGATGTGGGTACGCGATCCTCTTCGAACCAGAGCAACGACAATGTCTCTTTCCATCTCGGAAAGTGACGTGCTTCTTCCAGGAGGAAGCCGCCTTGCTTCCAGTCGCTCAGCCATTCGACTGCATCAACCGCAGCGGAACTTTCGGCCCCTGTCGATCGGAGAAGGCGAGCAGCGAGAGACTCGCTTGGGAGCTTCTGGCCCGGGGAAATCCAACCGCCCGACTCTTTCAGGCTCTTCGACCGCGAGGCGTATTGCACGATGCCATCCCGGGCAAGGACAAACCCACATGGTCGATCGCAGATTTCGGCAAAGCGCGACCCCGTAGCAGCGAGCGACGCCACGAAGTCGTTGGCGAGCCGCTCGATGGCTGCAAACCCAAGGTCCGAATCTTCTACCAGTGGCCGAAACAGATGGCGTGGAAGCAAAACCTCAGCCGCGAACACATCACACAATACCTCGTTGGGAGGTCTCCGCGCGAACTGACCTCCGTCGTTGTCGTGCTCTGTTGGAAGATCGAGCACGATGTGGGCCACCTCGTGACATGCGGTGAAACGCTGCCGCTCAGGACGGTCGTTACCGTTGATGATGATGCACCGCTTTCCAGCCACTACCATGGTATGGCCGCCTTCGCCTTCACCGAGCGTGTCGTCTTTGCGAACGACGATGTCGCTTGGTAGGCCTTGCATTGTCTTCAAGTAAGATTCCAGCGGGAATTGGACCTGCTCCATGGTCAGGGTGCGCGTCATCCTTATGGCGCGAATGATGGCGGTAGGCTCATCCACGTTCGAGTTCCTTCCTAAGCCTCCGGATCTTCTCGATCACAGTCCGCCACTCGGCTGATCCCGTGGGCTTCTTCCCACGGAAACTCATTTGGGCTGCCGACTCGAAATCATCGAGATCAATTTCCGGATCGTCGATGATCGTGGGATCAACAAGATCGAGCGCGACCTCGCGGCCAACCAGGAAGCGCAGAACGTGCTCTTGTCGCTTACTGGGCTTCAGCGCTCGAAGGACCCTCGCGACGGCATCCTCCGAGGGTGCTTCCTTCTCCCCGGTCTCAAGCCGATGCACGTATGCATGATCCAGCCCTGAAAGCTGTCCAGCTTCGCGGAGGGACAGCCCTCGTGCCTCTCGTAGTCGCCGTAGAACGGTGCCAAACGCGGTTTCGGTCATATAGCCCTTGACAGGAGATCTTCGGTGGTTAGACTGTTGTCCACGCAAACAACGCGTTATCTGGTAACCAAATGATCTTGAAGTACCAAATCTTAGACCTATTCGTACGATAAGTTGTCTGCTCGGACACCAAGTACTAGCAGATTGCGGGGCGCCAAAGCAAGTAATGAGGGGGACCCATGAGCCGTGAACACGTCGATCATGCCGACATCGCTGCCTTCGCGCAGCAAAACGTTAATCTTCCGAAGGAAAGAGCTGATGAGTACCGCGCTCAGGCACATCGTCTTCGCGAGAAACTCGAAGGGTTCCTCGGCGAGCACCCGGATTTCGAGCTCAAGAAAATGCTCGTCGCTGGCAGCCTAGCCAAAGGCACCGCCCTCCGATCGCTGAACGACATTGACGTCGCCTGCTATATCAGTGGGGCGGACGCGCCGCACGATGTTTCACGGCTACTCAAGTACCTTGCCGAGCGGCTTCGGAAGGCCTTTCCGAACTTCAAACCTGACCAGATTGTCCCTCAGACTTACAGCGTCACGGTTTCATTTCGAGGGTCTGGCCTGGACGTTGATGTCGTGCCGATTCTCTACAGCGGCGATCCGGACTGGCACGGCAATCTCGTCAGCCAAGACGATGGGTCCCTTCTGGAGACGTGTATACCACGGCATCTAGAATTCGTTAGGAAACGCAAGGCCGCTCAGAAGATTGACTTCGCGCAGGTGGTTCGTCTGCTGAAATACTGGGCGAAGAAGGTGAAGCGTGAAAAGGAAGGGTTCCGGCTCAAGTCGTTCATGGTGGAGCTGGTTCTTGCGCACCTTTCTGATCAGGGATTGATGCTTAGTGATTACCCCGAGGCCCTTCAGCACTTCTTCACCTACGTGGCTCACTCCGGTCTCCGGGAGCGCATCGCCTTCGCCGACTACTATGACGTAGCCGCCGTCGGAAGCTTCTCGGAGCCGATGCAGATCATCGATCCCGTCAACAAGGCGAACAACGTCAGCAGGCTGTATTCAGGAACACAGGCGGGTCAAATCGTCGAGGCGGCTCTCGACGCCGGTGATGCAATAGACGCTGCTCTCAAGGCCCCAACAAAGACTGCCACGATTAATTACTGGCAGAGAGTTTTTGGTCCCTCTTTCCGGGTTTGAGGTGAACGACCATGAGTAGCTACACCGTTACCGAGGCGTCAACCTTCACTGTCACTCATGCGAGCCACCTTGCCGCCAAGGTCGCCACTGACCTGAAGCGAATGCAACGCTTCTACAGCGCACCAAGCGATGCTCAAATCGATGCCTACGAAGCGGAACTAACACTCCTCATCAAGGGTGGGTACCTTGAGAAGGTTACGTATGGATTCCGAAAGGATAATGCATGGATAGCCCCGACCATTAGCTACAGTGCCCGCGATCTTGCCGGCGAGACCATCAATGACGACGATCCTGGTCGTATTCCGCTCGGCGCTGATGCGAGCAACGCCACTTTCTATAGCTACCTATCTTACAGTGCGGCGTGGAATCAGCTTTCTGAAGCGGCTAGGGCGTCTTTCGAAAGGCTTATGCCGTTCCAACGTTCCGGAGCACCTGAACCCGCGATCAATGGCTACATGCAATCCGACAGAACCTATTCCACTGGTGGCCGCGCACTCTTGCGGGCCACTGTGAGGGCATATCCATGACCACAACGCCTGCCTTGCATGACCTCTTCGAACATCGGATGACATTTCCTGACGTCGATGCCCAAGAACGATTCGCGCGCCTGGTTGGGCTTGATTCCCACAAGCTACGGCTGACCAAGCTGCTCGGGCTCCTCGTGAACCCCGCAGGACTTGATAGGTGGGCACAACACTATCATCCTGGCGCTGAGCAGTTGATAGCCGCAATGCTTAGACGTCCTCCGTTGATAGTTCTTGCGGGTGATGTCGGCTCAGGAAAGTCCGAGTTGGCGGAAACGATTGGCGACGCAGTCGCCCGACAAGAGAAGATCGATGTCACCACGTTTCCCTTGAGTCTCTTGACCCGTGGTCAGGGACGAGTTGGAGAAATGACGCAGCTCTTGTCGGCAGCGTTTGAGGCAACCCTGGAAGAAGCTCGGAAATTAAGGCCGTCCTCCGGGCGCGCACGCGGCGCAGTCATTCTTCTCGTAGACGAGGCCGACGCCCTGGCCCAGTCACGAGAGGCAGCCCAGATGCATCATGAGGATCGCGCGGGCGTCAACGCGTTCATCCGGGGTATCGACCGGCTCGCCAACAGTCGATGCCCTGCGGCTGTCATCATGTGCACAAACCGACTTGCTGCGCTCGACCCAGCGGTCCGGCGTCGGGCTGCAGACATTCTTCTCTTCGCACGGCCTGACGACGCTCAACGTTGCAGTGTGCTTTCAAATGCGCTTTCGCCCCTTCGATTCTCCGAGCCCCAGATCGCCGCTCTGGTAGAAGCGACCGGTGCACAGAACGGAAGAACCTACGGGTTCACCTTCTCTGATCTGGTGCAACGATTATTACCGGCGCTCGCTCTCGATGCCTACCCAACCCAACCCGTGAACCCGTCACGCGCCACGGAAATTGCCCTCGCTATGGCGCCAACACCACCTTTTAGGGAGGATAACACATGAGCGCATGGTCACTTGAGCAACTTCTCGCATCCCTTCACGATGACATCGAACAACGACTTGCCATCGCAAGAAAGTCGTTCGGGCATCCAGGCACCAAGGGTGATGCTTGCGAGTCGGTTTGGGTAGAGCTCTTGGGGACATACCTGCCTCAGCGCTACCAGGCGTCGACAGCACATATTGTTGACAGCCGGGGTGCGTTCAGCGACCAGATCGACGTTGTCGTCTTCGACCGTCAGTACTCCCCATTTATCTTCCGCTATCAGGGTGAGACAATTATTCCGGCGGAGAGTGTGTACGCGGTCTTCGAGGCAAAACAGACCATCAACGCAGAACTGGTCGAATACGCTCAGGAAAGGGCTGCCAGTGTTCGGCGTCTTCACCGAACGAGTCTCCCAATTCCACACGCGGGTGGTACATATCCGCCTAAAGCACTGGCCCCAATCCTTGGAGGAGTCCTGAGTCTTGAGAGTGAGTGGAATCCGGCTCTCGGTCAATCACTCCACGATGTGCTCGCGAACGCACAGGAGGAAGGGCGGCTCGATCTTGGATGCGTGGCGGCTCACGGAACCTTTGGACTGGAAGGGAACGGAAACTACGCGCTGACGCCCAGGAAGAAACCAGCAACCGCCTTTCTATTCGAACTCATCGCGCGGTTGCAAACAATTGCCACTGTACCAATGATCGACGTTCGCGCTTACGCAGAGTGGCTGCTTTGACCCCGTTGCCCGGGATTGTATGAAAGAATGTTCACGTTGGCGGGAACCTCCGCCAGTGGGAACCGGTGGAACGAAGACTGGTATTCTCGACTATGTTCGACACCGGATGGGGCATTGGCGAGTCCGTGTTGATCTTAGTAGCGGCGGCGATTGGCTCATTACCGCAAGGCCTCCTCTTAGTCAACGCCGCTGTGCTGGCTGTTTCCTGTGAGCCGATAGTAATTCCTTACGCCCCGGGGAGTGACGCCTGGAGGGCTCACGCGCTATGGTTGGCCGTGTTTCGCGAGGTGGTTAGACTTTTTCTTGGCCTGGTGCGCGAGGCCTTCCGCGGGCGCGCCAAGCTCGTGACCTAGAGTGCCTTACTTCGGCGCCAAATCATCGTAGGCCGTTCATATACGGGTGCAGCCGCACGCCGACGGCACTGGGTATGGATGGCCGACGACCCATTGACGTGGACGAGCCCGAGCCCTGGTCTGCCGGATGTGGAGGGAAAATCCGCTGTGGGGTGTCTACCATTGCGCCGACATTCCCAAGGGGTTCCTGTCGGCCGTGGGCGAGTAGCTTGCGAAGGAGGGCAAGGGGGAGTAGTAACGCTACGTTGATAATGCCTAAGGTCACCATCGTCTCGCGGTGTAGTCTTCCTCCACCGGCACCGACGGCGAATTGGCCCTGCGGATGGCGAGCTGGCGAACGACAGGCCCGGCGAGGATCGTGGCCGATGGGCTTGGCGCCGATGCGTAGGAAGACATCGGCGTGCTCGAGCGGCAGCCAAGGGGCAGCCCTATCAGGTCGCGCGCGGCCCCGACAGCGGCGTCCTGGCCGAGGATGTCAGCGTAGCGCGTAGGTGGCACCGAACGCCGCGCGGGCTGAGCGTCGTTCGGAGCTCGCTCAAGGCGGTTTTTTGCCTGGGCACAAAGGAAGCCTCGCCATTGGTCCTGATACCAACTAGGCATGGGCAGGCCTACTGCGAGCACTTGTTGGTCCGGCTCCCATGGAGGGTCCCTTTTCTCATGACGCCGAAGCGTTGCGCGGCGGCTGGCGGGGAGCGCGCGGCTCGGGGTAAAAGGGACTGCAAGCCGTGCCGACGCCATCTTTCTTTCCCGTAATCTACGGGTCCTACGCATTGTTGAGGCCGCTCGCCGCCGAGGACGAGTGGGCGGTGTTTCTCATTGCCATCAAGGGCGCGGCGGAGCCTTGGGTGATCAAGCGCAGGCGGCAAAGGGAGGGGGGTGACTTCGAGCGGTTCAAGGCCGAGGTAAAGGTCTTGGCGCGGATGACCTCGCCCCAGCTCGCGCGCGTGCTGACCGCCACCGAGATCAATGGCGAGGTGGGTATGGTCATGGAGCACGCGGCGGGGAAATCGCTCGCTGCCATTTGCGAGCGGGCGAGCCAGAGGTCGTTGCTGCTGCCGCCGGAGCTTGGGGGGGTGGTCGCGCATGACGTCTTCTCCGCTCTGCTCGCCTTCCACGACTTCGAGGGGGCGAATCTGGTTCACGGCAATCTGTCGCCCAGGGCCATCATGGTCGGCTACGCGGGAGAGGCGAAGGTCATCGGGTATCGGCCGGGTAGTCATGAGCGGGCTGGGGCGGTGGTGCAGGTGGCGAAGGACTTGACACCTCTGGCCGCTATCTTGAGCGAGCTGCCGTTCGGCATGTTTCCGGCGGAGCTTGTGCAGGTTGTTCCGCGCTTGCTCGAGAGTGGTGTCGCGCCGGTGGAAGCCGTGGCGGCCGTGCAGGAATTCCTCAAGGGCTCCGAGCCCTCCGGGGAGGCGAGAAGGCGGCTGGGGATGTGGCTGGCGGAGGTTTTTCCTGGTGAACGGGAGAGGGAGAGCAAGGAAAGCGAGGGGCTGGTCGCCGAGGGCCTGAAGCTCATCGCGCAGTCGATGAGCGGGCTGGGCTCGCCGCGCAACCTGGTGGTGGGCGATGAGATAGGGGGATACCGGGTGCTCAAGGTGCTGGGCGAGGGTGGTATGGCCCGGGTGTTCGAGGCGGAGAATCTGGTCACCGGAAGGCATGTGGCGCTCAAGGTGCTGCATCCGAGGGGGCGCACGCGCGACATCGAGGAGCGTTTCCGGCGCGAGGCGGAAGCGATCTTGCGCATCGCCAACCCGCATGTGGTCGGCATCGAGCAATTCGGGGCCTCGCCGGACGGCAGGTATCTGTATCTGGCGATGGAGTTGTTGCAGGGGGCGTCGCTACATCATGTCCTGGCCCGGGAGGGACCGCTCGACCTGCGGCGTGCCCTGAGGATCGCGTCGCAGATCTGTCAGGCGCTCAGCGCTACCCATGCGGTGGGTATCATCCACCGCGACTTGAAGCCGGGCAATGTGATGCTGGTGCCCAGAAAGGGGGAGGCGGGGGAGACGGATTTCGTGAAGGTCCTGGACTTCGGGCTGGCCCGGCTCGATGTGGGCGAGGCCGCGTTGACGAGGGCGGGTGACCTTATCGGAACTCTGCTGTACATGGCGCCGGAGCAGGGCCAAGGACAACCGGCGACGCCCAGCATCGACGTCTACGCCGTGGGCGAGATGCTTTACGAGATGCTCACGAAGAAGCTTCCGCACCAGGAGTCGAGCGATATCCTGGCTCGGAAGGCCACGGCCGATCCGGTGCCCATCACCGCGTGGCGACCGGACCTGCACGATGGGATCAGCGAGATGGTGATGAAGGCCCTGGCGAGGGATCCCGCCGCCCGGTATGCCAGCATGGCGGAGTTGGGGCAAGCGATCGACATGGCCATCGCGGGGCTTGCCGGGCGGCGGGCGCAGGTTGGCGGGCGCTGGCGAAGGGCGGCGGTGGCATGTCTGGCCGGGGCAATGCTGGCGACCGCTGGATTGATGTTGGCGCGGAACAAAGGGAGGGGCGGTAGTCCTCCCTCCCTGCCCGAGGAGGTTGTCAGGCTGCCGGTCGGGGATCGTCCACCGTCCGTCGAAGAGCCGCCCGGTCGGTCAGCGGTGGTCAAGGGGCAGCCGGGTCCGCCACCGCTCGCCAGGGAGCAGGCTGGCGGGCCGCCAGCGGTCGAGCCGCCAGTTTCGCTGCACGAGGATGATCCTGGTGCCCGCGCGCCTTCCGCGCGGGGGGTGCGGTCCAAGCCCAAGGCCATGGATACTCGGGCAGGCAAGGAGAAGTCTGGGGGCGCTGAGGCAGACCACTTGCTGAGCGCGGCCAAGACCGCCTACGACCGCGGCAATCGCGTGGAGGCCATCAAGCTGGGCCTTGAGGCTCTGAGCGCGGGCGGGGGGTTGCGCGCGCATCGGGCGCTGGGCAACTACTATCGGGGCATGGAGCGGTACCGGGAAGCTCTCCAGCACTACCGGGCGGCGCTTGAGCTGGATCCTGACGACCCTGTGGCGAGGGAGGGAGCAAAATTGGTCGAAGGCCAGCTATCGCCAGCATCGCCATCATTGTGGGGCCCGTAGCTCTCGGAGCCGGCGGAGGGACTCCGCAGCCGCTTTCTCGCCCGCAAGGGCGGTGGCATTGTCTGGGTCGTCGTCGAGGACAGCCATGAATTCGGCCAGGGCACCGGCATCGTCGTGCAGGGCGGCGGAGGCCTTGCCGAGCACCAGATGCGCCCGAGTGCCTCGGCCAGCCGCGAGGGCTATGCGCCCGAGCTCGATAGCCTGGATCGCGTCGCCCCGAGCGAGCTCGGCCTCGGCTTGCCATAGCACACCGTGGTAATCCTGGCCCCTGCGCCGCACCTCCGCCAGAGCATGCTGCAGTTGCTCGTCGTTGGGTGAGGCCAGGGCGAGACGCTCGAAGACGGGCTGGGCATCGATCGATCGGCCGGAGAACCACAAGACGGGTCCGAGCAAAAAGTCGACGTCGGCGCCCTCAGCCGCAGCCTTGGCGAGGTAGTCTTCGGCTTCCTGGTAGCCTTGGCAGTCGTAGAAGGCCTGAGCCAGATCCAGGAAGGCTCGGCGTCCGGCGCCCGCCTGAATGGCCTTCTTGAGCAGATAGATCTGGTCGAATGCGGAAAGGTTCTCGTCGTGCGCGGCGCTGAGCAGCTTTGCGCCCTTGTCGCTCCGGTCTTGCCTGGTCACTTTGATGTTCTGGGGCGGCGTCTCGGCCTTGGTCATCGCCTTCCACGCCCGGACAACGAGCTGCTGAGTGGCGTCGGCCAGGTCGCTGTCGGAGCAATCCAGGCAAGTAGTCGACATCCTCCACGGTCCCCAAGCCGACGCCGGGGCCGGCGTGCGCCCTAGGCTCACGACCAACTGCTGCTCGGGCTTGGAGGCCGATCCGTTGTGCGAGGGGGCCAACGGAGTTAGCCGGGCCAGGAGGACGTAGTCGAGCTCGGATTGCTTAAGCGCGGCTATCATGCAGCGGTTGGTGTCATGGCAGTCGGCGATGAATCCCCGGGTATCGATCAGATCGAGCGCGCGCAGGCCCTCGGAGCTCAGCGTGTCAGTAATGGTGCGGCGCAGTCTGCGCACCAATTGGGGCGCTACGCCGCGGGTCTCGAAGGTCACTAGGCCGATTTTCTTCGGATCTCCGCCTCTGGCGATAGCTGGCGGAGCGGCCGAGGATGGCTCGGCCGCTGCGATCACGGCCAAGGCCACGAGAGCGGCCTGAGGTAGGGTGAATTTGCGTTGGCCTCGGTAGGTTTTATGGGCGCATGCTGTCATCAGGCTTTCTGATGCAGATACCAATTGTCGCACCGAGGGTGCCAGTCTTGCAGCCCGCCAGGTGGAGGAGCAACCCACGCTATCATTACGCCATCATCTCGGCTCGTCTGGCGGTTGCGTCGGCGAGTCGCTTCTACTGGGCACCGCAGGTCGTGCTGGCGGAGGCGCATGAGGCAACGTTACAGGGGGTGCTGAGCTGGGTGGGCGTGTTGATGTTGCCCGTAGAAAGGACCCCGGTTCCCTGAATCGCACCGGAGCAGGTTAGTCCACCGCCATTGTTGTTTTGAATCGTAACCAGGTCGAGCGTGGTCGCGCCGGCGCTGGGCAGGGTTTCGATGTATATGCCACCCCACGGGGTTGTCCCTGTGGTGTTGGGGCCGTTACCGGTGACGGTGGTATTCGCGATATCGAATGCCGCACCGTTGAGGAGGATCCCGCCGCCCGGATTGTCTGTCACAGCGCAGCCGGTCATGTGGAGGGTGACGCCAGGCGTGGCATTTATGCCGATGCCGTCGGACGCGGCGCCTTGCACGGTCAGGTTGCGCAGGTAGACGGTGCCGCTGGTGATGTCGATGCCGTCGCCTCCAGTGGTTGGGGTGAGGGTAGCGGAGGACTTGCCCACTATGGTGAGCGGGGCGGTCAAAGATAGCGTTGTCGAGAGGGCAGCCAGAGTCCCGGTTATCACCACCAAGGGTTTGCCGCTGGACTTGGCGGCGCCGATGCCTGCCTGCGCGGCGCAGAAGGGGGCGGCGGCGGTGCCGCCAGCGGCGGTGTTTGAGCAGTCGGTGCTGTTCTGCACGTAGACCGTTTCGGCGTCGGAGGCGCAGTGTCCGTCGATGTTGTCGAGGCAGACCCCGGGGTTGCCGGTGGAGCCGAGCTTGGCTGCGCATTGGCTATCGGCCGTGCATGCGCCGCAAACGTTGGCGGTGCAGATGGGGAGGGTGGCTATCGTGCAATCAGTGCTGGTCACGCAGGCGACGCACTGCCCGGCCAAGGTGCCGGTGGAGGCGCAGACGGTCTTGCCGTCGGTACGGCCGGAGCAGCCGGTGGCTCCCGCGGTGTTGCAGCCGGTGCAGGTATTGGCGACGCAGAAGGCGGCGGCGGGGTTTTGGGTGCACTGGCTGTCGGCGGTGCATTCCACGCATTCACCGGCGGTGGCTCCCGCGGTGGAACAGACAGTTTTGCCGGCGGTGCGGGCCGCGCAGCCGGTGGCGCCCGGGGCGTTGCAGCCGACGCACACGTTGGCCACGCAGAAGCCAGTACTGGCACCGGTGCAGTCGGAGTCGACGTTGCACTCGACGCATTGGCCAGCCGAGGTGGAGGTGGCAGTGGCGCAGATGGTCTTGCCATCGCTGCGGGTGGAGCAGCCCGTGGCACCCGTGGTGTTGCAGCCGGTGCAGGTGTTGGCGACGCAGAAGGCGCTCGATGGGCTGGCGGCGCACTGGGCATCGGCGGTGCACTCCACGCACTGGCCGACCGCGCTTCCGGTGCTGGCGCAGGTGGTCTTGCCATCGCTGCGCGAAGCACAGCCGGTGGCGCCTGGGCTGGTGCAGCCGGTGCAGGCGCCGGCCACGCAGAAGGCCTTGGCCGGGTCGGTAGTGCATTGGCTGTCAGCCGTGCAACCCACGCAGGCTCCGGAGGACGAGTCGCATGTGGGGGTGGGGGGCGCGCAGGCGCTCGCGCCGGCGTTCTGGCAGCCGGTGCAGGCGCCGGCCACGCAGAAGGGCTTGGTCGGGTCGGGGCAGTCGGCGCTCACCGCGCAGGTATTGGCCGCGTCTGCTATGCGTGTATCGGGACCGACGGGGGTATCGGTTTCGCTCCCGGCTTCGTAACCATGAGGGGTGTCAGCAGCTCTGTCGGGCGGGGCATCGGGCGGGCTCTGGCTATCTCCGGGTTGAGCGAGGGAATCGGTGGCGGCGTCCGCGGGGAGGATGCAGATGGCGTGGACCGTGTCGCACACCCTGCCGCTCGAGCAGGCGCCGTTGTTCTGGCAGTAGTCGGGGTTGGCAACCTCGCAACCTGAGCTGGTCCAGGCTAGGAGAAGGCCGCTGGCAATCGCCATCCATGCTCGCATCAGAATGCTCCCGAGATTGAGAACGAAGATCCGTCGAACCCCACTTCCATCCTTTTCTGGCCAGGGCCAAGGACGATGACCCCGATGCTACCCCCTACCACGGCGGCAGCACCCCCGGTGAGAAGGCCGATTCCGAGCGGCTTGGTGTGATGGATCTCGGGGCAGGCTTCCAGGGGTGGGACGAGCTGGCAAGAGCCTTTGCCGTTGAGATGGAGGGCATAGATGCCCGAGCCGATCGCTACCAGTCCTGCTCCCGCCGCGGCAGCGGACAGGTATCGGAGGAGAGTCCAGTCCGGCCTTGCCTCAGCCTCGGGCTTGGTGATGATTTTGGTAGCCGGGGGCGGGGGGGTGGGGTTGGCGGCTAGCGGGGGCGGTGGGGGCGGAGCCTCCCGAGCGATTTGCTGACCGATGGAGGTGGCAAGAAGGGACATCATGTGATCCACGCCGCTCGAGTCGCAGTCGGGGCAGTCGACCCTCTCGCGCCAGGAATCCACCTCGGGAATGGCCCGGGCGACTATCATCGAGACGTCGTAGTCGTTCTTGCCCTTCTTGGCCATCCTCTTGACCTGCACCTTGATCTGCACCACGAGATCGAGGTGCTGGCCCTTGGCCACATGTTCCAGGCACGACTGGTCGGCGCACTCGCGAATCTGGGTGATGACGCCGGCATCCGAGATGGGGGCGAGGGTAAATTGCGCGGCGGCGAAGCCATCAACGACCTCGGTGATCACGCCGTCCTGTACCTCGCTCGCGAACTTCGGGGCGAGGCCGGTGGTGTCTGCCGCGATGGCGGCAGTTTGTTGTGGGCCGGCCCAGGCGTAGGGGCTGGCAAGCATCATGATCGAGATGGTGATGGGGGCTATTCGCATGAGGATTGGCCTGGCTACCGTGTCTTCCGTGTCTTGCGGGCGATGGCGCGCAGCTTACGCTTGGCGGTGGGGTTACCGGGATCGAGCTCGAGCACGGATTGGTAGGCTTCTTGTGCCTCGGGATACGATTCGAGCTGGAACATGGCATCGCCTAGCAGCAGGTAGGCGGGCAGTCCCGCTCCCTGTCGGGCGGCGCGCTTGGCTTGGAGGCCAGCCGCGATGTAATCGCCCGTCTGGTAGGCTTGGCGGGCGCCAGCCAGGGTTTCGGCGCCCAAGCGCACCATGGGCTGGGCGGGGTCGACGTGGTCGACCACACGGCGTCGCTGTCGCCTGGGCCGGTCGCTCCGGTCGCTGGCGGGTTGAGTGTTGGCTAGCTGGGAAGGGGCAGGCGGTGCAGGGGGCTGAGTCTCGACCGGCGGGGGCGGTGCGGCAATGGGAGGTGGCTGGAAAGCAGTCTGGGCCGGGGCGGGTGGGGATGGGGGGGAGAAGGCGGTGAGCCCGCGGGATCCAGCTCCTGCTCGGGCAGCGGCTTGGCGGGACCTCGGCCGAAGAGGAGCATCGCGAGGACGATGCCCCCCACCAGGACAGCGCCTGCGATGGGGAGGAGGATGCGTAGGATGGGGCCTTTTCTCGGTGGAGCAGGGGCCGGCTTCGCCCTGCGGGCTAGGTTGGCGTGTGGGTTGGGCCGGCGCCTGGGTCGGGGCTCCTGCGCCGTTCGCTGGGCGCGTGCGATCCAGGAGTTTTCGGCCATCATGGGTGTTTGGACGATGGAGGCCACTTGGCGAGGCTCGGCTTCGGAGGGAGGGAGAATTGCGGTGGGTACGACGGGTCTCGGGGATAGAGCGGCTGGAGATGCTGGAGGTGAGGCGGGGCTTAGCTCGAAGGAGGTGAGCGGCCGGTGGAACTGGCTAGTAGGTCCGTCGTCCATCCCGGGGCCGGCATTGACGGTCGCGGCCATGCCGCCTTTGGTGACCAGGAACATGTGCAGAACCTCGGCGACTTTTTGCATGCTCCGCGGGCGGTGCTCGGGTCGCTTGGCCAGCATGCCAGTGATTAGCTGGTCGATCTCGGGCGGAATCTTGGGCTGAATCTTGGACGCTGGGGGAGGGATCTCGGAAGCGTGGGCGATGATTAGATCGCCCATGCCATCGCGAACGAAGGGGGTCCGGCCCGTATTCATCTCGAACATGATGCAGCCGAGGGAATAAATGTCGCTGCGGTGATCGACGGAGGTTAGGCCGCGGGCCTGCTCGGGCGACATGTAGAGGGGAGTGCCGAGGAGGCTGCCGGTCCGGGTATGCTTGACGGTGGAATGGAGCAGCTTGGCGATGCCGAAGTCGAGCACCTTGATCACCGGCCCCGGCCCTAGGTGAGGAACGAAGGTCAGGAAGATGTTGTCGGGCTTGAGGTCGCGGTGGATGATGTTCTTGTCGTGGGCCGCCTGGAGAGTGGTGGCAATCTGCCACGAGAGGTCGACCATGGTCGCGATCTCGTCGATGTGACCCACGCGCTCCAGAGCGGCACCGAGACTCTGGCCCTCGAGGTATTCCATGACGATGTAGGCGCACCCATTGGGGAGGACCGAGCAATCGTAGATCTCGACGATGCCCTGGTGCTTGATGAGGTTAGCGGATCTGGCCTCGGCGAAGAACCGATTGACCAGATCGGCGTTGGCGGAAAACTCCGGTCGGAGCACCTTGATGGCAGCCTTGCGGTCGATGTGCTTGTGCTCAGCCAGATAGACCTCGCCCATGCCACCCTCGCCGATCTGGTGCAGGACCCGGTAGCTGCCGAAGACATCGTTGACTAGAATGCCGTTGCTAGGCATGGCCATAGGCTTGGGGAGGCGAAGCTGGTGATGGGAACCTCAAGTGTCGATGGGAAGATATCGCGGCCGGGGGGTGGGGTGTAGGGGGCCAGCGAATTTCGCCACGTTTTCTCCCTGCTGTCGCCCGCGCGCGATTGCTGCTATGCGGTGCGCAGGCGCGCTGGGGGTGCGCTCGTTTCCAGGAGCAGCAGAGTGGTCGGCTGTTCCAGGTAGTCCTGATACGACAGGTCGTCGGCTGGCCGCCGAGTTGGCCAGTATCGCCCAGGCGGGACCGGCGCCGACATTGCGTACGTCTGCCGGCGAGCAGCGATGTCTTGCGTCAAGGACGCCGTCGACTCTGGCGAGGCGAGCGAGGGTATCGTCTCTCCGCGTCGCCTACTCGATGCCGCGCTTCGTCTCCTGACCGAAGTTCACGCCACCGAGGCGACTCTCGAGCCTCAGCGTCTGCGCTCGCCCGGCATTTTTAGGCGGCGACCCGAGAGCCTGCAGTGGGAATTAGGGTTCATCTCGCGATTGGTATTCAGACGGCGTAGCCGCCGCTGCGGTGGCGTATGCCACGGTGAATGAGGGCGCCAATGTGAGTTGTGTCCTCGTCGGTCGCCACGGGAGCTGCGCGACACGTGTCAGTTCGTCCGGATATCCCCGGCTGTCGGTTGCTCGCAACGAGAGGCGCGTGAGGCTTTCGCGCTCCCACGCTTTCCCCCTTGAACTCATCGAGACTGGCGCGGAGATCCGCGGGCACGATGACCTCCTGCTGGGTTTGCGCCCCTGCTGCGCTTGAACACGCGGAGAGCGATTTCTTTCTCGCGGTGCCTCGGCGCAACTCGCGGGCGGTTACCTCGGGCTGAAACGGGAAGGCGGCCGGGTGTCGAAGGACCAGCGGCGACGGCACAGCCGAATGCTCGCCGCCGAAGATCAGCCTCCGCGAGGATCGATGCCGGCTCTCCGCCAACGGCTAGCCGAGGCGTGCGCCTTCGGAACAGGTGAGGCACCCACAGTCGTGATGCCTACCGGGCAGGCCCATCGCGCCCCGACTCGACGATCTCGACAAACGATCACGCGCGAGCCCGCTGGTCCGTTCTTTTCTATGCACGTTGAGCTAGATGTTGGGTAGCATGGGCTCGTGTTGTTCCGCCATGGCGTGCTGCAGCTCACGCACTTCTGGGACGAGGAGGGAGAGAGCGTTCTTGCGTCTTCCTTCGTGGCCTGGCGACTGCACCGCGAGGAGGCTTGCGAAGATCTGCCGGTCGACGAAACTCTCCGGCGCTTCGAGCGGCTGAAGCGCCAACCAATGTCCTCGTGGAAAATCCGGCAGTTCGTTTCCGATTCCGGCTTGCGCGCAAACTTGTGGGAGATGAACGATTTGGAGGTCGCCAATCTTGTCCGCCTGGCCATCGAGAGGCGCTCCGCGTGCGGCCTGCGTGAGATCGACAAGGCTGGCAAGCCGGTCAGTGCCACCACGGAGCAACGCCGCCTCGTCAGGAAAATCGAGAAGCAGACGGGCGTGCACCTCAACTTCTCCGGCCGCCAGTACAAGTTGGTCGTTGACGTGGATCTCGGCCAGGTGCCCGGCCGCAACAGCTACGAGGTGGCCGGCCGCGACGAGGCTCTGCGCGTGCTCGATGGCTTGGCCAAGGAAGCAGGCACAGCCGGCGACCTTGGCGCTCTGCTCGTCCAAGCAAGCGCGAAGCTGACCCAAGATTGGCGCCCGCCTCGCCAGCCTGACGGGCTGATCCTGCTTCGGCGCATCCGCCAATTGAGCGCTCCCGTGAAGGACACGGGACCGGCCATCACGCCGTCGCAGATGAAGGCGATGATAGAAGCGGCAAATCGCGAGAAGGGACCGCTTTGGGTGCGGATCGACATGGCGCCCAAACATGCGCAGCAGGTGGGTGCCACATTCGTCCTGAGGTCATCCGACCAATCGATCGCCATCGCACAAACCGTGCGGGACGACATGAAACCAGGAAGCGAGACCATCGATCTGCTCTACGAAGGTTTGTGGAAAGATCTGTCCTACTCGTTGCGGATTGAGGAGGCTGGTGGAGTGACCGAGATCATTTTCGCCAACGCGCCCTACAGCCAGCTCGCATCGTTGGCCGGCGCGACTGGGGATGGCGATTCGAGCGCAAATGAGCCAGACATCGAGGAAATGGAAGCTGTGCGGCCAAGCAATTGGGCAGGTATGAGACCACTCAAGAACGACGGGGAGGATGCCTGACGTGGCAAACTGGAGGTTGTCGCCACACCCGCTGCCTGGTCCCAATCGTGGAGGCCATCCCATCGTGCATATACAGCCGATACCGCGGCTGATATTCTTTCCCGCGGACAGGATCCACAATGAACCCACGGGCAGGTCGAATGGCTTCTGGTTAGGCACAATCTATGTCGTCGTAGCTGGACAAACCGTCGACAGCTTCACTGCCTGCGGCGGCCCGAAGAAAGTAGACCATTCGGCGGACCGAGGACACACTATTGGAAAGACCCCGCCCGGACACTACACGCTGGGGCCGCGCCACCATCACGTCACACCGAACTGGCCGAATTCCTCTATCCCCTGGGGCGCCTCGATAAGGAGGGCCGCGAACGGCGAAGTCGAATTCGACGACGGAAGCGGCTGGAAACCGGCGACGGGTGATGGGGCGCCGATGAACAGTGCCATTGTCCAATTTTACGTTCTTCAACGACTGCCGGTGCCGCCACCGGAAGATATCCGAGAGGATGCGCGAGCGGCGTTTCTCGTCGATGGTACGAACAAGACCGGCCCCGTGGTCGCGACCTGGGAACGCAATGACTTCGGCAAATGGGCCTTCAATCTCCGGCGCGGTGGCAAACGCACAGTCTACTACATCCACACCACACCGGAAGACGAAGTCGCCACGGCTAACGGGCGTGAATTCTCCTTGGACCAATCGCACGGGTGTATCCACGTCCGGCCGAAGGACCGAGACACTATGATGGATAAGGGCTACCTAGCGGCTGGAATTGCCATCGAGGTCAAGGGATACGATGCGAAAGGGCCGCCATGATGATGTTTTCGCTGCTCGTCTCGCTTCTAGCCGTCAATGCGCCAGAGGTCGGTGCTATCGTTAGCCAAGACTGCCCTTCTCCAGGAAAATCGGAGCACTTCTTGTGGCGAATGATGGGGCCGGATCTGGCCAAAGAACCGCCCCCGCCCGGTACGGCGGCGAAGAAATTCCTTCGCCATAAGGACGGTTGGCTTGGCGATTGTCCGCACAATGAGACTGTCTGGTACGCTGTTCTGCGTGCCGCCGAGTTGACGTCGCCAGATCGGAAGGCGCCCGCCGACATCATCGAGGCTGCGCGAACGGCCGTTCCCAACTCGGTCTGGATCGAGACGGTCAGGGCGCGCGCCCTCGGAACCGTGGAGGCGGCCGAAGCTGCCGTGCGCCTCGACCCCAAGCATCTGCCGGCCCAGGTCGCGCTGGCCGCCGCGTATGAACGCGCGGGCGATCATGAGTCCGCCCTTCGCATCTTGCGCGCCCTGCGCGACTTGCGCCGGGTCGTGGGCGGATCGCTCCTTCTCGCGCGGGTGGCCTTGGCAGTAGGTGATGACAAGCTGGCGGCGGAAGCGGCCAACCGGGAACCCGACCGTGAGTCCTTTTTCGTGGAGCCGGTTTCAAGCATGCTTCTTGTGAGCGAAGCGCGCCTGCTGGAGGGAGATGCACGATTGAAGCTCGGCCAAGCCGACAAGGCGCTGTCCGCATTCTACAAAGCGGTGTCTTGGGGGTCGGACGAGGCGAGAGCACGGCTCCGCTCCCCAACGGTCGCGCTCGTGCGTGCCATGGAGGCGCGGCTGAGGAAATCCAACGTACCCGAAGACCTCCGTTGTCAGATCCTGAACGACCTGGGCGACTATCGGTTGCGCTCCGGCGACGTGAAGGGTGGCGTCCAACTCTTGGTCAAAGCGTTGTTCCTCCCTGCGTATTCATGTGGCTCGGACAGCCTTGAGGATGGTGGTCCCGAGGTGCGCAAGGAGATCGAGAAGATTCTTGCTAGCCGACGGCTGACCGCTAGGGAGCGTGAGCGGGTCGAGAATGTCATGAAGAGTCCACCATCCAAGCCGCGCCCGTCCGGAGGAGGGGAGTGACGGCCGAATGCGGCCTGCTACCCGCAACCGACGCCCTCTTGGCGATCACCGCATGCGTCGACGTGGGCGAGGTGGGCTTTCCTTACCGGTACCGCTGAAGGTCTTCCGCAACCTCTGGAATTCTTCGATGGTCAGCTGGCCAGATGACCTATCGGAAACCCGCTAGAACCCGCCTGATGACCTTGCGCTCTCGAAGCGAAGCAGCGGCCCACAGTTCGTCCAGCACCCGGTGGATGTCCGGAGGCGCGCCCGTCGCCCGCTGCGGCTCCGGATCTAGTCTCTCGGCGACGTCTGCCCAGGTCCAGTCGAGCGCTGGGAGTAGACGGCCCAGGGTCTCCACGCTGGCGGTGGACCTACCGGACTCGAGAGAGCGAAGGTACCGCGGGCTCATGTCGCAACGTGCAGCGACAGCCTCCTGGGAGAGGCTCAGCTCCTCCCGGCGGGTTCGGAGTACGGTCGCGAGCTGACGGCGAATCGGCGCAGGCGCTCCCATGGATGATGCTTGAGGATCGTCGTCTTGACCGGATCGCGCGAGGCGCTAACGAGCCTATTGCGCGGCTCTATAGAGCCTGTTACTCTGGGGTCAGGGTGCCAGCGGCCCGCAGTTCGCGCCGCCGGCAGAGAGAGGAGCCATGCGAAGGACCAAGACCAGAAACGAGGCAATGACGATGAGAAGGGGCTGTGGCGGCGCGCCGGTTGCGCTTGCGAGCTTGCTGGCCGGCCTGGCCGGGTGCTTGGCTACCGGGACCGCCGAGACGATCCGAGAGAACCGTAGCGGAGGACTTGTCCGGTACACACCGGGCAGTGACGCAATGTTCGGCTTGTTCAAAGGCGAGGACGTCGCCCTGAAGAAGGCCAAGGAGGAGGCGGGCCGGAACTGCGGCGACCGCGGCTTCGAGGTGCTCGAGAGGGGCAAGGTCATGGTCGGTCGCCGCACCGTCGAGAAGGAAAAAACGCATGGGAGCCGGGCCGACTCCGTCGAGGACAAGGCGGAGGACTCCGCCCGCGAGTCCACGCTAGAGGCGAAGGAGGAGCGGCGCCTGCGCTACGCGTGCAAGGACGCGCCTCCGGGATACGAGCCGCCGCCCATGGACATGAACGCGATCAACGAGACCGCTCCGGGCCGGGCGGGGAACGTCAACATCACGACCGGCAGGTAGCTGAGCTGGGCGGGCTCGCGTAAACGGGGGATTCAGCTCCCCGCGCTCCCGGCGTTCGGGTATGCTCTCCATCCCAGCGGATGCGCGGTGCTCGCCGGTCGGGCCGCCGCTTTCAGCCATCGACAACCCGAGAGGAGAATCAAGATGCCCAAAGGCCCGCTGTCCAAGTCCAACCTCATCCAGAAGATCGCCGACCAGTTCGAGGGCAAGCTCACCCGCAAGGATGTTAAGGGGATCGTCGACTTGTTTGCCAGCATCGGCCACGCGGAGCTGAAGAAGAATGGGATCTTCGTGGTGCCAGGGCTGGTCCGCATGGTCGTGGTCAAGAAGCCGGCCACCAAGGAGCGTAAGGGCATCAACCCCTTCACGAAGGAGCCGACAATCTTCAAGGCCAAGCCGGCGCGGAAGGTGATCAAGGGGCGTCCGGTCAAGGCGGCCAAGGACGCCATAGCGTAGCGCTCGACTTCGCGGTCGCTTGGAGCGACGTCGCTTGGAGCGAGCATGATCGGTGAATCAGCATCGGTGGATGAGCAAGACTCCGAGAAGCTAGACCGGCACTCCGTCGAACGCGCGGAACACTCGGAAGCGTTTCGAGGGCAGCTCGAGCACGCCGAACGTCGCTGGCCGAAAGCCGGCGACCGTGACGCCGCCTGCCTGCTTGTAGGCCGGGAGCCTAGAGCAGCAGGCACCAGCGTTAAGGATGAGGCCCTCGCCCGCGACCAGCGCAAACGGGTCGTGTGTGTGCCCGACAATGAGCACGTTGGCGCCGGCCTGCTCGAGCAGGCGCCGGCGCAGGGCCGGGGTAGCCTTGTCGGCCTCGATTCCCTCCATATCGCTGCCAGGCCGCGCGTGCCACATTGCGATGCGAACGTCGGCGATCACGCTCTCCCAATGTGAGGGCAGGGTGGCCAGCCACTTCAGGGCCTCGTGTGAGAGCTCTGTGCCACCGCCGGCCAGGTCGGAGAGCTCACACGCCTGCATACCACTCCTGCGCAAGTCTGGCTTGCGCCGCCGGCGCTCCAGCGCCCACCGCTCGTGGTTGCCCCGGATACAAATGACATTCTCGGCCTTGATCCGCTGGACAACCTCCTCGCCGAAGGGCTCGACGTCGAGCAGGTCGCCCGGGCAGAGGATTTTTTCAATTTCCATCCACCGAAACCAGCCGATAGCCCGGTCAAGCGAGTCGAAATCACCGTGGATGTCGCTGACGATGCCGATCTTTACGTCCGCGCTGGCGTCATTTTCGGTCGCGCTGGAATCCAGTCCGCGCTGCAGCATAGCCTCTTCGAGTGGCACGAGAGTGCTCTTGCCCGCCTCGATGTGGGCGAGGGTCTGCGAGCCGAGGCGAGCCTCGGCCAGGTCGACGTCTTCGCGGTCTTCGACACTCTGTGACTCGAACCGGGCTAACATCTCCTCTTGCGTGAGCAAGACGCCGCCGGCAAGTATCTCTTTCCGGCTGGCCTCGGCGGCCCGGATATCGTCCGCGTCCTCGGCGGCCTGACGGGCATCGTACTCGGCGAGCAGGGCCAGGGCCTCTTCCAGGTCGGCGAGGGCTTGCTCGCGCGTCGGCCCGAGTCCGTAGACGCCGGGCACATCCGGGTCGTGCGCCGACCAGGTACCTTCCTCCTCAGTGAGCACGATCTTGTTGCTCATCGGAGCGCCTTCTTGATCAGGGGAACGTCCTCAGTGATGAATTTCCAGAGCTCACCCGGCGTCACCCGGAAGACCATCGCGTCGAGCTCCGACTTCGTATAGTAGCCATCTGCGCGCTCCAGCCTGTCGGTGCTGTCAATCGTGGCCCAGAGGTCGAGCTTCGGCCAGTTGACGAGAGGGAAGCGCCTCCTGACCGCCCTGGGCTGGTGACGGGCCCCCGCGCCCAGGTGCCGGGTTATGTGATCTGTCGCCAAGATGACGGCGCAGCGGTCCGCGGCGAAGGTCTCGAGCGTCTTACCGTCAGCGATTTCGGCGAGGAAGCCGCAGGCCAAGATCATGTCGTCGAGCCAACCGCACGACTCGCAACGGACGGTTATCCAATGATTGATGTCGGTGTGCGGCCCTTCGGGGGAGGGCCGGCCGCAGAATCTCGCAGGCATGCCTGCTCTCTTCGCGGGCGGCCTCGACCTCGGCGTCGAGCCGATCGTCGAGCTCGGGGTCGGGCTCGGGCACACCCTCGAGGTGAGCGAAGTAGACTCGCAGCACGCCCATCTTCTCCTTAACCTGGCCCACGACCAGGTGGGGGTATGCGACCAGCTTCGCCGACAGACGATCGAGGATGCCGAACCAGCCGTCGCCGCACGCGAAGCCCTCGCGCGCGAACGGCTCGACCGTCATCGTTGGCGTGGTCGCGGCGTGGCGGTAGAGGCCCGGGTAGCGCTCAATCAGCGAGAGCTGGTGGGCAGGGGTCATCGTCCGCCGGTCGGGTTTTTGGCCGGAGTAGGGCAGGAGTCCCTTGGCCAGGAGCTCGCGCGTCGGTGGCGGAACGGGCTCGTTCGAGGTGGGCCGCGCCTCGGGGTTCAGAGCGATCAACTTCCGGCGGAGCATCTCACCCTCGCTTTCTCTGGCCATTCCGCGAGCAGGCCGCGTTCCGAGTCCCATGCCACGAGCCATCCGGGAAGATCTACGTAGGCGAGACCGACGACAGGCACGCCGGCGATCTCAGACCGTGCTCGGATGTGGTGGTGGCCGAAGAAGACTACCCTGGGTCGTTTGCGTTCGATCAGGGCGCGAAGGTTGGGACCCTTGGTGACGTAGGAGCCGAGGTCTATACCTTCAGGGGCGTCGTGGGTGACGAGCACGTCTATTCGCTCGCTCTCGATGCTCTTGCCGCCCAGCAGACGCTGCGTCTCGGCCAACGTGTAGTGCGAGGGGGAGGCCTGCCGGCTCTTGACTGCCGGGGTGTCGGAATCTCGCTCGGAGTGGCACCCGCCCAAGCCCGCGACGCGCAGACCGTCCCATTTCGCGATCAGGCCGTTTCGCAGGTAATACAGGTCGGGCAAGACTTCAGAGGTTTTGAGACTTTTCAAGAAATCGAAGTCCTCATGGTTTCCCTTCACGAAAATCGTGCGACGTGGAGCTCGTCGGCGCTCCGCGTACCAGACCGGGAAATCTCCGGCGCCGTCACGCCCGCGCGTGGCTTTGTCGGTCCTCGTTGGGTCTGGCCAGATGCCGAAGTCACCCACGTGGAGGACCATGTCGAACGGCCGGCCTGGGTTGCGCTCGAAGGCGGCAACTTCGGCATATAGCCGATCGATTTTTCCGTGGATGTCGCCAGCGGCACAGATCAACATCGAGGCCCCTTCACTCGGAGCATCTCAACCTCGCCTTCTCTTCTTGCGCCGGTACTCCCGCATGAACACCAGGCACTCGAGGATCGCCTTCGCCTCGCCGAACGTGACGCCCAGGGCGCAGAGAGCGGCTCGGCGGTCGCACAACTCGACCACGCCGCGGAGGCCGCGCAGCTTGCGCGAATTGCCGAGGCTGACCTCGATCCGCACGTCTGTTGCCGAGCTGGTGTCCACCACTGTGCCGTCGATCATCCGGGCCATGTTCTCGGCGTAGGCGAGCGCTGCACGGTGGCGCGGGCTCAACCGCACGGGACGGGATGACCGTTGCGGAACGTGCCGCGGCGGCTTCGCGGCACGACGCGAGATGAGCAAGGTGGCCACCGCTACCCCGGCCTCGTCGTGGGTGAGTCGATCGAGGATGATGTCAGCCTCGTGCCCGCGGACCTCCACCCAGCCCGGCAGGCCTGGCAGCTTGCGCGAGGTGGACAGCTCGACACGACTGTGTAGGTCGACGTTCTTAGCCAAGCCGCCGACCAGCTTGGCCAGGGCGGCGCCGCGCCGGCTGGTGATGGGGTGTCGAGGCTGGCGCTTCACGCAGAGAATAGGCTGCAGAGCATCTTCGATTACCGGCACCTGCTTGCGGATGAAAGCCAAGATCCCCGCCACGGTCATCTCGCCAGCGGCGCAGACGGGCCGGAGTCTGTCCAGGCCCTTCCAATCGATGTTGGAAAAGCGCGCCCTCATCTTCGCTGACTGGTACTTAGCAGCCTGGCCGAGGTGCTGCAGGTGTCGGCGGGCCGCGTCCGGAGCGTAGCTCTGACGGAGTCGGGGAGACCTGCGGACGACGCCGCGAAGGAGCTTGGACGCTTCAACCATCTCCATCAGCCACGCGCACGGCTGGCACAAGGTCGCGCGCCAGCCGTAGCGGTCGGCCAGCTTGCCCGGCTTTGCGCAGATCTCGCAGCGTGTGGGCTGTCTATGCACCTTGGACTTCATCGACGCACCGTGAACAACGTTGTGCGGAAGGAGCACGCGGGCGAGGTCGCCTTCGTTCTCAGCCGAGGGCGCGGGCTCGGCCGCCTTGGCTTCCAGGCAGAGGCGCCGGTTCTCCTCAAGCTCTTGCGGCGTAGCGGTCCTCTCCTTGGTCCGTGGTATCTTGGGCATGTCGTTTCCTCCATCAAGGGGATTTCGACCACGGGGCACACCGTTCGCGCGGTGGTGCCCCACTTTCGTTGCGGAGCTTGGGGCGGCGCTCGATAGGCCGGACTACTGGCGCGGCTTCGAGTGGACCGCCGCCCACTTGGCCAAGATGATGTTGACTAGCTCTGACCGGGTGACCTTCGAAGCACCCAGACCGCGTTCGGCTGTCATTCGCGCGGCTTCACTATCCAGGGCGGCGACGATTTCATCGCTCACCTGGAAGCTCAGGGTTGTCTTGGGGCCGGGTGGCCTTGTCCGGGGTCTACCCACGTCGGGGATTTTCCCTGATTTCCTACTAGTTTCCAAGTTCTCACCTTCAAGCATAGTCGTATTTTACTGTTAGTTAGTAGTAAATCAATACAAATAAATTCCGTGGTGCTTTTCCCGTCCCTAGGTCTGCAAGTCCCCTGCTTTTGCCCAGCAATCCGGCGCCGGTTTTTCCCGCATCGGGAGTCGTTCAAGTCGCGTCATCTCGTCGGCTCTGCCAATTGGCCACGGTTCTGCTCGTTGGCCGATAGACCTGACGTAATGCGTTCTCTGGTCCAGCGTCCAGCTTACTTGGGGCACTCACATGCTTCAGCCCGTAGATGCTGGACGCGCCGTGGCGGCGCTTCGTCCCCAGACCGTGTCAGTCAGCCGGGCTAGTATGCCAACGTAGCGACGCTACATGGAATGACCTAGGCTCGAACTGGAGGCTAACCCATGCTTCACCTTCTTCTGAGCGCCTACGACGGCGGTACGTCTTGGCGGCAACTACTCGAACCGGGAGAGGCACGGGCTGGATTCGAGTGTGTGGGTCCCCTGGGGCTGGCGCGACGGATGGGGCGCGTTTTGGGTGTGCCGGCGCGGCCGGCGGAGGCGCCTCAGCGGCTTGCGGCTCTTGCCACGAAGCTCGACCAGCACGACGACGGAAACCGGTCGTACTCGGCGTCACGGAAGCACGACCCGTTTGGGGTGGCGCGTTTTCTACTCGCCCTGCGGGACGCCCTACGCATGGCCGGCTGGGATGGTCGTGCTTTGACCGGATCCCCGCGCCTTCGGGATCTGGCGGAGCTGGAATGCCTGGGGACCAGTCTACCCGCGGGATTGCCGGACGTTCTCGCCGGTCTCGTAGTTGCTTTGAGGGCTCCCTTGCCATTTCCGGTATACGTGCAGCTAGCGGCGCCGCGGTCGGCGTTCGCGCCAATGGTTCTGGCTTTGGTTGACGCGCTGGGGGTGGCCGGGGCGGTTGTTACGGATATGGCCGCCGAGACCGCAGGGGCGTCTGGAGACACGGATCTCGGGCGCGTGCAGCGCGCGCTGCTCGCGGGCGTCAGCACAAAGGATCGGCCGACGCTCAAGGCCGACGGCTCGCTTCTGGTCCTCGAAGCTGACACGCCGGTTGAGGCCGCCGAGCTCACTGCGTCCCTTGCGGGCGCGGTCATGCTCGGGGATACAACGCTGGTCGTGAGCACGGAGGCGGTCGTGCTCGATGCGGCACTCGCGCGGCAGGGCTTGCCCACGCTCGGGCTCGCGACGTCGTCGGCGCTGCGACCGCACCTTCAGGTACTGCCGTTGCGTCTGCAGCTTGCCTTCGGGCCGCAGGACCCTTTTCGTGCGGCAGAGCTCCTGTTGTTGCCTGGGGGGCCCCTACCCGGGCACGCGCGGCGGAGACTGCTGGACTCTCTCAACGAAATGCCGGGTGTAGGCAGTCCCAGTTGGCAGGATGCGACCAAGGCGATTCTGGCCGAAGAGACGGCGCGAGCCGAGCGTCGAGGGGATTCACCCACGCAGGCCAAAGCTGCAGCCAAGACGCTGTCTGATCGGATTGCGGCCTGGTTCGGTGGTGAGTTGCACGATCCCGTGGAAGGTATCCCAGCGGTGCGCGCGGCCGAGCTCTGCGTGCTGGTGGGCAAGTGGGCGGGTGGCCGCACTGGGGCAGCGGTAGAGCGGGCGGAGGAGTCCGACGATTACGGCCCGTCCGACGACGCCCAGCTCTGGGCGCAGTCCGCGGCGGTGGCACGCACGCTGGAACAGATGCTGCTCACGCGGCCACCGGGTGAACGACTGCCGCAGCAGACACTGATGCAGCTTCACGATCTGGCGGTGGGGAAGGGTTCGGATTTGGCTGGTTTCAATCAGGATGCGGGCCGGCCCGCGGTGGCAAGAGGCCCGGGCGAGGTCATTGCGTCTTCGCAAAATGTGATCTGGTGGGGCTGCACCCGCGATGCTGACCAGGGGCTTAGGCCAGAGCCGTGGACAGACGCCGAGGGCGCGACTCTGCGCGCAGCGGGCGTCACCCTGTCTGGCGCCGGCGAACGTCGGGACGCGGAAAGTTCGGAGTGGCGCCGGCCGATCCTCGCGGCTCGCGAGCGTGCGGTGCTGGTCCGCTGGCGACTCGTCGGTGCGGAGCCTACGGCTGCGCACGCATTTTTCGATGAGCTCGCGGTACGGGTGGCCCCAGGAGCCCTCGCCACGTGCACGGTAACCTCCGAACAAGTGCTGGCCGGAGCGTCCTTCCCGGCATGGCAGCCGACTACCGCGCCCGTTGCACCAGATCCGCCCATGGCCCAGCGGCCGGTCTGGAACGTACCTGCTGCAACCGTGGCACCCACACGCGAGGTGTCCGCCTCTTCACTCCAGGTCTTGCTCGGGTGTCCGTTTCGCTGGGCCCTGCAGTACCAGGCGTCGCTCCAGCCCGGCCGCGGTGTGGATCTGCCCGAGGGCGCTCGGCTTGCTGGGGACTTCGCGCATCGGATTCTCCAGGACATGCTCTGCGGCGACAACAAGCTCAACCTGGCCAAGGACACTGATGAGGACGCGCGAGCATGGGCGCTGCGTACCTTCGACGACCGCGTAGCTACCGAGGCCGCACCCCTCGTACGGCGGGGTTCCGAGGTGGAACGCGACCGTGTGCGCACTCTCATTGGCAATGCGGCTGGGGCGCTCGTGCACGTGCTCAAACAAGGGGGGTGGCGCCCCGTGGAGGCTGAGCGCCAGGTCAGCGGCACGTTCGCCGGCCAACGAGCCAACGGTCGTGTGGATTCTTGTCGTGGCCAAGGGCGGTCGCGAGGCGCTTGTCGATTTGAAGCTCGGGGGCCTCGCATACAAGCGCGAGGACCTGGAGACAGGCCACGCCATCCAGCTAGCCCTTTACGCAGGAATGATGAAAGGGGCAGACAAGGTAGCACCGCCATCCGGCTATTTCATCCTGGAGTATGGTCAGCTTCTCACCGCCGATCCCACGGCCTTTCCTGGCGCCACTGTTGTGTCCGGTCCGTCCGCGGACGAGACCCTTGCCGGCGCCGAGAAGTGCTTCGATTACTGGAAGGAGGTTCTCGCCCACGGGGTCTTGCCGACCATGCGGAACGATCTCGCATGGGGCCCGCCGGTGACGATGGTAGCCGGACCGCCACCCGACGAGGGCAGTCCGGCTCGTTACGAAGCTGAGTGCCGCTTCTGCAACTTCGCCGCCATCTGTGTGGCGCCGGCGAACCAGGAGCTAGAGTCGTGACCATAGACATCGTCAGCGCCAGTGCCGGCACGGGGAAGACCCACCGGCTGACGCGAGATCTCGTCAAAGCCTTGCTTGATGGCACAGCGCGCCCAGAGGGCGTCGTGGCCATCACCTATACGGTCAAGGGTGCGGCTGAGCTGGAGAGCCGCATTCGGAGTCGCCTGCTCGGGGATGGTCGCTCGGATCTGGCGGCGCGCGTGCGGGATGGCTACATCGGCACGACCCACTCGGTCTGCCAACGCCTGCTACGCGAGTTCGCGCTGGACGCAGGATTATCGCCGTATCTCGAGCCCATTCCGGAGGCCGAGCGGCAGAGGCTCTTCAGGGTTGCGGTGGCGGCCGTTATCGCGGGCAGCGAGACCGAGCTGAATGCGCTGGCCACGCGCCTGGCGTTCCCGGATTGGTCCCAAACGCTGCGCGAGATTGTGGATTTGGCCCGCAACAATGGGATGGATGCGGTCGCGCTGGCTCGTTGCGCAAAGGAGAGCAAGGATGGCCTCCAGCGCCTCATGGGGCCCGTCACCATCGACGGGCCAACCTACCTGACCCGATTGAAAGCGGCGCACGCCAAGTTGCAGCCCAAGCTTGATGAGCTGGTGAACGGAACGGCCAAAGTCACGGGTGCCGCTAAGGAGAGATGCAAGCTCGGCCTGCGATTGAAGCAGGCACTCGACCGTGACGAGCTTCCGTCCTGGCACGATCAGGTGAAACTCGTCGGCGAGGTGGGCCTCAAGAGCCTCCAGTCCTGGGCGAGCGAGCTCATCGCCGTGGTCAACGAGCACCTCAGCTGCGCGGCTTTCCAGGATGATCTGCGCAACTTTCAGCAAGCGATCTTCGGGCTTGCGGGACGCGCGCTGGACGCCTTCGTGAACGAGAAGGCTGCGGCGCGCGTGGTGGACTTCGGGGACATGCTGGCCATTGCCGACCGCATCCTTGGACGTCCGACCGTGGTCACGGCGCTTAAGGCGCGGCTCGATCTCGTGTTAGTGGATGAGCTTCAGGACACGACGCCCCTGCAACTGGCAGTCATCAGCGCGCTGGCCGGACTGGCCCGGAGAAACGTCTGGGTGGGGGATCGCAAGCAGGCAATCTTCGGTTTTCAGGGCTCGGACCCCGACCTCATGGCCGCCGCCATGGATGCCGCGCTCGCGGGCCGCCAGCCGGAGATTCTTGCACAGTCGTACCGCTCGCGGCCTGGGCTAGTTGATCTTTGCTCCACGCTCTTCACTGCGGCACTGGGCCCACACGGTTTCCCCGCTGAACAGGTGCAGTTGACTCCGGCTAACGAGGACCCGAAGGGTCTCGGCAGACAGCCAATCGCTGAGTGCTGGCAGTGGACAGAAGAAGCAGATCGCAACGGCACCATCGTCAAGGCATCAGAGCCGCACGCGCTCGCGGCGGGGGTGGAGGCTCTGCTGGCCCAACCGCCCCTGGTGCGCGAGCGCGACGCCACTGACCCAAATCGCACGCGGTCTGCCAGCCGTCGTGACGTCGCCATTCTCGCTCGCAGCAATGATCGCTGTCGTGCAATTGCCGAGGCTCTGCGTATGCGCGGGATTCCCGTGCGCGTTTCCCTCGGGGGACTCGCGGACACGCCCGAGGGCGTGCTGGCGCGCGCGGCCTTGGCGCTTCTGGCGGATCCTACCGACGGCGTGGCCGCGCTCGAGGTCTCGTGGCTCGGAGGTAGCGTCACGGCAGATCCCGATTCGTGGTTGTCGCGTCGGCTCGAAGAGGTTGCCAGGTGGCGCCAAGCGGCCGAAGATGCCGCAGCAAATGGCCAGCCTCGCCCAGGGCGCCCGGCCCCGTTCAGCGACGATCCGAGGGTGGCAGCCCTGCGCGCCGCCACCGTCGAGGCTGCGCGGCTATCTCCTGCCGAGGCACTGGACCTGGCTCTACGCTGCGCGGGCTTGCCCGAGCGCGTGCGCAGTTGGCCTGAGCCCGAGCAGCGCCTAGCCAACCTCGAAGCCTTGCGGGGCGCGGCTCGTGGCTACGAGCAGTCCTGCGCGGCCCAGCGCATCGCCGCGACTACGCTTGGACTCGTGGCCCACCTGGCCGGGCTCAGCACTGACGGTGAGGCGGGCACACAAGCCTCGGCCTCTTCGGAAGATGCGGTCACCGTGGTCACGTGGCACAAGGCCAAGGGCCTGGAGTGGCCTATCGTTGTGCTGTCGCACCTCGGTCACTCTCCCAAGCGTCCCGTCTTTGCGCTGGCCGTGGAGCCTGCGCCGGCGTTCGACTTCAAGCAGCCACTGGCCAACCGCTGGATTCGTTGGTGGCCGTGGCCGTACGGAGGTCTCAAAGCCAACCTCGCTCTTTTCGATCGGGCGCGGCAGACACCTGAGATCCAGCGCGCCGCCCGGCGCGACCTAGCCGAGCGGCTGCGCCTGCTCTATGTCGGCTTCACGCGGCCGCGGGATTTGCTCGTGCTTGCCGCCCAGGTGACCGAGAAGAGCGGACCCGTCACGCCAGTTCTTGCGTCGTTGCAAGATGCGGCTGGCCGGCAGCTGTTCGCCTGGCCCACGCCTGGCCAAGCGGAGCTCGTGGTCAACGGACGGACTTGGTCCTGCGGACTGAGGCACGTGTCAGGATTGCCGCTGGCGGCGATGGCGACCCAGCGTTCCAACGTGCGCTGGTACGAGCCAGGGACGGGTAACCGACTCCCGGAGGAGGTTGTCAATCCCTCCTGCGAACCCTCGTCCGGTGCTGCGCGTGTCGTGCAGATCGCCGCGCTAGGCAACCGGCAGCCGTGTAAGTTCACGCCGGGAAGCGCCGGCCCGCTAGGCGACGCCATTTACGCCTTTCTTGCGGCTGACCGCCCCGGCGACGCCACGGTCCGCACCGCGATGGCCAAGCGGCTTCTCGATGCGGAAGGGGTGCTCGGAGCGATTGCGCCCGAGACACTGCTAACCGTTTCGGACGGGCTACGCGCCTGGCTTGACACCCGCTATCCGGGAGCCACCTGGCACCGCGAGTGGCCCGTCCGCGCTCGCCTCGCCACCACTCCGCCGCGCCTCGTGGTCGGCGAAGTCGATCTGTACCTTGATCTGCCGGATGGCTTCGTTCTGGTGGATCACAAGTCATTCCCGGGCGGTGAAGCAGAAAGAGACAGTCGCCTCGTCCATGACTACGCGCCCCAGTTGCGCTGGTATGCCATGGTTCTGGCCAATGCGCTGAGGAAGCCGTTGAAGGCGGCGTTCATTCACTTGCCGGTTCGGGGTGAGATGGCGGAGGTGGAGCTAGGACCATGACAAGACCAACAGCGATGGGCAATGTCTAGGCGAAGTCTCCCAGGGCCAGTACGGCCGCTGCCGCCGTTGTTGGCCTAAGGATTCCCTTCCTTCAATCGCCCCGGACCCTACTTCTTCGCCAAGAACGACGATTCCGGGGCGGCGATGTGCATGGCCGTGATCGCGGGATGCAGGTCGCGGGCGGCGTTGAAGTAGTTCCACAACTCGTGCGGCTCCGAGAGGCCTATGTGCCAGCGGATTGCGAGCGTCTCAATGGCGCACCGCGCGCCTTCTCGGCGGAAAGATTCATGTCAGACCCGGGAGCCATTATGGCTGGTGAAGGGAGACAGAACCGTGCGTAACCAACGCAAGAAATCTAGGCTGAGCATGGGGTATCACGTCATCGACCCTGCGACCGACCCGTTCACCGACACCGTTCTCGACTACGCCTACAACCTGGCGGCATCAGGCGCGCTGATGATACCGGAGCACGTTGACATGATCGACAATCGACAGAGCCTCGCGCGCATGTTGGTGGAACGTAACTCTACGCCATCGGTTAGGCGAGCCCTGGCGAGGAAGAACCGGGTGAACGAGGCGGTTGTCAGTGCGCTGGCGTCGCTCCTGAATCGGACCGGTCGCAAAATCCGCAAGCCCGCGCCCCTGCGCGCGCCAGCGGCCGCCTGCCTGCAGGTCATCGCGAGCACTCTTGGGCTGGACCGGGTCGAGGCGGCCGTCCTGCAATTCGCGATCGCTGCCAACCGTCGTGACCTGCAGGAGTTTCTCGACCCGATCCCGTGCGTCGGGCTTCGCAGCCCCGGCATCCTCATCGCCGCGGCCACCGGCGAGAACCCCGACGCCGTTTGCGCCGTCCTAGACAGCAAGAGCCGGCTGGTGGCGAGCGGACTCATCGAGCTGAACGAGCACGGTGACCTCGACGACCGCGTTCAGGCCGACAAGCGTCTCGAGAGCGTCGTGTTCACGCCCGGCCTAGATGCGGCTGCGTTCGTCGATCGATTCTTGCCGGCGGCGCCAGTGTCTACACTCGTGGCCGACGATTTCGCACATCTGCGCAACGAGGTCGCGATGGCGCGCAATCTCCTGCGCGCGGCGCTCGACGCACGGCAGCCAGGGGTGAACGTGCTAGTGTACGGTCCGACCGGCACGGGAAAGACCGAGCTGGCGCGCCTGCTCAGCGGAGAGCTTGCAGCGCCGCTCATGGTGGCCGGGCGCGAAACCTCGGCCGGGGAGTCTCCGACGCCTCACCAGCGGCTGCGTTCGCTGCTGCTCGGCAACAAGCTCCTGTCTCAGGGGCGCGTGTTGTTGCTGTTCGACGAGCTTGAGGATCTCTTCCAGGGGAATCTCTTCGCTGGGATGATGGACGACGAGGACGACGATGGTCGCAAGCAGCGCACGATGTCCAAGCAGTGGTTCAACCTGCTGCTCGAGACCAACCCAGTGCCGACTATCTGGATCTCGAACCGTGTGCACGGGATCGACCCCGCGTTCTTGCGGCGCTTCGCCTACGTGGTGGAGGTTGGCAAGCTTACCGCCGGGCAGCGCCGGAGGGCATGGTACAAGCACCTGGGTGGCGACACGATGCTGCCTGCGAATGACGTGGACGTTTTGGCCCAGCGTTTCGAGCTGAGCCCGGCGCACATAGGATCCGCTGTGTCGGCCGCGCGCCTAGTGTCAGGCGGGGCCATCGATCGGGGTACGCTGGAAACCATCCTGAAACCGGCAGAGCGCTTGCTGCGCGGGCGCAGGATGGCATCGCCTGTCTTCCGGGCTGACGGCTACTTGCCCGAGTTGGTCAACACCGATGCCGATCTGCTCGAGGTCGAGCGGCGCGTGCAAGATTGGAGGCCTGGCGAGGGAGCGGGCGTGTCCCTGTGCCTGTACGGTCCGCCCGGCACCGGCAAGTCCGAGCTGGTTCGTTACTTCGCGCACCGGGCGGGGCGGCCGCTCGACGTCCAGCGTGGGTCTGACATTCTTAGCATGTGGGTCGGCGGCACCGAGCACAACATCGCATCCGCCTTCGAGTCCGCGCTGAGGGATGAAGCCGTTCTGCTGTTCGACGAGGCGGACTCGTTCCTCCAAGATCGCAGTGGTGCGCAGCGATCCTGGGAGGTGACGGCGGTCAACGAGTTCCTGCAGCAACTCGAAGTCTTCCCTGGCGTGGTCGCCTGCACGACCAACCTGTTCGACAAGCTTGACCAGGCGTCGCTGCGCCGCTTCGTCTTCAAGATCGAGTTCAAGTTCCTGAAGCCCGAGCAGTTTAGCCGCGGGTTGGTCGACCTCGGCTGCACGGGTGAGGTTGCGCGGTCGGTGGAATCCGCGCTCGCGCGGATTCCCAACTTGGCCCCCGGCGACTTTACCGCAGTGAAGCGGCGCTTGACCGGTCGTTGTCGGCCGGTGTCGGCCGAACTGATGCTGGCCGAACTGGAGGCCGAGGTTCGGGTGAAGGCGACGTCGCGGGGGCGGATCGGGTTCTGAGGCGCCGGCCCAATCGAGCGCGCTCAGTCTTTCTGCCGACTACCGCTCTGCCCCGGCGCCCGGTGCAGCTCGCATTATGGCAATGAGTGAGGTACTCTGAGCGCATGAGGATCGTGTTGAGGCTCTCGACAGGAAAGCGCATCGAGAACGCCTTTGCTTTGGCGCGGAGGAAATTCGAGCGATTCGGGTGGCCTCTATATGATGGTGTTAGGAGTGATCCAAACCGGATCGAGATCATAGACTACGTTATTACCGCGGCTATGAACTCCCGCGCCAACGCTCGTGGGCTTCAGAACGTAATGCTCGCCGCATCTGAGATCACGCGCTGTCTGCGGGAAGTTCCGGAACGCATGGAACTCGTGGATCTGGATCCGGACACTGAGGTGGCAGTCGGCGCGCTTATCGCGAGAACGGCTCGGGTCGGTGGAGTTGGCATCTCCGTCGCGACGAAAATCCTTCACAGGAAGCGACCACTTCTTATTCCGATGATGGACCAGGTTGTTCAGTACCACTACAAGTCTCTCCTCGGTCGACTGCCACAGGAGCGTGGCGCGAGGGCGCTGGCCTACATTCGGGCAATCGCCGCGGACGTACGGACCAATGAATCAGCGATTCGGGAGCTCAAGTCCGTACTGGTCAAGAAACGGTGCGTTCCCCCGCATGCATCGTGTGTCAGATTATTTGAGGCAACGCTGTATCAATGGCTCCTGCCAGCCTGAAATCCACCGTTCCCCAGTTTCGCGAACGTGCTGCATGGCGCTGTCGGGTTGTGCTGCCGTCGGGATAGACTCGGGCGGCTGGCTTCCTTCTGCTCGATCCTGCTCGACGGTGCGCGACGATCGGCAGGCCGCGCGCGAAGGCTTGCAGGCGCGGCATCACATCCTCGGGCGGCGGCTGCCGGCGCAGCATCGCATCGGTGATACCGGTCAGCGACGTTATGAAGGACGGCAGCTTCATTCCGGGGTACATGAGCTGGTGGAATGTCTGGACAGGTTGGTGGTGCACCAGCCGAGTGGCTGCCACCTCGATGGTGCGGTCGAATGCGGGCACGAGCCCGGTGGTCTCGAAGTCGAGCACCACCAGCTCGGGCGTGGTGACCACGCTAGGATGCAAGGTCATGGGGGCACGGTACCTCGATTTCACATCCACATGCGCCCGCCTTCCCTAGATGCCTCACGAATTCCCCGATCACCCGCTTCTGCCCTGCCGTCAGCTTCGCATTCGCCGTTCCAGCCGCCTCGACCAGCCGGTAGCCATCGCTGCCCTGCGCAATCTGGATCGTAAGCGACCGTCCTCCGACCTGGCCATGGTAAAGGAACGCCCGGCCGGCGAGTGCCTCACCGGCGCGGCTGGCGACGCAGTTGTGCATCCGGTTGCCCTCGTCCAGAAGCTCTTGGGCGGTGCGCAGGGGGATGACGGAATCTTTGTCCGAGCACCAGCCAGGGCAGGGCGGATCGGGGAAGGGCAATGCGTTGCCATGCTCGTCGATGAGCTTCTCCTTGGTTGCGGCAGCAAGCTCGGCCATCTGGCGCATGTTCTCGAATCGGTCGTGCCAGTCCTCGGCGCCGGGCAGGTAGCGCGCTGGCGAGGTGCCCCGGCGGGGCCAGTCGTCCATCGCGCGTGCATAGTCCAGTATTGAGCTGGCTCGCCCGTAGTCGGATTTGCCAAGGGCGGTGCACTTGCGAACCTGGAGCGCGTGCTGGGAGACGAACATGCATAGGTCGTGGGCCTGTTCGGGGCGCAACGGCTCTCGCGCGGCTAGCAGGGGGCGGAGGCACTTCATCACGCGATACCATCTCGCGTTGTCCAGCTTGCGTTCGGGGATGTCCTCGGGTGCGAAGTAGGGAGGCGGCGGGGACCAGAGCGTCATGCTGGGAACGCCCGCGCCCGCGCGCCGGATCAGCAACCGTTGGGCCCGAAGCAGAAGCTCGCGCTCCGAGCCCTCACTCTCGGCCAGGCATCGCCAGACGCGGCGCTGCCCCTCGGTTGTGTGCAGATTGGCCAGCTTTCGCTGCGCGCTCGCGGCCCATGTGGTGATGGCCTCGTCGAGCAACGGGTTAAGCGGATGGCCTGCAATCACCCCGCTCAGCAGCCGTTCGCCCGCTCGGTGGGAGCCAGGGCGCCACGCGAAGGCTCGTAGCCCGTACGCAAAGGTCAATGCGCCTGGGCACGCCTGTGCCACCTGTGCCAGCCTGCCTGAGCGGTCTGCGGCAAGCTGCCCATAGAGCCAGCGGCGCATGTGGCATGGGAAGCGGAGTGCGATCTTGCGCGCATTCGCGTCCAACATCGCCACCACCGAGCACGCTGCCTCGTGGATGCGCGCCCGCGCTTCGCGCATGGTTTGGCTCAGTTTACGAGCCGACGTTCGCCGGGGGCGACCGCCGCGCGAGCGCGGTGGTGTTAGTGCCAGGTACAGCCAGTCGCGCGCTTCCGTGAAGGGATCGTTCGGCGCATGGGTGAGCCCAGCGGTGAGCGCCCATGGCCGCGAAATCCAGGCGCCGGCGTCGCGCACCCTCACGGTCAGGCGCGGTCGCACTACGATATCGAGCTCGAATCGTGCCGGCACGCGTCCATCGTGATCCGCGCGCAGGTCCAACCGGAATCGGTGCGGCCAGATGCGCTGGCGCAGCTCGACGGTGGCACAGCGATGGTGGAATTCGGCGGTGACGATCGTGGCCGCCGGCTCGTCGGGGATGGGGTGCCACACGCCACGCGACGGTGCCAGGTGCAGGCGGGAGGGGCAACACCGCTTGAGCTCGCTTGCGGTTGCTTGCGATGGTTGCCTGCCGAGATGCGTGCCTAGCGCGGCGACGTCCTCGGGGGCGAGCGGCATGCCTGATGAATATGCGGCGTGAAGCACGCGCTCGCCGAGAGCCCGCACGTCGGCGGTACACTGCCACGAAATGCTCGTCATCGTGGTGGCCGTGGTCTGATCGACGCGCGCGCCGCGCACGCGCAGGATGCCAAGGCAAAGTTCACGTCGCGCGCCCATGCCGGGAGGCAACAACTGTAGGTAAAGGCCCCAGGTGCAGGGCGTGGCGTAGAAGCGATAGAGATCCTGCCCCGGGGCAAGGTGCAGCGTGAGGACGGTGAGCAGGCCCTCCTCCATACGCGAGTGGAGTTGTTGGCGAAGTGCCCTGTGCAGGCGGGCGGGCAGGTTGTGGATGTCGTGTAGCAGCAGCAGGTTGGGCCCGCCCCGGGCGGGCAAGCGGCCGTCGGCCAGCGCGTGGCGCAACGCGGCCCCGTCGGCCAGCAGAACCTTGGCCTCTGGTTCCAAGCGGATGCATTCGGCGGCCATGGCCTCGAGCAGCAGCGAGCCGTCCGTTCCCTGTACGCCGTGAATCACCAGCGGATTCAACCGCGGCGGACGACCGATCACCCGGGCGGGATCGGCAGAGAACTGGTGGTCGAATCCCACCGCGAGCCGGTCGAAGCTCAGTTGGACCGGCTGGCTGGCAAGGGCAGGGCGCGCGGGTGGCATGTGGCGATGATGGGGCAGCAGACTGACACAGATTGAGGCCGGAGGATCTCGTGTCAGTCGCCTGGGCCACCATCGGGACGGTGACCTGCGAAGAGCTCCGCAAGAGATTCTGGTGGCTGGGGCCGAGTCTGAAGGACTCCTACATCGTGGCGCTGGAGGCCGACACCGTCACCATCAAGGTCATCCAGTGCACGTGAAACCGACGTACGCACAGGTACGAGGAGGGGGTGGCCGCCGACTTCGCGGCCCTGGGGCTGAAGGTCAACTGGCAGCCGCTTTGGGGTGCGAAGCTGCGGGAAGAGATCGAGAAGGCCCGTGATGCCGCGGTGAAGGCCGGCCGTCCCTTTGACGAGGGCGCCTTCATCACTGGTCAATGCGAGGCCGAGCTGCGACGGAGAACGCGCGGATGATGTCGGTGCGGGTAGGTGACAGCATCTGTTGCCGCGTTGACGGCATATCGGGATCCGCTTACCGTTTTCATGTGGGGACCACGCGGGCGCCAAAGCGAGGCAAGACGTCCAAGCCGGCAAAGCCAGGTCGGATTGCTGCCTCCTACGTCGACCGTCCGCCCGACGAGCGGATCCTGTCGCTGCTGATGTTGTTGCTCGATGCGCAAGGGCCGTGTCGCGCGCCGAGATCTTCCAGCGCATCCCCGCCTACCGCACCACAAATCCCGCAGCGGGCGAGCGGAAGTTCGAGCGCGACAAGGACGAACTGCGCGCTCTTGGCGTGCCACTCATCCAGGAGCAAGAGAAGGTCGAAGAGAACGAGGAGCCCATGTACCGGATCTCTCAGCGGAGCTACGGTATGCGCCCGGTTCAGCTCGACGACGAGGAGCGTGTCGCGGTCATCCTGGCCGGCGAGGCGCTGCGCGACGCGGAGGGACTCGTGTATCGCGAGTTGGTGGACGATGCGCTGCGCAAGCTGACCTTCGACAGTGGCAAGCCGCCCCTGCCCGCGCAACTGGCCATTTCGCTACCCACGCGCGACCAGGGCAAGCTTCTGCGCAAGAACCTGGAGAGCATCGGCACCGCGGTCGAGGCGCGCAAGCGGCTGACCCTGACCTACGAGGCGGGCGGTCGGACCACGGTGCGCGAGGTGGACCCGTACTCGGCGGTGTACGTGGGGGGCACCTGGCAACTGGTCGGTCACTGCCACCTGCGTGGACTGCCGCGAACTTTTCGCGTGGACCGCATCCGCAAGCTCAAGATGGCGTCTCGCCCAGGCACGCCGGACTTCGAGCGCCCGCCGGGCTGGAACCTGCGCAGCTACGTGCAGCGTTCGCCGTGGGTGTTCCAGACTGGGGAAAGCGGGCCGGCCGTGGATGTGGTTCTGGACATCGGACCCGAACGCGCTTGGATGGCCGACGAGGACTTCGGGCCGGGCTCGACGCGCGAGGAGCTTGGCGCCGACATGGCGGGCGGCGAGGGGTGGACGCGCATGCAATTCCGGTCTGGCAATCCCGGCTACATCGTCACGCGCGTGCTCGACGCCGCCGGGCACCTGCGCGTGATCGCACCCGCGGATCTGCGCGCGCGGGTGCGCGAGATCGCTGGATGTATCGCGGCTGCGAATAACGACGGCGCTGGCGGAGGTGTCGCGTGAAGAGCCAGGATAAACGCCTACGCCGCGCCCTGTTCCTGGTTCCGTACATAACGAAGTTCGGCGACAAGGGGATCTTGCTGTCCGAGCTGGCTGGGACGCTTGGGGTCGAGCCGTCTGCTCTCAAGAAGGAGCTGGAGGCGCTGTTCCAGGTCGCCGTGCCCGGCGGCACCGACTCGGTGAACATCTTCGTCGAAAGGGAGGGCGATGACGCTCGCGTCTCGGCGTTGCCATGCCGCTTGCTGCAACGCCCACCGCGCTTGACCACCCAGGAGGCGCTGGCCCTGCTCATCGGCGCCGAGGCGGTCAAGAGTACTGGCATCGGCCCGTACGACGCTGCCATCGACCGGGCGGCCGCCAAGATTCGCGAAGTGTTCCGCCGGCAGACCGACGATGGTGACTTAGCCGAGGCGTCGAGGCACCAAGGCACAATCGATCCCGCCCACGTCGTTCTGGCCGCTGCTGGCACCGAAAACCGCGCCACCATGTCGACGCTTTCCCGCGCCTGCCGCGAGCACCGCATCGTCGAGCTCGACTACGCTTCGCTTTCCAGCCAGAAGCGCAAGCTCATCAAGGTCCAGCCCTACGGCCTGCTCAACCACACCGGTTGCTGGTATCTCCTGGGCAAGAGCCTGACCCACGCTGAGAGTCGGATCTTCATCTTCAAGATGGAGCGCATTCTGAGCGTCAAGGCGCTCGGTACCACCTTCACCCCGCCCAAGGACTTCGACATCCACAAGTACCAGGGCCACAGCATGTTCATCACCGACTGGAAGCCCACGCGCGTGACTCTGTGCCTGAGTCCGGCCGCGGCTCAACGTCTGAGCGGCCGGATTGCCGAGGGCGAGACGGAGCTAGGGGGGACGTCCCTCGTCACCTTCAAGGACCACGTCACGGGTTGGCTTGCGGCGTGGGTGCTGCGGCAGGGGGACGGCGTGAGCGTGGTCGAACCGGCGGAGCTTCGGAGCTGGGTGGCGAAGCTCGCGGGGAGGGTGGCCGAGGCGCATGGGCAGGTCTGAGGCGACTGGCGCTCAAGGAGCAAGCGCAAGGCTCAGCCACCTAGGTGCGATCTTCTCGCACCCGGGATATCACCAGGGGATGGACGTCTGGGTTATCGTCATCGAAATGCAGTGTTCGCGTTGTTGTTACGGGTGGCGCCTGGCGTCACCGAGAAGTGGCGTCGCTATGTCGGGATGGCTCGCGTCGTGAATTCATCCGCGCTGCCCAGCGGCTCCTGGGCAGCCGTTATGCGCCAATCTTGCGTACACTTTAGTTTTCCGTACCTTCTAAGACATGGCCATGACATGCCTCCACCACCTCCACCTGCTGGTAATGGCAGAGATGGGCGGCCAGGCGGGGCTTGTGTCGCCGGTGTCGTAGACCAGGGGAGGGCGTCGAGGTTGTTGAACCAGTGGATCTGCGGAAATGGTTGGGGGAGGCTGGCGAGCAAGGTGGGGGAGGTGAACATATGATTTTTGCCGAAGTGCACGGCAAGCTCGGCCGTAACTGCTCGCGCGCGCATGAGCGCCTCGAGGATCTGCTCACATCAACCGTCTTTGGTCTGTTGCGATATTTGCCCCCAGAGGACGGGCTACTCCCTCTCCTCCGGCGAGCACGCTTCGTGACGATCGAAGGAGGAGCCGTGTCAGTGGTCGAAAGCCGAGACTGGCTTGGTGATCGTCCTCTGCTTCCGCGTGCCCCGGAATTCTGGCCCCGATGGGGTCGTTATGGCGAACCTGACCTTCTGCTCGTGCTCCAAGACGAGCACGATGTTGCTGCGCGCGCGATCCTGATCGAGGCAAAGCTGTATTCCCCCAAGAGTGGGTCGGCAGGGGAGGACGACTCCAGCGTAGCCAACCCTGAAGTACCGGATCCGGACCAACTCGTCCGCTACTGGCAGGGACTTAGCACTCGCTACGCTGGCGTCGAGCGCACCATCATCTACCTGACCTCTCACGGGGTGCCGCCTGCCGCCGAGTTGGTCGAGTCACTACGGCGGGAACCGTCGATGAGGCTCGCGTGGCTCTCATGGCGAGACATCTGGAGGATCGCAGACCAGGCGGCGAAGAACAGCCTGGCCGCTCAAGATCTCGCAACCCTGCTGCGCCACAAGGGTCTCTACTCCTTTTCCGGATTCTCGGATTTGAATGCTTTGATGCCAGTCCGAGCCAGTGCCCGCTACTGGCTCGGTCGTCATTGGTTCGCACAACTAGGACTGTCGATGTCACTGCCGTCCGGGGTGTTCCGTGGTAATACGTGGTTCAGGAGTTCGGTGCCCGATGTCGGCTCCGGACGTTTTCTAACCGGGGCGGCCACGGCATCCGACAAGGGGTTGAGGGGAAGATGACCCAAGAAACTGTAGGCCAGTCCGCCAAACACGTTGTCAGGTTCCTTCGGGAGCTTCACTCGGACGTCGCTGCAATGGTGCGCAGCCTCGATGGTCTGTTCGAAAAGCGTGGGTGGATTCCGCCACCCAGATACCAAAACAAGATCGCAGAGGAGCTTTCGAATGGTCTCTCGGGAAGCGATGGCTGGGTACTTTCCTCGCTCTACCGCATGTATGTGCCCGCAACCGAGGTCGAGACCATTCGGCAGGCAGTGCTCCTCCAGGTGGACTTTGCGCCTGCGGCGTTCGACCACGCGGTTGTATTCGTAGGCGTGGCAAGGTTCGATGCGCCCGTAACCGCCGACATCATTTGGAATGGGTGGCGATCCTCAGAAGCCGTCGAAGCCTATTTGGCGGGTGTCCAAGATGCCACCGGATCGCTGCCACGCGAGACATGGCGCGAAGACGTCGCTCCACGAGCCGCCGAGATGATCGGCTTCGTGTTGCCGTTGGATGGGCTCACGGACGAGAGACTGCTGGGTTCCTCGGTGGTGGATCCGGCGCTTCGCGCGCTCGAGTAGAAGTCCGCTGGAGCCATTCGGTCCCCATGCCGATTCCGGTTCTCCTGTTTGATTGCCTCGGCAAGTCACTGTACTGGAGATAGATGTACGGGCATCCTTGATGCGGATCTCTTCGCGACGCATGACGACCTCGGAATCGAGGCGATGGCGCTCCGCCAAGGAGATGACGTAGAGCGCGCCCGTATTGGCATGCTTGGGCCAGGACGGAGGCAAGGGGACGGAGAAGTGGGATGCGGGCATGGTGGTATTGGCAGATTGGATCTGCTCGAAGGGCAGCCGGGTAGCCGGGGGGGGTGTCGCTTAGCCGGTCGGCCACAACGGTGCTCGAAAGTCCCGCCGGAAGGGAGCGGGGAAGCGGAGATGCAACTGATGCAAAGCCGTGATTTGATGGCAAAATCTCGGTGCCATGCTGGCTGGGTCAGAGCGGGGGATGACATGGAGAAATTCGGTGCCCGGCTCACCAGATTTGTCTTGGTCGAGGAGGACGGCTTCAGTGCCGGTGGCCCGGAAATTTTTTGTCGGTGGCTGAAAATCACGGCCGCCCTGCTAATCAAGTGACAAAGCTCGCTTTGCTCGGCGCTTTTGGCGCCCCTGGATTCCCAGTGCTTGCCCGTGATGAAGGCTCCCTATGGGCTGCAAGGCACCCCTGCCCGGCATTTTTTGGCCACGACCGACACGGGGATTTTTGGGCCACCCGTCAACGTGGACGGTGAGGTACGAACCCCATCGCAGGGTAGCGCGGCAGCGTTCGCGTCCGACCATCGAGCCAGAGGGCCGCTTCGGCGGATCGGGATTCTCGTGCAGGTGGGCGAGCACTGGTCGAAGAGCAGGTCGCCGGCAGACGGATGATCCGCTCTGGGCCGTTCGGTCCCGAGGCGTCCTCGCAGGTCCCGGCGTCGAGGGTCAGCTCGTCGTTGACGCGTACTTGAAGGCGGCTGGCAGTGCAGGATGGAGAAGGTGTCTGCATCTCGAGGCCACCAGCATTTGCCGTCACGCCCAGCGTGAAGGCCGAAGATCAAGTGCAAGTCTTCTGGCTTCCTCTTGGTCCAGAATCCGGGCGTCGACGCGTCCTCGCTGGTCGCGGGCGAGGCGAGCGCCCGGTCTCCCAAGCAAGATCGAGTGCCATCGCTGGCGCGCCACGAGCTGGTGCAGCATCCTCTCGTCGTAAGTTCCTCGCACAAGGGTGAAGTACACGTTGACTGGCTCTTTCAAGATACGCCCGAGCCTGTCGGAGCGGCCCTCGCGCTGCTCCATCCGAGCCGGATTCCACTCGATGTCAAAGTGTACCAGGTGAGCGCTGAAGCTGTGGAGGTCGATGCCCTCTGAACCGACGTTGCTGGCCACGAGCGCCCACGGTGCAAGTGGACTACGGAACGCCTCGCCAGCAGCATCTCGGTCGCGGCGATCGTCGTGACCGGTGTAGGTTCGCACGACCCCGAAGTTGCCTATCGCCGCAATGGTTGCCTGGACGCCACGCCTCTCCTCTCGCCGGAGACGCGCCCACCAGCCCCCATCTCGGTCGGCGCTGAGCACTGCCGCGAGCCCTGCCAGGCGACGCTCCAGGTCAACCAGCACGAGGGCTTGAAACTTCCGATGACCGAACAAGTCACGCGCGAGGCCGGCGTCGGGCCTGTCAGCCATGCTCTGTAGAGCCTCGACAATGGCGCCGGCGTCGGAGCTGGCTGCAAGGTGTTCATCGTTTTCGATCAACCGCTCCACGGCTCGACGGACGCGAATGACACCGCTCGGTGCAGCCCTGGCCATAACGCGCCAGGCGCGTCGACCACGGACCACCTGCCATGCCTCGTCGATTGCCGCCGACAGCGACTCCTGAAGCTCGCGCGCGGCCCTTCCCACGAAGCTGGTGAAGATGAGCATCTTGCGGGGAAACCCGTCTTCAGCGGCTCGGACGAGATCTATCTCGGCTTGGGCTCGCGCCCATCTCTCAAGCGCAGCGAGGCGGGCAGACTGGGGCGGGCCGCTGTTTCGAGTCCCAGCGCTCCCGGCTTGCGCTGGCGTTGACAGGGCCTGCCTGAGCTTGTTCGGCACGAAGGTGCGTGGCCCATCCGCGAGAGCAAGCCGCCGTCGGAGGTACCAGGTCTCAAATTTCTCGGTCGGCCCGATCAGGGAAGGGAGTAGCTCCTTCAGCTCTTGCTCCCGCATTTGATCGGGGGCTTTGATGCACGACGCAACTCCGTCCTCGGCGATGAGGTGATAGCGCCTTCCGGCAGTCCGGACATTGCTGCGGACGAGGGCTTGACCAAGCGTTCGCTCCGCTCCGCGCTTGAGGGCTCGATAAGGTTCATCTCCTCCGCGGAAGAACTCAGCCAACGCCGCCACGAAATCTCGCACTGGTGGGCGGGAAAGCACGCGATGCGCCCCATGGCTCCCGTCGATAATCGCTCCGAAGATCTGGTGGAGCTCGCGAGGTTCGAGCTGGAACGGTGTCGCGGTCAGCAGCAACGCTGCTCGCACCCGTCTCGACCAGTTGGCGATGGTCTCCATCGCCTCGCGCGCCTCGCGATGGTGTGCTTCGTCCACGATGAGCACATCCCATGGCTGGGACCTCAACGCGGCAAGCCGGCTGCGGCCTGAACCCACCTTCTTCCGGAGCACGTTCCAGTTGCAGATGTACGTGCCAGCGGGCACCTCGACTCGAGCCCGCCGAATGGTTCCGGACGGAAGGTCGTCGAGATCGCCGCGCCGCCGGATCTCGTAGGGCTCCGTTAGGGTGTCGGCGACGAAGGCGCGCCGAGCGCGGCGAGCAGCCCAACGTTGCAGGTGTGCGGAGAACCCTTCTGGATCCCGGACCTCGCGAGACCATTTGGAGACGAGGCCCGGTGGGCAAAGAACGAGGACGCGTGCGGCCTGCTTCCGGATGTTCTGGCGGCGCCCGCCCTCCGATCGCTCCTTGCTCCGCTCCACGAGGATGAGGGCGCTCGCCGCTAACGCCTCCCACGTCTTGCCGAGCCCGACGCCGTCTGCCAACACCGCCCCGTACTGTTCGACCCAGGTCCGACCGGTGTCAAACCGTCGCCCACGCGCATCGGCGAGCCTGCGTCTCACCCAGATCGCAACCTCTTCCTGATGGGCGAGCCCTGTTGAGATCGTGTTGCGGCTCATTTCGCCCTCGAAGCGCGGTTGGGTGAGTTGAGATACTCGACGAGCGCGCGCCGTACGTGTGTCGGGATGCCCAGTTTCGCAACCTGCGCGCAGAGGAGGTCGAGTCGCGCCTTCGCGTAGGCCGAGCCAGCGGCGGCCGCAGCGATTCTCTTGCGAAGAACCGCCACCGCGACCGCCAGCCGATCCAGCTGGCCTTCGTGCTTGGCCTCGGTCAGCGCCTGCACGTCGCCATCGTCCTCATCGAATGTGTCGTCGCTCTGCTCATCGCCAGGCTTGACTTTCTCGCCGGCTCTCCGAGCGGGCCAGAGTCCCAGCTCCTCCCAGACAAGATCGAGGAGCGCGCCATCCGGGGTTCCGTGATCGCGGGCGGCCAGAGGGACAACTACCGGGAATGGGGAGAACGCCTTGCCAACGCGCTCCCACAAGATTCCGCCCCAGGAGTCGCTGCTTCTCGACGACGCGGACTTTCCGAACAGCGAATGCATCTGCCTTCGGTCTTCGATCCATCCGACCCTTCGAGTGACGCGGACTTGCACGAGTTTGCTCTTCGGTGCCGCTGCAATCTCCACGGTTCCCTGACGAAGCATGGGGACTTCTATTCGCAAGCTCGGTCCCGCGCTGCCTTCGGAAATCTCACCCGCCAGGACCACGCCGGCCGGCTGAACGGGGGCGTGCGCAGCGGTGACCGCAAAGGTCTTGTCCGCGGGCTCGAAAAGGTCGGCTAGGTCACTGCGCAGAGCTGCAACCTCGGCCGTCCCGAGCTTCGACGCCACCAGTAGCTCGACGTTGCCACCGCCAGCGACGGCCCGTGTCAGCGCCGGGTGCGTGCAGTTCGCGCTCCCGAAGAACAACCTACTGCCCGCAGCTGAGTCTTCGATCAGGTATGCCTTCGCGTGGACGCGAGTCGGTCGTCTCTCGAGATTCTGCCTCTCCCTCGTCTGCCGACTGCTCGCTCTTGCCTCGGGGGGAGGGCTTCTCCACGCGGATGTGAACCCGGTTGCCATCGCCCAAGTTTGGGCCGCGTCCGTTCCGTCCTTCCGTGAAGACGGCGATGCGTGAGGCGCCAAGCGCGCGCTTCAGCTTGCGCAGCACACTTGGATCGACGCCCTCTGGTGATGCGGCTGCGGAGTGCCAAGGCGAGAGGACTGTAAGCTCTGGTGCATTCGCAACACGGCCTTGGCCGCTCCGCGTCGCCGCCATTTGGTCGACGAGAGCGACGTTGAGCGAATCGAGAAGCCCGCTTGGGTCTTGGCGAATTCCCGCCAGTGCCACGGCGACAAACTCGCGTGCGGACTCCGGCAGCAGAAGATGCTTGTGCCTCACCAGCCGGTCCAGGAAGTGCGCCGCGCCGCCGAGCAGCCGCCGCCCAGTCTCCGTGTCGTTGTCGGCAAACAGCATCATCTCAAGGTTGCCCCCGAGTCCACCGGACGTCAGGTTCGCGGAGCCAACGCCCACGAGATAGCGGCTGCCTGCGGTCAGCAGCACGAGCTTCGGGTGAAAGACGCCGCCTCGAGGGCATCTGACGGGCGAGACCTGATAGCGGCCAAACCGTCGTGGGCCGATCTGCCGGAGATGAGCCTGCAGCGCGCCTGCGTCGGCGGCGACGAGCGTGCGGAACTGGCGTCCGCGGCGCGTAAGCTCTGGGAAGAGGACGGCCTCGAACCGCTCGACATCGAAGTCGTACGTACAAAGGATCGCTCGCCTAGGAGCGGCAGATCCGTATCGGGAAATAAACGCTCGGAGAACGTCGGCTGTCCGCTGCCATCTGAGGCTGCTTGCCGTGCGCGCCACCTCAGAGCCCTCGCAGGTCATTCGCGACCCTGCTGAACGCAGCCATCCGGTACGCATGCGGGCGAACGAGCGTCGGGATCGACCACCCTTCGCCCGCATCGCGGGCGATCTCGAACTGCCCCGAGCCGACTTCTCGCACCCACGCGTCATCGCCCTTGGCAGACCGATGCCGTGCCAGCAGCATCGCCAGCCCATCGGCGACCCGTGAGCTCGGGCCTTTGCTCTTACTGATGAAGATCCGAGCGAGCTCGAATGCACTGGGATCTGGTAGCTGTGTCCCGCTGTCGCGCAATCGATCGTTGAGCCGAAGCGCAAGGCGGAGCGATGCGATTCCCAGGGCGAGTGAGGCTGTCTCATCCGTCAACGCAATTGCGCCAAGAGGAGGGACCGGGTGTTCTCGGGACAAGAGGTGTGCGAGGTCGCGTTCAACATGACGCTGGCGTCCGGCATCGATGGAGCGCACCCAAACAGTGAATAGTGTGTTCAGGCCCACGGACAGCCGCTCCCACACCGCAGCCGCTCTCAGCGTCTGGAGGGGTTCGGGCAGCGTTGGCGGCCGGCGACCCTCGTAGCGCGGCAAGACCGTCTCGGGGCTGAGTCCTTCACGCGAGAAGACGGGACGAATCTCGCGGGCAAATGCCGCTCTCCGCGTTCGTACATCTGAGGATTCGAGGTCGAGGCGGCCACGGATTGAGAGCCCGAGGACGTCCCGAATCTGGCGGCGCTCGTTCGATGAGATCGCCGAGAGGCAAGCTCGACCAGGAAGTTGGCTGCTAGGGCCCTTGCGATGACGGACGTCCTTGCGGAATAACTTCGCTGCGTCGACGCCTGCGTCCGTGAGCGAAAAACGCGGGGCCCCCTCGATAAGTCCCAGAGCGACCATCGAAGCCCGGTAGGCACGCCAGGCAGGCACCTTGTACACGTGACGAGGATCTGCCGGTATCCGGTCACGAGGAAGCGTGCGGATGTTGCGGGAGCCAACGAACTGGCAGGACTCGGCGTGGCTCGCGTCTTCGTCGGACAGGAGCGCCTCGGCGAACACGAGCGCGACCTCGTAGCGATGGATTCGGTGTTCATCGTAATCATGGCCGCTCTCGTCACGGGCCCACGCTAGGAACGTGAAGTAGCGCGCGCGTGTGGTCAGGACCGAAAGCCCAGGGAGCAAACGGTCGGCGAGCCTGTCTGCGACCGCCTGAAGCGCGAGGGCGTCGGTCGCCCTGGAGCGAAGTGGATCGGGCTCAACCCATGCTGGCAAGACGCCGGAGAGCACCCCCCCATCATAAACCACAAGAGACGACCGCCAACCGAGATGTTTCGCACTCGGTTTGGCTTGTGCGTTGGGCGTGCGCCCTGGAGGCTGGCAGCGTTGCGCGGTCTTCGGGGAGCCGCACTACCTGGCCACACCCTGGTGGTCTACGATCCGGACACTCTCCTGGTGGTTGACTTGGTGCCGTGCGAAGACGGCCACGCCCAGGAACGGACCCTCGTTCCCGCGGTCATGGGTACCGTGAAGAAAGGTCAGCTCTGGATAGCGGACAGGAATTTCTCGACCAGGGCCATCATGGCCGACATCGACCGGGCTGGCGGCGCCTTTGTCATTCGGGAACATGCCGCTTCACCGAACCCGACCGAGCTCGGCTCGGCGCATAGGAAAGGGCAGACTGACTCCGGGGACTTCTACGAGCAGGCAGTTGAGATTGGTCTCGAGGACGGCACGACCATGGCTTTGCGCCGCATCGAGGTGCGACTGAAAACCCCGACGGAAGACGGCGAGACGGTCATCTGGATCCTGACCAACCTGCCCAAGAGGCTCGGGGCTGAAGTCGTAGCGGAGGCGTATCGGCATCGATGGAAAATCGAGAACAGGTTCCAGTGGCTGGAATCGGTCCTGGAGAGCGAGATACGCACCCTGGGATATCCCCGGGGCTGCGCTGTTCGCGTTCTCGGTGGCGGTACTTGCCTACAATGTCTTGAGCATCATCCAAAGCGCGATCGAAACTGCTCACGACATCCAACCCGGGAAAAGTGAACAGATCTCGCTCTATTACGTCGTCAACGAGATCAAGACCACATACGAAGGAATGGTCATTGCCGTGCCGGAGGAAGAATGGGATGGGTGCCGGTCAATCTCCCCCAAGCAGGTCGCCCAAGGGTGATGCCCACAGCGCTGTTGAACTTTAAGGGGTAGCGGCGGCTCCCTGACCGGCCCGAAGATAGGGCTTGTTCAGGACCAACAGTCCCCGAGGGGACAAGGAGCCGCCGATGAAAAGGAAAGCAGAGAACACGACGAACGGGAAGGCCGAAGGCATGAATTTGAGGGGCCTGGCCACGATGGTGCGGCAAGTAATGCTGCCGATGGTCGCAGGTATCGTAACCACGAAGAAGGCATTGCACGAGTGGGTGGCCGAGATGGGGATGGCCGCACTGGTTGGCGTGATGGAGGCCGACGCTGAGCGGGTGGTCGGATGTCGCAAGGGCGGGCACCAGCAGGGACGCCGGCTGAGCCACTGGGGCTACACGGACACGCCCTTCCCGTACGACGGACGGCAGGTGGTGCCGCCGCGCCTGCGCGTTCGCACTGTCGACAAGAATCAGGAGGTGGCGCTGCCTACGGTGGCGAACTTCCAGTCGCTGGACCCGATGAGCATGCGCGTGGTGGACCAGATTCTACTTGGTGTATCAACGCGGGGCTACGAGGCAAGCCTGGGCGCAGGACCTGCGGGACTGCGGACCAAGGGAGGGAAGAAGAGTCGCGTGAGCGAGGTGTTCGTCCAGGAGACCAGGCGGCGGATGAAGGACCGTCTGGCGGAAAGGCTGTATGGCCTGGACTTGGTGGCGATGCTGCTCGACGGTGTGCATGTTGCCGAACACGCAATCGTCGTTGGCCTGGGCATAGCTCGAGACGGGGGCAAACACATTCTTGGGCTACGTCAGGGCTCAACGGAGAACGCCATGCTGTGCACGGAGCTGCTCCAGGACTTCGTGGCGCGTGGGCTGAAGAATATCGAGGGCTTGCTCTACGTGGTGGACGGCGGTAAGGGCCTGCGCACCGCCATACGCGACGTGGCCGGCAACAGCGCAGTGGTACAACGCTGCCAACAGCACAAGCGCCGGGACGTGGTCGGTCACCTGCCCCAGTCGCGCCAGAAGACCGTCGACCGGATGCTGGTCGATGCGTACAAGAGCGAGAGCCTGAAGACAGCGCGCAAGCGGCTCGGCCAGATCGTCTCGTGGCTGGAGCGGAACGGTGAAGAAGACGCAGCGGCGAGCCTACGCGAGGGACTGGAAGAAACTCTGACCGTCTGGAAGCTCGATCTGCCCGAGCCGCTCCGGCGGTTCTTCGGGACGACCAACGCCATCGAGAACGTCCTCGGAGTCGTGCGCCGGGTGAGCCGCAACGTGAAGAACTGGCGTCACGGCGCGATGGCGAAGCGGTGGACCGGCATCGGCCTCATAGCTGCTGAGAAGAACTTCCACCGAATCAAGGGTCATCGCCACATGCCCGCACTTGTCGAGGCCCTCAGGCGACTCCGTCGCCGACAACGTCCGCCGCAAGGAATCCGTTTCAATCCACGCCCGGCCCCGAGGGGCCAGGCGACACTCGTACCGCTTTCACTGCATCTTCGTGGTCGAGTTTCAATCCACGCCCGGCCCCGAGGGGCCAGGCGACCCGTTGGGCCCGCGCAGCACGTCCGCCCGGCACAGGTTTCAATCCACGCCCGGCCCCGAGGGGCCAGGCGACGTCCTTCGGCCCCGTGATCATGAGAGCGCAGCTCGGTTTCAATCCACGCCCGGCCCCGAGGGGCCAGGCGACATCATTCGCGAGCTGCGGGTGGAGGGGTGGCTCGGTTTCAATCCACGCCCGGCCCCGAGGGGCCAGGCGACTCCGAGCACGCCGAGCTGCTGCGGGCCGAGCCGGTTTCAATCCACGCCCGGCCCCGAGGGGCCAGGCGACATGTGCCAGTCGCCATGTGGCCGGAGGGCACGGTTTCAATCCACGCCCGGCCCCGAGGGGCCAGGCGACACAGCTCCGAGGTGCCAGCCACGCCCACGGAGGTGTTTCAATCCACGCCCGGCCCCGAGGGGCCAGGCGACGGTCACGGAAAGTACGCTGTAGCGTCTTGTCCTGTTTCAATCCACGCCCGGCCCCGAGGGGCCAGGCGACCCTGGGCTTGATACTCGCTACTGGGTTTCACGTGGTTTCAATCCACGCCCGGCCCCGAGGGGCCAGGCGACGCGAAGCTGCCCGACATCTTCTACGTGCGTGCGGTGTTTCAATCCACGCCCGGCCCCGAGGGGCCAGGCGACACTGCATCGCGCTCTGCTACCCGCCTGCGATTCTGTTTCAATCCACGCCCGGCCCCGAGGGGCCAGGCGACTCACGCAGAATGCCCAGCAGGTCCAAACCCAGAAGTTTCAATCCACGCCCGGCCCCGAGGGGCCAGGCGACCTGAGCGACCTGGAGCTAGGCAAGCGCGCGTCGGTGTTTCAATCCACGCCCGGCCCCGAGGGGCCAGGCGACATGCAAGGCCAATGGCCAGATCTACGGGCTCGACGTGTTTCAATCCACGCCCGGCCCCGAGGGGCCAGGCGACATGTTCCCGCCATCGTCCAGCGGGGCAAGGAGGCGTTTCAATCCACGCCCGGCCCCGAGGGGCCAGGCGACCCCGGTGGAACGCCTTGAGCGCCACGAAGATCCGAGTTTCAATCCACGCCCGGCCCCGAGGGGCCAGGCGACCATCTTCGCCACCGCACCCGTTGCCGGCGAGCCGTTTCAATCCACGCCCGGCCCCGAGGGGCCAGGCGACGCTGGCTGTGACCGTGAGTCGGCAACCGGACCTTGTTTCAATCCACGCCCGGCCCCGAGGGGCCAGGCGACGATGACGAGCGCCCAGACGGTGGTAATCCCCTCGTTTCAATCCACGCCCGGCCCCGAGGGGCCAGGCGACCCAGGTTGGATTGGGGCTTGTTGCCCGACAGGGTGTTTCAATCCACGCCCGGCCCCGAGGGGCCAGGCGACTTGTCCGTCTTGCTACAAAGCCAAGATGTCGCAGGTTTCAATCCACGCCCGGCCCCGAGGGGCCAGGCGACACCCCAGCGCCGTCGTGACGCCAGCCCCGGTTATGTTTCAATCCACGCCCGGCCCCGAGGGGCCAGGCGACAAGGCGCCTCCAATAACCCGGGGCTGGTAGCCAAGTTTCAATCCACGCCCGGCCCCGAGGGGCCAGGCGACAAGCAGGTGGCTTGGGCGGCCAAGCTGCGCATTGTTTCAATCCACGCCCGGCCCCGAGGGGCCAGGCGACGAGAGCGCCGTCAGGTCGTACGTCCCGATTAGCCGGTTTCAATCCACGCCCGGCCCCGAGGGGCCAGGCGACTATCGAACGCAGGGACGATGGCGCGCAGGATGTGTTTCAATCCACGCCCGGCCCCGAGGGGCCAGGCGACATGGCCGTCGTGGTGCCGGTGCCCGTGCCCGACTGGTTTCAATCCACGCCCGGCCCCGAGGGGCCAGGCGACTCACCGCGAGCCCGCCAGGCGCAACCGAAGCCGTGGGTTTCAATCCACGCCCGGCCCCGAGGGGCCAGGCGACGTGCTGAAATGATCGACACCGACGCCGTGTGGATAGTTTCAATCCACGCCCGGCCCCGAGGGGCCAGGCGACACGTCCCGCCGTAAGTCGTCCCCTGCATGATCTCGTTTCAATCCACGCCCGGCCCCGAGGGGCCAGGCGACAGCGTCAGTCGGTCTACCAGCTCTACAAGGCTCGGTTTCAATCCACGCCCGGCCCCGAGGGGCCAGGCGACCCTGCTGCGCGGGTAGGTCCACGGCCCAGGACACGACGTTTCAATCCACGCCCGGCCCCGAGGGGCCAGGCGACACCATGCGGATCTGCTGCATCACGTCCAGGGAGGGGTTTCAATCCACGCCCGGCCCCGAGGGGCCAGGCGACGCCATGACAGGCCCAACCACCCGCCCAATGTGCTTTGGTTTCAATCCACGCCCGGCCCCGAGGGGCCAGGCGACCGGGCAGCCACAGCGGGAGTCCGACGGCAAGTAGGGTTTCAATCCACGCCCGGCCCCGAGGGGCCAGGCGACAGTGACACCAACGAGATCACGGCCGATGATCTGAAGTTTCAATCCACGCCCGGCCCCGAGGGGCCAGGCGACTCATCGTGCCGTTCGAGATCAGCGACACCTTCCGGGTTTCAATCCACGCCCGGCCCCGAGGGGCCAGGCGACGTCCCCGAACACAGCGTCCGTGTCCGTGGCGAACTGTTTCAATCCACGCCCGGCCCCGAGGGGCCAGGCGACCACTGGAGGTCTGCGCCGACACGCTCAGGGTGATGTTTCAATCCACGCCCGGCCCCGAGGGGCCAGGCGACGTGCTGCGCAGCGGGCATCCGTCGGGCTCTATGAAGTTTCAATCCACGCCCGGCCCCGAGGGGCCAGGCGACTCTCCGTCGAGCAGCACTTGTAAGTCAGGCTTCGGGTTTCAATCCACGCCCGGCCCCGAGGGGCCAGGCGACGGCGCCGGCGCAGACCGAGGCGCCTGCTCCCAAGTTTCAATCCACGCCCGGCCCCGAGGGGCCAGGCGACGTCGTGGAACCCGAGCCACTTGTCGACCAGGTGATCGTTTCAATCCACGCCCGGCCCCGAGGGGCCAGGCGACCTCACCGATCCGTCTCTTGGCCATCACAATATGTTTCAATCCACGCCCGGCCCCGAGGGGCCAGGCGACAGGCGCGCGAGGGACAGGCGCTGGCGGTTATCGAGTTTCAATCCACGCCCGGCCCCGAGGGGCCAGGCGACACGGGCCACATGACATATCGCTCTGGCAACAATACGTTTCAATCCACGCCCGGCCCCGAGGGGCCAGGCGACACCGAAGGCTTTGCGCTGCACCGCCAGATGCCGGGTTTCAATCCACGCCCGGCCCCGAGGGGCCAGGCGACCTGCGCCTGGGTCCATTCGTCCGGTTCGGCACGTAGTTTCAATCCACGCCCGGCCCCGAGGGGCCAGGCGACCTGCGCCTGGGTCCATTCGTCCGGTTCGGCACGTAGTTTCAATCCACGCCCGGCCCCGAGGGGCCAGGCGACAGAGACGAGCATCGCAGGCATTGCAGCTCTTAGTTTCAATCCACGCCCGGCCCCGAGGGGCCAGGCGACACGCCGCGTGGGCTGAAGTTCTTGCGGGAGCTGGTTTCAATCCACGCCCGGCCCCGAGGGGCCAGGCGACGGGCGAAGGCCACACCATTACGTACGCGAAAGGAGTTTCAATCCACGCCCGGCCCCGAGGGGCCAGGCGACGTATCTGCCAGGAGAGTGCACCGAGGATTGCTTCTAGTTTCAATCCACGCCCGGCCCCGAGGGGCCAGGCGACTGGCTCCGATGCCAATACGGGAGTCAACTATTTGTTTCAATCCACGCCCGGCCCCGAGGGGCCAGGCGACTCAAGTCGCGCAACCCGGCGCGCGCCGAGCTTGAGTTTCAATCCACGCCCGGCCCCGAGGGGCCAGGCGACGCGGACAATCGGCCATGACCCGCCGCAAGCGCCAGTTTCAATCCACGCCCGGCCCCGAGGGGCCAGGCGACGGTAATGGGCCGCCACGTCGTTCCCGTCTGCTGGGTTTCAATCCACGCCCGGCCCCGAGGGGCCAGGCGACCCGGTCACCAGTTGACTGCCAATGCCCCAGCGGCGGTTTCAATCCACGCCCGGCCCCGAGGGGCCAGGCGACCCGCGGCCCAGCCTCCTCTCCGCAGCGGAGCCAGGTGTTTCAATCCACGCCCGGCCCCGAGGGGCCAGGCGACCTTTCAATGGCGGCGGATTCGGTAGCGCCGAGAGGTTTCAATCCACGCCCGGCCCCGAGGGGCCAGGCGACACCATTAGGTCGTCGCCCTTGAAGCCGCAGAAGCGTTTCAATCCACGCCCGGCCCCGAGGGGCCAGGCGACCTTGTGCCGCCCGTCTCCCCTACGTCGGGCAAGTCGTTTCAATCCACGCCCGGCCCCGAGGGGCCAGGCGACTTTGCGCGCCCGGTTCACGATCATCATCCATTGCTGTTTCAATCCACGCCCGGCCCCGAGGGGCCAGGCGACCGGGCGCATCTTGGTGGGGCGCCCAGTACACGTAGTTTCAATCCACGCCCGGCCCCGAGGGGCCAGGCGACTGTACTTGTACGTCACGGCGGGCGCGTGCCGAGTGTTTCAATCCACGCCCGGCCCCGAGGGGCCAGGCGACGTGCGCCCGTCGGCAAACTTGGGCTGGCTCACGCCGTTTCAATCCACGCCCGGCCCCGAGGGGCCAGGCGACCCTGGCCGGCGATCTGCTCCGCCGTGCTGCCATCGGAGTTTCAATCCACGCCCGGCCCCGAGGGGCCAGGCGACGTGGGCAAGCTGGGCGGTGTGTCAGTACACGGACGGGTTTCAATCCACGCCCGGCCCCGAGGGGCCAGGCGACCGCCGGGGACGGTGCCCTACTGGCCGCCGCAAGCGTTTCAATCCACGCCCGGCCCCGAGGGGCCAGGCGACTTGAGCGGCACGAGGCCCCCCGACCAGAGCGCCGCGTTTCAATCCACGCCCGGCCCCGAGGGGCCAGGCGACCGGCGAAGAATGCGTCGCGGCGGTTGAGGCACAAGTTTCAATCCACGCCCGGCCCCGAGGGGCCAGGCGACCGTGAGCGAGCTTGGGCCGGCGCAGCCCATCGAGTTTCAATCCACGCCCGGCCCCGAGGGGCCAGGCGACGCGCGAACGCCCTCGTCATGGCAGACGATGGCGTGTTTCAATCCACGCCCGGCCCCGAGGGGCCAGGCGACCGTAGCCTGTCGCCGGGTTGCGCAGCTTCGCGCGGTTTCAATCCACGCCCGGCCCCGAGGGGCCAGGCGACGGCGAAGGGAGTTCTAGGCATCTGGATTTCTTTGTTTCAATCCACGCCCGGCCCCGAGGGGCCAGGCGACGTCTCCCGAGGCATTGAGGCCGCTAGGCTGATTGTCGTTTCAATCCACGCCCGGCCCCGAGGGGCCAGGCGACTGCGGCGGGCGTCATGTGGGTATTCACTGCGATGTTTCAATCCACGCCCGGCCCCGAGGGGCCAGGCGACAAGAAAGGGCTTGTCAATAGGTCATTTTGCCCCAGTTTCAATCCACGCCCGGCCCCGAGGGGCCAGGCGACACCCTGACCGTGGGGACCGCGCCGCAGACCATCTCGTTTCAATCCACGCCCGGCCCCGAGGGGCCAGGCGACATCGACCAGTAGCGAGGCGGCAGCAGGCGCTTACGTTTCAATCCACGCCCGGCCCCGAGGGGCCAGGCGACGAGCACGGCGAAGCCTTGCGGCTATGGCACAACAAGTTTCAATCCACGCCCGGCCCCGAGGGGCCAGGCGACTCTCAAGCGTTTCACGGACTGGACTGGCAACGAGTTTCAATCCACGCCCGGCCCCGAGGGGCCAGGCGACAGACGGCCGAGCATGCTGATTGGCCAGTCAACGAGTTTCAATCCACGCCCGGCCCCGAGGGGCCAGGCGACACCGCGCGCTGGGGGCGAAGCTGTGACCCGCCGTGTTTCAATCCACGCCCGGCCCCGAGGGGCCAGGCGACAAGACTGTGCCCTGCTTCCCCTTGGCGATCTTATTGTTTCAATCCACGCCCGGCCCCGAGGGGCCAGGCGACTGGGTCCTTGCCGAACACGATAGGGCCGAGGGTGTTTCAATCCACGCCCGGCCCCGAGGGGCCAGGCGACTCGGCGACAGGTTGAACCAAGCGGTCAACGACCTGTTTCAATCCACGCCCGGCCCCGAGGGGCCAGGCGACCAGCGCAGCCCATGTTCATCCTCGAACGGCAGATGTTTCAATCCACGCCCGGCCCCGAGGGGCCAGGCGACGAATGGACCGCGACGGGGCTCGCCTTGGTGACGGGTTTCAATCCACGCCCGGCCCCGAGGGGCCAGGCGACAAGATCGCGGCGGCCGTCTTGCCGTCGATCACCAGGTTTCAATCCACGCCCGGCCCCGAGGGGCCAGGCGACACCCGCGGGTGCCTGCTGCCCGGACACACCCGAGGCGTTTCAATCCACGCCCGGCCCCGAGGGGCCAGGCGACTCAGCTGCGTCGACTTGGAGCCCGTGAAGCTGGCGTTTCAATCCACGCCCGGCCCCGAGGGGCCAGGCGACCAAGCAGGTGGCTTGGGCAGCCAAGCTGCGCATTGGTTTCAATCCACGCCCGGCCCCGAGGGGCCAGGCGACAGAGACGGCCTGGACTGGTACGTAGAGGTAGGCGGGTTTCAATCCACGCCCGGCCCCGAGGGGCCAGGCGACCTACAGGGGAGGTTAGGCGTGCTCTGTCGCAGCTGTTTCAATCCACGCCCGGCCCCGAGGGGCCAGGCGACCAGACGACCAGATCATTTTTCTTGACAAAGAACGTTTCAATCCACGCCCGGCCCCGAGGGGCCAGGCGACGATCACTTGACTGGCCTACCGGACTTGGTGGAGGAGTTTCAATCCACGCCCGGCCCCGAGGGGCCAGGCGACCGGCAGCATGCGCACGTTTGAGTACAAGATGCTGTTTCAATCCACGCCCGGCCCCGAGGGGCCAGGCGACATGGAATCCGCTTGAGCAGGAAACCAAGCTTGAGTTTCAATCCACGCCCGGCCCCGAGGGGCCAGGCGACAAAAACAGCTTGAGGTTGATCGCGCACTGGTCGGTTTCAATCCACGCCCGGCCCCGAGGGGCCAGGCGACCCCGCACATCGCCAAGCTAGCCCGCGTGCCCGAGATGTTTCAATCCACGCCCGGCCCCGAGGGGCCAGGCGACCCAAGTGCCGAGGTTTGAGGCTGCATGATGACCATGTTTCAATCCACGCCCGGCCCCGAGGGGCCAGGCGACCAGGTATGCGGCACAGCTACGCTCTATGTAGACAGGTTTCAATCCACGCCCGGCCCCGAGGGGCCAGGCGACCTACCGCTGGATGTGTGCTACTCGTGGCAGTGACGTTTCAATCCACGCCCGGCCCCGAGGGGCCAGGCGACAGCTCTGCACGCGATTGTCCGCCGCGTACCAGGAGTTTCAATCCACGCCCGGCCCCGAGGGGCCAGGCGACCTCACGCGCGCTAGCGCTACCCTGTAGGCATGTGGTTTCAATCCACGCCCGGCCCCGAGGGGCCAGGCGACCTTTGTGCCGGAGGAGGTGTAACATGAGTACCGCTGTTTCAATCCACGCCCGGCCCCGAGGGGCCAGGCGACCTGCAGGTTCGTGTCAGGCGCCGCCAGGTGCTTGGCGTTTCAATCCACGCCCGGCCCCGAGGGGCCAGGCGACAAGTGCGACGAGCAGGTTCAGCGCATCGCCGAGATGTTTCAATCCACGCCCGGCCCCGAGGGGCCAGGCGACCGGCTGACGGACGAGCAGCTGACCGCCATAGCGGAGTTTCAATCCACGCCCGGCCCCGAGGGGCCAGGCGACCGCAACGATCGCGCTCTCCTGGCCGCGCAGCATGCTGTTTCAATCCACGCCCGGCCCCGAGGGGCCAGGCGACCCGCTACCCGGTCGAGGTCTTGTGCGGGGCATGGTTTCAATCCACGCCCGGCCCCGAGGGGCCAGGCGACCCGCGGGGCAGGGAGGCAAGCCTTGATCAAGCACCTGTTTCAATCCACGCCCGGCCCCGAGGGGCCAGGCGACCATGGTTGAGCGATTCCAGGGCCACGCTGTCCTGTTTCAATCCACGCCCGGCCCCGAGGGGCCAGGCGACTCAGCTCGCGTCGCCAGTCGCCACGATGACTCTTGTTTCAATCCACGCCCGGCCCCGAGGGGCCAGGCGACCTCCAGCCGTTCCAGGCGCGTGCGCACGGCCGAGTTTCAATCCACGCCCGGCCCCGAGGGGCCAGGCGACACGAAGAAGGGTCGAGGGCATGGAAAAGACGATGTTTCAATCCACGCCCGGCCCCGAGGGGCCAGGCGACGCGTCGGCCAGGGGTACGAGTTGCCGCCAAAGTAGTTTCAATCCACGCCCGGCCCCGAGGGGCCAGGCGACCGCGTCCGGGTGGACGGCGGTCACCAAGGTGATGTTTCAATCCACGCCCGGCCCCGAGGGGCCAGGCGACCGGGCTGAGCACATGGGACTGCAGGTCGGCCAGGTTTCAATCCACGCCCGGCCCCGAGGGGCCAGGCGACGTTTCTCACCACGAGCGACGGTCAACGCATCGAGTTTCAATCCACGCCCGGCCCCGAGGGGCCAGGCGACTGGCGCGCAGAACAGCGCCAGATGAGCCAGAACGTTTCAATCCACGCCCGGCCCCGAGGGGCCAGGCGACAAGGCCCCCTCCGAAGAGCGGCACAACTCATCAAGTTTCAATCCACGCCCGGCCCCGAGGGGCCAGGCGACGGCCTGGTGGATTCAATGCTCGCCCGCCGACATGTTTCAATCCACGCCCGGCCCCGAGGGGCCAGGCGACAAGAGTCGGCCGAGCACGAGGGCAAGGACGCCGAGTTTCAATCCACGCCCGGCCCCGAGGGGCCAGGCGACCTGCAAGGGCGGCAGGATGTCCTCGGCGACGTCCTGTTTCAATCCACGCCCGGCCCCGAGGGGCCAGGCGACCAAGACGCGCATCTCGGTAACGTTGGCCACGGTGTTTCAATCCACGCCCGGCCCCGAGGGGCCAGGCGACCTGAGGATCTCCTCCCAAAGCAGCGATGAGCTGAGTTTCAATCCACGCCCGGCCCCGAGGGGCCAGGCGACAAGCCGCGCCCGAGCATTGCAACGGCGCCGAGAAGGTTTCAATCCACGCCCGGCCCCGAGGGGCCAGGCGACGCACCCGCTAAGAATATGGCAGATTTCGCCCACCTACTGGGGCTTCGGCGCGAAGGGTGCAAGTCTCGCGCAGTTGCGCCGCTGTGGCTGGCGGCGCCATGGTCGTACTCTTCGAATTTCAGAGAGCAAGTAGCAAGGCGCGAACGGTCACGGACTTTCATGTCCAATCCACCTTCGCGCTGCCTAGATGATAAGGGGGGTATCGAAATCGACGCTCGGCTTGGTTCCGTGATGCTCGGCGCGGCCCAGGTCGTCGGACCCCAGAAAATAGAAACGAAGGCTGTCTTCATCCGGGTCGAAAAGGCGAAGCAGCTTGCCGCGGAGCTCCACCCAAAGGGCATCCGGCAGGCTGCATTCGAAAACCGAGAATTGCACCCGCTGTCCGCAGCTTTCGCATGCCTTGGCAATACGCCGCAAGCGACGTCGACCCTCTTTGCTTTCCGTCGAGACGTCATAGGTGACCAGGACGACCATGAAGATACCTCAGCCGGCCGGATGAAAGGGTGGAAAACTCTCAAGATCACGGCGAAGGGTTCGCGCAAGCAGCCTCGCTTCGACATGCGGGACCAGGCCCCAGGTGATTTCGTCCCCAAGCAACGGGTGCACGATGGTTGTGGCCTTCCTCTCCTGATGGGCCTTGATGACCAGCTTCCGGGCGTCGTCGGTCAGCTCGACGGCGCCGCTCTCGGTCTTTCGGAAGTCACCGGGGCGAAGCTGCTGGTTGTTTATCAAGGTGAGCACCAGGCGATCGGCCACCAAGGGCCGCAGGTGTTCCATCAGATCGAGAGCCAACGCTGGTCGTCCAGCCCGGAACGCGTGCAGAAAGCCAAAAGCCGGATCGAGTCCGTTTCCCTGCAGTGCCGACAGGCAGTCGTTCATCAGCAGCGCGTAGGCAAAAGACAGCAGACAGTTTATCGGGTCGCGCGGCGGCCGGCGCTGGCGCGATGTCCATCGGAAGTCATCCCCCTGCTGTCGGACCATATCGCCAAATACCTCGAAGTACCGAGCCGCGGCTTCGCCTTCGCAGCCTCGCACCTGATCGTGCGTTTCCATTCGAATAAGGTCGCCCATGCGCAGCGAACGGGCGGCGTCGCTCAGGCGAACGGCCGTATCCCCTTCCGACTCCCTAGCAGCCCGCTGCAGGATGTGGCGTTGGTTTGCAATCTTGCCCTGGACGATGCACTTCGCGATGGCCAGGCTGCGGCCGGCATCGAGGTGGCATTGCATCTGGTTCAGCCGCAAGAGGGCGCCGTTCTCGCTTGTTCCCTCAACTCGCCCGCGGAACCGTCCCTGCTCCGAAAGGAAGGCGATGCCGACACCGCGCTCCAGGCACAGGGACATCAGCTCGGGGCTCACGTAGGTGTGCCCCATGCATACGATGGACTCCAGGTGGTGCAGGGGAACTCGTAGCTTCTGTTCGCGATTGACCCGTACGGAAACTGTCTCACCCTCCTTGAAAAGCGCGGCCTCGGCCGCAGTCACGTATAACGTATTCTGGAGAACCGCCATGATCAGAGCTCCCGCATGTAGGCCGCCAAGTGCCCGCGCGACGGCAGCGAAGGCATACACTGGCCTCGCAAGCTGCACCGCCCACACTTTGGGCCAGGCTCGGGCTCGGGTGTTCGGCCAGATTGCAGCATGGAAGCGATCGCCGCCACTACTGCCTCTGTGTCCTTGCGAAGTGGCTCGTCGAACGTGACTTCCCGCCTGCGGCGGGAAGCCCCGAAATACAGCGCCCCGATCGGAACGGGAACCGCTAGCATCTCCTCCAGACACAGACCTTGGGCGCAGAGCTGCAGCTCTGCATGCCTGAAGGTGTTGCGCACGCTCCGTTTGTATTCGACGGGGAATGGTTTGCCAGGCGGCGGGTACGCCGGATCGGAATAGAAGACAACCATGTCCGCCCGCCCGGACAGAGCCAGGTGATCACTCTTCAGCGCAAGCGCCCGCGCCTTCTTCATGCCTGGTCGCTGTTCCAGCCCGGGGAGGTCCACCTGCTCGTGCATCACCTTGCCCTGAGCGGTGAGCACGTTCTCCGCCCAGAGCCCCTCAAGATGGATCAGCCCACACTGGCGCCTACAAAAGCTCCAGTGCTCGATCGCCGAGATCGCGACGAGGCGTTCGTCGTCGTCCACGAAAGGGGTTCTTCTTGAAACCTAGGCGAGGGTCCAGCTTAGAAGCCGTTGATCTCTTCCGGTTTGAGCCTGTCCAGTGGCGTTAGATCATAGCTGCCATCAGCCTTCACTGTCAGCGAGCGGTGGACCTTTGCCGACGAGTACTGCCCTGACTTGCAGTTGTGTTCCCACCAGAAGACCTTTGCCACTTCCATGCTGCCTTCTGGCCGAGCAGAGGAAGCGTCATTCTCGAATAGCTTGGGGAGGATAGATTTGATAGTGGCCGCATCGGCGTCAGAGAAGCCGGTGCGTTCAGCGAGTTGCGGGTTCATCGAGCCAAACGTGACATACACGCCGTTGTCCACCCGATGCTTCATCCCCATGGTGTCGGAGGATCGCTTGCCGCCATCACCCTCTCCACTCACGCTCTTCGTAATCTGCGTGCTGGTCACACTAACTGGCTCGATGCTGAAGGCCGATTGGATCGACACAGGTCCGCGAATGCCGATCGAGACGCTGCCGTCGCCCTCGTCGCTCCCCTTTCCCTTCTTTTCACCCGCATATGGGAAGAGCTGGCCAAAGGCGCGGACGTCAAACCATGTGCTGCATGCAATCTCGACGATCCTGGCTTTCGCCTTTTCCTGACCCATCGTGGCCTCGTACCGCTTTCTCAAGCTTGGGGCATCGTCTAGCTTGCGATCATCCGACTGGACGAAGACCGCCTGCCCATTTTGCGGGTCGCCAGATAGGGATGCATAGCGTTCCACGAGCCTGTCGCGGATCTTGCGTTTCAGGCAAACGTCGGTGATTTCTCCTAGGCCGGAATAGTCGGTCCGCGGACGATTCCCGTTCAGTGGGTCGCCGTTGGGGTTGGCGTTGCGGACGCGCAGGATCAGGGCAAAATCGACTTTCTTGGTAAGGCTCGGCATGGTGGATCTCCTTGATATCAATCAGCAGTGGCAGTGGCGCTCGAATCTGCGTCGTCTGTTTCGACGTGCCGTAGGGCTTGGCGCTGACAGTGATACGCCAGCAGAAACTCGCCCGAGAGTGGATGGTCGTTGCTAAAGGCGTCCTTCTCGTTGGCTGACGAGAAGTGGCCGAGTACCTCGTCCAGCAGCTCTTCCATGGTCCACAGGAAGGGACTCCGTGACACCCGGAGGCGGCTTTTGTACGGTCCCAGCGAGAGTTCGATAGTTCGCCAGGTGGTGTACGGGTGATCGGCAAATCGTTGAAATAGGCGCGCCGCGGTTGTGTCCCGGCTTTCCCGGGCAACATAGAGTGCGCGGCTTTCCAGGTGTTCGGCGATCGCCAGAAGGCGGCCATAAAGGTAATCACGGGTCTTTCGGTCTTCTTCGAGAGCCATCGAGTATCCCCTTTCCTTGTGAAATCCTTTGAACAGCGCGCAGGCGATGCCTAAGCACTTCTCCCATTCCCATTCTTCACCCTTGGGTCTTGAACGGGCGAAGGTTCGATGTGTGCAACTTGTCACCAAGTCATAGGGAATGGCGCACTCATCGATGAGGCAAGGAAGAAGCCTCTCAAGCGTGGCCTTACGAAGCTTCTCGTTCTCTTCAGCTCGCGGACCGTAGGCGGCGTGCACGATGTCGCGAAGTGAAGGCGCACCGACAAATCTGCGATCCCGTCCCATGTCTTGGTGCCACGCCAAGTCGACGTGCCAGGCCTGTATGCGTGCCAGAAAATCCGAGGCGCGCAGTTCCCGGTAGTAGACGATGGCGATACCGCCCTTCTTGGGTAACGCCGAGTCAAGGCCGAGCACCATAACGCCATCACCGTCATCCAAGTTCGCCTGATAGCCAGCAAGCGTGCGCCGCAGACGTTGGGCGAACTCGTACCCCACGTCTCCTGCCTGGCTTGTCGAATCTATGCTGTCCAGCTGGTGAGCGGACAAGTCGCTTTCGCCGGTGAGCAATTTCAAGGTGTCTGCCCATGGATCGGGAATCTTGTGCCCGGCGGGCGACCAAGCGACGAATACTTGATCTCCTTCCCGAACGAATGCCTGCCTGCGCTCGATCAACCAGCGGAGAGCATAGTGCGCCTTCTGGGAGACATCGTAGGCTACGCCAAACGCTTGTGCCGCGTCCTGGAATCTGCCTCGATAGGTAAATCCAGCCTTGTCATTGGCTGAGATGAGCTTGGCGTTGTCGCCCGCGTGACGGATTTTCTTGGGATGTTGCTTGGCCAGGGGAGCTGTACGCCCGGTGACTTGGCAAACGTCGCCGGTGGCCTGTCGGCTTGCATAGAACTTCTGCCAGGCGAGGATGAGCGCCGGATCTTCCCAAGTACCGGTACACAATTCCCTTCGGGACTCAATGCGCCAACGGATGAATGCATCGGTCGGCGATTGGCCGTTGCCGAGGGCCTGGAAGATCGCGGGGGCGGTTCCGCGATCACGCGGCCACTCCTTGACGACCTCCGGGACACCGCTAGGAGCCCCGTCGGTTACGGGCAGAACTCCAGACGTAACTAGGTCCGCTACGACCTTGCCGCGTTGGACATATGCCAGCACTGCATCGAGCTTGACCAGACCCGTTGAGAACCTGGCCCATTTCTGCAGGAGGCCCAAATAGTCGTCATGAGGCGCGCCAGGGGTATTGGCGAATCCGGACGTAACTTCACCGCCGTAGTCCCGGAAGTCCTTGGCAACATACTGGAGATTGTCGCAGAGAGGATGACTCGACGGCATCGTGCCCGAGCGCCCGCCAGATTCCTCAGTGCATGGGACCAGTGTTTGTTGTTGGTCTTTCGGTATGAGCAACGCTCGGCGGAATTCCCCCTTCTCATCGATGACTATTTCGATATGCGCCTGTTGGGTCGTATGCGCGATGGGCAGCAGGGCCTTTGCATCGGGAAGGTCGGAACCGGCACAGCGCTCGTAGGTATCATAGAGCTTTTGCATCCAGGACATGTTAGGCCCCCCATTCGTTGGCTTCGGTCTCCACGGGCCTGACGTTCTTGCCGAGGCCAAAGCGCTTGGCCGTCATATCGCGGACGACTTTTCGGATGGCGCACTCCTCGGGGCGAGGGAATCGCAGGACGCCGTCGACCAGCTTCGGCATCCAGAAGCGGGCTTGTAGTCTGTTGTCACCAGTCTCGTCTGGATAGTCGAAACCATGGAACATCAACCCGAAGCCAAGCTCGCCAGCATCGTCAAGCTCCCCTGTGCCTGAGCCGAATTCGCTGGGTTCGACGTATCCCTGGCAATCGCGCGTGCCTAGGAAGATGTCCTGTCTGCCGCCGCGTTCGAGCATGCGTTGGGCGATCGCGAAATGCTTCCCGTCGACTCGGTCCTTGGCCAGATCCGGCTGGGCTTTGTTCCAGACGAAATGAGCCTGGACCTGATACTCGACGTTGGCGAGGAACGTGTAGATCGCCAGGGCGTTGCCGCCACCATATTTGAGAGGCTTTGTTCCCTTCGTCTGCGTACGAACCCGCTTCATCACCCGCACTTGGTCGATCACCCAGATGAGCGTAGGCTTCCAGTAGATCGACTTGGCGATGCCCTTCAACGCCTCGTAGGTTGGAATGTGGTACGAGCACTTCTCGCCACCGATCTTGGTCAATGGATCGGTGAAGAGCGCGTAGCGTCCCCAGGTCTTGAATTCAAGCGTGTTTTTGGATTTGCTCGACATAGAGAAATTCCCCCGGTGACACGGGCTCGGTGGAGAGCCCGAAGTCCCTGCTGTAGTAGCTTTCGTTTAGGTGGAAGATTTCTGTCCCTGGCTGGACCTCGAAAATCGCCTGTGCGTCTCTGAGCCTGTCAAACTCGTGGCTAAAGATGTTTACCGTGAATTGCTGTGCTGCACGCAGCAACCGGAATTCCTTGTCGACATCCGTCGCGGCGCACAGCTCCCCGATGAGCCGCCTACCCTCCCCATAAGGTACGACAACGCCTTTCGTTGGCGCATCAATGGCTTGGAAGGTGTCGTTCGCGGTCTTGAAGGATTGCCGAAAGTAGTTGACCTTGCCTTGCCTGAATCCGGTTATGAGCGAGTTTGTAGACAACATGTCCAACAGGTCGTCGCCGCGACCTGCCTTGCCGGGGTTGATCGGATATCCCATCTCGTCCTTGCGGGCGAAGAAGTAGTTCTCGTAGAACCACGCCATGGCCTTGGGAGAAAGCAGGTCGTTGTCAAAGCGCTCCGGATCGTCCCGGAAGTCGTCGAGCACTCGCGCTGCCTTCTCGCGAGCGATGTCGATGTCCCGGATTGACGACAGCGATTCCTCGGTCGGGTTGACCACGTGCACGATTCCCGTTGGATTCCTTCCACTTCGGTTGCAGCGGCCCGCGGCTTGAGCGATCGAGTCCAACCCCGCGGCAAACCGAATCACGCACCCGAAATCGAGGTCAACGCCGGCCTCGATAAGCTGGGTGCTGATGCAGAGAATGGGTTCGTGATCGAGGAGCTGTTGCCGAATTTGCGTGAGGGACGACTTGCGATGGGCGGGACACATGCATGTGCTGAGGTGATGGACCGGTAGGCCATGCCCCGAGGCTGTCTTGAACAAGGCCTTTGCCGCCTTCCTAGTGTTCACGACGACCAGACAGCTTCCGCTGCGAGCGACTTCGGCCCTGGCCAAGTCCGCGATGTCGCCGTCATGCCAGCCGCCGGGCCGGCGAGCATCCTTCACCTCAACCCGCCGAAGTCTCGAGAAGGTGTTCTGGACATCTGGGACGATTTCGCTTCCGGAGGCAATTTTCGCTGCCCCCTTCTTGGCGTCTACCTGGCCCAGCAGCGGTTGGGTCGCGGTGCAAAGGACGACAGTGCTCCCACCTTGCGCCGCAAGAAGGTTGATGGCGTTGTTGAAAAGGTGAATGCACTTGACTGGGAGGCCCTGGATTTCGTCGAAGACGATCAGCGCCCGAGCAAGTTGATGCATTCGTCGGACTCCTCGGGTCCCCCCGCCAAGAATGGCTTCGAGAAACTGCACGCTGGTTGTGTAGACCACGGGCGCATCCCAGTTCTCCGACAGGAGCTTGTTCTTCCAGCCTTGCTGCGGCGGTCCCAGGTTCGAGTGATGTTCTAGCACGACCTTGCCGTGGTCTTCGGGACAAGAAGCAGGTTCAAGAATGCGACGGGCAACATCGGCGTTTTGGTCGATGATGGTGGTGAATGGCACCACGTAGATCACGCGATGCAAGCCATGGGCACGGGCGTGGTGAAGGGCGAAACGAAGGCTGGCGAGGGTCTTTCCGCCGCCAGTGGGGACGGTAAGGGTGAAGATGCCGCGTGGTCGGGACGCGGCTTGTCGGCAGTGCTCGGAAATGTCCCGACGAACTGCGTCGATGGGATGCTGGGGCTCGAGTTTGGTAAGATGGTCTTCGAGTCGGTTTGCGAGGACATCCCAGGACGTGAACTCTCCATGCTGACGTTCTTGCGCAGCATGGCGACGCTCAAAGTCGGCGGTGTCTTCTCGATCGGCGTCGATCAAGCAGCTGAATAGCATACGAACCAGCAATCCAAGTTGGAACTGAGCAACCTGGTTCCTGTCTGACCTGTCCGGGGATCCCAGGGCGATGTCATGGAGGTGTTTCGTGAAAGACGTGACGAGCGATTCGTCCTGCAACAGTGCTGCTGCCCTTGCCCGAATTTTCGGGTCGAGTTTGCCGAGGGCTTCATCAAGGTGAGTTCGTGCTTCGCCCTTGAGCATCCTCCGGCTGAAGTCATCGCGTGGTCCCTCGACCGGATCCGCCACCAAGCAGTCAATGAGCCCCGAATGATGGGATGCGATGCAAAGGGCCAATGCTTGGCCAACGATGGGCCCCAAAGGACCGGCCTTGCTTAGCGCGTTCCATACGAACTTGGCACCTGCTGTCGAATGGTCGACCTTACCTCTCTGCGCGGCTGGCAGATCGTCATCAGCGTCAGGATCCTCCTTGCCTGTCCTGCTTCGCAGGTAGTTCTGAAATGCATCGCTGTGTTTTCCGAGGTCATGGAAGAGCCCGATCAGCTCGCCGGCTGGGCCAAGGCCTATCTTTCCGGCAGACTGAGCGCATCGCCTGGCCGTTCCCTCAAGGTGATCAGACAGGAGCTGTTCCGCGTCGTCAGAATCGCGAACGTGGGCGATTGGAAGGCCCATGGCCGTTTTGCTCATCGCGCTCACCCTACGCCAGCCCTTTGTCACTACTGGTCCAAGATTCCTCGCTGCGGTCTCGGTAGCGCTCGGCGGCATCGCGCAACTTGCGTGCCACGCTCTGGACTAGCGCATTGGGCGCCAGCACTTTCGCGGCCGGACCATAGCCGAGTATCCACCGCTCCACTTCGGCCAATCCTGCTACCTCGCCGCTCACCACCACGCCGCCGCTGCTCTTTTCGAGCTGCTGGCCCGCAAGCCATGTGCGCTCGCCAATCTCCTCGGCCACCTCAGGCGAGAACCAGATGCGGATCTTCTCCAGGTGCTCGCTTCGCCACACGCGAAAGGCGTTGCGCAGGGCAGAGCGCGAGCGGGTTTCGGGGCGTGGCGCGCAGTGTTCGTCGGTCACGACCGCGGCTACGAATCGGTGGGCGGCGAAGACGCGTACGTCTGCGCGCAGGCGGCACCAACCAATGAGGTAAAGGGTTTCGAGGCCCGGATCCCAGTACAGCTCGCCGGGTTCGATGATCCGGCTTGACACCTGGCCGCTGGAGATGGCGCGGTAGCGGGCGTTGACGGCCAGCCTGGCGCGGGTGGCGCGCTCCAGGGTGGTGATTATGGAACGGCGCGCGGCGTGGTCGATTCCAGTCAGATCACGGGTGGTGATCCAGGGCGCCGATTCGATCGGGACCAGGGCGGTTTGACCATCGCCGGTGGAGCTTACCCGGTGCCAAAGTCGGTCGAGGGCTTTGCCCAGCGAGGTTTCCTTCCAACCACGTGAATTCTGCCTGGCAAGGAACAATGCTAGGCGCTCGTCGGCATCGGGCAGGCCGGCGCTCGTGCGGGGATTACCCAATATGCGATAGCGTTGGTTGGCGTGTTCAACGATATAGCCGGCATCCGTTAGGGCCTTGATGTCCCTATATAGCCCGCGCAAGTTCCAGTCGTGCCGCTCAGCCAAGGTCTTGAGAGCAACGCCTGCGCGCGAAGCGCAAAGAGCCTGCTTAAGAGCCTCCACCCGAACTATCCTATCGTTGCGTGGCATCTCCAGATTCGTCGGCCTGCCGCCAGCAAGGCACGAGGATACACCCGCGGGCGGTGTTCTGCGTTGCGATCTGTGGCAGTTGCCCCAGAAGAGCATCTTGCGCGTCGCTTGGGCCGACTGGAGCCGCTACTCAAGTTGCAATGACCACCGCCGGGACCGCGCTTTAGGAAGAGGGCAGATGGTCGTTGCGAGTGAGATATTTTACCACCTCCCACGCGCGCTGAGCGCAGGGATAAGGTAAATGGTGACATCGCACCCGTTGTGGCGGCGCAGCGGCTGGTGCAGGCGACTTGGCTCTTTGGTGATGGCGTGTGCGGGGTATGCGCACCGAGAGCGAAGGCCGCGCTGCGCCCGCGGGATCCTCCGGCTCCACTGTTCCGAGGCCCAAGGCATGCGATGTAAGTCTGCGATCTTGCTAACTCGATCTGGTACCGACCGAGTGGTTCCCATGGCCAGGGGGTGGCATCTCCCATGGAGACTCCAACGGATTCGGCGCGGCATTACTCACGGCCCACGCAGTGCGCAGATGCCCGCCCGGGCGGCAACGCCTCCGCGCACGTCGCCCGAGGGGGCCTTCGCGCTTGCGGCCAGCCCATCGCGGATATATTGCCCTGGCGGGTGACCGGGAGAGGGCGGACGAGCCGCTCGATCGGGCGGGGGACACCAGGAAGAATACGGCTGCGCAGGTCACAACGTTTTCGCAGACTGCGGGCGAGCAGTTGAACCTGCAGCCAACGCACCGGTTCAATCGCTCCCACGCTATCGCTGTAGCGGTCGGAGTGATTCTGATTGGGGGTGGCGTGCTCGTTCTCAGGCCTCATGGTGTACAGCAGCCGGTGACGTCCCGGGCGGCAACGGCAGCTAGTGTAACGGCAATCGCGCCGTTATCGCCTTCGCCTATGGGGGTGGCTCAGCCGGCGCCGCCCCGGAGCGTCAAATCGGCGGCGAAGCCAACTGAGCCGGCCGCGGAGGCTGCCGCCAAGCGAAAGGCACCCAAGAAGCACCCTAAACGCTTTCTAATCCAGGAGCTGTGAGCATGACAAATCTAGCGTCAATCGCTGTCGCGGTATTGCTGGCTCAGGCTGCCCCGACGCCGGCAAGCCCGGAGGCAAAGGCCAGGGCACAGGCTCTACTCAGGGAAGGGGCTGCTTTCTACGAAAAGGGTAACGCGGCCGAGGCGCTCGACAAGTTCAACGAGGCCTATGCGGTTTACCCAAGCCCTAAGCTGTGGTTCAACATCGGCCAGGCCGACCGCGATATCGGTAGGCCCGCGGAGGCGATGAACGCCTTCCAGCGGTTTCTCGCCGAGGCCAGGGATGCCTCCGCCATCAGCATCAACGAGGCTGACAGGTCGGTGGCCGAGCTTCGCACAAAGCTCGGCAGGTTGGCCATCGACTGCTCGACGGAGGGAACCGAGGTCGAGGTCGACGGCAAACCCGTGGGCAACGCGCCGATCCCAGGGTCGTTCTGGGTAGTCCCAGGGAGGCACCAGGTCGTCGCAAGGCAGACCAACGCCGCTCCTACAATCGAGTATGTTGAGGTTGCCGCGGGAACGATACGGACCGTCGTCTTGCGCCCGGGTTCGCCTCCTGAGGCACCGCGGGTATCTCTCGCCCAGCCATCGACGGCTGAGCTTCAGGGGACATCTCTCCCAGCGCCAGCAGGCGAAGATCAAGGCTGGTGGCTCGGGCGGAAGTGGACCTGGGTGGCCGCGGGATCGACCGTAGTCTTCGTGGGGATGGCGGCCATCTTCGGCGCATCGATGGAGTCCAAGTTCGACAGCCTGAACAGCTCCTGCGGAAGCGCGAGCAAGAGCACCGTGGCGTGCAGCGAGAGCCAGATCGGCGAGGTAACGACGCTCAAGAACAGCGCCAACGCCTTCTGGGGCCTGGCCGCCGCGGCCGCCGTTGCCACGGGCATCCTGTTCTTCATCGAGGGCCGTCCAGTGACCGTGACCCCCATGGCCGGCGATACCACCGGGTTCCTCGCGAGCGTGAGGTATTGACCGTGAGAACGTCGCTCATCGGATTGGCGCTATGTCTTATGGCAGGGGTGGGCGCCTGTACCTTCGATGCCCAAGAGCTCAGGACGCCAGGCCTACAGTCGGATGGGGCCATCGACTCCGCCGGTGGTGGTGGCCAACTACAGGGCCATGATGGCGGCGGTACCGACTCCTCCATCCTGAAAACCGAGGTCCCGGTCTTCAGACCAGACGCTCCACCATCCGGGGAGGTTAGCGTCGCGGGCGATTCCGCTGTGCTTGACCTTCCCTACGCTGGAAACGATGGGGCGCATCCGGGGCTAGACACCCTATCTTGCGGTAGCACAGACGCTCCGGCCGGCGCGACCTCGAGCACAGTAACCTTCCTGAATAGTGTCGCCACGGGACCTCTCCATGGCCATACTTTTGTCACGTGGGGCGAGGACGAGGTTGTGACCGATCCCGTCTGTCTGCCAGGAACCTATGTTCCCTCGACCCACGGTCGTGACTGCTCGGGCGGTGTCACCTGGCAAGAGGGATCGCAGCTTTGCCTCTCTGGCAGCGACCCAGTCGATACGGGCGACCTGTCTTATAGCTGGGGCATCGCCATGGGCGTCAACGTCGACAGCTGTGGGGATGCCCTGGGGAGGTCGTACACCTCCGTCAGTGTTGCCTCATCCGGTGTGCCAGCGTCGGCCATTGATAACGGCTTGTGGTGGCTCGGGGTTGCGGTGCTCGACCCTGGCACCGGGGCTACCACCATTTACTACGGGTCCGAGGGCAAGGCCGTGAGCGACCTGGGAAGAGAGGTGCCGTTCACCGAGTTCAACACCGACTTCTGGGATCCGTCCAGCGGCACTTATATGACGCTCGACCAAGTGCCCAATATCGTGAGCTTCGAGGTCCTTATTGTCACGTCCCCGACGTATTCCACCGGACCATTCACTGACCTTTGCGTTTCGTCGATCACATTGCTATAGGGCCAACTTCCCGACGGTGGCGCTCTGGGCAGTACGAAGCTGGATCTGGGCCGTGACGTTCATGATGTTCAGACCGCTCTGCCGCTTGGAACTCCCTGCACCTCGTCCAGCCAGTGCGGTAGCAACAGCTGGGGGCCCGAAGCGGCTGCCACGTTCTTGCACGGCGCCAAGCGGCCCGCCTTGGCAGCAATGCCATTGCCCTGGCCATGGTGGCGGCCGTGAGGTCTCGCTGGGTGCCGTTGTCGAACACCTGCAGGTCTTCGCCGGCCCGAAGCAGCTCAGCCACTTTTGTCAGGGTGAGATAGTGCGAGTCCTGCGTGTCGTAGAGCTTCCGGTTCGCCTAGCGCTTGACGATTCGGGCCATGCTGCCGAGATCATGGGACATGGCCGCATGGAGTCAATAGGCGTTTGATTGCGCACGCGCGCGCTGGTTTCGAATGGCTAGCGCTTGGGCACGATGCGCGCGAGCCCGTCGGCGAGGAGCTCCGTAGCGAGCTCGGAGATGCCTTTATCCTGCATGGCCGCCGCAATGCGCAATTCGTGCGTCACCTCCTTGGGCAGGAGGAGCCCGATCTTCTCCAGATTTTCGGGTTTGCCGGCTTTCTTGGCCATGAGTAAAGGGTACCACTACGCCAATTTTCGAGCAAAGCCTAGCAGTGACTCTCTCTAGTTTATATACCTTAGACAAGAAGTTAGAAAAATGCCATAATACGACCATGACAAACAAAGCGCCTCTGGGATCGATCATGCTGTTCCCGCTCACGTTCTCGACCTGGTCGAGCGCTGAGCTCGCGATCCTCCCGGCCATCGCTCACGAACCATCGCCGAGCACGCGCTCCCACTACGCGGTCCTGCAAGCCGAGGCGAAGTCATGATTGCCGTTGTTCTGGCCAGCGAGGCCAATCTGGTGAGGACGCTCATCACTTTCGCTCGCTGGCGACACTGCTCGTCCTGTGGCGAGCTCGTGCTCTACATCGACGAGCAGCTCGCAACCGAGGGCGACTTCGCCTGCGGCTCCTGCCACCACCGAGCCGCCTCTGCCCAGGCTGCGAACGATAACGGGGACGGTGACCTGTGACTACGACCTTCGACGCCACTTACGACGCTTCCGACGACAAGCTCCGCCTCCGTGCGAGCTCTCGCCTGAAGGGAAGATCTCCCGGATGGCACCTTCGCTGGTGAAGGCACCAACGTTCGAACAGGCATTGATGACGGTGAAACTATGATCATAATCTTCGACAACGGTAAACCCTACTCGGACCACGCGCTCTACTTTGTCGATGCACCAGCCGACTTCGAGCAGTGGTGGAACGGCGTCTATCGACCTTGGGTCGACGGGGCGGAAATGTACGCGCTCATGATCGTGGGCGTTGCCGACACGATCGAATTGCGCGAGCCTCCGCCTCACACCCTTAGTCCGCTTTCCAAGTCGAATTGGGGAGACCTGCGTGCGCACGAAGATCCGCCGCTGCACGGGATCTCGACGATGCCCGCGGTCGACTTCCTCCAGATCGAGGACGTCGAGCAGAAACGCGATGGCAAGCCCCGCCCTCGCTACCGACTTGAGAAACAGCCATGACGACCAAGAAGACAGCTCGCGCGGCATCTCGTAGGCATCGCATCGACACCGAAACGACGAAGGAGGTCGAGGCCCTGGCCAGGATTGTCGGGGCAGACGAGTCTTCTATTCACGGCCGACGATTTCGACCGACAAAAGGACTCCGAAGTCATTTCTGCTTCGGCGAGATTGTCGATGGGTCGGCTCTGCCTGGCTGTACCTCTTGGGCTGGGGCAGGGATGTCGTCGGGCCTAAGCGCCCTCTTTTGGCCGGTCTTCGGGTCGACGATCTCACCGCAGTCCGTTGCGTCGGCGAGTCCATCATCGTAGCCTCTTTGGTACTCCCGCTGAGCCAGCTCGGAGAGGGCAGTGGCTATCTCAACCAGGTGGGCCGCGTCCCGCGGCCGATTGCGCAACACCTTGGCTAGCGTCTCCAGCGATGATCCGTCGATGGTCAGACACGCCACCATGGCGTCGTACTCGGCACGTAGGCCGCGAACGACCGCCGGAGCTTGCTTGAGGCTTATCACCGTGTCTGCGAGCGACTTCCCGTCGTGGAAGCTTTCAAAGGCCGCCGCGGCGACCGCACCGTTCGGCTCTACGCCGGGCTCGCCGCCGGACACTCCGCGTAGGACGGCGGCGACCTCCTCCGGCTGGTAGCGCCACGAGCCGTCGGGTGCCTTCGTTGGGTGGAAGGTGACGTTGTCGCGCGCCCTCACCTCGGTCTCGGTCACGCCGAGAAGTGCGGCGACTTGCCGTCGGGTTAGCAGGGTTGCATTGGTTCCCATGGGTTTCTCCGGTGTGTTGTTCCAGGGGTTGATGCGTGTGCCTCAACACTGCGATTTCTCACGAACCAGCCCGTGCCAGACATGGGTTCCATTGGCCACGGGATGGATTTTCCACGGGAGCTTCCCAGGGATTCGGAAACAACCCAGGACCTACTGTCGCGCTCAAATGTCCTGGGTACACCCGAATCCAGGGCCACCCTTCTTGTCGTAACCCTGAACCAGGAGGACAAGATGATTGGACAAGGTATTAACACGCAACGTATTCAACGATGGGCTACTGCCGTGGTGCGTGGTCCAAACGCACCAGCCGGTAGTCTCAGGCTCACGCTTCATCATGCATCGATTGATGATGCGGTGCGACTGCTGCGAACGTGGGAGCTGGATGGCATTCCACCGAGAGAAGATCTCGATGATGTCATCGGGGAAATCGACCGGGAAGCAGCCGAGGACGCGTCGCAGCTGGGATGGGGCGTTCAGCGCTATGTTCTGCGCGCTGCAACCGGCGAAGGCCGCGAGCTTGGCAGCCTGACGCTCAGGTACTCTGCGAGTGCCGTGGCGCCGGGAGACGCTGGGATGTTCGCCGACTCGGAACCAGCGAATGCCCGCGGGCAGGTCGCGCTAGCGATGCGCCACACGGACGGCGCCTACAGACTATTGGCCACTGGCTTCGGCAACATTCTCGATTCCATGAACCGGCGTTTGGGGCAGCAGGATGCACTCATAGAGAAGCTCATGAGCACGTATGTGCGCCAGTGCGAGTTGACCGGCGAAATGATGGACAAGCGGATCGAGCGCGAGGTCTGGGCCGAGACCAAGAAGAAGGAAGCGGAGATCGATCTTCATCGACAGATCGCCGAACTGGACCGCCACGAAATGTGGACCAAGATGGGCTTTGAGCGGCTGGCGCCCCTGATCCCGGTCTTGCTGACCAAGCTCGGTGGTAAGGGCGCCGCCCCGACGCAGGCGACTGCTCGGGATGAGGTTCTCGCCGGCATCATCGAAACTCTGACTCCCGAGCAGGTCGCCGGCCTGCAAGGTATGTTGACCGAGTCGCAGATGGCGGCGCTGATGTCGCTGGTTGCCGATCTCCAGGAGGTCCGTTCGCCCGGGATGACACCCCCGCCTGCCCAGGGGATGTCGTCACCCAACTGCAAGCCGTCAGACCAAACGGGCGTTCTCGCCATTGTGCGCATCAAGAAGGACCTGTTGCCGTGGGCCATCGAACGGTTGCGGTCGGCTCAGCCGCTCGACCCACCGACGGATATGGTGAAGATCATCAAGATCTTCACTCTCCTGGTCAAAGCGCTTTCTCGCGACCAATACGACCGACTTATCACGACAGACGATCCTCTCACGCCCGCCGAGCGGACAGCCTTCGGCAGGCTCGCAGAGCACCTCAACCTGGCACCCAAAGGAGCTGTTGCGGCGCCGCCGATGGTGGATAGCAAGTCGCCCGCGAAAACGGCGTCTATCCTGGGAACGGCCACCCTGGCTGACGCTGTCGCGAAGGGCATACCGATAATTCCCAAAGGGTTCGCGTTTGGGCCGCACGTTCCTGGCGCTCCGGAGCCAAAGAAAGACAAGTAGGACCGGGTGCTCGCGCACGGGGTCTCTGGCCCTTTGACCGATCGGGGCTGGGTGTCCGCGCCAAGAGCGCGTTCGCCCCGTGCACGAGCTATAATGTACTGATGAACAGGGCTAAGAAGGGTGGAAAGCGGGGTCCCGCGCGAAAAGAGCCGACACCGGAACAAATCGCTCGACTGCCAGAATTGTTGAAACGGGCGCGCCGTATTCATCAGTTCAACCAGGGATTCGATCTTCTGAGGGAGGCTGCGGCCCTGGCACGCAGCAGCGACGAGAAGATTGTCGCCGCTGAGAAAATGTGGCTGCAGATGCTCCTGGACCGCGAACCAAGGGCCCAACGGGTATCAAACGAAACCGAAGCATCGCCACCGCCTGCTTGTCTGTCTCCATCAACGAAGGTGACCAACCTGGCAGCGGAAGGTCGTGTGTCGCCTGGCCTCCCAACCGACGGGACCGATGGGGTGCGGGCCGAGGCGCCATTGGATCAAGAACTAGGTGCGTTGCGCCAAGGCTCACCGCCTGCCGGCCAGCTACCATCCGAGAAGGCCACCGTAACCGACGTGGGAATCGGCGGAACGCCCGGCGTTCTTATGGCTGTCGCTCGAAGTCTATTGCGTCGCGTAGACGGCATCCTCAGGGAGGCGCTCCACGAAGCTGTTGACGGTGAGGATGTTGCCGAACCCGGTGAGGGGGTGGATCACGTCTATTATCGGCTGATCGAGAGCGAATTGGGGCTGGGTAGGACGGCAGCCGCGAGGCTATTGGTCAGGAAGAAGTTAGATAGCATGACGGATTACGAGCAGGACCGCCGGAGACAGCTGGTGAATCGGCGGCGGGGCGCGTCGAAGAAAGTGCTCGATCAGGCAAAGGCGCATTTTCTACCAGGGTTCAAAGCGTCGCTTGAGAAGCGAGGGATCCAGTTTGATCCAAAGGACGAACCATTGCTCGATCAATACGTCCGCCAAGCGCTCCTCGAAGCCACAGCCGATCCGACTCTTGACGCGCAGGTTCCTCTCGTCAAGCTCGGGTAATTCTGGACGCCAGCTTCGCTCATAACGTCCAGCACTGAGCACCCGGAGGGTGGGAGGCTCTAGCTCGCGACCATGCCGAGTGTGCCTCGCACCAGGAACGCCCACCTGCTCATCGACGGTGAACCGATCGGCCTCGACCGATTCGCCGACGTGGTGGCGATCAAGGTCATCGAGCAGCTCGGGCGGCGTGGTATCATTGCCCCCTCTGGCATTCGGTCGCACCGCCGAAAGGAGGACACCCAATGGTGCGACAAGACGAACCCCGGGGACGGGTCCATGGACCGTACCCCTATCGGCGACAGTGGCGAGTCGTCGTGGTCCATGAGGATGGCCAACGAGATCATCGCTACTTCGCGACGCAAGAGGACGCAAAACAGGTAGCTCGATCATTGCGGCGGATGTTGGGAAAAGCTGCCGCCAAACTACTCACGAAGGCGTTGGAGGAATACGAAGTGTTCGCGCGCGATGACCTCGGCAACAAGCCGACGTCGACGAAAACGACGGCGGCTCGGTTGACCCAGTTCTTCCTGGGCTACGACGGTAGCCTGGAAGATCTGGACGAGGCCGAGTGTGCCCGAAGGTACGAGACGCTCCGCAACCACACCACGGTTCATGGCAAACGCATCGCGGACACCACGCAACTGAACACCTTGGCCCAGGTAAAGACGTTCCTTGACTGGTGCGTGAAGAAGGGCTGGGCGAAATCCAACCCGGCGGCGAGCGTGGAAGGCAAGGGGAGGTATCGACACGGTAAGCCACAGCTTCGTGTCAATGAGGCTAGGCGGTGGCTGGCGACAGCGGCGAAGATCGCTCGAGAGGCGGAAACGACAGGGAAGAAGGAGGGTGCTCTAAAGGCGATCCTCACGTTGTTGTTGGGCCTGCGGGAGTCAGAGGTCTTGAACCGACAGGTTCGGGACGTTGACGATGGCGGGCGTTTGCTGTGGATCCCCGACACGAAGACGGAGGCTGGGAGGCGGACGCTGGAGGTGCCCGAGGAGATCGTTCCTCTTCTGCTTCGGCAAGCCGGGAACCGGCCCGGGATGGAACCGCTCTTTGCTCATCGAACGCGTGGCATCGCTCGCAAGTGGGTCCAGCGAATCTGCCGGCGTGCGGGCGTCATGGTGGTGGGGGCGCAATCGATGCGGGGCCTGCACGCCACGCTTGCCGTGAAGGCTGGCATCACCAGCCACGCGGTGGCGTCGGCGCTGGGCCACACGTCGTTCTCCACGACAGCGAGGAGCTACGCCAAGCCGGAGGCGGTGGAGGGGGCCAAGCAGCAACGGGCGATGGCGGTGCTCAGCTCGCCAGCGCCCGCGAACGAGAACGCCGCCGAGCACCCAGACGACGAGAAGTTGCACAACTTTCTGCACAACTTTTCGCCATTTTCAGCGAACGCGTCAAAGGGTCGATCGGACAACTAGCGAGAATTATTAGCTTATTTGTGGAGCTGAACGGGATCGAACCGTCGGCCTCTAGAGTGCGATTCTAGCGCTCTCCCAGCTGAGCTACAGCCCCGTGACCCGGCGAGCCGGATGGGAGGCATATTACTTGGCGTGATCGGGTTTGCAACCATGAAGTCGAGTCGGTCTATTCTTGGGCCGTGGGACACATGGGCGAGAAAGCTCTTGGAAGGTCAGATGGCGCCAGCCCGGGTTCGGGGACAGGACGGTCAGCTAACGACGGCCAGTCGCACGAGCTCGGGGCGGAGCGTAGGCCTAAAGTCCGCTCGGGCAGGCTGCGCGCAGATGTGGCGGTGGTGGAGCAGGGGTTGGCTCCGTCAAGGGAACGGGCCCGCGCGTTGATTTTGGCTGGGCAGATCCTTTGTGCCGACCGTCCGGTGGAAAAGGCGGGTGAGCTGTTGCCGGAAGGCGCGCTGCTGCGTATGCGCGGGGAGCCGTTGCCATACGTGTCACGTGGGGGGCTGAAGCTGGCGCATGCGCTGCGGACCTTCGAGGTGGAGGTGGCCGATGCGGTGGCGGTAGATGTCGGGGCATCGACTGGCGGCTTTACCGATTGCTTGCTGCAGAGCGGCGCCGCGCGTGTTTATTGTATCGATGTGGGGCATGGTCAGCTCGACTGGAAGCTAGCGTCGGACCCGCGCGTGGTCGTTATCGACCGCACCAACATTCGGCATATGCCGGCCGACCGGATCCCCGAGCGCTGTACCTTGGCCGTGGTCGACGTCTCCTTTATTTCGCTGCGCTTGGTGCTGCCGATGCTGCCCGCTCTCCTCGTGCCGGCTGCCCCAGTGCTGGCCCTGGTCAAGCCGCAGTTCGAGGTCGGCCGCGCCAAGGTCGGCAAGGGCGGCATCGTGCGTGACGATGCCCATCGCAGGCAGGCGCTGGCCGACGTGGCGGCGGCGGCGCGTGCGCTCGGCTTTGCCGTGCTCGGGGAAACCACGTCGCCGATTACCGGCGGCAAGGGAAATGTGGAGTTTCTCCTGCATCTGCGTTTACCATAGTGCGATGCACGTTCTGCTCACCGGAGCGGCAGGGTTCATTGGCTCCCACCTAGCCGAGCGACTATGCGCGCGCGGAGATCGGGTGACGGCCTTCGACAATTTCGACCCCTTCTATGCGCGCGAGGTGAAGGAGCGTAACTTGGCCGGCCTGCGCCGACATGGCGCGTTTGAGCTGGTCGAGGGTGATTTGACCGATCCACGCGACGTGAAGCATGTCTTCGATGTGGCGGTGGGCGTTGACCTGGTGGTGCATCTGGCCGCTCTCGCGGGTGTGCGTCCTTCGATCGCCGACCCGGCTGCGTTCTGGAAGGTCAATGTCAGTGGATCGCTCAACCTCTTCCAGGCCTGCTACGCGCGTGGGATAAAACGCATGGTCTTTGCCTCCTCCTCTTCCGTCTACGGGGAGGGCAGCCAGCGCCCGTTTTCCGAGCAGGAGGCCTGTGATCACCCGCTTTCTCCTTACGCGGCCAGCAAGCGCGCCGGAGAGCTGATGGCCTTCAATCACCACCACCTTCATGGCGCATGGGTTACCTGTTTGCGCTTCTTTACCGTGTATGGCCCCCGCCAGCGCCCCGATCTGGCCATCCACAAGTTCACCCGGCTCATCGACGCCGAGAGGCCCGTTCCGATCTATGGCGATGGTACGTCATCGCGCGACTACACCTGGATCGACGACATTATCGACGGGGTTTGTGCCGCCATCGACCAGCAGACTCGGGCCGACCAGCCCGGTTTTCGCGTCTACAATTTGGGCGGCTCGCAACCCACCCGGCTGCGGGAGTTGGTGGACAGAATTGCGGACGCGCTCGGCAAGCCCGCCATCATCGACTGGCGACCCGAGCAGCCGGGTGATATGGCGCACACGCTGGCTGACATACGTCGCGCTGGCGCCGAGCTTGGCTATGCACCCCAGGTGTCCGTCGAGATCGGCATTCCCCGCTTCGTGAAGTGGTGGCGCCTCGTTCAGCAGGGGTAGGCTGTCTCGGCCAGCCGCCAAGGTGTCGTGGGGATCTGTAGCCTGCTGTGTGACTAGCGCGCGGCGCTACGGAGGAGGCTTGGACGACGGACGTCTGGGGTATCGCGGGCAATCAATCGCCGACCGCGTGGTCGAGGTTCACTAGCGCCAGGGCGTACTCGTAGCGGGCGCGGGCAAAATTGAGGCGGGCCTGGGTGAGGGCGGCCTGGGCATCGAGCAGGTCGGTGGTATTTGCGCTACCCGCTGCCAGCAGCACGGCAGTAACGCGGTACGCTTCCTCGGCACTCCCGATAGTCGCTCGTCCGGTTTCGAGCGCGCTCGCGGAAGCTTGCACATCCGCCAGCTTGGCCGCGACTTCCGTCTCCACCTGGCGGCGGGAATCTTCGATCTGCAAGCGGGCGGCGCGGGCCCGCGCCTTCGCCGCTCTGTGCTGATACCAATCAGCGCCCCAATCCCAGACCTGCCAGCTAGCCTTCACGCCTATGAAGGCGGAGTTGGTCTTGACGAAGGTCTGGCCGGTCATGCGCAGATATCCGGCCTCGAAGTCCAGGTCCGGCAGCAGGCGATAGCCATGCGAGCTCGAGTCCGCGTCGGCAGCTTTGGCCAAGAGGCTGGCGCTGTATAGCTCAGCTCGCTGCGCGACTGCCTTGCCCACCAGCGTCCCCAAGGCGTCGTTCTTTCCTGCCTGGTCGGGCGTAGCTGGCTCGACAAAGACGACCGCGGGGTCTTGCGGCTCGCGGCCAATTGCGACGAGGAGGCTGGCGCGGGCGGTTTGCTCTGCCGCCGTCGCTTGAATCTCCTGCTGGCGAGCGTTGGCTGCCGCCACTTCGAGACGCAGGATGTCCGCCGGGGTCAGCACGCCGGCCGCCAGGCGTTCCTTGGCCACCGTCAGTTGCTCACGCAGCTGCTCTTGCGAGGCGCGTGCGATTCCCGCCAGCGCTCGCGCCTCGAACATGCGCAGGAACTGCGCGCGCACGGCAGTGCGCAGGTTGGCCTCCAGGGCACGTGTATCCACCTCGGCTGCCTGGGCCGAGGTGGTGAGCGCCTTTTCCTCGGAGGTCAGGTGCAGAAGGCCGAGCAGAGGCTGGTCCAGTGCGGCCGCGAAGGTGTTGGTGCTGGCATCGCGGACCTGCAAGGTTCCCAGGACCGGGAAGCCGACGTCGAACGGCGAATTCCAGCGCTGCCACTCGTCCGCGAGGCTAATCGACGGTAGCAACCGACCGCGGGCGCTCATGGCCTGGTCCGCGCTCCCGCGCGCGCGAGCGTGGGCTGCCTCGAGCGCGCTCGACGACTGGATGGCGAGCGTGACGGTCTCTTCCATGGTCAGGCTTTGCGAGGCACCGGTATCGGCGGATGCCAGCAGAGCAACAAGCGTGAGCACCAACATCATCTTGACCCTTTCATAACTCCGTTGGCAACTAGCCGCGTATGGTCGGCCGTCGTCGCCTCCGTGCCTCGACCATACTGCGCGAGCTCCCTAGTGCAGGTACACCGTGACCTCGGTCGAGAGTCCGGCTTGTAGCGGGACCCCTGGGTCACCCGCCCACGCGATTCGGACTGGCACCCGCTGTACGACCTTCACGAAGTTACCCGAGGCATTGTCGGGAGGTAAGAGAGAAAAGCGCGCGCCGGTTCCCCCACTCAAGCTTTCTACCTTGGCTTCGAATTCCCGACCGGGAAACGCATCGATGCGGACCACGGCTCTTTGTCCGGGCCTCATGCGGCCAACCTGGGTTTCCTTGAAATTGGCTACCACATAGGTCCGGTCCGGCACCAACTCCGCCACCGGCTGGCCTACCTGGATCATCTGACCCGGCTGTGCCGAGACCCTGGTCACCAGCCCGTCCTCGGCCGCAGTCACCTTGGTGTAGCTGAGCTGCAGCTTGGCCAGCTCGAGCGCGGCTTCGGAGACCTTGATACGGGCGTGGGCCAGATCGGCATTTGCCCTGGCCGCGCCGATCTGCGCGGCGATGGGCGAGGTTTGGTCGAGCCGACCTCTTGCCTCTTGCACGCGCGTGCCGGCCACGCCTTGCATCTCTTGGGCAGCTGCCACTTGCGCTCGCGCCTGCGCCAGGGCGGCCTGCGACGCGTCGTACGCTACCTGGTCGTTGTCCAGGCGCTCGCGCGGCAAGGCATTGGCCGCCACCAGTCGCTTGGTGCGCTCCAGATCGATTTCCCCCTTGCGTGCTTCCGCTTTGGCCCGCTCTAGGCCCGCGCGGGCCACGGCCAGTTGCGCTGTCGCGTTGGCTACCCCTAGCGAGGAGCCGGAGTAGCTGGCGCGCGCGCTTTGAAAGCCGCCCTTGGCGCTGGCCTCCACCACCTGTACCTGGGCATCGGCGGCGGCGGCCTGAGCGCGGGCGGTCTCGAGCTCGGCCGCGGCCTCCTCCGCGCGCGCTGCGAAGTCGGCGTCGTCGATCAGGATGATGATGTCACCCTTCTTCACTCGATGGTTCTCGTCGACCAGGCGCTGGCGCACCTGCCCGCTCACCCGTGCCGCAACGGGGACCACGTCGGCTTCCACCTCGCCGTCGTCGGTGTTCTCCTGGTTGGCCGTGGCCAGGAGGTAGATGCCGACCGCGGCTCCGAATGCCAGAACGACGACACCCAAGATGAGGAATGGCTTCTTGTCGCGCCGGGGCGCGGCGGTAGGGTGGGGCTCGGGCTGGGGGGCTTGGTTGGGTGTCATCGGCTACTCCAGGTGAACGAGCGCGGAAGGCTCCGCGTGGGCAGCCGGCGCTTCCGCCGGCGAGCCGCCGTGGCGAGCTTGCTCAGAGCTCCCACCGCGACGGGTTATGCGCAGGAAATACAGGAGCGGGAGAACGACGAGGAAAACGACGCCGGCCAAGAAGAAGGTTCGCTCGAACGCTATGGTCATGCTTTGCCCGAACACCAGGCCAGCAAGTGCCTTGTAGGCGCCTGACTGAGCAGAAGCGTGATCCAGCCCTCGCGCACCGAGGCCGGCCGTTATCTGCGCCAGACGCCAGGCGACGACGCCGCGCACGTCGGTGACGTGGGCGATGAGGCCGTTGCGTGCGATGGTGCCAGCCCGTGTGAGCAAGGTGGCGAAAACGGCCAGGCCGATGGACCCGCCCAACTGACGAAACAGGGAATTCAGACCAGCCGCGTCGGCCAGGCGGTGCTTCGGTATGTAGGTCAAGGCAGCGGCGGCGAGCGGAATGAACAGGCAGGAAAAGCCGATGCCCTGTATCAGGGTGGCCACGACGATTTGCCCAAGCGAGGTCTGCAGGGTGAAAGCGCTCATGATGAAGGAACCGAGCGATACCAAGACCACCCCGGTTCCCACCGGCCACCGGACGGAGATTTTTCCGTAGAGCTTGCCGACGATGGGGTTGACCACGAACATGATCGCGGCGCGGGGCAAGAGCGCCAGGCCGGTATCCATCGCGGTGTAGCCGAGCATCTCTTGCATGAAGATGGGCAAGAGAAAGATGTTAGCCATGAGAATCGCGAACTGCACCCCGCCGATCAGGGTGGCCGAAAGGAATGTGCGCTCCTTGAACAGGCGCAAGTCCACCGCCGGGGTGGCCGCGGTCAGCTCGCGGATTACGAAGGCTACGAGGGCGATGCTGCCCAGCGCGAAGCAGCTCGAGATGACCCGCGATTCGAACCAGTCGTTGCGCTGTCCTTCTTCCAGCGCGTATTGGATCAAGGCCAGCCCGAGCGCGAGCAGAGCAATGCCGAGCCAGTCCACATTTTTCTTTTCGCGCTCGGCTTGGGCGTGGTTGGCTCTTCTGATCTCTTCGTCTTCGTGGACGAAAGTGGTCACCATCAGGAAACCGAGCGCCCCGACGGGCAAGTTGATGAAGAAGATCCATGGCCAGCTGTAATGGTCGACGATGAAGCCGCCCAGGGTAGGACCCGCGGCGGGGCCGAGGACTACGGCCATGCCGAACACCGCCATGGCCATGCCCTGCTCATGGGGGGGGAAGGTTCGACGCAAGATGGCCTGCTCGGTGGGCTGTAGGGCGCCGGCGCCCAGACCCTGCAGGACGCGGAAAGCCGTCAGGGTAGTCAGGGAATGCGCGGTGCCGCACAGAACTGAACCGATCAGGAAGACGACCAATGAGGTCAGGTAGACGCGCTTCTGACCGAACATGCGCGAGAGGAATCCGGTGAGCGGCATGACGATGACATTGGCCACCACGAACCCGGTCGTGATCCAGGTGATCTCCTCGAGAGTGGCCCCCACCGCTCCGCGGATGTGGGGCAGGGCCACGTTGACGATGGACGCGTCTATGGTGCCCATCAGGGTGCCGAAGGTTACCGATAGTGTGACCAGCCACTTGTTGACCGGCGGTCTGGGGCTGCTCACGCGGGGATCCTCTTGTTGCGCTTCCGCGTCCTGCGCTCGGGCGCGATGCCTCGCCACAGCTCGTCCACCAGGCCACGCGCGAAGGTGCGGGCTGACATCGAGCGATCACCCGCAACGGTTTGGAGGAAGCTATAGTTCCACACCGCGCCCATGAAGATGCGGGCGGCGATGCGTGGGTCGCCGCTCACTCGACCGAGGGCCGCCTCCTGGGTGAAGAAGTTGGTGAACCCGCGCAGGATCTCGGTAGGGCGCCCACAACAGACCGAGCGGTCCGCTCGCTCTCTTTCCGACCAACGCAGCATGAGGCTGGGCAGCAGCTCGGTGAGAAATGCGATGCTCTGGACCGTGATGCGGACCAGGTTGAGCTTTAGGTTGCCCTTGCCCGTGTATTGGAGAAGCGTGAGAGCAGGTGGCACCGTCTCATCCATCGCGGCCTCGAACAGGCCCTCCTTGGTGGCGAAACGGTGGAAAATACTGCCCTCCGATATTCCAGCGCGTCGCGCAATCTCGACCGTGCTGGCGTTGGCAAAGCCATGGGCGAGGAAAACCGAGCGGGCGGCATCGAGTATCCTGCCGTTGGTAATGCTAGTCGGGCGAGCCATTCTTGAGTGCTGACTCAACCATGGCCCAGGCCCATGCGGGGAGCAAGAGGAATCGCGCGGGTGCGGTCAGCTCCCGAGTAGCTCAGTCCGGATCTGGATATGCGATGGCGGTAATCGTGAGCTCGCGCTGCCCCTTTTCCCACCGGACCAGGATCGTGTCGCCCACCAGTCGGCCGAGCAGGGCACGGCCGACGGGGGACCGCCAAGAAATGGCGCCAGTTGTGCTGTCGATCTCGTCAGAGCCGACGATGTGGAAGGTGCGTGGCTCGCCCTCCTCGTCTGCCACCGTGACGGTGGCACCGAAGAACACGCGGTCCCGGCGTCTTTGCTCGCGGGGATCGGTGACCACCGCGATGTCGAGGCGTTTGCCGAGGAAGCGTATCCGCCCGTCGATCTGCCTTAGCTGGCGCTTGCGATAGATGTACTCGGCGTTCTCCGAGCGGTCGCCCTCGGCAGCGGCGTCGGAAAGCGCGCTTACCACCTCGGGCCGCTTCTTGCTGTGCAAGAAGTCTAGCTCTTGGGCGAGCTTGCGATGGCCGGCCGGGGTGATGTAGTTCTTTTCGCCCTTGGTCGACGTTTCCGCGGGTGGGTCAAGAGTCTTGCGCGGCATGACGGGAGTTGGCCTCTTCTGTGGCCTTCTTCTAGAATGCCGGTCGCTTTTGCGCAAAACTGATGTAGACGAAGGGTCATGCTAGGCAACGCGGATACCTTGATAGGGGCCGTGAAATTCGACGCAAATGGCCTGGTCCCGGTGATCGCCCAGGACCGAGCTACCGGCGTGGTGCGCATGCTGGCCTGGGCCAACGCGCAGGCGCTGCGCGCGACGGTCGAGAACGAACGAGCCACCTTCTGGAGCCGATCACGGAACGAATTGTGGGAAAAGGGAGCGACGAGCGGGAACTCCATGAAGGTGCACGAGGTGCGTCTCGACTGCGACGGCGACGCTATCCTCTACGTGGTGGATGCTAGAGGCCCTTCCTGCCACACGGGGGCGACTTCGTGCTTCTTCCGCAGCCTCGGCAGAGACGGCCTGGTTGCCGGAGATGGTCCGTCGCGCTCGGGACCGCCTTAAGCCTTGCTGCTCGAGGATTCCGTCGCCGACTTGCTGCGGGAAGGTGGCCTGCTCGCCGGCGCTTTGCCTGGCTTCGAAGCGCGCCCAGGCCAGCTAGCCATGGCTCGGCGAGTGGCTCGCGCCATTGACGGTGACGAGCGACTGCTGGTCGAGGCGGGGACGGGCACGGGCAAGACCATGGCCTACCTGCTGCCGGCTATTCTATCGGGCCGTCGGGTGGTGGTGTCGACCGGGACGCGGACCCTGCAAGACCAGATCGCGGCGGTGGATCTTCCGCGCTTGGCCCGGATTTTGCCGCAACCGTTCTCCTTTGCGCTCATGAAGGGGCTGGGCAACTATGTGTGCCGGCGCCGGCTGGCCGAACATGAGCGGCAGCTCACGTTTGCGGCCACGGTGGCGCCGGAGACGGAGCGGGTGCTGGCCTGGGTCAGGCGCAGCGCGCACGGCGAGCGGTCTGAGCTCGACGGCGTGGCAGAAGAGGCGCCCATCTGGCGGGAGATCTCCGCGAGCCCGGAGACCCGGCTGGGCAAGCGCTGCCCCTTCGTGGAGGAATGTTTCGTGACTAGCATGCGCCGGCGCGCCCAGGAGGTGCAGATGGTGATAGTCAACCATCACCTTTACTTTGCCGACCTGGCGCTGCGCGCGCGTTTTCCGGAGGCACAGATCCTGCCAGCACACGAGGTGGTGATTTTCGACGAGGCTCACCAACTCGAAGACGTGGCCACCGAGATATTCGGATTACAGGTTTCTTCTCTCCGCCTGTTCGCGCTTGCCCGTGATGCCGAGCGGGCGCCAGCGGCGCGGGGTGGGGCCGCGCTCGCCTCGTCGGTGGCGCGACGTCTGGAGGCGGTGACCAATCTCTTGTTGCGCGCATTGCGCGCGCGGCTTCCGCGCAGAGCGGGTGATGCCGAAGACGCGCGCGTGCCGATGCCCGATGACCTATGGCAGGGCGAAACTCTGGCGCACTACTACGAGCTGGACACGGTTCTGGAGGAGGCCGTGGCGCTGTTCGGTCGCTTGGCTGAAGACGAGGGCGAAGCCGAACGCAAGACCCCGCCGTCCCCGGAAAAGGCGGCGGTGCTGTCAGGGCTCGCCGGCCGGGCGGCGGCGGCGCGCCACGACTTGGGTGAAATCGTGGGCGGCGGCAGTAGCCGGGAGGCTGTGCGCTGGATCGTGACTTCCGCGCGGCAGGTGACCTTGCGCGCTTCTCCCATCCAGGTGGCGCCGCTCTTGCGCGCGAGCTTCGACGGCCATGAGGGAGCCCTGGTCTTCACCTCGGCCACATTGACCACGGCAGGCTCGTTTGCCTACATGCGCACGCGGCTTGGTCTCGAAGACACGGCTGCGGAAGCTGCCTTCTCCTCCCCGTTCTGTTACCAGCGGCAGGCCCTGCTGTACCTGGCGGACGATCTTCCCGATCCGGTGCAGGAAGGGTTTGCTCCCTTGGCAGCGCAGCGCATGCTGGCGCTGTGTCGCATGTCGGCTGGGCGGGCGCTGCTGCTGTTCACCAGCTTTCGCAATCTGCGCGTCGCCGAAGAGTGCTTCCGCGCCGATGGCACTTTCCCGCTCCTGGTACAGGGGGAGCGGCCCCGGCTAGCCCTGCTCGAGGCGCTCCGTGCCCACGTGGGCTCGGTCCTCTTGGCCACTCAGAGCTTCTGGGAAGGGGTCGACGTGCCGGGCGAAGCGCTGTCTTTGGTGGCCATCGACCGCTTGCCTTTTGCGGTGCCCGACGATCCACTGACCGCGGCCCGGGTCGAAGGAATTCGCGAGGATGGCGGGGACCCGTTTGCGAGCTACCAGGTGCCGCGCGCTGCCCTTGCTCTCAAGCAAGGCTTTGGCCGCCTGATACGCAGCCGTCGCGATCGTGGGGTAGTGGCAATCCTTGATGGGCGCATCGTGCGCAAGCACTACGGAGCCACCCTGCTCGCCAGTTTGCCTCCGGCGTGTCCGCGCTCCTATTCTCTCGATGATGTGCGGCTCTTCTTCGAGCTCGAAGAGAGACCGCGCGGATGAGCTTGGCGCGTGGGTGCTCCATGCCCCCCACTCCCCATAACACTCCGCGGCTCGAGGCCAAGGCCTCGCAGTGCTAGGTAGCTCGTCCGCTGCGCACGCGCAGGCGAGCGAGCGTTGCCAGCTCGGAAGCCGCCTCTTCCGCACGACGTGTGATGGTGCGCACGCGCGCTAGGCGGGCCGTACTCTCGACGGCGTTCAGGGCTGCGCGATCACGAGCCGCTTTTGCTAGCTCGGCCATTGCCCGCTGTTGCGCGGCGTGGGCGACCGCGAGAACGCTGCCGCGGTGCTCATCGGCGGAAGCCTTCAGGAAACATGCCTCGTCACGCAGACGACCAAGGTAGAGCTCACGTGCCGAACCCTGCGAGGCCGACGAGGGAGCGGGTGACGAGGCCAGGCGTCGCGCCTCGGCGGCGAAAAGTGTGCGCGCTCTCTCCCAGGCGCGCACCAGCCGCGCCTGTTCCTCTTGTGCCCGTTCCAGCACGGCGGATGCCTCCGCGAGCTCGCGCTGGGCGATGCCTTCGGCGTCGCGGCGCAGATCGCGCAACTCCTGCCATTGCGAAATAGTCTGGGTCATAGAGGTACAGGGCGTTGCCTCTTCGCCCGGCCAAGCATACTCTTCTGCCAATGCCACCTCAAGCGCCATCGCGAAAATACCGCATCGAGCGGTATCTCGCCGAGGGCGGCATGGGAGCGATCTACGTTGGCAAGAAGCTCGGTCCGGGGGGCTTCGAGAAGGAGGTGGTGCTCAAGCAGCTCTTGCCCGAATTCACGAGTCGGCCGGAATTTCGCGACCTCTTTTTCCGAGAAGCCAAGATATCCGCCACTCTCGATCACCAGAACGTGGTGCGTACCTTCGACCTCGTGAGCTCGAACGATCGTCTATTCATCGTCATGGAGTACGTGCGGGGCGCGGATCTGCGCACCATTGCCTGGCGCGCTCGCCGGCGCAGACCGCTATCGCCCAATGCCATCGTGTATGTCGGACTCGAGATTCTGGCCGGTCTGGCGTACGCGCACGGCCGTCGCTCGCCGGCGGGCGAGCTACTCGGTATCGTCCACCGCGACCTCTCGCCGTCGAACATTCTCTGTTCCGGGGAAGGGGAGGTGAAGCTGTCCGACTTCGGCATCGCCAAGGCCGTGACCTATTCGTCTGTCTTTTACCGGGTGCGCGGCAAGGTCGGCTACATGTCGCCCGAGATGGCGCACAATCAGCCTATCGACGCGCGCAGCGATCTCTTCTCGCTCGGGGTCAGCCTCTACGAGACTCTCATCGGCGAGCGCATCTACAGCGGCGATCTGAACACGCCGCCCGATCAGATTTACGCCCAGCCGGTGCCACCGCTCGCGAGTAAGTGTCCGGGCCTGCCCCGCGACCTGCAGGTCGTGCTCGATCGGGCGCTGGCCATTCACCCCGACGACCGCTTTCGCGACGCGGACTCGTTCGCCGTCGCGCTGCGCCAGATGGCGGCGGCCCATGGACTGCTCTATTCAGCGCCCGAGCTCGCGGCCGAGCTGCGCGAGATCATGGGGCCAAATTCGGAAAGCTGGGTTGCAGAGCCGCGCGATCATCCCCGTAACACCCGGCTCGAGCAAGCTCAGGGATTGCTGGCAGACAAGTCGGACTCGTTGGTCGAGCCCAGCTCGTCCGTTGCGAGCACGGGCGCTAACACGGGCGATACCGCTGAGCCTGCCCGCAACCCGACCCCGCCGGGGGCATGGCCTCCTGGATCTTCTGGCTGGGGTGGCGCTCCTCCGGCGTCGCCGGTAGCGAGCCGGCCCGCCAGCGTCGCCCCGACGGCGCGCAACCGAACTTTCGAGGTGAATGTACCCGCTGCCATGGTCTCCGGCACTGATGGCGCCGTGGATTCCGGTGTACACCCTGGCAATGGTCTGGACCGGGTCTTTGGCGCGGACTACCAGCATCCACATCGGGCTGCCGGCGAAGCGATGTCATCCGCGTCGGAGCGCCCCGCGGTAGCAGGCCCGGCGGCCACCGCAACCCGACGCTCGCGACGCGGGCTCTGGCTCATCGTCTTGATCGCGCTTGCGGCGTTGCTCGGGTTCGGCTTTGTGCGTCTGTGCCTGTCTTCGGCGGCAAGTAGCGGCGATAGCCGCTTCCGGTCGAGGCTGTCAGCTCTTGTGTGCTTCGAAGGGGATGCGAATGGCAACGGTAGTGCCCTGGCCGGGGTGCCCCTCTATCTCTAGGGTGCCACCCAACATGCCGACCCGCTCCTTCATCCCGAGCAGCCCGAGCGAGCCGCTGCGTCTGATCTCCTCGCCAGTGATACCCCGTCCGTTGTCCCTCACTACCAGGGAAATGCGCGTGGGCGAGCGGTCGAGTGTGACGGTCATACGCGTCGCCTGAGCGTGACGGGTGACGTTGGTCAGGGCTTCCTGACACACCCGAAAGAGCGGGGTGGCTAGCTCGGGAGAGAGCTCGAGGCCCTCGGGCACCTCGACCGTGCACTCGATGCCGGTACGCGCCTGCAGATCGTGCGCCAGCCACTCCACGGCTGCGCCCAGGCCCAGGTCGTCGAGGATGCTTGGGCGTAGCTCGGAGGAGATGCGGCGCACACATTGGATGGTATCCTTCACCAATTCCACCAAGGCCGAGACTCGGGCGAGGGCTTCTTTATTATGCGGGTCGATATGCTTGTCGAGAAATGCCAGGTCCATGCCCATGCAGGTCAGCGACTGGCCGAGCTCGTCATGGATTTCCCGTGCGATGCGCACGCGCTCCTCTTCCCGTACCGACTCGACGTGCGCGGCCAGGGCGCGCAGCTGTGCCCGTGAGCAGCGCTGTTCCTCTTGCCACAAGCGCTGCTGTGTAACGTCGCGCGCCAGGCCGGTGGTGCCTATTACACGGCCTGATGCGTCGAACACGGGCGACTTCCACGTCTCGAACCAATGGCTCTTGCCATTGACACGAATCTCTTCTTGGACCAGTTTCTTCTCCCGCTTCCCCATGACCTCCTGGTCGTCGCGGACATAGCTTTGGGCCAGCTCGTGGGGCCAGGTGGCGAAGTCGTCGAGACCTATCAGCTCAGCGGGGCTGGCTCGGCCGGCCGCTTCCGCGAACGTCCGATTCACGATCTGGAATTTCCCCTCCGTGTCCTTGAACCAAACCAGGTAGGGGAAATTGTCGAGCATCCCCGACAGGTAGGCCTCGCGCAGAGCAAGCGTGTCCAGTGCCGCTCGCCGTTCGCTGACGTCGCGGACGATACCGACCACCGCGACCACTTCACCGCTGGGGTCGCGCAAGGGAACCAGCCTGGTGTCGACCCAGACCGGGCGCCGATGCAGGTCTTGCTGATCTTCGGTCACCACCGTCTCACCGGTGCGGAATACCCTCTGGATGGCAGAGCTATGGCGCGCAGCTGACGGCGAGGCGAAGAGATCGCCTTGTCTCTGGCCCACCAACTCCTCGCTCTTGTGGCCGAGCGCGGCCGCGGCGATTTGGTTGACGAACAGGATACGCTCCTCCCGGTCGACCACGAACACCATGTCGGGCAGTATTTCGAATACCGACGTCAGGAGCGGCCCGCTCCGGGTGAGAAGCTGCTCGAGCTGGGCGATATCCGTCATGGCCGCGTAAGGGGCTATCTTACTCGTTTGCCGCCTCGCCAGCAGGTTCTCTTACCAGCCGCGCTTACACGTGCTAGCTTTTCCCCAAGATGAAAATAGCCGTCATAGGCTCGGGCTACGTCGGGTTGGTGGCGAGCGCGGGCTTCGCCGACATGGGGAACGATGTGGTATCGGCCGATATCGATCCGGCAAAAATCGCCATGCTGGCCCGGGGCGAGGTTCCTATCTACGAGCCCGGCCTGGACAAGATGATCGCGCACAACGTGAAAGAGGGTCGGCTTTCCTTCACCACCGATGTGGCCTCCGCTGCGGCTGGTGCCGAGGTGATCTTTCTTGCCGTGGGCACCCCGCCCTTGCCCGATGGCTCGGCCGATTTGAGCTACACCTTCAAGGCGGTGGAGACGGTGGCCCGCGCTCTCACGGGCTTCACCGTAATCGTGACCAAGTCTACCGTGCCGGTGGGGACTGGCGACAAGATTGAAGAGATTCTCCGCCGCCACACCCGACATGGTTATGCGGTGGCCTCCAATCCCGAGTTCCTCAAAGAGGGCGACGCGGTGAATGATTTCATGAAGCCTGATCGGATCATCGTGGGAGCCACCGACCCGCGCGCCATCGCAGCTTTGCAGGCTCTCTATGCGCCGTTTACCCGTTCGAGTGATCGCATGCTGATCATGGACCGCCGTTCAGCCGAGCTGACCAAGTATGCCGCCAACGCCATGCTCGCCACCCGCATCTCGTTCATGAACGACCTCGCCAACCTGTGCGACGCCATCGGTGCGGACATCGAGCTCGTGCGCAAAGGCATCGGCTCCGACGGCCGCATCGGTACCAAGTTCCTGTTTGCTGGCGTCGGCTTTGGCGGTAGCTGCTTCCCCAAGGACTTGCGCGCGGCCATCGGCACGGGCAAAGAAGCCGGCGTCACGCTCGAGGTTCTGGAGGCGGTGATCGCGGTGAACGAGCGGCAGAAGCACCGCCTGAGCGCCGACATTACTCGCTTCTTTCACGGTGACCTGCGCGGTAAGCGTATTGCCGTGTGGGGCCTGGCATTCAAGCCCGGTACCGACGACATTCGCGAAGCCCCGGCGCTCGTCCTGGCCGAGGATCTGTTGGCTGCGGGAGCCGAGGTGGTCGCCACCGATCCGGTGGCCATTGCCGCCACCCAGAAGCTCCTCGCTGGCAGGGTGCGTTTCATAGCATCCAACTACGCCTGCGCCGAAGGGGCTGACGCCCTGGTCTTGGTCACGGAATGGCACGACTATCGCCGCCCCAATTTCGTCCGACTCGCGGCCGCGATGCGGGGCAAGGCGATCTTCGATGGTCGTAACGTCTGGGAGCCCAGCGAAGTCGAGTCCGCTGGCCTGGTGTATCACGGTGTCGGGCGCGGTCGCCGGGTTGCTTGACCGTCAGGTTGGAGGGCGTGAACCTTCGGGGTGAGGGATGCGCCTGACGACGGTGCTCTCCGTGCAGCGCAGACCATCTGCGCGGAGGGTTGCTCCCTCGATCTGGACGAGGTCTCCACGCGCGAGGTTCGCCATCTCCTGATTGGCGGGGCTGCGCTGACGGTCGAGACGTGTCACCAGCAGTCTGCCTGCGGGACCGCAGGCGAAAAGGCCCAGCCGTCCTTTGCTCCTCAGCGGATCACTGACGATGCGAAAGCAGCCCTGCTCGCGGCAGGCCGTTCCCCGGCGGCGCAACACCAGGTAGCTGAAGTCGACGCGCGATCTGCCCGTCGCAATGGCTCCGGCGCTGGCATGGCAAAAATCGCGCTCGCGTAGCAAGGCTGGGCAGGGGCCCTGCCACAGACACGGCGCAACCACGAAGTACTGGGCGGCAACCAGTCGGTCGCGCAGGGCCAAAAGCTGGCGCGAGGTGGCGCGGAGCGCGGGCTCGATCAAGATGCAATGCCCGTCCTTCTCCATTAACTCGTCGCACCATCCAAGCACCAGGCGCGCACAACGGTCGGTGTCGAGCGCAAGCTCGCCGAGGAGATGAGCGGCGATGATCAGGTCGAAGCGGCCCTCGACCCCGGGGGGACGGCCGCTTCGCGTCAGGTCGGCTGCTATCGTGCCCGCACCCGCGATCCGGTCTACCGACGAGATGATGCTGGCAGGCCAGCGTGCCTGAGCCGCCCGGCCCGCAGCACCAGTGCCAGCTCCCAGGTCCAGTACCCTGCGGGGCGAAGGCAAGGGCGTGTGCGCGAAGAGGTGGGTGAGCGCGGCGGTGCTGCGGGGTGCAATCTCGGTCTCGTACTGACGGCGTAGCTCGGGATCGGACAGATATGGCTTGCCCACCAGCAGGCGCGCCCCGGTGAGCCCGCGATGGATGGCACTAGGCGGCTTGCGCAATCCTACCTGCTCGTCTCACGCGCCCCTCTTCAGCCGATCTTGGTGAAGAAGATGCCTTTGATATCGTTGAAGGTCACCACCACGAGCACGAGCAAGAGGACCATGATCCCGACCATGTGGATCTTGGTCTCGACGGCCGGGCTCACTTCGCGGCGGCGTACGCTGCTGATCCCGACGAATAGGATCCGGCCACCGTCCAGGCCGGGTAGCGGCAGAAGGTTGAACACGCCGAGCGCGACCGAGATCAAGATCATGATTTCGAGGAATTTGAGCGTGCCTTGCTTGGCCGCGCCAGCCATCTCCCGCGCGATACCGAGCGGCCCGGTCAGGCCGCCTTCGATCCGGCGTGTGATCAGATCCCAGATATTCTTGAGCAGCACCGCGGAAAGCCCGATGGGCATGACGAAGGCTTCCTCGACCGCTGCGAGGAGAGGACCGCGCGCGCGCACCTGGCCGAAGCGGACGCCTATCATGTAGATGCCGCTGCTGGTGTCCCTGCGCGGAGCGATGGCCAGCGTGACCGGGGCCCCTGCGCGCAACACTCTGATCTCGATGGCTTGTCCGCCCGAGGAGCGCACGGCTTGGGTCACATCGGCCGGCTTGGTCACCGGCCGACCCTTGACGGCGGCCACAATGTCGCCCGCGCGCAACCCGACCGCTTGGGCGGCACTGCCCGGTACGACTTCGTCCACGGTGGTAGTACCGGTGTACTGGCCGTAGGCGACCAGGACCACGAAGCCGATCAGAATGGCCGTGAGGTAGTTGGCGGCCGGGCCACCCAAGAGCACCAGAAAACGCATCCAGCGCGGGCGATTAGGGTAGACGTAGGGATCGGAATGATCGAACTCCTCCTGCGGGTTCATGCCGGTCACTTGCACGAAACCGCCCAGCGGGATCGGTGCAATCTGGTATACGGTATGGCCGCGCTTGAACGAAAGCAGGGCGTTGCCAAAGCCGATGGAAAAACGCTCGACTCGCATCCCACATAGTCGAGCGGTCACGAAATGCCCGGCCTCATGCAGGACGATGAGGAGGGCGAGACCCACGATCGCGACCAGAATGGACATTGAGTCAACCTTAGCAGGATTTTGGCCGTCCCACACCGCCAGTGTGCGCGACTCATGGCGCGGGTTACGTCCGTGATCCCGGACGGCTGCAGGGTCCAGGTTGACGGCTTCGGGCTGCCGACCACGGGCGCCGGGCGGCTCACCGCGGGTATTTGGGCGATGGCTTCGGGCGACGGGCGGTAGAGCTGTGCGGCGGCGCGGCCGAGGCCCGCGGATTCCCGCGTCAGGCTAGCTTCCTCCGGACCAGCTCCGCTCCGATGGCAGCGCTCAATCCGGCTGCGTCGCCGTGCTCGAGGAGCAAGAGACCGGTCGAGCCCGCGAGCTCGCGCAGCCCACCGTTCGCGCATGCGATCACCGCGCTGCCGCAGGCGAGGGCTTCGCGGACTACCAGCGGCATGCCTTCGCTGCGGCCGTCGTCGAGCACGCGGCCGGGGTGTACGAAAAGGTCTGCGGCGATCATCGCTTCCGCCAGGGCTGACTGGCTGAGTGTGCCGGCGAAGCGTACTGCAACGCCGGTGCGCTGTGCCTGACGGACGAGCGACGGCAGCTCCGGCCCGTCGCCCGCGATCATGAGGTCGGGGCGGGTGGGGGGAGCGAGGCAGGCCAGGGCGGTGATGAGCGTGTCGAAACCCTTGATGGGGACCAAGCGACCCGCGGCCAGCACGGTCGGGCGTGCGAAGCCCAACCGTGCGCGCAGGAGCGGGCGATCGAGCGGGCGGCGATGGAAAATCGTCGTGTCAAACGGGGCTGCTCGCACCCGGCAGCGCGCACCCAGTGCTTCGGGCCGGCCGCCGATGAGGTCAGTGAAGCTTTCTTGCAGGTGCACGCTGGCAAAGACCAATTCCGGGCTCGAGCGGCACAGGCTGCGCGCCAAACTGGCACCTAATGGCAATCGGCGCAGCAGGAATAGGTCGCCGCCGTGGACATGGCTGCGGTGGGGGAGCTTGGGCAAGACGGCCGCGGTCAGGAGGCCGCAGGGCACCAGCCAATGACTCTCCACCGCTTGCCAGCTCCGCCCGCGACGGCAAAGTTGGCTGAGCATGGCCAGGGAAAAGCCCGCTCCTGCCGCCCAGGCCCACAGCCGGCGCAGGCGGCTCTTGCTCTCGAGGGCGTCGGGCGCTCCGCCGGTGTAGAAGAGGCCCCAGGCTTCAATCCGGGTGACGCGTTCCTCCCCGGTGGCGCAATCGGCGGCGGTGGTGCCCGCGGGATCGCGGGCTGCCAAGATCTCGATCTGCTCTCCTTGTTGCCTGAGCTCGCGGACGCGCTGGCGGACAAAGCCGCCCGCGCCGTCGCCCGTTGCGCGGGGGTAAGACGTTGTGACGACGCCGATCACGGGGGCGGCTCGGGGACTGGTAGGCGCGAGCCGAGGATTTTGCGCTGGAGCGAGGATAACCCACGGGACCACATCGCCCGTGTCAGAAGACCCATGAGGGGCAACACCACCCTCGAGATGCGAATGCCCGAGCGCCACTCCGGGCCGTACACCGGTCTGACCGGGACGTCGACGACCCGAGCGCCCAGCCGCCCGAGCCGAGCTAGAATGTCGTTGGGATAGCCGTAGCGCGGGAAGACTTCGCCCGACAATATCATGGTCAAGGCGCGCCGGTTGGCCGCGGTATATCCACACTGCGAGTCGAAGATTTGCCCATAGCCCGAGGCTAGCCGGGTCAGCAAGGAAAGCGCAGCATTGCCTATGAGGCGCGAGGGCGGCATCGAGCGATACACGCCTGGCCACGCGAAACGGTTGCCCTTGGCATAGTCGGCGGAGCCGGCGACCACCGGGGAAATGAGCGACGCCAGATCGGCGGGGTCCATTTGCGAGTCACCCGCCATGACCGCGGTGATGTCCGCTCCAGCGCCGAGAGCCGCTGCATAGCCGGTTGCGATGGCGGCGCCCACTCCCTGGTTGTGCTCATGCTGGAGGACCTGGAGGCCCCGGCGTTGGCTACGGCGGGCGATGCGAGCGCTGCCATCGGTGCTGGCATCGTCCACGACGAGGACGTGGTCGACGAAGCCGGGCACCGAACGCAGGGTGCGCCCGATTTTCTCGGCCTCGTTGAAAGCCGGCACGACCACGGCTATGCGATGTGCCTTGAACATGCGCTGGCGGTGGCGGAGCTACTCGAACGGCGAGGGCTTGTGCTCGTTGAGGGACGAGTCCTTCGGTTTCAGGGAATAGGCATCGGGCGCCGTCCCCTTGTGGGGGCGGGCACGGACTTTCTTCGGCTTGCTCTTCTCCGAAGTATCGCGCGGGGACGCAGCCACCGGCTCGGGCGCGCTCGGGGCGGGCGATGGCTCGGAGGGCGGCGGGGCTTGGGTGGGGGGCGGCGCAGGCGGTCGCTGCGGCTGGGGCTGGGACTGCGCCTGGGACTGGGGTTGCGGCTGCGGCTGCAGGCTGACTTCGCCGGACCAGTCAGGGCGGATTTCTTTGGTGGTCTCCTGATAGCCGGGCAAGCGGAACACCACGAAGCTCGTGCGGTCGTCGCGATACTCGACCTTGCGCCGGAACGGCGTGTGTCCGAGGTATTCGTTGCTGCCGACCACGAAGACCTCGGCCCCAATGGGAGTCGATTGAAAGGCGAGGTCGAGGAAGATAATCTTGGGGATGGGGCTTTGGCTGGGGGAAAGCACGTGCGCTCCGCGCAAGGTCCAGATAGCCCCGGCGACGAAGGCAAAGCCGAGCAGGAGAAGACCGGAAATGAAGACCCATCCGGGTACGGCGCGCAGCACGGGAGGGCGGGGCGGGGAGGCGTCGGTCTGCGCCGGGGACTGGGCTTGGGATTGGCTCGGCGCCACGCGGTGGGAGCCGGTCGGGGCTCCCTGAACCACGGCGGGGATAGTGGGAGATCGTGGTCGCCTGGATATACCCGAGCCGCTCGAGGCGTTGGAACGAGAGGGGCTGACCGATGACGTCTGCATGCGAGGGCGGGATTGGGAGTCGGCCCCTACGTCGACCGGGAAAAGGCTGCGCATGGCCGCGGCCAAATGGCCGGCTTGGAAGCGGGCCGCGTAAACCACGTCGTCGAGGGCATCGGCCATTTCCGACGCGGATTGGTAGCGCTGGTCGCGGTCTTTGGCCAGGGCCTGCAGTACCATCTGGTCGAGCTCGGGTGGACAGAGCGGGTTGTGGAGCGATGGCGGCAGGACCTCGCAGCGGCGTACTCGCTCGATGGTCTGCATGTCATTTTCGCCCTTGAAGAGCCGCCGGCCGGTGAGCATCTCGTGGAGAACGATGCCGGTGGCAAAGATATCGATGCGACGATCGATCTCGTTCGAAGTCGTCTGCTCCGGCGCCATGTAAGCGAACTTGCCCTTGAGCGTGCCACTCTTGGTGCCCTCGTCGGCGTCCCCGCCCAGCGCTTTGGCGATGCCGAAGTCGAGGAGCTTGACCGCGCCGTCGAACGACAACATGACGTTGGAGGGCGACACGTCACGATGGATCATGCCGAGCATCTGTCCCTCATCGGACGTGAATTCGTGCGCGTATGCAAGGGCGCGGCACATCTCGCGCCCGATGTATGCGACCATTTCGGGATGGGGGGGGCCAACGCGTGCCCACAGCGTGCGCATGGTCTCCGCCAGGTCATGCCCACGCACGTACTCCATCGACATGAAGTACTCGCCGTCCACGCTGCCCAGCTCGAAAACCTGAACGATGTTGGGATGGGTGAGCTTGGCCGCGATCTTGGCCTCGTCGATGAACATGTGCGTAAACGACTCGTCGTCCGAGAGGTGCGGCAATATGCGCTTGACCACGAAGGTGCGCTCGAAGCCGGCCGGTCCCTGGATGCGCGCCTTGAAGACGTCGGCCATGCCGCCACGCCCGATGCGTTCGAACAACGTGTACTTGCCGAATGGTATCGGCTGAGGGAGCACTACACCCACGGCTTTCCGGTAGATTGTATCCCGAAATGCTACCCGTCCGCCTGTTCCGCCTGGCGATTGTGTCGCGAGAGCACCTCAGGATATTCCAAAGCTACCTGTGAGGGGTGTGGGCACGCAAGTTCCCTTCGGCGGATAACGCCTACATGTAAGGAGCCATGATGCGCAACTCGGCCGAGCCACAAGTCGTCCTCGTGGGGGGGCTCGATCCGGGGACTGGCGCGGGGGTACTGCGTGACCTGCTCACCGCGGTAGAGCTCGGGGCACAGCCAAGAGTGGTGGTGACGGCCATCACCGAGCAGAACGCGACCAGGGTGGCCGGCATCGAGCCGCGCGATGGCGAACAGGTTGGGGGGGCGCTGCGGGCTGCGCTGGCGCAGACGCGCAGTCCAGGCGTCAAGGTCGGCATGGTCGCCACCGGAGGCGTGGCCCGTGCCCTGGCTATGACGCTCGATGCTTTTGCGGGGCCAGTGGTCTTCGATCCTGTGCTATGTGCGTCAAGCGGCGGTTCCCTCTACCGCGGCGGGCGCGCCGAGCTGTTCGAGCTGGCCGCAAGATCTACCCTGCTTACCCCGAACCTGAGCGAAGCGGCATGGCTGCTCGATCGCACGGTGGAGAGCCTGGCCGATGCCAAGCAGGCGGCCAGAGACCTCGTCGCCATGGGGCTGCCCGCGGTGCTGGTAAAGGGAGGGCATCTGCGCGGCGCGGCCTGTGACGTGTTGCTCGACCACGATCGGGAGCACATCTTTACCAGTGACCGGGTGGCCGGGGTGAGCCCGCGCGGAACCGGCTGCGCCCTGGCGACGGCGATCGCGGTGGAGCTGGTGCGTGGCCATGACCTGGCGTCTGCCGTCGCCTCGGCCAAGCTCTGGCTTACCGCCAAGATTGCCGGAGCGCGCCAGGTGGGCGACGAGTGGCACTTGTAGAGCTCATTGCCACCCGATTGGACTAAAGTGATTTCCACTTTCGTGGACCTCAAACGTCTTGGAGGAGCAATGGCAATCCACCCCGCTCGACGCTCGCCCTTCCCCATTCCTCTGCTCGTCCTCTTGATCACGGCCTGCGTGCGGTCGTCAAGTGGCGGCGCTGCGGATGCCAGCCCGCGTAGAGCGGAAGGGGGCTTTAGCGAGCCCGATGTGGGAGTGACGTGGTCCGCGCCAGGGGTCGACGGGGGCGGCGGCGTCACGGGGGCCGACGGCGGCGGCGCAGCCCCGGCGCTGGACGCTGGTCCCTGGTCGCCCTCTCCTGCCTGCCTGACCCAGGCGAGCACCCTGGCGGCCGCCCTCACGCCGGCGCAGCGCTATGGTCAGATGACGCAAGTGGACAGCGACGGGCTTACGGTTAGCCAGGCCTCCTCGGGCTACCTGGGGGCCGTGCTCAGCGGCGGCAATTCCTTCCCACCGTCGGGCAACTCGGCCAGCGATTGGGTCAATTTCGTCTCGCCATACCTTGGGGTTGCCCAGTCGTTTAATCCCCACATCGGTATGCTCTACGGCTCCGACGCGGTCCACGGCAACAACCACACCCAGGGCGCCACCATTTTCCCGCACAACATCGGGCTGGGGGCGACACGCGACGCAGGGCTGGTCGAGCAGGTGGAGCGGACCACCGCGCTCGAGATCCTGGCCGTGGGCATCAACTGGGCCTTTGCCCCGACTCTGGCGGCGGCGCAGGATATCCGCTGGGGGCGCACCTACGAATCATTCAGTGAATCGCCGGATCTGGCCGGCGAGCTGGGGGCAGCGGCGGTGCTCGGCCTGCAAAATGGCCGGCTGGGCAGTAGCCAGAGCGTGCTCGCCTGTGCCAAGCACTATGCGGGTGACGGCGCGACCGATGGGGGCGTTAACGCCGGCAACGTCACCCTCGACGAAGCCACCTTCCGCCAGCTGGCTATTGCGCCCTACGTGCCCGCCATCGCGGCCGGGGTGGGCTCGATCATGGTCAGCTATAGTAGCTACCAGGGGCAGCAGATGGCGGGTTCACAAGAGTGGCTGACCGGGGTTCTCAAGGGCGAGCTCGGGTTCAACGGTTTCCTGGTCTCGGACTGGAATGCCGTCAATCTTCTTCCCGGTTCTTATAGCGACCAGGTCAAGACCGCCATCAACGCCGGGCTGGACATGGTCATGATCTCGCAAACCAATGGCGCCCCCTCCGCCGCCGATTTCGCCAGCACCCTCGGGACTTTGGTCAGCTCCGGCGCGGTCAGCAACGATCGTATCATGGACGCCGTGGGCCGCATCCTGAGCGTGAAGTGCGAGATGGGCCTTCTGGCCAGCGATACCACCATCGATCCGGCTCTGACTGCCGCGCTCGGCTCCTCTGACCACCGGGCGATTGCTCGCCAGGCGGTACGCGAGTCGCTGGTGCTGCTCAAGAATGACGGGCTCTTGCCCCTGGCCAGCAAGCCGTCGCGCGTCCACGTGACGGGCAGCGGAGCCGATTCCTTGGCCAAGCAGTGCGGGGGCTGGACCGTGGCCTGGCAGGGACTGGGCACTGACGGTTCGTCCACCGACACCACCACCGGGACCACGGTGCTAGGCGCCATCAAGAGTCGCTTTGCCGGCACCAGCACCTCCGTCACCTCGTCGAGCGATGGTAGTGGCGCGGCGGGAGCAGATTATGCCGTGGTCGTGGTGGGGGAGCCGCCGTACGCGGAGACCCAGGGCGACAGCACGAACCCGACCCTGAGCGATGACGATTTCGCGGCCATAGCCAAGGTCAAGGCGGCAGGCGTCCCCTTCGCCGTCGTGTTGTTCTCGGGGCGGCCGCTCATCTTGACCACGAGCGGCGGAGTGTCCGCGCTGGATGAGGCCAACGCCTTCGTGGCCGCCTGGCTGCCGGGAACGGAAGGGGAGGGTATCGTCGACGTGCTGTTCGGTGATGACAAGCCCACCGGCCAGCTCAGCTTCACCTGGCCAGCCACCCTGTCGCAGCTCCCAATCCATTACGGTGACGGCCAGACCCCGCTCTTCCCCTTCGGCTTCGGGCTCAGTTATCCCTAGGGCAGCTCGCTGGCCTTGGCTACCGCCGCGCCGCGACCGGGCTGGTCGGGTGCGGGTCTGCGGGCAGGGCGTAGCCCCAGCGGGCTGCGGGTCATCTCCTCGACCGCGGCACACAGGCAGGCCAGGCGCTCGCCGCCGCGTCCAGCACCCCAGGCCGGCAGCGGCGTCAGGCCGAGGCGTTGCACGCATTCTTCGATGGTCCCGGTGCGGCGGCCGAGCAGCCCGCCGGCGATAGGCCGCAGGTCTTGGCAATCGTTGGCGAGGGTCAAGCCGTCGGCGGCCAGGGTGGCGAGGGGAAAGTGGCCCCAGCCGAGAAGCAGGTCGGTGGGGCGCAGGAAAGCGCTAAAGCGGGTGACGAAGCTGGCCCAGGCCTCCCCGTTCGTGAGCGCCTCTTGGGCGAGCCTGATGTGGCGGCAGGTCGAGGGGGCGAGGCGGCCGCGCGGGGCCAGCACGGCCTCGAAGGTCTCGCCGGTGGCGAGGCGCTGGGCCAGCCAGTGGACGGTCTCGGGTGGGGTGCGTTCGGGATGCAGGTGTGGCCATGCGTTGGCTTCGCCGTGCACGCAGACCAGGTCAGCGACGCGCAATCGCAGCTCCGCCGGTATCGGGTCGCGCGGCGGCCGGGGAGCGCTGGGCCGGTGATGGCGGCCGGCCCTCACCACCCTGGCGAAGTGCAGCTGGCGCTCGACCAGGCTGGCCAGGGGACGCACGAGCCCGCGCCACCGATCGTGGTCATTTTCCAGATAGCCGAGCACGTGGGCGATGGCCTCGATGGTGGCCACGCAGTGATGGGCGGGTTCGCGGCGAATCTCCCCGTAGGGGCTGGGGCGGGGCGGGGTCAGGCGCAGGCGGGGCAGGGCGGCCAGCTCAGGATTGAGCTTGAGCAGCTTGCTCGCCTGCCACCAGGTGCCATCGAGGACGACCAGGGTGATGGGCGAGGCGAAGCTCGCGTTTTCGACATCGAGGGCATGCTCTCCGGGAAAGAGCAGCCATGCGTTGCCCGCGGCCAGACAAGCCCGTACCACGGGATCCCGGCTGAAATCGAGGTCGGTGCGCAAGATCGCATTTTGCAGGCCCAGGCGGGCCAAGCGCGCGGTTCCGAGGGGAACGTCCCGTTCGCGGGGGTGCTGGAGGATCAGCACCTTGGTCGAGCTTGGCAGCGGGGTCAGCCCGGCGCACAGGCACTGCGAGCTCGGACGGCGGCAGCTGGGGCAGACCGGCCGGGGCGCGCGCGGCGCGGCCATCACCCCAGCGTCGGCTTGCCCCCGGTTCAATCGCCCTGTTGCTCGTTGATGAGGTACTTGGCGACCACGGATTCGACGGACTGCGCTGTTTGGCCGCGCAGTATTTGGCCGAGCGCGCTCAGGTCCGACTGCCAGGCCACATCCCCCGGAGCGAGCACGCATAGGCGGCCACTGTCGTAGGTGTCGTGGAGCTTGCCCTCTTTGAAGTAGTAGTGCGACTCGCTGGTCGCGGTGGGGTAAGGGTGCATGGCGGGGGGGATGTCGCTAGGACGGAACCAGAGCTTGATCTCGCGCTCGGCGTCGGTCGGGTTGGCCGAGGCGTGGATGAGGTTGTCCATGCGCTCACCCAGGACCTTGCCCTCCTTGTCCTTCACGATCTCCACCGTGCCCAGGGAACGGATGCAGCCCGGGCGCTCGTCGCGCGCCTTGTGCGGATTGGTCGGCCCGCACAGCTCGCGCACGCGGGCGACCGCGCCCGGCCCTTGATACACCAGGGCGATAACTCGGCGCTTTCCTGGCTCTTGCGGGTAGTGCAGGCGGCCTTGGATGTAGTCGAGCAGCGAGGGGAAGAAGAACTTGCCTCGGTGCTCGGCGTAGTGCTCGCCGGCCAGCATGGTGCTGACGTTGACGATCTTCGCCCCTGCAAAGCGCAACCCGGTGTGGAACTCGGAGAGCTGGGAGAGGACGTATCCGGTCAGGGAGTTCTTGAGGGCGTCTGGCTTGATCAAGACCAGGGTTTGCTCGATGTCTTTCTGTTCCACGTAATCAGATCCCTTCTTGGCGACGGTGCTGGCTGGGCGAATGAGCGATCGGCCGTGGCTATCCCGCTTGGGCCGCCTGGTCAACGATGGCCTTGGTCTTCTTTGCGATCATGAGCTCTTCGTTGGTGGGCACCACCCAGGCCGAGATGCGCGAACCATCGCGGGTGATGACCTTCTCCTTGGCCTCCGAGCCGTTGCGGTCAGGGTCGAGCTCGGCCCCCACGAAGGCCAGCGGCTCGAGGATGCGGGCCCGAATGGCCGTGGCGTTTTCCCCGATGCCGCCCGTGAACACGATGGCATCGGCGCCGCCCATGGCGGCGATATAAGAGCCGATGTACTTGACCACGCGGTAGACGAAGATGTCGAGCGCGAGCAGGGCGCGCGGGTTGCCCTCCGCGGCCTTCTCGGCTACCTGGCGCATGTCATTGCTGATGCCCGAGACACCCTTGACGCCGCTCTTGTTGTTGAGCAGCGTGTTCATTTCCGCCAGCGACAGCTTCTGCTTGTCCATTATGTAGAGGACAACCGCGGGATCCATGTCGCCGGCCCGCGTCCCCATGAGCACGCCTTCGAGGGGTGTGAGCCCCATCGAGGTGTCGAACGAGCGTCCGTTCTTCACCGCGGTGATGCTGGAGCCATTACCCATGTGGCAGGTGATCAGGCGCAGTTGGCTGAAGTCCTTCTTGAGCAGCTCGGCGACCCGGCGGGCTACATATTCGTGCGAGGTGCCGTGGAAGCCGTACTTGCGGATGTGGTACTTGTCGTACTGCTCGTAGGGCAAGCCGTAGAGGAAGACGTGGGGCGGCATGCTCTGATGGAAGGCGGTGTCGAAGACCGCCACCTGCGGCAGGCCGGGGAATATGGTCTCGCAGGCCGAGATGCCCGCCAGGTTGGGTGGATTGTGCAGCGGGGCGATGGCGATGCACTCCTCGATGGCGGCTCGGACGCCGGGGGTGACCAGGGCGGCCTGCGAGAATTTCTCCCCGCCATGGACGACGCGATGTCCGACGGCATCGACCTGTATCTTGTCGCGATAGAGGCCGAGCTCGGGGTGCAGGAGCGCGTCCTTCATGGCGGCCACAGCCTGGGTGTGGTCCTTGGCCACCACTTCCAGCACGGCCTTGGTCGGCGACTTGTGCGTCTTGAAGGTGAACTTGGACTTTTCCCGGCCGATTTCTTCCACCACGCCCTCGGCGAGCAGTCCTCCCGCCTCGGCCGAAGCCAGATCATAGAGCTTGAACTTGAGCGACGAGCTGCCGCAGTTGATGACCAGGATCCGCATGGCGCGCCTCCGAGCTACTTCTGCGCGTATTGCAGACGAACGACGTTGATGGCGATGACGTTGACGATGTCCGTTGCTTTGCAGCCGCGCGACAGGTCCGAGGAGGGCTTGGCCATGCCCTGCAGAACCGGGCCCAGAGCCTCGGCTTTGGCCAAGCGCTCGGTCAGCTTGTAGCTGATGTTGCCCGAATCGAGGTCAGGGAAGATGAGCACGTTGGCTTTGCCCGCCACCGGCGAGCCCTTGGCTTTGCGCTCGCCCACGGCGGGGACCAGGGCTGCGTCGCCCTGCATCTCGCCGTCGATGACCAGGTCGGGGCGGCGCTGCTTGGCCAGGTTCATGGCGGCGATGACCTTGTCGACACGCGCATGCTTGGCGCTGCCCTTGGTCGAGCAGGACAGCATGGCCACCCGGGGCGCTTCCCCCACCAAGCTGGCGAAGCTGTCCGCGGTGGCGATGGCGATGTCGGCGAGCTGCTCGACGGTGGGGTCGATGACCACGCCGCCGTCGCCGTAGAAGAGCACGCCGTCCTTGCCGAACGACTTATCGGGCAAGACCATGGCGAAGAAGCTGGACAGGGTCTTGAGCCCCGGTTGCATGCCGACAATCTGGATGCTGGCGCGACAAACGTCCGCGGTAGTATAGGTGGCGCCACCCACGAAGCTGTCGACCAGGCCTTGGCGAACCATCATGGCGCCGTAGAAGAGGGGATCCTTCATGGTCTTCTCGGCCTCGGCCGGAGTCATGCCCTTGGCCTTGCGTAGCTCGTAGTAGGTATGGGCGTAGTCGGCCAGGCTGGGCGCATTGGTCATGTCGACTATGCTCACGCTGGTCTTGGCGAGAGGCAGGCCAGCGGTGTCAGCCGTGGCTTTGATCTTCCCTGGGTCGCCGAGCAGGGTGACTTGGGCAAGACCGAGCTGGGTGGCGGTGATGGCAGCCTCGATGACGCGGGCATCTTCGCCTTCTTGCAGAACCACCTTCTTGGGGCTCTTCTTGGCTTTTGCGTGGATCTGCTCGATGAACGTGCTCATGGTCCTGACTCCTGCGCCTGGGTGGTAGCGGGCCTGCGTATTCTATTACGCATCCCCCGGCACCGCGGGCAGAGTAGACCTGCCCGTTCCCCAATTCAACCGCGATCGTGCACGGTTCGCCCGGCTACGGCTTCGCTACCTGCTATGCGCCCCGGTGCGCGAAAATTGCGCAGGACGCGGCTAGTCGTAAGCCCTCCACCAGGGACCGGACCGGACCGGAGCAACGGACCGGGTGGGTCATTAATCAAGGGGCGCCGTCGTTCGTGGTCGTTCCGGCATCCGAGCTTGCGCTGGTCGAGCCGCCCCAGGATGGATAGGGCGGGGCCTTACAGGTGCCCCACCAAGAGAGGCTTGCATAGTTCACTGCGGAGGCCGAGCCGATGAAATCGAAGTAGTAGAGACCATTGAGGGCTGGGGGCAGGATGCCGCCCGAGATGGACCCGCTACTGCAGGTCACCGGTGTGCCGTTGACGATCATGGTCCAGCCACTCGTATTGTTGCAGGACAGACCCGCTATCTGGTCCTCGGTGCGAAAGCAGAATTCCGTGGTGTTGTTGAAGTTTCCGGTTTGGCCGCCGCCGGTGGCGGCGCTGGCACACGACAGATCCTTGGGCGATGCGCAAGGCGCTGAGCCCACCCCCCATGTATAAGTGGTAGAAGTCGCCCCGACGCCGCCGGTTCCGCTCTGGGACCCGATGACACCCCCCGCGCCGCCCGTGCCGTAGGGAGAGCTCCCTACGCCACCACCCCCGCCGCTGGCGAAGGGATTGTTGTTGCCGCCGAAAGGGTTGTTGCCCGACGTTCCCCCGGCGGAGGAATTGCTGCCGCTCGCACCGGCGAAGGGACTGGTGCCGGCTGCACCGCCGTTATCGCTGGTCCCCCCGCTTTGGCTTGGGCTCGGCTTGCCACCCTCTCCTCCGCTCTGGCTTTGCGTGACGGGTGAGGATCCGGGTAGGTACGGATCGTGCGGTCCGCAAGCGACTGCCAGCAGGGCAAGGGCTAGGAAGCGTGGCTGGAGCATATCAGATCGCTAACACTTCCTGAGCTCCGGTTGGGAATTTCGTGCGCTACTGGTGGGTGGCGCAGACGGCCAACCACGGTTCGCGACAAACGTAAGCCGAGCAGGGCATGATCTCTTTGTGCGTCGACCCACCCGCGCGAGCGTCGAGCAACCCGTCGGACCGCCGGTATGGGCGAGGTGGCGAGTTACTTCGCCAACAGCAGCTGGATCCTGTCCTTGATCGCGAGCTTCTCCTTCTTGAGCTGGATGCGCTCGGCTTGCTCTTTGCTGGTCAAGGAGAGGTGGGCGTCGATTGCAGCCAGCGCCTCCTCGAGCTGCTTGTGCCTCTGTCGCAGAGAGTCTATGTCCGTCACGGTCGCGACCAAGGCTAGCTTGGCGACGCCGCGGAGTCAATCAGCCGGGGCCGGACGGGCTGGGAGGGGCCGGCCATCAGCGTTGGCCCGCTGGGTTGACTGGGCCTTGGGGCGGCTGGGTTTTCTTGGGTCGGGTGATATCGGGTGGCCGACCGTAGCGAGGTACCGCGGTTGCGATGTCGTCAGCAAGCCCTTGGGCCAGGCGCGCCAACCCCAGGCGCCCGCCCGCCAGCGCCGATGGTCCGGCCACTGCGGATAAGGCCGCGTTTCCCATTGCGTCGCGAAAAACCTGGAGGTGGCGGTCGATGCCAGTCCCACCCGCCGCCACGCGAGCGCCTGCTATATCTCGGTGGGCTACGCTCGCCCGCAGCAGGTCGACGAGTTCCGGCGGGGACAGGAGCCAATCGGCATCGTCCAAAGTGGCCGCATCAGGTGCATCGTTCGTACCAGCCGTGGCTTTGTGCACTCCGTTCTCTACGCGATAAAGGCGCGCGTAGACTTGACCCTTGCCGGCGTCCAAGCAGGGCAAAAGCAACCCGGCCTCGGGTGCGCGCAATGCCAGATCTTGCGCTAGGGCCTCCAAGGATGAGACTAGCACCAGCTTTACCCCGGTGGGCATGGCCAAGCCTTTGGCCACGGCCAGTCCCACACGCAAGCCAGTGAAGCTGCCCGGGCCTGCTCCGCACACGATTGCTCCCAGGTCGCCGACTTTGACCGAGGTCGCGCGTAGTACCTCATCACACAGTGCTAACAGATTGGCCGAATGGCGAGCTGCGGTTTGCTCCCGCGCGACCAGGCACTCCCCTGCCGGAGAAAGCATGGCAACCCGGGCTGTGGGCGTTGCGGTATCGAGAGCCAACACCGGTGTGGTCAGAGATAACGGCGCATTCATCATCATGGTCACCTCGGCAGGAAGAACCTGACCACGTCGTTCTTGAGGGCGAACAAGACCAGCAGGGCGACCACGACCACACCGATGTAGGTGGTGACCGCGCGTGCTCTGGGCGAGGGGGGCCGGCGCTTGAACAGCTCGATACTGAAGAACAAGAGCAAGCCGCCGTCGAGGATGGGGATGGGCAAGAAGTTGAGCAGGCCGATGTTGATGCTAAGCAACGCCATGAGCCAGAGGTACTGGGCCAGCCCTTGCTCGGCCGCCACCCCGGCGGCGTAGCCAATGGTCAGCGGCCCGCCCAAGGTCTTGGGCGAGATCTCGCCCCGGATGATCTGAAAGAGGCCCTGGGCGGTGAAAGTGATGATCTCCCCGGTTCGGGTCAGCGCGTGCCCCAACGCATAGGAGAGGTGGTTGCGAATCGGCACGGGCTCGGCGGTCTTCCAGGCGGCGCGATTGCTAGCGCCAAAAACCAGGCGTTGCTCCTCCTGGCGATAGGCGTCTATCTCCGCGCGTAGCTCCTGTTTGAAGCTGGCTTGGTGCTTCACGCCTCCGGGTGAGACCCACGAAATGGCAAAGGTCTTGTCCGGCTCGGCGGCCAGCCGTTGGTGCAAAATGTTCCAGTGCAAGAGCGGCTGCCCGTCGAGCTCGATGAGCTGATCTCCACGCCGCAGGCCTATGCGATCGGCGGGACTGCCTGGCTCCACGGAGTAGACGAACAGCTCTGATGGCTCGATGCCGGTGGCATAGTGCCGGTTTCGGCCTTGATCCAGCATCGGCTGGGGCAGGACGACGGCCGAGCCCGGCTGTTGCAGCTCGACGTGGACAAAGGGCACGGCCGAGTGCGTGCCTCGTAGATAGGTGATCCGCAGAGGCGATGCGCCGATGCGGGCCACCGCGCGCTCGAACTCTGCCCAGTGCGACACGGGCGAGCCGTTGACCGAGATTATGTAGTCGAACGTGCGCAAGCCGGCCTGCGCTGCGGGTGAGGTCAGGTCGATTATGCCGATCTCGGGCAATTGGAAGCGGGGCGAAACCCCGATCCAGCCCACGGTCTCGTTCAGATTGAGGGGGCCCTTACGCGCGCTGGCGACCGCGGTCACGTCACGCTCTTCCGCAACGCTGCCGCGGCGGATGCCAAAGCGCATCGTCTTGCCCGGTGCGTCGGCGATGATTTGCTCGAGCTCTTCCCAGTAATCGATGCTCCTGCCATCCACGGTTTCGACCCGGTCGCCGGGTAGCAGGCCGGCCTTGTCGGCCGGCAATCCGGCGATGACGGTGCCTATGGTAGGGGACAGTAGCGTCTTCTGCCCCATGTAATGTACGAAGTAGATGCCGACCGGGAGCAGCAGGTTGAACAGCGGCCCGGCGATGACTATGGCGTAGCGCTGCCAGAGCGGCCGGGCCGAGAGAGCCCGCGCGAGCTCGGGCTCGGGCACGGTCTCGCTCGGATCTTCGCCCAAGATGCGCAGGTAGCCGCCGAGCGGGAACAATGACACCCGATATTCTGTCGCGCCGGCGGTGAAGCCGAACAGGCGCGGGCCGAAGCCGAGAGAGAAGCGCAGCACCTTCACTCCGAACAGCTTGGCCACCAGGAAATGGCCCAGCTCATGCGCCAAGATGAGCACGCCTAGGAGCGCAATCACGGCCGCCGCCCACAGTGTGAGCGTCATGGAAGTTGGCATTGGGGTAGGCCGATGCTATGCCCGCCGTTGCCGTGCTCGTGCGCTGGGGATGCCATGGGCGGATTTCTCTTTAGCACGCCCGGAGCCTTCCCGAACCTCGATCGCGGCTCGGCCTTACCATGCCGAAGGCGAGGAGCCCCGGGCCGCAACGCGCGACGAGTGTTAAGATTCTGGGGTGAAGAAGGGGCCCGCCTTTACCTTCGATACTTCGCGCGAGGGCATCGAAGCTCGTCTTAGCGAGATGGAGCTCAAGATTGACCGCCTGCGCTCCATGTATGAGTCGTATTTCATGGGGCAGGAGCGCATGCCTCCGGCCAGCCCGCGCCGGGAGATGAATCGCCTGATGCTGGAGATGCAGCAGGTCCCGATTGCGAACGCGTCGCTGCGCTTTCGCTTTCAGGCCCTGTCGCAAAAATGGGTCCTGCACGTCACGTACTGGAACCGGACCCTGCGCGAGATCGATGCCGGGATCTATCGCCGCGATCTGGCGCGCGCCCAGCGGCACCTGGCTGAGCGCGGCGGCGTCATCAGCGAAGAAGAGGCGCTTGCGCTCGGGATCCCCAAGAATCGCGTGAAGGCGTTCGTGGCTAGGCAGCAGCGGCTCGCTACCGGCAAGCCCGAGTCCGCCAGCGCGCCGCCGCCACCCGCGAGTGGGCGGGAGCCCGCAAGCCAGGCGCCCGTGATCGGTCCGCCCTCCCCAGGGGGGGCCGCTGCCCTGGCGCCCAAGCCCAGCTCAGGGCCCCCTCCCATTCCCGCTTACGCGCGACGCTCGCCCAACCCCGATCTCGCAGTGGCGCGGCCTGCGCTGCCCGGCCTGAGCGAGCCGGATTTCGAAAGCGCCTACGCGAGCTACCTGGCCGCCCACCATGATCTCGGCACCGTGGCCGCGGCCGCCAGCAAGGAGAAGATTCGTGCTCGCCTGGGCCAACAATTGCCCAGGATTTTGGCCGAGCAAGGCTGCGAGCGCGTGCGCATCGAGGTCGCGGTCGAAGCCGGCAAGGTCCGCTTGCGCGCCTGGCCAGCTGCATCCGGAGGGTAGGCCAGGCGGCCTGCAAAAACGAAAGGGGCGTGTCAGCTCGCAGCCGACACGCCCCCTGGTGTGTTGTAAGACGGTCGGCTAGTCCGTGTAGAAGAAGAGGTTGGCCATGTACGTTATGTTGTCGATATCGAGCATAAATGTTGATGGGCCCTGCTTTTCGTATTCGAGGAGGTTGAATTGGGCGCCCACGCTCATAGCGAACCAGCGGGTGAAGAAGTGCTCGACTTGTAGCGCTACGGGAACGAAGATGCCCACCAGATTTGAGCTGGTGGTTGCTCCCGTAAGTGCTGCCGGGGCGGTAACGTTCTTGCCGAACGCCAGACCGAGGCCGGCGCCTCCCTCCAAGCGAGTCGACGCACCTTTGAGTAGGGTGAAATCGACGCGAAGCTGGGGCTCCAGCTTCCAAGCGGTGTCACTCCCAGTATTTTTGGTGATGTTGAAGTTCAACTGGGGCACGAGCGCAATGGCGTCGTTCAGCCAGTACTTCGTTATCACGGAGCCGGTGTCCGGCTTGATCAGCTCGTCGCCGGCAACTATGCCCACGCCGAAGCCGACGGTGCCGGTCAGGTCATCACCGGTCCGGGCGGGCATGATCGGGGCGGGTGCCGGCGCCTGAGCAGCCGGGGCCATGGCGGGAGCCGCCACCGGCGCGGGCACGGGGGCCTGGGCGTAGGCGGGAAGGGCCGCGCCCAGAAGGGCGAATGTCGCTGCCAAGGACAGTCTCGTATGAGTCATGTTCTCCTTCTTTCGCTTGCTGAGTTGTCGACGACGTAGTGACGCGGGCTGGTATCCCACATCGACACACACACGTATCTTTTAGCGCGATTCCGCGTTGCTGTCACGTTTCGCCTTTGCGTCGTAGTAATGCGTTCCGTCAGGCGAGGGCGCGATCCGAGCCCATCGATCGGGCCGAGCCCGGCCGAGAAGGAGCCGGGCGGAGCTGTCGCTTCAGGAGAAGCTGGTGAAGTAGCCGAGGGTGGCGGCCTTGGCTCTTACCTGGTCGGCCGCTTCCAGCAGCTCGGCGGTGGAGTCCCAGCGGCCGCTGAGGAACTGCTGGCGGACGCCTTCGGGGAGCTCGAACGGATAGCGCTTGCCACTAGCGACGATCGACCTTTCCGGCAGGCTCGCTTGGATGAGCAGCCCCGGATCGGCTTCGACCGAGCGCAACAGGGCCTCGGCCACCTCGGTGCTGACCTTGCAGCAGGGTATCCCGATGGCGACGCAGTTGCCGAAGAAGATCTCGGCGAAGCTCTCGCCCACGATGACCTTTATCCCCCAGCGCATGAGTGCCTGCGGCGCATGCTCGCGTGAGGAGCCGCAGCCGAAGTTCTTGTTCACCAGCAGCACTTCCGCTCCTCGATAGGCCGGGGTGTCGAAGGGATGGGCTCTGCCCTGGGCGGCCAGCTGGGCGCGGTCGTCTTCGAAGGCATGTTGCCCCAGGCCGTCGAAGACTACGGTGCGTAGGTAGCGCGCCGGAATAATCCGATCAGTGTCGATGTCGTTACCCCGCAGGGGAACAGCCCGGCCCGCCAACAGAGAGCGTTTCGTGTCCATGACTTCCTCCTTTAGATCAGCTCGAAGACTAGAGCCCGAAGACCTGGCGTGCGTCGGCAACTTGGCCAGTCACGGCCGCGGCGGCCACCATGATCGGGCTCATGAGGAGCGTCCGTCCTTGGGGCGAGCCTTGCCGGCCCTTGAAGTTGCGGTTCGACGACGAGGCGCACACCTCACGCCCCTGTAGCTTGTCCGGGTTCATGGCCAGGCACATGGAACAGCCAGCCTCGCGGAACAGGAAGCCGGCGTCGGAGAGCACTCTGTCCCAGCCGCGCGCTATCATCTCGTTTCTGACCTGCACCGACCCGGGCACCGCCAGCGCCCTGACCCCCGGCTGTACCTTGCGCCCGCTCGCCTTGAGCGCCTTGACCACCTCCTCGAAGTCGGACAGGCGGCCGTTGGTGCACGAGCCGACGAAGGCCACATCAATCTTCGTCCCCAGGATGGGTTGGCCCGGCTTGAAGTCCATGTAGGCATAGGCTTGGCGGACCGAGTCGCGCTCGTCGGGCGTAAAGGTCTCCGCGTCGGGGATGGCTGCGTGGATGGCGATCGACTGGGCCGGAGTAATGCCCCAAGTTACGATGGGCGGGATGTCTTCGGCTTTGAGGCGCACCACGTCCTGGTAGCTGGCGCCCGGGTCACTCTTGATGCTGTCCCAGTAGGCGAGCGCGCGATCCCAGGCCGGTCCGGTGGGCGAGTACTGCCGCCCTTCGAGATAGGCGTAGGTGGTGCGGTCGGGGTTGACGTATCCGCAACGTGCGCCGCCCTCGATGCTCATGTTGCAGATGGTCATGCGCTCGTCCATGGTCATGCGGTCCACCAGGTCGCCGCCGTATTCGTAAGCGAAACCCACTCCGCCGTTCACGCCCAGCTTCTGAATGATGTAGAGGATCACGTCTTTGGCGTAGACGCCCGGCCGCAGCTTGCCGCTCACTTCGATGCGGCGGACCTTGAGCTTGTCCATGGCCAGGGTCTGGGTGGCCAGGACGTCGCGGATCTGCGAGGTGCCGATGCCGAAGGCCAAGGCCCCGAAGGCACCATGGGTGGCGGTGTGGGAGTCGCCACAACAGATGGTCATGCCCGGCTGGGTCAGGCCGCGCTCGGGGCCGATGATGTGGACCACGCCGTTTTCGTTGGCGGCGGGCGAGAAGAAGCGGATGCCGAAGTCATTGACGCTCTTTTCCAGGCTCTGCAGCATCTCCTCCGCCATCGCGTCCTCGAAGGGGCGCAGCTTGGTGTGGGTGGGCACGATGTGGTCGACCGTTGCGAAGGTGCGCCCAGGATACATGACCGCGAGCTTGCGCTCGCGCATCATGGCAAAGGCTTGCGGGGACGTGACCTCGTGCAGGAGGTGTAAACCCATGAGCAGCTGCGCCTGTCCGGAAGGCAGTTGGCGAACGACGTGGCGGTCGAAGACCTTTTCGTAGAGTGTCTGGGCCATGGTTAACGATCCTCGCGGTGGTTGTGGTTACTCGGTGTTGCCATACTTTTCCAAACGGAGGCTGAGCTCGCCGGCGAAAGCTATGAAGCGCTTGACATCGTCGCGGCTCAGGGTGAGCCAGATGCTCTCGATGGCTGCCACCCGCTCCTTGCGCAGCCGTGCCAGCACCCGCTTGCCCGCCGTGGTGAGCAGATAGGCCCGCTGGCGTCCGTCGGTCTTGGACAGACCGACGCTGATGAGCTGCTTGTCGAGGAGCTGGCGCAGGGTCTTCGACACCGCTGCCGCCGAGCTGTCACGCGTTTTCGCGAACATGCTGGGCATGAAGTGCTCGGCCGCGATCTCCTCCAGCACGCCCCATTGGCCATCGCTCAGGCCCACCGCGCCGGCCAGCTGCTCACGCCGGCGGCGAAAGGCGTTGCTCAGGCGGCCCAGGCAAGCGATGGCCTCATGGATCAAGGAAAACGGATGGCCATCGCTTACCATAGGCAATAGTTAACCTAAGTTAAGTAAAAGGTCAAGGCTCAGGGTGATGCGTACGGGTGCCCGCGCCCAGCCGTCGCTCGGGGTAGTCGCTCGGGGTTGCGCTAGGAGGGGCGCACGGCTTCGACCACCGAAGGCAAGTGGTCGACGTTGGCGCGCGCGGCGAGCTCACGGCGCTGGAGGACGGCGGCTCCGGCGAGGAGGGCCTGGCCGAGGACGGGGGCATCACGATTGTCGGGATGGGCCAGCGCAGTCAGCCTGGTCCACCGGTTGAGGCCGCCTATGGCGGGCCCGCACCAGATCTGGTAGTCGGCCTGTCGGTTAGCGTCGCCGGTGCGGGCCCAGCGGGAAGACATGCCCAGGTACCAGCGGAAACACAGGGCCATCCTGTGCTTCTCGTCGGTACGGGCACGCTCGGCCTCATCGGGCTTGCGCTCCATCCAATAGCGCTCCGTCTCGCGCCAAACCTCGTTAAACGGCCGGCGCAGGATTTGTCCCTCCACCTTTTGGCGCTCGGCCGCAGGAACGGCGTCAAAGGACGCATGCGCCTTGTAGATGTCGTACAGGCGCTGGGCGCGCTGGGGATACATGGTCCCGCGCTTGAGCACCTGCACGCGACCGCCCATCTCGAACATGTCGGAGGCCGGGCACATGGCCACGTCGGCCATGCACGCCTCGGCGAGCATCTTGCGCACCGACGGCGCGGTGCCCGACTGCCGGCAGGCCTGGTTGATGGTGCCCGTGACGACGTAGTCGGCGTCCATGGCGAAGGCGGCGTGCACCGACATGGGCTCGCCGATACCACCAGCCGCGCCCAGGCGGATGGTGATGCCCCGGGCGGCGTAGCCGTGCTCGGTCATAGCCAGCTCGCGCTCGTGCATCATCATGGGCAACAGCACCGACAGGGGGCGCCGATCGGTGTGGCCCCCGCTGTCGGCTTCGCAGGTAAGCTCGTTGGCCATGGGTATCTCGGCCGCGAGCGCCGCTTCCTCGGCCGTGATCTTCCCGGCTATGCGTAGCTCGCTGAGCAAGGAGAGCGGCGGGGGGGCCAAGAACTGCGCTGCTACCTCGGGGCGGCTCACCTTGGCGAACACGTGATGCGGGATCGCGATGGTGCCGTCGGGATTGCGCCGTATGCCCTTCACGCGGTAACAGACAAGCGGAGCCGTCATGGCCACGAAGGCGGCGGCTTCGACGCGGGTCACTCCCTGGGCCAGGAAGAGCTCAACCGTGGCCCACTCGGCTCCCTCGTCGTAGTAGTCGTGCAGGAGGTTGACGCCCCAGGATTCCCCCTGCCCCAGGCGCGAGCGCAGCTGGTGAATCGCCTCCGCCACCGCCCGTGGGGGAAGCGCGCCAGCGCCGAAGAACCCCAGCAAGCCGGCGCGGGCCATGTCGACCACCAGATCGACCGAGGCAATACCGCCCGCCATTGCCCCCGCGACGTAAGCGCAGCTGAGATTGTGGGTCTGGCGGAAGGCTGCCGAGCCGAGGTCTTCGGGGCGGATAGCGGGTATGATGCCGGCCAGCCCATCCATGGTGCGCGGTGCCCGATCGGAGAGCAGGGTAAGGCCTCGATCATCGCGTACGGCGTATAGTCTCTGGTCGAATGCGCGCAAGGCGCTGAGGTGGCGCTCGATCAGGTCGCGGTTAGCGGGGCGAGGGACGGGATCTGTTGCGCTCGCGGCGGCGTCTTCGCCGGGGGTGGGCATTTGCAGGAGCGACACGGGATTACGAACGGGACGAATGGCTGAGATCGGGAGGGTTGTTGGGTACAAGGATTGCCTCGTGAAGCGCAACGCGGTGGTAGAGGGCGCAGGTCGCGCTCTCCGCCCCGGGTGCGCAGCCCGCGCAACAAGCAAGAACCCGGCCATCGGCGATGCGCCGGAATATGGTGCGAAACCCGATACGAGAAGTCCGCTTTCGCGCCATTGGTCGAGACTCCCGCCCGTGAGCCGCGTAGGCGGGTGCGCACTTGTACGGTGAGGGTGCGTAGGTGATTCGCCCGGCAGCGCGTCTCGGGATCGCCGAATCTCGCGCCAGCGCCTCGCGCTAGCGCGGATGGCTCAGCGCGGATGGCTCAGCGCGGATGGCTCAGCGCGAGGCCGGAGCCGCGGGCGTGGCCGCGGGCGGGAGTGCAGGCGCGGCTGCTGGCCCGGTTGCGGGCTGGGCTGCAGGCGTGACTGCTGGGGTGGCTGCGGGCCGGGTTGCGGGCGTGACTGCTGGGGTGGCTGCGGGCCGGGTTGCGGGCGTGACTGCTGGGGTGGCTGCGGGCCGGGTTGCGGGCGTGACCGAGGCCGCGGCCTTTTCCTTGGTCAGGTCTCCCGCGCGTACTACGGATAGCTTGGCCGGGTCGATGAATTGCCTGACCGTGGCGTTGATCTGATTCGCGGTCAGGCTACCGATCTTGCGGTTGAGATCCTTCCAGTAGGCGAAGGTGCGGTCCAAGAACAGGCCCTGGTCGAGCTCGCCCAAGACGAAGTCGTCGTCGGCAAGCTGGCCTTGCCAGGCTTTGGCGTAGCTCTTCTGGGCTTCGCCCACCTCGGCGTCCCTGAATCCGCTCTTCACCATCTTGCCGATTTCCGCTAACAGGGCGGTCATTGCCTTGTTCAGGTTGGCCGGCGCCGTCAGGGCGGCGGCCAAGAAGAAGCCGCTCTTTTCGATGGGATGAGCGAGGAGCTGCGAATAGGCACCGTAGGACAGGCCTTGCCTCTGCCGCAGCTGCAGGAAGATGCGCGAGTTGGCGCTCCCGCCCGCCATGTAGTTGAAGAGGTGGAGAGCGGGGTAGGCGGGATCGTCATCACGTAGCTCGAGCGCCTGGCCGGTGGCCACCAGGGCCATTTCCTTGTCGGGGGTATCGATGACCCGGTCGTCGGGCGGGTTGGGGTGGAAGGGCAGGGTGATGCGGTGGTAGGGCTGGGGCGACTTCCAGGCGGTCAGCTCTTTCACTATCTCGGCCTTGGTGGTCGCCGGGTCGAAGTCACCCACCACGCTGACTTGCGCCGAGCTTGCCCCCCACAGGCGCTTGTGCAAGGCCGCCAGCTCGGCCGGTGTGACTTTGCGCAAGCGCTCGATGGTCTCGGCTATCGTGGGTATGTAGCGCAGATCACCGGCGGGGTAGGGCAGCAGGTCACGCATGAGAGCGATGCTCGCGTTGACGGTGGGATCGGAGAGCTGCTCCTCGAGATGAGTCAGGATCTCCTTGCGCAAAGCGGAGAAGTCTTTGGCGGCGAAGGCAGGCTCGCGCAGCATCTCGGCCACCAGCGCGATGACAGCGGGCAGGCTGGCACGCACCGTCTTAACGCGAAACCGAGCGACGTTGATCGTGCTCGGTGAGCCTTGCCCGTGCATGGCGGTGACCTCAGCCTCGAGCTGATCCAGTTTGTCCCTGAGCTGGGCATAGCTGTGCTTGCGTGTCCCGCGCAGCAGCATCTCAGGCAACATGGCCGCCGCCTCGACCTTGCCCTGCAAATCGGTTTCGCTGCCGTAGCGGATGGTGAGCGCGAGGCGAACCTGGCCGCCCTTGGTCCTCTTGGGCAGCATGGCCAGCTTGAGGCCACCCGGCAGGGTCTCGCGGCTGGTGCGGCTTTCGATGTTGTCCACGGTGGCGACGAAGGCTTCGCCGACCTCGGCCGTGGCCGAGCCGTGGTAGTCTCTCACCATGGCCGCCACGTCAGGGGCGGGGGGCAAGGGCGCCCGATCGGGCTTGCGGGTGGGGAGAAAGAGCCCGAGGGTGCGGTTGGAGCGCTTGAGATATTGGGCAGCCACTCGAGCGACGTCGCTGGCGGTGGTGGTCTTTACCCGGTCGCGGGTGAGGAACAGCAGCCGCCAATCGCCCATAGCAGCAAATTCCGACAAAACCACCCCGGTTTTGGCGGTGTCGGCCAAGGTGAGGTCGAGATCGCGCATGAAACCGGCGCGCCAGCGCTCGATCTCGTCCTTGGTAATCGGCGCCTGGCCCAGCGACTCCACCGTCTTGGTCATGATGTCGCGTACTTGTTCGACCGACCCGGACTTGCCGACCTTGGCGGAAAAGATCATGACCCCCGGCTCGGCCATGGGGTAGGAGTTGCCGCTCACTTCGCTGGCCAGGCCCTTGTCGACCAAGGCTCGGTAGAGCCGGCCGCTCGGCTTGTTGGTCAGGATGTCCACGATGGCGTCCTCGGCGACCTTGTCGGGATCGGCCCCGGCCACCCCGTGGTAGACGAGACCGACGATGGCGACGTCGCCGTTGCGCCGCACCACCACCTCACGTTCGCCGTCCTGCACCGGCTCGATGGTCCAGGTGGGCGCCAGCTTGCGGGCGGGTCTGGGGATGGCGCCGAAGTACCGCGCGACCAGCTCGAGGGCGCGGGCGGGTTCGAACTTGCCGGCTACCACTAGGATGGCATTGTCGGGCTGGTAATAGCGGTGATAAAAGGCGCGCAAGCTCTCGACCGGGACGCGCTCGATGTCGCTTTTCGCGCCTATGGTCGCCTTGCCGTAGTTGTGCCACTGGTAGGCGGCGGCGAGCATGTGATCCTCGAGGACGACGTCGGGTTGGTTCTCGGCGCGCTCGAGCTCGTTGCGTACCACTGAAAACTCCTTGGCCAGGTCTGCGCCGGCGATCTTGCTATTGATCATCCGGTCGGCCTCCAGCGCCAACCCGAAGTCGAGGTTCTCCGGGCTGGCCGGCATCTCCTCGAAGTAGTTGGTCCGGTCCCACCAAGTGGTGCCATTGAAGTTGGCGCCGTGGTCCTCGAGCAGCTTCCATACGTCGGGGTGGGCGGCCGTGCCCTTGAACTGCATGTGCTCGAGCAGGTGGGCCATGCCGGTTTCGCCGTAGCCTTCCAAGCGGGAGCCGACGAGGTAGGTGATATTTACCAGTACGGTGGGCTTGCTCTGGTCGGGGAAGATCAAGACGCGCAAGCCGTTGTCGAGGCGATATTCGGTGATGCCCTCGGCCGCGGTGACTTTGGTCAGGCGGGCGGCGGGCTCGGCCGCCCGCGCGGGAAGAGCGTAGAGGCCTAGGCAGATGAGGGCGAGTCGGGGAAAGGCACGCATGCTGGCCAAGATAGCAGCAAATTTGCCCATTACCGACTGCCGACTGCCGGCTACCATGCTGGCTACCGACTACCGTCTGCCGAGTACCGGCTACCGGTGCGGGCGTATTGAGGTAAAGTCGGCGGGTGCAAATGCGCGAACCTGTTTATGCCCTGATCCTGGCCGGGGGAGGCGGGACCCGACTCTGGCCGGCGTCGCGTCGTCGTCGGCCCAAGCAACTCTTGACTTTGGGGGGGCGTGAGTCGCTCTTGCGCGCTTCCTTCCGTCGCGCCACCAAGATATTCGGGGCGGAGCACACCCTGGTGGTCACCGCCGCGGATCAGGCCGAGGCGGTTGGGCATGAGCTGCCCGATCTGCCCCCGGCTAATCTGATCGCCGAGCCGGCGGCGCGCAATACCGGACCCGCGGTAGGTCTGGGCGCGGTGGCGGTGGCGCGCCGGGCGGGCAAGGGCGCGCTCTTGGCCGTCTTGCCCTCGGACGCCTTCGTCGCCGACGAGCCCGCCTTCGCCGAGGTGCTGGGGAAGGCGTCCGCCCACGCCGGCGAAACCATCGTCACCATCGGGGTCAAGCCTACCCGGCCCGAGACCGGCTATGGCTACCTCGAGCGGGGCGAGCTGGTGCGTGATGGCGTTTATCGGGTGGCCCGCTTCGTGGAGAAGCCCGACGCCGCCACCGCCGTGCGCTACCTGGCCGACCCTGGCTTCTTGTGGAACGCGGGCATGTTCTTCTTCAGTGCCGAGCGGCTCTTGGCCGAGGTGCGCTCGCACTTGCCCGATCTGGCCACCATCCTCGACGAGTTGTACGCGGCTCCTGACCTCGGCAAGGCCGCGGCCGAGCGCTACCCCGCCGCGCCCAAGATCTCCATCGACTACGGCATCATGGAGAAGGCGAGCGGGCTCCGGGTGGTGGCAGGCGATTTTGGCTGGAATGATGTCGGCAGCTGGTCGGCCCTGGCCGATATTCGCGCGCAAGACAGCGCGGGTAACGTGGTCGCGGGTGACGTGGTGGCGAGCGGGGTGTCCGGTAGCGTGCTGGTGAGCGAGCCCGGTGCTCCGCTGCTCGGCGTGGTCGGGGTGGACGACGTGGTGGTGGTGGCGACGCGCGACGCGGTGCTGGTGGTCAGGAAAGATCGGGCGCAAGAAGTGCGAGCCGTGGTCGCGGCTCTGGCCGCGGCCAAGCGTGATGAGCTCTTGTAGATCGACGGCGGGACGCCCGGGGGTAGCGGGTCGCGGTCGAGCAACGCCCCGGGCTCCCCGGCACGAGCTCTACCATGAGATCTTCGGGTCGATCCTCGATCGCACCGAGATGACGCCTTACCTGCTCTTGCCCGCCAAAGATTACCCATGGGCCTTGAGGCAGGCCACCCGCATGCTCGGCAATCGTGGTTTCGACACGGCGGGCGCGGATGACCTGTCCGAGCGTGAGAGGGTGCGCGCCGCGGGCTACGTGCGGGAATCCCGTCGCTACCTGGGCGAGTGGCTCCTCCCGTTCATGCAGCTGCAGCTGGGCGCGCTCGCCAGGCTGCATTCCGCGAACGAGCCCCTGTATCGCAGGTGCCTGCGGGTGCTGGCGGCGCTGCGGGCTACCCTGGCCGACCCTGCGCTGGCGCGCCTCATGGACGAAGATCCACGTCACCTGTTCCTGCTGGCGTCGTCCCGGCGTTATCCCGGGCTCTTCCGTGGCTATCACGGCGGCAGCTTGGCGGTCCCCTTGGCCTGGCGGCGCATGGGGTGCGCCATGCTCAAGACCGCCCATCTCATCAAGTCCATCGAAGAGGATAGTCAGGACATCAACGACTATGCCCAGCTCGGGCTCTTTCTCACCCGCCGGGGGCGCAACCTGGATGACTTGTTCCACCTCGACTGGTACGCACCTAGCGAGCTGCCCGAGCAAGAACCGGCCCAGCGTGCCTTCGTGAAGATCTCCACCTTCTTCCACAAGCTTGCGGAATCGATGACCTTCGCCGCCGGTCGGGGCGGCTATGTCTTCAGCAGCGGTGATGGTGTGGACGTCGATATCGTGGAGGTCAAGGCGCGTCTCAAGAGTCCCGAGAGCATGTTCACCAAGCTCGGCCGAACCCGCCAGGGTGAGGCGCACGACATCCGCGACATCCTGGCCATCACCTTTCTCTTACGCAGCCGCGATGACACTTTGACCCTGTTTCACGCTCTTCAGAAGCGGGGCGTGATCCTGCAGGAGAACGTCCTGTCGCATTCAATCACCCAGACTCTCTTCAACAGTCCCGAGGAAATGCTCGAGGCGGTGAGGCGGCTTACCCTCAACTTGGCGCGCAGCGAGGGCAGCGCGCGGCGCTGGACGATGGCCCGGCTGCGCGGCGCCGCACGACAATTCTTTGCCGCGCTCAGCGCGCGGACGAAGGATAATCCCGACTCTGCCCTGGGTCATCACAAGCTCCAGTGCAAGATCAACTACTCCCTGCCCATCCATCGCGACTGCCGCAGCGGCAGAATTTTGATTCCGGGCACCGCGGCTTACGATGCGCGCGACGCCGCGCCTATCGCGACTCAGCAGCACACCATTCCGGTTGAGCTACGCATCTCGGACGCGCAGAGTTGGCACGCGGGCGAGTGGAAGGGCGATGCTCATCACGATGCCTACCGCTGTCGCCAGCTGCTGGCCTTGGCCAATCGTCTCTTTGCCCCGCGCTTTTGCTTCCCCGACGAAGCTATTGCCAGATTGCGCGAGGACCAGAGCCTGATATTCGCCTAGTTTGTGCGTCGTCCGTGGCGTCGACGTGCGGCTCGAGGCATCTAATCCAGGAGAGGCAAAGGCAACGAATAATTCTCCCATTTGCGCTGTTATGTGAACGAAGATGACACGCGAACGTAAGGCATCGCGCGGCAAAGGAGGCCCGGATGGCCAGCGCCGCGCTGTTTGAACCCGTCACCCTCGGGCGGTTATCACTCAAGAACCGCATTGTGATGGCGCCGATGACGCGCTGTCGAGCGGTCGAGGACAACCTGCCCAACCAGTTGATGGCGGAATACTACGCCCAGCGCGCTGAGGCAGGCCTCATCATCACGGAAGGCACGTCGCCCTCGCGCAACGGCACTGGTTATCCGCGCATTCCCGGCATTTGGTCGGAGCGTCAGGCCGCCGGATGGGGAAAGGTCACCTCGGGCGTCCACAAGAAGGGCAGTATCATTTTCGTCCAGCTCATGCACACCGGACGGGTGGGGCACCCCTTCAACCTGCCCGAGGGTGCCGAGCTCCTGGCCCCGAGCGCCATAGCTGCCGAAGGCACCATGTTCACCGATGGCCATGGTCCGCAGCCCTATCCGGTTCCCCGCGCCATGACTGAAGCCGACGTGTGGACCGCGGTCGATGAATACACCCGGGCCGCGCGCAACGCCATAGCCGCCGGCTTCGACGGCGTGGAGCTGCACGGTGCTGATGGCTACTTGCTCGAGCAGTTCTTGAGCCCCCACAGCAACCAACGTGACGATGCCTGGGGTGGCTCGGTCGAAAAGCGGATTGGCTTCGTCATCGAGGTGGTGAAGCGGGTTACGGCCGCCATCGAGCCGCATCGGGTGGGCATTCGTCTTTCGCCCTACGGAACCAACGGCGGCGTGAAAGCCTACCCCGAAATCGACCAGACCTACCTCGAGCTCGTCGCTCGTCTCGTCCCGTACGGGTTGCAGTACCTTCATCTCGCGGATCACTCGTCCCTGGGGGCGCCCAAGGCGCCTGAGGCGCTCAGGCGTGCCCTGAGGCGGGCCTGGCCGCGCACGGTTGTGCTGTCGGGAGGGCTCGATCGCAACCTGGCCGAGGCGGCCTTGCGCGACGGCAAGGGCGATCTGTTCGCTTTTGCCCGAGCGTTTCTCGCTAACCCCGACCTGGTAACGCGGATGCAGCGCGACCTCCCCCTCAACGCCCCCGATCCCGCGACCTTCTACACCCCCGGTCCGCGCGGGTACACCGATTATCCCGCCGCCACGGCCTAGCACCAGGGCGCCGAAGCGAGCCCTTTGCTTACCACCTAGTCACCTGGGCTCGCCGCGCGAGCGGATTACTCGCGCGGGCACGCCCGCGGCCACGGTGAAGTCGGGTAGCGAGCGGGTCACCACCGCGCCCGCCCCGACCACGGCTCCTTCTCCGATGCGGACGCCGGGCAGGACGATGCAGCCCACGCCTATGTCGGCGCCGTCGCCGATCTCGACCGGGGCGAAATGGATAGGAGTGTAGAGCACGGGCAAGCGCAGGTCTTCTCCGGAGTGCTGCGAGGTCAGGATCTTCACCATGGGGCCTATGCCTACCGCCCGCCCTATTTTGATGCCGCCCGCGCTATGCAAGAAGCAGCCCTGGCCAATCCAGGTGTCGCGCCCGATGGTCATCTCGCTAAGATGGTAGGCCTTCAGGATGGTGTTGTGTCCGATGTAGACGTTGTCGCCGATGCGGATGTGCTCCGGGTGGAATACCAGGACGCCGGCCTCGAACACCACTCCGTCACCCAAGAGAGCGAGATCCTCGGGCCGGAACCGTCCCGTCCCGTGCGACGAGGCCTTCCTGGGCTCATATTTATCCATGGCGCAGCTGAGCCAGGTTATAGCCGAATCGGTGGAATCTTGCCCCAGGGCGGCGGCAATAGCGGTCATGGGCCGGTTTCCGGCTGGGCTTTGCCACTGGCCTGCCGGGTTTGGGCCGGCGCCGAGCGTGTGCGGTAGTCGCCCTGCCGCGCGGCCAAGTCAGGTCGTCAGGAGGTCCAGCCCGGTCGGGCGGGCGGCGCCGGCCGTGGTGGCGGTCAGGCAGCTGTAGGACAGAATAGGCCCATGCGCAGCTTTTTTCTCCACTGGCTGACCACAGCGACGGCATTGGCGGTAGCGGTGCACCTTGTGCCTGGCATCCAGGTGAGATCGCCGGCGCGACTTCTGGTAGCCGCACTGGTCCTCGGGTTGGTGAACGCAATCGTGCGGCCGGTGCTGGTCATTCTTACCCTCCCCATCACCATTATTACCCTCGGGCTTTTCTATCTGGTGGTGAACGGGGTGGCGTTTGCACTGGCAGCGGCGCTGGTACCTGGCTTTTCCGTTGCTTCACTCGGTGCGGCCGTCCTCGGTGCGCTGGTGGTCGGGCTTGTCTCCTCCGTGCTGGGCTGGCTATTGCGGCCCGGGCTCTGAAGCTCGACCGAGACGGCGGCGGCGTGTTGCCTAGGCCGGACGCGTGCCTTATGCCAGCCGGAGGAGTGCCCTACGTCAGCCGGAAGGGATAGCTTATGATCTGGCTCGTGCCTGCGGCGGGAAAACGGATACGGCCTACCACTCCCTTGATGCAGGGATAAAGCCCATTCCTTTGCAGTATGGACGGTGCCTCCACCCGCACTCCGCGCACATTGCCTCCCCGCTGAATGCGAAACCCGATCATTACCTGGCCGGGTACGTAAGTCTCGGGATCTGGTCGAGCCTGAGCGATGCAAGCCAATATCGCCCCTTCCTGGGCGCGGAAACGTTCGTCGATCTGGTCTTGGGTGAGCTCGCTCAGCTCGCGGTCATTGGCCAAGTCCAGGCGCAGCACATCCGGCTTCGACAGGTCGTCGCCTTGCGCCACCTGGCGCAGATCGGCAGAGGCGATGTGGACGTGCTCGCGTTCCGGATCGGCCGCTCGCTCGCCAGCTGAGGCGCGAGCCACACGCATCGCCCCACGCACTCTTCGCCTCGCCTTCTTCGCTGCCGGGGCGCCCGCATCATGGTGCTCGAAGGCAGACTCGACCGGTAAAGGCTGCTGGCGCCGCCAGTAGTAGTAGTAGCCGCCCGCCAGCAGCCCGGCCATCAGGAGCCCGAGCACGAAGCCCTTCATCGCGCTCGAGCCTACAATGAACCGGAAGGCGAGGCCAGCTGCGCGCCGCCCGCAAGGCCGACTCGCGGCCCTATCCGCCGAGGATGATGCGCTCGATCAACTCGCGCACGCGATCGTGGAAAAAGAGGTAGCCTAGGGCGCTGGCGGCGAGAAAGGGAGCAAAGGGGACTTCGCTGCGGCGCAGGGACTGGGTGGGGACTGATGCGGCTTCCGCTGCTCGAGGGGCCGATGGGCGGCGCGTGCGCATGAAGAGGACGGGCACGCTCACCACGACTCCGGCGCACGAGGCACAGAACACGATGGGAGGCAGCGCTTGCCAGCCGAGTAGTGCGCCCATCAAGGCGAGCAGCTTGCCATCGCCCAGGCCGAGGCCTTCCCGGCCGGTGGCGTAGTAGTAGCCGTCGGCGATAATGCGCACGGCGAGATACCCGCTCGCGGCGCCCAGCAGACGAGCGCCCCAGGATGCTCCTCCGGTGGCGAAGCCGCCCGCGAAAAAGACGACCACTGCGGGCAGAGTGATGATGTCGGGGAGGCGTTTGGTGTCGAGATCTATGAAGGTCAGCACCACGAGAACCGCGGCGAAGGCGAAGTACACGACATAGCGAGCGACGCGCACGCCCAGGGGGACGGGTGCCGGATCCAGGGCGAACACCGCGAAGACCAGCGTGGACAGTGCGGCGGTCAGCGCCTCGACCAGGGCATGCCGCGCCCCGAACCGCGCGCCGCAATGCCGGCAGCGCCCGCGCAGGATCAGATAGGAAAGAATAGGAACGTTGTCGTAGGCTTTTATCCGTGTCCCGCACGCCAAGCAGTGCGACGGTGGTCGTACCACCGAGATCCCGCGGGGAATGCGCGCTATGCAGACGTTGAGGAAGCTCCCCCAGAGCGCCCCGAAGCCGGCCGAGAAGACGAGAGCCGGGATCTTGAGGGGCCCGAGAATGTCGGCGAGAACCGCGTTCACGGCTAGACGGTAACATTTAGTGCTAAATTCCGCCGCCTCCTCGATGTGGATCTTCTTCCGCCAAGTGGCGATCGTCCTTCCGGCTGCGGTCGTGCTCTCTGCTTGCGCTGGCAAACGCGCGGCAAGGCGTGCGCCGGTCGAAAGTTTGGACGACGCGCTCGCGCCCGGCAAAATGGCCGCCCTGCTGCGCGAGCAGGGCGGTGCTCACGTGCACGTGAGCTCGGTCTTTCGCGTTGATCTGGCGGGAGCCAAGCCCTCTGCGCCCGCCGGTGCGCCCGTCTCGCCCGCAGCGGTGACCACCACTACCGATCTCTGGCTCGACAAGCACGGCAACTTCCGTCTGCAAGAGATGAGCGACCAGGACACCGGCCGCGACATCGTGGCGGTGGGCGGCGAAATCGCGGTAGGGCTGCGCTACGGCAAAATGATACGGCGGCCGGCCCAAAGCGGAGAAGGCGGGGAAGGCTCGCGCTATCTCGCCCAGGCCCTGGGCGCGCCCTGGGCGTGCTGGGAGATCGTACGTCGGCAGGTCGAGGTCGAGGGTGCTCCTGCCGAGTACCGCCTGCGCCTGGGCCCGCGTCGCGAGTTGCCTGCCGGCTTTCCCGCCGCCGATGGCCTGCGCAAGTGGCGCGCGACGGTTACAGCTCAGAGCGTCGACGGCCATGCCCGTATGCAGCCGGGGGGCAAGCTGTTGCTAGACTTCACCTGCATGACGGACTACCGGGCGGCGCGCGATGGGGTGCCCATAGAGGGCAATGCGGCGGTGGCGATGGCGGTGGATGAGCTGGGCACCACCGGCGACGTCGTCATGCCGGAAAGCGAAACCTTATCCACTCGCCAGCGTACCATTCTGGACGAGCGAGCTTTGCTGGGCGGGATTCGCTCCGCACCCAGCTACGAGGGCAGGAGCTCTCGCTGATGGCGTGGCATGGGGCAGGCTCGGAGTGAGAGAGTGAGAAAGGTGGGGGCGAGCGACTCGAAGACCGTGGTTATTCTGGCTGAGCCGGTCTTGCCCGACCGCAGTGCGCGGGTCGCCCATCTGGCGGCTCACCGTGGGCTGATCGTTCGGCGTGCTCTGCTAGCGAGCGCAATTCGAGGCTTTCTTCCCCTGCCGCTAGCTGATGATGCGTTGTGTTTGCGTATTCACGCCGGGCTCTTTCAGAAGCTTGCGAGCTTGCGCCACGTCGACCTAGCGCATGAGCGGGCGGTCCTGCTCGCGAGGGCCGGCGTTCCGGGGACGCTCAAGACGCTGACCGTGACCGCGCTCTCCGCGGTGGTCGCCAAGTTCGCGGGGCGGAAGTTTCTGGCCCTGCTGGCAGCCGGGCACAGTGCCCAGGACATGGCGGGCTCGTTTCTGCGCGCGAGCCTGTTCGACCACTACTGCGCGATGCTTCATGTGGGCGGTCCCGTCAGCGCCAGCCGAGCTCGCCGATTGTGTGATTGTCTCGCGTTTGCTCCGGCCGAGCTCTCATCGGGGCCGATCCTCGAGGCCTTTCGCGAGGGAGCGCGCCAGCTGGGTCGCTCCTTGCTCGAGGCTCCGGCTTGGGTCATGCATCGCGCTGCGGCTCTGGGGGAGAAGTTCGTGCAAAGCCGTGGCAATCCCGAAGTCTTGCGTGCCTTTCCCGAGGTCGACGAGGAGCACACCTGGATTGACCGAGCAGCCCGGGCCGTCGACCAGGCGCTGGCGCGGGCAGGCTCTGATACGATGGCGGAGGTGGTCGACGGCTTCGAGCAGCGCTGGCGCAGCAGCGCGGCGGAAGAAGACGCTACCCCTGGCGAAAAGTGAGCTTGCCGGTTGGCCCGCGCTGCGGATTTTGCTAACATCGCATTCACGTGACGACGCGCAAATCCCCGACCCGTAAGGGCAGCCGCACTACTGCGAAACACTCTGGCAGCGGCAAGAAGGGGACGGTGCGCAGGCCAGCGCGGCCGCAGGCTAGCGCGTCTCGCGCGGGGGCGAGGCTGGACGAGCGCGGCCGGCGGTCGGCCCTGGCCAGCGCCAAGGTCGTGGTTGCCGCCGCGTTGGCCAAGAAGGCCATCGATCCGGTGCTCATCGACGTGTGCGGGCGGGCCAGTTACGCCGACTTCATAGCGGTGTTGAGCGGACGCAGCGACCGTCAGGTCGATGCCATCGCCGAAGGGGTGTGCGCGGCCATGGCGGAGGTCGGGCGGCGGCCGCTCGGGCGCGAAGGCATGCGAGGCGGGCGCTGGGTATTGATCGATTTTGGCGATGTGGTGGTGCACGTCTTCCACCAGCCCCTGCGCGAGGTCTTCGATATCGAGAGCCTGTGGATCGACGCGCCTCGAGTTAAGCTGCACGTCCCGGCCGAGAACCGCGTCGGGGTCTCTCCCGCTGAAGAACGCCCTGCGTGAAGGTCGTCATACGCGCCGTGGGTAAGTTGCGCGACAAGCGCATGCAGTCCCTGTGCGAGGAGTACCTGGAGCGCGCGCGCCGCCACCTGCCGGTCGCGGTCGCCGAGGTCGAGGAGGAGGTGGCGCTTTTGCGGGGCCTGCCGAGCGGCGCGGATATCGTCGCGCTCGATCCTGGTGGCGATGCCTGGGACACGCCCCAGCTAACACGCTATCTCGAGCAGCGCATGGTGGCGGGGGCGCGGGGTTTGGTTTTTCTCATCGGCGGCGCCAACGGGCTTGCACCCGCGACGGTGGCGCAAGCCCACCGGCGGCTGTCGCTCTCGGCGCTGACCCTGCCCCATCGTCTGGCGCGGGTGATCCTGTGCGAGCAGATCTACCGGGCCATCTCGGTCATCCGCGGCGAGCCCTATAACCGTTAGGGCGAGTGCCGCTGGGACGCGCACGGCCCTGGTGTAGGATCTGGCCATGACCATCGGCAAACGGCTCTTCGACATGGCGCGGGCCGAGCTGAATTCGCTCTTGGATCGCGCGGCGGGAAGCCTGGGCGTGGCTGGCCATGGTGCCGACGCCGACGCTGGCGCCGACGCTGACGCTGACCTCTATCGCCGTTTCAGCCTGGATGAGATCTCCGATGCCGAGTTGGAGGCGGAGCTTGAGCGCCGCCACCGCGCCCGCCCACGCGCGGCCCACGCGCCCTCGGGCGACGAGGTCGGGGCAGGAGCTTCGGCGCCTCAGGCCGCTAAGGCCATCAACCCCGAGCTGGCGCGGGCCTACGCCGCGCTCGAGGTTCCTTATGGGGCCGACTTCCAGGTCGTGCGCCGTTCCTATCGCGCGCTCATGCGCAAGTATCACCCCGACCGTCATGCCGGCGCGCCCGCCCGGCAGAAGACTGCCACCGAGCTCGCCCAGCAGCTCACGCTTGCCTACAAGCTCATCGAGCGGCGGACGCGCACACACCCGCCTTGAAGTCCCGCCGCGCGGGGCAAGGGCATGAGGGGACTCCGAGGATTACTTTGCCTTGCCCTGGTTGGCCACGGCGTTCATGGCGGCGGCGATGGCGGCCTGATCGCCAAGGTAGTAGTGGCGGACAGGCTTTAGCTCGTGGTCGAGCTCGTAGACCAGCGGAATGCCGGTGGGGATGTTGAGCTCCACGATGTCACTATCCGAGACGTTGTCGAGGTACTTAACCAAGGCGCGTAAGCTGTTGCCGTGCGCGGCTATGATCGCGCGCTTGCCGCTCCTGATGGTAGGCGCGATGCGCTCGTGCCACAGGGGGAGAAAGCGGGCTACTGTGTCCTTGAGGCACTCGGTCTCGGGCAGCTCGGCCGGTTTGAGGCCGGCGTAGCGCCGGTCGTTGCCGGGGAAGCGGGGATCAGTGCGCTCGAGCGGGGGCGGGGGGATGTCGTAGCTGCGCCGCCAGATCTTGACTTGCTGCTCGCCGTACTTGGCCGCGGTTTCGGCCTTGTTGAGGCCCTGGAGACCACCATAGTGACGCTCGTTGAGGCGCCAGTCGCGCTCCACCGGGATCCACATCAAGTCCATAGCGTCGAGGGTGAGCCACAGGGTGCGAATGGCGCGCTTGAGCACGGACGTGAAGGCGATGTCGAAGGTGTAGCCTTGCTCGCCGAGCAGCTTGCCCGCCGCCCTGGCCTCGGCCAGTCCCTTTTCCGAAAGGTCGACGTCCGTCCAACCGGTGAAGCGGTTCTCGCGGTTCCATGCGCTTTCGCCGTGCCTCAGCAGCACCACTTTGTACATGTCATTCCTCCTTGGGGTCGTGCGGGGCCCCTTCTAGCACGGTTCATGGCATCCCGACCTTGACAAGCCGCCCGCTGGCCGATAGGCACGAGCTACGTGAAGCTGGAGCTCTTACGCATCCTCGGCCCCGATGGGGAGCTATGCCGGCCCGACCTCGAGCCTATCATTCCCGAGGCCGAGCTCTGCCGCATGTTGGCGGCCATGATCGAGAGCAGCTGGCTCGACGAACGTCTGCTACGCTTCCAGCGCCAGGGTCGCATCGGATTTTACCTCACCGCTTGGGGCGAAGAAGCCACTCTGGTCGGGCCAACCTGGGCTTTGCGCCCGAGCGACTGGATCTTCTCGTGCTACCGCGAGCAAACCGCGGCGCTCTTCCGCGGCTACCCCCTGCGCACCATGATGTGCCAACTTTACGGCAACGCCGACGACCCGGTCAAGGGACGGCAGCTCCCCGTCCATCACACCGGCCGCGAGATCAACTTCGTGTCGGTGAGCTCGGTGGTGGGAACCCAGATACCCCATGCCGTGGGCATGGCCCTGGCCGCCAAGATTCGTGGCCGGGACGATATCAGCCTGGTGTACTTCGGCGACGGGGCGACCTCGACGGGTGACTTCCACGTCGCCTGCAACTTCGCCCAGGTCCGGAAAGCCCCCTGCGTTTTCTTGTTGCGCAACAACGGCTGGGCGATTTCGACGCCACGCGCGATTCAGACCGCAACGCCCACGCTGGCGCAGAAGGCGGTGGCCTACGGCATGCGCTCCGTCCTGGTCGACGGTAATGACGTGCTGGCCATGATTCGGGTTACGGGCGAAGCCGCCGCCCGCGCTCGCGCGGGCGAGGGGCCCACGCTGATCGAGGCTCTCACCTACCGCCGCGGTGCCCACACCTCGTCGGACGACCCCACCGTATATCGCGATACCGGCGAGCCCGCGGACTGGGAGAAGAGCGATCCCATCAGGCGCTTTCGCAGCTACTGCCAGGCCAAGGGTCTGTGGAGCGCTGCCCGGGAGGACGCGCTGCGTCTCGATTTCGAGGCTCGCTTCGCGGCGGCGGTGCGAGAGGCGGAAGCAGCGCCGCCCCGGCCCCCGCTATCCTCGCTCTTCGACGACGTCTACGGCAGCCGACCCTGGCACATCGAAGAGCAGGCGCGCGAGCTCGAGGCCATGGCCAGGCGCTCGCCTGAGCGCTAGTCCGCTAGCCCGCTAGCTCACGAGTCCACGAGACCCGCGAGCTCGCTGATCGCCTGCTTGCCGGCTGAGCTTGGTGCCCTGGCGCCCGCTGCCATTCCTTATCCTGCCCGCACCCTGCCCGCACCCCTTTAGCGGTATCCCCGCCCAGGTTTCCTGTTAGTATCAGGCGCTTTTCAACCTCTGGCCACCGTGAGGGGATATGAAACGGGATCCAAGCTCGACCAAGCGCGCGTCCGATGCCGAGAAGACCTCACGTGACCAGCTGAGATCGGCGCTCAAGCGGGCCGAGTCCGACCCGGGCGATGATGCGGCCTGGGACGAGCTGGAGGCCTTGGCGGTAGCAACCCAGGAGACCGATGAGATCGCCGCTGTCTTCCGCAGCGTGCTCGCCCGCGGGCCGGAGCGTGAGCTGGTCACCCGGGTGGGGCAGCGTGCCCTGCGCTTTCTCGAGGAATGGTATGCTGGCGACGCCAACCTCCTGGTCGACCTGCTCGAGAGCATCTTGGCGCTCGACGCCGGTGCGGACTGGGCCCTCGAGCGCCTGACCATACTGCGTTCGGTGCGCGAGCAGTGGCACGAGCTGCTCACGGCCTACGATCGCGTGCTGGAGGGTCTGCCCGACAGCCCTCGGCGGCGCAAGATCTTGCAGGACGCCGCTGCGGTGGCCCGCGATTCCGGCGACCTCGCCCGCGCCGTCAGCTACCTGCGCTCCTTGTTCGAGGTAGCGCCCGCAACCGCCGACGTCGCGGCCGAGCTCGAGCGCCTGCTCGATAAGTTGGGCGATCACGTGGCGCGGGCCCAGGTGCTGGGCAAGCGCTTGGGCGTGCTATCCGGCAATGAGGCCGTCGAGGTGGGCCAGCGGTTGGCCGGGATCTATCTCGACCATCTGCGGGAACCGGCCAAGGCTCTCGACGAGCTGGCGCGGGTTCTGTCCTCGGCCAGCCTCGACGACGGCGACGACAGCGTCGCCTGCCAGCTGACCGAGCGCATCCTCGGCGATAGCTCGCTCCCCCATGATCTGCGCCAGCGCGCGCTCGTGGTGCTGCGTAAGCGGTACATGCTGGAGGGGCGCAACGACCGTCTGGTTAGTGCCCTGCGGGTGGCTACCCAGTTCGCCAACGTCGAGGAGCTGCAGGCCCTGGCGGGCGAGACTGCCGATCTGCTCGAGGGCAAGGACGATTTGCCCGCGGCCCGCGAGCAAATGGTCGAGCTGGTCGGCTTACGGCCCGAAGATGCGGCGGCGCGGGCGCGTTTGCGCTTCCTGGCCGAGGTGACGGCGAGCCCGGACGCCTACGTGCGCGGGGTGGTCGCGGCGGCGAGCGCCAGCAAGGATGCCAGCCTGCAGGTCACGCTGTGGCTGGAAGCGGCGCAGATGCAAGAGGCGCGCGGCGACTCGGAAGAGGCGGTCGGATTTTACCGGCGGGCCATGGCCAGTGCGGCGGCCAGCCCCGAGCAGCTGCTCTTGACCTTGCGCAAGCTGGCGGTGTTGCTCAAGGGCGAGGGTGTCGCGGAGGAGCGTCTCAAGGTTTTGGCCAAGCAGGCCGAGCTCGAGGCCAGCCCCAGGGTTCGCCGCGCCCTCTACGGCGAAGCCGCGGACCTGGCGCGGGCGCAAGGCCAGATCGACCGCGCCCTCGCGTTGTGGGAGAAGCGTCTCGGCGCCGACCCGAACGACGCCAAGGCTCTGGGACAGACCATCGAGATCCTCGAGCGGGCCGAGCGGTGGAAGGAGTTGGTCGCGGCGCTGGCGCGCCGTGCTGCGGCCGAGGTGCCGACCATGGTCAAGCGCGCGGATCTGCTGCATATCGCCGCGGTTCAGCGTGATCAGCTCGATGACCCGGATCAGGCCATCGCCGCTCTCGACCGCGCTTTGGGCTTGGCTCCCGACGACGTCGAAGTCGAGGCCGGCTTGCTCGATCTGTTCGCCAAGGTCGGGCGCTGGAAGGAGCTCTTGGCCCTAGGCGGTCACGCGACCTTGCGTGAGCAGAACGAGCTGGTCGCCCTCTTCGTGCGCCTGGGCGACGCCTGCCGCAGCAAGCTCTCGGATGGTGAGGGGGCGGCGCGCTGGTACGGCCGCGCCATCGCCATCGAGCCGCGTACCCCCGGGCTGCGCGATGCTCTGCACGCCCTGGCGGATGGCGAGGCGAAGCAGGCCGCGGTGGGTGGGCTGGTTCGCATGGCGGAGGCCACCGACGACTGGCAGGAGTTGCTCGCGCTCTTGCCCCAGCGCCTGGCTCTGGCTAGCGACGACCAGGAGCGGGCTCGCCTTTGCCGTGAGGCCGCCGTCATCGAGGAGGTGAAAGCCAAGCAGCCCAAAATTGCGCTCTCGCACCAGATGGCGATTTTGAAGCTGCGACCGAAAGACGTGGATGCCGAGGCCGAGGTTTTGCGTCTGGCCGAAGCCACCGGCGAGCTCCGTCAGGTCGCGCAAGGCCTGGAGGCGGTGGCCGCCGCTGACGGGCTCGACGGCGATCGCAAGGTGCACCTCTTGCTGCTCGCGGCGTCCCTCTTTGCCGACAAGGCGCAGGACAACGCCGCCGCGCTGGCGTGCTATGGACGCGCTTTCAAGGCGGCGCCGGCCAATCTCGAGGCGCGCGCGGGCGTGATTCGGCTGGGCAGTGCCCTCGGCGACTGGCAGACCTGCATCGATGCCGCGCTCGCCGAGCCGTTCGACGCGACGGCGCTTTTCGAGACCCGCCTGCCCGTCATCGTGAAGGCGGCAACGGCTGCCGGCGACAGTGGCTTGCGCCAGATGGGCAAGACGCTATCGGCCGCGGTCGCGCGCAAGCCCGGGCTGCCCGTCGCGGTGCGACGGGCGGTCGAAGAGCGCATCGCTGACTACCCCGTCGACGGGGCTTTGGCCTGGACGGAAAAGGCCCTGCTGCGCGCGCGCGACTACGATCCAGCCCACCTGCCGACCCTGCGCCGGCTGGCCGAGGTGCAACGCGGGCGGGGGGGCAAGCCGCTCTTTGAGACCCTGATGCAGATCGCGGGGGAAAGCCCGCGCGAGCTCGACGGCCTGGTTGAGGCTCTGGAGCTGGTCGCGCGCGACCGCAAAGATCCGGCGGCGACGCGGCTCTCGCTCGCGACTCTCTTCGATCGCTCGGCGGCGCTACTTCGTTCCGGGCAAACCGCGCTCGGGCAGACCACGGCGGCGGACGGGGTCTTGCGCGCGACGGCGGGGCTGGCGACCCTGCTCGGTGGCAGCAGTGACAAGAACGACGTCAGGCGCGCGATCGACTACCTGCTCGAGGCTTCGCGCCTGCCTTTGCCCGGCGATGCGATCAAATCCCTGCGCGCGCGGGCGGGCGAGCTGGCGGTCGATGTGGACAAGAAGCTGGCGCGCGAGTTGTTGCGCCAGTCGATCGAACAGGATCCGAAGAATCGGGCCGCCGCCCAGGCCTTGGCGCGGCTTCTCGAGGAAGCGGACATGCTGGCCGACCTGATGACGCTGAGGCGGCGCGAGCTCGACGAGACGGCGGACAGCGAGGAGCGTTTGGCCCTCCGTCTGGAAGTCGCCCGCCTTGGCGAAGTGGTCGAGAGTCGTAGTGGCCGTCTGGAGATGCTGGTGGCCAACCTGGACGAGCGGCCCGGGCACGCGCCTACCCTGGCCGCGCTCACTAGCCTCCTGCGCTCACACGGTCGCCCAAGTGAGCTGGCCGACATCCTGGTGGGGCAGGCCCGTAAGCTGGAAGAGCAGAAGGATGTGCTACTCGCGGCCGAGCTGTGGGGGCAGGCCGCAGACATCTTTGCCGGGGAGGCGGCCGACCAGGCCCGCGCCATAGCCGCCTACGAGCGGGTGGTGGCGCTGACCTCGCTGCCCTCGGCCATGGAAGCGCTAGCCCGCCTCTATCTCGAGGCGGGTGAGCCTCTGCAGGCAGCGGGATGGCTCGAGCAGCGCGCGGCCGCGGGCGAGCCCGCCGACAAGGTCGGGGCGGTGGCCAGGCTGGCCGACACCTACGTGAAGGCCGGCCAGCCCCATCGCGCCGTGGCGGCGCTCGAGCGCTGCCTGGCCGAGATGCCGTCGGCGGCCGAGCTCTGGCAGCGGCTCTGTGCTCTGCACCGCGAGGGGGGCAGAGACGAGGCGTTGGTGCACGCGCTGACCGATATGTGCCTGGGTAGCCAGGATCGCGAGCAGGTGGTAGGAGCGGCGCGCGAAGTGCTGGAGGTTTGCCAGCACCGCTTGCACGAGCCGGGGCGCGCGGTGCCCGCGCTCGAGCGCGCGCTCGCGCTGGCCCCCGACGATAGGTCGCTCCACCTGGCGCTCGCCGATGCTCTGCGCGCGGCGGGTGCTTTCGCCAAGGCGCGGGACGTGCTCGAGGGTCTCCTCCAGGCCTACGGGCGCCGGCAGTCGCGCGAGCGGGCGGCTCTTCATCTGCGCATTGCCCTTGTGGCGCGCGAGGAGAAGAACGTCGAGCTTGCCGCCAAGAACCTGGAGCTGGCGGCGGCTGTCTTGTTCGACAGCGTGGAGGTCCAGCTGGGCCTGGGCGAGGTGGCCGAGGAACGGGGGGACTGGGAGCGCGCGGAAAAGGCGTATCGCACGCTCTTGGTGCTGGCCAGGCGCGGCCAGGCGGGTGAGACGAGCATGACCGGAGGAGAAGTCCTGATTCGCTTGCGGCGGGTGGCGCTCCGGCAGAACCAGTCCGCCCAGGCGGCTGAGCACCTGGATCTGGCGGTCGCTCGAGCCTTGCACGGGCCGGCGGAGGCGCGCCGGATCCAGGCCGCGCTGCTCGGCGACGGAGACCATGCCACCCTGCTGGCGCTCCTGGCCAAGCGGCGGGCTGCCGCCGCCCACGTCAGTGACGAGGCCCAAGTGGTGTGCGAGCTGGCGGAAGTCCTAGAGCACATAGGGCGGCGCGAGGAAGCGCTCTCGGCCCTGCTCGACATTCTCGCCCGTGTCCCTGACCATGCCTCCGCCCACCGCCTGGCGCACGCCCTCGCCATCGGCGTCGGGCGCGCCGATGCCTACCTGGGCGCCCTGGCGGCGGCCACGGAGAGATTGCGGCGCTCCGACGATGCCAACTGTCTGGCGGACTTGCTCCTACGCGCGGCCGAGGTGGCCGAGCAGGACCTCGCGGCGTTCGATCGAGCCATGGGCTTCTTGCGCCGGGCCGAGCGGACAGACCGCCGCGGTGCCGAGGTAGCCAGCGCTTGCGCGCGCGTGGCGGTCAAGGCGCAAGACCTGGTCGAGCACAAGCGCGCTCTGGGCAAATTGCGCCAGCTACTCGAGCTCGCCCCCGATACGGCGGGCAAGGCCGACATCAGCTACCGCTTGGCCGAGGCGGAGATGTGGCTGGGGGAAACTCGTGAGCAAGGCATCGCGCATTTGGCCCAGGCAGTAGAGCTCGGACCCGATATCGCCCGCGCTACCGGCATAGTCCACAACGCGCGGGTTCCCGATGCCGCGCTTGCGCGCATCTTGCCAGTCTATGAGAAGGTCGCACGCGCCTCCAAGGACCCGCGTCTGCTCTTCGATTTTCTCGAGCGCAAGTCGGCCCTGCCCGACGTCGCCATGTCAGAGCTGCGCGAGGGGGTCGAGCTCGCCCTGTCTCTGGGCGAAGGCGATCGCGCCGAGCGGATGTTGGCGCGTGCCATTGCGGTGGCCTCGGCGGCGCCCGGGGGTCTTCTGGAAGGCATCTGGGCCGTGGCGGATCTGGCCCGCCGTTTGCGGGACCGGGGCGACTTGAGCGGAGCCGCGCGGATCCTCGAGGATGCGCGCGTGGGGTGGACGAATCCGCGCTTGACCACCCTGGTGCGCGAAACCGCCAAGGCGGCTGCGGACAGCCCGGAGCAGGGCGAGGTGGCGATAAGGCTCTATCAGGAGCTGCGCGAGCTTTATCCCACCGATCGCGAGGTCTGGGTGCCGCTCATGGGCCTCATCAACCGGCTGGGTCAGCGTGATGCGCTCGCCGCTTTGGTCACGGATCTGGCGCAGAAGCTGATGAGCCGCAGTGATCGCAGTGCGGTGCGCATGACGTGGGCGAGGTTCTTGCTCGCGCGCGACGAAGCCGACCCGGCTCTGGCCACCTTGCACGACGTCTTGCGGGAAGAGCCTCTCCATGCCGACGCCCTCACCCTGCTGGCCGATCTATACGAGCAACGGGGCGAGCTCGCGCAGGCCGTGAGCCTACTCTCGGACGCCCTGTCTAAGACCGACGAGAGCACCGGAGGGGCAGCGCGCGCCATGCTCTCGCGCCGTCTGGGCGACCTGGTAAAGAAGGCCGATCCGGCGCAGGCCAAGGCGGTCTACCGCTCGGCGCTGCGGGCGGCCTTGCCCGACGCGGGCATCAAGCGTTCGCTGCAGGGGGCGCTGGCCGAGATTCTCACGGCTGACGACGAGGCGGGGGAGCGGGCCGGGCTGTGCGAGGAGCTGCTGCTGGGCGAAGAAGGCGAAGCGGCCGGGGCGCAGGCGCTGGCTCTCTTCGAGCTGCGCTTGCGCTTGGGTGACGACGCGGGGGCAGAGCGGGCTCTGGCTCTGGGCCGCGAGCGATCCCCGGGCGACGCTCAGATTTTCGACCAGCTGGCGCGCTTCTACAGCCAGCGCGAGCGCTGGTCCGATGCCGTGGTCTTGCTCAGCCACGAGGCCAATCGGGTCGCGGACCGGGGCGAGGCCACCCGGCTCCTGCGCAAAATCGCGCGCTTGCAGCGGGAGAAGCTGGGCGAGCCCAAGGCCGCGGCCCAGACCTTGCGGAACGCGGTGCAAGCGAATCCGAGCGACCTCGATCTGGTGCGTGAGCTGTGCGACGCGCTGGTCGAGGCGCAAGAGGCGGCGCTGGCCGTGGGTGTGGTCACGGAGATTCTGGCGGAGTGTGATAGCCCCGCGGTTCGCATCGGTCTCTTGCGCCTGCGCGCCGAGATGTCCGCCCGCGGGCACGATGACGAGGCGGCGGTGCGCGATCTCGACGAGGCCATCGCGCTGGGTGCTACCGACGCGGCTTCCGATCTGGCGGCGGCCTTGTCGCGCGTGGCCGGGCGGGGCATAGGGGCGGGGAACCGCGAGCTGGCCCGCGCCGCCACTTTGCGACTGGCCGACGTGCTGCGCGCCACCGGCGATCAGGAGCAAGCGGATCAGGTCCTGTTTCGCTGGGTCGAGGCTTGTCCTGACGATCGCGAGTTGCTCCACCAGATGCGCGACATGTTCGAGGGGCGGGGGAATTGGGAAGGCGCCGCCAATGTTTGGGCTCGCCTGGTTCACCTCGAGCAGGGCGAGGTGCAAGCGAACGCCGCTTTGGCCCTGGCCGATGCCTATCAGAAGCTGGGCCAGCCGGAAAAGGCCATCCCCTGGCTGGCGAGCGTGCTCTCCCGCGTGCCGGGGAACCGCGCCCTGGAAACGCGGCTCGCCGCGCTCTACACCAGCACCGGCCGCCTGGCCGACGCGGCGCGCTTGCGCACCACCATGGCGGACAGCGAGCCGGACGAAAAGCAGCGCTATCGTCTGTACCTGGAAATCGCCGAATCGCTGCGCGCCGTCGGGCAGGGCAAGGATTCGGTGTATCCGCTCGAGAAGGCGGTGGCCTTGCCCGCGGCGGATCGGGCGACGCGCATCCTGCTTCTCGACGCCTACCTCGAGGGTGGCGTCAGCGAGCGGGCGGCCAAGCTACTGGCGGAGCTCTTGGCCGGCGCCAAGGGCATGCGGGCCGAAGAGTTGGCCTCGCTCTACCATCGCCAGTCCAAGCTGGCGGCTTTGGTGGGTGACCGCGATGGGCAGCTGCAAGCTCTGAAGAAGGCTCTCGATGCTGATCGGCGCAGCGTGGCCATCGCCGACGAGCTCGCCGGCATCGCGGAAGCGATCGGCGACGATGACCTGGCCCTGCGCGCCTTGCGGGTGGTTGCGGCCAGCCCGGTCAAGGACGCCAAGGTGCTTGGCCACGCTTACTTGCGCCAGGCGCGCATCGCTCATCGGGCGAAAGACCGGGCCCGTGCCATCATCTTCGTCAAGCGGGCCTTGCAAGAGGATCCGGAGCTGGAAGAAGCGCGCGCTTTGCTCGACCAGCTCCGCTAGCGCGCCCCTGGGCAATAAAATGGCCCTCCGTGCTCAGCAGGCTCTCTTCCGTGGACCAAACGGATGCCGAGCGCGGAGGGCCCCCCACTACCACTAGCACTGAACGGGTTGACGAAAGGTTGAGGCCAGTTCGGGTCCCGCGAGCCTAGAGGCAAGTTCCCCCATGAGATGCCCCCACCTTGGTCGAGGTGACAGGAAAATCTGTCGCACCTCCCGGCTGGCCGGTCCGGTAGTGTCGCCAGCGCCGGCAAATTGCTCGCGCTAGTGTCGTGGCGGCGACCGTGTCCGTGGCGCGGCCCTGGCTGTGACGTGGTTCTGGCGGTGCTGTGGCGTGGCTGTGGCGTGCCGACCACGGCCGAGAGCTCCCGACGCGCCGCTGTTGCCGGCTCTCGGCTGGTCGCTACTTGACGCCGGCCGCTGCCCTACGACTAGTTGACGACGGTGGCCCAGCCGTTGGCGGGCATGCTGAACTGCAGCTTCTGGCCCCCGATCGAGACCACATAGGCACTGTTCGCCGCCCCGCTGTTGTACATGACGGCGACCAAGCTGCCATCCGGGTTCTTGAACGCCACCGCGTCGCCGCCGCTGGTGGAGACCACCGTGGCGCCCACCTGGACGAACTGGGAGAAGTGGCGGAAAACGCAATAGGTTGGCGTTGCTCCCAAGGTCTTGGCTGACGTGTCGACCGTCAAGAGCGCGTCTTGGTTCCAGTTGCGGCAGGTGTCGAGGCCGTTGCCCACCGTGTCCAGGACCATGTTCCAGGCGTTGTAGGCGGTAACCTTGCCTTTGGTGATGGCGTTGCGGATGTACTTCCAGCTCTCCACCCCGTAGGCCTGGTTGTTGGGAGCCTGCGTGCTGTCGTAGGTGGGGCAGGAATCGGACGTGTCACCACAACCGGACGAGGGATTCCAGGGGTAGTTGCCGCACTTGTGCTCGGTGGCCCACACAGGCAGCCCATTGAAGGAAACCTTGCCCGCGTTCAGGTCGTCGAGCACACCCCACTGCACCCCGACCACCGTCAAGAAGCCCTTCGCGGTGGCGTCGGCCTGGACGGCGCTGGCGGTGGATTCGTCCTCCCCGCTGCTGTTGTTAGACAGGGTGCCGAGCATGATGCCTACTCCGGTGCCGGCCAACGCCGGTCCGAGGTACTGGCCCACGAACTGGGTATAAAGGGACGACGTCCACAGGCAGGATGGATAACATAGGGCGTAGCCAGGCTCGTTCTGGGGAGATACCACTGAGATGTTGATGCCCGCGGTCTTGTAGGCCTTGAGGAAGTCGACGTAGTACTGGGCGTACGCGCTCAAATCAGAAGTATCAGTGCTCATGTTCCCGCTGTCGAAGTTCGATGTGGTCGTCGGGCTGTTGGTCTCGTTAGTGGCCTTGAACGGTCCAGTCTTCATCCAGGTCGGCGGTGTCCAGGGGCTGGACCAGAACTTGATGTCCGATTTCACCGCCAAGGCGGCCTGAATATAGGGGATGAGGTACTTGCTGTCCTCGGTGGTGCTGAAACTGGACATGGCGGTGTCAGTGCCGCCCGACACCTCGTCGTCGGTGTAGCGGGCCACCGCGTAGTCACTCGACCCCATGGGGATGCGCCCCATGGCGAAGTTGGCGCCGTCGGTTCCGAAGAGGAGCTGCATGGTCCGGGTCTGGTCGCTCGAGCTGAGCATAGAGATGTATTCCCAGCCCTTTTCGTTGAAGGCGCCGCCAAAGCCTTCCCAGGTCTGGGCGGTTGAGCTGTCGTTGACGGTCACCGTGGCGTTTCCGGTCGACGTTGAGATGGTGCCTGGGGTCCAGACGGTATCGCTGCCCGATACACAGCTACCATTGGTCGAGGTGTACACGGCGGGCCCGGTCGAGGCCGTGCTGGCTCCCCCCGCGCCGGACGCCCCGCCCGCGCTCTGGGTGCCGCTGCTGGAGCTGCCCCCGCCAGCGGCCCCGCCGCCCGGGCCCCCTCCCGGCGCGCTGGCCCCGCTGCCCGCGCTCCCTCCCGGCGCGCTAGTCGAGCCGCCCGCGCTGCTCGTCTGGCCGCTGCTCCCCCCGGCGCTCGACTTTCCGCCGGGGCCGGAGCCTTGGCTGCCGCCCGCGCCATTGCTCGAGGTGCCGCCCGCGCCGCTACCGGCCCCTCCGCTCTGACCACTGCTCTGGCTGCCGCCCGCGCCGCTACCGGCTCCTCCGCCCTGGCCACTGCTCTGGCTGCCGCCCGCGCCGTTGCCCGCGGTCCCGCCCGAGCCATTGCTCGGAGTCGGAGCTCCCGAGCTCGAGCCGCAGGCTGCGAGAAGAAGTGCAAGTCCGACCCCGGTGATCGATGTTCGTGCTTTGTTCATGGCCAATCCTCGCTGCCCGCAGGTCCGGCCGGCAAGGCCGCGCTGTGGCGTCAGGTTGTCCGCGGTTTGCTTGGCGGAATGTCTGGGAATAGTTGGGTGGGGATAGCTCACCACAGGATCTTTGTGTGCTCGACAGGGTAAGATTGTGCAGTTTTTTGCGACGCTGCTCTTGTTTGCGCAGGACGAGGGGTGAGGTGTACCGCTTGGGGTCCTGCGCCGCGATAGCCTCGCCCCGGCTTGCTACTTGCACACGAAGGTGGTTACGGAGGTGGCGTCGAGAGCAGCGGTGAAGGTGCCGCCGGTCACGGGCACCGGGGTCGTCCCCGGGGTCAGGTTGTCGCTCGCCGAGGTTTCGTATGTGGTGCACGAAGCCGGGGCGGTTCCGCCGGCAATGGCGATCGGCACGCTGGCCGAAGACGTGCCTTGGTTGATGGCCACCACGACCACGGTGCCGTCGGACCCTGTGAAGCCTGAGATGAGGAGATTGCTGTTGGAATTGCCGTTGACGTTCACCATCATGTAGTTTGGGCGCACGAATTTGCTGTAGTTGCCCAGGGTGTAGCAGCGCTTGGTCAAAGCCGTAGAGTTCTGCAGGAGCAAACCTTCGTTGTCGTTGCTGCCGGTCGCCTGGTACCACCAGTAGAGCCAGGCCGAGGCCTGGCCGACGACGAGCGCCGAGTGGATCCACCCTGCCACGGCGATGCCATTGCTGATATCGCTCGACGGCCCGGCCTGCGGCCAGTACTCGACGCCCGACACCTCGGTCTCCCAGACCTCTTTGCTCGGCTTGCCACTGGTGACATCGCTGGGCCACGGTTCCGCGTGCTGGGTGTCGTACTCATGCGTCGCTATGATATCCACCAGAGGCCACGCCGTGGCATCGGCGGCCAGGTAGTGGCCGTAGTCGTAGCCGTTCCCCTGGCTACAGGTGGCAGCGCAGCCGGTAGTGGTCGGCTCGTTGGCGAAGCAGCCACAATTCAACGGATCCGAGCTATTGGGATGGGTCGTCACCGTCGAGCCGGTGGCCGAGGCGTTGCTCCACAGGTGTATCCACTCCGATGGCTCGGGCGCGAGCAGCTTGACCCCGGCGGTGTGGAGCTTGGGCCCCAGGACCTTTACGAAAGCCACCATTTCATTGGCGGTGTAGAGCATGGTGTCGTAGTCGCCATTGCACGGAGGGCCAATCGAAGAGCCGCACGATGCAAAATCGGGCTCATTCGCCGCCGACATGGCGTAGAGGCCCTGGTTCTTGGCAAAGTTGGCTATCGACGTCGACCATGAGTCGTAGCAGCTCGTGTTGAGGTGCCCACCCTTCTGGGTGTTGTTGTTGGTCTTGCAATTGGCAGGCGCGCTCCAAACCGACCCGATGACCTTGGCATTTACGCTGGACGGAGGCATGGCACCGGAGAGGCTGCCGTCCGAGCTCATTCCGACGCGCACAATCGATAACCCGAGCCCGGGGGTTCCCGTGGTCGTGAAGAAGGCGTTCCAGTCAACGCTTCCGCCCCCCAGGGCGGTGTTGAGGCCGAACCCCTCGATGGTCTGCTGGGTCTGATCGAGCTGGACCGTGACGCCCGTGCCCCCGCCCGTGCCCCCGTCAAGCGGACTGCTGCCGCCCGCGCCGCTGCTGGTGCCCGTTCCTCCGCTGCCCCCGACGGCCGCGTCAACCGCCCCGCCCATCCCCGTGGACCCTCCGGCGCTTGTTCCTCCCCCCGCGCCGCCGGCCCGGCTCCCGCCGTAACCGGACGAGCCTCCAGACGCCGCTCCGCCGGAACCCAGCGAGCCGCCGGAGCTGGCGCCGCCTGGGCCCGAGCTCCCGCCACTCTGGTTGCTGGCGCCCCCGCTTCCGGTCGCTCCGCCCGAGCGCAGGGAGCCTCCGGTCGCTCCTCCACTCGCCCCGGAGCCACCCGATCCCGGAGAACCTCCTGCCCCGTTGCCTCCGCTGCTGGAGTTGCAGCTCGCGGCGAAGAGCATACCGGACAGAATTACGCTGCCTAGCGTCGACGTGCGCACAGTCATCCTCCTCTCCATGCTCGAGCACGGAGTCTTTGTCAGGCGACTACACCGGGATACGGCGCTTGTCAACCGGAATGGTCGATTTGTGCGGGAATGGCCAGTTTATGACGGCAGCCGCGATGCGTTCCGAGTCCGATCGGAGAATGCACGTTCCCGGCGAGACGATGGATTCCAGCGCCTTCGACATGGCCAACCGAAAGCCCGTCCCGGCCGTCGCACAGTACGACTTGGCTTAGGCCCACGCCATTCGCGTGAAGCCGGCTTGCTGCTGCCACACGGGATTTGCGAGCGTGTCAGTAAGCGACCGGCCCGCAATGTGAAGCGAGACGTGGGACGGCGACGCGGGCCACGCACAGCGTGCTCCTAGAAGGGTACTCACAGCGTTCGACACCGAGCCGCCCTGGGTGAAATCGACGTACCACGCTTAGCCGGTCGAATCCGATGACGAAACGTGGACGCAACCGTCCCGCTGTCCGCCAGCTAGGCAGCGGCAGACTTGATGGCGGCGGCCACGCCTTGCTCGCGGGCTACCTTCTGGACGCGAGCGCGGGCGGTGGGCGACAGGCCACGCAGCAGGCCCAGGTAGCGGCCCTGCAGCTTGCGCGCTTCGGTGGCGGCCGGGGACAGTTTGGCGCGCTGGCGGCTGGGGGAGCCATCGCCCTTGGCCATCGGTGCGGCCAGCGCAATCCGGGCGGCCGGGGATTCTTCGCCGAGCGCGGCTTCGACCGCGGCCCTTACTCTCTGGCCGGCCTCGGCCCGGACAGCCGTCTCCAGGCGGCCAACGAACTCCTGTATGATCAACTCAATTTCGGACGTCTTTGCCATGACGAGGGAGGATACTGTAAACCCCTGCCACCGGGCAACTCTAGAATCTCACGCGGGCCGGCAGCAGATCTGGGGATAGACTCGGCCGTACGAGGGGGCCTGGCCAGCCGCTGTGGGAGCCACAGTCGGCCCCGCATGGACAGTTGGCAGGGCGTTGCAATGGGATGAGCAGGCTGGCGAATTGCTGTCCTGTCGCCGCGGCCGTGATAGGGTGCCTCCGCCGCTCGCCGCAGAGAGGAAGGAACGACATGCCGGCCAAGAGCTCGAACCAATTTCACCTTCATCGTGCTGATCACTCTGGTCGCTACCATTGGCGGCTTTCTCTTTGGCTACGACAGCGGGGTGATCAACGGCACCGTCAAGGGATTGCAAGCGGCGTTCCATTCCGATTCCGTGGGCACGGGCTTTAACGTAGCCAGCCTGCTCTTGGGCTGCGCGGCGGGCGCCTTTATCGCTGGGTGGCTGGCCGACAAGTTTGGCCGGCGGTCGATACTGATCGTGGCGTCGCTGTGCTTCGCCACCAGTGCCCTGGGCGCCGGTCTGGCGCGCGACTCGCTCGAGTTCATTGTCGCCCGGGTGCTGGGCGGCCTGGCGGTAGGGGCGGCTAGCGTGCTGGCCCCGGCTTACATCAGTGAAGTGACCCCGGCCAAGTACCGCGGCACGCTCTCCTCTATTCAGCAGATTGCCATCATCACCGGATTGTTTGCTTCTTCGCTGAGCAACTATCTCTTGGCCCGGGTGGCGGGTGATTCCACCGCGGTCCTTGCCCTTGGCTTTCCGGCCTGGCGCTGGATGTTCTGGGTGATGATCCTGCCTTCGGTGGCGTTTTTCTTCTCCCTGCTCACCATTCCGGAGAGCCCGCGCTTTCTCGTGGCCAGCGGTAACAAGGACAAGGCGCTCAGAGTCCTGACCCGGCTCATGGGAGAGGGGGCGAAGGCCAAGCTGGACGAGATCGACGCCTCGCTGGTCGCGGATCACCACCGCCCCAAGTTGACCGACATCCTGGATGCTCGCCGCCTCTTTCGTCCCATCGTGTGGGTCGGCATCGGGCTGGCCAGCTTTCAACAGCTGGTGGGCATCAACGTGGTCTTCTATTACAGCGCGGTGGTGTGGGGGGCGGCCGGTTTTCGCGAAGGTCGAGCTTTGCTCACCACCGTGCTCACCAACGCGGCCAGCATCGTCGCCTGTTTCATCGCCACCGCCCTCATCGACCGGGTGGGGCGCAAGCCTCTTCTGTTCATCGGGTCCATCGGCATGGCGGTTACGCTCGCCGTCTTGGCGCTGGTCTTCGCCACTGCGAACACGGTGGGCGGCAGCCTGGCGCTGTCTGGGCTTACCGGCCCCGTAGCCCTGGCCGCCATGATCCTGTACGCCATGCTCTTCAACGTGTCGTGGGGACCCGTGATGTGGGTCATGCTGGGCGAGATGTTCCCCAATCAGCTGCGCGGCTCCGGCCTGGCGGTTAGCGGGCTCGCGCAATGGCTGGCCAACTTCGCCATCACCATGACCTTCCCCCTCCTGCTCTCGGGCATCGGTCTCGGCGGTTCCTACGGCATCTACACTGCATTCGCCGTCCTCTCCATCTTCTTCGTCCTCAGGCTGGTGCAAGAGACCAAGGGCAAGGAGCTGGAAGAGATGCAGGGTTGATACTAGCTCTCGGCCAGCTACCGCTACGGGATGGTGAGGGAGGTGGTGGCGAAGTCAACTCCGCCGCGGTCGTCGTGCAGCACCGTCCACAGGTAGTACGTGCCGGGCGCTGCGGGCGCTTGCCATCGGTTCGCTGCGGAGGTGGCGCCCGCTGGACAAAGGGCATAGTCGCTGGCGAGCTGTCCGCCCGTCACGAACCAGGCCAGCCACAGCGTCTCGGTTTGCGTGAGCAAGACATCCTGCTCTACGTCTATGGTCACGTAGCTCTCAGCCGAGTCGGGCGTCCAGCTGGCGGTAAGAGCAATGGTCGAGCCCGGCGCCAGTGCGGTCACGTCGAGGGGCGCTCCGTCGCCATCCCCGTTGGCACTGACGGCGAGCAACTGGGGATTCTGGTTGGGGCGGTAGGCGGCGCGATAGGCTTGGGCCAGATCGAGGGGTACGCCGACGGGGGGGCAGGCGAGCCGCTCGAAGGCGAAGCTGAGAGCTTGGTCCCACAGGAGCCGCACCGGCTGGTAGTAGCCGCCGGTCACGTCGGGCGCCGACGCTTGCGTAGCCGGGCTGCCCGACATGGTGGGCATGCCCAGCGGCCCGAACTCGTCACAGGCGCTCACCGGGGTGACGAGACTCACCCCGTTGCCGGTGGCCAGGTTGGTCGTGGCGGCCGCGTCGGCCAGCACGCAGGCGCTGCTCACCGGGCTGTCCTCGCTGGGCTGGGCCGGTGAGGCGCAGAGCGACCACGCGATCCCGGCGGCGGGCTGGACGCCGGTCGGAGTCGCCGCCAGGGCGGTGTAGACCGCCGAGCTTCCCGGGGGGCTCTCGGGCGGTTCGGCTTGCACGGCCAGCACCCGGGGGCGGGTGACGAGAGCGATGGAGCGGTCGATCTCCGGGCTGCACCCCGAGGCGAGGACAAGGGCTAAAGTCAAGAGCCTAGAGGCGAGAGAGCGCATGTCAGATCTCCAGACGCAAGCCGAGCGCGGCCAAGAGGGGCAGTCCCGTCACATAGGCATGGTGCGAGTAGTCGCCCGAGTAGATTATCTCCTCGGCGTTCTCGTGATCGGTGGCGTCGAGGACATCCAGGCTCATGGTCAGTCGCAGTGAGCGAAGCTGCCAGCTACGCTCCGCCCGCAGGTCGAGCTCGACGAAGGCGGGCAAGCGGATGGAGTTTTGCGCTCCCAGGATGGGCCGGTACTCGCCGGCGCTGCTGTCGTAGTATGCGCCCACCACGGGCGTGCGCGGCATCCCGGTGGCGTAGCGCAAGCGCGCACCGGCGAACCAGCGGCGGGCGCGGTACCCGAGCACGGCGGCAAGGACATGGGTCTGGTCGTAGTCGAACAGGCGCCAGTCGGACTCTCCGGGTGCCCGCCTGAGGGAACGCGACAGGGTGTAGGAGAGCTGGCCACCGAGTCCAGTCGGGGCCGCATCACGCCGAATGGCGAGCTGGGCGCCGTAGCTTCGTCCCTGTCCGCCGGATACCAGCTCTTGTGCCAGGGCAGGCTGGGGATTGGGGTTGCGCGCGGGCAAGTCGGTCAGCTCGCGCACGAAGGCCGCGGTGGCCAGGGCCAAACCCGATCTTTGCATGGCAGCCGAGAGCACGGCGTCTTCGGCTCGGCTTTCCCCCAGGCTGGGCGAACCGAAGACCGGGCTCAGATCAGTAGCGTCGGGTAACTGGTGGTGCACGCCCGCGGCGGCGTCCAGGGAGAGCCACGGTGTTGCCGCCAGGCCCATCGCCAGGCGCGGCTCGACGGTCCAGATGGTGCGCGAAAATCCGACCGGGGGAGTGAGCCCGGTGGGGGGCAAGGTGCGGTCGCTGCTGACCAAGGCGTCGGCCACGCGCACGCCGGGTCGTAGCGCGAAGCGACCCCAGTGCAGGTCGGCCAGGGCATAGGGAGCAATTTCCCCCAGCACGGGATGCCAGTTATCGCTGCCCGTGGCGCCGCCCGGGGGGGCACCGAAAATGGTCTCGTCGCCTTCGCGGGGCGGCAAGGTGAGCGAGCCGTGCTCGGCGATGCTCCATACCCCGACCAGGCCATCGAGGCCAATCTCGAGCCATTGCCCGCTCAGCGCCAGGCCGTGCATGATCCGGGTGCCCATGACAACCGTCTCGCTGTGCAGAGCGACGGGAACCAATCCGAGCTGCTCGTCGAGCTGCGCGCGATCGGTGCCGGCAAAGACCAGCACGTCGCTGGTGCCGGCCTCGTCGGTCTGCCGGAAGTGCGCCAGGGCACGCCAGAAGGAGCGGGTGTTGGTGTAGATCAGGGCATCGGTGGGGCTGTCGGGCGCGAGGGCGAGCTGGCTGCGGTCGCTGGCCGCGAAAACCTCCAAGGTGAGCCGGCGTCCTTGGTCGAGGTCGAAGGTGGTCTTGACCAGACCGTCGCGGTAGGCAGGCATGGGCACCAGCGCCCGGCTCTCCGCCGAGGTCACCGCGCTTTGCAGGTAATTGAGGTAGCCGAAGCGGGCGGCGCCCAGATAGTTGCCTTGGCTACCGAGAGGACCGCTGGCTCCGGCCGAGGCATCGAGCAGGTCGGCCTGCACTTGCGCGTGGTGCGCTTGCGCGTCGGCATCGGCGCTGTGGACGTCCACGATGCCTCCGCTGGCGCGGCCGAAGCTCGCGGCAAAGGCGCCGGGCAGGACGCTAGCGTCGCGCAAGGCTGCGCTCGGGACCACGGTGCGCCAGCCGCCGAAGTGGAAGAGCGCCGGGATCTCCACCCCATCCAGGAGCACGCGACTCTCTTCCGGGGTCGAGCCCCAGAGCACCAAGCCCCCGCTGGCGGGCGCCATGCGCGCAACCCCCGGAGCGTTCTCCAGGGCCCGGCCCAGATCGCCGGCCGCGCCGGCCACGTCGTTGGCGCCAGCCGCGCCCACGGACGAGGCGCCGTCGGGGGCGGGCGGAGCAGTGACCACGGTCTCGAAGCTCGAGGGGTGTGGCGCAGATGCCACCTGGGCCAGGCACAACCCGGTGGCGAAGCTGGCAACGGCGACGGCGCCCATGGCCTATTGCCAGGCGAAGGAAAGGGCCTGGATTCCACCCCCCGGGCCCTTGACGAAACGTGAGTCGGCCGGAGTAGCCACGCCTTGGGCTTGCAGGCGCACCACCCCGTCGCGCAACACGTACACGTTCCAGTGGGCCACGGTGGCCCTGCACAGGGAAAAGTCGTCGACCCTCACCACATAGGTGCCGGGGGGCGGAGCGGCCCAGGTCGCGGTCTCGGCGCGCAGACCGTCGATCACGCAATTGGCGTTGGAGTCGAAACCGAACGTCCCTGGGCTGGTCCCCGCGTCGGCGTTGGGCTCGGCGGGGGTGGTGAGGTTGCCGGCCCACAGCTCGTTGCCGAAAGGGTCTACCACGTGCAGATCGAGATCCGCCTCGCTGTCCCAGTCGAGCTCCACCACCAGGCCAACCTCGGGAGGTGCCACGCGCAGCACGGTGAAGGCGACACTGCTGGCCGGGCCGCGCTGCCCGGCCAGGTCTACGGCGACCACGGTGATCTGGAGCTGGGGGCTCACAATCGAGGCGGCGAAGCCCAGCGAGGCCGAAAAGGTGGGCTGGTCGGGGGTCTCGATGTCGGGGGGCGAAGCTGGCAAGATCCAGTAACCCGGGTCGCTAGGCAGGCCCAAGAGCACGGCGGTAGCACCGGGACCGAGGGTGCCGTCGAGGAGCACTTCCTGGTGCCCGGGCGTGATCGAGGAATTGCGGGCGTAGGTGCTGATCACGGCGGGGCCCGCGTTGCCACCCGTCAGCGCCCCCGCGGCGTAGGTGGCGCCGCTGACCTGGAGCTGGGCGGTCGCGCCATAGCCGGGGGCCTTGCTGCAGGCGACCAGGAGCAAGGCACTGGCGCAAAGCAAGGCAGTGGAGCGAGAGGCAGCGGAGCAAGGCAAGGCAGTGGAGCAAGGCAAGGTGCCGGCCTCGAGCGCTGCCCGCCGGAGGGTAGATTTGCCCGCTAGGTTGCTCGTACCGTTCAGTGCTCCGGAGCAGCGAAAGGGCTGCCCGTCCCGGGTGCTAGAAGGCAAGCTGCGCCCTCGCGGTCAGGGTGTCGGAGGGCAGGTTGGCGGGCAGGCCGTTGTTGCCGCGCCCCAGGGGATTGCGGTTGAGGTCGAGCTCGACGGCGAAGCGATCGACGCTGGAGAAGCGCCAGGCCATGATGAACGCGGTGGTGGAGAAGACCGAGGAGGAGGGCACCACGCGTATGGGAAGGGCGGCGAACGAATCGAGATCGGCATCGTAGTAGTCGTAGCGCGCGCCGAATATGAGGTGATGGCCGAGCTCCTGGGTTGCTCCAGCGAGTAGCCCCAGCTCGCGCACATCGCGGCCACTCGCTACCGGATCGGCCGGGATCAGGCCGCGGTCGAGGTTGGCGGCCCAGATCACCTCGCCGAACGCGCTGAGCTCGCCCAGCCGACGGACCAGGGTGGCCGAGACTCGCAGGTCGCATCCCGCGGCAAAGCGATGGAAGTCGCTCGAGGGCGTGGCGGGCGAGCCGGGGATGACCTCGATCTCACTGGGCTGGACGATGCCGCTGCCGTTTTCGTCCTGCCAGACCAGCACGTCCTTGGTGGCGGGTGTGCCGGGATGAAAGCCAGTGCCGCGCAGAAACGAGACGCCGGCCTCTAGCCGCAACGCACGGGCGCCGGAGCTGGCCAGGGCCACTCCCATACGGCCCACCAGGTCCTTGGCGGCGGTGGGGTCCTGCAGGGCATACTGGCCCGAGCCGGCCGGGTTGCCGTTGCTGAGCGCAACCTGTAGCAGCAGTACCCGCCAGCGCGCCTGGACGCGTGCCGCCAGATCGAAGGCCCCGGGGAAGAGAGCGCGGCCGACATTGCTGCGCTCGAGAAAGAGCCGATCGCGATCGCGTTCTTGCAACTCGGCTCCGAAGGGAGTGCGGAGAAGTCCCATCGAGGCCATGAGCAGGTCAGGCCTTGCCGTCGCGGGGCTCGGCCCTGCCACCATGGGCTCCGGCTCTGTTACCGTCGGCTCGGCCCCTGGCGTCGGGGCGCCAGGGCTGGCCAGCATCGGCGCATGACTTGGGGGGGGCGCGTGCAGGCGCAGAAGATAGGAGATCTCGGCCGACGCCAAACCGATGGCCGGGCCGTTGATGGTGTTGGCGTCGAGCTCGATCCATCCCAGCAGGGGTCCGCGGCGCACGTCGGCCTCGAGACGGGCCCGCCGGATAAGAAAGCGCTCCTGGTTGAGCGGCGCCGAGGTCGAGGGGGCAAGCTGGTCCTCGGAGTCCTGCGCCCACGCCACGGCGTCGGCTTGCACGTAGCCGTGCAGCTGCAGATCAGTATGGCCGGGCGCGGGCGGCGGGTAGTCGGGCAGGAAGATGACTGGCACGTCGGCCCGCGCTGCCCCCGGGCGGGCAGGGATCAGCGCGAGCACCAGGGCCCACTTGCGCGCCCAGTGGCGCAGCCTGGCGCCGTCACTGGGCGCTAGCCTACGCTGAGGCAATCCGTTCGGCGCCCTAGGGCAGGGTAGGGAGGGTGCCACCATTGGCCTGCTCGAGCGCGGGCATCGGCGCTTTCGGGCTGGTCAGACGTCCGCTGCAGGCAGCGTTGGTGATGCTGGCGTTGTCGGCGCCCGGGGCGGTGCAGTCCGCCAGCGAGGTCCGGCCGTCGGCCGACTCGCAGAAGCCGTTCGAGCAGCTGCCCGCGGCGCACTCGGCGTTGGTGGTACAGGCGGTACAGGCGGGGGGCGCCTGGCCGACGGCCGCCTCGAAGGCGCAGCCACATGGGCCGGCAGGGGGGAGAGCGAGAGAGCGCCACCCTCACTGGTGCGCGACACCGTCATGGCGCAATTCGGCGTCAAGCCAAAGCCCGCCAGCAGGGATATGCTGTCGATGCCCACGCTCGTGGCACCCGGGCCGCCGGTGAAGACATCGGCCAGCAGCTTGACATTGGAGTTGGTGGGGGTGCCCGTGGCGTCCACGGCGGTGAGGTAGAACACGTGCGACCAGGCGACGTAGTGACCGTCGCGCACGTTGCGCTTGTCGAAGCTGGTCGCATTGGCGTCGGGCAGATAGCCCAGGTCTTGCCCGTAGGCCTCGAAGGTGAGCGAGCGCAAGACGGCGCGATTGGCCGCGCTGTCGTAGATCTCGGTGCCCAGGATGCCGATGGTCTCGTCGGGTGAGCTCGAGGTGGCCACGTCGGAGGCGACGGTGGTTGACTGATTGATCTGCTGGCCCTTCCACTTGGTGGCCGGGACGTTGATGGCGGCGGCCAGGCTGACTTCGGTGCCTTTGCTGGGGGGGCGGACGAAGTAGAAGGATTCGTTGGTCCAGGGCGACACGTCACCATTTTGTCCAAAGCCGAAGACCAGGTACGCCTCCTCGGCGCTGATGGCGGTGGCCGAGCTGGCCGTGGGCACGACGAACACCATGCTCTGTATGGGACCCGTGACCGCTCCCAGGCCGGCGGGCGGGGTCGCCGTGCTGCAGGCCTGGGGGAATACGATGGGAATGCCCACGTCGGGGGGCACACCAGCGGCTGGCATGGCGCAGGTGGGAACGACCCCGGTCTGGGCGTTCCAGCTCGGATCACTCGGAATGTACGACCCGTTTTCCGTCATGTTCTGTCCCGCGTAGAGCGTGTCGACGATCGAGCACGATCCGGTGGCGTACCAGACCAGGGTGATGGGGTTGGCCTGCGCGCGCAGCACCTTGCCCACCGCCTGGAGGATGGGGACCTGGGTGTCGCCGGTCAGGATGAAGAGGGGATTGACCAGCGATGTGCAAGCGGGGAGAGGCCCACCGTCTATGCCGGCTCCGCCGCTGTCCAACGCCGCGCCGTCGAGGGGAGCGGCGTCGAGAGCAGCGCCCGAGCCGTCAATTCCTGCCGGGGTATCGAGGGCTCCTGTCTCGGGGGCGGTAGCGCTGCTGTGATCGTAGCCGCTGTCGACCGGTGGGGGATTGGCCGCATCCAGCGGCGCGTCCGCCGGGCCACCATCACTGGCCGCGATGACGGTGGCGTCGGTTTTGGCAGAGCTGCTACTGCCGCAACCGATGCCACCGACGGCGGATGAGAGCAACAGGAGGGCCAGCTCGCTGGCGATGACGACACTACGGCGTACGGGGGGGAAGGGTGGGTTCATGACGGCTCCTCCGAGATATGGGCCCGGGTGGGAACGGAAGCTCACTTACGGCGATGACGATGCTCGGCTTCGAGGCCCTAGTCAATATACCTTGTCGAGCGTCGGGTTTAGTTTACTCCGGCGATACCGGCGCTTTGCTCCGGCGCAACACCGGGTGCGTTGACAGTCGTGGGGGGGTGGGCAATTCTTGTCCGGGTAGTCGCCCGCGGGGGATCAAGAGGACCCTCCCAGGGTCCTTTTGATAATGGCGAGAGATTGACGTCAAGAAAGGCAAGGCCATGGAAATAAGCGCGCGCAACCAACTCAGGGGCACGGTGAAGAAGGTTGTACGGGGCGTGGTCATGGGCGAGGTGGTGGTCGATATCGGCGGACAGGAGGTAGCGGCCGAGATCACCCTGGCGTCGATCGATCGGCTGGGGCTCAAGCTCGGTGACCCGGTGTTCGTCATCATCAAGGCCACCGACGCCATGATTGGCAAGTAGACCGGCTAGACTGGGGAGTAGACTGGGAGGTAGACCCCACCCCGTTGCCCGCCAGTGGCGGGGGGGCGCATGACCTCCGCGGCGGGTTAGCAGCCGGTCAGCATCCTTTCGTCGTCGCGCCGGCCAGACGGGCGACGAAAGGGGTGGGAGGTCTAGCTTGCGCCTCGCTCACCGCCACACAGGCCACGAGTTGTCCCGCCTCCATGACCGCCAAACGGGTAGCCAGGGCGCTTACGTCGCCCCAGTCGTGGGTCACCATCAGGGCCGGGATGGCGAGCTCGTGCAGACTAGCGCGCAGGGTTCGGCGCACTTCTTCCCGGGCGCTCACGTCCAGCGCGGCGGTGGGCTCATCGAGCAAGATGGCACCAGGCTGGGAGGCCACGGCGCGGGCCAGCGCTACCCGCTGGCGCTCGCCGCCCGACAACTGCCCGGGCAGTCGTGCGGCCAGATGAGCAATACCGAAGCGCTCGAGATACTCGAGCGCGAGCTGCCTGCGCCGCGAGCGCGCCACCGGCCGACCCCGGCAAGCGATGGCGAATGCCACATTGTGCGCGGCGGAAAGGAAAGGGAATAGTCCGAAGTCTTGCGGCAGGTAGGCCAGCTGGCGTTCCTCGGTGGGGCGGGAGATGGACTGGGCCGCATCGAAGAGCACCTGTTCAGCGAGGCTGAGGTAGCCTCGCTGCGGCGTGCAGATGCCAAGAATGGCGAGCAGCAGGGTGGTCTTGCCCGCTCCGTTCGGCCCGACCAGCGCGACGGTCTCGCTACCCACCTGCAACGAGGCTCGCAGGGCGAAGTCAGCTACCGCATACTCGAGGGTGAGCGACAAGCGAAGGTCGGCTTTCATGGTTTTGACCTGGGTGCCAGGCGAGGAGAGGCTTGCACGGGGGCTTTCACAGGTTTACCCACCCCGGCGCTCGCGCTGGCGCGGTGGTTGATTTATGCGTCGCAGCACCAGGAGCAGGGCGAAGGCAAAGCCCACCAGCAGGAGCGAGAGCGCCTGGGCGGTGCGCAGGTCGATCTCCAGCGCGGTGTAGATGGCGAGGGGCAAGGTCTGCGTCTTGCCCGTCAGGTTGCCCGCGAACATGAGTGTGGCGCCGAACTCGCCCAAGGCGCGGGCCCAGCTCATGGCGGCGCCGCCTATCAACGCCGGGCGAGCCAGGGGCAGGGCCACCGACCAAAAGAGCTTGGGCGGAGAGGCGCCCAGGCTACGGGCGACGGCCAGCAACTTGGGATCGAGGCGGGTGAAGGCCAGGGTGGCGGCTTGCAGGTAAAATGGTGCGGCCACGAAGGTCTGGGCCATCACCACCGCGAGGGTGCTGAAGCTTGGCGCAAAACCCAGGCGCTCGAGCAGGCCGCCCAAAAGTCCGCGGCGGCCAAAGGCGAGGAGGAGGGCGATGCCGCCCACGGCGGGCGGTATGACCACCGGCAATTGCAACATGGTCTCGAGCCACCTGGCGGAGCGTAGGCGGCTGCGGGCCAGCCACCAGCTGAGTGGAGTTCCGCCCAAGATCACGACGATGGTCGAGATGGCCGTGGTCACCAGGCTCAAGCGCAGCGCGGGCCAGGTGAGCGAGCAGTCGAAGCCGCGCCAGATGGCACCCGGGCCACCATCCAGCAGCAGGGCGACGAAAGGCACGACCAGCAGCAGGCCCAACCCGGTCGCCAGCACAGTCATGCCCAGGCGATAGCCGAGGTGGTGGCCCCAGCGGGCGCGGCTAACGCTCATGCTGGCCCGTATTCCCCGTCGCGCCGACCGGGCGGAAGCCGAGCGCACCCAGTATGTGCTGGCCGGGAGGTGCCAGCACGGCGGCCACCCACTCTGCGGCCAGGGCAGGCGCGGGGGCGGCGGACAGGACGGCGATGGGGTAGTCGGCCATGACGTTCATGCTCTCGGGTATGGCAAGCGCGGTGACCTTGTCCTGCGCCGCTAGGGCGTCGGTCTGGTAGACGATGCCTGCGTCGGCCTCGCCCAGCGCGACCTTGGCGAGCACCTGGCGCACGTCGAGCTCGCGCGATCGGATGTGGGCCAGCACGGTGGTGCGGAACTTCTTGCCGTACACCACTTCCGCCTTGGCCAGTATGGCATCGGTGTAGGCCCCGATGGGCACTTCGGCAGCGCCGACCACGATGCGTGCTGCCCCGGGGAGATCGGAAAAGCCCGTCAGCTTGCCGGGGTTGGCGGTGGGCACGATGACAACCGGCAGGTTGCGGGCGAAGACGTGCGCTGGGCTGGCCAGCCCTTGCCGCTCCAGGGCCAGCAGGTGGCGGCGGTCGGCGGAGGCGAACACGTCGGCCCGGGCACCCTGCTCGATCTGGACCCGGAGCTCCTGGCTGCCGGCGAAGTTTAGGCGCACCCGCACTCCGGCGTGTCGCTGCTCGAAGTCGCGCGCCAGGCCCTGGAAGGCCTCGCGCAACGACGCCGCCGCGAAGACGGTCAGCTCCTGGGTGTCTTGCCCACGCACCGGCCGCACGCTGGCGATACTGCCCAGGGTCGCCCCGGCGGCGCCGACGAGGAGCCAGGGCCACGCTTTCACGCGTCAGCTCCGGCCACGGTGGTGCCGGTCCGCTCGGCTCGGTAGCCCGCGATGGCGCCCAGGTCAGCGCGGAAGCGCGCGCTGGTCAGAGCGTCGAGCATGGTCTGTACTCGCTCATCAGCGGCGGACGCGGCGAGCAGGGCCAAGTCGAAGCGTGCCTCGGCCAGGGCGGTGAAAGAGAGTTGGCACGCCGTGGCCGCGGCGCGGGTGGTTATGCCGGCGTCGCCAAGGTTGCTCGCCACGGCTCGAGCGACAGCACTGTGGCCACGAACCCTGGCCGCCAGGTTGAGATCGGCCAGGGAAATCCCCGCCTGGGCCAATGCGCTCTGCAGCAGTTGCTCCGCCCCCGAACCGGGCTCGCGCGCGACGAAGCGCAACCCCTTGCGGGTAAGATCGGCCACGCCTTTCAGCGCCTGTCCGGGTCGCGCTCGGTAGGCGATGCCGAGCTCCCAGGTGGCCAGGGTCACCAGCAGGGTGGGGGTGCGGCCGAGGCGGCTCTGCACCGTTGCCGCGTTCAGGTTGCCGGAGCTGACATCGTCGAGATGCAGACCGGCGACGTGGACCCGGCCGCTGGCGAGCTCGTCGAGTGCTGGCCGGCTGGCCAGGTCGAGCCAATGCAGGCGGGGTCCGCCCAGGCGCTCTTCCAGGTGGCGGCCGAGCAGGCCCAGAGCCGGATCACACCCGGCAACGAAAAGATTGCGCTGGAGGTCCTCCAGCTTGCGCAGGGGACTTACCCGCACCGCCCCCCGTCGCCTTGCGGGCACGGAGGCGATGCCGTCCGCGGGAGTCCCGGGCGCGCAGCCGGGTTCGCGGTCGAGGGCGCGCGCCACCCAGTTACGGCCAATCTGACCCATAGCAACCCGGACTTGCGGTCCGGATGGCGGCGCTCCCGCGTTGTCATCGCCGGCCAATGTCGCCACTAGCGCCGGGGCCCGTTCCTCGAGGGAGAATATGTCCTCCACCCGACACTTGAGCACCCGCGCCAGGCAGAGCGCGATTTGGGTCGAGGGCACGGTCGTGCCGGCCTCGATAGTGCTCAGGGTCTGCCGGCTGACGCCCGCCTGGGCGGCCAGGGTATGCTGCCGGACGCCGCAGCGCTGGCGCAAGGCGCGGAGATTGCTTCGCATGAGGGTTGCCATATCTGAATTCTCCCGGTGCTGACCGGGAAGTCAACCGTGCTGGACCTGGGTAAGGAAGCCGCGACCCGGCTGGGCACCGGGCAGCTCCCACCAGCCAGCCCCTCTTGGCTCCTCTTGTCCTGTCGGCGCAAGAGCGGGGCGACTTTGCCTGCGGCGGACGGCTCCGAGGACGGTTCAGAGGACGGTCTTCACCCGATAGACACCGCCAATCGCCATGAACTCGTCCTCCCCTTTGAGGATCCCGGGAGGGAACAGTTGACGGTAGAAGAACACTTTCACCAGCGGTTTCCGCAGTTCGGCCGGTGGCGTGCGCAGGCGTTGGATGTCCCCGGGCCTCATCCTCCCAGCTGAACCGCTTGCCGCAGCCACTCGTCGGTCTCCGTGGCCCGCAGCATGAATTCGGCCACATCAGCGCGCGCGATCGAGGCCGGCACGCGCTCGATGGTGGTCTTGGCGACATAGCTGTGGCGGGCGGGGCCGTTGGTAAGTCGGGTGGGGCGCACGATGACCCAGTCGAGGCCGCTCTCGCGCACCATGCGCTCCTGCCGTTCGTGATCTTGGAACGGGATCTTGAGGAGGAAGGAGATGAGCAGCTTGTCGAAGATAAAGTTGGCTACCCGGCGGCTCTCGCCGGTACCGAAAGCGCTCAGCACTACCAGCCGGCTCACGCCGTGATGTTTCATGGCGGCGATGATGTAACCCGTGCCTTGCGAGAAGTAGTTGGGATTGTCTTTGAAGGCGCGCAGCCGCGTGGCCGATGCGGTGACGATGACGGCGTCGTGACCGGGAATGATCTGCTCGATCTGCGCGGGATCGTGGAAGCTGCCTCCCACCTTGCGAAGCTTCGGGCTCTCCATCTCGAGCCTGCCTGGGCTCCGAGCGAACGCGGTTACCTCGTGCCCGCGCGCGAGCGCCTGGTCCACGACCCGAGCGCCAGTACCCTGCGAGGCCCCGACCACCAGAATGCGCATGCCAGAAATGATAGCGCGGTAGTGCCCGCGTTCACGGGGCGATGCAGCATGCATATGACTTTGCTCCCCCGCTGGGGATGGCGATGGTGTGCAAGGTCAGGACGAGGCTTCACCGCCCGCGGACCTGCGCCAAGCCGCCCTTGCGTTTGCCAGGCAATCAGACCAAACTGGTCATATGAAGGTGGTCAGTCTGTCTGAAGCCAAGGCAAACCTGTCGCGGCATATTGATCGGGTGCGGCATGGAGAATCCGTGCGGATTCAGGTTCGAGGCGTTCCGGTAGCCGAGTTGGTCCCGGCGGGTGGCGGTGCATCGGGTGATGGCGACGCTGGCGGGTTGCATGAGCTGGAGCGTGCTGGTCTCGTCCGGCGGGGCCGAGGGCCGTTTCCGGACACCATTCTCCAGCCGGGTCCGGCGGTTCGTGGCAAGGGCGTGATGGCAGCGTTGCTCGACGATCGAAAGGATGGTCGTTGAATGCGTTTCTGGGACTCCTCGGCCATCGTCCCTTTGATCGTCGAGGAGGCATGCAGCTCCGCGTGCCGGAGTCTGCTGCGCACGGACCGCGCACTAGCGGTCTGGACGCTGTCGCGGGTCGAGGTGCTCTCTGCGCTGTGGCGCGAAGTTCGGGCCGGCGCCATGGAACGGACGGCGGCGACGCAGGCCGGAAGACGTTTGGACGCCCTGTCCGCCGCGTGGACGGAAGTCGATGGGATTGTCCCTGTGCGTGACCGTGCCGAGCGACTGGTGGCCGTGCACCCATTGCGTGCGGCGGATGCCCTGCAACTGGCGGCCGCCTTGGTGCTATCCAGGGAGCGACCGCGCTGGCCTTTCGTTACCGGTGACCGGCAGCTAGCGGGCGTGGCGGAGCTAGAGGGGTTCGACGTGATTGTGCCCGAAGGGTAGGTCAGGGCAGGCGGAGGGTGGCCCAGCCGTGACTGGGAACACTGAATTGGTAGAGGGTCTGGGAGAGCGCGCTGCCCACGCCCACGGTGGTCGTCTGTGACGAACCGCCCATGTTGTAGAGCTGGACGATAACGCTGCCATCGGGATTCTTGAAGGCCAGGGCGTTGAGGGTGTTGAAGGCGGTGTTGCTCAGTCCCTTGTAGGCCGTGCTGTTGCCCGTGACCCCGATGCGCGTTGCACCCACGGCAATGTAGTACGAGTAGTGTCGGAACGCGTAGTAGGCGGCGGTCACGACGAGCTTCTTCGCCGAGCGGTCGACCACCAGGAGCGCGTCCTGGGGCCAGCCGTCCAAGCTCTTCCCAATGGTGTCGAGCACCATGTTCCAAGCGTTGTAGGAATTGACCCCGGAGACGATCCAGTCCCGGATGAGCTGCCAGCTCTCCTCGCCGTAGGCATGGTCATTCGGGGGTTGGTTGGGATTGTACTGACTCTGCTGCCAGTACGGCGTGGCGAAGTTGTAGTTGCCACACTCGTGCTCGGTCTGCATGACGGTCGCGGTTTGGGCCAAGGTGGCCACCGCCGGTTGCAAATTCCACTGCACGCCGAAACCCTTGACGTACTTCATGGCGTCGGCGTCGCTCGCGGTCGCCTTGGCGATGTTGGTGTCGTCGGGATCCTTCGACATGGTACCGCACCAGATCTGCGCGGTCAGGTTGCGCTGGGCGAAGGTCGGCCCGAGATATGTCTTCATGAAGGTGATGAGCTCAGCTTGGGTCCAATGGACCCTCGCGTACCCGGGCTCGTTCTGGGGGTGGACCGCTTCGATGGTGATGCCCTGCTTGGCGTATTCCTCCACGAACCTGGCCATGTAGAGGGCATGGGCACCGAGCGTCTGCGCGTCGCTTTTCATATTCGAGTTGCTGTCCATCATCCACGAGGGCACGACCCACGGGCTGGTCCACAGGTGAAGATCGGGTTTGACCTGGAGCGCCGCCTTGATGTACGGGATTAGCATCTGCTGGTCGCGAGAGATGGAGAAGTTGTTCATCGCGTAGTCGGCCGCCCCGTCGTCGAGGGTGTACCAGCTCATGGCGTAGTCGCTGGCCCCCATCGGGACTCGTCCGTAAACGAAGCCGGCGCCGCTCTGGGGATCGAAAAGCAGGCTCATCGCGTTGGCCACGTCATCCGAGGTGAGCACGGAGAGGGCATCCCATCCCATCTCGTTGAAAGCGCCGCCGAAGCCAGCCCAGCTTTGGTAGGTGGTGCTCTTGTCGACGTTGAGGTCGGCGGTTCCACTGGTCACGACGGTCACTTGTCCAGCGGTCCAATAGGCGTTTGGACCGGACGTCATCAGCTCTGGGGCTGGCGTGCTCGCCAATCCACCCGTTGTCCCGCCTTGGCCTCCAGCGCCAGTGCTCACGGCCCCGGTGGCCCCTCCACCCGCGCTAGCCCCGCCCTCCCCCGCACCAGGCGATCCGGCAGCGGCGCCGCCCGCCTGGCTGCCTGGGCCAGCACCACCCGATGCGCTGCTGCCCCCGGCGCCAGCGGAGCCGCCAACGTTCCCGCCGGGGGGTGTCCCCCCACCGGCGCTGCCGCCGGAGTTGCTCGCGTTGCTGCCGGCCGAGTTGCTGCCGGCCGAGTTGCCGCTATTCCCGCCGCCCCCGGTCACACTACCGCCGGAGCCGGAGTCGTCCGCTGCGCCTTCGCCCAGGGCGGAGAGGACGCAGCTGGTGTAGGCGGAGCAGTCTGTCAGGCTCAGGCAGGTGTTGAGGTCGTTCCGGCCAGATTGTCCCGTCTTGCCCAGGCTCACGTTGACCTCGTTCGTGCACGCGGAGACGGTTACGCCCTGAAGGGAGTTGCATGTGCTGAGCTGGTTGCAGACGTTCCCTGCCAGATTGTTGCCTCCGCCCTTGCAAGCCACGGCGCCTACGGCAACCAGTCCCACAATCATGGCGCTCCACGGAATCCTCGGCATGGTGTGCTTCTCCTGTCAGGTATTCGCGCTGGGCACGAAGCGGGCACGAACACGGATCAACGGCGATTGTCGGATGCGCGACCTCTCATAGCACGGGCTTGGTCCTCCGACCAAGTGGCTCCACCGTGGGAATCATGGCAACCATGGGAAGGTAAAGGTGGGTGATGGGGCGGGTGCCGGGCGGGCGGCGCTCGCCGAGCGGGCGCACCGTCCGTTCGAAGCATCGTGCCAACGGAGGGTCGCCTGGCCAGTTGGGGATGGGAGGTGGGAAAACCTACCGGGGCTTGCGGTTTGGGCTACTCTTGCTCGGAGAGCACGCATTCGAAAGTCGCGGAGGTCCATCGTGATTCGCAGCTCGCAAGCTTCATTCCTTCTCATGGTGGTCATGGTGGTTGCGCTGGCTCCTGCCTGTTCGTCGAGCTCGTCGCCGGGGCAGGGCGGGGCAAGGGGCGGGGGTGGGGGTGGCGGAGCAGGCAATGTGGGCGGCAGCACGGGGGGCACCTCGGGCAACGGTGGCCTATCGGGGTGGGGCGGCGTTTCGGCGAGCGGTGGCAACTCGGCGGCCGGGGGACACTCGAGTGGTGGCAGCTCGGCCACCAGCGGGAACCCTGCCGGAGGGGGCGCTGTGCCAAGTGGCGGTTCCGGGGCTGGCGGCGCGGGCGGCTATTCGTCCGGCGCCGCTGGCACAGGCGCGGGCGGCAGTAGCGGCGCGCTTGCGGCTTCGGGCGGACGGCCGGGCGCCTACTCGGGCACCCTCGGTCCCACCGGCGGCGGCACGAGCACGGGCGTGGCCGGAGGATCGACAGGCGGCAGCGGGGGCCAACCTGCTAGCGGGGGCCAACCTGCAACCGGTGGGGCCCCCTTGACCGGAAGCAGCGACGGCGGCCTGGGATACAACCCGTGCTCGGCCACTCCATGCGTGATCCTCCCGCTGGGCGACTCGATCACCCACGGCTATGCCTCGAGCGACGACGCCGGATACCGCTCGGCGCTCTTCAAACTGGTCGTGGCGGCCAACCAGAGCGTGACTTTCATTGGTTCGCTGATGAATGGGCCGAGCACCGTGGCGGGCGAGCCTTTTCCGAACCACCACGAGGGGCACGATGGCTTCACCGTCAGCGAGATCACTAGTTGGGTTCCGCCCGCGAAGGACTTCACCGCGACACCCAATATCGTCCTTCTGCACATCGGAACCAACGATGTGACCGCAAACGCCGATCCGACGACTACGGCCAATCAGCTCGACACCTTGGTGAGCAACCTCGTGGCGGCCGCGCCCGACGCGCTCATCGTGGTGGCGAAGATCATACCGCTCTTTTACGCCAGCACTACCTACGACGACTACGCGGCCAAAATCCCGGGCATCGTGAGCGCTCACGCAGCCAACCACGAGCACGTCGTCATGGCCGACATGAGCGGCATGCCTGCGACCGATTTCGGCAACGGCGTACACCCCAGCGACCAGGGCTACGCGTACATGGCGAGCGTCTGGTACGCGGTCATCAAGGACTATCTACCCAACTGAGCCGGTTCGGGCTGACCAACCATCGCCCCGCAGGCCTCCAGCATTCACGATTCACACTTTCGGTCTGGCTAGCTTGCAACTTGGCCAGGACGGGTGCTGGGCCCAGGGGGGCGGTCGTCAGCGATCAAGACCTCCGGGAGTGCTACCAGCCGACCCCGATCTGGATTCCTAGCTCGCCCGGGTAAAGCGTCGTTCCCGCCGTCGTCGACGACGACGAGGCGGATGACACGATGTACGACGATTCACTGAGGCCGAGCAGGTATTGCGTGAAGCGCAATTCAGCGTAGAGCTTGGTGCGCAAGTCGCGGGTGAAAGTGACGCCGACCTGTGCGTAGGCCGCGAACACGGCTCCAGTGTCGACACTCGTGTTCGGCGCACTCGCCCCCCAAAGGCGGGGCGACACGCCGGCCCCGACGTACGGTGCAACCGGCCCGTCGGTGAGGTAGAGGCTTCCCCCCAGCTCGGCGAAGACGCCACCCATCTGCACCTTGCCATTCCCGCCGTTGGGAGCCGCAACTCCCGCACCAAACTCGTCCGTTGCCGATCCGGCCGTCAAATTGCAGCGCTATCAAGGGCGCATAGCTCTGGCCGCTGCGGTCTAACGTCGTGAACGGCACGATTACTCCCGTCTTCAAGCCGAAGGCCTTGTTATGCAGGGCGCTTGCCGAGCTTTCCTGGGAATTCGGGTTCGGTACCGGCGTCACGGCCTCTTCGTCCGCCCTGGCTCCCGCGGCGGCAAAGGTCAGCGTGGCCATCGCAATAGCGGTCCACATGAGTTTCATCGGTAGAGCCTTTCTTCTCGAGCCGTGGCGAGGGTGGCATAGCTATCCCTGACGAGATGAACACCCGCCGACCAGCACGAGGGGCGGAAAGGCAGCGCGAGCGAGCGAGCTGCGGTGCGGGGGGGGGTATGCCCTTACCGCGGCCTGCCCGGTCCACCGCTGGTCGCCCATCACTCGACTATCTTCCCCGTGCGCCTTACCCGCCAGCCGCTTTCCCCACTCTCGGATAGCCAGACCTGAGTGGCGACGCCGGTCACGTCGACGAGGGGCAGGGTGCCGAAGCGGCGCGAGTCCCGCGATTCGTCGCGGTTGTCGCCCAGCACGAATACTTGTCCGTTGGGAACGACGGTGGCAAGTGGCTCGGCCACGCCTTGACGCCAGAGCGCTACGTAGCTGCGGCCGTCGAGCGTCTCGCGGAACGCGCGATGGTCGGTGAGCTGCCGGTCGAGCTCGGGGCTGCCGAGTGCGTGGAGCTCGGCGCCCACGATGCTCGTCCCATTCACCTTCACCTGCCTGCCGTCGATCTCGACGCGGTCACCGGGCAGACCGACCACGCGTTTGACGTATAGGCTAGTCCGATCATTGGGGTAGACGAACACGGCGATGTCGCCCCGACGCAGACGTGGTCCACCGCGGTGCCCGACGCGCTTGTCGGCGAAAAAGCGATCGCCGGGGAGAAGGGCGGGGATCATACTCGCGCTCGGCACCTTGAACGTTTCGACCAGATGGTCGCGGGTCAGACCGGCAAGGGGGCTAAGAACCAGCAGGTGACCCAGGACGAAGCAGGCGAGATAAACGTGGGCGCGGTTCCATGGCCCGGGTGGGGACGTGCTGGGCAAACGTGTCAGCCGATAGGCCGACTTGATCGACGCCACATAGCAGGCAAACGCCGTGGTCACGCCTGCGAGCATGAGCAGAGACATGAGCGCCCGCGGGCCGTGCAAAGCTAGCCACGCCGCTGCCGGCACGGGCAGCGCCACCGAGAGCAGCCAACCTGTCCCCCGTGCCGGGTCCCCGGCGTAGACGTGGCCTAGCCCGGGCAAGAGTAATCCGGCGAACAAGGCCAACAGGGGCCGTCGGGGTTGCCGGGCGGCCGGGGTCATGGTGCTCCTCCCAGGCTAGCACTTGGGATCACGCTGGAGAAGACGAAGCGTAGCAGGTTGGCCAGGGCCACCGCCGCACCGAGGTTGGCCAGGGCCACTTGAACCCAGCGGCGCTCTAGCACGCTCGCCCCCCACGAGGACGAATCCTTGGGCAAAGCCGCCATGACCCTGTCGGCAAAGCCATCGGGAACCGCGGCGCCGCCGAGCTCGTCCCCGACCAGCGCGTCGAGGGCCAGGTACTCGGCGACGGCCTCGGCACAGCGTTGACAAACGAGCACGTGCGCCTGACTGGCCTCGTCGAGGGCATGCCCGACGGCGATGCGCTCTTCGATAGCATTGCATACAATCGCGACATTCATCTCATTCCTCCATGCCTGCTAGCCTGATTCGCAATAGTCCCTTGCCGCGATGGATGCGCGACTTGATCGCTCCTATGGAGCAGTTCTCGATGGCCGCGATCTCTGCGAGCGTATGTTCCTTCATGTAGGCCAGCACCACGGCGCTGCGCAGGGCCAGCGGCAGTCCTTGCAGGGCGCGACGCACGCGATGCGATCGCTGGGCGCTCTCTAGCTGCTCGCCGGCCGAGGGTTCCTCCGTCGCCGCGTCCCCGATCGTGACGTGCACGACCCGGGCGCGGCTACGCCTGGTTTCGTTGATGGCCAGCCGCTTGGCTATGGTCAAAAGCCAGGTGGAAAATGCCGATTTCGCGCTGTCGAACACGGACAGACTACGGTACGCGCGCAGGAAGGTCTCTTGCGCCAGCTCTTCCGCGATCGCTTGCTCGATGCCAAAGCCGCCAAGGAACTTGAACAGCGGGCGCTGATAGCGAAGGATCAGCAGCCGGAAGGCGCTGCGGTTGCCGCCGAGCACCTGGCGTATGAGAAAGCCGTCGTCCATGGCAAGTCGTTCGGGGAGTTCTACCGGCGGCCGGGGCAAAAGTTTCGAGTGGACGTGGCAAATTGGCAACTGCCGCCTGGCGGCAGGCCTGGGCGGATCTGCGGCTATTGACCGTGGCCGGCAGCGACGATGTCCGCCTGGGAGGCATGGTCAGCCGAGTCAGGTGGAGCGCCCGGGGGTACGGCCCCTTCGCACCAGCTCGCTCCACTCGCGCACCACCACAGCCTAGGAGGATGCGATGCGCGCTCCCGCTCCTAACAATGGGCATGGGCAGCCTTCTGGGCTGCGGACGGAGGCGATCCAACCTTCGGCGGCCCAGGACCCCAGGGCGGCGAATGCGCTCGCGGCCGGGTCGGGCCGGCGCGCGAAGGAGAGGCACACCTCGGCGAGCGGTCTTTCCGCGGCCGCCGATGCCAGGGCGGAGGCTTCATCAGCGTCGACGACGGTGTGATAGACGTCGTAGCCGGTACGCCAGACGACTACGCCTTGCTGGCCGGGGGTCGGCGCATGGGGAAGCTGGCCCTGCTCGAGCTGCCGCCAGAGGGTGACGACATCATGATCAAGCCGCAAGACTCTGAGCGCTGGGATGAGCGACAGTCGTGCCGCGGGCAAATCGTCGCCCACGGCTGAGAAGGCAGTCGATGTCACGGGCGCGGCGGGGGCGGCGAAGAAAACCTCGGCTCGCGCCCATTCCAGCGCCGCTAGAGCGGGAAGATCGGGGCGAGCCAGGTTGGGCCGCGCGCGCAGAAATGGCGCCAGCCGGCGACCGAGCCGCCCGAGATCGGGGTCGTCCGAGGGGTCGGCCGCCACGTAATCTCGACAGAGCGCAAAGAATGCCCGGTCGCCGAGCAAGGCGGCCAGCTTGGGGAAATCCTCGCGTAGCCCGTCCACGAGCCGCCACAGGTACATGTCGGCGTAGATCCCGACTCGTTCGGCGGCGTCGAGGTCGGGCGAGCCGAGGAAGCAGCCCGCCACGGCGCTGGGGTCGACATCGGGGCCGCGGGTGACCAGGCGGTAGAACAGTTCCTGGGTCTCGGCCAGCGTCACGCGTTCACCGCCTTTGGTATGGCCATCTCGTGCTCGATGGCGGCGGCCGTGCGACTCTGGACCACTAGCTGGTCGAGCTCGGGAACGTTGTCGTCCCATTCGACCAGGGTCGGGATGGGGCCGAAACGGCGCAAGGCCTCGCGGTAGAGATCCCATACCGCGTCGGGAACCGCGGCGTCGTGGGTGTCGAGGAGGTAGCGGCCCTTGTCGCAGTGCCCGGCCAGGTGAAGCTGGCCAATGCGGCCGCCAGGGATGCCGTCGAGATAGGCAATGGGGTCAAAGCCGTGATTGCGCGCGCTCACATAGACGTTGTTGATGTCGAGCAGGATTCCGCAGTCGGCCTGGCCCGCGACCTCGGACAGGAATTCCCACTCGGTCATGGTCGAGTCCTGGAATGCCACGTAGCTGGAGATGTTCTCAAGGAGAATCTGGCGCCGCAAGGTGTCCTGCACGACCCGCACGCGCCCGACGACGTGCGCGAGCGACTCCTCCGTGTAAGGGAGCGGCAGTAGATCGTGGACGTAGCGCCCGCCATGGCTGCCCCAGCATAGGTGGTCGGAGACCAGTGCGGGCTCGATGCGCGCGGCCAGGGTCGCCAGCCGTTGCAGATAGCTCGGCGCCAGGGCGTCCACCGAGCCTATGGACAAGGAAACCCCGTGCAGTGCGACGGGCACCTCGCTTCGGACCTTCTCCAGGACCGCGAGGGGCCGGCCGCCGGGGGCCATGAAGTTCTCGCTGATGGCCTCGACCCAGTCTACCGGTGGCCTCTCGTCGAGCATGCGGCCGTAGTGGCGTGGGCGAAGCCCGACGCCGTGGCCGATGGGGATGCGGGAAAAGCCCATGACTATTGGTGGCGGAGCGGCGCTCCCGACCGTGACGCCGAGAGCGCCGCCGCGCCTCCTGGGTTACGGGGTCGTGACGGTTCCGCCCTTGTTAGTGCATTGCTTGGCACTCTTGGTTTCGACCCAACCCTTGCCCTTGCACGAGTTGTGTGACTTGCACGAGTTGTCCGCACCCGCACACGAGCCCTTGCCCTTGCACTCGTTGATACCGGCGCATTTGACGACCTTGGCGCCGTCTTTGGCCTTGCTGTCACCGGCTAGACTGGGGCTGGCGGCGAAGAGATTGGCGACGGTGGCGGCGATCAGAGCGCCTTTGAGGGATGGCTTGAACATGGATCACTCCTGTTGGTTGGTTTGGCTGATGGTGGTTATGGTTCGGTTGCAAGTTGCTAGGGAGAAGTCGGGCTCTTCGCTTTGGCGAAGAGCGTGATCTCGATGGACCCGTCATCGGCGACCACTTTGGCCAGCGACTGCACGCGCGCCAGCCAGCCTTCGGTGTACTTGGGCCCGATGTGGTACTTGTCGCGGTCGAAGTGATCTACGGTGGCGCGCACGCGGATGGTGCGGACGGCGCCGTAGCTACCCGCCGGCAAGAGTACGGCGTGGCCGTGGACGTGCTCCTTGCCGCCGTCGGCGCGGGCTCTGCCGCACACGGTGAAGGGAATATCGGTCGCGAAGCTCGCCGGCACCTCGGGGGCAAGCCGACCCACCTTCACGTCGGTAAACCGCGCTGCGAATTGGCAGCTCTTGGGGTCGACCTTCCTGTTGGTGGCCCATTGCTGGAAGTGCTCGGTCTTGGTGTCCTCGTTGTCGATCTTGATGCTGGTCAAGGGCACCGCGCAGCTGCCCGTGAAGGTGCCGGCCGCTTCATCGTAGCTGGCCTGGCATGCCACGGCCGAGCTAGTGGCCATGATGCGTTCGCCGATCTTGGCGTCGAACACGGCCTGAAAGGTGTTATTGCCGGCGCTGCCGTCGACGTGAAGATCCTCAGCGTAGGTAGAGGAGGGAACGAGACTGATGAGGATGCAGGGTAGTAGTCTGGTCATCGCGGGGCTCCTTCTTCCGCAATGTCTCGTGAGCAGCTCAAGCGTTACACGCGGGGGAAGAGAATTCACGCCGCATGGCCTCGACCGCAGCTGCGCGCTATGTTTCCTCGTCGCAACCAAGGAGCCAGCCGCTGCCACCTGCCAAGCCCGCCACCGCCGCACCTGCCCCTGCGCCCGGGCTCGAGGCAGCCGAGGGCTCGACTCCCCGCGCGGGCGCCGCAGACCTGGCCCTGCTCGCCCGGTTGCGCCTGGGTGACGAGGCGGCATTCGCCGAGCTCATAGACCAGCATCACGGCGCGCTCTTGCGCCTGGCCCTGGTCTTCGTGGCGAACCGGGCCATGGCCGAGGAGGTGGTACAGGAGACCTGGTCTGCCGTGCTCGTCGGCCTCGACGCGTTCGAGGGCCGCTCCACCTTGAAGACCTGGATCTTTCGCATCCTCACCAACCGCGCCAAGACGCGCGCTGTGCGCGAAGGCCGGACGGTCTCTTTCTCCGCGTTTGGCAATGCCGACCTGGAGAGCTCGCCGGCCGTGGCTGCCGAGCGTTTCCGGCCTGACGGGAGGTGGTCTAGCCCACCCGAGCCGTGGGACGAGGAGACGCCCGAACGACTGATGCTACGCCGGGAAATCGTCGACCTTATCTCAGCTGCGCTGGACGATCTCCCCGCCGCCCAGCGCGCGGTTGTTCTCTTGCGCGATGTCGATGGCCTCGAGTCGGCCGAGGTGTGTAACATTCTACGGATCAGCGAGACCAATCAGCGAGTGCTTCACCACCGTGCCCGCTCCAAGCTGCGGCGCACGCTGGAGGAGTACGTTGGAGCACCAAGGAGATGTTGACCTGCAAGCAGCTGACCGAGCTCGTCACCGATTACCTGGAGGGGCGGCTCCCCCTCGGGCAGCGCATTGCCCTGCAGATGCACCTCGGCATGTGCGCGCATTGCCGGACATATTTGCGCCAGATGAGGGCAACGGTCAGGGCCCTGGGCAAAATGCCGAACCAGCCACCGCCATCCGAGGTGCGTGAAGCGCTAATGGCGCGCTGGCGCAGCATGCACCCGCGCGGCGCGGCGCGACCGATGGCGCCGGCCGCATTGCGATTGCTCGCCGCCATCGAAATGCTGGCGGGGGGCGCGCGCGGCTGGGTCGCCGCGGGCTTGGCTGGGCTCGGCGCGTTCGGGCTGGCCCTGTCGCTGGGCCTCCACTCGGGGAGGGCCGGGCAAGGCATGCGCTGCTTCGCGATCGAGGTGATGGCCGGGGTCGTTCCCGCGGTCGTGCTCGGGCTCTTGGCATTGAGCAGGCGCTCGAGGCTGTCACCGCAGGCGCTGCTGTCCGTTGCGGCGGCGGGTGGGCTGACCGGGACGGTCTTCTTGCAGGCCACCTGTCCCGGAGCGCACACGACTCAGCATGTGGTGGTGTTTCATCTGGGCGGCCTGCTCGTCGCCGCGCTGGTCGCGCTCGGCACGTCGCAGCTGCCGGTGTTAAGGTAGCGCGCGCCGTCGCTGCGGCTCGCACCTTTCGCCGGCCGCGCGTGGGATCTTGTACTATGGTCCGGAGCAACATGCTCGCCGCGGTCGACATCGGCAACACCCATACGGTATTTGGTCTCTTCGAGGGCGATGGGCTGCGCTCGCATTGGCGCGTGGAAACACGGAGTGAGCGCACGGCTGACGAGCACGCGGCTGTCTTGCGGGCGCTCTTCGAGCTTGAGGGCTTGAGCATGGCTGGGGTCGAGGCCGCCATCGTTTCTTCGGTGGTGCCTACCGCCACCTTGCCCATGGAGCAGCTGTTCGAGGGCTACTTCAAGATTGCGCCGCTGGTGGTGGGGCCGGGCATGAAGACGGGCATGCCGGTGCTGTACGAGAATCCGCGCGACCTGGGGGCGGACCGCATCGTGAACGCGGTCGCGGCCTATGCGCGCTGGCCGCAAGGGGCCATCGTGGTCGATTTCGGCACCGCGACCACGCTCGATGTCATAACGGCGCGCGGTGAATACGCCGGGGGAGTCATCACCCCGGGGCTGCTGATCGCCGCCGACGCGCTCTACCGGGCGACCGCTAAGCTGCCCCGGGTCGAGATTGCGCGGCCCAAGACGGTGGTCGGGACCAACACTGTCGCCAGCATCCAGTCGGGGCTGGTGTTCGGCTACGCCGGTATGATCGATGCCCTGGTGGGCCGCATCCGGGCCGAGCTGGCCTACGCGCCCAAGGTAGTGGCCACCGGGGGCCTGGGCGCGCTGGTGGCGCGTGAATCTTCGACCATCGATGATTACGACGAGCTCTTGACGTTGCGCGGGCTCAAGATCCTCTACCAGCGCAACCGATGAAGCTCGAGCCTATCGCCCATGAGTTGCTGCCCCCCGCCGTGGCGGGAGTGGCGGGCGGGACGTCGTCGGTGAAGCTGATGGCGATACGCGGTATGGCGCCTCTGCGGCCGGCCGAGCTGTTGCTAGTCATCTACCAGTTGTCGTTCGATGTCGACGCGGCGGTGCGGAAGGCGGCCGAGGCTGCTCCCGCGGCCTTGCCCGACAGGATTTTGCTCGGGCCGCTGGGCGAGGCCTTGCCGGCCCAGGCGCTGCACTTCTATGCCGAGCGCCTGCCCAAGGAGCGCGGCCAGGCCATCGAGAAGATCCTCTACAACCGGGCCACCGCTGACGACACGTTCGTCCACCTGGCGGGCAGGCTCGACGAGGACGGGCTCGAGATCATCTTACAGAACGAGGTGCGCCTCTTGCGCTCGACCGCACTGGTCGAGGCGCTTTACTTCAACAAGAACGCGCGCATGTCGTCGGTCAGCCGCGCGCTCGAGCTGTGTGCGCGCAACCAGGTGCGACCGGCCGGTATTCCGGGCTTCGACGAGATGGCCGCCGCCATCATGGCCAATCCCAACGCGGCGGTGCCCTCCGCCAGCGACGAGAGCTTTGCGGCGGTGCTGCGCGCGGAGGAGGCGGGGGAGGGGGAAGGGCAGGAGGGGGAAGGCCACGGGTTGAGAGAAGGACAGGGGGTGGGCGAGGGAGGAGCGGGGCAGATCGCCGCGGCAGGCGCGGCGGACCCGGCCGTGCGCGCCGAGGGCAAGCCGCGGGCGGGCGGCTCGACCTTCATCAAGCTCGAGGGGCTCAAGATCTTCGAGAAGATGCGCTTGGCCACCGTGGGAAATGCTCACTGTCGCCAGGTTCTGATTCGCGACACCAACCGGCTGGTCGCCATGGCGGTCATTCGGTCGCCAGCCATCACCGATATGGAGGTGGTGGCAGCGGCGGCTAACCGGGCGATTTGCGACGACGTGATCCGCTACATCGCCAACCGCCGCGAATATGTGAAGGAGTACGCTGTCAAGCAGGCACTGGTTGGCAATCCCAAGTGTCCCCTCGCCGCGTCCCTTCGCCTGCTCGGTTTTTTGCGGCCCGATGACCTCAAGACGCTGGCGCGATCCAAGAACGTTCCTGGAGCGCTGGCCGCCGCCGCGAAAAAGCTACTGCAGACCCGGGAGAGCTCGCGTGGAGATTGAAGGCAAGCCCATGCCTGCCGAGCCCTGGTTGCCGGCTCGGTTGGGCCTCCTGGTGGCCAGTCCGGCGCAGGCGCTGACCGGGATCTTCCAGCGCAAGCGGGGGGGAGTGCGCGATGCCCTCACCCTGGTGGTGCTGGGCAGCGTGGCCTTCCACCTGCCCGAGCTGATCCGAGGCTTGCGCGCGCTGGTGCGCATTTCCCTGCCCTCGGCGCTGACACAGATCATGGGTGTCTTCGCTGCCGAGCTGCGCATCGCCATCATCATTGCCCTGGGCTCGGGGCTGGTGGTCACCGTGCTGGCCGGACGGGGTCGCCGGGATCCGGCGATTGCGCTCGAGCTGGGGGCAGCCTGCTACCTGCCCCATTTCGTGGTGTGGGCCCCGGTCAGGCTGCTCAACCTGGATGCCGGGCTGGGCTTCGTACCGGGCGCGGTCGCCGCCCTGGCCCGGGTGGTGGCCTGGCTCTGGGTGGCCGGATTGGCCGGGGTAGCGGTCTGGGTGGTCAGACGATCCGGCCACGAGCCCCCAGCGCTCACGGGTGCTGCCCCCCGCCGGGCACATGTGGTCGGGCTGGGCCTGCTGGGGCTGCCCGCGCTGGCGCTACTGCTCAATTCCATTTGGAGCGCAGAGCACTACGCCGAGCTGCGGCCGCTCGGCCGGCTCGACCCCGCGCCCGATTTTGCCCTCGACCGCATCGACGGAAAGCCTGGCCAGATCAAGCTGTCCGAGCTACGCGGACGCGTCGTATTGCTCGACTTTTGGGCCACCTGGTGCCCGCCGTGCCTGGCGCTCATGCCCACCTTGCACGAGCTCTACCGCGATTGGCAGCAGCGGGGAGCCGAGTTCGTGGGCATCGATGCCGATTGGCCCGCCCGCACCCCGGACGAGGTGCGGGCTTTCCTGGCCCGTCAACCTTTGCCCTACCCGGTCGTCATCGACGATCGCAACGCGGGCGGCACCTACGGGGTTTCATCCATTCCGCACATCGTGATCGTTGGCCGTGATGGCCGGATCGCTCGGGTCTTCGTCGGCGGAGTTTCTCGCGCCCAGCTCGACCGTGCTCTCGCCGCGGCCAGTGAATGAGCTCGCGTTACTTGTGGCGCATGGGCCAGGGTTTACAATTCGACCATGCGGATCGAGCGCTACCTCGCGGCCGAATGCCTGGTCATGGCGTTGGCGCTGGCCGGGGCCGCGCTGGCGACGCGGGGCCTTCTGCACATAGCTCGCCGGGGAGCGAGCCTGGGGGAGCGGCTGGCCCAGGCCCGACCCGGACCAGGCTTGACTGCGCTAGCGCCGCTAGGCCCCGCGCGTATTGCGCTGGCCGTGCCGTCATTGCCGAGGGTGAGACAGGATGCGGCGGGCAGCTTCATGGGGCAGGACGACGAAGTCCTCATAGCCCGCATGCGCACCCAGGCCATCACCCGGATGAAATTCAACCATGGCGGCTCTTCGCTATCCTTCCGGGTCGACTTCGCTGACGGATCGCGTGCCGCTTTCAAGCCAGCGCAAACCAATTTGCAGACCATCCCGCGCAAGGAGGTTGCCGCGTACCGCATCAACCGATTGCTCGGTCTCAATGCGGTGGCCCCGGCCACGCCTCGCCTGGTGACCCGCGCCGAGATGCTCACCCACCTCCATCCCGAAACCCTGCCCATGTTGCCGCGGATTCGCGCCGAGACCATTTTCGACCCGCGCGGAGAGACCGCCGGCGTCATGATGTACTGGATTCCCGTGATCAAGGATTCCGGGCTGGACACGCCCGAGGGCATCGCCCAGAGCACGCGATGGCTGACGCACGCGCAGCCGATCCCGCCCGGCAAGCACGGCTTGGCCGCCCAGCTCGCTAGTATGCTGGTATTCGATTTCCTCATCGCCAACCCCGATCGATATAGCGGTGGCAACATGCTCACCGACGAGGAGGGCTCCCGGCTCTATTTCATGGACAACACCATGTCGTTCTTCGTCGAGCCCGAGGGCACCGCGAAGACACGGATCGCGCTCCACCGCTGCGAGCGCTTCTCGCGCAGCCTGTACCAGGCGCTCGGCCGCATTGCGGAGGAGAGCCTAGCCCCCATGCTGGCGCAGGCCTCGGAGGGCGACTACCAGATCCTGACCAGGGCTGAGATCCGAGCCGTGGTGGCACGACGCGATTACGTCAAGAGCTACGTCGATCGCCTGGTCGCCCGCTACGGCCCCGAGGAAGTCTTCTTCTTTCCCTGAGCTCGCCGAGCCGACCCCGACCTAAAAAGTTGCGCAACCGACCTGAAGAGTTGCGCAACCGACCTGAAGAGTTGCGCAACCTACGTGACTTCTTGCGCAACTGAAGGAGCTTCAGATCAGCCTGAAGCTGCCGTGGACTCCGGATTGGTTGCGGCCGCGGCTACGTCGCGAGCTCGATCATGCGCTCCATGGCGCGGGCCGCTCCCACGCGCACGGCCTCGGGCACGGTGACACGGCACGAAGCCGGTTCGTCGCGCAGGGTGAGATACACGTTCTCGAGGTCGATGGCTTTCATATGCTCACACAGGCGGCATGGTTTGTAGAACTGTTTTTCCGGGTGCTCGAGCTCGAGCCGCACCACGAGCCCGCATTCGGTGAGGATGGCGAAGCGGGTCTTCTCCGGGTGGGTCTCCACGTATCTCGCCATCTGCGAAGTCGACATGACCTCATCCGCGGCCTCCTGCAGCTCCGGCCTGACCTCCCCATGCACGATGACGACGGCCTCGGGGTCCTGCCTGCGAATGGTGGCGATGTCGGCCACGGTCATGCTGTGGTGCACGTGACAGGCGCCCTCCCAGGCGAAGACGTTGCCGACCAGGCCCTGCCGCTCGGCTGCGCGCATGAGGGGCTCGATGCGTTCCAGGTATTCGCCGGGATGAAAGGCATGGGGCTCCGGAGGCGGCAGGTACATGCGCCGGGTGGCGAGCGCCACCTGGTAGGCCAGGTTCTGGTCGGGCACGAAAAGGATGTCCTGGGCCCCCAAACGGCCCGCGATCTTCGCCGCGTTCGCGCTCGTGCAACAGGTATCCGAGAGGGCTTTGACGTCGGCGTAAGTGTTCACGTAGGTCATGGTGACCGCGGAGCGACCGAGGCGACGCAAGAACTCCTGCCGCTCGATCAGCTCGTCCGCGTCTACCTCGGCCAGCGAGCACAGGGCGCGCTGGTTGGGCAGATACACCGGCAGATGAGGGGCCAGGGTGTAACAACCCTCGGCCATGAAGCGCACGCCGCAGAACACGACCATCCTGGCGTCGACGCGGCGGGCCCGCACCGCCAGCTCGAACGAGTCACCCACCGTGTCGGCTACCGCTTGCACCTCGGGCAGCTGGTAGTTGTGCGCCGGAATGAAGGCCTTCTTGTCAGCTTTGAGGCGGCGGATTTCCTCCCACAAGAACACCACGCGCTGGGCGCGGCTCGCTTCGACCTGGTGGGTCTCCACCAGGCGATCGATGGTCATGTCGAACATCGGCTCGAATCTACCATTTACCCAAGGCCAGTCTATCGCGGGTGGACCTGGGTGAGGGCTTTGGCGCGGGTTTGGGCGGCATGGCGCAGCTGGCGACCGGTCGGTCCTTGGCCCAGCTTGTCGCGCGCGTCCTCGCCGTGGCCGGGACCCAGCACATCACGCAGATAGGCCTGGTACTGAAATGTGTCCGAGTGCCGGTCGTTGTGGCAACGCAGGCAGACGGATTCGGGTGCTAGGAGCTGCACGGCGAAGGGCGTCTCCCGGCCCTTCTTCTCGACGTGGAGGGAGCCCGGGCCGTGGCATACCTCGCACTGCACGTCCTCGAGGCCGTGCGTGTGCCCCAGGCTCGAGCCACCAACCTCGCCGTAACCGGTAACGTGGCAGCTCACGCAGTCGTCGTGGGCTTCCTTGCCCACCTCGACCAGGGTTCGCCAAGCTTGGGCGTGCACGGTCTTGCGCCAGAAGCGGGCGGCGGGCGCGTGGCATGCCACGCAGGACGCCTCGCCCACATATGCGGCTCGCCCCGGCTCGGCCGGTGCGGGTGGCGCGGCCGCGGCGAGATTCGCAGCGCCGATGGCACGATCCAGCCTGCGCATGGCTGAGGATAAGGTCGGGTCGCGCGGCAGATTGCGGCGGATGGGCAATAACGAGTTGACGAAGTAGGATCCTCGGGCCGGCGGCTGCCCGTGCTGACTGCGCGACGCACTTTGCTCGTCCCGCAGCTCTTGCAGCTCGGCCTGCTTGGCGGCGACGAAGCTGGCATCCGAGGCACGGTCGCTCTGCCAGCGAGCCAGGTCTTGGGCCAGCCGGGCTATCCGCTGATGGAGCTCGGCCTGGCCGTCGGGAGAGCTGTGCGTCCGGCTGGCGTCGATGAGGGGCAGGGTAGGGTCGCGGCGGCCGCGGAGAACGATTTCGAGCTTGCCGACGCGCTCGAGCTCTTGCGCCGGCGCGAGCAAGAACCCGGCACCCACGGGCTCGGCCTCGTTCATGCCCGAGCCGACGTTTTGGCCCACCACCACGAAATCGGCGCCCGCGCTGCGGGCGATGTTGCGCGCTGCGGGTCGGTCGAGGGGCGCGAGCAAGATCACCACTTCGGCCCCGCGCGCGTGGAGGCGCATGGTCTCAGCTCGCGCGGCGCTAACCGGATCGGTGGCCGACAGCCCAGCTTGGGCCGCGGTTTCCCGAGCGACGAGGCCGGCGATGCCGATTTTGATCTTGGCCACCTCGACGATGCGCGAGGGCTCGACGAACCTCGCCGCCGCCGGAGATCCGTCCGGCGGCGAACCGCCGGCGGCGCTCGGGGCCAGGTTGGCGCAAAGTCGTTTGGGCGCCACCGCATCGCTGCCCAGGCGCAGGTCGGTCTCGCCCAGGCCAACTCCCCCGAGCGGCAGTCGGCCGAGCTGCTCGGCCAGAAACCTGGCGCGCAAGCGCGCGCCCGCGCGCCGGGCGGGTGCCAGGTCGCCCGCCGGGTAGAGCAGGTTGCCGGCGTCGACCACCAGGGTCGAGTGCTGGCTGCCCGCGCTCTGACGGACGAGCGCGCTGACCCGGGCAAAGTCGCCCAGAGGATCGCTGGTGCAGCCGCAGGGCTCGAGGGTGCCGTGGGCTTCGGCGGTGTAAAATACCGTGGCGTGTCGCTCGGGGCTCCGGGATGGGCTGGCAAGGCCGTCGCGGCCGATGGTCATGCTGCCGCCAATGGCAACCAGGAAGAAAATGAAGAATCGTGCGCTCACCGAGATCAATAACTCCGACATCGTGTCCCTTATTCGTTTCAAGACCCAGAGCTCAGAATACGGGCTGCTTACTCGTGGCGTAGCGCAATGTAACGCGCCCCGTCCTCAAACTGCGCGAAACCCCACCCTGCCTGAATACTCCAAAGAAGCAGCTTCGCCTTGACATTTGCCTGCGTTATAATCACTCTCACCCGCTGGCTCACGACGAGCCCACAAGGAATCCAGAAAGATGGCCGTCACCCTAAGACTCACCCGATGCGGAGGCAAGAAGTCACCCCACTACCGTGTCGTTGCTGCGGATGAGCGTAGTCCGCGCGACGGGCGATTGATCGAGCAGGTCGGTACGTACGATCCGCGCCAGGATCCGCCCAAGGTCACCCTCGACCTGACTCGGCTAGACCACTGGCTATCGGCCGGGGCCGTGCCCAGCGAAACGGTTGGCCAGCTCATCAAGAGGGCCCGGCGCGTGGTCGAGCCACCTCCTGCCAAGGCGTGATCGCGTGACCGATGGCGACTTTCCCGCCGCTGCCGTGAATAGCGAAAAGGCGCCGCCCGTGTTGCGCGAGCTCGTGCTCTACCTGGCGCGCGCCCTGGTCGAGCACCCGGACGATGTCGTGGTCGAGCAGATTGAGGAGCCGGATGCCACCGTGTTCGAGCTCAAGGTAGCCGAATCTGACTTGGGCCGGGTCATCGGCCGGCAAGGTCGGACGGCCAAGGCTCTGCGCACGGTAATCTCCGCGGCCTCGGCCAAGATGAAGCGACGAGCAATTCTCGAGATCCTCGAAGAATAGGCGGCGTTTGGCTGCCCTGCCGCCTTTCGGGTGGACCCATGGAACCTAGGTGGCTGCCGTTCGGATTGCTCGGCCGTCCCCATGGCGTACGGGGAGAAATCAAGCTATCGCTCTACAACCTCCGGGCGGCGGGCGCGGCAGGGGTGTGGCCCGGCGGGCTGCCGGCCGAGGTGCGCTGGATCAAGGGCGAACGCGCCGTCTCTCTGCGGGTGGTGGCCTGCCGCCCGGTCGTGCGCGGCTGGCTCATTCGTATGGCCGATCTCGACGACCGCAACGCGGTGGCCGAGCTGGTCGGCGGTGAGATCCAGGTAAGACGCGCCGATCTGCCCCGTCTCGACGGGCAGGAATTCTTCGTGGCCGACGTGGTCGGCTGCCTGGCTTGCCTTGCGGGCGGCCAGCGTCTGGGCCTGGTCAAGGGGACCTTCTGGAACGGTGAGCATGACGTCATGGCCATCGTGGATGACGAGGGCGAAGAACACCTGTTGCCCGTGCTTCCCGCTTTCGTGCTGAGCTTCGACGCGGCTCTGCGCCGGGTGACGGTCGACCCGCATGAGTAGCTCCCCCGCCACATCGCCTCCCCTGCTCGACATCGAGATCGTAACCCTCTTCCCCGAGATCTTCGACTCGTTTCTGACGGTGAGCCTGCTCGGCAAGGCGATCGAGAAGGGAATCGTGCGCGTGTCACGCACCAACCCGCGCGAGTTCGCGCCGGGACACCAGCGCAAGGTCGACGATGCGCCCTATGGCGGTGGCCCAGGCATGATAATGATGCCCGGGCCCTTGGCGACGGCCATCGAGAGCGTGGAGGGCGAGCGGGGCCCCGCCCATCGCATCTTGCTTGCGCCTTCGGGACGTCCCTTCGACCAGTACCTGGCCGAGACTTTGGCTCGCCGGGGGCGGCTCTTGCTCATCTGCGGCCGCTATGAAGGTATCGACGAGCGCATCGTGGACTTGTTCTTGCCCGAGGTGGTTAGCGTTGGCGACTGCGTGCTGTCCGGGGGCGAGATGGCTGCCGCCGTGATCATCGAGGCGACGGCGCGCTTGGTGCCGGGAGTGCTCGGGTGCGAGGAGTCCACGCGAGATGAGTCATTCGCCGCCGGGCGCCTTGAGTATCCCCAGTGGACGCGACCGGCCTCGTTTCGCGGTCGGGAGGTGCCCGAGATCCTGCTCTCGGGCAATCATGCCCAGGTGGCGGCCTGGCGGCAGCGGGAATCCCTCCGGCGCACCGTGGCCCGCCGGCCCGACCTGATCCGAGAATATCCCTTGGCCGACGCGGAGAAAGCCCTGCTCGCGGAAGGCGCTCGCCCGGCGGAGGTCCGCGGTGGCCCTGCTCGGCCCGGTCGAAAAGCGCACGGGGATATTGACTAAGCCTCGCCTTCCGCGTAGTAAGTACGCCCCTGAGCGAAGAGCGGAGCCATGAGCAGCCATCCCTTGATCAGAGAAATCGAACGTTCGTTGCGCCGGAGCGCGCTTCCTGATTTTCGCCCCGGCGACACCGTGCGGGTGCACAATCTGATCAAGGAAGGGGACAAAGAGAGGGTACAGGTTTTCGAGGGCGTGGTCATAGATCGCCGCGGCGCCTCGGCCCTGGCGTCTTTTACCGTGCGCAAGATTTCCTACGGAGTGGGTGTCGAGCGTGTCTTTCCTCTGCACTCGAGCCGCATCGAGAAAGTCGATGTGATACAGCGTGGGCGGGTTCGTCGCGCTCGTCTCAACTACCTCCGTGATCTGCAGGGTAAGGCGGCTCGCATCAAGGGCGAGCGGGCACAGATCGAGACGGGCTCCGGCGAGGCTCCTGCCTCCGCTGCTTCCGAGGCGGGTGCTGCTGCCACCCCTCCCGCTGCCCCAACCGCTTGATGGCGGCGCTCGGCAGGGGCGCCGGGCATAGGCGTCCCGCCCGTCCCGCTTATTATTCGGCGCGAAAGGCGTCTTCCACGTGCGCGATGTCGGGCCGCCCGGCGGTCCCCGGGGGAGGGAAGGTCACCCCCACGACATCGAAGCGGAAGGCGGACGCGCGCGGTCTCTCCTCGTAGAGGTAGAGTCGAGCCGAACGCACGATGCGGGTGCGTTTGGCGGGGCCGATGGTTTCCAGGGGATGGCCGCTCCTGATCCCGGTGCGCGAGCGCACCTCGACGAAGACGCACAGGCCACCGCGGGCCGCGACTAAGTCGATCTCTCCCCCGGGCCGCCGCCAGTTGCGGGCGGTGATGGTGTAACCCTGCCTCGCCAGATAGTCGGCCGCCAGGCCTTCTGCCCTCTGGCCGAGCGACCTCCGTCGCTCCAGCGCTCCTCCCGCCACCCTCCGGCTCCCTCCCTCTCTCCCCTCTGCCCACGCCCCGGCGAGGGGCTAGTCTTGGCAGGTGGACGCGCTGGTCCCCTGGCAAGCGGTGGGCGTCGTCGCCCCGTTGGGGAGAAAGTCCCTGCAGACGCAGAGCTTCTGGCAGCAGATGGTCCCCGTGACGAAGGGGATGGTGCACGCGAAGCCTGACTTGCATCGTGTGTCGTCAGCCCCGCCTCCCCGGATCTCGCCTCCGGAGCAGTCGCTGTCTTGGCTGCAACCCGCCGAGCAGAGCGCCGTGGTCGGCGGGGTCTGATCGGTCTGGTTCTGGTCTACGGCCGGCTTGATGCAAATGCGGCTAGGGCACTCTAGCGCATCGGTGCTGTAGATGGCCTGTTGGTCGTAGGACGCCTGATCCGCCGAAGTTACCGCCGGCGCGCCCGGCACCACTTCGCATGGTCGCCCGATGTCTTGGTTCTCGCAGCTCGTGTTGCCGAGCGCCACGATCGCGACCAAAGTGGCACCGAAAAGTGACAGCGATAGGGCCGTGGGTCGCAGTTTGTGGGTATTGGCACACAATTTCTCGCTCATCGAAGGACTCCTTGCGTCCGGTTGGGCGGCGAACATATTGCAACGCACTTGGGCGCCGAGCAGTGCCATCTTAGTCAGCGACATGACCCTGTCAACAGGGAATCGCAGGTCCGTTCGCGTCGGTTTTGCCCCGAGGAATCGCTAAGTTAGATGGCTTCGCCTCCGGCGGTTCTCGCTTGACACCCATAACCCCCCTTGCCTAGGATGGCCCGGTTTCCTAGCCTATCGGCGGCGACCAGCCACCGCTTTTTCGACCTGCGTCGGGCGGCGATGGATGGCCGTCGACTTTCCTGTTCGTGCTTGTCTGGTTATCTGTGTTCAGGTAGGCGACAATGTCCCCGATCCTGAGTTGGCCATTTTCACCCCTTGCCCGCCCGTTTTGGCCAGGTGGGCGCCATCGAGAGAGGTCCATCCATGAGCCGTGCAAAAGGTTGCGCCTTGTTCCTCGTGTTCGCAGTAACCATAGCGGTCGCGACCGACGCCCAGGCCAAGAAGGAGTCCACGGGGGACACCGATGCCACGACCGATGCGTCGTCTTCTGAGACGCCCGGGTTGTCGTCTGGCAAGGCCAAAGCCAAGAAGGCCAAGAAGAGCAAGAAGAACAGCACGGCGGCACAGTTGACGGGGGGTGGCGGAGCGGAGGCTATCGACCGGGGCGACAAGTTCTACGCGGGCAACGACTTCTACATGGCGTCAATAGAGTACAACAAGGCCATCGAAGATCCGTCGTCCGACGAGCTCAGCCGGGAAGCCGGTGAGTTCAAGATGGGCAAGACGCTGTACAAGTTGCACTTCTACTCTGCCGCTATCAGCTATTTCGATCGTATCGTCCAGAAGGGCGCGGCGCATCCGTACTACAACGAAACCCTGCAGTGGCTCGCGGCGCTCACCCGTGACGTGCCCGACTCCGCCGGCGTTCTCGAGCGGATCGGGAAGTACGACCGGGCCGAGCTGGAAAACCCGCAGTTGGCCGCCGTGCGCGATGAGCTCTACTTCCTGCTCGGGAAGTTCAACTACCAGCGCAACAAGTTCAAGGAGGCGGTCGAGCTCTTTGGCCAGGTGAGCCCCAAGAGCTCGTTCTACGTGCAGGCCAAGCTGTTCGAGGGCGCAACCCATGTGCGTGAGTACGCCGCCAAGCCGGCCGTCGAGGCCTTCAAAGAGGTCTTGCGGGTGGCCGAGGAGAGCTCGGATCCCAAGGTGCGACCGTTCCAGGACTTGGCCAACCTGTCCCTGGCCCGCGTCTTCTACTCCACCGGGCAGTTCGTCCTCGCGACCAAGTACTTCGACCGGGTCTCGCCGGAATCCTATGACTGGCCGAATAGCCTGTTCGAGTCCTCGTGGGCGAGCTTCATGCTCAAGCAGGCCGGCTACTCGAAGGCGCTCGGCAGCATCCACACCCTGCGCGCGCCGTTCTTCGAGTACTTCATCAAGCCGGAATCGGCCGCCGAGGCGCTAACCGTCAAGGCGACCATCTACTTCTATAACTGCCTCTTCGACCGCGCTACCGATGCCATAAGCGAATTCGAAGAAACCGTGCCCGTGGTGCAGCAGGGCCTGGAGGAGCTGCTCAAGAAGACGCAGGGCGATAATGCCCAGTTCTTCGATCAGGCGGTCAAGATCCGCGCCGGACGTTCGGGTATGAAGCCCATCGTCGAGCGCGCCGCGCGTGCCGTGCTCACCGACCGCAGCTTGGCCAAGCGTTTCGAGTACGTGCGTGAGCTGGACAAGGAAATGACTCAGCACGATAAGGCCGACGTGGCGTGGCGGTCGACGGCGGTAGCCAACAATATCTTCTCGGACATCGGCGTCAGCCGCGCCCTGATGGTCAACGAGGCCGGCGAGCTGGCCCGCAAACGCATCGAGCGGTTGGTCGGAGAGTTCGCTGCGCTTCATACGCGCGTCATCAAGATCAAGTTCGAGATCCTCGAGGGCGAGAAGCGTCTGGAAGAGGAAGACATGCGCAGCGAGAGTGCGTCCAGCCATGGGCACCGTCCGGTGGATGTCGTCCAGATCAACGTGGATGACGAGCACCAGTTCTGGCCCTTCACCGGCGAATACTGGCGAGACGAGCTCGGCTACTACCGCTACAAGCTGGTGAACAAGTGCGGCCGGATGGGTACGCCCGAGGGGGCGCCCGAGGCTCCGGCGGCCGGAGGGGAAGCCGGAGAGGGCGGGGGGACGGCGCAGGCGGCGCCGGCCGGTGACGAAGGGGCAGCGGCGCCGGGCGCGACGGCACCCGCGGCGGGCGGAGCAGAGTAGGCCCTCAGGTAATTCAGCGACAAGGAATCAGTCATGACGTGCAATCGACTCTTCGTACGTTGCGCCTCCTTCGGCGCCATCGTGATTGCGGCCTCGCTCGGCGGCTGGTCCGCGCGTGCCCAGTCCAGTCAGTCGACCCAATCCGGCCAGGACCAGGGCCAGGGCAAGTACAAGAAGAAGGAAATCGAGGTCACCGGCGGGCAGCAGACCGCGCTCACCAAGCCGCAGGAGCCCCCCAAAGAGCAGAAGAAGCAGACCGGACCCACGCTCACCGTGGATCAGTTCGTCGGGCAACAGCGCGACAAGATCAACCAAATCACCGACAAGCAGATTAACTACATGGCGCAGCTCATCAGGACGGCGCCCGACGACGATCCGCAGAAGCCGGACTACCTCTTCCGGCTGGGCGAGCTCTACGCGGAAAAGCAGCGCTTTCTTAGCTTCAACGCCCGCGGGCTCGACCAGAAGATCTTCGAGGCCCAGCAGGCGAAAAACTCGGGCCAGGCGGCTAGCCTGAGGCAGAAGCAGCAGCAGTACGACAGGCTATCCGAGGAAGCCGCGCTCAAGGCGGTCAAGAGCTATGTCGCCGCCTCGAAGTACCCGAAGTACGACCGCATGGACGAAGTGCTCTTCCGCCTCGCCTACCTTCTGCAGATGATCAAGAAGGAAGACCAGGCGCGCGAGTTCTTTCATCGCCTTATCAAGGACTTCCCGAGCTCGAAGTACGTGCCCAACGCCTACCTGTCCTTCGCCGAGTTCTACTTCCAGCGGGGCGAGATGGAGAACGCGGGCAAGTTCTACGAGAAGGTGCAGCAGTTCCCGCAATCTTCCGTCTTCGGGTTCGCCCTCTACAAGCAGGGCTGGGTGCAGATCAACCTGGGCAATTTCAGGAACGCACTCGAGATCTTCGTCAAGGTGATCCAGCTGTGCCAGAACGGCAAGATCCCCAGGAATCAGGCGGGTCCGCTCGAGAAGGAGGCCAAGAAGGACCTGGTCAAGGCCTATGCCCGTACCCCGGGCGCCAGCCCGGACAAGGCGTGGGAGTTTTTCCAGCGCACCGGCGGCGACTACGCGCCCAAGATGCTCGAGTCGTTGGCCGAGCTCTACTGGGAGCAGGGCATGTTCGCGGAGTCGTCGAAGATCTACCGCAAGATTATGGCGCTCAACGAGGGGTCACCGCGCTTGTGCGAGTGGCAGAACAAGGTCCTGCGCAACACCCTGTCGGGCAGCGGCAAGCGGGATCAGGTGCAGGAGCTCAAGCGTCTCGGCAACGTCTACGAGGCGATGCTGAAGAAGACGGACGTCAAGAAGGACGTGATGACCGAGTGCAAGAATACCTTCCACGATACCGGGAAGGAGCTGGCGCTCATCTGGCACAAGGAGGCCCAGCGTACCAAGAACGCGGACACCTACCAGCTGGCCGGCATGGTCTATAAGGAGTTCCTGAGCCACTTCAATCACGAGAAGGACACGCCGGAGATCACCTTCTACTACGGGGAAATCCTGTGGCAGATGAGCGCGTGGAAGGAGGCCGCCGAGACCTACACCAAGGTGGTCGAGCTGGATCCCAAGGGCAAGTACGTCAAGGACGCCGCCTATGCGGCGGTGCTGGCCTGGAAAAATGCCCTGAACATCGACGACAGCGGCGAGGGCGTCGACAAGGAGAAGGCCAACAAGGATCTAAAGCCGCGCCCCATCCCCGAGTATCAGCAGAAGATGATCAACGCCTTCGACACCTACATCAAGTACGTGCCGGATGCGCCCGAGCTGGTCAAGATCAAGTATCGCAAGGCGCGCGTCTTCTACGACTACAACCACTTCGATGAGGCGATCAAGCTGTTCGCGGACATCGTCGACCATCACGTTAATGACGACCTGGCCATCTACTCCGCCAACCTCCTGCTCGACTGCCTGAATATCCTCAAGCGTTACAAGGAGCTGCTCGCCACCGTCGAGAAGTACCTGGCCAATCCCGTGCTCATGAAGGACCAAGACTTCCGCAAGCAGATGGTCATGCTGAAGACCGACAGCCTGGTGGTCGAGGCCAAGCAGTACGAGAAGGACAAGAATTACAAGGAGTGCGGCATCTCGTTCATTGCCGCGGCTGAGACCATTCCCGACCACAAGGACCACGCCCAGCGCCTGTACAACGCCGGTCTTTGCTTCCAGAACGCCCGCCTTATCGGACAGGCCATCAAGGCCCGCGAGGAGCTCATCAAGGACCACCCCAAGGATCCCTTGGCTCAGCGCGCTCTCTTCCAGATCGCGTCGGGCTACCACCAGCTGGCCTATTACTCCGAAGCGGCCAAACGCTACGAGGAGTTTGCCGGGAAGTTCCCGGGTGAGCGGCAGGCCTTCACGGCCCTTGGCAACGCGTACTCGTTCCGCATCGGCTTGGGCGAGTTCGACAAGGCCATCGAGGACATGAACAGCTTCGTGAAGTACTACGGCGAGAAGAAGCCCGCCGATACCGCGAACGTCGTGTTCCAGATGAGTGAGGTCTACGAAAAGCAGAAGAAGAACGACGAGCTCGCTCGGCACCTCGACGCCTATCTGAAGAAGTGGGGCGCCAAGGGCGGCATCGACAAGCAAATCATCGCCCACTTCAAGCTGGGCGAGCTGGCCTGGAACAAGTCGTGTTCTCAGGAAGGGGTCAACGGTGCTTGCCTCAAGATCGACCGCGTGACTATGAACGGCAAGCAGAAGGCCATCTACCAGATCAACCAGGGGATCAAGGACAAGAAGAAGAAGCTCAAGGAGAAGCTGCGTACCCAGTGCGGCCCACCCACCAGCTCCAAGATCACGGTGTACGACCGCAATCCCAAGGCGGCCGCCGAGGCGCAGAAGCACTTCAGCGAGGTGCTCCACCTATGGAACAAGGGTGAGGCCGAGCACAAGCTGCAGACCCAGGTGCCCAATCCCGGCGAGGCGGCCGCGCGCGACGTCTTCATGCGCTTCGCGGTGGCGGGCTCCGCCTTCTACCAGGCCGAGCAGGTCTACGAGCAGTTCCTCAAGGTGAAGTTCCCGCAAGGCCTCGACTTCCAGCAGCCGACGCAATGGGATAGGCCGAGGGTGGCGGAGGCCAAGAAGAAGAAGCTGGAGGACTCGAACAAGAAGTTCCTGGCCTACCTGACTGACAAGAGCAAGCTGGCCGAGCGGCTGGCTGGACCCTCCGCCGACAAGAAGGGCATGTACGACTACGTGCTCGACTACCACGTAGCGCACTGGACCATCGCGGCCTCGGCCCGCATCGGGCAGGTCTTCGCCGACTTCGTCAACCAGCTCTACACCGCGGAAATCCCCAAGGACCTCAAGGAGCAAGACGAGTGGGGCAACCGCCCGCGCGAGATCTTCTGCGATGCCCTGGTCGACAAGGCGGAGCCCATCGAGTCGAAGGCGGTGGTCGGCTACGACCTCTGCCTGAAGGCCGCGACCAAGGAATCCTGGTTCAACGAGTGGTCGACCATGTGCGAGGTCGAGCTCAACCAGCTCAAGCCCTCGGAGTACCCGCTGGCCGCCGAAGCCAAGCCCGAACCGGGCTATGTGTCGACTCCCATCACCCCGGCCGCCGTCGTGTCCGAGCTGCCCGACGACGTCCAGATCATCTCGCAATAGTAGGAGCCAGGAATGACCATGCGTCGACGAATGGAAATGTGGTCGCTCGAGACCCTGATGGGTGTTGCCGTCCTCGGCCTGCTCTCAGCGGGGTGCGCCAGCAGTCAACCCGCCGAGAAGCAAGGCAGATCTAAGCTACCTGACGAGGACGAGGGCTGGGGGCCGGGCGAGAAGACGCTGCCCGCCACTGGACGGGCGGCCGAGATGGGAGCAGCCGATATCCCGCTGGCGACCAAGAAATCCGGTCGGCAGGTCACGGAAGAGGTCAAGGCGGAGTTCGAGAAGGCCGCTGCCGACTATCAGGCGGCCAAGCGCAACGGTCCGCTCAGCCCGGCCGACTGCAGCTCGCTGGCCAGCACGTTCCGGTCGCTGGCCGACAAGAACCCAGCCTTGCTGGAGGCGCGCAACAACGAGGCTACCATCTACCTCGAGTGCGGCCGCAAGAGCGAAGCGGTGAGCATCTGGAACTCGCTCGGCAACGGAAGCAAACCCTATGCGCCCGCTCTGGCCAACCTCGGCTATCTGGCGTGGCAGAGCGGGAACAAGAGCAATGCCGAGTCGCTCTTCAACCGGGCGGTGCAGGCCGATCCCCTGGCCGGCTCCATCTTCGCGCGTATCAACCTTGCCCAGATCATGCGCGAGCAGGCCCGCACCGCGAGCGGTGACCAGAAGCGGACCCTCAACGACCAGGCAGTGCGCCACCTGCGCACGGTCCTGGCGCTCGACGGCAATAGCCTGCAGGCCTATGCCGGTCTGTGTTACATCTATTTCGACCTCGGCTTGCCCGATGCGGCCAAGCTGGTTGGCGCGCAAGCCATCAAGCGCGCCAAGGAAATTGCCACCGGAAAGTTCGAGGACGAGTCGACGGCGGCTGATGAGGTGGCGAAGAAGGCTAGGAAGAGCAGGACCAAGCGGGAGAAGGCCGCGGCCGAAGAAGCCAAGGGCGAGGCGGCCAAGTCTGGCGATGATGAGGGCGTCACGGGCACCGGCTACACCACGGAGATGAGGAAAGCCGTCGCCGTGGTCTACAACACCCTGGGCATGATCTCGCTCTCGAAGAAGAACTACACCGAGGCCATCAAGAACTACACCCACGCCGTCGAAGCCGATCCCACTCTGTTCGAGGCGCGTCTCAACCTGGCCGCCCTGTCGCTCAAATTCCGCAACTACGACGTCGCCGAGTCGAACCTGCGCGAGGTGCTCAAGGCACAGCCCAAGAACTACGAGGCCATGATCGGTCTGGGCGTCGCCCTGCGTGGTAACAAGAAGTTCGACGAGGCGGAGGCCGCATACAACCAGGCGCGGATGCTCAATCCCGAACGGCCGGAGGCTTATTTCAACTTGGGTGTCCTCTACCAGGAATACAAGGCCGGTAGCGACAAGCCCATGCTGCAGAAGGCGCAGGCCTACTACCGCGATTACCTCACGCGCACCCAATCGCCCAAGACCAAGAAGGATGCGGAGAAGCGCATCAAGGATATCGACGACACCTTCGCGGCTCTCATCGAGGCCGACAAGATGATGAAGGAAGCCGAGGAGATGCAGCGCAAGGCCGAGGCACAACAGAAGGCCATGGAAGAGCAGATGAAGAAGGAGGAGGCGGCGGAGAAGGCACGTGAGGAGGCCAAGCAGAATAAGGCGGATGACGATGCGGCGGCCAAGACCAAGGCCAATGAGGCAGGCAAGAAGGGGAAAAACGCCGAGGAGGAGGCTAAGGTGACCTCGAGCAATAGCGCGGCAGATCCCCTGAGCCCCCCGCCCGCGGCTGCGACGGCGGAGGAAAAGCCCAGCGGTGCGTCGGCCCCGAGCGACTCTTCGAATCAAGCAAGCGAAAAGAAAAAGTAAGGGGTTTGGCCCGCCAAGGCGGTCTTTCCCCAAAAATGCGGGAACCTTGTCCGGTTCCAGTTGTCAGTACGGGCGGGCCCAAGCGCCCACCCTAGAGCGAGAAGGAGATGCGCAATGAAAACCTTCGCAATGGTAGCGATTTTGAGCCTGACCGGGGTGGGGGCTGTGTTCGCCGAGGAGGCTAGCGACAACGCCACGTACAAGTCCAAGACGGTCTATGACTTCGAGGACGACAACGTCGAAGGCGATTTGCAGCGTCCCGATGGCGAGTTGGTCAACTCGATTAACAAGGCTCAGCATGAGAGCCTCATAGAAATTAGGAAAGACTTCATCCCCGAGATGCTCAAGTCGCTCGAGGATATCTAGAAGACATCTAGAAGGCATCTACAAGACAGTCAGAAGAAAGCTAGCCGGCCTTCACCAGGCAGCCGGAAAGCCGTCTAGCAGGAATCCAGCAGGCATCGACCCCCAACCCGCAACCGCACGGGACGAGGTCTTCGGCGCTGGCGGCTGGCAGCCGCTGCGATAGCAAGGAAGAGAAGGAGAACGCGATGGCGAACGCAAGCATCCCCATAAGGTTTCAAATCTACAAAGGGGACCAGTTGGTGCGCGAGGAGGTGCTAAGCGAGCCGGTCATCAAGATCGGGAAGCTGGCGTCGTCGCATCTCCGGCTAGAGGACGAGACGGTATCGCGTATGCACGCGGTGGTCGAGGTTACCGGCCCCGGGCAGCTCCAGCTCATAGATCTCGGATTCGACGCGCGGCACCACGGTGAACGGCGAGCGGATAAACAAGGCGCTGCTGAGGTCAGGTGACCAGATTCATTTCGGCGACACCAAGGTCGTCGTCGTCTTTGGTGCGGGTGCCACCGACTTGCAAGCCACGCCTGCCCCGGTGGCAGTGCCGGTACCGCCGGCGCGGCCCGAGCAGGCCTTCCCCGCGACCATCAGCTATGTTCCGCCGACGGCGCCGCCACCCTCGGCGCCTCCTGCGCCCAGCTTCGCCCCGGCCGCTCCGGCGCCGCAACCGGCCTGGGGAATGAGCCAGGCCGCCAGCCAAACCGCGGGCGAGGCCGACATGCTCGACGGGAGCAAGGCCGTCGAAGTTCAAGGGCTCTACCGCGGGGTGGTCGTGAACACTCGCTACCTCACCGATCCGTCGGGCAAGAGCAGCGCGGGCGCGGCCAAATCTTTGCTCGTGGTCGGCATCGTGGCGGTGGTGATCGCGATCGGCACCTTCCTGGCGACGGTGGCCAGCACGGGTCAGGAATCGGCACGTTATGACAAGTTCCTCGCCGACGGCGGTGAGGCCAAGAACTTCCAATGGGAACAGCGCTCGCCCGCGCTCGATGGGGTGGTATTCGGCGGCTTGGCCCTGGGTCTGGCCCTCGTCTATATGGGGCTCAAGCGGCGTACGCGGACCACGCCCCACTTCATAATCGGCTCGGACGAGAAGGCCGATATGCCGGTCGCCTCCGACTACACTGGGGGCTCGGCCTTCTCCCTGGTTTCGACCACCGGGGCGGACTTCCTGGTAAACGTGACCCCGAGCATGTCGGGCGAGGTTCAGGCGGACGGGGCGGCGCTGCCGCTGTCGCAGTTCGTGCAGCAGCGGGGTACCAGCTTTTCCCTGGGCGATCGGGGCCGCGCCCGCATCGAGTGCGGCGAGACTACGTTCCTGGTGAGCGCCACGGCGAAGCCGCGGCCTGTCCCCGTGCCCTTCCTGATCTGGCGCTGGAGCGAGCAGGCTTACACGGTGGGCACCGTGGGAGCGCTGCTCCTCTTCCTGCTCATGATTTTCTCGGTTCCTCCCGATCCCAAGTCGCTGTCGCTCGATCTGTTCAACGCCGATAGCCGGTTCATCAACTTCCTCATCAAGCCGCCGGAGGAGAAGGAAGAAGAGATCCCCGAGTGGCTCAAGAAGAAGGGTCCCGACGAGCAGGGTGGCAAGGGCAAGCGCCACAAGGGCGAAGAAGGAAAGATGGGCAAGAAGACCTCCAAGAACAAGGAGGGTCTCTACGGCCTCAAAGGTCCCAAGGACAACCCCGATCCCCACCTGGCCAAGAAGCTGGCCGAGGAGAACGCCAAGAACGCGGGCATTCTCGGCGTGCTCAAGATGTCGGAAGGATCGCACCTGGCCTCCATCTTCGGCCGTGACACGGCTGCGGGTAGCGACGCGGTCAATGTGCTGGGCGGACTCATCGGCAACGAGATCGGTGAGGCCTACGGCGTGGGCGGCCTCGGGCTGGTCGGCACCGGAACCGGAGGCGGCGGCACCGGCGAAGGCACCATCGGCCTTGGCAATTTCGGCACCATCGGCAAAGGCGGAGGCGGCGGTAACGGCTCGGGCTATGGCCGGGGCGCTGGCGGGCTCGGCGGCCGTCGCGCGCGTGCTCCCGACGTCATCCCTGGTCAGGCCAATGTGCGCGGGTCGCTCGACAAGGAGATCATTCGCCGCATCATTCGCCGTCACATCAACGAGGTGAAGTACTGTTACGAGACCGAGCTCACCAAGAAGGCCGACTTGTCCGGCCGCGTCTCCGTGCAGTTCACTATCGCGGCCACCGGCCAGGTTATCGCCTCGGTGCTGCAGAGCTCGACCATGAGCAATATCAGGGTGGAAAATTGCGTCGTTCAGGCCGTTCGGCGCTGGGAGTTCCCCAAGCCGATGGGCGGTGGCATCGTCATCGTATCGTATCCATTCAACTTCACCGCGGGCGGCTCGGGTGAATAGAGCCCTAGCGGCTCTAAGGAGACAATTCATGCGGCGCTACTTCAAAGTCGTCCTTGCTCTGGCTGCTCTGCTACCCGCCTGCGATGCCTTCGTCTGTAGTCAGGCCCGCATCAAGGCCATCGAGATCGCCAACAAGGGAGTCGAGCAGTTCACCAATCGGGCCTACGAAGCGGCCGAGCGCGATCTGCGCCTCGCCATTCAGACCGATCCCACCTACGAAAAGGCCTACTATAATCTGGGCAAGGTCTACCAGGCCCAGCGCAAGTGGGACAAGGCCGCTGACGCGTTCGAGAGCGCGGTGCAGAGAAGCCCTGACAACGCCAACTTCTACTACGACCTGGGCGAGGCCTATCTGGAAGCGAAGCAACTCGACAAGGCCGAGGGCGCGCTCAAGAAGGCGACCACGCTGGATGACAAGCTGTTCAAGGCCTTCTGGCGCTTGGGTCTGGTGTACATGTACGAGGAGAAGCCTAAGGAGGCCGACCTGGCGCTGCGCCAGGCTATCGAGCTCAATCCGCGCATGGACAAGCCATTCCTGGCGCTCGGGCAACTCTACCTCAACTGGGACGCGGATAAGGAAGCGGCGCAGGTCTTCGCCGAATGTGTGCGCGCCAACGACAGCAGCGCCGAGTGCTACAACTTCCATGGCATCGCCCTCAAGTCGCTGCACCAGTTCGACCAGGCGGTGCGCGAGTTCAAGACCGCCATCGACCTCGACAACACGCTGTTCGACGCCGTCTATAACTGCGGCATGACATATGCTGAATGGTACGACGAGTCGCATGCCAACGAGCAGAAGCAGGCGGCGCGCGACTATCTGCAGAAGTACGTTGCCACCGGTGGGGGCAAGGACGGCGCGGCGGCTGGCTTCGTACGGGCCGCCAACGACAAGCTCTACGCGCTGAGTGGGCCCTAGGACTGGGGCTTCGAGGGCCCCAGGTCCAGGCCGGGGACGACGGAGGCCAAGGGCTGGTTCGCCTGGCAAGGTAGGCCGCCGGTCCCTGCCGGTTGGGGCTTGGAGCTTGACGGGTGGCGGGTGACGGTTTCCTGTGCAATTGACGGCGCAGTTGACGGTTGATAATGACGGCTAGCGAATCCACCGCGGCGGTTTACCGCCGGTCAAGGCGGGCGGAGCACTGGATGCTGGCCGGCGTCTCCCTAAGGAAAGATGGCTCGCTGAGATGACGCCGCCCCGGGGTGACGCTACCGACGGGTTGCGGGGCGAGGCGCCCCGGTAACTAGCCAGGGTGGCAATGGGGGTAAGCCGTCGCAAATCGGTGCCAACCGGCGAAGCAACGGTGCGGCTAGCGCTAGCGGTCGGCCGAGGTTGTCCCGAGGAGGGCGCGCCATCGAGGAGCACACCGACCCAGACCGACCAGACCGGCCAGACCGACCAGACCAACGATGATGCCTGATGTGGGATGCTACCGCCCCGGCGGGGTCGATTACCCAAAGGCCGCATTCTCGTTGTTTGTCATGCTGAGCGCGTGATATAAAAATACTCGATTTTCCGCGCTTTTAGCCCATCTTGGGCTTGAGATGGTGTCCCAGGCATCGTCTCTTCGTTTGGCCCCATTCATTCCGGAGGAAACACGTGGGCATGGACCTGACCTCGAACGCCACCCTTGAGGACTTTCCCGCCGAGCTGCGTACCCAGGCGGAGACGGCGCTAGATGCCGAGCGCCAGTCGGTCGAAAAGGGTATCGACGCGTGGAAGAAGGTGGTGGGAACGGCGCCCTCCGCTTGGGCGCCCCGGCGCGAGCTGGCCCGGCTCTACCGGCAAAGCGAGCGCTGGAAGGCCTGCGTCGAAATCCTCAAGGAGGCGGTCGACAAGGCGGCGTGGGCCCGGCCCGAGGCGAAGGTGCCGCTGCTACTGGAAATGGTCGCCATTTACCGCGATCACCTCAGGGCAGACGTGAACGTCATCGACTCCTACAACCGCATCCTGGTCATCCAGCCGGGCAACCTGGAGATCATCGATGCCTTGATAAGGCAGCTCGAGGCCAGCGCCAGTCCGCGCTGGCCCGACATCATCGGCCTTTTGCGTCGCAAGGCCGCCGTGGTGGAGTCTCCGGCCGACAAGGTGGCGCTGCAGCTGCGTATCGCCACGCTCTACCTCGAGAAATTCCAAAACCAGGCCGAGGCCATCAAGTGCTTCGAAGCGGTGATCGAGCTGGATCCAGCCAATCCCGAGGCGATCGGGTTTCTCAAGCAGATGTACGAGAAGCGGCGCGACTGGGAGCGCCTGATCGGGGTCTTGCGCCAGGAGATCTCTCGCCTGGCCGACTCCGGCGAAAGGGCACGCCGCTGGGCCGAGGTGGCAAAGCTGGCCAGCGAGAAGCTGAAGAAGCCGGCGGTCTCCGTCGAGCTGTGGAACAAGGTCCTCGAGATCGACGATCGCGACGTCGAGGCTCTGGCGGAGTTGGAGAAGCTCTACGAGCGGGAGAAGCGCTGGGACGATCTCGCCGCCATACTGCAGCGCCAGGTGGCGCTCAGCCTAGACGTGAGCAAGCTCGGTATTCTGCTGCCGAAGCTGGCCATCCTCTACACCGAGAAGCTGCAGAAGCTCGATCTGGCCATCGCGGCCTGGAAGACCCTGCTCGATGCCGAGCCGGAAAACCGCCGCGCCCAGGATGCCCTGCGCAAGCTCTATCTGCAGAGCAAGGACTGGGATGCGCTGGAAGGCTTCTACTCCCTCCAGGGCAAGTGGGATGAATTCGTGCGCGTGCTCGAGCGTCAGGCCGAGCTCGAAAACGACACCACGCGAGTCGGGTTGTGGAACAAGATCGCTTCGCTCTATCAGGACCGGCTGGGCCGGCAGGACAAGGCCCAGCGCGCATTCGAAAAGGCCCTCGCGCTCGACGCGAGCAATCTGGTCGCTGCCGAGGCGCTGATCCCGATCTACGAAGCGGCTGGCGACGCGGCCAAACTGGCCGGCGTTCTGCAGGTACAGCTTCAGCACACGGACCAGGCCGAACTCCGCCAGGAGCGGATGCAGCGGATCACGGAGACTCTCGATGCGAGCACGGGCGAGAAGTCGGCGGCCCTGGCCGTCGCGCTGCAGGCCGTGAAAGAGGAACCGACGTCAAGTTGGGCGCTGGCGGCGGCAGAGCGCCTGGCCGCGGCGACGGGCGAGTGGACTGGGCTCGTGGAGGTATACGAGGGAGCGCTGCCCGGGGTGAAGGGCCAAGAACGTCTGCCCCTGCTGGGCACCTTGGCGCGCGCCTACGAGAAGGAGCTGGCCAATTATCCCCTGGCCATCGAGCGCAACCGGCAGATTCTTGGCTCTGGCGGAAAGCGAGGAGCAGGCGGTTTTGGCCCTCGAGCGTCTGTATGTCGCTACCGGACAGCACGAAGAGCTCCTGGCCATCTACGACAAGAAGCTCAGGCTGGCCGGTGGCGAGGCGGAAAAGCGGGAGGTCCGTTTGCAGCTCGCCTTGCTCTACGAGGAGCAGGTGCGCGACCTCGCCAAGGCGCTTGCTCTCTACCAGGACATTCTCAAGACCGACCCGGACGACCTGCAGGCCCTGCGCGCTCTGGGTCGTCTCTACCGGACCAGCGAGCGTTGGGACGAGCTGGCCCGAGTGATCGGGCGCCAGCTCGCGCTCTCGGGTGCGGATGCGGCGGTGGCGGCGGATCTGAAATTCGGGCTGGGTGAGCTGCGGCAGCAGCACCTGGGCGACGACGGCGGAGCTGTGGCAGCCTTCCAGGAGGCGCTGGCCCTCGACCGCGGCCACGCCGGGGCTCGCTCGGCGCTGGAGGCGTACCTTGCCAGCAAGAAGTATCAAATGGCTGCGGTCCAGGCTCTGGAGCCAATCTACGAAGCCGCCCACGAGATCGACCGCCTGATCGAAGTCCAGCGCATCAAGCTCAAGCGGGAGAAGTCGGCGGCGGCCAAGGTCGCGCTCATGTTGCGCATCGGCGCCCTCGAGGTCGAATCGGGCCGCAGCGCGGCTGCCTATGACACTTACGCGGCCGCGTTCAGGGAGGATCCATCATCGGCCGAGGCTCGCCAGGCGCTCGAGCAGCTCGCCCTTGCTCACGAGTCGACCGAAAGGTGGCAGTCCTTGGTCGAGCTCTACGGCGAGGTGCATGCGAGCGCCAAGCTGGAGCCTGCGCTGGAACGGGAGATCCTGCTCGTCATGGCCGTGGCCTACGACGAGAAGCTCGGCCAATCCGACAAGGCGGTTGAGTACTTTCGCATGGCCCAGGAGATCGAGCCCGAGGATGCCTCGGCGCTCGAGGCGCTCGAACGCCTCTACACCCGCACCGAGCGCTGGGCCGATCTGGTGGAGACCCTGAAGCGCAAAGCGGATCTGGTGCGCACCGCCGACGAGCGCGAGGCGATTCACGGGCGTATCGCGACCATCTACGAAGAGGCGATCGGCAATCCCGACGAAGCTATCGCCGCGTGGAAGGAGGTGCTGGGCGACAACCCGGGCAGCCTGGCGGCTTTGCGGGCGCTCGACCGACTCTTCACCAACAAGGGCATGGCGCTGGATCTGGCCGACAATCTGCAAAGGCAGCTCGAGCTCGCCCTCGATCCCGACGCCCAGGTAGGCTTGTTGTGGCGGCTCGGCCAGCTGCGCGAAGCTGCGCTCGGCGACGTGGCGACCGCGATCGAGACTTACCGCCACCTGCTCGACTTGGAGCCGATGCATGCCGACACCATTGCCGCGCTGGAGAACCTGCTGCCCTTGCCCGAGCACGAGCTGGCCCTGGCCGAGCTGCTCGAGCCGGTGTATCGGGGGCGCAGCGACTTTCCCAGCTTGGTGCGCGTGCTCGAGATCCAGGCTCGTCATACCCCGGACATCCGGCGTCGCATCGAGCTCTTGCAAGAGATCGCGAGTGCGCGTGAAGACGGCATGGACGACGCGGCGGGGGCGTACGAGGCCCTCGGTCGAGCCTTGGCCGAAGATCCGCTCGACCACGAAACCCAGAGCCGCGCTGCCCGTCTCGCCCGCCTACTCGATAAAGTCGATGATCTGGTCGCTCGCTACCGCGCCGCGGTGGCGACGGTGCAGTCCGACGAAACCAAGAACGCCGTCTACCACGTGATCGCGGCCCTGGCGGAAAACGAGCTGGGCAATACCGAGATCGCGGCGGAAGCGTACCAGAACGCCATGGCCAGCGCGCCGCGGGACACGGTTGCCGCCGACGCTCTCGAGAGCATCTACACGCGGGTCGCCGACTACGCCAGCCTGGTCTTGCTCCTGCAGCACAAGGTCGATATGACCGAGGTACTGGCCGAGAAGCGCGAGCTCGGCCTGCGCGCGGCCAAGCTGTGGGAGGACGTGCTCGACAATCCCGAGCGCGCGATCGATGCCTACCGCCAGACCTTGCTGCTCGACGAGACCGATGCCGAGGTCCTCGAGAACCTCGAACGCCTGTTCATTCGCCTGGAGCGGTGGCGCGATCTCAAGGACATCTACGCCAAGCAAGCCGAGCTCGCTACCGATCCGGCGCAGAAGAAGGCGCGTTTGTTCGTCCTTGGCCAGGTTTACGACCGCGAGCTCCAAGACCAGGCCAGAGCCATCGAAACCTATACCTCGGTTCTCGACATCGACCCCGACGATGTCGAAGCCATGCAGGCGCTGGATCGCTTGTATGTGCAGACCGAACGTTGGTACGACTTGCTCTCCGTGCTGGAGCGGCAGACCGAGCTGTCCTCTTCCGCCGCCGAGGTGGTATCGCTGCGCTTCCGTATCGGCGAGCTGTGGCGCGAGCGGCTCAACGATCCCAGTCGAGCGGTGGAGTCCTACCAGCGCGTGCTCGAGATGGATCCCACGCACGAGCCCACCCTCAAGGCCATCGAGGGCATGATGGAGCGAGGACAAGAGCCGATCGCTGCCGCCCAGGTGTTGCAGCCGATTTACGAATCGGCCGGGGACTGGGACAAGGTCGCCGTCACCTACGAGGTCATGATCGCCAATGCCGCCGACGTGGCACGACGGGTCGATCTCCTGGGCACGGTGGCGGGCATTTATGAGCGGCGGCTGGCGAACTTCGATGCCGCTTTCGATGCCTACTGTCGCGCCATGCGCGCCGACCCCGCCAATGCCGAGGTCATCGCCCATCTCGACCGCATGGCCGAAGCGAGTGGACGTTGGTCGGAGCTGGCCAGCGCCATCGAGAGCGAGATTGAGCGGGTGCTCGAGACGGGCTTGCAAGTCGAGATGCTCATGCGCCTCGCTCGGGTCTATGAAGAAGAAACCCACGAGATCGACAAGGCGATTGCCACCTACAAGCGGGTGGCAGACGCCGAGCCCGACCGCCGGGATGGCCTGGTCGCCCTCGACCGCTTGTATACCGTCGCCGAACGTTGGCAGGATCTGGCCGACATCGTCCGCCGCGAGATCCGGCTGGCCGACACCGAGGAGCAGATCGTCGCCCTGACCTATCGGCTGGCGCAGATCCTCGAAGTCGCACTTGGCGATCTGCCCAAAGCGGTCGAGGCTTACCAAGAGATTCTGACCATCTCGCCGCAGCACCAGGATACCCGCGCTACCCTGGAACGGTTGATGTCGGCCGGCACCATGCAGCGGGAAATCGCCGAGATCCTCGAGCCCCTCTATCGCGTGGCCGAAGAGTGGGAGAAGCTGGTGACGGTCTACCAGGTCGAGCTGGCCTGCGAAGCCGACAGTGAGGAACGCCAACGCATCTTGCGTCGGTTGGCCGATATCACGGAGAACCGCTTGTTCGACCAGGTGTCCGCGCTGGATTGGTGGGCGCGCGCGGTGGTGGAAGCCCCCGCGTCCGAGCAGGCGCTCGAGGAGGCGCTCCGCCTGGCCCGCCTCACCCACCAATGGGAGGTCTACGTCTCGACCATGGCCGAGGCGGCGGGCAAGGCCGGCGAGCGAGCGGTGCGCAAGGATGTGCTCATGCGCCTGGCCGGTGTCTTCGAGACCGAGCTCGGCGATTTGTCACGCGCCGAAGAGGTGCTGGGGCAGATTCTCAGCTTCGATCCCGACGACGCTGATGCCCTGGCGTTTCTGGATCGCGTGTATGACAAGCAGGGCGATTTCGAGAAGCTGGCTAGCGTTCTGCGGCGCCGCATCGCCATCACCGACGATTCCACTCAGTTGGTGGCGTTGCAGTTGCGCCTGGGTAAGGTGCTGGCCGACGTCATCGACGATCCCGATGCCGCGGTGGCCAGCTACCTGGCGGTGCTCGAGCACGAGTCGCGCTCCCCCGTCGCCCTCGAGGCGCTCGAGCGCCTGTACTTCCGCGCTGAGCGCTGGCAGGACCTTTACGGGATCTACGAAAAGATGCTGGACATCGCGCCTGGCGACCAGGCCCTGTCCGATTGTTACGCGCGTATGGCCAAGATCACCTCCGACGTGCTCCTCGATCGCGATCGCGCCATCGAGCTGTGGCGCCGCGTCCTGGATCTGCGGGGTGCGGATCCGCAGGCGCTCTCCGCCTTGGCCGACCTGCACGAGCAGGCCGAGGACTGGCGCGAGCTGACCGAGGTGCTCGACAGCCAGATCCGCGCTACCGACGACCCGGTGGCGCGTATACCACTTTACCGGAGGCTGGGGCGGGTGTGGGGCGACAAGCTGGGGCGGGAGCGCAATGCTCTCGAGTGCTGGCGCAAAGTGGCAGAGATCGATCCCGGCGACGTGGAGGCGCTACGCGCCATCGCCGACAACTGTCGCAGCGCCGGGGCTTGGGAGGAGCTGACCGATATCCTGCGCCGGACCATCTCGGTCGGCGGTCATGCGCTGACCACCAGCGAGCTCAAGGAGCTCTACGCCCAACTAGGCGAGCTCGAGGGCTCCACCCTCATGCGCATCGATGCTGCCATCGAAGCTTGGCGCCAGGTCCTGCGGCTCGACGCCGCGGATTTCCGGGCCCTGTCTGCGCTCGAGAAGCTGTTCACGCAGGAGGGGCGCTGGGAGGAGTGTGTCGAGGTGCTCGAGCGCCGGGTGGCCGCGCTGCAGTCTCCCGACGAGAAGGTCGCCGTGCTGGTGCAGGTTGCCTCGATCTGGTTCGACAAGGTGGGCGATGGCGGGGCCGCCACCGAGACCTACGAGCGGGTGCTCGAGATCGACCCATCGCATCTGCAGGCCTCTACCAGTCTCGAGGATCTCTACCGACAGCGCAAGCTGTGGCCGAAGCTGGTGGAGCTCCTGCTCGCCCGCATCGAGTACGTGGACGGGCCGCCCGAGCGCATCAAGCTCTTCTGCGCCATCGCTACCGTGTACGAAGCCCAGATGGGCGATCGCGATTCGGCCTTCGTGACCTTGCAAGCGGCCTTCCGGGAAGACTACTCGAACGACCACGTGGCCGAGGAGCTGGAGCGCCTCGCCACCGCGACGGGCAAGTGGAACGATTTGCTCACCGAGTATACCCAGGTGGCGCAGGGTATGACCGACGTCAAGCAGGCGGCGGATCTCTGGGTCAAGATCGCCCGTTGGTACGACTCCGCGCTCGATCACACCGAGTACGCCATCGCCGCGGCCAGGAAGGCCTTGTCGCTGGACTCCGACCACCTGGGGGCCATGGCGGCGCTGGCTGATTTTTATCGCAAGGTCGGCCAGTGGAAGGAGCTGGTCACCATGTTGTCCCGCCACGCCGAGCTCGAGCAGGACACCGAACGCAAGGTGGTGGTATTGCTCCAGCTCGCCGAAGCGTTCGAGGTCCAGCTGGCGGATGCCGGACAGGCCACGGCCGCTTACGAGCGAGCCCTGCGTTGCGATGAGCGTTGTATGCGCGCCATCGATGCCCTCGAGCGGCTCCACCGGCGCGCCCAGGCTTGGGACCGCCTGGCCGAGATCCTGGGCAAGAAGTCCCAGACTGTCAGCGACGTCGACCTGGCGGTGAAGCTGCGTCTGCAGGTCGGCGAGCTGTGGGAGGCGCGCCTGGGCGATAACGAACGCGCGGTGGAGGCGTATCGTGAGGTGCTCACGGTCGACCCGCAGAACCTGCAAGCGCTCAAGGCGCTGGAGCAGCTCCACCTCAAGGCGGGCCATACCGATGCCTACCTCGACGTGCTCGAGCACCAGCTAGAGGTGACCCCGGCCGACAGCGAGAGGGTCAGCCTCTATCTGCGCATGGCCCAGGTTTGGGAGCAGCAGCAGGGCAAGGCGGAGCGGGCGATCGATTGTCTGCTCCGGGCGCTGGAAATCGATCCCCAGCAACTCGCCGTGTACCGCGACCTCGAGCGCCTCTATCGGGGTGAGCGCAACTGGGATGCCTTGGTCGATATCTTCCGCCGCCACATCGACGTGGAAACCGAGGCCAAGGAACGGACGGCAGTCTATCTGGCCCTCGGGCGCGTGTTCGAGGAAGAGCTGCGCGATCCCGACCGCGCCGCCGAGTCGTACAACGATATCCTAACCTTCGATCCCGATCACACCGATGCCCTGCGCGGGTTGGCGCGCATCTACGAGCAGACCGAGCAGTGGGACCGCGCGGTGGAGATCATGGAGCGCCTGGTGGACGTCGTCCCGGCCCAGGAAAAGGTCGACCTGAGCTTCCGGCTGGGCAAGATCCTCGACGAGCAGATGCAAATGCCCGAGTCGGCCGAAGAGCGCCTGTCGGACGCCCTGAGTGTCGACCCAGGGCACGTGCCCAGCATGCTATCGCTCATCAACCTCTACCGGCGGCGAGGCGATTCGCTCAAGGCGGCCCAGATGATGGTGCGCGCCGAGCCTTGCACGCAAAACGTGCTGGAGAAGACGCGTCTGCTCTTCGAAGCCGGCAAGGTCTACCAGACCGACCTCAATGACGAAGCCCGCGCTCGGGATCTGTTCGCCCGCACCCTGGAGCTCGACCCCGAGCACGTCGAAGCGGGCGCTCCCCTGGCCGAGATCTACTATCGCCGGCAGGAGTGGGTTCCTCTCATTCCCGTGCTCGAGATGTTGGCGCGCAAGACCGACCGCCGCGCCAACAAGGAGCTGCACGTGCTGTACTACCGCCTGGCCAAGGCGGCCGACAAGCTGGGCGATCAGGACAAGGCTCTCAAGTGTTACCGTCATGCCTACGAGCTCGATCCCACCCATCTGCCGACCCTGGTCGATCGGGCCGATCTGCTCTACCGGCGCCAGCAATGGGACGACGCCTTCAAGCTGTACCAGACGGTAATGGTGCAGCACCGAGAGTCGCAGAGCGATGAGGAGATCGTCGAGGTCTTCCATCGTATCGGTAACATCAAGATGAAGGTGGGCGAGCGGGCCAAGGCCATCAACATGTACGAGAAGGCACTGGAGATTAGTCCCGGCCATCGCCCGACGCTGCTGGCCCTGGGGCAGGTGTACGCCGAGGCGGGCGATTGGGAAGCGGTGATCCGGCAAAAGCGCGCCTTGCTCGCTCACGCCGCCACCGTCGAGGACAAACTGCGCGCGCACGAGGAGATCATCGCGATCTATCGTGAGAAGCTGGGCAACCCGCAGAAGGCCATCGCGATCTACCTGGAGGCGCTCGAGCTCAAGCCCGACGCGCGCAACCTGCTGGTCGACGTGCTCGAGCTCTTGCACGAGACCAAGCAGTGGAAGAAGGCAGTCGAGATCCTCATGCGCCTGGCCAATCTCGAGGCGGGCAAGGCGAAGGCCCGCTACCTGGAGACCGCCGGCATCATCACCAACGCCGAGTTGCACTCGCCCGACGAAGCGGTGGAGATGTTCAATCAGGCTCTCGACGTGTACCCCGAGCACCTCAAGCCCTTCGAGCGGATCGACAAGATCATGACCGCGAAGAAGGACTGGACCAACCAGCAGCGCAACTATCGCAAGATGATCAAGCGACTGGGGCAAGAAGTCCCGGCCGACAAGAAGCCGATGCAGCTCGCGCTTTGGCACGGCTTGGGCGAGATCTACCGCTCGCGGCTCAAGATGTATCGCGAGGCGGCGGAAGCGTTCGAAGTGTGCGTGCGACTCGAGCCCGACAACTTGAGCCGTCACCAGATCCTTGCCGAGCTGTATCAGGTGCAAGGGCCCGAGTCATATGACAAGGCCATTCGCGAGCTGCGCCTGCTCATCAACCAGGCCAGCGAGCCCAAGGACATGGTTCCTGCCCTCAAAACTTTGCGGCGGCTTTACGCGGAATTGGGCCGCTACGACCAGGTTTGGTGCGTGGCCTCGACCCTGTCCTACCTCAAGCAGGCCGATGCCGAGGAGACCCGCTTTTTCGAGCAGTATCGCAACAAGGGCCTGTCGCGCGTGAAGGCACGCTTGACCGAGGAAAATTGGCAACGGCAAATCTTCCACGCCGGCGAGGATCGCTATGTCTCGCTCGTGCTGGCCAACATCAGCCAGACCGTGGTGGCGATCCGCGCCGACGAGCACCGGGTCTATGGCATCCGGCGCAAAGACAAGCGCGACCTGGCCACCGACCAGCTCATGCTCGCGCGGGTGCTGGTCTACGCTGGCCAGATCCTGGGGGTCGGCCTGCCCGAGGTGTTCCTGCGCCAGGACTGGGCAGGGGAAATGGAATTCGTCAGCGCCCGCGACAAGCAACAGCTTTGTCCGGCCATCATTTTCGGTACTGCCTTGCTGCAGGGCAAGCAGGAGAAGGATCTCGCCTACTCGCTGGGCAAGCGGCTGGCGCTCTTGCGTCCCGACCACGTGCTGCGCTGGCCACGCGTCGTGCCGCAGGTTTCCGAGCTCAAGGCGTTTTTCCTTGCGGCGCTGAAGTTGGTCCAGCCACAACTACCCATCAAGGCAGACATGGACGGCCCGGTGGCCGAGCGGGTGGAGCTGCTCAAGCGCTTTCTGCCCCCCCAGCAGATGGAGCAGCTCGCCGAGGTGGTCCGTCGCTTCATGGCTAGCAACGCGGAGGTTGATTTGCACAAGTGGGCCACCTCGGTCGACTACACCTCGACGCGGGCCGGGTTCTTGCTGTGTAACGATCTAGAAGTGGCCGCCGTCCACGTCTTGTCCGAGCCCATCGCGGTCGGCAGCGCCGATCCCAAGGATAAGCTGCGCGACCTCATCCAATGGAGCATTTCCGAGGAATACTTCGAGCTGCGCAGTCATCTCGGGTTGGCCATCGGATAAGTGCGCCATGCTGGCAGCTTGCGCGGTTGCCTCGGCCGCTCTGCTGGGTGGCTGCCTCGGGCTTTGGCTCAAGGCCAAGGTGCGGGCGCGACTACGGCTAGCCCTGCGCGCGCGCGCGCAGGAGATCGAGCGCCTGCGCGCCACCGCCGCGCGCGAGGTGGCCACGCTGAGGCTGCAGGCGGAGGTGGCAGCGCGCGAGGAGGCGCTGGTCTTGCGCGGCCAGGCCGAGGGGGGTCTGCAAGCGCGCCAGGTTGAGCTGGCCGATCGGGAGGCCGCCTTGGCTGGCCGTGGCGTCTTTCTCGACGAGGAGGCGCGTGCGCTGGCGGAGCTGGGGGAAGCTCTCGCGGCTCGCGAGCCGCTGGTCAGTCAGCTGGAGCGAGAGGGGGACGCCGCTGATCAAGAGATGGTGTCGCTGGTGCGCGAGCAACGCGGCGCTCTCGAGCGGGTCGCCGGGGTGGCCGCGTCGCAGCTCGTGCGCAGCCTGGTCGAGAGCCAGATTGATGACGCCAGGGCGGGGGCGGCTCAGACGGTGCGCAATGCGGGCGAAGAGCAGGCCATGGAGATTGCCCGCGCGGCCAAGCGTTTGATGGGCATCGCCGGCGGCCGCATGTCCGAGCGCTTCTATGCTGAACGCGCCCAATCGACCATCGCTTTGCTGGACAGCCGCGGCGAGCGGGCCGGCCTGAGCGAGGACGACCTGCACGCGGTGGCCGAGGCGGCCGGGGTTACGCTCGTTTTGAGCGAGGATGGCCAATCCGTCCGTCTCGAGGGACAGGATGGTGTCGGGCGTGAGCTGGCCCGACGCTGTGTCGCGCAAATGCTGCGCAAGCCGGGCGTGCGCGGTCCCGCCATTGCCCAGCTCGCGCGCGACATCGGCAGCGACCTCGAGCGTGAGATCGTCGCCAGCGGCCGGCGCGCCTTCGTCCTTCTGAAACTGGACCGGGCCCATCCCGAGCTGGTCAAGCTGGTGGGACGCCTCAATTTCCGCGCCAGCTATGCCCAGAACCAATGGGAGCATGTGGTCGAGGCTGGCTTTTTGTGCGGGATGATGGCGGCCGAGATCGGCCTTGACGCCAAGGTGGCGCGGCGAGCGGCGCTGCTTCACGATATCGGCAAGGCCCTCACCCACGAGCTCGACGGATCGCACGCTCTGATCGGTGCGGAACATGCCCGTCGCCTGGGGGAGGCCGAGCCTATCGTCAACGCCATCGGCGCCCACCATGGCGACGAGCCCTTCGGCAGCGCCTATGCCTACCTGGTGGCGGCGGCTGACGCCATGTCTGGTGGTAGGCCGGGTGCGCGTCGCCAGAGCGAGGACAACCACGTGGCCAAGCTGGGCGAGATCGAGCGCGTCGCGTGCGGTTTTGCCGGGGTGGCGGAGGCCTTTGCCGTCCAGGGCGGACGCGAGGTTCGTGTCTATGTCGAGGAGCAGCGGATTGGCGACGCCGCAACCGCCCGCTTGGCGGCCGACATCGCCCAGGCTATCTCGCGTGAGGTAACCTTCCCCGGCCAGATCAAGATCACCGTCATTCGCCAATTCAGTGCGGTAGAAATGGCGAGCTGAACCGGAGCCTCATGCGACTCAACATCCCGCCCATCATTCCCTATGTCGTGGGTGCCATGCTCGTGCTGTTCGGTGGCCTGCGCATCAAGTACCTGGCCGCGCCCCGGCCCGCGCAGTCTTCCGGCGGCAACGGCGCCGACGACGGTTCGGGCGACGGTTCGGGCGACGGTTCGGGCGAGAGCGCCAGGGCGGGGACGGAGGAGGTGGCACCGACCGAGCGCAAGCCGGTGCGTCGGAAAGAGCAGAAGCGGCACTTCAAGATGGGGGCCTTGTGGATCTTGATGGGCCTGTTCCTGCTGGTGTCGACCTACCTCGAGGTGCGCCGGGCACACCCGTAGTCGGTACCCCAGCCGCGAAGATTGCGAACGTGGCTCGTCCGCGGGGGATTTAAAGGACCCTCCCAGGGTCCCTCTCTCACTAAAACCGCATGCCGCGCTTGGCGCGGAACATAAACCAGCGGTAGGTCAGGTAGGCGCCCCCGCCGGCGGCCAGGAGGCCCAGAGTTGGCGCGTGATAGAAGAGCAGCAGTCCCGACCCAGCCCAGGCCGCCATGGCGGAAAAGCCCTTCCGTTTTGCTTCGGCTCGGTCACGCGCCATCAGGCTTTGGGTCATCGCAGGAACCTGGCACTTCGCCGCCCACATTGCTACCAGCTCTCCTTACCCCTGGCAATGCCGCAGGCGGACATGCCGCAGGCGGCATACTTCAGGCTTGCCGGTTGTGATGGCAGGCTCGAGGCCGCTTTGCCGGCATTGCGGAGCCTGCCGCAGGCGTGCTATTGGGGCCTGCAAAGGAGAAACGCCATGCGCATGCTGCTATCGGTAATTCCCGTTTTCAGCTTGGTGACGTTTGTTTCCCCACCAACGCGCGCCAACCCGGACAATACCGCCGATGCCGATGTGGTGCCCGCCGGTGCCGCGCTCAACGCCTGCGGTTGTTACCGCGATGCGAAGGACCAGTGTCGCTGCAATCGGGTTGGCAAGGCAAAGCTCAAGTGCGAGTGCGAAAACGATTGCGAGCCGCCCGAGTGCGCCGCCAAGCGCAAGCATGACGAAGACAAGGCCGCCGCGCTTGCACTGAAGAAGATCAAGGAAAGGGACAAGAAGGCCCAGGCCGAGGCCAAGAAGGCCCAGGCCAAGCGGGCCAAGGATCGCGCTGCCGAAGAGGCCAAGAAGGAGAAGGAAAGGGAGAAGGCCAACTCCGACCCACGCTGGAAGCTCGATTGAGCTGCTCACGGGAGCGGTGCGTCGCCAGCGCCCATAGCTAGCGATACCAGCATTAGCCAATTATTCCGCCTAGTTGGATCGCCAGGTCATGGGAACGGCGGGCTGCGCCGTCTATCCCTCTTTTGCTTTTGCACGCGCTTGTGCCAGCATCGTCCGCCCTCGGCGGCCGATGCTAGCCAGGCCAGGAGACGACGACCAGATGCACAATGCCGGACTCGACAAAGATTCCCTTCAGATGTTGCTCGACACCATCAGCTCCTTCGGCAAGCAGAAACTCTCGGCCAAGGTTCGCATCGAGCTCGATGAGCGGGACGAATTTCCGCTCGGTCTGATCCAGGAGCTGCTCGGTCCCGAGGTCGGCCTGCACCTGCTCTTCATCCCCGAGGAACTGGGCGGGCTGGGCGGCTGTGCCTACGATATCTATCGCGTGTCGGAAGATATGGCGCGCCTCAATCTCGGGGTGGCCACGGCATTCTTGGCGACCTTTCTCGGCACCGACCCCATCGTGGTGGGAGCGACCGAGGAACAGCGCAAGCACTGGCTGCGACGCATCGGTGAGGAGGGTCTGATAGTCGCCTATGCCGTGACCGAGCCGCTCGCGGGTAGCGAGCTATCCGCGATTCGCACCAAGGCCGAGCGGGTGAGTGAAAACGGCGAGCTAAAGGGTTACAAGATAAGCGGCGCCAAGCAGTTCATCTCCAACGGAGGCTACGCCCAACTCTATTCCGTTCTGGCGGCGGCCCCCGACGGTCCGACCTTCTTCCTGGTGGAGAAGGGCGCCCCCGGGCTCTTGCCGGGTAAGCACGAGAACAAGCACGGCATCAGGTCGTCCAACACCTCGCCCGTGATATTCGAAGACGTCTTCGTGCCCAAGGAAGACGTGGTCGGTCACGTCGAGGGCAAGGGCCTCATTCACGCCCAGTCGGTCTTCGGTTTCACGCGTCTGATGGTTGCGGCCTTCGGACTGGGCGGTGGCGTGGCGGCTATGCTGCGGGCCATTCGTTACGCACGCGAACGGGTACAGGCGGGCTCGATCCTGGCGCACAAGCAGGGCTACATGGACAAGCTGATCGTGCCCCACGTGGTAAAGCTCGAGGCGGCGCGGGCCTATATTGAAGAGGTGGCGCGCCGGCTGGACGCGGGTGAAAGCGACCTGCAAACCGAAGGCGCCATCGCCAAGCTCTTTGCCACGGAAGAAGGCAATGCCGCGGCCGACGCCGCGGTGCAGGCCCTGGGCGGCTACGGCTACACCAAGGAATACGAGGTCGAGAAGATCCGGCGCGATGTGCGCATCACCACGATATACGAGGGCACGAGCGAGATCATGCAATGGACGGTGTCGCGCGATCGCTGGCGCGTTCACCTGCAGGAACGCGGCGGCTTCTATCGCAAGATGGCCGAGTCCCTCGAGGGTCTCCATCGTGAAGATGCGCAGGTCGGCGCCGATATCGCCGCCCTGGCGGTGCGGGCGGTGCTCGAGACCACCGAGCGTTGTCGGCTGGGGCGTCTTACCCGCAATCAGCATGTGCTCTTCCAGCTGGGTGAGCTCATGACTCGCGCCGAGATTGCCGCCAACTTCGCCCACTATGCCGCCGGTCGTGGCGCAGCGAAGTATCAGCCCTTCTTTGCTCCGAGCGTGGTCAAGACCATGTCCAGGATCTGTGCCCGCGAGATGGCGCTCGATATCGTCGGTCTGGCGGTTCGCCTGATCTGCGGTATGGACGTGGTCGACGGCGCCGGCATGGCCGAGCTCGAGCGCGGCCTGCAGACGAGCCGGATCAACGCCTCGGCCAGGGGGTTGCTCGCCGATCTCGATCTGGTCGCCAAGGCGATCGTCGAGCAGGACGCCGAGCGACCCTAGGCCGGCAGACTTCGTTTGCGCATACTTGGGAGGAAACGGATAGATGAGTAGTTCGATGCGGGATCCGGCCGGGCGTGCCGTTGCCGTGGTTGGCCTGGGGGCGATCTTGCCCGAAGCCCCAGACGTGAAGAGCTTCTGGCGCAACGTGCTCGAAGGCAGAGACTGCATCACCGAGGTGATGCCCGACCGCTGGAGCGCGGCGGACTACTGGGATCCTGACCCCAAGGCACCGGGCAAGACCTACTCCAAGATCGGCGGCTGGGTACGCGGCGTCTCCTTCGATTCCACCAAGCTGCGCATACCCCCGCGGGTGGCCGCGGCGATGGACGACGGACAGAAGTGGGCTTTGCTCTGCGCGGGCGAGGCCCTGCGCGATGCCGGCCTTGCTGACCGGCCGCTCGACTGCGAATCGACTGCGGTCATTGTTGCCAATGCCATGGGAGGCGAGCGTCACTACGAGACGGTCCTGCGGCTATCCTATCCGGAGTACGCCAACGCGCTCAGCGTGACCGATGCTTTCAAGGCGCTGCCCGCCAGCGTGCGCGAAGCCTTGTTGGCCGAGCTGAAGACCGAGATCAACTTGCGCTTGCCCGACACGACCGAGGACACCATGCCCGGCGAGCTGACCAACATCATCGCCGGGCGCGTGGCGGCGGTCTACAATTTGCGCGGACCCAACTTCACCACCGATGCCGCCTGTGCCTCCACCTTCGCCGCTGTGCAGGCCGCCATCGATAGCCTGGTCGACCACCACTACGACGTGGCTCTGACCGGTGGCATGGACCGCAACATGGGGGCGAGCACTTTCATCAAGTTCTCGAAGATAGGCGCCCTGTCAGCGCAGGGCTCGTTCCCGTACGACTCACGCGCGAGTGGATTCGTCATGGGCGAGGGCGGTGCTTTCTTCGTGTGCAAGCGCATCGAGGATGCGGAAAAGGCGGGTGATCGGATCTACGCCGTGATCCGAGCGGTGGGGGGCGCGAGCGATGGCAAGGGCAAGGGCATCACCGCCCCCAATCCCGTCGGGCAGCGCATAGCCATCGAGCGGGCCTGGCGACGGGCTGGACTCGACCCGGCGACCATGACGCTGCTCGAAGGGCACGGCACTTCCACTCCGGTGGGCGACGCGGCCGAGATGGAAAGCGTCGCCGGGGTGCTCGCCAATGCCAAGGTGGGGCAGCCGATCGCTCTCGGATCGGTAAAGTCGCAGATCGGACATCTGAAGAGCGCCGCGGGCGCGGCCGGTCTGCTCAAGGCAATCCTGGCCTGCCACCACCGGATCTTGCCGCCCTCGATCAATTTCAGATCGCCCAGTCCCTCCATCCCGTGGAGCACTATTCCCTTCGCCGTCCACACCGAAGCTAGTGCCTGGGAGCGACCGCGTTTCGCCCCGCGCCGGTGCGGGGTTTCCGCGTTCGGATTCGGCGGGACGAACTTCCACGTGGTCGTGGAGGAATATATCCCTGGCCTGCTCTCCAAGCCGCAACCCATGGTGCAGGTACCGGCCGCGATCTCGGCGGCGCCCGGCGCAGCCGCGGCCACGAGTGGGATCCGCCGGCCCGAGCTGCTCGGCCGGCTGGTCGCCGTCGGGGGTGCCGATCGTCAGGCGCTGAAGACCAAGCTCGCGCGCGCGCTCCGCGAGGCCGAGGCCGGTCGCCTTCCCGACCGCACCCCGCCGGGGGCCGACTTTCTCTCCTGCCCGCTTCGCCTGGTCATCTCCTTCGAAGAGGCCGGCGACCTGATCAAGAAATGCGAGACGGCGCTCGCCGCGCTCAACCAAGGCGAAGATGAGAGCGGCGCGCGCAAATGGCGCCTGCTGCACACCAAGGGCATTCATTTCGGGCGGGGGCCGGCGGCCAAGTTGGCGTTCCTCTTCCCGGGCCAGGGATCGCAATACGTCAACATGTTGGCCGACCTCCCCGACCCTATCGTGCGTGAGACCTTCGCGGAGGCCGATCGTACCATGGCGGCCATCCTGGGCCGATCGCTTACCAGCTACGTATACCGGGACGCGAGCGACAGCGCCGCCGTGGAAGCGGCCGAGGAGGCGCTCAAGGACACCACGGTATGTCAGCCCGCCATGGTCGCGAGCGATATCGCGCTGATGCGCTTGCTCGGCAAGCATGGCGTGTTCCCTGACCTGGTCATGGGCCACAGCCTGGGCGAATGGGCCGCCGCGGTGGGTGCGCGCATGATCAACTTCAGCGAGGCGCTGGTGGCAGTGAGTGCCCGGGCTCGCGCCATGGCCGATGTGTCCATCGGGGACAAGGGCAAGATGGCCTCCGTGCTGGGACCGACCGAGGAGATTATCCAGTTGCTGCCCAGCATCGGCGGCTACCTGACCCCCGCCAACATGAACAGCCCACGCCAGACGGTCATCGCGGGCGCCAGCGCCGCGGTCGACCGGGCAGTGGCCTACTTCAACCAACGCGGCATGACCGCGCAAATCATACCGGTCTCCCACGCTTTCCATAGCAAAGTGGTTGCGCCCGCCGCCGATGCCCTCTATCGCACGATCTGCGAGATGGAGCTGCGACCGCCCGCCATTCCCCTGGTGGGCAACATCGACGGCCAGCTCTACCCTACCGACGACATGGAGGCCATCCGTCGCCGCCTGGCCGACCAGATGGCGTCATCGGTGCAGTTCGTCAAGGGCGTGGAAACCTGCTACCGCGAAGGCGCGCGCGTCTTTGTCGAGGTGGGCCCCAAGCGCGCTCTGCAGGCTTTGGCCGAGACCATTCTCGAGGACAAGACCGACGTCATCTGTCTCGCCACCAACCACCCCAAGCGCGGCGGAGTGCGCTCGTTTCATGATGCCATGTGTGGTCTTTACGCTGCCGGCATTCCGCGGCCCGAGCAAGTGGATCGGATGCCCGAGCTCTATACCGCGAGCGGCCAGAACGTAAGCTTTCAGCAATCGATTGGAGCACCTATAGCTATGAGCAAGGAGTCACCAGATTCATCGTTGGGCGCCGCCCATGCCGACTACGAAGGGCTCGGCCGCCTCTTCGCCCGCTTCCTGGACGAAGGCATGGCGCTCTACCGTGGCCAGGCCTCTCCGGCGGCCGCGCCGCCCGCGCCCACCCGGCCGCGATCAATCGTGATCTCCGGAGCCGGTCTGGGCTTGCCCGGCGAGAGCCGGAAGGTGTTCGATGACGGCAACGTGGACAGGATTCTGGCCGGGGAATCCTTCATCGAGCCGGTGCCGCAGCAAGTGCGCGAGCGCATGTTGGGGAAGAATATCGTTCGCCTGCACAAGCGCGAGGTGGGCGAGCCCAGCCTCGATCCCATTCTGTCCACTGACGCCGTGATACGTCTGGCAGGGCGCAAGGGTGCCTTCAACCTGGCGGAGGAGTTCGGCGTTCCCGCCGAACGCACCGGGGTGTTCGATATCACTACCGCACTGGCGGTGGGCGCGGGCATCGAGGCCTTGCGCGATGCGGGTATTCCCCTGGTTCGCCACTATCGTCGCACCACCACGGGCAGCTACTTGCCCGACCGCTGGCGTTTGCCCCTGGCCATGGCCGACGAGACCGGGGTGATCTTTGCCTCGGCTTTCCCCGGCTACGACAACATCGTGGGCGAGGTGACTCGCTTTTACGAGGCACGCGAGCACAAGGCCAACTATCAATTCGACCGCCGCTTCATTCTCCAGGTCTTGTCGATGGGGCACGCCCAATTTGCCGAGATGCTGGGCATCCGCGGCCCCAATACCCAGGTCAACTCGGCCTGTGCCTCGACCACGGCGGCTATCGCCATCGCCGAGGATTGGATCCGCGGGGGCCGCTGCCGGCGCGTGATCGTGATCGGGGCCGACGATGTCACCTCGAACAACCTCATGGAGTGGATGGGAGCGGGCTTTGTCGCCACCGGGGCCGCCAGCACCGACAACAAAGTCGAAGATGCGGCCCTGCCTTTCGATCGTCGCCGTCACGGCATGCTCATGGGTATGGGAGGCTGTGCGCTGGTGGTCGAGGCCGAGGAGGCGGTGAGCGAACGGGGTATGCGCGGCATTGCCGAAGTGTTGGGGACCGAGATAGCCAACAGTGCCTTTCATGCCACGCGTCTCGACGTCACCCATATCGAAGGGGTCATGGAGAGGCTGGTGACCAAAGCCGAACAGCGGCACGGCCTCCTTCGTCACGTCATGGCGAAGCAGCTCGTCTTCATGTCGCACGAGACCTACACCCCGGCCCGGGGCGGCAGCGCGGCCGCCGAAGTATTCGCGCTACGCAAGACCTTCGGTGCCTCGATCAATGACATCGTGGTGGCCAACACCAAGGGCTTCACCGGTCATCCCATGGGAGTGGGAGTGGAGGATGCGGTGGCGGTGAAGATCTTGGAAAAGCAAGTGGTGCCGCCCGTGCCCAACTGCCGCGAGCCCGACCCCGAGCTCGGCACCTTGAACCTGTCCAAGGGTGGCCACTATCCCGTCAACTTTGCTTTGCGTCTGGCCGCGGGCTTCGGCTCGCAGATCGCCATGTCGCTCTTCCGGCGGTTGCCCGGGGTCGAGCAGCGCGTCGCCGATCAGGCGGCGTACCAGAGCTGGCTGGCCGACATATCTGGCTATCCGCGACCTGCCTTGGAAGTGCAGCAGCGCACCCTGCGCATCAAGGACGAGGGCATGCCGGCGCGCGAGCCGGCGGCGTCTTCCCGTTGGCAGGCCGCTCAGCCCGTCCCCGGCCCCGTGGCCACCGCCTCCGGCGCGGCGGTCTCGGCATCTCCGCTGCCCGCGGCGCAATCCCCTCGGGTGGCGGCCGTGGCCGCGGCTGCACCCCCGGCGGTCGCGGCGTCACCGTCCGGCGAATCGGTGCTGGAGAAGGTGCTGGCCATCGTTTCCGACAAGACTGGGTATCCGCGCGACATGCTGGATCCCGATCTGAGATCTGGAGGCCGACCTGGGTATCGACACGGTCAAGCAAGCCGAGGTCTTCGCCATGGTGCGGGAGGCGTACGCCATTCCTCGCGGCGATAACCTCAAGCTACGCGACTACCCGACGCTGCGCCACGTGGTGGGCTTCGTCGAAGCGAGCACGGGCCTGCGCTCCGGCCAGTCGGTCGTCCCCGCGGGCGCTGCGTCCCCGGCCGCTCTTGCTCCTGCCGCTGCTGTCGCTTCTGGCGCCGCCGCTACTCGCGCGGACGCACCCCCTGCCGCCACCACCCTTGGCGCGGCCGGCGTCGCTGCCACGGCGTCCGGCGCTTCTCCGGCCTCCCCGGGCGGAGACGAGGTGCTGGAGAAGGTGCTCGCCATCGTGGCCGAGAAGACCGGCTATCCCCGCGACATGCTCGAGCTCGACCTCGATCTCGAGGCCGATCTGGGCATCGATACCGTCAAGCAGGCCGAGGTGTTCGCCACCGTGCGCGAGGCATACAGCATCCCGCGCCAGGACAACCTCAAGCTGCGCGATTATCCGACGCTGCGCCACGTGGTCGGCTTCGTCGCGTCGAGCCGAAGCGGTACGGGTGCGCCAATGCCGGGGCCGGCATCGGCTGCGCCCCCTTCTCCCGCGCCGTCGTCTCCAGCCGGCTCGCCTCCCGCTGCCGCCCCGGCCCTCGCGGCCGATAGCGAGATAGTCGATCAGGTGCTCGCCATCGTGGCCGAGAAGACCGGCTATCCGCGCGACATGCTCGAGCTCGATCTCGATCTCGAGGCGGATCTGGGTATCGACACCGTCAAGCAAGCCGAGGTGTTCGCGATGGTACGCGAGCGGTTCAGCATTCCCCGCCGCGACGATCTCAAGCTGCGTGATTACCCCAGCTTGCGCCACGTGATCGGCTTCGTCACCAGCAGCAAGGCTCCCGCGGCCGGGTCGGCCCCGGCCACGCCGGCCCATGCTGCCGAGCTCGCAGCCAGCGCGGGCAGCCCTGCCGCCCCACCCGCGGCCCCGGCGGCCGGCGCCAGCCCACTGGATGCGCCGGAGCGGCAGGATCCGCTGGATCCGACAGTCGCCAAGGTGCTCGCCATCGTGGCCGACAAGACCGGCTATCCCAGTGACATGCTGGAGCTGGATCTCGACCTCGAAGCCGACCTGGGCGTGGACACGGTCAAGCAGGCCGAGGTGTTCGCTCGGGTGCGGGAGGAGTTTGGCATCCCTCGCCAGGACGACCTCAAGCTACGCGACTACCCGACGCTACGCCACGTCATCGCCTTCGTGCAGAAGAACGTTGGCATTGCTGCCGTCGCTCCCGCCGTTGCGCCTGCCGTCGCACCCGCCGTTGCACCTGCCGTTGCACCTGCGGTTGCCCTCGAGAGTGCGGCCGTGCCGGTGGCCGGCCCCGTGCCGGGGCCGGCTGCGCCTGTGCCGCCGGCCATCGCCGTATCCTCCGCCAATCCCTTCGCCAGCGGGGTGCTTCGACGCATCAGCCTGGTTTTGCGGCCGCCGCTCGGCGCGTGCAAGCGCACCCAGGTGCGTCTCGAGCGGGGCAGCCGGGTCGTGGTGGTCGCCGACCACGGTGGGGCCGGGCGCCTGTTGTGCGACGAGCTCGAGCGTCGCGGCGTGCAGGTGATGCGCATCGATGGGCGGCCCGAGCGCGCCGATATCGAGTCCCAGCTGCGCACCTGGGCCAAGGGCGAGCCCGTGAGCATGTTCTTCCTTGCTTCGCTCGACCCCTGTCCTTCCCTGGCTGAGATCGACCTGGTCGAGTTTCGCCGCCAGTACCGCGACCGGGTTTTGCTCTTGCACGGCGCGGTTCGCGCCCTCTACGAGAGCCTGGCCTTCGCCGGTACCTTCCTGGTGGCGGGCACCCGCATGGGTGGCCACCACGGCTATGCCCCCGGAGGGTCCCGCAGCCCCCTGGGTGGCGCGCTGGTCGGATTCCTCAAGACCGCGAAGCACGAGCGCCCCGAGTCCTTGGTCAAAGCGGTCGACTTCCCCGAGGACATGCCGAGCGAAGTGGTGGCGCGCGCCTTGCTCGACGAGGTCGAGCGCGATCCGGGCGCGGTCGAGATCGGTTACCAGGGCAATTTGCGTGTGGCCGTGGGGGTCGAGCCCTTTACCGCCACACCGGAGGCCAAGGCGCCCCTGGTGCTCGATAGCCATTCCGTGTTTGCCGTGACCGGGGGCGCGGGAGCTATCACCGTGGCCATCGTGCGCGATCTGGCCGCCGCTTGTCGTGGCACTTTCTATCTGCTCGACGCGCGCCAGCTGCCGCCGGAGAGCGAGCGTCCGCTGATCGACAAGGCGCTCCACGATCGCGAAGCCGCCAAGCGCGAGATATTCGAGCGACTCAAGGCCGAAAAGGGGCGGGCCACGCCGGCCCAGGTCGAGGAGAAGCTTTTCGATCTCGAGCGGCAGGCCGGCATTCTCGAGGCTTTGCGCGCGGTCGAGGAAGCGGGCGGCCGGGCCTGCTACCGCCAGGTCGATGTGCTCGATGGCAGCGCGGTCAAGTCGGTTGTCGAGGGCATTCGCCACGAAGCGGGCAAGATCGACGTGATCCTGCATGCGGCTGGCCTCGAGCGCAGCCGCTCTCTGGATCGCAAGCCGGTCGAGGAATTCGACCTGGTCTTCCGCGTGAAGGCCGACGGGCTGTTCAACCTGATGGCGGCTACGCGCGACATGGATATCAAGGCCATGGTGGTATTCTCCTCGGTGGCGGGCCGCTTCGGTAACCTCGGCCAGGCCGACTACAGCGCGGGCAACGACTTCATGTGCAAGGCGGTCGGCTGGTGGGCGGGTTCGCGGCCGGGCTCGCTCGGCATCGCCCTCGACTGGACAGCCTGGGGTGGCATCGGCATGGCTACCCGGGGACGCATCCCCGAGATCATGAAGCAGGCCGGGATAGACATGCTGGATCCTGCCGAGGGCCTGCCCGTGATTCGCAAGGCCTTGCTGGCGGGTTACTCGGGAGAAGCCGTGGTCGGCCGTCGTCTGGGTGTCCTGGTCCAGCCCATCGACGCTGACGGCGGTCTCGACAGCTCGGGCAGTCTGCAGGCCCGCGCCAAGGACAGGGGCTTGCCTTTGCCGTTTGGCAGGATTGCTTACAACTTGCACGACGGCTTGACGGCCGAGATGCGCCTCGATCCAAAGGTCGAGCCCTTCCTTCACGATCACGCCATCGATGGTATCCCGGTGTTGCCGGGAGTCATGGGCCTCGAGACCTTCGCGGAAGTGGCGTGGCTTTTGGCACCGAGCCATCACGTGGTGGCGCTCGAAGACGTCCGCTTCCTCTTGCCGATGAAGTACTACCGCAATGAAGCGCGTACCGCCATCGTGCGCGCGCGTCCCGAGCTGTCGCCGGAGGGCAAGATCCGGGTCTTTACCACCCTGTCGTCATTGCAGACCATCGTGGGCCGCGATCCGGAAGAGCGACTGCACTTCTCCGGTGTGGTCGTGCTCGAGCCCACGGCGGCCGGAGGCCGCCAGGTGCAAGCCTTCAATCGGACCGGGCCCGAGATCGGGCGCGACGCCATCTATCGAGTGTACTTCCACGGGCCAGCCTACCGCGTGCTCGACCGCGTCCTTGCCGCTGGACCTCATCAGGTCGTCGGTTGCATGACGGAACGTCTGCCCCCCGATACCGCGGACGCCAGCCACTCCTGTCTGCTCGGGCCCCGCCTCGTCGAGCTGTGCTTCCAGACCGCGGGCGTTTGGGAGATTGGCCAGACCGGACAGCTCGCGCTACCCGCCGCGGTCGACCGGGTGATCGTACGCAACCCCAGCATGACCGGGGGGCCCCTGGTCGCCGAGGTGACCGCGAAGCCGGTGGGCGAGACCGTGTCTTTCGATGCGCGGGTGCGCGACGAGGAAGGCAAGGTTCGTCTCGAGCTGGAGGGCTATCGCACCTCGCGCATGCCCAATAGCCTGCCCGACGAGGAGGCCGGGCCCTTCCGCAAGGTGGTGTCCTGATCGATGTTTCGTCATCTGCTCGTTCGTGCTGCCGAGCATCCCGAGGTGGTGCAGGGCCATGCCTGGCCGGGGCTGCTCAGCCCGCGCGAGGAAAAGCTCTTGGCTGGCCTGGGCATCGTACCCAGGCGGCGCAAGTGGCTGCTCGGCCGGATCGCGGCCAAGCGGCTGGTGCGCCAGGTCTCGGGTGAAGCGGATCTGGTGGACCAGCAGATCAGCGTGCTTAATCAGCCTTCGGGGGAGCCCTTCGTTCTCATCGAAGGCCGGGGCGGATGGGCCTTCCCCATTTCGCTTTCGCATCGCAGCGAGGTCGGCATGGCGGCGGCGCCCGTCGATCGGCTGGCCCGCATTGGCGCCGACCTGGAGACGGTGGAGCCACGCGATCCGGCCTTGATCCGCCAGTTTTTCACTGATGACGAGGCGGCGCTGGTCGAACACAGCGGCGAGGAGCCGAGCCTGGTGATGGCTCGCATCTGGAGCGCCAAGGAGGCAGTGCTAAAATTGCTCGGTCTCGGCCTACGCATCGACACCCGCGGGGTGCGTGTAAGTCTGACCGGCAAGCCCTTCCCGGGCTGCCCCGAGGGCTGGCAGCCGGTCACCGTCGCCGTGCTCGCCAAGTTGCCCCGGCAGGAGATTTTAGAGCGCCTGCGGGTGGTCTGGCGGCGCGAGCCGGAGTGCGTGCTCACGGTTGCGTGTCAGTGGCCGCCGCTCGCCGCCCAAGGGTGATAGTTGTTCACGCTATCCACCCGCTCGCCAATAGGTGGGTGGCTGGCACGGAAGAACTTGAACCAGAGACCAGGCCTGGGCACGGCCAGGTTCTGCTGCTGCAGTGAAATGAATGCGGTGGCGGCGGCGCGATTGTCGTGGGTGAGAGCAAGGGCGAAGCGATCGGCCGCGCGCTCGTGATAGCGCGAGAAAGCGAGCGTGGCGGGGCTGATGACGAGCGAGAAGAGTGCCAACAGGAGCATGAGCAAAGGCAGCGACGCCACGTCGTCGAGTCGGCTCGTGCCCATGCGGGCACCGAAGTGAAGCAAGAGATAGCTCGCCAGCCGATGGGCGCCGAACAGGCCGAGCAGGGTGAGCAGCCAGGACAGGATTATGCTCGTCCAGACATGGCCGAGCACGTAGTGGCCTAGCTCGTGCCCGACCACGAACTTGATTTGGGCGGGCTTGAGCCTGGCCAGCAGGGTGTCCCACAGCACGATGCGTTTGGTGCTGCCGATGCCCGTCACGTAGGCGTTGACCTTGTTGGTGTCGACACTCTTGTCGACTTCGAAGACCCGAGCGCCCTCGACGCCGGCCTGCCGTGCCGTGGCCAAGACCTCGTTTTCGAGCTGGTGGTTCTTCATGGGGCCGAACTTGTTGAACAGGGGCGCGATCCACAGGGGTACGGCGAACTGGGTCAGGAGGTAGAAGGGAAGGGCTAGCAGGCCGGTCCAGAGCCACCAGCCCTGTGGGCTCTTGCGCAAGAGCCAGTACGGAACCCATAGCACCAGGGCGCCAATGACGATGCCAAGCCCCAGCTCTTTGCCGCGGTCACCCGCCCACTTGGACAGAGTCTGCCCCGACAGACCGTAGGTATGCTCGCGCACAAAGCCAACGTAGTAGTCCAGGGGCAACTGAATTACGAATAGCAATACGGACAGCAGCGCCAGGTATATCACCAGCGTCGGGTAGAAGTGCCCTCGCGCTGCGTGGCTTGCGAGATCGCGTAGCTTGGCCGAGAGGCCGGTGAAGACAATGAGCGCGGGCAGGAGCAGCGAGAGCGCCTGCTCGACGGCCCAGATGATGTTGCCGCTATGGTAGTAACGCAGCGCTTGCGCCGAAGCGGGCGGCACCTCGACTGGCCCAGCTGCCTCCGCCCCGGAGGCAACCTGAGCTGGTCCCTGCGCCTCGGGGGGCATGGCGGCAGCCGCGCACCAGGGCAAGAGCAATGTCGCGAGCACACATCCCACCCCACCCGTGCCAGCCTTGGACGCGAACATCGAGCTAGTATAGCAGCAGGCCGGGAGTCGTATCCTTGCCGGCCTGGGCCGCGCGCGAAGTCGGCGCTATGATTCAGGTATAGTCACCCATTACTAGACGCAGGTCGGGAGAAAACCATGATCACCCGCGCAACTACTGCGCTCGCTATACTGATGACGCTTTCCGGTCAGGCTTTCGCTCGGGAGTGTCCCGACCAGGCTAGCGCCGACGCAGCCGCGCGGCGCCAGGAAGCAAAGCAGTGGTTTAGCGAAGGCGCAGCGAGAGCGCAGGCAGGGGACGATGTCGCTGCTTTGAAGGCGTACCAGTGCTCGCTCAAGCTCGTCCCTCATGGCTTCACCGCGTTCAATATCGGTCGCCTCGCCGAGCGCATCGGGGACCTGGAGCTGGCGGTAGCCAGCTACAACGAGTATCTGCTCTTGGTTCCGGACGCTCCTGACGAGGCCGACATAACCCGAAGAATCCGCACGCTCGAGGAGCGCCTGGCCATGGCCAAGGGGCAGGCTCCGGTCGTGACCGACTCGCTCGCGCCGACGCCGCCTCCGGCCCCCGCGCCCCCGGCGCTGGGCGCTTCGGGAGCGGGCGCAGCTGCATCGGCTGGCCCGCCGACCAACTCGGCGGCGGAGCCGGTCGGCACCATCGCCACCGGGGGCCAGCCGCGCAACTACCGTACCCTGGCCTGGGTGTCGTATGGGGGCGCAGCCGCCCTGCTGGTAGCGGCATTGGTCACCAATCTCATGGCTCGAAGCGAAATGGACAGTTGCCGGTCGACTTACAGCAACGCCGGGCGGGCTGCCGCGCAGGCGTCGTGCGACGATGCCAAACCCCTCGCCTATTCATCCTACCCATTGTTCGGTCTCGCCGGCGCGGCGGCGGCGGCCGGGACTTTCTTCGTGCTGCGCCCGACCCCGTCGACCGAAGTAGCCCTGGCCCCCATGCCCGATCGCGGCCTGGCGCTGCGCTTGGGTGGCAGGATGTAGCCGCTACCGTACGTCGGCGTTGCCTGTGCCACCCGCTTCGAGCTGGCGCTGCGCTTGGGTGGCGTGATGTGGCCGCTACGACCCTTTCCAGTACCTGACTCTCCCGGTGTCGGCGTGGATGAAGTGCGTGCGCGGGTAGTATCCCACCCCGCCCAGGTGCAAGCCGCGCACGAACTGGCGCAGCGCCTCGGTGGAGACGCCATGGATGCGGAAGTCGACGGCGGCGCCCTGAGTATGCTGGCTGTCGCGTGCCACCTGGTGGCCCTTCTTGCGTAACATCAGGTTGTACTTGGGCGAGCGGTAGCCCGACACGATCTCCACCCGCTGGGCGTGAAATCTGATGGCGGCCGCCGCCAATACTCCGGCCAAGCGTGTATCGGCCTGGGTGGCCTGGTTGGTGTAGTGATCGCGCAGGAAGAGCTGGAATGGGCGCTTGTAGGGCAGCCCCGCGCATAGCGGCAAGGACTCGTGGTTCCAGATACTGTATAGGGTGGTGATCACGTCGACGCGCGTTCCGACCGGCTGCATCGGTTCGGCCAGGCGCATCTCCGCTTGAAGGTTGGGCGTTCCGGCTGCCCGGCGTCCGCCGCTCGTTCGGGCATGCTCTCCCGCGAGCGCGTTGTCGCTCAGGTGTACGTCGGGACGATAGGCCTTCTCGAGGAGCCAGCTTTCCTTCTTGCTCAGCTCGCGCAGGGCCGGCACCAGGTGTTGCTCGCGCTCCTCTACCGTGGTGGCGAGCGGTTCGGCAGGGGCGAGCGGGGAGGGGTCGCTCGGCACACCGCTATCGATCAGCACGGTGGCGTTAAGCAAGACCAGAAAGAGACTACCCATGCTCGCCCCATCATACCCGGTAGACGCCAGAACCGATATCGGACAGGATAGCCGGGAAGCGCGTTAAGGGCTTTCACTTTTCATCTTGTTACCGAACTTGTCACCGAACTTTTAACCGCGAGGCTAGGCCCAAATGTTCAAGATCCAGACTCTCAACAAGATCGCCCCCATAGGACTCGAGGAGCTGACGCAGGATTCGTTCGTCGTTGCGTCGGAGGTTGCGGATCCGGACGGGATCCTGGTGCGTAGCGCGGATATGCACGCCATGGAGCTACCCGCCTCGCTCAGGGCGATCGCGCGTGCTGGCGCTGGCGTCAACAACATTCCCATCGAGAAATGCTCCAAACGCGGCATCGTGGTTTTCAACACTCCGGGGGCCAATGCCAACGGGGTCAAGGAGTTGGTCATCGCCTCCTTGCTCATGGCGTCGCGCAGGCTCCTGCCCGGGGTGGAATGGGCACGTAGCTTGAAGGGCAAGGGCAAGGAGGTCGGGGCCCTAGTCGAGAAGGGCAAGAACGACTTTGTCGGGCCCGAGATCAAGGGCAAGAGGCTGGGCGTCATCGGTCTCGGGGCGGTCGGTGTCATGGTGGCCAACGATGCGCTTGCCCTGGGCATGGACGTGGTCGGCTACGATCCCTACATCTCCGTCGAAGCGGCCTGGGGATTAGCACGTACCGTCAAGCGCGCCACCAGCCTTGATCTCCTGATCTCCCAATCCGACTACATCACCCTGCACGTGCCCTTGGTGGAGGCGACCAAGGGCATGCTGGGCAAGGCCCAGTTCGCCGCCATGAAGAAGGGGGTGCGCATCGTCAATCTCGCCCGCGGCGCCCTGGTCAAGACCGCGGATATCAAGCCGGCCCTTGCCTCCGGCCAGGTCGCCTGTTACGTGACCGACTTCCCGGAAGACGATCTGCTCGACGAGAAAAACGTGATCCCGATTCCGCACCTCGGGGCTTCGACCCCGGAGGCGGAGGACAACTGCGCCGTCATGGCCGCCCACCAGCTGGGCGATTACCTGCGCTACGGCAACGTGAATAACTCGGTCAACTTCCCGAGCTGCGAGATGGCGTACCGGCGGCGCACCCGCATCGTGGTGGCCAACGCCAACGTGCCCAACATGGTCGGACAGATCACCACTGTGCTAGCCTCGGCACGGATCAACATCGTCGACATGATGAATAAGAGCGCGGGCGAGCTGGCCTACAACATCATCGATGTCGACGGCCTGGTCGACGAAACCCTGGTCGGGACCATCCGCGCCATCGCGGGCGTGCTCATGGCCCGCCTCATCCCCGGAGGCTGATCGGTCGGCGCTAAGGGGGGGCTTGCGGCGGCGCTGGCCCTCTTCAGACCACGATACGCTCGCACTGCTCGGCCAGCCGGGCGGCCTCCGCGGCCACGTCCAGGGTGCGCTCGGCCGCTTCGAGGTCGGACAGCCTGGCCGCGGTGCTGGGATGGGCGGGGGTGAAGAGCGAGCAGCAGTCCTCGAAGGGCAGCGCCGAGGTGGCGTAGGTTCCTATGCGTCGTGCCAGGGTGGTGGTCTCGGTCTTGTCGTAGGTAAGCAGGGGGCGCAACACGATGTGGCGCGCGGCCTTTTCGATGTTGGCCATGTTGATCAGGGTTTGACTGGCCACCTGGCCGAGATTTTCCCCGGTTACGATGGCGTCGGCGTGGCCGCGGTCGCACAAGAGATCGGCCACCCGCACCATCATGCGACGATATAGCACCACCGCCAGCTCGGCCGGACCGGCGGCCCGCAGGCGCTGCTGGGTTTCGGTGAAGTGAGCGACGTGGAGGGTGGTCGCAACTTGCCAGCGCGCCAGGATGCGCAGCAGGGACAAGACTTTGTCCTTGGCCCCTTCCCCGGTGAAAGGTGGCGAATGGAAGGTGAGCGCTTGCAGGGCGAGGCCACGCTTGGCCGCCAGCCATCCCGCGACCGGGGAATCGATGCCGCCCGAGAGCAGCAGCACCCCCCGGCCCGAGACGCCCACTGGCAGTCCGCCCGGGGCTGGTCTGACCTCGGCAAAGACATAGACCGCAGTGGAATGAATCTCGATGCCGATGCGCAAGCTCGGCCGGTGTACGTCTACCTTGAGGCCGAGGGTTGCGATGACGGCGTCGCCGACGTGGCAATCGATGGCATGAGAGCGCAGGGGAAAGCTTTTGTCAGTGCGGCGGGCTTCCACTTTGAAGGTGCGGTCTGCCGCCGGTAGGACGGTGCTCGCCCTTTGGGCCTCGGCGAGCGCCGCGCTGGTGATGGCCGCCAGATCGGGCGTGGTTTCCACCCCGGGCGAGACGGAGACCAGCCCGAAGACGCGCTCCAGGCGGCGGCAGAGATCTTCGCGTTGCTCGTCGGGAGCGCGCACCAGGATGCGACCGTGGGGGGCGAAGACTTGGGCAGCGGGCATGTCACTCACGGCGCGGCGCACGTTGTCGGCCATCGCGCGCAGGAAGAAGCCACGATTGCCCCCCTTGAGGAACAGCTCACCATAGCGGCACAGGACGGTTACCATCTCGTCCGTTTACCACCTTTCATGATCTGATCAGCGCTGGCAGATATGGGCGGCGCCCTCGATCTCGCCCAGCGCGGCCACCAGCGCCGAGACCGCCGCTTCGATGTCGCTCGGGGTGGTGAAGCGCGAAAGCGAGAAGCGCAGCGTGCCGGTGCCGGACGGCACCGCGATCGCGCGCATGACCCGGCTCGGGGCCCGGGTCCGCGCTCGGCAGGCCGCGCCTTCGGAGGCGAATACCGAACGGGCGGCCAGCGCGTGCAAGACCGGCTCGGCTGGAACCCCCGGCAGCAGCACGTTGCTGATGTGGGGCACCCTCGGGGTAGTGCGTGCAATGGTAGGGCGTACCTGGGGCAACCGAGCGAAGACCAGATCCTCGAGCTGGTCGCGCAGGCTCGCCACCCGAGCCACGCTGTCCCGCGCACCCCGCGCCAAGGAGGCCGCTACTCCGAAGCCCACGCAGCCGGGCAGGTTTTCGGTGCCGGGGCGCAGGTTGTGCTCCTGCCCCCCTCCCCCATAGAGCGCGGTAATCCGCTTGCCCGGGCGGAGCCAGAGCGCACCCACCCCCTGGGGGCCGTGCAGCTTGTGAGCGGATAGGGCGAGCGAGTCGACACCCAGGCCGCGCACGTCGATCGGCAGGAGGCTCGCGCACTGGACCGCGTCGACGTGGAAGTGAATCTTCTGTCCCTGGGCGCGCACGGCCCGGGCGAGGTCAGGCACCGGCTGCAGACTACCGATCTCGTTGTTGGCCAGCATTATCGCCACCAGCGAAGTGTCAGGGCGGATCGCTTGCAGCACTGAGTCGACGGTCACGCGGCCGTCCTGGGCGGGCGCCACCTCGTCCATGCGCCATCCTTCGCTCGCTAGCTGGCGCGCCGATTCGTAAACCGCGGCGTGCTCGAGGGCACTGACCACCAGGTGACGACCACGCGCCGCACGGGCCGCGCCGACTACCCCGAGGGCGTCGGCCTCGGTACCGCTGCCCGTGAAAATCACCTCTTCGGGCTCGGCGCCGATGAGGGCGGCCACTTCTTGCCTGGCCTGCGCGAGGGCGCGGGCGGCGGCGGCACCTCGCCCGTGGCGGGAAGAAGGATTTCCGTAGCCATCGCGCATGGTGCGCACCACGGCTTCGACCACCTCGGGGGCGGGCGCGGTCGTTGCCGCATTATCGAGGTAGACGGTCATGGGGAAGACCTGGGCTCAGCATAGCTGCAAATCGTTCATAGTTCCCCCGCCAGCTCCTACGCCAGCGCACGCAGCGTCGCAATAATGTTGTCCTGCTCGGCTCGGGTCAGGCCATGAAACAGGGGAATCATCACCGTCGTGTCGCGGGCGGCCTCCGAGTTGGCCAGGCGAAGGCAGCGGCCCTCGCCGTGGAGCGCAAGGTCGCAGGGCTGGCCGCCGCAGGTCCAGGCCGCCCTCCGATAGGCGGGCTCGGCGTGGGCATTACCGACGCCGCGCCGGCTGGCGATACCGCGCTCGCCTAGGTGCTTCATGATCTCGACCTGGGTGAGGCGCGCGCCGGCCCTTACCCGCAAGGGGTAGCTCTGGAAATTGACGCGTGCCCACGGCGGCTCGCGCGGCGCCTCGAAGGTCGGGTGCCCGGACAGAGCCTCCCGGTAACGCTCGGCCAGGGCGCGTCGCTCGGCGATGGTCGAGTGCAAGCGAGCTAGCTGCGGCCGTGCCAGGGCCGCCTGCAGGTCAGTCATGCGGTAGTTGAACGCCGGCTCGACAAAGGACGTGAAGGCTCCGGGTCCGCCCTCGGTGCCCCGCGGGTCGAAGGTCGGGAGGCCGTGTTGACGCAAGCACCGCAAGCGATCGGCCAAAGCCGGGTCGGAGGTGGTTATGATCCCGCCTTCGCCGGTGGTTATCACCTTGCGGGGATGAAAAGAAAAGCAAGCCGCCTTGCCATGGGGCTGGCCGATGCGCTGCCAGGTCTCGCCGATCCTTATCTCGCTGCCCACGGCACACGCGGCGTCTTCGATCACGGGCAAGGCGTGGCGATCGGCGACGGCCAAGATCTCGGGCAGGGCGCAGGGGAAACCGAGTTGATGGACGCACAAGATGGCCCGGGTCGCGGGGGTAAGGGCTTGCTCGAGGAGTTTGGCATCCATGCCATAGGTGGAGGGGTCTATGTCGACGAAGACGGGGCGGGCTCCCACCGCGACCACCGCGTTTGCCGTGGCGATGAAGCTGTGGCTCACCGTCGCCACATCGCAGCCCGGGCCCACGTCGAGTGCATGCAGGCAAAGCTGGAGCGCGAGGGTGCAGTTGGCAACGGCGACGGCGTGGGCTGCTCCCACCGCGCCCGCCAGATCCTCCTCCAGCGCCGCCACTTCCGGTCCTTGCGCAAGCCAGCCCGAGCGGATCACGCGTATAGCGGCCTCGACCTCGGCCTCGCCCAGCGCGGGGCGCACGATGGGGATGAGCATGCCCACAGAATCTCGCGAAGCAGCTCATGGCGCCACCGCTTTGTGCACGATGAGGTAAACGAGAAAGACGAGCGTGGGCAAGGTGAGCCCCAGGCCGATGCCCCAAGCGAAGGCTACCCGGGCGCCGATCGGTGGCTTGCCCACGGGTTGCGTCGCCTCGAGGGGCTGGGCAAGGGGAGGGGCGAAGGGGAAACCGGGAGCTCCCGATAGGTCGACCAGGGGAGCGACTATTCTTGCGAAGGGCGCGGGCGGCTGGCTGTCGGAATGACACGCCGACACAGGCTCCATGAGACGGTGGTCGATGCCGTGCGTGGCTCGATAGAAGTAATCGGTCCAGCGGTTGCGCAGCTCGGGCGAAGATTCGGGGAGGATGGCGTTGGCGAAGTCACCCACGCTGGGAAAGCGCTGGTCGGGATCCGCGTGCAGCCCGCGCGCCACCGCGCTGTGGATGAGCTGGGGCAGGCCGGGACGCACGAGGGCAAGCGGAGGGTAGTCGCCACGGATGATAGCCCGGGTGAGTGCCTCTCCCTCGCGATCGTGGTAGGGAGCCTGGCCGGTGAGCAAGAGGTAGAATAGCGACGCGATCCCGTACTGATCACCCGATTTGCTGGGACTAGCAGGGCGAAGCAGCTCGGGAGCCAGATAGCGATAGCGCTCCGGATACCCAGCGCACGCGGCCAGGTGAGCGGCGGACGGTTCGCGCGCAGTGCACGGAGGCGGGACCAGGCCGCAGTCGAGGATCTTGATCCGATCCTGCCAGGTGGGCATGGTGGTGACGCGAACATTGTTGGGCTTGAGCGCGCCATGGATGATCGAGTGGTCGTGGCAGGCACAGACGCCGCTGCAGACGGCAAGGATAAGGTCGACGGCTTCTTGCGGCGCAACTGGGCCACGGCGGGCGTAGGCCGCCAGGTCCCAGCCGGGATAGTAGGCCATGGCCAGATAGGGCCCCCCGTCTGGATCGTCGCCGAAGTCGTCGACCCTTACTACCGCCCGATGGGTGACATTGCCCAGCAGGGCGGCTCGCCCGAGGAAGCCCACCCGAGTGTCAGCGTCGCCATGGGTGAGCATCTTGATGGCGGAGATGCGGCGGAGATCGAGGGCGCGCGCTTTGTAGACGACCCCCACCTCACCCTGGCCTAGCTTGCCGATGACCTGGTACTTGCCGTCGATGACCGTGCCCGGCTCGAGAACGACCTCAACCGAATGTCGATCAGCACTCATGCGACCTCAATCCTCCACGACACACCACGAACGGCAGCCCCAAAACCCTGGCACGAAATTGCCCAGAAAAAAACCGCAAAAGTGGGCGGAGCAGGCGACCAAGCAGTGGCGGCGGCCGATAACTGAGGAATGGAGGAGGGAGCCGTGACTGAACAGACACTTCTACGTCGAGGAGCGCGACTTGGGCGGTACGAGATACGCGAGCTGGTTGGCCGGGGCGGGATGGGCGAGGTTTACCGAGCCTGGGATCCGCTATTGCAGCGAGATGTCGCGGTCAAGGTTTTGACCGCGTGCGAGGAAGGGATGCTGCGCCGGTTTAAGCGCGAAGCGGAAGCCATCGGCAGACTCGATAACCACAACGTAGTGGAAATCCACGACTGCCGGATCGAGGCCGAGCCACCCTACATCGTCATGGAGCTCTTGCGCGGCCAGCCCCTGACCCAGCGACTGGTGCGCGGGCCAATGCCCGTGGCCGAGGCGGTGGCCATCGTGCTCGGCGTATGCCGTGGGGTCGCTGCTTGCCACCGGGTCGGGATCATACACAGGGACGTTAAGCCCGCTAATGTGTTCCTGGCCGAGACGGCTCACTATGGCACCGTGGTGAAGGTCCTCGACTTCGGAGTCGCCAAGCCGGCGCGCTACCTGGCCGCCGATGTCACCGGACCGCAACAGCAAGTGATGGGAACGCCCAGGTACATTGCTCCCGAGCAACTGGTGGGGCTCGACGCTGACGAGCTGTCCGATCAATATGGCATATGTCTTCTGCTCTACGCTGCCCTGACCGGCCGGCCACCCTTCGGCCAGCGAGAGGGGCTGGATCTGGCACTAGCCATCTTGCAGGCCGACTATCCCAAGCTGGGGCAAGTGCGGCCGGACGTCGAGGCCAATCTGGCGGCGATTGTCACGCGGGGGCTCAGCGTCGACCGAAGACGTCGCTTCCCAACGGTGATGGCGCTCGGTCGTGCTCTGGTCGAGATCACGCCGCCCGAGCGCAGGGAACCCTGGGAGGACCACTTCGCCGAGCACGGGGGATTCTCCGCCTCCGCCAATCCCTCGCCTTCGGTCACCGTGGTCAAGCGGCGCGGACAAGTAGCGGCCACCCGCATGCTTACCCCGGACGAGATTGCGCGTCTGCTCCTGGATTCCCTGCACCGGGACGGGTCAGGAGCGGCGGCCGCCGACGAGACGAAGAGGAACCCGCCCGCCTACGCCGACGTCGCCGCTCTTTTCTTCTCACCCCCTCGTCCTCGTTTGGCCGGCGAGCGTAGCCCAGCTTCGCTGGGCGGAGCGAGGGGGGTCCGGGGGCTTGCGAGCGAGAGCGAGCCAAGCCCCCGTAAAATAGTCGGGCTTGTGAGCGAGAGCGAGCCAAGCCCCCGTGAGATGTCAGCCCGGCGGGCCAAGAGGCATCTCACCGGGAGCCTCAGGCTGGGGGTCGGGTTGCTGTCAGCCTCGGCCGCGCTGACCGCCCTGTGGCTGGTGTTGTGCGAGAGAGATGGGCACCTTGCGCACGTGAGCGTGGAGCTACCCACCCGAACGCCATCGGCGGCTCGCGAGGGCAACCCCGACGAACAGCTCCCGGAGGATGGGGTTGGCTCGGAGTCGGACCGTGGTCGCAGGTCGGCCAACATGGGGGAGCAGGCACCCCTACCCAAGACCCTGAAGAGAAGAGACAGATCCGACAAATCCGACCGATCGAATAGAGCGCTCCCTGCCCCACTCGGTTCGGCTTCTGGCCGATGGCAGAGCTGGAGCACAGACGAGCGCGGCCAGGCTCTGTCGCGGAGAGACAGAATCCGGCGGAGCGGGCCAAGCTACGGAGGGATTGCCCATCCTTTGGTGAAAGAGGGCACCACGATGGCAGCCCCCACCCCTCCAGGAGCGCGCCGGCGGGGCCGCGCCGCCAAGCAGCCGCACTACTGTCCAAACCGCCGTCCCGCCTGCACCGCCGTCCCGCCTGCACCGCCGTCCCGCCTGCACCGCCGTCCTGCCTGCACCACCGTTCCGCCGGTCCTTCCTGTCCGGTCCTTCCTGTCCGGTCCTTCCTGTCCGGTCCTTCCTTGACCGGCGGGCTGTTTCCTGAGATTGCCGCTCAATAAAGGAAATTGCACACACGGGTACACATCGCCGCAGGGTGACACATAGCATGCGGTGTGCCCAGCGCTGCACGGGATCTCATCCAGCACAGCATCGTCGATAGCAGGCGGCACGGCGCAAAATTCGTCCACCTTGCCGACTAGCTCCGGATTCTTGAAAACGCTTTTTAAGTCCTCACGGCTGATGCCCAATTGCGCCGTGGAGCGGTCACCGCTCAACTTCGGCGTAATCGTCGGATCGATCGTGTACTCTGCACCCAGTTGCTGGGCCAGCGTTTTGACACCCGCATAGTCCCCCAGGTTCCGCTGCATCAAGACATTTACAATAATGACTTTCACACCGCGGCCGCGCAGACGCCGGATACCTGCAACCGATCGCTCTAGCGATCCCGGAAGCTTCGTGATCCCATCGTGAACCTCCGGCCGGTGCGAGTAGATACTGACCTGCACACAGTCCAGGTGCAGGCTCGAAAGGCGGTCAGCCTCCTGGTCGCCAATCATCGAGCCATTGGTTTTCAGCTTCACGCAGAACATCAGCGAGCGCGCATACTCGAGCAGTTCGAATAGATCCGGCCGCAGGAATATCTCGCCGCCACTGAATACCAGAAAGAATACGCCCGCTGCCGCTAATTGATCGAGCACGTCCTTGATCTCGGCGGTATTCATCTCGCCGTGATCTTCATGATCCAGATAGCAATGAATGCAGTGCTCGTTGCAACGGTAGGTGAGGTCCAGGTGGACGCTCAAGGGAACCCCAAGGGTCAGGGCTCGGCTACTCATCTCCTGCATCAGGCTCATGGGACCGGCTCTGCAATGGGTTGATCGGAGATTCGCAGAATGCCATGGGCGGCCAGCCTGTCAACAAACTCCCTGGCATCGGCGCGAGCTTGTTCGACGGGAACGTCGAATTCCTTGCACACCCTCTCCTCGATAATGCGTGAGAGGGGGGTAATTCCATCGGCGCACTCCCAAATGATCGAAGCGGTCGGGTTCAGCGTAAACAGGGTGGAGTCCACGGTGGACATGACAATGGTCTCGTCACCCAGGGCGCGCGATGCAATAGCCGGACTCTTGGAAACATACTGATCAAAATATGACATCGCTCACCCAATCAATTCCCAAACGCGCTGGTCGGGAAAGAACGAAAGCTGATAGACGGGAACCGTCGCCACAAAAGCACAGGCCGACTCAAACACCTGGCGCACTAGCCTAGCATCGTCGGCAAAAAATAGAATATTCCGCATCAACCGCCGGACCGATTCTGCCGGAGGCACGAGGTCAATCCGGTTTTCCCCCGCTTTCTTCAGCAGATACAGCGCGGCAATCGGAGCCGAGATGTTCTTGCCCGGCTCAGCGAGCTCGCCCGCGAACGGAGTGCCATAGGCAAAGTACTGGCTGTTCACCTTCCGCACATACGAGGCCTCGTCCGTAAGCAGCACCGCATCCGGGGGGGCCAGCCTCACCATCGTTGTCTTCCCCGCCTCTGACAAGCCGGAGAACAGAAATGCCTTCCCATTGCGTACCGCGCTGGAGGCATGCAAAAGAAAGCCTCCTCTGCCCGCCAGCAGAAGCGTATGCACAATACGCAGCACCGAATCGATGGAGTATGGATTGACCGTATGGCGGATCTCACCCCGGCGATGCTCAGGACTCCAGGTCGCCCGGAAATCTCCACGTTCAAGCCGCCACTCCCCGTCTTGCAGCCATACCTTCACGTCATCGTCGGGGTTGAACGTGCCGGCTGGAACCACCTCCACTTCAAACTCGAATTCCGATGCCCCGCCTGGCTTCAAATAGTTGCTGTAACGGTCTTCCAGCAGGCTCACAAAGCCCGCGTCAGTGGTTTGCAGGGCAATGGGAGTACCGCCACTATTCGGCCCGCTCAGCAGCCCGCGTCGCGCTTGCCGGCGAAGCCATGGATCGAGCGCGTCGCCGGCCCGTCGATGACGCGGACGCGCGGCCGACCTGCACGGCAGGAGACATCAGACGACAGACCGCCGCCTCTCCGCCGTCATGCGCGGGCTTGACCCGCGCATCCAGGAGTGCGATTCGACGGCGACCTGAAATCGTTGGCCTGGGCGCCCAGGCTGCAACGATGGCGGCTGGCCGGGCGAGCCCAATCCTGGACGCGCGCGTCTAACCCCTACGAATTCAGCGTCTCGTAGAGATCGGCCCATTCCGAATTCATCTCCTGGATGAGCGCTTTCCATAGCCGCGGCCAATGTTTGATCGTCTTCTCGCGCTGAATGGCGGTACGGATGTCTTCGTGGAATTCGTAATAGACCAGCCGCTTCAAGCCATGCTGCTTGGTGAAGCCGTCGATCAGCCCCTCGCGGGTTCGAATGCGCGCCGCCCCAAATTGGCGGTTACGCCAACATAAAGCGTTCCGTCACGCTTGTTCGCCATGAAGTAGACATAGCCGCCCTTCATCCGAAAGCGCTCAACACTACCGCTCCTCGAAGTTACGCGACCGAGACACTGACGTCACGCCCCACCCCGGAGTTGATCCGGGGTTGATCCGGTTCCCGGGCGGCGACAGTGGTGACTGGTCACGCACGCCCCATCTTGGATGCGCGGGTCAAGCCCGCGCATGACGCGGAGGGAAGCGAAAGTGGGAGGTCCGCGCAAACTGGAAATGCGGCGCGCGCACAGGGCGTCGAGAGAGCTCGTCTTTCGACGGGCGATCAGCGCGCTCTTGACCGCCCCGCGGCTTCGAAAGGCCTCGCATCCAAGAGGCCGACGGCGAGGTGGTCGGCGCGGTGTGCGAGGAAGTGCGGGTCGGCGAGACTTGTCTGGTGACGAACGCGCCAATGTCCGTTTGAGCCCCCTACCGCCTCAGCGCCTCCAGCACCTTGACCGACGCCCGCCCGTCGACCGTCAGCCCGTTCTTGCCCTGGAAATCGGCGATCGCCTGCTTGGTCTTGGCGCCGATCGCGCCGTCGGGGGGGCCGACGTCGTAGCCGTGTTTGGCGAGCAGAGCCTGCAATTCGCGCCGCTCGGCGCGCGACAGGCCGGGGTCGTCGGTCGGCCAGGGCGTGACGATTCCCGGTCCGCCGGCGAGGCGCTGGGCGAGGATGGCGATCGCCAGCGTGTAGGATTCGGCGGCGTTGTAGCTGTAGATCACGTCGAAATTGTGGGTGACGAGGAACGCCGGCCCCTGCGGCCCGGCCGGCAGCAGCAGGCCGGCGTCGCCGTCGCCGAGCGGCTTGCCGTCGATGCGCTTGATCCCGCGCGCGGCCCAGCTCGCCATCGGCGCCTTGGCCTTGCGGCCGGACGGGCCGGAATAGCTGTCGGGCAGCTTGACCTCGAAACCCCAGGGCTCGCCGGTGCGCCAGCCGGAATGGCTGAGATAATTGGCGGTCGAGCCGAGCGCGGCGGCGGGATTGTCGACGATGTCGCGGCCGGAGCCGTCGAGATCGACGGCGAGCCTGAGGAAGGTCGACGGCATGAACTGGGTCTGGCCGAAGGCGCCCGCCCACGAGCCGGTCAGCTTGTCGAGCGGGATGTCGCCGCGGTCGACGATCTTCAGCGCCGCCATCAGCTCGCCGCGATAATAGGCGGGCCGCACGTCGCTCTGGCAGGCAAGCGTCGAGAGCGATTGCACCAGCGGCCGTCCGCCGGTGTTTTCGCCGAAATTCGACTCGACGCCCCAGATCGCCGCCAGCACATATTTGTTGACGCCGAAGCGCGCCTCGGCCTTGGCGAGCGCGCCCGCTTCGCGCGCCATCGCCGCCTTGCCGTCGGCGACGCGCTCGTCGTCGACCAGGCCGGCCATATAGTCCCAGATCGGCGTCTTGAATTCGGGCTGATTGGTCTCGAAGTCGAGCACCTTGGCGTCGGGCTGCAGCTTGTCGAAGGCGGCGGCGATGGTCTTGTCGGAGACGCCCTTGGCCGCGGCGTCCACTCGCAACGAGGCGACGCAGGCGGCGAAGTCGGCGCGGGCGGGCGACGCGAGAAGAAGCGTCGCGGCGAAGGCGAGAAGGGCGCGGTTCATGTCG
>CAWKJE010000004.1:0-28921 GCA_963849735.1 uncultured delta proteobacterium
GCAGCTGCCCCTTGGCCTGGCCTTGATGACAGCCGCGTGCAGTAGTACCACGAGCGGCGGCATGGCTAGTGGTGGTGCGTCAGCCAGCGGCGGTTCGGCCAGCGGCGGCATGTCCAGCTCTGGCGGTTCCGGGCAGGGCGGTGCAGCCAGCGGTGGCAGTGTCTCGAGCGGTGGTGTATCTGGCCCGGGCGGCTCGGCGAAGGGCGGCGCATCCAGCAGCGGCGGTGTCTCCAGCAGTGGGGGCGCGGCCAGCGGCGGCGTCTCCAGCGGCGGGGGTGCGGTAAGCGGCGGTGCCTCTAGCGGTTCGGGGGGCGGCTTCGGCGGGGCAGGCACCAGCCCGAAGACGAGCGCGGGCGGAAGCGCTGGCTCCACCACCGTCGGTGCCGGCGGTGCGGCGGGCGGGTCGACGGGCGCCGGAGGCGGCACCGGCGTGGCGGCGACGCCGAGCACTGGCTGCGGCAAGACCTCGACGCTGACCTTCGGTACGGTTGAGAACGAGGATGCCAATGGCATCCCGGGCGGGCCGAGCCTTGGCACCGGCGCGGGCGGCTGGGTGACCCTTACGAGCGGCGGCCAGACGCGGAACTTCGCCATGAGGCTTCCGGACAACTACGACAACACCCATCCCTATTGGCTGATCTTCGCCTTCCATGGCAACGGCGAGACCGCGGACGGCATGGACGACGGCGGAGCGAATGGATACTTCACCGCCTATTGGGGACTGCAGAGGGAGTCGAAGAACGGTGCGATCTTCGTCGCTCCGGAATGGAGCGGCGGCGGGTGGGGCACCGGGGATTTCACATTCGTCGATGACATGGTCAAGACGATTTCGACCAATTACTGTGTCGACATGTCGAACATCATCACCAGCGGCTTCAGCTACGGTGGTGGAATGAGCCACGCCCTGGCTTGTAGTCGCGCTAATCCCAGCACGAATTCGGTCGGCTATGCCTTCCGCGCGGCCGTGATGTTCGAAGCGTGCAGTTTTCTCGTCGAAGGAACTTGCCCGAACAACGACCCCATCGCAATCTGGCAAAAGGCCGGGCTAACCGATGGCACATGTGGATTTGACGATTCGAAGACTGTCCGCGATTGGTTCACCTCCCGCGATGGATGCACGGGATGGACCTCGGAAACCGGCAACGTGGCCGCATCGGCGACCGGGACGGTCTCGCAGGAGCCTACCCAACCGCCTATGCCCGGCGCATACATAAACCCGGGCGGCCACGTCTGCTCGAATTACACCGGCTGCTCGTCCGGGCACCCGGTGCGCTGGTGCGCTGACCAGGCGGGACACGGTAATGCCACCGTGGATGGGTCGTCGAGCCTCTATGACGAGTGCGCGAACACTTCCTCCACACAAAACCCCCCCAAGGGCAACTGCACGCCCGGGTGTCCCTGCACCTGGACGCCGGATGACGTCTGGAGGTGGTTGAACGACCCCAGCTCAAACAGCTACACGCCGAACATCACCAGCGGATGGTGAATGCGCCCTGTGCGCCGCAGAGAGATTTTCAGAACGACTTACCAAGCCGCTACCGATCGAGTCCACGTCACAGCGGTGGCTGCAGCGCCGAATACCATTTGCGTGCCGAGCAGGGCGTAACCCTGCAGGTTCGGGTGATATTGGTCCTCCAGCAAAGCCGCCTTGTTCGGGTTGAACGGCGTGAACATGTCGACGACGAGGATGTGAGCGCCGGTGTTGGCGCGTGCGTCGACAACTGCTGGAATCGCGTCGTCGTAAGCCTGGATCCGTGCCGGGAGCGCCGCGTCCCCCTTGCTCGCGTCGCCGCGCGACGGAATCGGCTGCGCAACCACGATCAACCAACCGAGAGGTAGCCGGCGAGGCCGACCATGTGCCACAACACGATGGGGCGGTTGCCGCCCTCGCACCCGCCGAGTTGCGCGTCCAGCGGCGGCGGTCACGACAACCGCGCCCTATCCGAAGCGATACCCTACCAAGTCCACCTTCCTACTGCACGGCGAGGGCATCGATGGCCACCGGCCCGGGGCCCAGGTTGGTGATGCTGATGGTGTGCTGGCCGGAAGCCAGCCCGGTCACCTGCGCCACCATCTGCTGAGCCTGACGGGCACCCGTGGTCGACAAATCCGCGGTGCTCTGGCTCTGCCCGTCGACTGCGATCTGGATCTGGCCGTTGCCCGATTGCTTGGGCGCATATACCGACACGCTGGTACCGGTGAAGCTGGCCGTCCACACGTCCCCCTTCGTGGTGCTGGTGGTGAGGTCGTTGTTGTAATCGCCGGTGCCCGGAGTGCTGATTGTGCGCAACCATCCCGGCGATGCCGCACCCGGATCGTCGTCATTGAACCAGCCCTTGTCGTGGGTGATGCGCAGAGTGCGAACGCCCGAGGCGAGCTGCTGGTCGCTGATGCCGGACAGAGCCGGCACCGAGCCACTGGGTGTCACGGTGAGACCTTGGCTGTTCTGCACGAAGGTCATGGCGACGGTGGACCCGAGCAGCTCGACCTTGGACACCGTCCCTATGGTCGCCCCGCCCGAAGCGAGGGCCTTGAGCGTAACCGCACTGCCGTTCCAGCCCAGCAGGGTGGCGTAGACGTTGCCGTTGGTGCGCGTGTATTGGACGGTATTGTCCCCGGAAACTTCGAAGGGGCGGGAGGAGTAAACGGCTTCACCGTTGACTGCCAGCCAGGCCCCGATGTCCTTGGCGGTCTGGGTGGGTTGGCTGTCGAGGTTGCCCCGGCCATGCTGGGTCAGGTTGAGCATCAAGTTGCCATTGCGGGAGACGTTTTGCATCAAAGTGGTGACCAGAGTCACGGCATCGTAGTAGCCCGCCCCGGTCATGTAGTGCCAGTTCCCGTCTTGGATGTCCATGTCGGTCTGGAAAGGATAGGCGCTGATATCCGCCTCGGTGGTCGCCTCGGTATCCCTGACCAGGGCGCGCTGGACGTAAGGAACGAGGGCCTCGTTGTCCTGGAAGCTGTCGTATTCGCCGCCCACCCCCTTCATGTTCATCACCACGTCCATTTTTCCCCCGCTCCACGCCAAAGACTTGTTGTAATAGTTGGCCAAGATGGTGGTGGCAATGGTGCCCAGCCCCATGTGTACCCCCAGATCCAGCTGCGAATCGCCGGCGTGGTCGTCGAAGTAGACCAGGTCGGGATGGTACTGGTCGATGGCCTCGTCGATCCGGTACATGAATTGGGTGCCATAGGGCGAGTTGTTGCACGCCGCATTGGAACAGTCGGTGGTGTGCTGATACCCATAGAGGTTCACCGGATCCAGGCCCGCCCACCATTTCCCCTTGCCATCCAGGATCGTGTTCAGCGCATCGAATGGCCCCTTGGCGTCGCTGGTGTAGCGTATCGGCATCCACTGACCCCAGGTGCGTGCCGGCGTGTTGTGGAAGCTGATGCCAAAACGCAAACCGGCCGCGCGCGCGAGCGGCTCCCAGGTGGCAACGATGTCTTGCTTCACTCCAATGCTCTGCGCATTCCACTCTTGGTAGATCGAGCTGTAGTTGGCGAAGTTGTCGTGGTGGGAGCCCATAGCCATGAAGTACTTCGCTCCCATCTGGACATACAGATTCATCATGGCACTCGGATCCCATTGATCGATCTTCCAGTTCTCGCATAGATCCTTGTAACCGTATGGGTCTGAACCACCTGGATCGCCGTAGTGGGCTACTTGATAATTGAAATCAGCCGAGCCTTGCTGATACATGTGATAGGCATACCAGTCCCCTTGCTCGGGCATCGACTGTGGATCCCAGTGGGCCCAGACGCCAAGCTTGGCATCGCGAAACCACTCGGGCGTGACATATGTCAGACCCAACTTCGTCCAGTCGGCTGCGTAAGCTCCGCTCGCCGGCTGGAAGGTTGGCAGGTTCCAGATGTCGGGCGGCAACCCCAGATCGCCATCGCCGACGATCAGCTTGTCGATGTTCACCGCCACGTCGCCGGAGGCCTGACTGACGGTCACGCTCGCGTTGGCCGGAATGTCGATGCTGATGATAGCGTAGAGAAACGAGCCGGTCATGGCACCCGAGGAGTGTACGTTCACTTTGACCGCCGCCTGGGAGTTGACCGCGGCGCTGATGGTGCCCACCGACACGGATGCATAGTGGATGGCCAGTTTACTGGCGGCCGGCAGACCGGTGATCTCGGCCCCCTGTCCGGTCTTGCCCAGGCTGACCGAAGAGCCGCCGTTGGCCCCGGAGTCGGACACCGTGGTTGCCCCGTTTACCGGCTTGGGGATCTCGACGGTCGCAGAGCCACCTGCATCCACGGCGCTGCTACCCCCAGAGCCCGGTTGGCCCCCGGCCCCAGGCGAGCCAGCGCTGCCTGCGTCGGTCAGGGTGCCCACGCCGCCCGCGCCGACCGAGCCAGCCAATTCCCCGGCCCCGCCATGGGTCCCGGCGGAGCTACTCCCCGCGGTCGAGATGCCGCCGCTCGTGGAAGTGCTGCCGCTTGCGCCCCCGCCTCCGCTTCCTCGGATACCCCCTTGTCCGCCGGCGCTAGCCAAGCCGCCGCCTTTCCCTAGGACCGATCCCCCGCTCCCGCCGCTACCCCCGCTGCTGCTCCCTCCTTCTGCGCCAGGGTGGGAAGATGTAGCCCCGCCGCAGGCTAGCGACAGCCCCATAATGGCAAAGACCAGAGAGATTGCCGTCTGCCTCGTCATCGTTTCTCCTTTGCGCACGCAAGCTCATCCGGGAGCGGAGAGATCCCGCCAGGCCGGGCACGCGAGGTCGTCACGCGTCATGTCATTAGTCATTACAAGAGTAGAATCGGTTGCCGCGTAACGTCTTGATTTCGCTTCGCCGCAACCACACCGTTATGTTGGTAGACTGGCCTTCGCGATCGTTTGGCTCAGCAAAATGTCATGGCCTTCTCGCGGCGAAGGCAGCTGGCCGGTCAGGGCGCTGGGCTGGCGTGGCTACCCTCCGAGGCGCCCGCGATGGGAAGCCGCCATTGCAGACGCCGCCCTGGACCCTGGTCCTATCGTTCTGCTCGACGCGCCCACCGCCACTCGGGTGGCTGGGCAACCGGTGGAGGCAGAACCGCGGACGCACGCGTGCGCAGCCGATGGCGGGCAGAACACGGCCCTGGATGCCTCGTGTGACGTCAGGATGCTCACGAGTGCCGTCAGTAGGGCGGTGGGTTGGCCCTGCCAGGCGTCCTCGTCTCCTGGCCAACTAGCTGATCTGCCTCTTTCCGTAGTTGCCCGCCTCGAGGTACCTCTTGACGGACGGGGGGCGGGGCGGAGCAGGCAGCCCAGCCGCTGCCGGCGGCACAGGAGGGCAAGGTGTACCCGCGCAAAGCGGCTCCGGAGGGGCAAGTGGCTTGGAACGTGTGCGAAGGTGTCGGTGCCTCCTCCGGACCGGACAGCCCGCAGACGGCTTACCCGCAGGGGCTTTGCCTGACAATGCTCCCGCGGGATCCAGCTCGATCACCGACGGCAGGCGCGTGCGGCTACTGGCAGACGGGTGCGGCTCCGAAACCGCCACCGTCGGGCTGACTGCAGGTGAGCCCGGTGTTGCACGTGCCCCCGCCGAACCCGTTGCCGCCACAGCACGGTTCGCCGACATCACCACATGCCTCGCAGGTATTGCTGCTGCCGCAGGCGTAGCCCGCAGCATTGCAGGTTCCTCCTCCAAAGCCGCCTCCGCCACAGCACGGCTGTCCTGACGAGCCACAGGTCTCACAGCTGCTCGAGCCTCCGCTGGTCACGCAGCCGAGACCGGTGTTGCAGGTTCCTCCTCCAAAGCCGCCTCCGCCACAGCACGGCTGTCCTGACGAGCCACAGGTCTCACAGCTGCTCGAGCCTCCGCTGGTCACGCAGCCGAGACCGGTGTTGCAGGTTCCTCCTCCAAAGCCTCCGCCACAGCACGGCTGTCCTGACGAGCCACAGGTCTCACAGCTGCTCGAGCCTCCGCTGGTCACGCAGCCGAGACCGGTGTTGCAGGTCCCTCCTCCAAAGCCTCCACCGCAGCACGCCTGTCCCGAATCACCACATACCTGGCAGCTGCTCGAGCCTCCGCTGGTCACGCAGCCAAGACCGGTGTTGCAAGTTCCTCCTCCAAAGCCTCCGCCGCAGCAGGGCTGCCCTGATGCGCCGCAAGTTTGGCAAGTGCCCGTGCCCCCGTCGCCGCTGCCGGTGCAGGTCAGGCCGCTCTGGCAGTTGTTGCCCTCGCAGCACGACGAGCCAAGCGCCCCGCAGTTGCCGCAAGTTCCGGTCCCGCCGAAGCCGTTCGGATTGTCACAACCGAGGCCGGTATTGCAGATGTTGCCCGAGCAGCAAGCCTCGCCAGAATCACCACATGGCGTGCAGGTTTGCGCACCATTAGCGCCCGCGCACACCAGGGAGGCCTGACATTGGCCGCCGCCGAATCCGCCGCCGCAGCAAGCGGCGCCCGAGGTCCCACAGGCGGCGCAGCTTCCATTAGAGCATTGCGAACCGCTAGCGGTGCAGAAGGCAGCGCTTCCGCCGAAGCCCCCGCTGTCCACGCTGCTGCCGCAGCAGGCCTGCCCAATTCCGCCGCAAGGCGCACCGGTAGTGGAGTCAGTGCACGAGCCCGTGCTTGCCGAGCAGGTACCGCTCACGCCGGTGCCCGTGCAGGCTTGACCTGCTCCCACGCAAATCTGGGTCGTGAACGGGCCAGCATCGCTCATTACTGGGACACAGCATCCACCGTTGCTGCACGAATTGCCTGTGCAGCAAGCCTGCCCCGGGGACCCGCAATTGGTTCCCTGGCCTGTCCCGGTTTGTCCCGTTGTCCCGCCCGTTGCCTTGGCCGTCTGACCCGAGCCCCCCACGCCTGAGCCACCACCTTGAGCCGGCACACCGCTTTGTCCTGTTCCACCGGCGCCGCCACTGCCACTCGTGCTCGACTTGCTGCTGCAACCCATGAAGGCCAGCGCTAGGAAACCGACGATTCCGCAAGCGCGGCGGACAGCGATTGGCGAGATTCGGGCAAAATTCTGTCGAACCATGGCTCTCTCTCCTTGGTTGAGGGAAGACCCGCACATCAGGTCAGCCGAGCTACGAGCTAGCAACATTAGGGAGTGCTCCGCCGCGATTTCGCCATGTCATTTTGTGCTGATGTGTTCAACCAGCGGATACGAGCGCACGAGCTTCGCGAAGATGGCGCGGCTCTCCATACTCGTTGCCGCATCGCTCTGCCGTGGCGCTAAGATACCCGAATTTTTGGCTTGGACGGGCGAGGATGAGGATGCGCTGCGGCGACGGGAGACGGCGTTGGTCGGGCTTGCCGCGTTTGGTCGGAGAGAGCCGCATCCGCGGGCCCCCCGTCCTCCATATCTACCCGGGAAATAAACTGACGAGGTATACTCCGGATCGTTGAGCCGCCATGCTCCCGCTGCGGTGGCGCGAGACGGTGTGGCGGCGTGAGCAAAATCAGATAGTAAACCCAATACCTGGAGGCGAGCCGCCATGGGGAGTAGAAGACTCATTGAATACCGGGCCCGTCTCTCGCGGATTCTGGCCGCATCGGTGATCTCGATTGGGGCTGGGTGTAGCAACCCTTCGATCATAAATAGCAATGCGTCTAGTGGCGGTGGTGGCGCGAACGGAGGCGGCAGCGCGGGCTTGGGCAACGGCGGCGCGGGAGGTGCGCTGGTGGTGGCTGTCACGGCGCTCGATGCCGCCTCGGCGACTCGTGTGGCGGGCGGCTCGTGCGGGGATGGAATCCTCGAGGGCAATGAGCAATGCGATGACGGCGTTCCTCCGGCGGAAAAGACCGGCCCTAATGCCATCGACACCGGGTGCAACGCGCTCTGCCAGGTCGAGGCCAACTGGAATTGTCAGACTCCGGGTCAGCCATGCCAGTACGTGGGAGTCTGTGGAAATGGCGTTCTCACCTCTAACAAGCAGTGCGATGACGGTAACGCGGTGAGCGGCGACGGCTGTTCGTCGACATGCAAACTGGAGCCCGGCTGGGTATGTCGCGTGCCTGGCAAACCCTGCTCTCCCCTGTGCGGGGACGGGCTCGTCGTCGGGAACGAACAGTGCGACGACGGCAACACCGTGAGTGGGGATGGCTGCTCCCCGACCTGCAAGATCGAGCCAGGGTGGAAATGCACCGGTGCCCCCAGTGTGTGCACGAAGACGGTCTGCGGTAACGGTATCGTCGAGACCGGCGAAGGCTGCGACGACGGCAATGCCCTGCCGTTCGATGGGTGCTCCGAAAACTGTCAGGTGGAGCCTACCTGTCCCGCCGACGGGTCGCCGTGTACCTCGCCCTGTGGCGACGGCCTCGTCATGGGGAGCAAGCAGTGTGACGACGGCAATCAGACAAGTGGAGACGGGTGTTCCAGCACCTGCCAGGTCGAGGCAGGGTGGGCGTGCACCCAGCCACCGCTGGGTAACAAGATGGTCGTGCCCATCCTTTATCGCGATTTCCGCTTCCATAATCCTACCGACTTCGAGCCGGGGGTCACCGGGCAGTATGCCGCAACCCTGGGTATCGCCGCTTCCACTCTCGACCAGGATGGCAAGCCGCAATATGCGGCGGGCCTGGCCGCAGGCTACGGCCATATCGCCGGCGCCTCCACCTTCAGCGCATGGTTCCGGACCAGCACCTCGGGCCTCAACTATCCCATAGGCTCGACTCTCGCCCTGTGGCAGAACAGCAATGGCGCCTATGTTAACCGATATGGCCCGAACGGCGAGCAGTGGACGGTGACGACGCCGGCTAACTGGTGCGGCTCGGTCGGACAGGAGCTCACGGACGCAGCCGGCAATCCCATTCCGTGCACATTCGAGTATCAGCAATCCGATGCCGATCCGACCGGCGGTCAGACTGATTGCCAGAAGATGGAAGCGCTGGGCTACACGCAGCTTCCCGGCAGTTGCAAGGCCAGCGGGGGCACGTACTCGGCGGAGTACATTGTCAAGACGGTAGACGGCAATCCACTGTTCTTCCCGATCGATGACAGTCCCTTCACTCCGACTTCCGAGTTTCACGTGGCGCAGGTTCCTTCTCAGTCTCAGCCGGCCGATCTCTACGACGATTCGGGTGACTGGCCCTACGACGTTGACTCCGCGGGCAACAAGCGAATGCACAACTTCAGCTTCACCAGCGAAGTCAGGTACTGGTTCACCTACGATCCCAGCAAGACTTTCGAGCTCGACTTCGTGGGTGACGATGACGTGTGGGTCTTCGTGGACAAGAAGCTTGCCGTGGATTTGGGGGGCATTCATACCCCGGTCCAAGGCTCGGTTACGCTGGACTCGCCAACAATCGCCAAATTGGGCCTTAATCTCAAGAGCGGGAGCGTCTATGAGGCGGCGGTCTTCCAGGTCGAGCGACAGACCACCTGCTCGACCTACGAGCTGACCCTCAATGGGTTCAACAGCTCGCCCAGCGTGTGTAGCAGCCCTTGTGGCAACGGGGTGGTGGTGGGTAACAAGGAATGCGACTGTGGCAACGGAACGGTGCCGGTGCCGGCGGGCTGTCCGGGTGCTAACAGCGATACCGCCTACGGCGGGTGCACTACCCAGTGCCAGTGGGGTCCTTTCTGCGGCGACGGGATCGTGCAGAGCCCGCAGGAGGAATGCGACCTGGGCAAGGAGAACGGGGATACCAGCCTGGGCAAGAACGGGTGCTCGTTCACTTGCAAGAAGCCCCACTTCTGCGGCGACGGCACGGTGGATACCGATCTTGGGGAACAGTGCGACATGGGTAGCCTCAATGGCGTCGCGGTCGATGCCAGCGGCAATCCGTCGAGTGCGCCAGACGCACAAGTTCTCTGTACCATCGACTGCACGATACCGCCTGGCGCCGTGCTCTGAGCCGCCACCGGTCTTCGCTGCTCGCGAAGCCGCGGTCAGAGCGGTTATTTCGCGGCATGCGAGCTTCAAGGCGATGCTACGATAGCACCGGAAAGGGGTGTCTCAGGCCAGACGGCGGAAACGGCGGCCTTGCGCTCATCGCCACCGCGGGCCAGCGCACGGACTTCATCACTGCGATGTGGAATCTGGCTCAGTCGACCGGAACGCCGCGCTACTACTCCGGAATCATCATCATGTTGGCGCAGCTGATCTTCAGCGGGCAGATGGCCGTGTACTAGAAACGATTCCCCCGTCCGAGAGCAAAGCGCGGTGCACCGGTCAAGCTGCTTCGCGCTAGTAGAAGCTGAGCAAGCCGCCGCGCAACGCACTTCCAGGCCACCGCAAGCCGTCAGTGCCGTGGCATGGCAGGGGTTCGCAGCGATGTTGGGATTTGACCTCCAAGCATTGAGACAGCATCAACCCGGGATCTCCTCATTTACGGGCGCGGCTGGCTCGATCGAGCGCACGACGATCCGTTCTATGCCGCCCCGAACGCCGACGACGTGTTCTTCAATCGGGAATCGCTGCTCGCTTCCCAGTGCGGCGCCGATCGCTGCCTGGCTTATTCCACGGCAGCAGGGGACCTCCATCCGCAGCACGGTGAGGCTCCGCGGCCTCGCATGTCTCATGATGGCCGCGAGCTTCTCGGCGTAATGGGGCAGGTCATCGAGTTTGGGGCACCCGATGACTACTGCCTTGCCCGCGAGGTATCTCGCGTGGAAGTCCGGCACGGCGAACGGAACGCAGTCAGCACAGACCACCAGGCTAGCTCCCTCGAGGAAAGGCGCGTGCGGTGGCACGAGCATTAGCTGTACCGGCCAGTGGCTGAGCGATGACGGCGGTGGCTGAGCCGGGCTGCCTGCCGCGACCATAGGCGCCGGCTGTAGCGACCGCATGGCGGAGCCCGGGCAGCTGCGGTGCACCTGAGCCCCCCCGTGGGGCGCCGGCGTCCGGCGTGGCGCGGCCTCGATGGCCGTCATGTCGAAGTCTTCGGCCTCGCGCTCGACGATGGTCAACGCATCTTGCGGACACTTGCCGATGCAGGCACCGAGCCCGTCGCAGAAAGTATCCCTGACGAGCAACGCTTTACCACCCACGATCGCCAGCGCTTCCTCGTGGCAGGCGTCGATGCAGTGGCCGCAGCCATCGCACCTGGATTCGTCAATCTGGATAATCTTGCGCTTCATGCTGGCCCCCTCGCTAGGTTGTATCGCTGGCATAGCTCAGACCTCATCGTGTCCTCGTCACTTCGGCCATGTCGGAGGCACGGCGGTTGCAGCTGCGCCTCGCTCTAGGCGCGCGGCGCAACATTCGCTCGATTGCCTGCCAAATCTCGTCGAATAGGTGTTCGAGCTTCGACGCGTCGGCGATGGGCGTGCCGGCGTGTGATAGGGATAGAACCGCGCCGACCACAATGATGGCCCCGGCCGCTGGGCTGACGTCCAAAGCGAGCAGGCCGTTCTCGGCAGCCTCACGCAAGCAACCGATTACGAATTGCTGTGTGCGCCTCTTGAAGTCTTCAACCCGATCGGCTCGCGATGCGCCAGCGGCTTGCGCGAGATAATCGGTAAGCAGCAGCCGGGAGATGTGCGGGTTAGCAAGGATGTCCCTTGCTCGGCGGCGGAAGAAGAGCTCCAGGCGGGTGATAGGATCATCAGCTTTGGGTGGAAACCCCTCGAAGAGCGAGGCACCCATGTGATCGACAACGGCGTCGACGATGGCTTCCATACTATCGAAGTGGTTGTAGATGGCGCCGGGTGTGAGACCGACGTCCTCGGCCAGGCGCTGTGCGGTGAACCGCCGTGGGCCCTCTGACGCGAGAATCCTCATCGCAACGGCCACCAACTGCATCTGCCGCTCGGACAGCTCTTGTGCCTGCATCTTCGTGCTTGGCCTCCTTCAACGTGGCCACAATATATGAATAAACGTTTATTTACAACTCCAGCGTGCGCGCACGTTCGGCCCAGCTGTGTGCGAGGACTTTTCCTGGGTGAAACGCAACGCGGAAGTGGCCCCGATTGCGGCGGCGGTTCTGGAGGGACAGGTGCCGTACCTTGTCAGCCGGGACTAAGACCTGCTGAGCCTAAAGGTGTTGTGGGTGCCTGGACATCGTTCGGAGACGCTGGGACCGCAGTCCGTCCCGCGGCTGCTGAAAAGGATGAACAACGCATTGGCCCTGAGCTCTCTGCTCTGGGGTGGCCTCGAGAAGGTCGGCAGCCCGGATTTGGCCCCACGTGCCAAACGCATATCTAATATTGCATATTACATTTGCATGATCCACCCTGGTCGGCATGGCTTCGCCCTACCTTGCTCGTCACCTTCTGCCCACGCTCCAACGTGGTCTGCGCACATTTCCGTGCGTCATCCTCACCGGCGCGCGCCAGACCGGCAAGACCACCCTCCTCCGCCACGAGCTCGGTGCCTCCCATCGGTACGTCTCACTTGAACGTCCTGATGTTCGACAGCGCGCCCTGTCGGACCCAGTGGGCTTTCTTACCGAGAACGCTACGCCGGTAATTCTCGATGAGATCCAGCTTGCGCCTGGCCTGCTGCCCTTCATCAAGGATAGGGTGGATGAGGAACGCAAACCGGGCTCCTGGGTCTTGACGGGATCGCAGACCTTCCCTCTCATGGCCGGTGTCAGCGAAACATTGGCAGGCCGGGCGGCGGTCCTAACATTGAGCCCGCTGTCCATGTCAGAAGTGGCCCATGCCCCGGCGCGCACCGTAGACGAGATGCTGACAGAGGTATTTGCACCGGCCCGCGGGACAAGGCAGCGTCAGCACGGCCACCGTCCCACACCTCTACCCAACTGGCTGCTGCTCGGCGGCTACCCCGAGATTCGGACGAACAAGGATGTGGATCGACAGCTCTGGTTCTCGGGGTATGTGCAAACGTATCTTCAGCGCGATGTGCGCGATGTCCTGGCTGTCGGCGATCTGAATCTCTTCTCGCGTTTGCTATCATTGTTGGCTGCGCGCACCGGTACGACGCTGAACATGGTCGAGCTCGGTCGCGATCTAGGCATCAGCGGGCCGACCGTGAAGCGATGGCTCTCCGTTCTGGAGGCAAGCCAGATCATCTATTTGCTTCCGCCCTACCACCGTAACCTGGGCAAGCGACTGACCAAGAGCCCCAAGCTGTACTTCACCGATCCTGGGCTAGCGACCTTCCTGATGGGGCTGCACCAGGATGAGCCGATGCTCAAGGGGCCAACCATCGGAGCCCTGGTGGAGACCGCCGTCGTTGGCGAATGGCTCAAGCTGTTTCGCAACAACGGCGAGTTGCCATCCCTCTATTTCTGGCGAACGAGCGCAGGCTTGGAGGTGGATCTACTGATCGAGCGGGAGCGGATGCTCTACGGCATGGAGATCAAGACGACTGCAACACCTATTCCGCAACACGCAGACAACCTAAAGCGATGGATGGCGCTGGCCGGCACATCTTCCCGCGGCGTCGTGGCCTGTCAGGTCGATGCCCGTCTGACCCTCCGACCCGAGATTTCGGCGGTGCCGTGGCACCTCGCGCCATCCCGAGAAAGTCACTGGCTTTGACTAGGAAGCGGGCGAACAAACCGTTGCAGCGGACGGTCGCCTCCGGCGGGCGCCGCTGAACTGCCAACCGTTCGGCGTACCTGGACTGGTGGCTCTGGCGGTGGCTGGGTGTCGAGCGGCGGTTCACGGTTCACGGGTTCCGCCGTGCGGGGGAGATCGTGACCAGGTCCATCACCGGCCACGTCCGCAGTCCATGACCGAGCACTACAGCCATGTGGGCGGGGAGGAGAAGCTGGCGGCCGCCGGGCAAATTGTCCAGCCGGTGTTCCCGCCAGCGCCGAAGAACAAGGATGACGCGCGGGGAAGTGGGGGATCAGGTGGGGGATCTGGGGAGGACAAGAAAAAAGCCGCTGGGGGAACAGCGGCCTAGGTGGTTGAAACTAATCAGGAAATTGCGGTGGAGCTGAACTCTACGGAATATGACGTGTAAGTATCTATTATAACGGAAGATATCGCTTCGTGCTCGAGATAGTTGCCCCCTAAGTTGCCCCCAGACTCCGTGGCCCGATCACTCAGAAAATGGCGGGCGGAATGGCCACCCTGTGACGCGAGCCATCGTTTCGCCAATCCATTTCGCGCAGATTGGCCAAGGCGCTCGTGCCGCTGTCCGGGGGCAATCCATCGGCCGATGCCGTTCGTCCAGGAAGGCGCTACACTAAGCCGTCATGCGCGCTGTGACCATTGAGATACCTGAGAACGTCCTGGTCGGTTCTGGCCAGTCTGCGGAGGACTTCGCCAAGGAAGCGAAGGTGATGCTTCTTGCCAAGCTGTTCGAGCTGGGCCGTGTCTCCTCTGGGAAGGCCGCCGAAGTCTGCGGCATGTCTCGTGTCGAGTTCCTGCTGGCCCTAGGTAGGCTCGGAGTTTCACCCGTCCAGCTGAGTGCGGATGAGCTGAAACGCGAACTGGCGGATGCCTGAGGAAGTCGCCGTTGCGGACAGCGGTCCGCTGATAGCTTTGGCGCTCGCGGGATGCTTGCACCTTCTTCGCGATCTTCACAGGACCGTTCTGGTTCCCGATGCCGTGTGGCGCGAGGTTGTCGATGCCGGCCAGGGAAGGGCAGGTGCGGCCGAGATTGCCGCCGCCCCGTGGTTGCAGCGCACAAAGTTGGTGACTGCTACCGATCCGCTGCTGCGTGCTGAGCTGGGGCCAGGCGAAGCTGAGGCAATCGCGCTGGCGGTCGAGCGGAGGGGGCTGCTGGTCGTCGATGAGCGTCAGGCGCGCCGGATAGCCGAGATGGCCTACGGGTTGCGGGTCCGAGGCACCGTGGGCACGCTCGTGCTGGCGAAGCGACGGAACTTAGTTGCCGAGGTTAGGCCCACTCTCGACCGCATGCGCGCCGGCGGTTACTTCCTGTCAAATGCTCTGGTCGAGGCCGCGTGCGAGTCCGTCGGGGAGGGAGCTGTGGGTGGAGCTGGGGGTTAGACCGGATCAAACGGGACGCTGGCGCTTTACGCGCAACGACTCGGCCGAGTTGTGGCGTCGGCGGGGCCGTGGCTCCGTCTGATGCGCAAACCTGGCTGGCGGAGGCCCCGAATCCGGATCCATCCGGAAAGTCCGCGCGATGGCGTGCGCGCCACGCGTCGTCGGCGTGAAGCGAGTCAGGTACGGCTGACGGCTAATCGCACACACGGAGCTGCCGGGACTGCCTTGCAGGCGCAGGAGCCGCCCCCAAATCCCCAACGATTTTCAGCAGTGCGCATTTGCAACCCGAAAGTTCCATGATGTCTTGATCCAGAGCAGCGTTTTGAAGACAAGATGAGGCAATTTGCCAACCGCCAGGCTCATGGGGCCACGGATTGGCATTTTCGCCAGGTACATGGGGCCACCCAATCGCCAGGGTCAAGGGGTCAAGGTCGCGGGTGATCAGATCCTGATTTCGCCAGGGTCAAGGGGCCAGCCGATCGCCAGGTACATGGGGCCACCCCGTGGGCTTAGCGACGGTTGACCCTGGCATCGGAGACCGAAATAGAAACCGACCTTCAGGCGGCCGCGCGACGGTCGCCAGGAGGTCAAATGTTTCGGGAGATCACGATGCAAGACGTAAGAGAGATGTTGCGCCGCCACGAGGCGGGCCAGAGTGCGCGTAAGATCGCGCGCGAGTTAGGCGTGGACCGGAAGACGGTTGCGCGGTACCTGGAGGAGGCACGCGCAGGCTGGATGTCGCAGCGGCTCCCGTGAGTGACGATGTAGCGCTCACCGTGGGCCAGAAAGTGCAGGCGCGCCCGCCGATGCTGCCGTCCGAAGCGTGGCAGGCCCTCGTTCAGCAGCGCGCACGGATTGAGGGATGGCTGACCGGCGAGCCACCGTTGCGGCTGGTGCGCGTTCACGAGCTACTGGCGCGCGAGGGTATCGAGGTCGGCTACGCGACGCTGCGGCGCTTTGCCCACCGCGAGCTGGATTGGCACAAGCGCTCGCCTACGGTACTGCTCGACGATCCGCCCATGGGTCAGGAGGCACAGGTGGATTTCGGTCTGATGGGGAGGGTCACCAACGTAGAGGGACTGCAACGGCGCCTGTGGGCGCTGATCGTGACCTTGTCGGCGAGCCGGTACATGTACGTGTACCCGACCTTCACCCAAACCGTGGAAGACGTCTGCGCTGGCCTGGACGCTGCCTGGCGCTTCTTCTCCGGCATTACCAAGCACATCATTCTCGACAACGCCTCCGCGATGGTGGTGCGAGCCAGCGCCACCGACCCGGGGCTAAATCGGGCCTTCCGCGACTACACCAATGAGCGCCAGCTCTTTGCGGACACGGCCAGGGTCCAGCATCCCAAGGACAAGCCACGCGTGGAAAATCAGGTACCGTACGTACGCGAGCGTTGGTTTGCGGGCGAATCGTTCGGCAGTGACTTGGTGGAGATCCGCCGGCACGCGGAGACTTGGTGCCGTGAAGTCGCCGGCGCGCGCGTGCACGGGACAACGAGGCGCGTGCCTCGCGAGGTGTACGAGACCGAGGAACGGCCCCATATGCAACCGGCGCCCGAGGGCGAGTTCGACGTGCCCCACTGGTGCTCACCCAAGGTGCATCCCGATCATCATGTGCAGGTGCTCAAGGCCCTGTACTCGGTGCCCACGCGCTACATCGGCAAGGTCGTCGAAGCGCGTGCCGATCGCAAGACCGTGCGCATGTACCTCGGGGCCGAGCTGATCAAGGCGCACCCACGCAAGGCTCCAGGGCAGCGCTCGACGGACCACAAGGATTTCCCGCCGGGAAAGGCGGCGTGGGCGCTACGCGATGTTGACAGCGTCCTACGCAAGGCCCGTGGGTATGGCGAAAAGGTCGGTCAATTCACCGAGCGCTTGCTCGCCGGTCCCGTGCCCTGGCTCAAACTCCGGCAAGCCTACGGGCTCCTGCGCCTATGCGAGCGTTATGGGCAAGACCGAGTCAATGCCCTGTGCGAGCGCGCGCTTGCCTTCGACGTGATCTCGGTGCCGCGCATCGAGGGCATGCTGAAAGATGCCCGTCGGACCGAGGACGCCGCGGTCGCAACTGGCCGCGTGATCGTGTTGCCTGCACGTTTTGCCCGCGACACCGCCAGCTTTGCCACACGCGCCGTCGTAGTCCCATCCGACGACAACAACGGCAAGAACGCAGGAGGTGAGTCATGAGCACGCGCACCCTCAGCCCCGACTTAACCGGCGCGCTCAAGCGCCTTCGTCTCGGCGGCCTCCTCCCCACGCTGGTCGAGCGCTTTAACCTCGCGGAGAAGGAAGATACGCCCTACGAGGATCTCCTCCTGCTGCTGCTCACCGACGAGATATCTCGCCGTGACAGCAATGCAGCTATTCGCCGGGCTGAGCAAGCCGGGCTCGACCCAGACATGGTGTTCGAGCGCTGGGACAAGACCGCCAAGGTGACCTACGACCGTCGAATGCTAAACGAGCTGGTCTCCCTGCGCTTCGTCGAGGACCATCGCAACGTCGTGATCCTAGGCCCGGTGGGCGTCGGGAAAACCTTTCTCTCCAACGCCCTCGGCCACCTCTGCTGCCGTGCCGGCTTCAACGTGCGGCTGTCCCGTGCCGATGCGCTTTTGCGTCTTCTCAAGCAGAGCCGCATGGACAACTCCAGGGAAGCCTTGATGACGGAACTGGCTACCGTCGACGTCTTGGCCATTGACGACTTTGCTCTCGAGCCGATGAATCGCGACGAGAGCCGGGACATCTACCAGCTCTTCGTCGAGCGCAACGCCAGGACGGCGACAATAGTGACTAGCAATCGCGACACGTCCGAATGGATCGCGACCTTCGACGACGCCCTACTCGCCCAGAGCGCCGTTGATCGTTTCAAGAACAACGCCTTCGACCTCGTCATCGATGGCGAATCCTATCGGCCGCGGCTTAAGCCCAGTCTCGACAAGCTGCCACCTCCGCCTGCGGCTCCGGTGAAGAAGGCACTCATCCACCCCCGCACCAAAGCCTCCGCGCGGCGTCGGTGAAACCCTGCTGCTCGAGCGTCGACAAGCTGCCACCTCCGCCTGCGGCTCCGGTGACTGATCACCTCATCCACCCCGCTACCAAAGCTGCCGCATAGCGCTGCTCGGACCATGCACGGAGGGCCCCTGACGGGGCCCTCCGGTGTCGACTCAAGGGCCAATCCGTGGCATGAGATCCCCCGGTCCTTCGATGCCCGTCACCTGGCCCCTTCCCCTTGGCGAGAGGTGGCCCCATCACCCTGGCGAGTGACAGGCAATTGGAGGAGCATGTGCGCGGACGCTCTCGTAGCGGGCAGATGCCCAACAAGCCGTTGCAGGATGTGGTCACCACGGCTGAGCGGCAAGGCGTTATCCGGACTAGAAACAGGAGCATGAGTGACCGCTCCCTCGCATATGTCTTCGTTTTGGCAGGGATGCTGTCGGGGTGGGCTTGCGCGGAAAGAGTCAGCCGACAATCCGTGGTGGTGGCACCGGCAGGTTCGCGCGAGGTAAGGGCAGGAACCGCCGTGGATATTTCGAAGCCCATCGATCTCGGCAGATGGCGAGAGACGCCATGCTTGGTCGGAAGACCCGCTACTCAATCGGACGTGGCCGCTGGATGGGCGGCTTTTGCGACTTCGGGGGCTGAAAGTCGACCGATTGATCTCGGGATTCCGCGCTGCGCCTTTCACGTTGACCAAGCCACTGGGAAGAAGACGCCTGTCATCCTCATACAGGCCGAAGAGGCTAAGGGCTTGAAGATGGTTGGCTATCGCTTTATTGGTGGCGGCGACGGCGCGTGTTTGCTCTCAGAGCTGGAACTACTAGACGGCCCCGAGCGATTCAGGTGAATCCATGACACGGGCGGCTAACCGCGAGTTGCAGGCAGCGACACAATTGGCGATCTGGTGAGCGGCAGCCAGCTCGCTCAGCCTATACGCCTACCCGGGTCTAGAGCTACAGTCGACGATTTCCACAAACATCACCGTGGCGAACTCCGATGAGGTCAGCAATCTCGCCTATTCACCGGACGGCAGCATGGTTGCCATCACAGGTGGCTACGCGAACACCCAGGTCCAGCTCTTCTCGGTATCGAGCGCAAAGTCCCTTTCCATCGCAACTGCTACCGGAGCAACCGCAACGTACAGTCCCACCTTCTCCACGGACGGGACACGATTGTACGTTGGCGGGGGCTATTCCGACGGTGGCATCTACGTCTTTAACCCCTCGACGGGAGCGCTTCTCCAACGCTTTCAACCTTCCGCTAACTACGAGTACTCCGTGTCCAGAGTACCGGGATTCAATGAGCTACTAGTGGGCGGCTATGATGGCGTTTTGCGGATCGTCGACGCGAGCAGTGGCGCCGTCGATTCATCCCCCAGCCTGGGTGCCGTTATCAACGCGGCACAGTTTTCGTCGGACGGCAAGTACGTCTACGTCGGCCTGGAATCTCCCTCCAAGCTGGCAATCTATCAAGTCAATTGACTAACCGAACGGCAGCTATTCCCCACGCTCTGGGTCCGTCACTCATGGCGCATCACGACTGCCTTCGCCTCGGTCGTCACCAGTAGGATCTTCCCGGTTTTGGCCGCCTGCCGTCTTGAGTCTGCGCTGCGCGCTTCGTGGAACACATCGAAGTCCGTGGCCGCACGCCAGCCGACAGCACCGAACCGGGCGCCTGGGCCTTCGACCAACCGCGAGTGGCAATCAGCTCCAGGATGGCCACGTGTTCGGTGGGCTGGTGGTGGGGGCGTCGGTGCGGCGCTAAGTTGGCCATGCGGGCATCCTTGATGGATCTCCTCGCGGAGCAAAGCGAGCTCGGAGTCGAGCCGATCCCGCTCGGGGGCGAGGCGCACGCGATGAATGGGGCTGTTGATGGCAGAACCACGCACGCGGGAGAGCACGAAGTGGGCCAGGGAGATAGCGTGGAGCGTGGCGGCCTTGGCGTGCTCGGGCCAGGAGGTGGGCAAGGGGACGGAGAATGGAGGTTGGGGCATGGTGACAAGGCAGATTGGAAAATCCTGCTCGCAGGATAACGGGCAGCGGCGTTGGCCTCCCGCGATTCGGTTGGCCAGAACTGTACCTGGAAGTCCTGCGGCAGAGGAGCGGGAAGCGGAGCTCCAACGCCGTGAATTTGTGGCAAAATTTCCGGTGTCACGCTGCCCGGGGGACGAAGGGGCAGCTGCGATTGCGATACCGTCGTTCGTTTCGGTTGTCAGACAGCATCCTTTCTGCATCGCATGGCAGCAGTTGGCAGAAAGATACGCGATGTCGGCGCCGGTGAAGACACCGGTGGCGGAGGCCGTCTCGGGGTCGCAGAGTCCATGGAGAAGGGCACGGGACTCAAGGTTGCTTCCGCCGTCGAGGGCGTCACCGAGCCTGAGCGAGTCCGTGAATGGGGCGAAAGCGCCATCAACGTGTGGCCAAGCCGACGCCTCGTCTACGTGGCTCCTGCGAAGACGTCGTTGAACACCCTTTTCCAGGGCAAGACTACCTCTTGGCAACGATTTACCCCCGGAGCACAATAGGCGGCCATGAGAAGCCTAGACCGAGTGCGAACCGCGAGGAAATGGCTAGCGACCGGTGGTTACCTCACAACCACCCTCCTGGTCATGCTGGCCGCGCCGCTTGCGCAGGCCGCTGGCAATGAAGCAAAGGAGCGCGCGGCCCGAAAGGCCTGCCTGTCTGGTGACTACGCCGCGGGCGTCGAGATCCTCTCGGATCTCTTCATCGACACCAAGGATCCCACCCACATCTTTAACCAGGCGCGCTGCTTCGAACAGAACGGCCGATGTGAGGATGCAATCAGCCGGTTCCGCGAGTATCTGCGCAAGGCCACCGGGATCAGCTCAGAGCTCAAGGCCGACACGGAGAAACACATCGTGGACTGCCAGGCCTTAATCAGCCCCAATGTCGCACCTGCCCGGTCCCGCGAAGGTGAAACGTCGGCTGCGGCCAGCAAGGTGACCGCCCCAACCCAAGTGCCCACGGCACCGAGCGTGGAACCGAGATCTATGTCCGTAGCTGGACCGACCGCGATGCCTGCGCCTGTCCAGGTCGCTTTGGCGAGCGACGCGGCGCCTGCCGACAATTCCGGCCAAGGTCTGCGCATTGCCGGCATCACTTGCGGCGTAGTCGGCGTGGCTTCTGTGGGAACCGCGGTGTACTTCTATGCGCGGGCCAGGTCTCTTTCCGACAAGGTTTCAGGCGAAACCCCGCACAACCCATCCGACGTGAGTGCGGGCCAGAACGCGGAAAGCATGCAGTGGATCTTCTATGGCGTCGGCGCCGCGGCCATTGCGACCGGAACCGTTCTCTACGTGCTGCGCTGGAAGGCAGCCGACTCGGGCCGGCCTTCGGCTTTCGTCGCTCCCATCCTCGGCCCCGGTTTGGCCGGCATTTCGGCGCAAGGAGTCTTCTGATGCAATGTCGTGCCTGGCTGATTGCCCTGTTCTGCATTTCGCCGACTGCGGCCTGCGGTTTCGACCCGACTTCCGATGACAGTGGATCGCGTGGCGGCAGCATTGGCACCGCGGCCGTGGATACCAGCGGCGCCGGTGGAGCTACCGGCGAAGTACACGGCTTGGGTGGTGCTGGCGGCGTGTCCGGCGGTACGATGGGTGGACCAGGGTCCGGCGGCGTGGCGGGTAGGCTAGCTGCGGGTGGCATTGCAGGCGGGCCAGCTCCTGGCGGCACTGCGGGTGGGCTAGCTGCCGGCGGCATTGCAGACGGGTCAGCTCCCGGCAGCGCTGCGGGTGGGCTAGCTGCCGCAGGCGGAGCCAGCACCAGTCCGGATGCCGGCAATGGAGGGGCAAATCAGAAAGATGCCGCGCCCGACGTCGCCAGCGTCGCCGGCACCTCGACGGATGTGCCTGTGACCTGTACGCCAGTTTGCGCGGGGAAGTGCAGCGGTTCCGATGGCTGCGGTAGCACCTGTCCGGACACCTGCGTGTCTCCGCAAGTGTGCGGTGGAAGCGGCACGACCAACGTGTGTGGCTGTACGCCAGTTTGCACGGGGAAGTGCGGCGGTTCCGATGGCTGCGGTAGCACCTGTCCGGACACCTGCGTGTCTCCGCGAGTGTGCGGTGGAAGCGGCACGACCAACGCGTGTGGCTGTACGCCAGTTTGCACGGGGAAGTGCGGCGGTTCCGATGGCTGCGGTAGCACCTGTCCGGACACCTGCGTGTCTCCGCAAGTGTGCGGTGGAAGCGGCACGGCCAACGTATGCGGGCTTACCCCGGTCTGCACCGAGGGCCAGACCAATTGCTCGGCTGGGACCACCCAAACCTGCGATTCGACCGGCCAATGGGGTAGCTCCAGCGCGTGCGCGACCTTCTGCCTGGCTGAAACCTGCCAGCCCCTGGTGACCCTGGCCAACAGCACTGCCAACGGCATTCCGCTCGGCATCGCGGTCGACAGTTCTGGCGTGTACTGGACCGAGGAGGTCTCGGGCAAAATCATGAAGGTGGCCACCAACGGTGGGATCACCACCACCCTGGCCACCGGGCAGGGGTCTCCGAATGGCATCGCGCTCGATGGCAACTACGTCTACTGGGTGGACGCCTCGGGCATGGTAATGAAAGTAGATAAGAATGGCGGCGCGACTACGACGCTGGTCTCGGGGGCGGGGACCTACAATCCCACCGAGGTCGCGATCGACGAGTCCAACGTATACTTCACCGATCTCGACAACAACGGGGTGTACGCGGTCTCCAAGTCCGGCGGCGACGTGACGACGCTGGCGTCTGGCCAAACCTCCGCGCCGTGCGGGATCGCGGTGGACGCCTCGTCCGTGTATTGGGTGGACGCTGACTACAATGGTGCACCGGGCGCTGTGTGGAAGGTCGCCAAGCTCGGCGGCACCCCCACCTTGCTCGCCTCGGAGGGTGGCCAGTACCTGGCGATCGACGTCAGCAATGTGTACTGGGCGAACCCTGTGACCGGCACCATCAACAAGGTGCCGCTCGCGGGTGGCAGCACCACCACCCTGGTCACCGGGCAAAGTGGTATCGACGGGATCGCAGTCAACGCCGTAGGCATCTACTGGACGAACTCACCCACCGACGGCACCTCGTGTAGTGTGATGATGGTGGGGCTCGATGGCGGCGCCACGACCACCCTCGTCTCCGGGCTCTATGCGCTCGGCGGCCTGGCCCTCGATGCTACCAGCGTGTACTGGGTGGCCCAAGGCAACAACACGATCTACAAAATCCGCGTCCAGTAGTCTCCTTGGTGGCGGACCTGCAGCCGCGATGTTTGGCAGTCCCGCAACCGATGCGGATGCGCAATCACTATGTGCCACAGCCAAGCTGTGTGCGCAGACCTTTCGCACCCAGGTGTACGCAAGAGCGGCAGCGCGGGTTGGCTGGCCGCTGCAGTGCTGTGTGCGCAGACATTGTGCACTTCTTGTTCGCAAGAGCGGCGCCGTGGATATCATTGAGCCTTTTCTGGCCACGCGGTGTCATGCTCCCAGCATGACGCTCTCCGTCCTGGCAGCACCGACTCGACGCGCCTACGACCATCGTCTTCGCGAACAGGTTGTCCGCTGCGGCCCCAAGTCGGTCCCAAGGCACGTCAAGGTCCCACGCTCCACCGTTGCCACTTGGCGGCGACGAGGTATCCGTCTCGTCGTATCCACCGAGCAGACCAGCCAAGACCTCCCATGCGCCCTCGAGTCCCAGTGCACGTTGGGAGAAGCGCGCCCGCGTCCTCGCCGCTGTTGTTTGCCTCCTGCTCGCCTTGCGCCGTGCTTCCGGCTTCACCTTGGATGGAAATCGTCTCCCAGATGGGAAGCCAAGGCAGGGCTCCTTCTTGCCATCACCAGCGCCGAGGCCTTCCTTCCCTTGGCCACCGCCCTGCAGGATGGTGGCTGCGCAATCGTTCCGCAGCGACCGCATAGCCGCCTCGCGGCGGCAAATTCCTTAATAATTTCGTGGAGCTGAACAGGATCGAACTGTCGGCCTCCTGAATGCCATTCAGGCGCTCTCCCAGCTGAGCTACAGCCCCATGCCTCGGGCGAGGCAATGGCTTACTACCAGTCGCGTGAGCGCACGTCAACTCCCCATCGTGCTCCATCGTGCTCCGCGCGTGCTCCACGCGCTGCCCGTCGTGCTAGGCGCTCGAAGCAGGCCGACTCGCGCGGATGTCGTGCTCCAGGTCGTCCGCATCGACCGAGCGCTCGCGCTGGCGCGGCAGCACGTCGTGGCTTGACAGCGTGAGGCAGGGTGGCAGATTGTTCGCTCCCTTTTCGGGCCCCGTGCGCCCACAAGAACCAGCAGGAGAATCCATGGCAACGATCGATTTCGGTGGAGTCAAAGAAGACGTCGTCACGCGTGATGAGTTCCCGGTCAAGAAGGCTCTCGATGTCCTCAAGCACGAGACCATCGCCGTCATAGGATACGGAGTGCAGGGCCCGGCCCAGTCGCTAAACATGAAGGATAACGGCTTCAACGTGATCATCGGTCAGGCTTCGAAATTCAAGCGAGACTGGGATCGCGCCATCGCTGACGGTTGGGTGCCGGGCAAGACCTTGTTCGAAATCGAAGAGGCGGCCGAGCGTGGGACCATCGTGCAGATGCTGGTCTCGGACGCGGCGCAGAAGGCGATCTGGGCGGACATCAAGAAGCACCTCAAGAAGGGCGACGCGCTCTATTTCTCGCACGGCTTTTCCATCGTCTACAGGGACCAGACGGGGGTGGTTCCTCCTGCCGACGTGGACGTCATCATGGTGGCGCCCAAGGGCTCGGGCCTGAATGTCCGCCGCAACTTCCTCTCCGGCGCCGGCATCAATTCCAGCTTCGCGGTCGAGCAGGATGCGACGGGGCGGGCGCGGGAACGGGCCATCGCTCTCGGTATCGCCGTCGGCTCGGGTTACCTGTTCCCGACCACCTTCAAGAAGGAGGTTTTCAGCGACCTCACCGGAGAGCGAGGAGTCCTGATGGGCGCTCTGGCCGGCATCATGGATGCCCAATATGATGTGCTGCGTGCGAACGGGCATAGCCCGAGCGAGGCTTTCAACGAGACGGTTGAGGAGCTGACCCAGAGCCTTATTCGCCTGGTGGACGAGAACGGCATGGACTGGATGTACTCGAACTGCTCTGCTACCGCGCAGCGCGGTGCGCTCGACTGGCGTCCCCGCTTCAGGCAGGCCGTGGCGCCGGTGTTCGAGCTCCTCTACGATCGCGTCGCGTCGGGCAAGGAGTGCGCTCGCGTCCTGGAGTCGACCGGAGGCCCGAACTACCAGCAAGAGCTGGGTAAGGAATTGGCCGAGCTCGGCAACAGCGAGCTGTGGCGGGCGGGGAAGGCTACCCGGGCCCTGCGTCCGAAGGAGACCGCGCGCGCCATTTCCGCCGAGACCAAAGGCATCGGCGGCCGCAGCCAGAACTAGCCCCGTAGGGCGGGAGGGCGCGAGGGACACACGGTTTTGTCTCTCGCGCGCCCGCGCGGGTACAATCCGTCGGTGCTTCTACCCGCAACGCCCCTCGCATCCAGCATCACGGCGCAGATCGGACCGACGAATACCGGCAAAACGCATCGCGCTGTCGAGCGCATGCTGACTCACCAGACCGGCATGATCGGGCTGCCGTTGCGCCTTCTGGCGCGCGAAGTATACGACCGGATCGCGGCCCGTATAGGCGCGGGAGGGGTGGCGTTGATCACCGGAGAGGAGAAGCGCATGCCCTCACGGCCACGCTACTTTGTGTGTACCGTCGAGGCCATGCCCGCCGATCGTGAGGTCGACTTCCTGGCGGTCGACGAGATCCACTTGGCTGGCCATGGCGAGCGCGGCCACGTCTTCACCGATCGCATCTTGAACTGGCGAGGTCGGCGAGAGACGTGGCTACTCGGCGCGGACACCATACGGCCCGTGCTCGAGCGCCTCGTCCCGACGGCGGCAGTCGAGCGCAAGCCGCGCCTGTCTCGCCTCTCGTGCGACGGAACCTCGACGCTACGCGGGCTGCCTCCCCGCACCGCAGTGGTCGCTTTTTCGGTGGATCGCGTTTACGAGCTGGCCGAACGCCTGCGCGTGCGACGGGGCGGCGCGGCGGTGGTGATGGGCGCGCTCTCGCCGAGAGCACGCAACGCCCAGGTGGCCCTCTACCAATCGGGCGAGGTCGACTACATGGTCGCCACCGATGCTATCGGCATGGGGCTCAACATGGACGTCGACTGTGTCGCTTTCGCTGACTTGCACAAGTTCGACGGGCGCAAGATGCGCGAGCTCGAGGACGCCGAGTTGGCGCAGATCGCGGGCCGCGCCGGCCGACACCACAACCACGGGAAGTTCGTCACCCTGGCGCCTCTTCCCCCTTTGCGCGCGAGCACCGTCCGCGCCATCGAGGAACATCGCTTTCCCGAGCAGAAATCCGTGTTCTGGCGCAACAGCAACCTCGACCTGCGCTCGCTCGCAACCCTCGCGGGATCGCTCGCCCGCAAACCCCCTCTGGGCTGCCTGGAGCTGGTAGGTGACGCTGACGACTCGCGCGCTCTTGCTCGCTTGGCCGCCGACAGCGCGGTCGCGGGGCGCTGCCGGGACCAGGCCAACGTCGAGCTGCTCTGGCAGGTATGCCAGATTCCCGACTATCGCCAGCTCCAGCTCGACGACCACTTCAAGCTTCTGCGGTCGGTCTTCTTGCAGCTTACTTCCCCGCGCGGCCGGTTGGAAAAGGATTGGATTGCGCGCCACCTGACGCGCTTATCCGACCGGCAGGGGGATATCGATACTCTGCTCGCGCGCATGGCCTTTATCAGGACGTGGACGTACATCACCCACCACCCGCGCTGGCTTGACGACGCGCACACCTGGCAAGAGCAGGCTCGTGCCTTGGAGGACGGGCTTAGCGACGCTTTGCATGAGAAGCTGGTGCAACGCTTTGTGGACGCTGGTGCCATCAGGCATGGCCACCCCATCCGAGGCCACGGCGCTTTGGCGCAGCAGCTTCAGCAGGTCATGGAGAGCGCCGCTGCCCTCGGAGAATATCCGGCTCCGTCCGCGAGCCCCGATGTCTGGGTCGAGTCCATGGTCGAGGCGGCCGACGACCGGTTCGGGCTGGGCGAGGGGCCGCACATCTTGGGCGATGGCCGCGTTCTGGCGCGCATGAGCAGAGGGGCTGATCGCTTGCACCCCGAAGTTGCGGTGACTCTGGCCGAGCTCGGCCCGGGAGCCAAGCTGCGCCTCCAGCGCCGCCTGGTGGCGTGGACACGCGATCTTGCCCAGGCCCTGCTCGAGCCGCTGCGCGATCCGCGGCTGCTCCAGCTTGGTCCCGCGGCTCGGGGCATCCTCTATCAGCTCGAACGCGGCATGGGGACGGCTCTAGCCCGTGATGCGGAAACGCAGCTGCGGCAAGTCGTGCCCGCCGATCGCAGCCGCCTGGCCAGGGTTGGCATTCGTCTGGGCCGCCATGTTCTGTTCTGCGCCCCTCTTCTGCGCCCCGAGGCTATGAAGGTGCGCGAGGCTTTCTGCACCGCGGCTTTGGGTCCCGGGGTCAGACTGGGCAGCCCCCAGATGGGAGCCCGGTTTCTCGTCCCCTCCGAAGAGGTGGGCGACGAGATTTATATGGCCCTCGGTTATCCCGTGTTCAGTGGTGTCGGGCTCAGGGCCGACGAGGTGGAGGGCCTGGCGGCGCGCATCGCGGGCGGGGCACACGCGCCTGCGATCGCGGCAAGGCTGGGCTGTGACCTGGACATCGCGGCCGCGCTGGTGGACACGTTTTCTCCCCATCGCAAGCGCCGGTAACTCGCTACACTGCCGGGCATGCGGGATGAGTCGTTCGATGTCGTGATCGTGGGCGCAGGCCCAGGCGGGCTCTCGTGTGCTCGTGCTCTGGCGGGATCCGGGCAGCGTGTACTGGTACTGGAAAAGAGCGCCAATCTTGGCCAGAAGATCTGTGCGGGCGAGCTCACGGCCAAGGTGCTGCCCGGGGAAATCTTCGATCGCGGCCGGGCGTGGACCGGGATTCATGTCGGCAATGAGCACACCAGCCATGCCGTTGCCCTGCCGCGGCCGTTTGCCTGGACCGCGGGTCGCTATGCCGTGGAGGACCACCTGCGTAAGGGTTGCGATGCCGACATCAGATTCGACCAGCCGGTTCAGCATATCACTTCCGAGCTGGTGGTCACTCGTACTCACCGCTTCCGTTACAAGGTTCTCGTTGGGGCCGATGGCGCGCGCTCGGTTGTCCGCAGCTATCTCGGCTTGCCCAGCGCCGATATCGTGGGCTGGGCCTACCACTTCGTGGTCAATCGGCCGGCCGATGAATTTCACATTTACTGGCTGCCTCGCACCTTTCCCGCGGGCTACGGCTACATGATGTCGCGCAGCTGCGGGCAAACCATGGTCGGGCTCGCGTTCGCGGGAGTGGCTTTCGATCGCGAAGTGGCGGCGCGGGCCCGGGAGTGGGTGGCCAGGAAATTCAATCTGCCGGTCGACGGTCTTCGTCACGAAGCGGCAAAGGGTAATGCCGATTACCGTGGCTGGCGCTTCGGCAACGTGTACCTGGTGGGCGAAGCAGCAGGCCTGCTCAATCCCCTTTCCACCGAAGGCATCTACTACGCCATTCGCAGCGGGGAAGGGGTGGGCCGTCATCTGTGCGGCGCTAGCGAGGGTGAGCGCATCATGCGGCGGCTGGCGCGTGTCCACCGGCAGCAGGTCCGCCTATTCAAGCTGGTCACCCATAAGCGGCTGCCCTTTTGCTGGGTGGTCGACTGGGTAATGCGCGACCCGCGCAGGGGACTGCGGCGCTGGGCTCTGCAATGGGTGCTGTACTGGCTCATGGAGCGCTGTGGATGAGGTTGGCGACTCAAGTCAGATGAAAAATCCGACGAGGTCGGGTAGGGACCATTGATCTTCCTGCCACCCCTCATGTACGCCAGAATGCGAGCGTGGTGCTATGCGCCACCAGGGAGTCCCAGATGAGCGTCCTCAAGACGCGGAAGGTGCTGGTGGTAGAGGATTCTCGTCTGATCCACAAAATGTACGAGGTCATGCTCCGCCCTTGCATGCTCATCGCTGCTCACGATGGTCGAGACGGGCTGGTCAGGCTGGCGGAGCATCCGGACGTGGATGTCATCATTCTCGACATCAATATGCCGCATATGACCGCGCGGCTGTTCCTGGAGCAG
>CAWKJE010000005.1:0-19620 GCA_963849735.1 uncultured delta proteobacterium
ATCGATGCCGGCCTTGGTCTTGGCCGAGACCTCGACGTATATCGTCTCACCGCCCAGCTCCTCGGGCACCAGCCCATGCTCCATCAGCTTGGTACGCACGGCTGCGGGATTTGCCCCCGCCTTGTCGATCTTGTTGATAGCGACCAAGATCGGCACCTCGGCCGCCTGGGCATGCTTGATGGCCTCCACCGTCTGCGGCATAGGCCCCTCCTCGGCGGCAACCACGATGACCACGATGTCGGTCATCTGGGCGCCGCGCGCCCGCATGGCCGTGAAGGCTTCGTGGCCGGGGGTGTCCAGGAATACCACGTCACCAGTAGACGTGTGCACCTTGTAGGCGCCGATGTGCTGGGTTATGCCCCCGGCTTCACCCGCCGCCACGTTAGCCTTGCGGATGGCATCGAGCAGCGACGTCTTGCCGTGATCGACATGCCCCATCACCGTGACCACCGGGGCCCGCGGCAGGAGGTCCTCCGGGCTGTCGGAATGCCCTTCCGAGATGATCTCTTCTTCGCGGAAGGCCGTCGACTCGATCTGATAGCCGAACTCGGTCACGATCAGCGTTGCGGTGTCCTGGTCGACGTTTTGATTGATGTTCACGCCCATCATGCCGAGGGCCCACAGCTTCTTGATGACCTCGTTGCCTTTGACCCCCATCTTTTGGGCTAGATCGGACACGGCGATGGTCTCGCCCATGCGAATCACACGCTTGTGCTCGGCTGGCGTGGTGATCTGGGTCTGCTTTGTCTTTTTGCCCGCAAGCGCAACCCTCTTGCGCGGCGGGCCACCCATCCGTTGCCCGGGCGCGGCTCCGGGCTGGCGCCAATCGCGACCACCTGGGCCACGCGACACTAGGCCGCTGCGCCCCAAGCGGCGCAGCTCCTCGTCGCGATCCTTGATCTCGATCTTGGGTACCGAGCCATCCCGGCCCGGCATACCGGGCAATTGGATAAACTGTCCCGTCGCGGCCGAGCCGGTGACCACCGGCTGGGGAATCTTGATCACCGGGCCAAGAGCGGATCCAGCTCTGGGCTCGGCAGGGGCTGCGGGACGCGGCTGCGCCAACGGCGTGGGGGTGGGCGGTGGCGGCGCCACTGCCGGTTCATCGAGCGGCGGAGGCGTCGCCTCAGCTGCGGGCTCGGGCTCGCACGCCAGCGGAACGGATGGATCAGCGACCTCCGCCAAGCTCGCGGGCTCGGGTGTCGGGGTCGCCGTGTCGGTCGTCGTCTCGGGCTCGGGCGGCGGCGCCACGGGCTGATGCTCCTCGACCACCGGCGTCGGCGGTTCTGGCTCGGGAACGGCGAAGACCTGCCGGTGCTCGACCGGCGGAGGCAAAGTTGCCACCGGCGGCTCCGGAGCAGGCGGCCTGATCGCGGGAGCTTCCGGCTGGGGGCGCGGAGCACCCGCGAAACGCGAACGGCGCCGAATCACGGTGTCGTTCAGCCGTGTCTCCACCAGCGACTCCTGGCGCTCACGCTCGACCGCGCGCCGAATGCGCTCGGCATCGCTGGCATCCAGGTTCGACATGTGGTTGGCCACATCGATGCCTAGCCCGCGAATCTTGGCTACCAGATCTTTGGGCACCAAGCTGAATTCCTTGGCCAGCTCGTAGACGCGCACCTTCCCGCTGGTGCCACCCTGCCCGTCGCCGCCGGAGTCTCTTCGATCGAATCCGCTTCCCATCATCGTGAATTACCCGACGTGATTGGTCGCCCGGGCGCACCATGCGCCCGAGCCAACAGTGCCAGTTGTTCCCCTATCTCGACCTGACGACGAAATGCCCGCTCCAGCGCTCCCCGTGCAAGAGCTTGCCCCAGACAACCGAGGTGCACCCAGGCACCGCGGCCCCGCTTCGCGCCGGGCATAAGCTCGTCCCGCGCTCGGCCGGTCAACGCCCGCACGCGACCATCTGGTGCGATGAGACGAACCATGCTCGACGCCGGGCCCGGCGCACGACAGCCGACGCAGGTCCGCTCGGGCTGAAAAGCCATCGACGTCACCCTCCCTCATGGTCGCTCCTCGGCGGGCACGACCGGCGCGGACGCTGCGGCGGCCTCCCGATCGGCCTGGGCCCGCGCGCGCTCCACCTCCGCTGCCTGAGCCGCCGCGTCGATGATGCGCGTCGCCGCCTCAGCCGAGCCAATGCCCGGCAAGGTAGCCAATTCGGCCGCCGACAATCGAGCCACCTCGGCCGCCGAGCGCCAGTCGGCACGGAACAGCGCCTCCGCCAGCTCGGGCGTTACCCCGGGAATGGCAGCCAGCGAGACCCGCGACCGCTCTTCCATGTCGCGCACCTTGCTCTCCGAGTGGATGTCGATGCGCCACCCGGTGAGCTGGGAGGCCAGTCGCACATTCTGGCCCTTCTTGCCGATGGCCAGTGACAGCTTGTCGTCCGGGACAATGAGCTGCATGGTGTGTCCGGCAGCATCGATGAGGACCCGCGACACCTCGGCAGGCGCGATGGCATTGCAGACAAAGCGCGCCGGATCGGCATCGTAGGGCACTATGTCGATCTTCTCCCCGCGCAGCTCTTGCACCACCGCTTGCACGCGCGACCCCTTCATGCCCACACAAGCACCCACCGGATCCACGTCGCGGTCGCGGGAGAAAACGGCGATCTTGGATCGTGCTCCGGCTTCGCGCGCCGAGGCCTCGATGCGCACGATCTTGTCGTAAATCTCTGGCACCTCCATCTCGAACAGCTTCTCGAGCAGGCCCTTGTGCGCCCTGGAAATCACGATCTGGGGGCCACGCGCCGACTTGTCGATATCGATCACGTACGCGACCAGACGATCGCCCGCCCGGTATGACTCGCGCTGCACCTGCTCGCGCACGGGCAGAATCGCCTCTGGTCCGCCCAGATCAACGATGATGTTGCCGCGCTCGAAGCGGCGCACGATACCGGAGATGAGCTCGCCCTTCTTGTCCCGGTATTGATTGAAGACGTTCTCGCGCTCGGCCTCGCGCACCCGCTGCAAGATGACCTGCTTGGCCGTCTGGGCGGCAAAGCGGCCGAAGGTTTTCCAGGCACGGTTAAGCTTGAGCAGCGCCCCGTACTTGGCGTCTTGCTCCTCCGCCCTTGCCTGGTCCTTATCGTCGTAGAAAATCTGGAAGAGCAGCTCGTCGCCGACGTCTGCCTGCAGGTTGAAGCGGTTGGCTTCCTCGAGCGTAATCTCCTTGGCGGGTTGAGTCACTGGGTCAGCCACCACGATTATCTGGGAGAGGTCTACCCGACCGCTCGCCTCATTGAAGGTGGCCTCCATCTCCCGATCTTCGCCAAAGGCCTTCTTGGCCGCGGTCAAGATCGCCTGCTCGAGGGCTTCGACCAGGACCTTGCGCTCGATGTTCTTATCCTTGGAAACCTGATCCAAAACCAGGCTCAAATTCGTACCCTCGCTCATGACGCACTCCTCGGTGTCGTGTTTGGCCCGAGGCCGCGGCCCTTCCCAGCCGCCGGGCCTGCCCCTGCTCTTCGGTGGAACTCGGCATCCCAGTCGGGGACCAGATTGGCCCGGACGATGGTTGCGATGGGCAATTGGTACAGCCTGCCATCGCAATCCACCTGAACCTGCCCATCCTGTGCTCCACGTAGTGTGCCGGAAAAATTTCGCCTTCCGTCGATGGGATCCTCGGTGCGAATCCGGACCTTCGCCCCGGCAAAGCGGCCGAAGTCGCCTTCGCGCCGCAGTGGTCTGTCGATTCCCGGTGAGCTCACCTCCAAACGGTACGCATGATGAATTGCGTCAGCGACGTCCAGCGTGGCCGAAAGGTCGCGGCTTACTCGCTCGCAATCCTCGTGGCCGACATACATCGGCTCGAATACCGAGGCATGTCCTTCCGAGACCGGGGCCTCCAAGGTGTTACCCGTGCCAGGCACCTTGGGTCCCTCTGGTCTATCGATGAAGACGCGCATGACCCAACCCTCCGGCTCACGATTCCACTGCAGCTCGACAAGCTCCAGCCCTGCCCCTTGAATCGGGGGCTCGAGCAGCCGCCAGAGATCGTCGATTTCCTTACGCATTTTTCGTGGTTGCCGGATGCAATAAGCTCGTTAGACAAAAAAAAGGCGGGCTTAGGGGCCCGCCCTTCGTCCGGGTGTGCCTTATAATGTCCGGTGTTCTTACCACGACCCAAGTTTCCGCGCAATCGCTCCCGCCGGCCCCGATGACGCGCCATGGTTGTCCGGGCTCGGCCACCAGTCGGGTAGCGGCATCTCCACTCCTCATGCTAAAGATGAGCCCGTTCGTTTTTCCGGTCGCTGGCCGCTAGACCCCGTTGCTTGAGCCCGGGCTGGCGCGAGCGGGCGTCACGAGGAGCTCTAGAGGAGAAAAGATGTCGAGCGCAACCCTAGGCGTAGGAGTCATTGGCTGCGGGACCGTGGGCGGCGGCGTGGTAAGGCTACTGCGCTCGGAGGCCGAGCACCTGCGCCGCAAGACCGGCGTGGCCATCGAGCTGCGCAAGGCGGCTGACATGGACCCGGCCAAGCGCGCCGCCACCCTGCTGCCCGAGTCGCTCCTGAGCGCGGACGCACAAGACGTCCTCGCCGATGCTTCGATACAGGTGGTAGTCGAGGTCATCGGCGGCACCCGACCGGCCGGCCTCTTCGTCGAGAGTGCCCTCAAGAGCGGCAAGCACGTGGTAACCGCCAACAAGGAGCTGATCGCCAAGCGCGGCCCCGAGCTCTTCGCCTTGGCCCGCCAGCACGGCGTCACCCTGCACTTCGAGGCTAGCTCGTGTGGCGGCATCCCGGTCATCCACGCCCTGGGTCAGTCGCTGGCGGCCAACCGCTTTCAGACCATCCTGGGCATCGTCAACGGCACCACCAACTTCATCCTCACCAAGATGTACCAGGGCGGTGCGGAATTCGCCGATGCCCTGGCGGAAGCGCAACGCCTGGGCTATGCCGAAGCCGACCCGACCGCGGATGTCGACGGCCACGATGCTGCCTACAAGCTCTCCATATTGGCCGCCATGGCCTTCGACAGTAACTTCGACTATCGCGCCATCCACACCGAAGGCATCCGCAACATTGGCGCCCGCGACATCGCCATCGCCAAGCACCACGGCTACGTCATCAAGTTGCTCGCCATCGGGGTGGCCCGCAGCGATGACGAGGTCGAGCTGCGCGTGCACCCGGTGATGATTCCCAGCGTCCATCCCCTGGCCGCGGTCAACGACTCCTTTAACGCCGTGTTCGTGCACGGCAACTACGTCGGCGACGTCATGTTCTACGGCCGGGGCGCCGGCCAGCTGCCCACCGCTTCGGCCATCGTGGGCGACATCATCGACCTGGCCATGCACCAGTGCCGAGGCGGCACCAGCCCGCGCATGAACTTCGGCCTCCTCGCCAAGACCATCGCTCCGATGGGTGAAGTCAAGAGTCAGTTCTACCTGCGCCTGGACGTGGCCGATCGGCCCGGCGTGCTCGCCGCCATCACCAGAATCTTTGGTGATTGCGGCGTCAGCATCAGCGCCGTGACGCAAGAGGAGGCGACCGGGGAGGCGGTGGAGCTCGTCATCTTCACCCACGAGGTGCTCGAGTCGGCCTTCCAGCGGGCGGTGGCCGAGATTCGCAAGCTGGACGTGGTGGTCGGAGTGCGCTCGCTCATCAGAGCCCAACCCACGGTGTGAACCCTAGCGCGCTCGCCGGGGAGCGGCGGGACGGGGAATAGACCGCGGGCCGGGGCTACTCCAGCCGCGCGAAGAACCTCGGCCAGCGAATCGACTTGAACCAGTCGGCAAGGCCGGCGGGGCTCAGCCCCCCGCGCGACGGGTCACGAGACCACCAGATGATCAATGCCCTGCCCTTGATGAGGTCGTAGGGCACATAGCCCCAGACCCGCGAATCGCGCGAGTTGTCCCGATTGTCACCCATGACGAAGTAATGCCCGGGCGGAATCTTGTGCGGCGGAAAATCCGAGGCTTCGGTACGATTGACGAACTGGTGGGTCAGGTGAGGCTTGCCGTCGAGATGCTCCAGCCAGACCTCGCACGGCCGGAGGTCATCTTCGATCTCCCCCCCTCCTTGTCCGCACACGACTGGGGCAGGAGCTCGCGCGGCATGGGCCTGCCATCGATGAAAATCTCGTTGTGGCGTAGCTCGATGGTCTCACCCGGCAGCCCAACCACCCGCTTGATGAAGTCCATGCTCTGGTCAGGCGGGTACTTGAAGACGATGATATCGCCCCGCTTGGGTTTGTGGAGCTCGGCAAGCTTGACGTTGGTGAACGGGATGCCGATGCTGTAGGAAAACTTGGATACAAAGATGTGATCGCCCACCTCCAGGGTGGGGATCATCGAGCCCGTGGGTATCTGGAAGGCCTCGACCACGAAGGCGCGCAGGAGCAACGCAACCCCCAGCGCGAGGCCGATGGACTCGAAGTACTGCCGGGTCGCCGACTTGCGCGCAAAGGCCAGGTGCTCGTCCATCCGGCCATCGAGCTCGGCATTAGCGTGCTGGAGCCTGGCCAGATCGCCTGACTTGCGCGCATCTTCCACTTCCCGAACCGCGGCGGTGAGCAGCCCCGCCACCGCCTCGGGAATGCGATAGCGCTTCTTGCCCAGGATGCGTCTGGTCTCCCCGACCATCTGCTTGGCCTCGGCCTTCGCCCGCACCCAATGACGATGTCTTTGCCAGAATGCAAAAATCCCCATAAGCATCAGTCGACCTTGAGTATGGCGAGAAACGCTTCCTGCGGGATCTCGACGTTGCCAACTTGCTTCATACGTTTCTTGCCCTCTTTTTGCCGCTCGAGCAACTTGCGCTTGCGGGTGATATCACCCCCATAGCATTTCGCGGTCACGTTTTTTCGCAGCGCCTTCACCACCGTCTTGGCAATGATCCGCGAGCCAATGCCAGCCTGAATAGCCACCTCGAATTGCTGCATCGGAATGAGCTCCTTCATCTTGACGCAAAGATCGCGGCCCTTGACGTAGGCGCTCTCGCGATGGACCACCGCCGAGAGGGAGTCGACCCGTTCGCCGTTCACCAGCAAATCCAGCCGTATGAGATCGGCACCGCGATACCCTTTGGGCTCATAGTCGAGCGAAGCATAGCCGCGCGAGATTGACTTCATGCGGTCGTAAAAGCCGAACACGACCTCGGTCAGCGGCAGATCGTAGCGAATGATCACGCGCCGCTCCCCCGCGTAGCTCAGACCGGTCTGCGTTCCCCGCCGCTCCTCACATAGCTTGAGCAGACCGCCCACATACTCCGGCGGAGTATGGATGGTCGCCGCGATGAGCGGCTCCAAGATGCGTTCGATCTCGCCTTCCACGGGAAACTTCGCCGGATTGTCCAGCTCCATCACCGTGCCATCGCGACGCACCACCTGGAAGCGCACGGTGGGCGCGGTGGTGACCAGATCGAGGTCGTATTCGCGCTCCAGCCGTTCCTGCACGATTTCCATGTGTAAGAGCCCCAGAAAGCCGCAGCGAAACCCGAAGCCCAGCGCGGCCGACACTTCCGGCTCGCGGCTGAAGCTCGCGTCGTTGAGACGAAGCTTGTCGAGGGCGTCGCGCAAGTCCTCATAGCGCGCCGGATCGGTGGGAAAGATCCCCGCGAACACCATGGGCTTGGCGGGCTGAAAGCCGGGCAAGGGTTGGTCACAGGGCTTACCCGCAAGCGTTATGGTGTCACCGACCCGTGCATCACCCACCTCTTTGATGGCCGCCGTGATGAAGCCGACCTCGCCCGGGCCGAGATCCTCCACGTCCTTGGGAAAGGGTGCGAAAGCGCCAATGCTCACGATCTGGTAGTCGCGGGCCGCTGCCATGAGACGAATCTTCTGCTCGACCCGCAGCACCCCGTCCACCACCCGCACCAGCAGCACGACGCCGCGATAGCTGTCGTACCAGCTGTCGAGCAAGAGCACCTTGAGCGGTCCCGTGGCATCGCCCGTCGGGGCGGGCACGACCCGGATGACAGCCTCCAAGATATCCTCGACGCCACGCCCATCTTTGGCCGAGGCCAGTATGGCGCCCGATGCGTCGATGCCTATGACTTCCTCGATCTGGCGTTTGGCGTTTTCCGGATCGGCCGAGGGCAGGTCAATCTTGTTAATCACCGGAATAATGGCCAGGTTGTGCTCGGTCGCCAGATATACGTTGGCCAGCGTCTGCGCCTCTACCCCCTGCGAAGCATCCACGACCAGCAATGCCCCTTCGCAGGCCGCGAGAGAACGGGAAACCTCGTAGTGGAAGTCGACGTGCCCGGGCGTGTCGATCAGATTGAGCTCGTAGGTCTGGCCGTCCTTGGCCCTATACGACAACCGCACCGTCGCGGCCTTGATGGTGATGCCGCGCTCGCGCTCGAGATCCATGCTGTCGAGAAACTGATCCTTCTGCTCGCGCTGGCTGAGGGCTCCGGTAAGCTCGATAAGGCGATCGGCCAAGGTGGACTTGCCATGGTCGATGTGGGCGATGATAGAGAAGTTGCGGATCAGGTGAGTCGGTGTCGGCACGGTTGACCTCTTGCAGCTACTTGCGCAGCACGTCCAAACTGAGCTGCCCAGGTAAATGGCGCTTTTCTCGCTCCAGCACCAGATCGATTCCCTGGCGTATGTATTCCGCGACCGGCACCTTGGTCTTCTCGTGAAGGAGCTTGAGCCTTTCGTTCTGTTCCGCCGTGATGTACACGGTAGTCGAGATTTTGTTCCGTGCCATGGCCGACCCGACCATGCATGACCATACGTGCATAGTCAATGCGAGAAAAGCGGAGGGGCGGAAGGAAGCAGGCAGATCAGGCGGGCAGATCAGGGTCGCAGGGCGGGATCGCAAAGATTGCGCCTGTGCTCTTGCCGGCGCAGCGCACTTGGCCTAGCCTACCGATATGCTTCGGCCTGGAAAAGACGGTGGCCGATCCGTTGCTCGGATCTCGGCTTTGCTATCAACGACCTGCAGCCTGGCCCTGGGCTGTGCCAGCACCCAGAAGACGGTCGGGGGCCCTGGCTCCGACCTCAAGGTGTCGAATGATGACTTCGGTGCCCAGTTCGATCGTTCGCGCTGCGACGACCGGGGCAAGCAAGTCGTCACCCTTGACGCGAATGGCGATGGAAAGCCCGACGTGATCAAGCTGTTCATACCCGCCGTCCAAGACGGCCACCCCGTCCAGCAACTGGTGTGCAAGCAAACCGACCTGGACTTCGACGGCAAGATCGACCTCATCCAGTACTACGGCCAGAACGGCGATCTGGTCATGGACGAGTATTCGCTCAACTACAACGGTAAGCTCAACGGCAGGACCTATTACCAGGACGGCAAGAAGGTGCGCGCCGAGAAAGACATGAATTTCGACGGCAAGCCCGACTACTTCGAGTACTACGAGGGAGGCAAGCTGGTCAGGGTGGAGCGCGATCGCGACGGCGACGGCAAGATCGACGAGTGGCAGTACTACGAGAACGGCCGCCTCGATCGCATCGGCTACGACACCACCGGCTCGGGCCGGGCCGACAAGTGGGAGCGCGGTCCCGAGGGCGGCGCGGATACCTCGCTGGCCCAGGCCCAAGAACCGCCTCCCGGCGCAACTGGGCCGGCCGGTCCAACCGGGGCGGCTGCTGCTGCTGCTGCGGCGGCGGCGGCGGCGGCTGACCTCGCTTCGCGCGGGGGCCCCAAGGCCACGCCCGCTGGCAGCAACAAGAACACTAACGAGAGCGCCCCCCCCAAGCAGCCCTAGCGGCTCCGGGATCGTGATGTCGCTTGGCCTCTGGCGGGATCCAACCCAACCGGCGCAGCCGAGAAACCCGGCGATAGCTTCGCTGGCCTAGGGAGAAAGCCGTTCTGCGCGACATAGAGCGACGCTGGGGTGGACCGCGGATGGCCCTCGACGCCACCGCCATCATTCGCCTCGACCTGGCCGGCACGGCGACCAACTCACGTATCGTGAACGCGAGCAACCGGGGCATGCTCTTGGTCATGCCCGATGCCCGACCGGTCGGCACGCGTATTCACGTGACCCTCGAGCTCGACCACCCCAAGAAGGAGATCAAGGTCTCGGGCATCATCGTCCATTGCAGCGTGAGCGAGAGCGTCGACCCCCGCTTCACCGCGCGCGCCGGGATACTGCTGACCGCGGCCGGCGCCGACTGGAGCGACCTGTGCATACGCCTGTCAGCAAAGAAGTAGCTCGGATTCCGCGCGCCCCGAGCGGCCGCGGCTAGTCCTTGACGTACTTCTCCGGATCCTTGTCGAAGACCCTCTTGCAGCTCGGGCAGCAGAAGTACACATAGCTGCCCTTGTATTCCGCATGCTGTGTGTTCTTGGCAATAGTGAGCTCATCGCCAGTTACCGGACAGGTAGCCTTAGTGCCTACCTTTTGCGGTCCCGGAAAAACCTTGGGCGCAGCGGCGTTGGCCTTCTCGGTCTGCTCTGGCGCCTTGTCCGCCTTGCCTGGCGCCTTTTCCGCCTTGCCCTTGCCTTCTTCACCGTGGCTTATTGCTGGCGCGCCACACAACAGGGCCGCGAGGCCGAGCAAGCTTAGGGTTGATTTCATGGCTTTCCTTCCCCTGGTCTGTGATCCGTGAGTGATCTGCTAGCCATCCCTTGCGGGGACAACGGTCAGCCAGTATAGCCGCGGCTCCAGACGCCGCAATGCGCTTTCGAGCCCGCGCTGCCAATTGTCGCGCGTGGAGCCGGACATCGCAGGGGCATGCGCTATAGTCGAGTTGCCCCATGTCGATGCTGCCGTGTGGAATAGCCCCATCCGCGGCTGACCGCATAAGCGCCCGGTCGGTCTCGCCGGCGAGGACTTCGAGGTGACGGAGAACGCGGCGCCCGCGCCCCTCGACGGGGTCGTTCTCGACGGCAGGTACCAGATCGAGCGCCTGCTGGGAGAGGGCGGCATGGGCATGGTCTACTCCGCCACCGACCGCCGGCTCGACAAACGCGTCGCCATCAAAATCATCGCGCGCGAGCTCGCCGCCAACCCAGAGGCCCTCGAGCGCTTTCGCCGGGAGGCCCGGGTGACGAGCGGCCTCGGCCATCCCAACATCGTGCAGGTCTTCGATTTCAGCGCCACACCTGGCGGCGAGCCCTTCTTCGTGCTCGAGCTCCTCGAGGGCGAAGACCTCGACCGTCGCCTGCGCCGCACCGGGCGCTTGCCCCTGCCCGGAGTGGTCCACATCATAAGCCAGGTTGCTTCTGCCCTGGCCGCCACCCACGCCAAGGGCATCGTTCACCGCGACCTCAAGCCCGGCAACATTTGTCTGCTTGACATCACCGGTACGCGCGACTTCGTCAAGGTGCTCGACTTCGGCATCAGCAAGGTGCGCGCGGCGACCATGAAGCTCACGCGCACTTCCTCGGTGATGGGCACGCCCAACTACATGTCTCCCGAGCAGGCCAAAGGCAGAGTGGAAGAGATCGACGAGGCCACCGACCAATGGGCGCTGGCTTGCATCGCCTGGGAATGCCTGTGCGGCGAGGGGCCCTTCCTGGGCGAAAACGTGCCCTCGATCCTGTTCCAGATCGTGCACGAGCCGCCTCGGCCCCTGGGTGAGAGCGTGCCCGGCCTGGGCGCGGCGGTCGAAGACGTGCTCTTGCGCGCATTGGCCAAGAACAAGCGCGACCGGTTCCCCAGCGTGACCGATTTTGCCGCCGCCCTGGCTGCCACCACGAGTCATGCCGCGCCCGGAAGCCTTGCCGATCTCTCCCGCTCTGCTGTCCCCCCCGCCTCCGCGGCTCCTGCGCCGACAGCTCTGCTCTCCAGTACCGCCGCGAGCGGCCCCCCCGGGCCAATCCCCCCGACGACCTTCTCCAGGACCGCGGGCGAGCTGGAAGAGGGCAGCGGCCCGCGGCAGGCCACCCCCTTCTCGCGCAAGCTACTCTGGGCCTTGGCGGCCTGCGGGCTGGCCGCGCTCCTGGTAGGCGCCTTCTTGGCCATGCGACCTCGCACCACGCCCACACCGGCGGTCGCGGCCCAGCCCACGGTCGTCCTGCCCGCGGTGGTGACACCACCCTTGGCCGCTCCCTACCCGGCCGTCGCGCCCCCGCCCCCCTCCGCCGCCGTGGTCCCGCCGCCCGCTGCCGAGCCCAAGCTGCCCGGCACGAGCAAGGCTACGCTCCCGCGAGCAGAGGCCGCCAGCCCGAGCAGCGCCCCGCCCGCCAGCACGAGCAGCGCTCCGCCCGCCCGGACGAAGCCCAGCAAGGCCAAGAGCGCTCCCGCCAAGGCCAAGGTCGTGCCCACCTCACCGCCCGCCGGACGCGCGCCCCTACCCACCAAGAAGGCAAGCGAGGACCAATGGCGCGTGGACTAATAGCCCGACTCCTCCTCACTGCTCTCTTGTCCGTGGCCGCGCAAGCGCACCCGCGCGGGGCGCTCGCGGCCGAGCTCGACCCCCAGAGCGAGGAGCTGGCCAAGCAAGCCACCCTCCTCTACCGTGAGGGTCGCTACCAGGAAGCCGCCAACCTGTACGCCAAGCTCAGCGTGGACCACCCCGACATGCCGATTTTCGAGCGCAATATGGGCGCGTGCTTCTACTACCTCAAGTGGCCGGAGCCGGCCCTGTCCAACCTGCGCAACTACCTCAACCACAAGCGCGGCATAACCCCCGACGACAAGGCTGTGGTGGACCGCTGGATTGAAGAGATGGAGCAACTCCGCCACGCTGGCGCGGGCCTGCCCACTGCCCGCCCGGCCACGCCATCTGCCCCGGCCGCTCCTCCCCCAAGCCCGCCCACCTCCTCCGTAGCAGCCGCGCCTCCTGCAGCACCCGCCCCCACCCCGGCCACCAGGTCAGCGCCCACGGCCCTCCCCGCCCCCACCCTGGCCCCGGCCGCGCCCTCCGCGACCACCACGCCTCCGGCCCTTAACCTGTCCTCGCGCCCCTCCGCCGACGCCGCGCCCGCCCAGGCCACGCCCATCTACAAGGAATGGTGGTTCTGGACCGGTGCCGGCGTGGTGGTCGCAGGCGCGGTGACCGCCATCCTGCTGGCCACCGTGCGGAGCACCAACGTTCCCAACACTACCCTCGGCAACCAAGCCGCGGTTTTCTGAGGGCAAGGAGGAGAGATGCGCGCACGATCCATGCTTTGCGGGCTGCTCGGGCTGGCCCTGGCTGGGTGCACCAGCGACGAGGAGGGTGTAAAGGTAGTGATCACCAATCCTTCGAGCCTCACCAGTATCGCGAGCCTGCAGATCACCGCCTGGAATCAGGACGCCGCCGCGCTCCTGACGTTCCCTGCTGCGGCCGGGATCGCCCCGCCCCCTTCCGCCACCACTCTCTCCATCGCCATGCCTGCCACGCGCAGCGGCGAGGTCTATATAGATGTAGATGCGCTGGATGCGTCCGGCCAGCTGGTCGCAACCGGAACAACATCCGTAACCCTGCAGGCCAACACCTTCGTCACCGCGCCAACTGTCATCCTGACAGGGGTACCGGCTCCTGCCTGTGATGCCGGCACCTGCGCCGCGAGCTCGGACAGCGGCGCCAGCACGGACGGCCTGCCCGGATCTGTTGGATCTGAAGCTGGCAACGCGACAAGTCGCGACTCGGCGCTGGACGACGGTTCCTCCCGCGATAGCGCAATCCCACAGGACAGCGCCAGCGCAGCCGATGCCTCGGGCGGCTCCTCTGACAGCCTGGGTGACGACGTGGGTATGACCGGAGCCGGCGGCGTGATCGCGAGTGGCGGCGTCACCGAAACCGGGGCCGGCGCAGGCGGCAGCAATGGCGGTGCCGGCGGAGCCAACGGCGCCGGCGGCCTGGCCAGCAAGGGCGGCGGCATCGGCGCGGCTGGTGTCGTCGGCCGCGGGGGTGTTCTCGGCCACGGCGCCGTTATCCCCATCGCGGCCCTTCCAGAGTAGGCGTTTACCCTACGCTGACCCACCTTGACGCAGCGTCGACCGGCCGGTCGTTCACGTTGTGATCCTATTGGCGACATTCAGTCCTTGACTGTAACTCGGCGCCTGGATAGCGTACTCAACATTGGAGTGGGTTGGCGGCTAAACTCTGAGGGTGCCCTGTGGGGTAGCTTAGCGAATGGTATGGTCGAATTTAATTAGACCGATACTCCAACTTCCGGAACCTTCGCAGCTCACACAAGGAGGACTCAATGGCATCCACCGCGCCCCTGCGCATGGTTATGGTGCTCGCGCTAGCCAGCGCCTGCTCATCCACCTCTGGCCTCAGTGACGGCGGCAGCCAGGCGGGGGGAAACTCGCCTACCGGTGGAGCGGCCATGGGCGGCCTCGCCAGCGGAGGCACGTCCGTCGCGGGTGGCACCGTAAGCCAGGGCGGCCAGCCAGCAACCGGCGGCACCACAGGCGCGGGTATGGGCGCGGGCACGGGTGGCCAGCCGGCAACCGGCGGAACGAGCAGCAGCGGCGGCAGCGGCAGCGGCGGCAAGATGAGCCGCGACGCCGGACCGGAGATCGGCGGCACTACCAGCCCAGGCGGCGCTACCAGCCCCGGCGGCACTGCGGGCATCGGCGGCGGCGTTCTGACCACCTGTTCTGCCGGGTCGGGCGGGAGCGCCACCCCATTCGTGGGGACGCAAACCCCAGGCACGGCCCAGACCGGCGATATCACGATCGATCCGGCCAAGACTTATCAAGTGGTGGATGGCTTCGGCCAGGCCGACGTCTGGCAGGGCTCATCATCGACTGCCATGCAGACCCTCCTCTTCGACCCAGTCAACGGGCTCGGGCTGACCCTGCTCCGCATCGGCATCGACGGTACCAGCGGCTCGCCCAACATCATGGGCGCCGCGGCCTATGCCGACGGCCAAGCCTGCGTGAAGTATGCTGGCTGCGACTGCAAAGTGTGGGCGGCGCCCTGGTCACCGCCCGCCAGTATGAAGAGCAACAACAACGTCAATAACGGCGGGAACCTGGATTCGTCCGACTACGCGGCGTGGGCCAAGATCCTGGCGGCCTTCCCTGCCTTCTACAAGCAAAACGGTGGCGTGGACCTCTACGCCATCTCGGCGCAGAACGAGCCTGATTTCACCGCCAGCTACCAGTCGTGCCTCTTCAACTCGTCGCAGATGACGGCCTGGATCGACGTCCTGGGTCCAGCCCTGGCCGCCCTGAGCCCGCCGGTCAAGGTCCTGGCGGCCGAGCCCGACAACTGGGGCAACTTGTGGGGGGGCGACGGCTATGGCCCCGCCATCCTCGCCGATTCTTCCGCCAGCTCCTATGTCGGACCGCTCGCCACCCACGATTATGGCAGCACCAGCGCGGGCAACTATGCCCGTCCCGCTCCCCCCGCCAACAACACCCACCACATCTGGGAGACCGAGTGCACCCCGGGTGACACCGGACCGATCACCATCTCCACCATGGTCTACGCCGCCTTTACCACCGGGGGAGCTAACGGATGGCACTACTGGTGGACCGAGGCTTTCATACCCAACGCCAGCAGCCCCCCACCCCAAGCTTACGCCTTGGGCAACTTCAGCAGGTTCGTGCGACCGGGATACTACCGGATCGATGTTTCCGGCGCCCCCACCCCATCGGGCACCGCCCCACTGGTGGTGGCGTTCGCCAGCCCGACCGACGGCACGGTGGCCATTGTGGTGGTGAACGGCGGTGGCGCCCAGCAGGTCTCCTTCTTCGTAGCCGGCGCCGGGTGGCCGAGCACGGTCACCCCCTACGTCACCACCACGAGCGACAAGCTCTCGGCCGGAACCGCCATCACCGTTACGGGCGGACGCTTCTCCGGCTCTCTCGCAGCGCAGTCTGTCACTACCTTCGTGGGCAAGCCTTAGTCGAGTAGCCCATGCCGTGACTGCCGCGCGCCGACAGAGCGCGCGGCTCGCCTTGGTCCACTGAGTCTGTCGGAATTTCCTAGGACCACGCAGCGGGTTCGGCTGCGGCGTGGTCAGAGCTCGGCCTGGCGGTAACCCGCGGGCGGCGTGCTACCCTCCCGGCCATGCCGTTCGACTTCGACACCCCTATAGACCGCCGCGGGACCTACAGCGAGAAGTGGGATCGTTACCGCGGCGCCGACGTGATCCCCCTGTGGGTGGCCGATATGGACTTTCCCGCCCCACCCGCGCTCCTGCGCGCGCTGCGCGAGCGCATCGATCATGGGATTTTCGGCTACACCGCCGTGCCCGAGCCGCTGGTCGAGTCCTTCTGCCAACACGTGCTTCATAACTTCGGCTGGGAAATCTCCCCCGATTGGCTGGTCTTCATCCCCGGCCTGGTGTGCGGGCTAAACCTCACCTGCGCGGCCGTGGGTCAGCCGGGCGACAGCGTGCTCACCGCGACCCCGATTTATCCACCCTTCTTGTCGGCACCCAAGAACATGGGCCGCAAGGTATTGCCCGTCCCCCTCGTGCGCTCGGGCGACCGCTGGCAGCTCGATTGGCCGGCCTTGGCGCGGGCCGTAACCCCAGACACCCGGCTCTTCCTGCTGTGCAATCCCCACAATCCCGTGGGTCGCTGCTTCGACGAGGACGAGCTTTCAGCCGTGGCCGACTTCTGTGCTCGCCACGCCCTGGTAGTCTGCGCCGACGAAATCCACAACGAGCTCATCCTCGCCCCGGGCAAACGACATATTCCCATCGCGTCGCTCCACCCCGAGATTGCCCGACGCACCATCACCCTTATGGCGCCCAGCAAGACCTACAATATCCCCGGGCTGGGAGCATCGGTAGCCATCATTTCCGATGTCGAGCTGCGCACTCGCTTCCGCCGGGCAATGGCCGGCATAGTGCCCCACGTGAACGTGCTCGGACTGGTTGCGGCGCTGGCGGCCTACCGCGACTGCCGCTCCTGGCGCGACGAGCTCATCGCCTACCTGCGCGGCAACCGCGATCTGGTCGAGCGGGAAGTCGCTGACATGCCCGGCCTTACCGTGTCACCCGTGGAAGCCACCTACCTTTCCTGGATCGACGCCAGCCCCCTCGCGCTCAAGGATCCGGCCACCTTCTTCGCCGAGGCGGGGGTCGGGCTGTCCGATGGCCGCCCCTTCGCCGGCCCCGGCTATCTCCGCCTCAATTTCGGCTGCCCCCGCTCCCTGCTCACCCTTGCCCTGGCCCGCATGAAGACCGCGCTCTCCAGCGCCCCGCGCCAGCAATCTCAGCCAACCTAGCCCGCCACCCGCCGCCCAGCCCGCCACCCGCCGCCCACTGCCCGCTACCCCAGGCCCAAGCCCCAGGCCTGCAGCCCACAGCCACAGCCCGCAGCCCGCAGCCGAAACCCGCTCTAGAGCAGCCCGCCACCCGAAGCTGCGAATTTTCTGGCATGGCCACCCTCATGTCTGCTATACAAGACAGCAAGCGATCTTTACGAAAGGACACAACCCAACATGGCCACTTTCAAAGACAATACCCTGTCCATCGGACATACCCCGCTCATCCAGCTTAACCGCGTCGTGCCGCCGGGTAGCAAGGTCTTCGCCAAGATCGAGGGGCGCAATCCCGCCTACTCGGTGAAATGCCGCCTGGGAGCCGCCTTGATCTGGGACGCCGAGAAGAAGGGCCTGCTCAAGCCCGGAGTGGAGATCGTCGAGCCCACCTCGGGCAACACCGGCATCGCCCTCGCCTTCGTGGCGGCGGCCCGCGGCTATCGTATCACCCTGGTCATGCCCGAGACCATGAGCGTGGAGCGGCGCAAGGTGCTCAAGGCCTTCGGCGCCACCATTGTTCTCACCGAGGGCGCCAAGGGCATGAGCGGTGCGATCAAGAAGGCGACCGAGATTCGCGACTCCAATCCGCAGAGGTATTTCCTGCCCCAGCAGTTCGATAACCCGGCCAATCCCGCCATCCACGAAGCCACCACCGGGCCCGAGATCTGGGAGGACACCGAGGGCAAGATCGACGTCCTGGTTTCCGGCGTCGGCACCGGGGGCACCATAACCGGCGTGTCGCGCTATATCAAGAAGAGCAAGGGCAAGGCCATCACCAGCGTTGCCGTCGAGCCGAGCGAAAGCCCGGTCATCACCCAGTTGCTGGCCAAGCAGGAGCTCAAGCCTGGCCCGCACAAGATCCAGGGCATCGGGGCCGGTTTCATACCCAAGACCCTCGATGTCTCGCTGGTCGATCGGGTGGAACAGGTCAATTCCGCCGACGCCATCGCCTTCGCCCGCCGGCTGGCCGCCGAGGAGGGCATCCTGTCGGGCGTGAGCAGCGGCGCCGCTGCCCTGGTGGCGGCACGTCTTGCCGCCCTGCCTGAGCTCGCCGACAAAACCTTCGTCGTCGTGCTCCCCGACTCGGGCGAGCGCTACCTCAGCGGCCCCCTCTTCGAAGCCGCTCTGGCCGGCGTGGCCGAGGCCAAGGCGGGCGACACCATATAGTCCAGCGGGCGACACCAGTCCAGCGTCGCACCCCCGGCAGAGGCTGACGACCCTGATCGCCGCCTCCATCATGCCGGACAGGCGTCCGCCCTGAGGCTACCGGCTTTCCCCGCCGGGCTTCAGGCTGGGGTGGTGGCTCATAAGGGGCGAAGACCCCTAGCCGCAGGGCAGGTTGAGCACCGGCCCGCCCGGTCGTATGATCGCGCCCCTCATGGCCCAGTCCCGCAGCTCCTACCGCGCGTTCGCCCAACGCAGCCAGGCAGACCTTCCCCTGCTCGCTGGCGCCGTCCTCCTGCCCTACTTCCTGCTCGCTTGCTCTCATACCGGCAGTGGCGGCACTCTCGCCGCCGGGGGAGCGGGCGCCGGGCCCGGCTTGGCGGCCGATGGCCTCGAGTCAGGCACGGGCGGCAGCACCGGGATCTCGATCCAAGGCGCCACCGCGGGCCTGGGCGGCGCAAGCGCCGCGGCTGGAGGAGCTGACTTGGGCAACAACCCCGGCGCCGAGACCGGCGCCCATGCTGGCGGCAGCGGCGAGGTCGGCACCATCTCCGCCCCGCCCATCGACTTCACCATCTGGTCGCTGCAACTGCCGATCGGCTCCGGGACCTCGCCCCTCACCATAACCCCGGCCCAGTTGCTCGCGGGCTTCTCCGATGCCTACTTCTACCTGGGCGCGGACGGCGGGCAGGTCTTCATGGACCCGGCCACCGGCATCACCACTTCGGGATCGACCCACTGTCGCACCGAGTTGCGCGAGATGACCGCCGCCGGTGCCCAGGCCGCCTGGTCCGCGACCGGTACCAACACCCTGACCGTTACCGGTCAAGTGCTGCAAGTAGGCGGTGGCGCGGGCGGGCATACCGCCGTGGGTCAGGTGTACAACAGCACCGACTCCATACCCCTGTGCGAGCTCGAGTACTCGACTCAGCTCGGCGGCTTCGAGCTACTCTACGAAGAGGCCAAGAGCGCCGGAACCACGGTTGACCTCAAGACTCCGGTGGCCCTCGGCCAGCCCTACACCTACACCCTCGCGCTCTCGGGCGGCACCCTCACCGCCACCCTCAATGGCACCCAGGTGTACGTGCACACCCCCAGCGCCCAGGTCGCGGCCAACGCCTTCTATTTCAAGTGCGGCAACTACGATCAGACCGCCACGGCCGGCCCGGTCAGCACCACCCCCTACTCGGTGGTCGAGATCAACGCCATCACCGTGGTTCATCAATAATCGCGTGTAATCGCTCAGGTCTGGCCCGCCTGTCCCTTGGCGGCCAGCTGGACGGGGGCGAACGAGCGGCGGTGGATGGGCGTGAGGCCCAGCCTGAGCAAAGCCAGAGTGTGCTCGCGCGTGCCATAGCCTTTGTGACGGGCAAAGCCGTAGCCC
>CAWKJE010000006.1:0-39538 GCA_963849735.1 uncultured delta proteobacterium
ATTCAGAAGCCGATCTTCCTGCTTGGTGGTGTCTTGTCGCGGTGTCCAGCGGTCGAATGTCATGGGCTCCTCCGCCGGCCACGAGGTGTGCCGGCGGAGTTCATGAACACCACGATGTGACCTTCAGCGCTAATTTCTTGAGGTTTCCTGGGGCGTGACCCAGTCCGTCCCAATCAAGCGCAGGTCAGTCTCTCTGCCGACTACTGCTACGCCCCGGCGCCCGGTGTGCTGCAATGCCGCGATTTTATTATGGTTTCAAACTGTTCGGTGCTCTAGGGGCAGTTGCCCAGCCACTTGATGGCGTTGTTCCACAGGGCGGACACGCTGCTGCCGTAGGTCGGGTCGGCCCAGTTTTGATCGAAGGTGATCCACTCGTCCCCGTAAGCGATAACCCGGCCGCGGCCCACCGTACCTGCTGCCATGATATTCAGGGGGGGTTTGGCAACCTTACAATTCGAGCAGCCGCTGGTGGCTAGCACCTGGTAATTGGAGCCCAGGGCGGTCGGGAAGCTGAGACCGGTGGGAGAGGTGGGATAGCCGGAGATCGGCCAATAGCCACTGATGTAGAGGTTGGTGACACCCAACGTGATGGGGCTGGCCGCGAATGTCGTGAGGGTGTATACGCCATAGGCGTCTTGCGTCCACTGGGGCTGCTGCGAACAGCTACAACTGCCACTGATACCGCAGATCGGGCTGCAGTCGGGGCTGTAGTAGACCAGACCCAAGGGCTCGACCAGGGTGTTGAAGTTGTAGATGATCGAGAGAGCATCGCCGAAGCCGTTAATCACGAACAGACCGCCCCCGTTCTGCACCCACTGCAAGAGGGCCTGAGCCTCCGCCGCGCTGAACGGGCAAGTGGCAGTGGGCGGGTTGATGAAGCCGAGCGTCGCCTCGAAGATGTTGGTCGATTGCAGGGCCCAAAAGTTGGTGTAGTCCTGGGGCAGGTGATCCACGTCCATGACGATGATAACCTGGTAGGGAGCGAGCAGCTCGGCGGTGATCAAGTTCCGCTGCCCGCAAGGCCCCGTCACGCTCAGATTTTGCGCGAGGCAGCTGCTGGAGTGCTCGGACAGCCAGGTATTGAACCCGGAGGACGGCTGGAGTCCGTTTAGCCCCATGGTCGCCAGCAGAGGACAGGCCGAGGTTTGGCACCCTCCCGTCCCGCTGCTCCCCCCGCTCCCTCCCGTTCCGCCTTTGCCCCCCGCACCGCCGCCGCCCATACCGCCCCCTCCTGCACCGCCGACATGGGTGCCGCCCGCGGCGGCGCCACCGCCCGGGATGACCGTGGTGCCTGGGCCGGTAGCTCCCCCACTGCCCGGCGCGCCGCCCGCCCCGGGAGCCCCCCCGGCGGCCAGCACGGGCGGGGACGGCGGCGCCTGTGGCGCCGCGCTGTTGACCACGATGCCGGTCTGCGTCGACGAGTTGTCGTCGCAACCATTCGCTCCCGAGGCGCACAGCTGCGAGAACGGGTTACTGAGGGCGCCGGTGGCCCCTTGGTTGGGCGACATTGTCACTTCGAGCGCCACCATGGTCCGCCCGTCCGCGGCCAGCCCCTCCGAACGCACCACCACCGCCCCATTGGGCGTGGGAGCTCCGCTGGGCGGAAGGCAGGTCGACCCGGCGAAGTCAGCCGCGTTGTCGCAAGTGAAGTTGCCCATGCGGCAATCGCGCAGGTCCTGGCGAAGGTAGACAGTATAGGTCCCCATGGTGGTGGCCGGCACCAAGCCGCTACCGCTGGGCAGATCGCCGTTGCGATTGATGGAAGGATAGGTCACGTTGAGGAGCGGACAGTTGGTGCAGGTCACGGTATCGACCAGAATCGCCCCGCGGGTCTGGGTGCACTGGTCGGCCGTGGCGGGGACCTGATCCGCGGCGCCACTAGAGCCCGCAAGCAGGGCCGCGAGGTTGGGCGAAGAGGGGCTGTTCAGGATTGCGCGCGCCCGCTCGATACCGGCTTCGGCCACCACCATGGCCTGGTTGCGCAGATTGATGTTGGCATTCATGTGCACATCGGTGCTGGTCAGGAAAAGTCCGGTCATGCCGAGCCCGAGCAGGCAGACCATCATCAAGAGCACGACCACCAGCACCGCGCCCTGCTGCCCGCGCTGCGGTGTCGGCGCGCTCCTGGCATGGCCGCTGCCACTGACAACCTTGGCCACGCCCTGGGTCCTTGCCGGATATCCAGCGCCGGGACGCGACCGGGTCCCGCACACCTCGTCCAAAACTAACCTGGACGTCACGACTTCACTTTATCACGAGCGCTCGACGTGAGAGCAAGGAAGCGTCGAGCCCAGCGAATATCCCGCACGAAAAGCCGCAGCGGTGGTCAATTGTGGGCCATGGTAAGCCACGCTCTCCCCGCGATGCCCAGCACGCTCTACACTGTCCCCGCCGGAGTCCATTGTGGGCCATGGTAGGCCCCGCTCCTCCCCCCTCGGTCACCTCCCTTTCGGCCGGCCGCGCCGGATCCAGATTAGGCACAGAGCCAGCAGCAATCCCACCATGAGCGCCAGGGCGACCGGAGTCCCGCGCAGCCCGCGCATCCCGCCCAAGCCATCCCGGAGCAAGGCCACCAGCAAGCGCAATAGGCCGCGGCTGAAGCGCAAGAGCAGGGGTAGGAGCAGTAGTAGGGCGATGACTCTGCCCAGTCGGCGGTATTCCAGCTGCCCCGTCCCTGGCCCGGGCCTCGGCCCCCAGCCGGGCGGGCCCGCCGGTGTCCCCGCCCCACCTCGATCGTAAGCCGCCCGACGCTTGCCGTCCCCGAGGATAGCGTAGGCGCGATTGACCTCGGCCATCTTCTCGGCCGCGAGACCCTCGAGCGGGTTGCCGGCGTGCTTGTCGGGATGATAACGCGCGACCAGGGCGCGATAGGCGGCCCGAATCTCGGCCGCGCTAGCCGCGCGCCCCACCCCGAGCGTGTCATATGGGTTGAACCCGTCGGCCATTGCCCGGGCGAGCTCCTAGCGCGCCGCCTTACCCGCTCCCTTGCCCCCGGCGACCGCCCCGGGCGACTGCAAGTAGCGGAACAGATCGGAGCTGGTGGAGAGCACGAGCGAGGAATCCTTGTCGATGGCGGTGCGGTAGGTTTCCATGCTGCGCAGGAAACGGTAGAGCTCGTGGTTGCGGTTATAGGCCTCGGCGTAGATGGCGGCGGCATCGGCATCGCCCTTGCCCGCGATCTCCTGGGTCTTGCGATAGGCTTCCGACTCGATGACCTTGAGCTCGCGCTCCTTCTTGCCCCGCACCTCGGCGCTCTTGCCCTGCCCCTCCGAGCGGTGGCGATCCGCCACACGCTTGCGCTCCGAGATCATGCGATCGAACACCTTGGCCTGCACGCTCTCGATGTAGTTCACGCGCTGGATCTGGACGTCGACCAGCTCTATGCCATAGTCCGGCATCACGTGCGAGGCGTGCTCCAGGATGAGCCGCGTGATCTTGTCGCGCCCCAGCTCCACCTGGCGCATGGCCTCCGCCTCCATCACATCCTCGGTTTCCTCGTATTTTTCGAAGGCCCGATTGCTCACCCTCACTGCCTCGATCAGGTTGTGATTCGCGATCACGTTGCGCGTCTCCCCGTCGATGATGTCGTCAAGGCGCGACTGCGCCCCGCGCTCGTCGCGCAGACGCTCAAAGAACAGCAGCGGGTCAGCAATACGCCAGCGGGCGTAGGTTTCCACCCAGATATACTTCTTGTCGCGGGTCGGGATTTGGTTGGGGTTGCCGTTCCATTCCAGCCAGCGCTTGTCGAAGAAGTTCGCCTCCTGCGCGAAGGGCACCTTGACGTGCAAACCCGCCTGGGTGATGGGCCTACCCATCGGCTCGCCGAACTGGGTGATCACGACCTGCTCGGTCTCCGAAACGGTGTAAAGGGTCGACGACAGGGTCACCAGGCCGAGCACCCCCGCCACCCCGGCCACGATCCAGCCGCGGCCGCTCACGGCTTCACCTCCGGCGCACCCGCCAGCGGGAACATGGGCAAGATACCCTTGGTCTTCTCGTCGAGGATCAGCTTCTTCCCCGCGCCGGGCAGGACGACGGACATGGTCTCGAGGTATATGCGCGATCGAGTCACCTCGGGCGCCTTGCGATACTGCTCCTCGATCGCGACGAAGCGCTGGGCGTCGCCCTTGGCCCGGTTGACTCGATCGATGGCGTAGCCCTCGGCCGCCTCGATCTTCTGCGCGGCCAGGCCGCGTGCCCGCGGGATCTCCTGGTTGTACTCGGCCCAGGCCTCGTTGATGGCGCGCTCGCGTTCCTGGATGGCCTGGTTCACGGCATTGAAGGAGGGCTTGACCGCTTCGGGCGGGTCCACGTCTTGCAGCACCAGCTGCTGCACCGATATGCCGTTGTCGTAAAGGCGGCACAAATTGGCCAGGAGCTCCTTCGCCTTGGCCGCGATGGCTTCGCGCCCAACGGTGAGTAGCTCGGTCACGCTGTGGTCGCCCACCACCGTGCGCATGGATGCCTCGGCCATCAAACGAAAGGTCTCTTCCACGTCGCGCAGCTTGAACAGGTACTTGTACGGGTCCGAGATCTTGTACTGCACGATCCATTCCACCGTGGCGACATTGAGATCGCCGGTGAGCATGAGCGACTCGCTCTGTGTCCGCTGATCCTTTTCGAAGGTGCTCTGGATGTCGGCGCGCGCGGTACGAAAGCCGAACTCCTGCTTGAGCTGGCGCTGCACCGGCACCTTCTGCACGCGCTCGATACCGAAGGGGATCTTGGTGTGCGGCCCGGGGTTGGTCGTGCGCACGTAGCGGCCAAAGCGGGTGACCAGGGCCACCTCGTCAGGCTCTACCTGGTAGTACGAGCCGACCAGCACGATCAGCACCAGCAAAGCTATGGCGAGGGTGAAGAGGCCCCGGCGCGACGAGCGCAAGCGCTGGCGCGCCTCCTGCATCATGCGGGCGAGATCATCCGGTCCAAATTCGGATCCGCGAGTAGACATGCGCCATGTCTAGCACAAGGCCGACTACATGGTGCGGATGTCGACCGCGCGCATGCCCGCGCGGCGAGCCGCGAGGAGCCCCAAATCGGTGTCTTCGTACACCGTGCAGACGTGCGGCTCCACCGCCAGACGACGGGCGGCCTCCAAGAAGACGTCCGGCTCGGGCTTGTGCCGGGCCGTGTCCTCCGCGCTCACGATCACCGGGAACCAGTCGAGAACTCCGATCTGGCGCAAGGTCAGCTCGACCATATGTCGGTAGCCTCCCGAAGCCACCGCCATGGGCAGCTGTCCGCGGGCTAGGCGCGCCACCTCGACCACTTTGGCGATGGGGCGCACCGCGGCCATCTGGGCCAGAAACCCCTCTTCCTTGAGACGTGTGATCCGGGCCACGTCCACCCCCTCCTGGCCCGCCTCCGCGAACAAGAGCTCGACGATCTTCGCCGTGGGCATGCCCCCGAGCGCGTAAAAGCGCTGCTCCGGCAGCTCTATGCCGTAGGGGCGCAGGATCTCGAGCCAGGCCCGATAGTGGGCGGGCATGGTATCAGCCAAGGTTCCGTCGCAGTCGAATATCAGGGCAGTCACGACATTTCCCCGGAGCAGGAGCTGGTCGAAATAGCTACCCTTCCTCCCGGACCCTGGCGCGGCCGTATGACCAGGAGCACACCCGCGGCCGCGCCGGTACCGACAAGGCCGAACAAGATCAGCCAGCCCGACCTCCGGTGGGATGGCATGTCGTAGAGCCAATGGTCCACGCGCACCCGATCGTAGCTGGCCTGGCTGTCCATGACCAGCCGGGTGTGCCGTCGCCAGGGCGCATCCTTGGACGCCCGGTCCCAATCGTGGTGGAAAGGCACGTGGCGCAAGAGCCAGAGGTGCCCGAGGATGGGCTGTAGCGGCGCCAGCCACACCGTAGGATAGACATCCTCGAAGCAACCCTCGCAATAGCCGCCCTTGTCGGCCGTGAGCGAGGCGCTGCGATTGGGCTGCCCCAGCCAGTGCGAGCGCACGTCCAAGGCGATGCGCAGGTAGTGATCCCAGTAGAAGGCGTTGCCCAGCACCTGCACGAAGATGCCGAGGGCCAGCAGGGCCAAAGCCAGAAAGCGGCGGGGCCAGCGCATCGACGCAAGCAAGGAGATAGCCGGCAGCAGCAGCACTGGTATGGCAAAGACAAGGTAGCGCGGCCCCCAGGCCCAGTCGCCCGGCCACGAGGGAAAGCGGCAGTAGAAGAGGACCACGGGCATGATGGTGGCCAGCATGGCCCACACCGTGGCACGCTGGCTGCGCCAGAAGCGGGGCAAGCCCAAAAGCGCGAGCACGAGAGGGGGGGTGTAGAGAAAGACGCTCTTGCCCGGCGAGAACAGGAGACCCCATAGACCGAGCAATACGTTCTCCACCATGACCTCGCCCACGCCCACATAGCCGGTTTTGGTCACGCTGCCGAAGCGCAGGAAGTTGTAGACGAGCGCCATCACCAAGCCCGGCACCAGCCCCACCCCGGCGAGCAGCACCGCCAGGCCGAGGCGCCGCAGATCCCGGCGATGGACCACCAGCAACACCGCCAGCGCACCAGGCAGGGAGAGGGCGTAGACATACTTGGTGTTGACCAGCATGCCGGCCCACAGCCCGGCCCAGATGGCTGCCCTCGGCTGCAACCCTTTGAGCAGCCGGGCGAGGGCGAGAAAGAATCCGGTGAAGCACGCCGCCTGCGCGATCTCAGAGAAAGGATAGCGCGCGTAGACCCAGATCAGGCTGCCCGTCCCCAGCAGGAGGGAAGCGAACAGGGCGGTGCGCTCACTCGCCCCATAACGGAGGCAGAGACGAAAGAACAGCCAGACCACCAACGCTCCCACCAGCCCGCCCTGCACGTGGCAAGCCGCGGCATTGATGAGGTCCGCCACCTCCGCCCCCACCTTGAGGCGCAGAAGCAACTTGGAGAGCCCTGCTCCCGGCACATGCAAGAGCGACGGCAACAGGGGCTGCGCGGCGTAGAAACGACCGCCCCGACCCGGATCAGCATCGACGGGCCAGCGCGTTGCTACCGACACGCCATGCCCAGTGACTAGCGAATCCGCAACCTCGTAGATCGGACGCGCGTCGCCCCAGGATAGCTCACGGCTCATACTCGCGAAGTTGAGGCACGCCACCATGGCGAAGAGCAAGAGGCCGGGCGGCAGCCGGCGCAAGCAGCGCCACAGACGGCCAGGCGAACGGAGCAAGCCACGTCCAAGACGGGCTGGCAGTCGGAGCAGGCCGCGCCACAGACGGTCGAAAAGACGGCCACGCCCTAGGGCAGGTTGAGCGGCCTCCGCTCGCGGTTTCGCGCGCTTGCCGGTCATGAACCAGGAATTCCAGACGGGCTCAGGCGCCCGTAGCCGAGGTTGGCGCGGGAGGGGCGTGCGCACCCACCCTCACGCCGGTAGAGCTCATCGGATCCGCAGCCCATCCAGCGCCGATAGCGGGCATCCTCCATCTTCTGCCCAGGCCCGAGCAGGACGTAGTTCGCGGCGTCGTAGTCGCCCCTCCCGCCCGCCCAGATCAATGGCGCGCGCCGGTGAAAGTAGGTGTAGCCCCCGGTCCAGTAGGGATTGGCGGCAGGAACGGCCAGCCCGCATAGATCGGCAAATGTCCCAGCCCGGGCAATAAGCCGATTGGTCGCGTCGAAGGCATGCCAGACCGAAGTCGAGGTCGGGCCGCCGTTAGCCTGGCTGTCCATGGGCTGTCCGATGTCGCGGAAAGTGAGATGGCGGGCATGGGCGATGAGCAAGCCGGCCATAGCACACCCGAGCAGCGCCGCTCCGGCCAGGCGAAGGCGCGGGGTCGGCAGGCGGTCGAGCACTTGGGCCAGGCCCACCGCGGAACAGAGCAGCAGCAAAGGGAGCACCGGATATATGAAGCGCAGCTCTTTGTGCGCGACGGCCGAATGGGCCGCGATGTAGGTCGCGGCCAAGACGGCCACCGGCCAGCTGCGGGGCAGCCCGAGCAGAAAGCCCAAAGCCAATAGCAGCCAGACCGGCCCGCTGGTCGTGACCAAAGTGGAAAGGTAGAAGCCGCGCCCCGCCACCCCCCACCGATCGGCCACGTGCTCGATCAGATTGAAACGCAGGTAGGCCAGGAAGGCCGCGAAAGGCTTGCCCCAGGTCAGCCAATCGAGCAAGCCGCCCATCCCGATCAGCAGAGCCGCACCGGCCGCGAGCAGGACAGCCCCGGCAAGACTCCCGCGCCAGGCGACCAGCAGCACCACCACCGGCACGAGCACGACGACCTGATAGCGCAACACCGCCGCCAGCCCCAGGAGCCCGCCGGCGCCCAGCAAGCGCACAACTGTCTGCCCCGACCACCAGCCCGCGCTGCCCGGCTCGGACGCCCGCCCCGCCGGCCCCAGCCCAAAGCGCCACAGCAGAGCCAGCGCCCACGCCAGACAGGGGGCGGAGGCCACCTCGGACATGGCCCGGCTGCCATAGAGCAGGCTCGCCGGCAAAGCCGCGCCGACCAGCCCCAGGAGGAGGACGCCCGCCGTCCCGGCTGCATACTGCGCTATCCGCAACATGGCGACCAAGGCGAGGGCTGACAGCAAGGCGAAGCCCAGCTTCACCGCCACCACCATCCAACCCCCGCTCGTCACCCCGAGCAAGGCTAATAGCCTCATGCCGCAGCCGATCATGCCCGGCAGAAGCCACGAACGCGCTCCAGCTTTGAACTCCCAGGGCACCAGCCCATAACCGAAGGCCAGACGATGCCCCTGCTCGAGCGTCTGGTACACCTCGTCTGACCAGATCATGCCCTGGTCGGTTACGGCCAGATAGGCCCGTGGCGCCAAGATCCCCGCGCAAGCGCCGATCCAGAGCCAAGGGCGGGAGTTTGGGGTAGTGAGAGCCACGCGGGCAAGAATGCACGGTTGCGGCGCCGCGGTCTAGAGCGGCGAACAGTTGGGCTCCCGGCGCAAAATCCCCCGAGCGCGCGGACGTTGGGCTCGCCTGTGCGCCATCAAGCCGCGCCCTCGGGCGGAAAGCCCGGGCCGGCGAACGCGCAAATAGGGGTCACCCGGGCAAACGAGGCAGCCAGATCCCGGTTCTCCTGGGTGCCCAGCACGTGCGCCAGGACCGCCGTGGCCGCCGGCATCGGCACCGTGTGTCTGGCCTTGAACCTAGCCACCCGTTGCGCTGCCTCCTCTACACGCTCCCGAACCTGGACGCGCGCCTCGGCCGCCTTGACCAGGCCCGCGAAAGCCCGCAACTGCCGATCTTCCGGCTCGCGCACCAGGAAATGGTCCACCCCGGCGAGGAGGCTCTCGATCACCAGGTCCTCCACCGCGGCCCGGTCCGCTACCGCGCCCATGCCCAGGTCATCGCTAACCAGCAAGCCGGCGAAACCCAGCTCCCGACGCAGGATCTGCTGGCAGATCGGCCGCGATAGCGTGGCCGGCGCCTTGGCATCCCAGGCGGGATAGAGCACGTGCGCCGTCATGAGCGCTTCGATGCCGGCCCGCGCCGCCGCCGCGAACGGGGCCAGCTCGACCGAGCGCAAACGCCCATCCGGGTGGTCGACGATGGGCAGCTCCAAGTGCGAGTCGGTCCGCGTGTCGCCGTGGCCGGGGAAGTGCTTGCCGCAGGCCAGCACGCCCGCGTCGCTCAGGCCGCGCCAGAAAGCCAGCGCGTGATCGATCACCAGGTCGGGGCTGGGCGCGAAGGCGCGGTCGCCGATGACCGGATTGCGCGGGTTGGTGGCCACATCCAGCACCGGGGCTAGATTCCAGCCGATGCCTAGCGCGGCCAGCTCGCCCCCGAGCGCCCGTCCCACCGCGCGCGTGCGCTGCACGTCGGCCGCCGCCGCCACCCTGGCCATGGCGGGCCAGACCGTGAGCGGGGTGGTGAGACGCTGCACGCGCCCACCCTCCTGATCGATCGAGATCACCAGCGGGGCCTCGTCCGGGCTGGCCTGGCGCAGCGACCGCACCAGCGCGGCAGTCTGGGGTGGGCTCTCGAGGTTGGGGCGGAACAGCATCACCCCACCCACCTCGGAGCGCCTGATACGGTCGAGCAGGCGCGGCGGAGCCACCAACCCGTTGAATCCGACCGAGAAGAGCTGGCCTACAGCTCGAGATATTGAGGCAGTTGCCACGTCTCCATCGTAACCGATCGCACCCCGGGCGAAAGAAACTTGCCGGGAGGCGCCGGCGCGGCCAGGTTGCCGCTGGCGGGCTTTCCGCCCCGGGGCTCTGGCCGAATTGCCCGGATGTGCGGCCTTGCATGACTGGGGGTTTCCGCAGCACCTACGTCTTGCTATAAGGTGCGCTGACTTTTGCGCACATCACCAATCGCTAACCGCAGTCAGGCGAGGTCCTTCGCCTCCGAGGTCATCAGAATGTCGGGAAACGCAGACAAACTCTTATGGCTGGCGAGGGGCTTGCCTCTCACCGTGGCTCTGGCTTGGGCCACACCGTCGTCCGCCCAGATGGGCGGCGGCATGGGGCCGGGCATGGGCGGCGGCATGGGGCCGGGCATGGGCGGCATGGGCCACCCCGGAGGGGCTGGCGCCCAGCCCGAAAAGGAGGAGGGCCCCGCCGAAGTCGCTCCCGACGCCGAGGAAAAGTCGCCCCCGGCAAACGAAACCGACGTCAACTACCAGACCCTGTCCCACCGCCGGACCAAGATCATCGAATTCGACGGCTACTACCGCGTGCGCACCGACTACTTCTACGATCTCAATATGGGTCAGGGGTACCAGCAGGGGGGAGGCACGGTGCCGGCGGCACAACCGCCCTTTCCCATCCCTACCGACTGCTTCAAGAATAATCAGCTGTTTGGCGCGCTGCAGCTGCAGGGTCCCTCCTCCTGCTCCGACAAATCACTCAGCGACACCAACATGCGCTTGCGCATCGAGCCCACCCTCAACATCTCCGATCAGGTGCGCGTCCGCACCATGTTCGACATCTTCGACAATCTCGTCCTGGGCACCACCCCCAATTCCCTGATCAACCCCTCCGAGTATTCGCCCAGCCAACCCCAATCGCCCACCCCGCTGGGGCAGACCACCACCGCCGCCCCGACCGACATCCTGTCGACCACCCAGAACAGCTACGCCTCCAGCGTCTTGGCCAAGTGGGTCTGGGCCGAGATCGACAGCGAGCTCGGCTCCCTGCGCTTCGGCCGCATGCCCTGGCACTTCGGGCGGGGCATGTACTTCAACGACGGAGAATGTGCCGATTGCGATAGCGCCGACGGCACCACCGTCGATCGCTTCATGGCGCTCACCACCATCTACGGCCACCAACTCGCCCTGGCCTGGGACATCGCCGCGGAAGGCTACGACATCGGCTACACCAACCTCGGCCAGAACGACATGGGTGAATTCCCCTTGGATCTCTCACAGAAAAACGATGTCACCCAGCTCATGGCGTCCCTGACCAAGGTCGACGACGACAAGACCTGGCGCGAGCACATCAACGCCGGCGAGGTGAGGGTGAACTACGGCGCTCAGCTCGTCTATCGCAGCCAGGACTATGCCACCTTCAACATCACTCCAGCGGCGGACTCCACCTTCGCCAGCACCGGTAATCCGACGACCTTGTCGGCTAACGACCTCGGCAATAGCCTGCAGACCAATGTCAATGCCCTGCTCTTCATCACCAGCCTGTGGTTCAAGCTGGGCTGGAAGGCCCTGACCCTGGAGGCCGAGGGGACCTTGCTGGCGGGCAAGATGGGCAACGCCGGACCTCTACGCTACGATGCCCCCGCCACCGATCCCGGCGCGCACATACTCCAGGCCGGCTGGGTGCTGGCGAGCCAGCTCAAGCTCTACGGCGATTCCTTGTTCATCGGCTTCGAGAACGGGGGGGCCACCGGGGAAAACGCCGAGACGGCGTACACCGCGCAGGGAGAGGGCTACGTGCCCTACCTCAACTATAACTGGCAATTCGTGCCCCTGCCCAAAGGCGAAAGAACCCTGAGCGCCTTTCACTTTTCCCCCGACTATCACGTGGACGAGATCCTGTTCCGCCGCATCATGGGCACGGTCAGCAACGCCATCTACTTCAAGCCGAGCATCGCCTACTGGCTCGACCTCGATTCGAGCAAGGTGCGCGAGATCGGCATATCGGGCAGCGCCATCTACAGCCTGGCCCCGGTACCGACGGCCACCCCGGGCCACTCCATCAATTACGGCATAGAGATGGACCTGGGGCTGCAATACCGCAATCGCCGCGACAACTTCTACGCCGGCTTCACCTGGGGCGTCTTCTGGCCCATGGGGGCGCTCAGCCGCAACTATGAGACCGACGGCAACGCCAATAACGTTCTCTGGTCGAGCCCCGAGGGCGCCAACGCCGCCCAGGTCGTGCGCACCTTCCTGGGCATCAAGTTCTAGGCGGCTATTTCCAAAAGGAACTTGGTAGGGTCCTTTACAGCTATGAGCGCTGTCGGGCAAAGCCCGCCCGCTCACGGCTATTAGCCCGCCCGCGCTCACGCGGTTACTTCTTGCCGGCCGCCGCCTCCAGCGACCTGACACGCTCTTGCGCCTCGTGCAGGGAGGCTGGGTCGCCCTCGCCCAGGGCCAGATACTTCTTGAAGGCGGCCAGGGCCTCGCCATAGCGATGGTCCTGCACGTAGAGCAGACCCATGTCGTAGTACGCGCCCGCTTGCCTGGGATCGAGCTTGACCGCCTCTTGATATGAGGCGATGGCATCATCGCTCCGCTTCATCTGCCGATACACCACGGCCAGGTTGAAGCGGGTCTGCCCGTTCTTGGGCTCGATAGCCACGGCTTTCTCCAGCGCCACCACCGCGCCATCTTTGTCGCCGCTCTTGCTCAGCGCGACCCCGAGGTTAGACCAGGCCAGGGCCTCGTCCGGCTTGATCGCGGTGGCGCGGCGCAGGTGGATGATGGCCTTGGGGTAATCCCCCTGCTGCCGGTACGCCAGGCCCAGATTGGAATGCGCGTCGTAATTCTCCCCGTCGAGCGACACGGCGGTGACCAACTCCTTGATGGCCTCACCCACCCGCTGCAAACGCAGATAGGCGGCGCCGAGGTTGGCGCGGGCATCCGCGCTGGCGGGCTGCAAGGCCACGCAGCGCTGATAAGCTGCGAGTGCCTCGGCAAAATCGCCCTGGCCGCGGTATAGGTTTCCCAGGGTGAACCACGCCGCGGCGTAGTCACCGCGCGCGGCGATGGCCAGCTTCATCTCGGCGATGGCGGCGCTGATATCGCCTTGGCGCTTCAAGGCCAGGCCCTGGTGGTAATGAGCCGACGCTTCGTCGGCCGTGGCCGGGCGCAGCAGGAGCAGACCCAGCGTAAGAGCGAAGATGACGGGCGAAATGCGAGGCATGCGCCTAAGCTTCGACCGCCGGCCCCTGCTCGTCAAATCGTTATGAAAAGGACCCTGGGAGGGTCCTTTAAATCCCCCGCGACGAGCGCTGTCGGGCAAAGCCCGCCCGCGCTCACGCGCCTCGCATGAAAAGGACCCTGGGAGGGTCCTTTAAATCCCCCGCGACGAGCGCTGTCGGGCAAAGCCCGCCCGCGCTCACGCGCCTCGCATGAAAAGGACCCTGGGAGGGTCCTTTAAATCCCCCGCGACGAGCGCTGTCGGGCAAAGCCCGCCCGCGCTCACGCGCCTCGCATGAAAAGGACCCTGGGAGGGTCCTTTAAATCCCCCGCGACGAGCGCTGTCGGGCAAAGCCCGCCCGCGCTCACGCGAGGACTCACCATTCGATGTGGACGCCCAGGGAGGGCAGCACCAAGCGATATGAGCTCTCGGCGAGGCTGCCGTTGTTATCGAGCTTGACGTCATACTCCTCGCGGCTCATGGTGGCGTTGACCAGCTCGAGGTATGCCTCGAGCACGAAGTTGTCGAAAATGAAGCGCTTGTCGACCCTGAGGTCGAGCTGGGGGAAAGCCGCCAGCTGGGTGTAGCCCACCACGGTCTGCGTGCGCTCGTCGTAGAGGGGATAGGGGCGGCCGCTGTTATAGTGGAAGCGCGCCGAGAGCGAGTAGCGGGCGGGCAGGCGATAGCCCACCACCAGGTTGAGGATGTGGCGCTCGTCCCAATCCGAGGGCGCGATGAAGCCATCGATCACCCGGAAGGACCACGACAGGGTGTAGGCGAGCCAGCCGTAGAGCTGGTGCTTCATCGGTCGGCGCAGCATGAGCTCGAATCCGTAGGCGTCGCCCTCGCGCATCTCGATCAGGTCGGGCGCCTCGGGATCGGGGATCAGAGTGTCGCGCAGATCGCTCACGTGCAGGCGCTGGTAGAAGAGCGAGGTGTCGAGGTTGAGGTCGAGCCCCAGGCGATCCTCGAGCGCCGACTCCAAACCGACCGACACTTGGCGCGAGCGCTGCAGGCCGTAGGAGCCCAGCCCGAACGATTCGAAGCCCGGGACCCCGATGGGCAGGCTAGGCATCTCGGAAAATTCGCCGGCGCTGACCTTGAGCCAATCGTGCGGCCCGACGCGCAGGCGGACGAGCAAACGAGGGCTCGGGGCATAGGCCGAGGCATCCTGCTCGAAGTACCCGTCGTAGCGCAGGCCAGGTGAGATTTGCAGGCGCTCGCCCACCCGGAACGTCATGCCCGCGTACACGCCACTCGACGCCGCATCGCGGTTATGGAAAAGATCGCGGCCGTAGTTGGCGGCCAGAAAGCCCCCTGCCAAGCTCACCAGCGAGGTCGGCCGGAAAACCTGGAATTCCGAGTCGGCGCCCACTTCGAGGTCGGCCCAGCTGGCGAGCTTCCACTGCTCGCCGATGCGCGGCGCCACGCTGTAGCTGCGGCTGCCCACCGGCAAGGCGAACAGGGAAGTTATGCTGATGGTGGAGTCGTCCTCCCCCCCACCACGGCCAGGGTGAGCCGACCGCCGGCAAGGGCGCCCGCCCAGCGCAACTGCAGCCGGTGGAAGCTGAGATCGGCGAGCCCGGGTGCTATCGCGTTGGGCTCGCCCAAGAAACCATAGCAATTGGTGGTTTGGTCGCAGGAGCTCGCCTCGTCGAGATGGTCGCCCGAGCCAAAGGCGAACAAGGTGAGCTTGCCCGGACCCAGCGTGTGCTCGATGCGCACCTGGTAGTCCCAGTAGTTCACCGAGTAATCGCTCGAGAAGGCAGAGAGGATGAGCCCGGTGTACGAGTAGCGGCCGGCCACCGCGATGGTGCCCTTGCCGTTGTCGAACGGCATAGCCGCGATACCACCAGCGTCGAACAGCCGTACGTCGGCCGAGACGTGCAGGCGGTCGGTGGCCGGCGCGGCGGTCTCGGCCGAGACGATGCCCGAGATGTACCTGCCATAGTCGATGGGATAGCCGCCGGGGTAGAAATCGAGCTTGTCGAGGAAGAAAGGGTTGATGACCGAGGGTCCGAGGGCGAAGTGGAAGAGCGCGGGCACGCGCACACCGTCGATGAAGAAGCCGGTGTCGCCGGGGTTGGCGCCGCGGATGGCGTAGAAGGGCAGAGGCCACGTGGTCTGCGCCACTCCGGGAAGCGACTCGATCACGCGAAAGGGATCGCCAAGCGACCCCGCGGTGTGGGTCAGCTCCTCCTGGCGCAGGGGTATCTCGGAGGCTTCGGCGGGCGCCGCCGTCACCACCGTCTCGTAGCGCTCGCCGCTGGTCCGGGGCTCGAGTCGGACTATCAGCGGGGCACCGCCCGGCGAGACCACGAGGGGCTGGCTCAAGGGCTGGTAGCCTGGGCACTGGACGCGCAGGGGATGGGTCCCCGGCGTCACCGCTAGGGTAAAGCTGCCGTCGGCGGCGGTCTCCGTGCCTTCGCCGGCGCCGATGCGCACCGAGGCCCCAGCCAGCGGCTGCCGGGTGCCACGCGCCAGCACCTTGCCCTGCACGACAAGCTCCGGGCGTGCTGCTCCCCCGACCGCCGAGGCCTCGTGGCGCAGCCCGGCGGTAGTCACACCTTCCGCCCGGCCCTCCTGCGCACCTTCCGTCTGGCCTCCCTGCTCATCTTCCGTCCCACTGTCCCTCTCACGGCCCAGGCCACCCTGCCCGTCCCCCTTCTCGCCCGCGCGCACGCTACCTCCGTCCTGCTCGGGTGCGAGCAAGCCCGACCCGGTCTCGTTCCCGCTACCGCCGTCCAATCCCGCCCAGCCCTGGTCCGGGGTGCTGGCCATCCCGGGCACCAGCCCGCCCTCCCCGCCCATCGCCGCGGCGCATAGCCACGCCCACATCAAGCCGGCGTGCACGTCAATTCATCCCCGCATCGGGCGGCGCGAAGTTGGCAAGCCACAGTCCGGAACGATCCGCGTCAACGCGCCCGCGTACGATGTATTCGATGAGCGGAGGCGTCACCCAGGCAGGGACGGCGGGGCTTTGCGCCGCCTCGGAGACGCCTTGGGCGTAGCGGAAGTCCGTGCCGGTATCGAGGTTGCGCAAGACCAGATCACCCACCCCGTCCTGCTCCGAGACGTTGACGATGCCGAACAGGCTGTGCTGCGAAACCGACACCGACATGATCGACTGCGCCACCAGCCGGGGATTGGTCGGCGGCGCCCCGGCCTGGTAATCGGCAAAGTAGAGGTCGGGGCTGGCACTGCCGAGGTGAGCCCAAAATGCGAACACACCCGCACCCGAGGTGCTGTCGTAGGCCACGAAGAAATAGGGCGAGCCACTCTGAAAGTCGAGGAGCAGTCCTTCGGGCGATACCTTGACCGGGGCGTGCTCGGGATGGTCGCATTCCTGGAACATCAAGGCCCCCTGGGCATCGGTATTGTAGATGGTGCTCTTACCGCGTTCGAGGTAGATGACATAGACTCCGTCGGGGGTGATGGCGGGCGACCACAAGGGCCCCGTGAGCGGCGCCCGGCGCGGGATCAGGTCGCTGGCGCCAGTGAAGACGCCATGCCCGGCGTTGTCGGTGCGCAGCACCTCGTCGGTGTTGGGACGAGCGATGGCCGAACGATTGAAGTTGGTCAGCGGTGCCGGCAAGGCGGCGAAGGTGTCCAAGCCGGTGCTGGGGTCGAGCTGGTGGAGCTCGGCGGGCGCCGAGGCGGTGGCGTTCTCGGCGTAGAAGAAGGAATCGCCGGAAAACCCAAGCCAGGCCGAGGGATTGGCCTCGGCCGGGGTAAGCTCGCTGCCGGTGAGCAGGTTCTTGAGCACGGTCTTGGGCGTGCCCCCGTCGGTGACCGTGAGCGCCGCGTAGTGCTCGTCGCCGCTGACCGTGAAGCTGGACACGTTGGCGCGCAGGGAGTCGAGCTGGTTGCTCGGGCGACGCAGACGCGACCAGGTGTGGGCATCGCCGAGGATGCAATAAATCGACCCGGTGCCCGAGATCCAGGTGGCAAATCCGCCGGCGTCGCTGCCGATGGGGATCTGGGCGGAGCCGTCCCACAGATAGAGCGTGGGCAACGACTGGCCCACCGGGGCCGGTCGCTCGAAGATGGCCTGCGGGCAGGACCCGTCAATTAGGGGAAAGCCCCCAGGACAGGCCAGGCCGGGGTTGGGATTGGCGTAGATCCACGACAGCGGGGCGGAGAAGGTCGACGTGGTGGCCACGTCCTCGACCCGAGCGTCTTCATCTAGGGTAGCGGACAGGTGGACCCACGACCCTACCGTCGCGCTGCCCACGCCGCTGGGGATGGCGCGTTCGTCCACCATGAAGTAGCCTCCCCCTTGCGGCCACTGCGATGGCACGTACGGCGGCCACGTCCAATGGTCTGACAAGTTAGCCACCATCTTGCGTTGCGCCTTTCCATCGAAGGACGACAACCAGAGATCATAGACGCCGCCATGGCTGGCGGTGGACAGGGACAAACGATTGACAAAGAGCGCATACCAGTCGCTCCCCACTTGCAGGAATCCGGGCTGCTCGAGCGTCTGGCTGTGGAATAGCTGCGTTCCGGTGGGAGGCGGGCCTGCCTCGAGGCAGCCCGCCAGCGCCCAAAAGCCAGCGAGTAGGGGCAAGGAACGAGCCATCGTCGGCGCTACTTTAGCCCAACCGCCGAAAATCTACGACCGGGATGGCTCAGCCCAGCCATGGTTGTGGCCTCGCCTCCCCGGGGTGAGTGCAACGGCGAATCTCGCAGCTCACCCCAGCAGATGACCCCGCGAGTCACGGGGATGGTATCTCTTGCCGCTACCGCCTCCGTTGCTGGGCTTCACCGTGCCCTTCCCCACCCCGGCATCCGCCCGTACGCCCGGCGAATTGGGTCAGCGGATCGACTTACCAGGAGACGCAGCTGGCCACCAGCTCTACAGTGAGCCATGGCTTGAGCTAATTCATTCTTTCATCATTTGCACTCTGTTCTTGTGCCGCATGGCCGCCCGGGAGGATAAGAGGACCAAGGTAGTCGATAATGATTGCAGAAGTCGTTCCCGTAGAAGTCGTACGGCGCTTTCGTCACCTCGCCGCGCGCCACCTGGGCCTCGATATCCCCAAGTCGCTCGAGCCCATGATCGGCGCTCGCATCAGTAAGCGCTTGGATCACTTGCAGCTCTCACTGCACGGCTATGTCGCGCGTCTGCAGCAGGAGCAGGCGGGCGACGACGAGATCATCGCCTTTTGGGATTGCGTGCGCCCGCGCCCCGGGCATTTCTTCGCCCACCGAACCGACTGCCGCCGCCTGGGCCAGCTCATCCAGCGCGTCCTGCACCGGGGCGGTCGCCGCCTGCGCTTCTGGTCCGCGGGCTGCGGGACCGGCGAGGAAGCGTACACCATCGCGCTGGTTGCCGAGCACGCGGTCGAGGCGGCGGGGCTCCCCATCCGCGAGGTAGACTTCAAGATCCTCGCTACCGACATCTCCGGGCGCGCGCTGGAGATGGGCCGACGCGGCATATTTGCCGCTGCACAAATCCAGGAGGTGCCGAGGGGCATACGCCGGCGCCATTTCCTGGCGACCACTCACGGCTTTCAGATCTCGGACGAGATCTACGACCGCATCGTGTTCCGCCAGCTCAACTTGGGGTCTCCGCCCTTTCCCATGACCGGCCCGCTCGACGGGGTCTTCTGTGGCGAAGGGCTGAAAGCGCTGGTGCCCTCCGCCAAGCGACGCGCCCGAGCGGCCGTGAGCGCCCTGCTCGCCGAGCACGGGCTAGCAAGCGGGCTCGACCAGGGGCGAGAGAGCGAGGATGAACCGGGCTCAGCTCACCAAGATCTGGCAGGCGACGATCCTCAGCGCGGCGATTCAGGCTCGCGGACGATTTGCTAGCCTGCGCGACGGTCGGCTCTGATGGGCCAGGCGCGCGACGCCGGCAGCCAGCGCCGCGACAGAGCTCCCCCGCTCAGAAGCCCCGCGGGGTGCGGGCCGCATAGCTGGTGTGCAGGAGATGATGCGCTTTTTCTCCGCACGGCTCGCCGAGGAACTCCGCGTAGACAGTGCGCACCGCCGGGTTCTTGTGCGCCTGGCGCAAGGGTAGGCCGCGATCCTCGGCATACATGGCCTCGACGCGACGCTTGCGCGTCTCTTCGTCGGTGGGGAGGGGCTGCCCTCCTCCCCCGATGCAGCCGCCAGGACAAGCCATGACCTCGAGGAAATGCACCTCCTCTTGGCCACTCTTGATCGCGTCGAGCACTTTGCGCGCGTTGGCCAAGCCGCTCACCGCGCACAGCTTGACCTCGCGATCGCCGATGAGCACCGAGCCGCGCTTGATCCCGGCCGTGCCCCGCAAAGTCGAGTACTCAAGGCGCGCCTCACCATGCGGATCCATGACCGCGGCCACGGTGCGCAGGGAAGCCTCCATCATGCCGCCAGTCACGCCGAACATCAGACCGGCGCCGGTGGCGTCGCCCAGTATGGGATCGAAGGCGGAGTCGGGGAGGGTGGGCACGTCGATGTCGTGCAAGCGCAGCAGATCGCCGAACTCACGCGTGGTGAGGACCGCGTCCATCTCGGGCGTGCCATCGGCGAACCGGTGCTCGGGCCGCTGGATCTCGAACTTCTTGGCGGAGCACGGCATGATGGAGACGTTGAAGATCTTCTTGGGGTCGATGCCGTTGCGCTCGGCAAAGAAGGTCTTGCTCAGGGCACCCACGATCTGCTGGGGCGACTTCGCCGAGGACATGTTGGGAATGAGCTCGGGGTAGAAGTGCTCCATGAACTTGACCCAGCCGGGAGAGCAGCTAGTGATGAGAGGAAACGGCCCGCCCTGCTTGATGCGGCCGATAAGCTCGTGCCCCTCCTCCATGACCGCCATGTCGGCGCCAAAGTCTGTGTCGAACACATAGCGGAAGCCGATGCGGCGCAGGGCCGTGGGCAGCTTGCGCGTGAGCGAAACGCCGGGAGGCAGCTGGTAGAGCTCGCCCACCGTCACGCGCACCGAGGGCGCCACCTGCACTATGGCCACCTTGTCGGGATCCTCCAAGGCGTCCGCGACCCGGTCGAGGTAGCTCTTATCGCGGATGGCCGCGACCGGGCACTTGATCAGGCACTGGCCACACAACACGCACACCGTATCCGCGAGGTCGCGGTCGAAAGGCGGGAGCACGGTGGTGGCAAAACCGCGGTTGACGAAGTCGAGCGCGTGCACCCCTTGGATCTCCCGGCAGACCTTGACGCACTTGCCGCACAGGATGCAGTAGTCGGGATGGCGGGTGATGGCGACCGACGAGGCATCGACCGGAGCGTGGCGCTTTTCGCCCTCGTAGCGGATCTTGTCGATGGAGTACTCACGACAGGCGGCTTGCAAGTTGCATCGCTCGTTACGGATGCAGGTCTGGCAAGCGCGGGGATGGTTGGCCAAGATCAGCTCGATGATGGTGCGCCGTGCATCACGCAGCTCGCGGGTGTTGGTGCGCACGTTCATGCCTTCCTGCGCCGGATAGGAGCAGGCCGGCTCGAGCCGTGTCGAGCCGCTGGGATTGGCCACCTCGACCACGCACAGCCGACAGGCACCGGAAACCGTTAGCTGCTTGTCGTAGCACAGGGTCGGGATGCGCACACTCAGCGCTTGCGCCGCCTCGAGCAGGGTCGAGCCAGCGGGAACACTCACCGGTATGCCGTTGATCGTCAGATTGACGGTCGTGCTAGCGGCCACATTGACGGTCGTGCTAGCGGCCACATTGACGGTCGTACGTTGGTCGGCCATGGCGTCTCCGTTTTCCCTAGGTGCGCGCCACTGCCCCGAAGGGGCAGACTCGGTTGCATTCACCGCACTTGGTACAGCGCTCGTTGTCGATGACGTAGATTTCGCCCTTTTCCCCGCTGATACATTGCACCGGGCATCCGCGAGCGCACAGACCGCAACCGCGACAATTGGCCAAGATATGATAGGTGAGCAGCGACTTGCACACCCCCGCCAGGCAGCGAGTATCGCGAATGTGGGAAACGTATTCGTGCTCGAAGTAACGCAAGGTCGAGACGACCGGGCTGGGTGCCGATGCCCCTAGACCGCAGGCCGAGGTACGCGCTATGACCAGGGCCAGGTGACGCAGCTCGGTGATGTCATCCATCTTGCCCTTGCCGTCGGTGATGCGCTCGAGAATCTCGAGCATGCGCTTGGTGCCCTCACGGCAGGGGATGCACTTGCCGCACGATTCGTGCTGGGTGAAGCTGAGGAAGAACTTGGCGAAGCTCACCATGCAGGTGGCCGAGTCGGTGACGACCAACCCACCCGAACCCATCATGCCGCCCAGCTTCTTCAAGCTTTCGTAGTCCACCGTGACGTCGAGGCGGTCGGCGGGGATACATGCTCCCGACGGGCCACCGGTCTGCGCCCCCTTGATGCTAGAGCCCTCGGGCGCGCCGCCGCCGATGTCGACGAGCAGCTCGCGTAGCGAGAAACCCATGGGCACCTCGACCAGACCGGTATTGCGGACCTTGCCCGAGAGGGAAAAGATCTTGGTGCCCGCGTTCTTCTCGGTCCCGGCGCTGCGAAACCATTCCACGCCCTTGCTCAGGATCAAGGGTATGTTGGCCAGGGTCTCGACGTTGTTCACGCAGGTCGGGTGTCCGGCGAAACCGCGCTGCGCCGGGTAGGGCGGCTTGTTGCGCGCCGTGCCCCGTTTGCCCTCGATGCTGGAGATCATCGCGGTCTCTTCCCCGCACACGAAGGCCCCCGCTCCCTGGACGATCTCCACGCTCAGGTTCTTGCCCGAACCGAGAATGTTGGGCCCGACCAAACCGTAGAGCCGGGCCTGGGCGAGCGCGATCTCCAACCGGCGAATGGCCAGCGGGTACTCGGCCCGGCAGTAGATGAACGCGTGCTCGGCGCCGATCGCATACGCAGCGATAAGGATGCCTTCGAGCACCCGGTGCGGATCGCCCTCGAGCAAGCTGCGATCCATGAAGGCCCCCGGGTCGCCTTCGTCGGCGTTGCATATGATGTAGCGGGGGCCCTCCTGGGACCGGGTGATCTGCCACTTCTTGCCGGTGGGAAAGCCGCCGCCACCCCGGCCGCGCAAACCAGCCGCGCTCACGTTCGCGATAACCTGCTCCGGCGTCATCTCCTTGAGCGCCTGGTAGAGCGCCCGGTAGCCCGCGCGCGCGAGGTACTCGTCGATGTTCTCTGGATCCAGCTTACCGGTGTTGGAGAGCACGCGCCGCTCTTGCCGGTGGTAAAACGGGATGGACGCCTCGGTGACGCAGCCGGGGGCATAGAGCAGGCGTTCGACGACTTGCCCACCCAGGATGTGCTTCTCAACGATTTCCGCGACATCGGTCGGCTTGACTCGACAGTAGAAGGCCTCGAGCGGCAGGAGCTGGACGATGGGGCCGACCTCGCACAGGCCCTGACATCCCGTCTCGATGAAATCCACTTTGCCGGTCAGATCACGCCTTTTGAGCTCGCTCAGAAAGGCCTTGTAGATCGAGGGCTCGTCGCCCGCGTCGCAGGTCAAGCCCTTGCACAAGAAGGCGGTGGCGATGAAGGCGGGCGACTTGTGCTCGGCCAGGTTGAGGAGCTCGGCCCGGAACTCGGCGCACTTGGGATCGTCGTGGCACGACACCCCTTCCATGCGGCACAAGAGGAAATTCGGGCATGGCGTCCCCGGCCGGGTCTGGCAGCGATCGCAGCAGCGCTCGAGAAAGGTGCGGGCGCGCCGCTTTTCCGCCGCGCCAGCTCTCCGCACGCTGGCCGGCCGGGGCATGGTGAGCAGCTTGCGCGCCAGCTTGCTCACCGCCTTGGGCGTCATGCGGCCGTGTACCTCGCCGTCGACGACCACGGCGGGTGCGACGCCGCAGGCGCCGACGCAGTTCACCTTTTCCAGACTGATCTTGCCATCGGGCGTGGTGTCTCCGGCATTGATCCCGAGCACCGCCACCAGCTCGCCCAAGAGCTCCTCCGCGCCCTTGACGTTGCACGCGGTGCCGTTGCACACCTGGATGACGTGCTCGCCCTGTGGCTTGAGGCGAAACTGCGAATAGAAGGTCGCCACGCCATACACGCGAGCTTCGGCCAGCCGCATGACATCCGCGATGTGGTCGAGCGCATCGGTGGGCAGGTAGCCGTAGAGATCCTGCGTCCGCTGCAACACGGCGATGAGGTTGCGCGGCTTGAGCTCGACCCAATGGTCGAGCAAGTCACGCAGGGGCGCCAGATCGATTTTACTCGGTGCGATGGTTATCTGTGTCATGGTGGGGTTGGACGAGGGCTGGCTTGGCCCGGCGAAGCCAGAGCGCGAGAGGTTTCCGGGTCACCATCATAATAGCCCGAGCAGCGTTTATCCCAACTGCCCGACCACCGCAAGGGGCACGCAATAGTTGACGCAGCTTCTCCCCGCACCCGCTGGCCCGCCCGTCGTCGGACCCGGCGACGGCCCTGCCGCTGCCCTCTAACCCTACAGGTTAAGATCGAGAGTGAACGAGGCCGGGTTGTCCTTGGCGCTCGGGTCACTCTGGTCATCGGGCAAAACCGCGCAGCATGGAGTATTCGGGAAGTTGGCATTGTCGCAGGTGGACGCATCCCCGGTGCAGAAGGGCGAAAAGGTCTGGACCTGGATGGTCTTCTTCGCGTAGTCGAACTGAACGATGCGCAGATATCCGAAGCCGAACCAGTCTTGGTCGAGCCACTGATAGTCGGACAGCATCTGGTGCACGGTCGTGCCGTCGGGTCGCGTGCTGGTCGAGAAAGCACCGCCAGTCTGGTGGCCACAAAATACCAGCCGGACATTCGAGTTCGGCAATATCAGCTTCTGCCACATCATCTCCCCGTCGTTGCTGCCCTCCCCGGGAGTGAATTTGTAAGACTGCGGGTAGAACCACTGGTAAGTGCCCGCGTCGGCGTCATTGCCCCCCGCGGCGAAATCGTAGCGAGTGCCATCGCTGTAGAGATAAGCGTGGGTGAGGATCATGGCGGGATAGGCGGCGTACCTCTTGAGCACAGCATCCGCCCAGGTCAGCACCACGTCGCGCGGTGCGAACTCCAGCCCCAGGACCAGCCACTTCTGCGCCCCGATGTCGATGAGGGCGTAGCTGTTCTCGATCTTGCCCGCGTCCATGGTACCCGTGATCCAGGGCATGCTCGCCGGGGAGAAGTAGTTGTCGATCTTGGTCGCGCGGCTGTCGTCGCTGTAATCGTGGTTGCCTGGGACGATGACATAGGGGACCACATTGTCGAGCACGCGCATGGCCGGGTTGGCCACCGTCCAATCGCTGGTTTCGTCGTACTGCACGAGATCGCCCACGTGGAGAACCGCGGCGATGTTGAGCGCCGACTTCTGGGCGACGATCCACGCCGTCTGCTGGCCGAAGACGCCCGGGAATTGATCGGGGCTTCCGTCCACCACGAAAAACTGGGAGGGCACATCTGAGTAGTACTGGGTATCGGGCAACACCACGATGGAGACCGGGCCCTGCTGCGCCGGGCCCCCGTCGGGTTCAAGCCCGCCGTCCGGAATAGGATTGGTGCCCCCGTCAGTCGGGATCTGGGCGTCGGGAACGGGGCCAACATAGACCACACCCAGCGAGTCGCAACCGACGGCGAAAAGAAGCAACGCCAGGCACACCGCATTGCGACCAAGCGAGCGAGGAATAGACATCGAGCCATGTTTGCCCAGAGCCAAGTACCGGCGCAAGCCCAATTCGGAGCCCAATTCGGGTCCGATCACATCCGGGCGATGGCGGCGATGGCCATGCACACCCGAGCGATGCTCGGGGCGAGGGCGATTCCCTGCGGCTACGGTCTTGGTCATGGCACGGGACTGAGCATGGGTGCCCTGGGTGCGGGCCGATCCTCGACTCCCAGGAAAACTTGGCGCCGGGCGATCAGCCGAGCGCGCTCGCGCTGCTCCAGACGCCATAGCTCCTGATAGCGCTCTTGACCCAGGATCGCTCGCTGCCGCATGACGAAGAGCCTCTCGGGTGACGGAGGGCCGTCCGCCACGGAGAAAGGTGCAGGAACGATGGTAGCGGCATCCCGACGCTCGGGCGGGTGCTCTAGCCTGATAGTCGCCGCGTCACGAAAGACAGCCTCGGCCTGCTGGAGCTGGCGCCTCTCGCCTTCACCTAGCCCCATGGCCCCGATCGCCGCCTCTTGGGCCAGGCTGGTGAGCTCCAAGCTGCTGGCCTCGCTGGCCCGCACAGCTGCTGCCGTTCCACGCGCAGGCGTGGGCCGCTCTACCCACGCCTTCCTTCTGCGCTCGAGGTCCGGCAGGTCCAATGCAGGCCGCGCGGTCGGCTGGGGCGCCTGCCGGCCCACCCCGCCCTCACCCGAGAGGCCGACAGCCGTGCCCGACTTGGGGGCACGGGGGCCACGGCAAGAGCCCACCAGTGCAATAGTTACGGTCGCCAACGCCAAATGGCGGCGGAAAATTTGGGAGCTCACGGGTATGACGTGGTCGCGCAGACCGGACATGCGCAGGGGTTGGAGCTGGGCACCATGCCACCCGCGCACACCACCTCGGGGCATGCGGTAAACGGACAGACAACTTCCGCCGAGCCGGCATCCGTCGGCTCGCAGCTCGGACAACCACAGGTCGGCGTGACCAGCCGAGAGCCGAGCGGGCAGGCGACAATGAGCAGCGGACAGGGCAAGACTTGCTGGCAACGCGCATCGGGCGTCGCGTCGTTGTTTCCACCACCATCGATTGGGGCACAGATGGGGCACCCGCACGGATCGGGGTTCGGCACCGTCCCCCCCCACAGATGTCGGGACACATCACGGGCGCGCAGGTCGTCCCGCCCGCGCCACTGCCACCGCCGGCCGAGCTACCGCCCTGCCCTACCCTTCCGCCACCCACCGCCCCACCTGCGCCCCCTCCACTCCGGCCCCCGGCTCCGCCCGCCGGAGCACACACTGGGCATCCGCAGGGGTCGAGGCCGGTCACCGCGCCGCTCGCGCATGCCAGAGCAGGACAGACTCCTTCCGCGGCGCAGGTCCCTCCCCCCGCTCCGCCCGCACCGGCAACGCCACTCCCGCCTCCGCGCTCGCCCGCTCCGCCGCCACTCGTGCCACCGCTGCCCCCGGCCGCCTCGCCGCCCTCCGGATGAGCACAGGAAGGACAGCCGCATGAAGCGGCCGGCAGATATCCGTCGGAACAGGTCAGTGCCGGACACGCCACCGGAGGGCAGGTCGTTCCCCCGGCCCCGCCGCCCACCCCTGACCACCCGCCGACATCGCCGGCCGCACCACTGCTGTGCGCGCCCCCCACCGCCGGATTCTGGCGCGCCCCCCGCCGCCAGGGAGCCACTTTGGCCACCTTGGCCAGGGGCCTGCCCGTTGAGCCCGCCGCTGTCGTAGCACGCCAGCCCCGCCGCAGCGGTTAGCAAGCATGCGAAAACCGATTGGACTCTGGTCATGGAGCTCCTCCTGCCGCGGTCCCGCGCAAGCTGCGTGCCCACGCCGGAGCCGCCAGCTTTCCGTGGACAGTCTTGGGGTTATGCCTAGTTGGGGATACGGGGTCTCGTCCCACCGTCAGAATTTCGAGATCAGAAGGCCGCCGACCAGCCACCCCGACCGATGGCAAGCCCCACCACCCACAGCGCCCTACCCGGCCGATCTACCCCGCGCCGCGCTGTCTAGAATGTCAGCGTCGAGAAGAATGCCGTGACGTTGGACTGCACGGCCGCCACGTCGCTGGTGCTCATCACGCTATTGGTGATGAGCGCCTCGCGCATGAGGACAGGATCGGGTTGACTCAGGTCGCCCCCGCCGCCCAGGTGAATGGCCTTACCTGCATTCAGTTTGGCCTTGGGAGGCGAGTGGCTGAACTGCTGGGTGCCGTTCAGGTAGCTCGTCACCGCATTGGCGGTCGGGTCGAACTGGGTCACCACGACGGCGTTGTCGACGGGCGAGCTACCGTAGTCGAAGAGATCATTGTTCTCCTCCTCCTCGGCCCCCACGCAGTAGTTACCCGATTTGCCGCAGTTGACGGCTATACAGCAGCCACCCGAATCCTTCCAGCCGTACGCGAGGGCGAGCATGAAATCGGTCCCGGCGACGTCGGTGGCCGGAAGGGCCTTGTGGGTGAGGCCGAACACGCCGCAACAGTAGACCTGATTGGCGACCGGCTTGCCATTGTACATGATGCCCATGGCCGTCGACCCGGCGTTGATGCCAGTCGCATAGTTATCACCGGACAGCGCGTATTCTTGCGGCGCCACCGTGGTGATGATCGGCAAGCCCGTCTCAGCCTCGATGGTAAACTTCGCCGCGCAGGTATAGCCCCCTTTGCTACAGTCGGGACCATACGTTGCCTTCAACACCGCCGGCGCCAAGTCATTACTCCCGCTATTGATCTGGGCGTAGATCTTGGAAATCACGCAGTTCGACTGGCTCCCCCCGCAGAAGGCGCTCCAGGTCGTCATATCCGCCTGCTTGCCGCTGGTCTGCCCGACATCCAGGGTCTTCGACGTGTCGGAGAGCAAGCCAAGCTGGAAGAGCGGACCGGTGTAGCTAGCCTTCATTGCCCTGGCCACCCCGTAGGCCTCGGCGCAACCACTCGCGAGCACGTCGCAAGGACCTTGGTATGCCGTGGCCACCGGTCCAGTCATGGCGGCATCAGCACCCCCTCCCCCTCCCCCGCCACCGCTCCCAGTGCTCCCGCCGCCGGCCAGAGCGCCGCCGGAAGCTCCCCCGCTGGCCATCGCTCCCCCCGCCCCGCCGTGGCCGCTGCTGGCGCCGCCGGCCGCGATGCCGCCCCCGGTGGCACGAGCACCCCCGAGGCCCGTGCCCATAACGGTAGCGCCGCCTGCGCTTGTGGTCACGCTAACCGCACTGCCGCCCCCGCCGACGCCCCCGCCGACGCCCCCGCCGCTGCCCGGAGCGCCGCTGCCGCCCGCTTGCGTCTGTGCCCCGGAGCCGGGGTTGCCGCCGCTCTGTGACGGAATATTTGTGGCATTGGCGCCACAGCCGGCAAGGGCCAGGAGGACAGTTAGGCGCGAGAACGACGAACAAGCTCTCATTTGAATCCTCCTTGGGCGGATGGTTCCGCTCGGCAGCGCCATTGTTGCTCGCCCGAGTCGCGCCCGCAAGCACAAAGGAGGATGGATCCCGATGAGCGCTCTTACGCGAAGACCTCGAGGGCCTCGGCCCGGATGGCGCGCAGATCGCTCCACAGCGAGGGCAAGGTATCGGCGCTGAGCCCCGCCCTGACCCCATCGGGCGAGGCCGTCAAACGCGCCACCCACGGGGAATCGGCGGGGCAACCCTGGGCAAGCAGCCAATCGACGACGTCGGCCAAACGCAAGAGATCGAGCGCGCGGGACCAGGCAGCCACCCGGCACTGGGCCCCGCCTTTCGCCTGGTGGTGCCAGGCGATGAGCTGAGGAATGGGCGCGGGGATGTGCCAGGACTTGAGCACGTGGCCCCCCAGCATCCCGTGATCGAAGCCCCACATGGATAGCTCCTTGAGGTGAACGCTGGAAGGCACCATCTCGCGTGCGACCAGATCGGCGTACGCGGTATCGCCCGCCTGAATGACCAGCAACTTGCCTATGTCGTGCAAAAGACCGGCCAGGAACACCTTGGCTGAAAGTGACGCACAACCCAGGCTTACCGCCAGCTCACGCGCCACCACCGCCGAGCCCGCCGAATGATCGCGAATCTTGCGCCCGACGCCACCGAGATCGCGGAAAAAAGCCATGGCCGACATGGCCATGGCCAGACTACAGGTGTTGGTCGCGCCGATGCGCATTACCGCCTGCACGATCGAGGCACACGCCCCAGAGGCCCGGTAGGCAGCCGAATTGGCCACACGCAAAATCCGAGCTGCCAGCGCGGGGTCGAGCTCGATCAGCTTGCGCACCTCGTTGATATCGAAGTCAGGAGCGGATATCCGCTCGACCAAGCGCTGCACCACGGGGAAAACGGCCGCAGGCCGTCGAAAGCTCCCAGGCGCGCCGCAAGACTCCCCGCGGCGCTAAGATCCGCTTCGTTGGGCGGCGCGCCGTCCAGCCAAAGGTCGGCAACTTCCTCGAGATGGCTCGGACTTGGCTTTTCCACGGCGTCGTTACTTCGGCACGCCTGCCGAAAAAGTTCAGCCGTCCGCCGGTTCAGCCTCCTGCCCGAGCGTCATTTTCATAGCGCAACGCAGCTCTTCGCTAAGACACGTGTGAGCGCCTTTGCCCGACTGCGCTCGCCCGCGGGGGATCTAAAGGACCCTCCCAGGGTCCTTTAAAAAACGATCTGCTGCCCGGGCGTCGATGGTTGCGTGATGGTGAAGCAGGTGGCGGTCGGAGCGACCCATTTGAACACGTTGTTCCAGAATTGCGGCACGTTATAGACGCTCTGCGCGGTCCGGCCCACGCACTGCGGGTAGTTGGTGGCATTGTCATACGGGGTTGCCGTCAGCCCCCACTGGCTGGTGTAGGTCACCCATTCGTCACCCCACGCCAGGATCCTTCCTTGTCCCACCACTTGCGCAACCCCGACATCGGCACCGCCGGTCGAGGGATCCGTGGCCCACACTTGGCAATCCGAACCGGTGCAGCTGAGCGGCCGCCCGGAATATATGCCCACCTCCTTGAGGTCATGAGTGATCGCGGGATTGTCAGTGTAAGAGCTCTGCCAACTACTGAACGGGATCGAGCCGTTGCAACATTGACACAGATTGTCCGGGCAGGTGGTGAAGGTATCGCCGGTGCCATAGCTGATACCACTGAAAGATAGGAGCTGGTTGGTCGGTTTTACCTCGTCGGAATTGAGGCCATAACCCGACATCGCAATGATCGCGCCCCCCGCCTTCACCCACTTTTCCAGCGCATCGATGTCGCTCTGCTGGAAGGTCCATACGGAATTGCTTTGCGAAGACGGGGTGCGGTCCTCCAGGGCTTGCAAAATTATGATGTTGTATTGACCGAGGAGCGCGTCAGTGAGCGAGGTGAAGGTCGTCATCATCGTCATCTTGCCATTGGTGTTGGTATTCATGTAGGTCTGGAACTCGTTGGTGTTCCCGTTGTCGCCGCTCGCGCTGCCATAGGCTCCCGGCTGCCCGAGCGAGAGAATCGCCAGGCAAGGGCCGCAATTGCCGGCATCGTCGCAGCTGACCTGGGTGCTCCCGCTCGAGGCGCTTCCGCCCGTGTCGCCGCCTTGCCCCTGACTCGCAGCCACCGCAATGCCGCCGATGACCACCGTGCTGGTCCCGCCGACCCCTCCGCCGGCGCTTACGGTTCGTGTCGTTTGTGTCTGTGTCCCGACCACTCCAGTGGAACTGGGTGTACAAGCCGCAAGCCACAAATACGACGTCACCATCGCCATGGCGACGAGAGGAACGGAAAAGACGTTACATGATCGCATGGTACCCCCCTGGCAGCAGACTTCGGTCTCGCTTTAGGTTAGGGCTACTAGCGACACGGGGCCTTCAAAAAGTCTAGGGTAGCCGACAGGTAGCTGGTGGGCAGCCAGCTACCCAATCGTCTTGGCGCATGATAGTGGCGCCGTCAAGGGTTTTCGGCGGGAAGCCAGGAAAGTCCCTAAAGGCACCCTCAACGGCCCATGGCTTCGACCGCTAGCGCTGCGCCTGCGGCATCGGGCCGCGCGACCTTGAGCAAGACCTCGAGTATCCGGTTGGCGACCACGTCCCAGCTGAACGCCTGCGCAATGCGGCGACCGCGCGCGACCCGCTCGGATTGGTCCATTGTCAGAGCGTGCGCCACGGCCTCGGCGAACGCCTCCACGCTGTTGGCCCGAGCCACGATCACGTTGGACCAGTGAGCACCGGCCCGGTCGGCTCCGAGCCCCGGGAGAGCAACGACGGGTAGACCCGCGGCGAAGGCCTCGAGCACCATGATGGAAAAGCTCACCGCCCGCGCGGGCAGCAAGAAGACCGATGACGAGGCCAAGAGCTCGGGGCGCTGATCGTAGACCGCCCCGAGAAACTCCACCCGAGCGCGCAAGTGCCTGGGAACCTTGGCCTGCAGCTCACGCAGCATCGCTCCATCGCCCGCCATAAGCAGGCGCACGTCAGGAAAAGACGCGGCGAGCCTGGCGAACGCCGCGATGGCTACGTCGGGTCCGTTGCGTGGCTCGAGCCGGCCCAGGCAGACGAGATTGCGTGCCGCCGGCCGCAGGTAGCGCGAGGAAGGGGCGGCCTGCCAGTAAGGGAGGTCGATACCATTCGGGATGATGGTCGAGCGAAAATCGGCATAGCGGCCCATGGTCTGCGCCGCGGCCTCTGACACCGCGATCACCGCCGCCGCCCGCTTGAAGACCCAGCGGTAGTAGGGAGCTGTAAAACGACGCCACAAGGTGTCCGGGAACGGTGCATTGTGAAGGGTCAGCACCTTGGGACCGGGAAAGAGCGCGAGCGCCCACAACGGCAACCCCACGTCGCACGGCCCGTGGATGTTGAGCACGTCGAAGCGGCCGCGCGCGAGCGCTCTGCCGAATCGATAAGCGCTGAGCGGCCCCAGGCAGGCCTGGGTAAAAGTCCCTCCCGTGGGGAGGGTAAGAGCGCGGCCAACCCGGACCACCTTCCACTCGGCGTCGGCGGGACCGAGCTTGGCGCCGACCCTGGCGCTCGGGCGGCTGGTCAAGATGGTGACGTCGACATCGCGTTGCTCCAGCACGTTGCGCAGGTGGCGCAGGTGCTCTTGCACGCCCCCAAGAGTTGGATAGTAGCTCTCGGCTACCAGCCCGACACGAAGTGGTCGCATCCAGTTTTGCTCACATCATAGCGCCACCGGGGCCGCAAGATCACCTCCGGCCGAGGCTAATCGACGTTTGCCGCGTCCGATTTTCTCGTCGGGACAGGCGGTTACCCGATCAGCTCGCGACACGCAGCGCCGACGCGGCCAGCAAAGCGGCCCGAGCTGGAGTGGGGGTGGCACCCCCTGAGGCGGGCTAGACCGCTTGCGGCTGCGATTACTTCCCCGACAATGGCCCTGTCACGACTACCGTCGATCCGCGGCTCGCTCTCGCCGACTGGCGTGGGGCGTTCCTTATCAGCACCAGCCGTTCGCCATCTTCCGGCTCTCTTCCGTTAACCCGGGCTCGTTGTCAAGCCTTTGCCTGTGCTAAATGCTACCGGGCGGTACACCTGGACACGGGAGACAACATGAAGAGATACAACGATGTCGAGATCTTCGAGAACCTGGCCGAGATGGTGCGTCCCTCACATGCGGCCCTGGTCGTCTGGGACGTGCAGAACGCCCTGGTCAAGAGCATCTTCAACCGCGACGCATTCCTGGACGCCCTGGCCAGGCTGGTGGTGTCGTTGCGCGGGAAGATGCCCGTGCTCTACAGCCTCATCACGCCCATGCCCGCAAGCTTCCAATCCGGCTGGGCCTATTACTCGCGCATGAGGATGTTTCGCGTCGACGACCCGGCCAAGCTGCCCAGCTTCATGACACCAGGCACGAGCGACAGCGAAGTCGCCGATGCAGTGAGGCCCGAGCCAGGCGACGTCCTGATAGCAAAGGCCACGCCCAACCTTTTCCTGGGGACCAACGTCGAGACCATGCTGAGAAACCGCGGCATTCGCACACTCATCTTCACCGGTATCGCCACCGAGATGGGGGTCGAGCATTCCGCGCGCGACGCTGGCGCCCGCGGCTTCTTCCCCGTGATAGCCACCGATTGCGTTTCCTCGCGCGACAAGGAAGCGCACGATCGGTCGCTGGCCAATCTCCAGCGGCTGGCAGTGACGGCCACCTCGGCGGAAATCGTCAAGGCGGTGCTCTCGGACTAATACTACCGATTGAAAGTCATCCCGTCGCCATCGCTGCTGCGGGCCTAGTGTTGACAGGGGGGCCGGCCACAGGCGTTAGGGCTGGCCTTCGGGCGCCCGGCTGCGCAGAGCTGCCCCATAGATGCGCCGGAGGCCGGCCTCCTCTACCTGTGGTCGGCGCGAGCACCGGTGATGTCGGTAGCCGGTAGGGCCAGATTCTAAGGATTGTTGGTCTTCAGGCTGGCGTACGCCGCCTCGAGACCCGCGGCGCTGACGACCGCCTGGGCGTCGGAGGGGAAATTGTCGCCGCTGATCTGGATGTTGCCCGACACGGTATTGCCGGGACCGTTCAGCCCAGGGCTGGCCGAGCTACCCCAGTTGTCGGTGAAGGTGATGTGGCCGGTGTTGTTGGCGGAGTTGGCGTTGGCGGTAACGTAGGCGCCGAAGTTGGCGTACACGTTCTTGGTCTCGGTGATGTAGGCCGAGCCCTCGTCGTTGTATTCGCCCCAGAAGGTGCCGGACAGTCCGGAGCCCTGGCCCTCGCAGTAGTTTTCGGTTACCACCGTTCCAGGTTGGAAACCCAGGTTGTAGTGGCAGCCACCGTCGTTCATCTGGAGCATGCCCTGGTGCACGTAGTTCGCGCTCACCGTATTATTCTTGGCCACGGTGGCGTTGGTGTACCAGGGCTGGTAGAGGTAGAGATCGCCCGTGTTGCGCGTCTTGTAGTCCGCGTTGCCGCCCGCGTCGTTAGTGCCCCATCCGTAGCCGCTATTTATGCCGGAATATGGCACGTTGTACACCTCGTTGTGCGTAACTACAACGTTTTGAGCATACGTGAACATGATGCCGTCAGCATCTCGGTAGTCGATCCCGATGTCGTGAACGAGGTTGTCATTGATCAGCATGTTCTGGTCGATGAGCTTGGACCCCGCGTCGCTCGCCGCGCACACCTTGTCGCCGCAGGGGTGGTGAGCCCATGCTCGCGATCCCCCGATCACGATCCCCCCCGCTGCGATCTGCTCGAACACGCAGCCGGTCACGCTGATCCCATTCGCCCCCAACCCCACCCCCGTGGTGTGGGCATTGGCGTCGTTGCCGATCCCCAGGGCCATGCTGCCCAGCGCGACGAAACGGTCGCCCACGAACGAGATGTTGTAAGCGTCCGACACCTGTACTGCCGCCGGCATCTGGCTCCAGTGGGGCCGGGTCGCCTCGTACGCGGGAGATTGGCCGCCGCCCGGAAAGTTCGACCTCGGCCCGACCACGTATCCCCCCGTCTGCGCATCGGCGAATCCGTCGCTGGTATTGGGATGGAGCCAGCTGGTGTACGAGAACGTCAGGCCGGTGAACGTCAGATCATGCGCGGGCTGGGCGTAAGGATCACCACCAGCCGGGGCCGAGTACGGCACGGCCTGGGTCGCATCACTGGGAGTGGCCGGGGCAACGCAGTCGCTCCCGGCCGCCGGGGTGGTGGGGCACGCGCCGCCCACCGCCAGGATAAGCTCGAGCTGGGGCAGCTCCACGTCGACCGTACTCATGTCCTGTCCGGAAAGCGGAATGTAGTAGAGAGCGCCCGCGGTAGTATCCTGGTACCATTGGCCGGGCTGGAGCAGAGTGTAATCGTTCTCGACGTAGATCGGGCCGCTCCGATAGGGGCCGTTACACCCTGTCCCACCGGACGGACATTTGATCACGTCCCAGCCCCAGGTATTCTGGTCCCAGGCCGGCTGAACCATGGTCACCGTACCGTTCGCCACGCTCTGAATAGGCGAGTAGCGGTTGGTCCACGACCCGATCGCGTCGATCTCGGCGCGTGCGGGCTGCTGCAAGCTGTTCAAGAAATTCAAGGCGCTGTTGGTGAACGACCAGCCATTGGTCTGCAGATTCATGTCGCCGCGGTCGATGGTCTGGGTCGAGCGTGCCCGCGTGGCAATCTTGCCGTTCACGTAGAGCTGGCGCGTGACGAAGGTCGAGGGCGCTGTCGCCTTGTAGATGTTCTTGCTGGCGTCGCTGACCGCCCAGCCCGTGACCTTCGTTGCCCCTGATAGCACGGGCTTAGCCCCGGATGCGGCTTGCCAGCTGACGGTCTGGCCGGCGCCCGCGTCACCCGAAGGGGTTTGGCTGGGAACCGGCGATCCTGTGGCGGGAGAATCGGCCGCGGTGAAGATCAAGGGCGCGCTGAGGGAGTAGACCCCGTCGGCCAGCTCTACGACGATGTTGCCGGTAGTCGACTTCACCGCCGCGCGCACCTCGGTCTGCGCTTGGGTGATGGCACAAGGTGCGGAGCTGGAGCATGCGCTCCCCGTACCGCTGGGCGAGACATAGAAGTGCCCCGAGGTATTGGGAGGACCGCCGTCCAGGCTGGAGCTCGCGCCCGCCGCTCCCCCGCTCGCGCCGGAGCTGCCCGCGCTCCCGCCCGCGGCTCCCCCTCCCCCGCCGCTGCTCGCCTGAGAATCCTCCGCTTCCGCTTCCCCCCTCCGCGGTAATTCCGCCGCTCGCATGGCTCCCCCCAACGCCGCCCGCAGCAGAAGAGGTCCCGCCGCCATCTCCGCGCGCGCCTCCACTCGCGGCGGCACTGCTCAGGGACGACCCGCCCTTTCCGCCGGCGGCACCGGCGACTCCCCCGCCCACCCCCCCGCCCGCGCCAGCGGACTGAGAGGTCGACTGGCAGGCCGCGACCAGCAAGGCCACCGCTCCGATGCCGACCGAACAGATTGGGGTTAGATGCCGGGTAACTCGTGCTCGTTCTCGCGTGAACATCGTTGCCATCCTATGGGTTAGATTACGCGGACCCATCGTCGCTAGACAAGCCGGGAAAGTCGTCGGTCGCGGGTATGCCCGATCGGACCCACCTTCGAACATTTGGACCCTTCCTAGGCACGATGCGCTCGGCCGCCGAACTGGGCGAGCTGGCCTACGCCTACACCAAGCCCTGAGTCGTCATCTCGTCCTTGAGGTAGGCGTAGTAGATCGGTGCCGCGATAACCCCGCTGAACCCGAACGCCGCTTCGAGCACCAGCATGGCCGCGAGAAGCTCCCACGCCCGGGCGCTGATGCGCGAGCCCACGATGCGCGCATTGAGGAAGTATTCGAGCTTGTGGATGACGAGCAGGAACCCCAGGGCGGCCAGCCCGACGTACAGCGAAACGCTGAGTCCCACAATGACGATTGCGGTGTTGGAGATGAGATTGCCCACCACCGGTATGATGCCGACCGCGAACGTGAGCACGACCAGCGAAGGTGCGAGCGGCATGTGCGCACCGAAAGCGGGCAGCGCCACCAGCAAGAATAGGGCGGTCAGGCCGGCGTTGATAGTCGAAATGCGCACCTGGGCGAACACCACCCGCCGAAAGGCGTTGCCCAGCAAAGCCACCCGTTCGCGCAAAGCGTGGGCCAGCGGACGCTCGTTCTTGAGCGGTCCCACGTCGAGGAGGCAAACCATGGCCCCGATCACCAAGCCCACCAGGACGTGCGCCACCACCCGGCCAAAGTCCGATCCGGCGGTGCGCAGATCGCGGGCGTGATCGCGCAGCCAACGGACCACGAAGTCGCGCAGATCATCGGCGTCGGTGGGCAGATAGTCGGCCACCCAGACCGGCAGGTTACCGCGGGCCCGATTGGCGCTGTCGGCCATCCGCTCCAGCACGTGGCTTATGTGGTCGCCGCTGCGGAAGAGCGCCACCAGGCCCACTCCCAGCCCGACCACAATGCCCGCGGCGAACATGGCGACGATGGTCACCGCAACTACCCTGGCGCGTGGCCGCGACAGGCGCCGTTGCAGCACGGGCACGGCCAGATGCACCAGCTGGTAAACCAGCAGCCCGCACAGCAGGGATGCGAGCAAACGTAGCTGCAACACGAGCAGGAGCCCGCCAGCCATGATCGCCCATGCCGCAATCTGGCAAGGAGTGGGTCGAGGCAACCCGTGGGCAGGCTCGGGCTCCCCGCCCGCCGTGCTGGCGCGCGCTTGCGGGCTGGTCACCACCTCGGACTTCGGACTGGGCATCGTGCCCATGCTACCACCGCCGGGCGGGAAAGATGACCAACCCCCGACGCAGGCAAAATCCTGCCGGTGCTCCGGAGCTACTAATACCCCCCCCCGCGGGCGATTACTGGGGCAGGCTGGCGATGGCCAGGCGGGCAATCTTGTTCCCGCCCATGTTGCCCTGGCCGACCCCGCTCTCGACGAACCAAAGGTACCCGTCGGGCGTGCTGGTAATGCCCTCGGGCGAGCTCTCCGGCTCGGGGAGGGAAAACTCCGCGATGAGGCCCGCGGGCGTGATGCGTCCCAGGTTGTTGCCCGCTTGCTCGGTGAACCAGAGATTGCCATCGGCTCCCGCGGTAATACCGCAAGGCTCGCTCGCGCTGGTCGGTAGCGGGAACTCCACCAGCGCGCCCGCCGGGGTTATCCGCCCTATGCGATTGCCGGCGTACTCGGTGAACCACAAGTTGCCGTCGGGTCCCGCGGCTATGCCATAGGGCAGGCTAAGCGCCGTCGGAATCGCGAACGACGTGATGTCGCCCGTCACCGTGATGCGGTCGATATTGTTGCCCTCCACCTCCGTGAACCAAATATTGCCGTCGGCTCCCGCAACGATGGCGTAAGGCGAGCTGATGATGGCACCCGGCGGAACGGAAAATTCCGTGATCACACCCGCCGGAGTGATGCGCCCGATCATGCCCGCCAGTTGCGTGAACCAGATGTTGCCGTCTGGTCCGGCCGCCACCCCCCAGGGCTGGCTCCCACTCGCGGAGCTCCAATATGGCTGATCAGGGCTCGCCAGCGGGAATTGGCTGATCGCACCTGCCGCGGTGATGTAGCCGATCTGGTTCGCGGTATTCTCGGCGAACCAGAGATTGCCGTCGGGGCCGCTGGCTATCCCGGCCGGGCCGATCGGCGGCTCGTTCTGCCTTATGGGAGGCACCGGGTATTCGGTGATGGCCCCGCTCGGCGTGATCTTGGCCACCTTGTCGCTCGCGTTCTCGGTGAACCACAGGTTCCCATCCGACCCCAGCGCAATGCTGGTGGGAACGCTGAGCAGCGTCGGTATCGTGAGCTCGGTGAGCTCGGTGAGCGGGGCCACGCCCTCGCTCGGAGACAGCGCATCTGGCTGGGCCGAGCCGTCGTAAGGATTTCCGCCGTCCCGCCCACTCGAGCTCGAGCTCGAGCAAGACCCCCATGTGGTCAAGGCCAGGAGACTACACCCGGCCAGCACGGCAAGCGGGGAGCCTCGTCCCATGGTCAGGTGCCGTCGGCCAAGGAAACCTTGGCGCCGCCCTTCCACCATCCGCTCGGAGTGAGCAGCGGCACGCGGTTCTCGACCCGGCACGAATGGCGCGACGCAAAGCTGGTGCCGAGATAGACCAAGGGATGGCGGCGGTTGGTCCAGAAGCGCAGGAGAATTTTGGGAATGCTGTAGAAATAGACTCCCATACCGCGCGTCCCCTCCTCCAGCTGCTCGGCCGTCATAAGCTTGGGCCGGAATACCGCCGTCGCCCCGTCGTATTGCGCCCAGTCGTAGGTGGTGATGCGCGACTCGGCTTTGAGCGCGGCGAAGAGCTTCGTCCCGGGAAATGGCGTCAAAGTCGAAAACGAGCCGAGACCGATGCGATTGGCCATAAGGAAGTCGCGCGTGCGCTCGAACACCCCTGGGTCGTCGTCGTCGAAGCCGAAGATCACGCCGGCCATGACCATGATGCCGTGGTCATGCAAGACCCGCAAGCTGGCGCTCATCTCCGCCGGGCTGGTCACCCCGTTCTTGGCCAGCGCGCCGTTGGCGCGCAGATTCGACTCCGACAGGGACTCGATGCCCACGAACAGGGAAAAGCAGCCGCTCGCCACCGCCAACTTGAGCAGCTCGGGATTTCTCGCGGTCAGGTGCAGCGAGGCCTGTCCCACCCAGATGACCTTCAGCCTCTTCAGCTCGGAGAAGAGGGCACGACAATAGGCCTCGTTGGAGAAGATATTGTCGTCCAAGAAGAATATGAAGCGGCGGCGCAGCGACTCGATCTCGGCGATGACGTTCTCGATGGGCCGGAACCGGTACTTGCGCCCGGTGAACAAGGTGGCCGAGCAGAAAGTACAATCGTAAGGACAGCCATTAAAATTTAAAACATCTCTTGAAAAATTATTTTATAATTTTTAATAATTATTTATATACCTTATTATAAAGCTACGGTCCTTTTTAACTCATTTATAAGTAAAAGGGACTTTATTATTAGCTAAATAATATAAGGTAAGGGGTTCTTATAATTTTATCCTTAAGCTAAAGTCCTTTAAGCTTAAGTAAGTCTTAGATCCTTAAAACTACGCAGTTTATATAATAAGGAAGTCTTATAAAGAATTCACTATATTTATTAAGTTAAGCTTAAAATCCTTAACAATATATTCTTATAAAATTTATATTTTATAAATTATTTATAATATTATAAGCCGTGAATTACGGTATTATAAATATAAAATAAGCATAGTCACCTTACTATAGCTTAAATATAAAATATATTAACTGTAATAATCACAGTAAAATTAATTAAAATTTTCAAAACACCTTTTAATTAATTGAAATAGTATCTATTAATAGATATTACTTGTAGTTGAATATATAACTACTTATTACTGTGTTG
>CAWKJE010000007.1:0-7707 GCA_963849735.1 uncultured delta proteobacterium
AACAAGCTCGGTTGGGCCCTTCGCCATGCTTGACGGCGAGCCATCTCTGGCGCATCCTTGTTCTACTCATGCGATTGCCATCTCTCCTGCTTCTCTCCGCGCTGCTTCTTCGCAGCGCGAGAGAGGTCTGAGCGCAATCGCCAGCCAAACCCTCTCTCGCGCACAGCCGGAGAGGGTTTTGGTATTCTGGGCCAGGGCCGTCTCCGCAACAACCCAAGCAATAAGGAGACGCCCCCATGTTCGACGCCCGAAAATACAAGCCCCTGCCCAAGCCCGAATTCTCCCAACGCGCCTGGCCCGAACGCGTCCTCGATCGGCCCCCGATATGGTGCAGTGTCGACCTGCGCGACGGGAACCAGGCACTGGCCGAGCCCATGGGCCACGAGCGCAAACTGCGCCTGTTCGACAGTCTCGTCGCAGTGGGCTTCAAACAGATCGAGGTGGGATTCCCAGCTGCCTCGCAGACCGACTACGACTTCGTGCGCTTCCTCATCGAGCAGCGCCGAGTCCCCGACGACGTGGTCATTCAGGTCCTGACCCAGGCACGCGAGGCGCTGATCAGGCGGACCATCGAGTCGCTCCACGGTGCCCGGCGCGCCATTGTCCATCTCTACAACTCTACCAATCCCCTGCAACGCCGGGTCGTGTTTCGCATGAGCCGGGGCGAGGTGCGCGACCTGGCCGTGCATGGCGCGCGCTCTATTCGGGACTGCGCGCGTGAGCTGCCGGGGACCGACGTCGTGCTCGAATACTCGCCGGAGAGCTTCAGCGCCACCGAGCTGGACTTCGCGGTCGAGGTCGTGGATGCGGTGGTCGACACCTGGAACCCCACGCCCACTCACAAGATGATCGTCAACCTGCCTGCCACCGTCGAGTCGTCGACGCCCAACGTCTATGCCGATCAGATCGAGTGGATGGACACCCACATCCGCAGACGCGACGAAGTCGTGCTGAGCGTGCATACCCACAACGATCGCGGCAGCGCGGTGGCAGCCGCGGAGCTTGCCATGTTGGCGGGGGCCGAGCGCGTGGAAGGAACCTTGTTTGGCAATGGCGAACGCACGGGCAACGCCGACCTAGTCACACTGGCCATGAATCTGTACTCCCAGGGGGTCGCGCCCGAGCTCGATTTTTCGGACATTCCCGGCTTGGTCGAGACCTTCGAGGCGTGCAACCAGATGCCGGTTCCGTTGCGCCACCCCTACGCCGGTGGTCTGGTGTTCACCGCCTTCTCGGGGTAGCACCAGGATGCCATCGCCAAAGGCTTGTCCGTGCGCGGGCGCGAGCCGGGGGCGCCGTGGGAGGTCCCGTACCTGCCCATCGACCCCACCGACGTCGGCCGCACGTACGAGTCCATGATTCGCATCAACAGTCAGTCGGGCAAGAGCGGTGTGAGCTACGTGCTCGAGCAGGCGTCCGGCTACCGCGTCCCTAAGGATCTGGCGATCGAGATCAGTCGCCAGGTTCAACGTATCACCGACTCGACCGGCAAGGAGCTGGCGGCGGGCGCGGTGATAGATATTTTCGAGAGCAGCTACCTCTCGGCCACCGGGCGCTTCGCCTTGTCCGACTACGAGGTCGAGCACATCGACAAGCACCTCTGCGAGGTCTCGGTCCATGTCCGGGATGGGGGTACGGATATCGAGGTCGAGGGGCAGGGCGCGGGAAGCATCGATGCGTTCGTGACCGGGTTGTCGTCTCGCCTGGGTATGAACCTGTCCGTGGTGGACTACAGCGAGCATGCGATGGCCGGCGGTGCCGATGCGGAAGCCTCCGCCTACGTCCGTCTGCAGAACGGCGAAGGCAAGAGAGCCTTCGGGGTTGGCCGCGATCGGGACATCGTACGTGCCTCGTTCTCCGCGGTCCTCCGTGCGCTCAACGCGCTGATCGCGGCGGGTGGCTGACGGTATTGTGGCAATGATGCACCTTGCGGTCCGACGGCATTGGCTGATAGGAAGGTACGAGGAGGATCCCTATGGTGCCCCAGAATATTCGCGCGTCATTCTGCATGCTCATTGCGATCGCAGCTGGTGGTTGCGGAGGTGGGGGCGGCCATGACGGCGGTCCTCCCTCAGGCACGGGGGCTACGGTAGCGAGCACGACGGTGGCGGGCGCGGGAGGCGCTGCGATAGGAATCGGAGGAGCGACCGGCACTGGAGGCGGTCTCACCGTGACTTATGACCCGAACGGCGCAACAGGCGCCGCCCCGGTTGACGCCATACGCCATGCGGACGGCCAGACCGTTACCGTGCTCGGAAACACCGGGAACCTCGCCTACAGCGGGTTTGCCTTTGTCGGCTGGCAGACTAAGGCTGACGGATCCGGCACGACCTATGCGCCGGGGGCCACCTTCACGATGGGAGCGGCTGACCTCACCCTGTACGCGCTGTGGGCAGGCGGGTATGCGTACGCGGTGAACCACAATGATGGCTCTGAGGGCACCATTTCTCAGTATACAATCGGCCCGAACGGCGCGCTCACACCCATGTTCACGCCCACGGTCCCGACCGGAGGGAACGACACTCGAAACATCGCGGTCGACCCCCTGGGCAAGTACATCTACGTATCGAACCCAACCAGTGAGACCGTCTCTCAGTTCACCATCGGCGCGGATGGGTCGCTGACACCCATGTCCACGCCTACTATCCTGATGGGGCCGCTCGCCGGCGGCGTGTTGTACTATCCTGGCAGCATTGCGGTCCATCCCTCGGGCCCCTGGGCCTACGTGCTAAACACTCAAGTCTTCGACATCAATCAGTATACGACCGGCACGGATGGGTCGCTCACATCAATGACCACGCCCACCATCGTTGCGGGGTCGGGGGAGTCGTATCCCCAATCCATCACGGTCCACCCCTCGGGGAAATGGGCCTACGTGCCAGACGATAATGGCGGTTATGATGCCTCCATTTCTCAGTACAATATCGACCAGACGACCGGGGCGCTCACGCCTATGTCCACGCCGACGGCCGCCGCAGGACCCGCCTACTCTCATCCCTATGACATGGCGGTCGAACCTACGAAGGGCGAGTATGCCTACGTTGCGGACTATGGGGACGGCAACATCCTTCAATACAATATCGACCAGACGACTGGGGCGCTCACGCCTATGTCCACACCTACGGTCGCCATAGCCACGGGGGCGACGATGTCCCTTTCCATCACGGTCGACCCCTCGGGTAGATTCGTCTATGCGACGATCGGAACAAACCCGTCGACGCCCACGGCGGTCATCGCTCAGTTCACGATCGACCAGAACACTGGGGCGCTCGCAGCAATGACCCCACCCACGGTCTCGGCAGGGGGGGCGGGTACGGCTGTCATCACCGTCGAAGCCTCGGGCAAGTATGCCTACGCGACCAGTGGCGAGAGCGGCTGGGGCAATAGCTCCATCGCTCAGTTCACGATTGACCAGACGACTGGAGCTCTCACACTCATGAAGAATCCAACGGTCCAGACGTCGGGAATCGGACCAAGTGGCATGGTCACCGTTGGGAAATAGCATCCTAGCGAGACCGGCACCTGCGCTACCCTGGGGTTGACCGGCGCCGAAATCGCCTGTCTATGCCGGCGTGCTGCCATGTGTTGCTGCAAAGGCGCTTCCTCCGGCGGCTCGCCACGCTGCGTTGCTACGTTCTGGATAGCGAGGGGCCTGAAATCCGATTAGGCTTGAGCATGACCCGATCACTTCATGCGGCACGGTTTGGTGCCTTCTATGGCGTCCTGGCGCCGGCTGTCCTTTGCCTGCCTTGCTCTTGTGCGACGCCCACACCGACGGCGAGAGCCACACAGACCGAGTTACTGCAATGCGCTGCGAACGATGAACGGGATGTGAGGACGATTGAAGGCCTGAGAGTACTCTCGGTGGAGCCCGTGTACAGCTACATGCACAATGGCAGAACTGGTAGCGACCAGCGCATAAAGGCCGTGCGGCTGCTTGTCCGTCCGCCTAGCAACGTGACGCCCCAGGCTCTTGTGGGAGACGTTCAGTGCCATTCTGCCCACATGGTCCTTGGGCGACAGCAGAGTTCGCGCATCGAGAACGACCCCTTCTGGCTGCCCGGAGCCTGGCTGGACATTGCGCTCGAACCGGACGGCGCCAATTGTGCTCTAACCATCACCGCCGAAGGCATCGATCCGAACCTGCAGATCTTACGTCTTGCACGAGCGTTTGCATCAGCGCACTCGCCGCTGGCTGGTCCCGCGGCTGGGCCTGCTCGATAGAGAGGCTGAGCCGACTGACACGCACATTAAGGTGAGCGTGATCCCGCAGAACGCGCCTCGCCGCCTTCTTAACCGCGCTCCAAGCAGCAGATTTCCGAACATCCGCAGCATCGCCCCGCGCGGTAGTCGATCGGGATTGAGTCGACCTCCTGCCGCACCGGGCGAAGCGCAGGCCTAGAATTCCTCGTTGGACAGCTCGCCTGCCCGCAGGCTCTGCAATTGCGGCTGCGGACCGTGCGAACCCTTACCTTCGCCGGTACGCGTCGTACCCGAGGAACGAATCCCGCCGGCTCGCCGCCGCTTCCTAGGCGCCGGGCTCACGTCAGCCCGCTCCTCGGCCTCGACGCCTTCCGTCCTAGGACCCGGGTCCAAGGCCGCGGCCGTCTCGACGGCTGGCGCTGGCGGCGGCGCAACCGATGCTGCCGTGACAGGTGCGAGCTCCTGCGGGACGGCGCGGGTTGCCGCCGCACGATGGGGACGCATATGAGCGAGATGGATCCCTGCTAACTCGGCACCGAATGCGAAAGCAACCAGACTGGCGAAGGCAAGGAGGATGAATCGCCTACCCCGCCGCCCGGCCGGGGCCCGAGCAGGCACCCTCGTCGTCATGCTGCTCGACGCACGGTCAAGGTCTTGGCCTACGCCTACGCCTTCGGGGGTCGGGGGGCCCGGCGTCAGCAGAACCGCCATCGAGCTCGCGTCGAAGACTTCGGGCGATACCAGCTCCACGTCGGTGGGCCCCTCGTCATGCGGCATCGACGGTCCTTGGCAGCGCACACCCAAACGGTCGATGCCACCCTGGAGTAAGCTCAAATACGGCGCGCTGGCCTCCCGGAATTTGTCGGCAGCCTCCCGACTGGCGAACATAGCGACGCCGACGTCGCCTTGACCCGCGGTGGGCTTGGCCAGGCCGCCCAGCTCCCGCGCTAGTGTTGAGGCCAATGCCAGCGATCCGCGCATGAGAGGCACCTGCGCTTCGCTAGCCAACTGAGCGTGCTCGTCGCTATAGGCACGGGCCGCTGCCAGCGCGGACCGCACGCTGGCGGCGGTCAAATCCTGGGACACCTGTTGCGCGAGCTCCCGCAGGCGCTGACTTCTGATATTGAACGAGGCGGGATCCGAGCGCGCGTAGCGCTCGATGCCCGCGTGCAGCTGCTGGGCCGTCACGCCCACCGGAGCGGCGAACAACACCAGGTGTAGCCCCGCCGGCGCGGGGGCGGCCTGTATTTCCACCTCGCCCTTCTGACGCTTCATATGAACGAGGCCACCGTAGGTCGCGGCCAGCCAATCCACATCGCCCTCGACGCAACCGATAGCCGCGTCACGGCCTGCCTGCGCACTGGCCAGCACCATAGACTTGCGATTGGCTATCGACAGCCCGAGGGTCTCGAACAGCGCACCTATGGTGGCGACCGCCGCGGCGACGCTGGATCCCAACGCCAACGGTCGGTCGTTCTCGCGAAAGTCGCCCACGTCGACCGATAACGAGCCCATGGGTAGGGCGGCGAACACCTCGGCCAGCCCGACGCGTGTGCGCTGGGTTACCTCGGCCACGAGGGCCGCGACATCCGCGCCGTGAGCAAACTGCGCCTTGGCATGGCGTGTAATCGCCGCCACCACGGCGCAGCCATCCTCCGTCGTGTGCTCGCCGACTAGGAATACCCTGCCCGGCGCAAGCACGACCGGCGCCTTCCCGGCAAGCTTCGATGGGGAGGCGTGGGCTAGCTGGGGAATGGCAAACGATCCAATCTGCTGTGGCAAAAGGCCAGAGGGACATTGTTCGGAGAGCATGTTGACCGCCTTGCTGGGTTGCTTGCTGGGTGACAGGGTGGTTGGAGCGACAGCGTGGGGACAGGGAAGCTACACGCCCTATGCGCAGACGATTGTTAGACTCCCGTACCAGTTGAGAATCGTTTGTGATTCGCCACGGTGCCCAACGCGATGGCAAAGCGGTGAACCGGCATCCGCCTCATCGCTGCCGAGAACGACTTTCACCGAATCTGGCGAAGAAGCACGGCTCTCGAATCGGGTACCATGCCGGCTGCTACCATCCTTGCTTTGCAGCGGCGTAGTTGCAAACCTACTCGCCCGCCTTCGAGGCTATCGTAGACGTCTTCTGCCTCACACTGTCCGCGGTGACTCGTTCGCGCGCCGCCTGGGCTTCCTCAATGGTTCGGAAGCGAAACACGCCACGAGGATAGTTGCGCGGCGCGATGGCGAGATATCTGGCGCAATGACGTGCGAATCGCTCGAACCCGCTGCCGGGCGGGGCCATGACGGCAGCGCTTGCCATGTCGTCCAGCGAGTGGAACTTCTGCACGCGATTCATGGCCCATCATCCTCAAGGTTGAATGCCTGGCGGAGCATGGCCGCATCCTGATGATCGATGGGACGAATGGTACCCTTCTTCAGCTTTATCTGCGCGAATCCCTTGGCCAACGTCTGCAATCCAAACAGCCACGGGGGTGCATTCATGGCAACAGAACATCGGTATTCTGGCCTAGCGCAGCAAGCGCGGACGTGGCTAGTCGAAATCGCCGTGCTCTTCCTTTGGGCATGCGGTAGCAACGGGTCGAGCGGGGGCGCGGGCGGCGCGACGACATCCGCCACTGGCGGCGCAAGCGGCGCCGCCGGCCAGTTGGCTTCTGGCTCGGGAGGAATCGGCGGCGCGGGCGGCGGGCTGATGGGCGTTGGCGGCATGATGCCCGGCTCGGGCGGCGTTGCCTCCGGCGGGATGCTCGCCACCGGCGGTATGATGACCGGTGCCGGCGGCACGAGCATGGGTGGCGGCGGCGCGCTCGGCTCGGGCGGCATGGGACCGGAGAGCGGCGGCATGGCGATGGGCAATACGATGATGGGTTCTGGCGGCATGATGGCCGGTGGCAGCGGGATGATGGGGATGGGCGGCGTGGGCGGGATGATGATGGCTACGGGCGGGATGATGATGGGAACTGGCGGCGGCATGACGGTCACGGGAGGAATGATGGGCACCGGAGGAATGATGGGCATGGGAGGAATGACGGGCATGGGAGGAATAATGGGCATGGGAGGAATGATGGACATGAGCTCATCTTCCGACGCCGGTTCGTGTCACGCAGCCGGAACCCTCCAGGTCATGAACAGCGGCATGACCGCGTACGTGATCGACGGCGATCCAAACCCCAGTCTGACGCTCTGCCGCGGAATGACCTATACATTCTCTGTCAATTCACCTGGTCACCCGTTCTACATCAAGACCATGCAGAGCACCGGCACCGGCAACGCGTACAGCATGGGCGTCACCGGGAACGGGGCGACCTCGGGTGACGTCACCTTCGATGTGCCGAGCAGTGCGCCCGACATGCTCTACTACGACTGCGCGATTCATGCCGCGATGACTGGCCCGATCTACATCGTGAATTAGCGTGGTGGCCCGGAGCAAGGCGCGAGGCAAGCGTCTTGCTGCGAAGCGAGCCATGACTTGCGACTGGTGACTACACGACC
>CAWKJE010000008.1:0-109249 GCA_963849735.1 uncultured delta proteobacterium
TTGTTGCCGCCGAAGCGCCTTTGGGTGGTGGCCCTGGTACGGCCACCGGATTTACTGGGAATGACGGCTCCAGCCCGAACAAGCTCGCGATGAAGCGCCCGGTCAGACAGAGCGAGCTGCTCCCCGGAATCCCGCAGGGATGCTGCAACCCGCTGCTTTGCAAGGTCGGGAACGACGTATGCGAAGTCATCACCTCGCCAGCCGATAGCCTCTTCGCCCGGGGCAGATGCAGACAGAGTTTGGTTCGGGCCAACCAGGACGACCTTGTTCTGGGCCAGCAAGTTCGAAAGGACCTCAACGAATTTTCGCGCCACGTCGACGTCGGCAGCGACTTCGGCCTGCTCGGTTGCACCCGCGCGCAGAACATCGAGGGCACGGCGGACCAGCCGCCGGCCATCCGCTTTAGACATTGCCCCAACATCGGCGGCGAACCGTGAGAAGACGTGTACCCCGAGCAAAAGAGAGGCTAGGGTTTCTGGGTGCCTGGCGTGGCCGGCCGCTTCTTGAAACAGGCGCCGAAAGCGTTTGTGGAGGTTGGGCAGCCTCTTGCCGAAATCGTCGATGCGTGGGCGCAACCACTCGGTGTACGCGCGTGTCGCGTGTCGTAGTCGCCCACGCCGGCTCTGCAAGTGGGTGACCATGGCCAAATTGAGGCTGTTGCGTTCGACCTCGACTGCGTACAGCCGTGCGCGGATGGAACTCCCTGGAGGAAGATCTTCTCCAGTTGAAATCATCAACCCCCTAGGAGGCCGCTCCGGCCGTTGTGTCAAATCTGCGCGCAACCTGGCCCGTGATGCCCCGTTGCCCACCGAACGGATGATTCGAGCGGCTCGGCGTTGCAGGTCCTGCGCGGCGTATCTGCCGGGTTGGGGAGCGTAGTCGTCGACCACGCACAGGGCGTCCTTCAAGGCAAACAACGTATGCTCAAGCGCGTTGTCTGTGCTCGACCACGAGCCCGGCAAGGTCATGCGGCTGAAGTCGCCGTAGTGCGACTGCGCAAGTGCGGCCAGCTCGCTCTTAAGATTGCCGGTCGAACCTACCAAACAGACAGCAAAATCTGGATGCAAGATCGAGCACAACGGTGCCAGGTACACCGCCGCCAGCAGCGGCATCGTGACCGAATCCGGACCGACATCAAGCAAAGCCGCCGACAAACGCACCGCGGCCACCACATCCTCGGCCTTCTCGGGCAGCTGGAAACGAGAGAGGGCACCGTCGAGCTTTACCTCCAGGTTCGAGGCACCGACGGCACCACCGTTGTGGAGATACGCCCAGCCGTCCTCGGTCTTGCGCCAGCCCGTATGCGAATAGACGTGACGACTGCTCGGTTTTGAACGTATCTGAATTGCTTCGCGAATATGATCGGGAATGCCTTGGCCGGCGCATACAACAGCTCGTGCGCCCCACTCGCGCATCACCCATGTCATCGATCCAAATTCTGCGGCAGGCACTACACAATCTGGGAGGGCCTGATCGTTGAGCGTGCCCCTGATCCGCAGAGATTTCGTGGTCTCGGCGCCGTCGTCGAAGGTCACCTCCTCGACGATCTGTGCGTCGAAATGGGCCAGCGGAACCATCGTCTCGCCGCCACCACGCTGAGGCTTAGCCCAGCACAGGCGGCCGTCGACGACTTCGTAGTTGTTGCCCTCGACCTCCCCGGAGGAGTCACCGCTGGCGGTGTTCTTGGTGCTTTTTTGCCGGAGAGACGATTCAAAACGGTCAACCGCCTCGCGTACGGATGCCTTGGTAATGCCAGCGCGCTTTTGGACCTGGGCTGCCGCCAAGTCGGTCACGGCCTTCGGGGCAACGTACAGAGCGGCGGCGAAGCCTTCGTCCACGAGTAGCGCGAGCACCGCCGAGCCTGGGTCTGGATGGGCAAGTGCGTCGCAGATTCTGAGCAGTGGGTCGGCGGGAATCGCCGACGCCATCAACTCCTTGAGTGCTGTAGTTGGATCGGTCTGCCGGGCGAGAAAATCGTCGAGCCCAACTTTGACGCCGTCGGGAGCAGGAATTCGCATCAGCCTGACGTTGGCTCCAACCTTGGCCAGCATGCTGGCCAGTCGTCCCTCGGCCAAAACGACGCTCGGATTGCCGGTCGTGTCGCCGCCATCAAAGGCGATGATGACGTCCCGGTCCTTGAGGGGGAGCGCACGCAGATCGGCGTGCAGTCTCAACTCCCCCGTCTTCTTCTTGTGTTCGATGTCGTGCCACACGGTTGTGCCTTGGGCTGAAATCACGAGCCCACCGGCCTGCACACCCGCAAGAGCCTTCTTGATGCCCTCGGTCAAAACGACAGCTTCGGCGCCGTTTGACCATCGTGCTGGCTCAACCAGTGGCGTCGGCGGAAAGTAGCAGCGCGGACCGACGCCAACGGGCGTTTCGTATTTCGGCGCGTTGCCATCCTCACGCGTGTGGGGTGAATCGGGGCGTAGAATAGTTGTAACCACGCTCCCGTCGCGCACGAATACTGGAAATGCTATCGCTGGCGCTGAAGCCCGCCCGCTCCAATTTAGAATTTTGCCCGCCTCGGCTGGGTCGGTGATCGAAAAGATCTGCGCGGCGGCGATGGTGGCGTCGGACAAACCGCTTGTGCGGAGATGTTGGACGTGCGCTGGCAGGAGCGTGGGGTTGGGCATGGCGGCGCTCCTGAGTCAAGCCGAGCGGTGGACGCTCACGTTCTGTGTCGCCGCGTTCGCGAACAACTCTGCCTCCGAGCGATTCAGCGCTTGGGCAATGCGTGCCCTTTCGTCGGGGCTCGGTGCCCTGCGGCCGACAACGATGCGGCTGAAAACCGTCTCGGACAGTCCCGCCATGTTGGCGGCGACGTAGTGTGGGATGCCTGCTTCGAGCAGGGCCAGACGAAGCTTGCTAATGTGCGCCATGACCAATCTCCTGTGACGCCCCTAGCGGGCGTCACGGGTAGGTACGGTCACAGGTGCGCAGCCCTACCGGTTCCTCATTTTCGCACGCAACCCTTTGAAGTAGCTGACATCTTGCGGGACTCGAAACAGGGTCTTGCCATTGATGGGCGCTGCCGGTTTCCAGCCCTCACTTTCCGCCTTCTTTCGGAGTGTTCGCCACGAGGATTCAGGTATGCCTAGGCAAGTGGCCATCTCGCGCCCGGTCAGATATCCATCGACTCGTCGGTGTCTTCGCCTGTCGAACTCTTCCGCAATTGCCGCTGGGTTGTCGAGGTCTACCCCGGCCTTCTTGTAGCGGCGTGCGCTGCTGGCGGATTTCGGTCCAGTCCTTCCCGGATCCGGCCAAGCCAAAGTTGCTGGCATCTCACCTTCGAGCTGGTTATCAACGTGGCTGTCAAGGCGGCGGATGTGTGCGTCCTCGATAGCGTTCTTGGCAGCGTTCGCATCGGTTGCGGAGGTGACGGTCGGGTCTTCCATATCGCTGGTGACCTCTGGGTTGAGCTTGTTTTGTAGTGCGGCGTCAATGATAGGCCTGGAAACACATGTCTGGACCCAACGGACCGGGCTACCCAGGCCTTTCGCCTTTGCGATGCTCCACTTGTCACGCCTCTGCCAAATGCCCGCCATCGCCTCCGCGACAAACGTTGCCCTATCGTTGTGCGTGGACCTTTGGGCAAACCTCCAGATAGTGCCGCGGCAGATTCTTTCGAGAATCTTGCGTCCTTCTTTACCGAACCCGAACAGCAACAGCGCACTGGCTGCAAGTCGAAGCCTCTCCTCAGCGGCCATCTCCAGCAAGCCACCCGACCGATACTGTGATTCGAGTTGGGCCAGCATTTGCGCGAAAGGCCAAGCCTCAATGAGATCTTCTCGTGCCTTTTTCGTTACCTCCGGTGGGATGACACAACACCTCAACTTGCTCAAGAGGTCCGGCGAGGCAGCCTCTTTCCCAAGCTGGCCCGAAGCATTAAGGGAAACGAAATCTTGCTCCAACAATCTGCCGTAGTCCGGGAATTCGTCGAATTTCTTGGGAGCGTATGGCCCACGCGCCTTGTCGAGCACGCAGCGCCAGTACTTCGACATCCTAGGGAATAGGCCCGTTGCATCGAGAAGGATCAACAGATGCAGGAAGGCCACCCCTCTCATGTTGGCCCCTTCGCCAACCTTGACTATCTCCGCCAGTGCAACCAAGGCATCGCCGGGCTTAACCTTGTCCGTGGGGGCCTTCCTTTTAGGCGAGTCCATCGGGTTCTCCTGTAGCTCTTGATTGTACCCAATGAAACCACCAGTGGCGCCAATAAAGGGAGGAATGCGTGCCACGATGTGGCCCGGTACCCACACCGCGATTCCGCAATTCGGCAGGGTCGTCCTTTGGCGTACCCGCTAGGTTCTCCTGCGCAGCCGTGACCGTACCAACTTGGCAGAACCACCGCTAGGGGTGGCCAAGAGAGGGAGACGACATGAGCCTGCACGTCATACCCACAATTCGTTCCGCTGTTAGTGCCGTTTGGCGTCACCTCCTTCCCATCCTGCACCGGGGGTGGAGAGCCATCATCCTGCTCCTGCAAATGGTTTTTGGGTTGGCGGACGCAGGGGCTCGCTCCCCTCTCCTGGCCGGAATTGTCGCCGGCATTGGCCCCGGCCGAGCAAGCAGACTATGGCGCTGGCCGTCTGCCAACCCATCTTTCTCCCCGGCGGCCGATCCGTTCTCCCCGGAAAATCTCCGTGCTGCTTTTCACCGCAAGTACGGGCGCTTGCCAGAAACACGCACCGATTGCGCCGCAATCGAGTCCGCCAAGGCACTCGCGAATTGCACATGGCCGCGTCGGCTCGGTTACCGCGTCCTCTTCATTATAAAGGGTGATCCCACCACGCACACCTACCGTGCGGTTGTCGACTTCGATGCCGCCGCCAAACTCGTCCAGGCGGTGGCCGCCGAGCACTTTGGCCAGTGCGTCGATCCTGATCTCAGCGATGACAGTTGGGCGCGCCGCCTTCGCTGCTGCGGCGTGTCTCACCCCGACCGAAACACGCCTGTTGCTCGGTCGCGGGACTATCGGCGCCGTCACGCTGGGAAGGTCCTTTGGGTGGCGAAACTCGATGTCCAAAGCCTACACGACACGATTCCGCACTCGGCGGTGCGTCGGGCTATCGCGAGGGCGTTGGCACGGGCGTCGAGGCGAGGCGTCGTCATCGACCGACGAGTTCTGCGCCTGATCGAGACCATGCTAGCCAGCTACTCATTCGGCGCCGACGTGATGACTGGGGCGAGTGACACCCTGACGGAGAAAGATCTTGAAGGGAAGGTCTCCTGGCCGCTTGAGCCGCTCAGGAAGTTCCATCGCAAGCCATTGACCGCGCGGATCGGAGTGCCGCAAGGCAGCCCGTTTTCGGACATCCTGGCTAACCTGGTCCTACATTCTGTCGACGGTGCCGTTCTTGGCGACAACGTCGACGGGGACCTCTTCTACGTGCGCTGGCTGGATGACCTGGTGATCGTACACACTGACAGAGTAGCGTGTGAGGTTGCATTGGGACGAGCGCTGGAGGCCCTGCATAAGCTGAAGCTGATCCCGCACGAGCCAAGGGTATTTGCCCCATCCGACGTCGAGTACTGGACAGCAAAGTCGATTGCACCAACACCGTGGGCACCTCGGGGATCGGGTCGCGAGTGGATGGGAATCCTGGGCTACGAGATCAAAGTCGACGGCGAAATTCGCATACGCCGAGAAACGCTCCAGCGCCACAAGACACGCCTGAAAAAGATAATGGAACGGCGCCTGGCGGAATTTGCTGAACGGCTCGCCAGTCTCGGTGATGGTGCCGCGCAATGGTTCGCAGAGTACGCCGGACGAAGCGTGGGCTGCCTTGATCGCGACCTGGCTCGTGTTTGCAGGGTCCGCGGGCACTCTTGGACTCAGTGTTTTCCGCTCGCTAGGTTTGGTGGCGGCGCCCTCGCGGAGCAAGCGAAGGATTTGGACCGGTTCCGCCGGCTATTGTCGTCGAGGTACAGGCGGTACGTCGAGCAACGAGGACGCCAACTGGGTATCGGGATGGGGGATGTGCGTGGAGTGCGAGACCACTACCGCGCGTCGTACTATTTCGCCCTAGTGGCGCGATTCCTACCCCCGGTTGCCATTACGCCCGTTGCCCCGATTGTCGCCATGGTGGAGCCGGAGGGCACGCGATGAAGTCTCGTGGCAAAAAGCGTGACCGTGCCCGGCGCCAGCATGCCGCCAAGGTGGATCGCCGGCAAGGCCGCGCACGAAGGCGCCAGAGCATAGCAAAGCTGATCCAAATACTCACACGCGGCGAGGCCGAACCGGACAATGCTCTCGTTGACGCCATCCTGACTTTTCGAGGCCCAGACCTGCGCGTGCTCCCGGACCCCAGCCTGCTATCTATCGCCGGCCACGAGGTGGTCTTGGCCGACGTTCGGCGTGCTCTAGATGCGTGCGAACTGCGGCTTCAGCCACACGGCGTTTCCATCGCGCTACGCAGGTACTTCTCCTACTATTTTCCACTCGCCATGGTGGCCCATGGGGAAATTGCCGACAACCGACGAGCCCGGCGGGCGCAAAGCATTCTGGCGAAACATGTGGTCCCGGACGTGTCCGAAAATATGGATCGCGCGATGCAGGCGCTGGGCCGCGCGCTCGCCGACACCATCGTCCCGCGTAATTCGATGGACAGGGTCTTCTTCATCCCGAAACTCGCCCCACCGGATAGGCTTGCGCTGACGATCACCGTTGCGGCTCACAGAGCAACCCCCGCCTATTTCGCACGAGAGGGAAAGGAACGGCCAGCGTGGCGCTGCGGTGGTCCTGCCTACGTGGACACCGAAATCGAGTGGGTGACATGGACGGCAGAGGTTCGAGGTGCTCCTCCGGGGAGTCCACCGGCCGACGTATTCCTCCAAAGCCATGCCCTCAGAAATTTGCGGGACCGAATCCCCGCACCGAATTTTGTTTCTGGCCTTCTTCATTTCTGGGCGTACCAAAGCTTCAAAGACCCCAAGCTAATCCCGATGGGGCGCGAGGAATGGCTGGTCGAGTTTCAGGTAGCCGGCATCCGGCTTGGGTACTTCACCGCGGTTAAGATCGATGGGCGAATTCTCGCCACAACGTTCTTGTTCTTGACGATGCGTGGAACGCCCGAAGGAAAGCGAATTCGCGAGATCCTAGGACTACGAGCCGAGCAGATCGAATGGCTCAAAATGGACAAGCTGCCCTATTTCACACAGTCGGATGCGGCTCAGGACGCCGAGCTTCGCGCGGCGCTCACGGCGTGCGGATGCGGTCATCTATTCGATCTCATCGAGCCGGGCTCGAGGGTGATCGCGCTTCCGGGAAAAGCTCAGGAGACCCGCCGCCACATGAGTAGGCGAGCCCTACGCTCGCTGCCAGCGTTCTGCTACACCAACTCGCCGTCCTACGAGGCACCCGACATTGGGCGGGAATCCAAGTCGGAGCATCATCAAGAGGCCCGCGACAACGGAACCGACACTCAGGTTCCCGCGGATGGTCTGAGGCCGCGCAAGGTGGCCCCATGATTGCCGTGTCTCGGGCGCCGACCAGCCCACCAAGACCCAACCTGACCAGCGCCAAGGAGGCTGCCTATCACCGGTTCGCCTCTGCCTTCCGAAATCTCGCCGCCGCAGGCCGCTTGGTTCCTGCTGGCCATCGGGGTCGGACCCACGCTTCGCGGCTGGAGAGCCCATGACGGTCGAAGCTGCGATTGCTGAGGCCGTTGCCGTAGCCGTCGCTCCGCTGGTCGCCGAAATCCGCGCTCTGCGGACGGCCGTCGAGGCTCTACGAGCTGCGTCACCATCCCGACTCGTCACCGTGGGCGAGCTCGTGCGCTTGGGCTACGGCTCACCCGCGAGCATCCGCCGCAGGATTGCCAATGGCACGTACCCATGCATCAGACACGGTCGCAGCCTGCGTGTGGATCTGGCCGCGCTCAAGCCAATCGATCCCGTCACGGTGGCGGCGTTGGCGGATGCGGCAAGGAGGGCCTAGTCATGGGCGCCCGATCGATCTTGGTGCTGGGACCTGCCTCCTGGGCGGCAAGCGCGAAGACGGAGTCACCACGGATCATTTATCCGATGCTCTACCCGCCCACCAGCGACGGAGACGGCCGGAAAATCACCACCTGCTCTGCCCATTCTCTGCCCAAGCTCGGCGCGAAGCGGAGGGAACGGGGAATCGATTTGACTTACCAAGACAGACGATGCCTTGTGGTGTGGATCGCGAGCAGTTCGGCTGCAAGACCGACCTCACCAACAACAATGGGGCCACTGCGATAACCCGCCCCGCCGTCACCGCGAAGGAGGGATGACGTGACAGATCTGCCCGACAGGAGTGATAGGACGCGCGCCAGGGTTGAGGCGGCTGACCGGCACGACAGAAACGAGGAAGACCGTGGCTCGTAGGGCACGACGGAACTGGGGCACGGGCACCATCGTTCGAAGGGGTCAACGGTGGTCCGTACGATGGTTCGAGAACGGGAGACGTCGCTTCAAAGCGTACGCCACCCGGGCATTGGCCGAGCAGGTGCTCGCGAAAATCGTCAGCGACAAATGGATCTCCGTCGGTGACCAACCTCGCGACTACAGAAACTCCCCGACCATCGAGGCCCTAATGAAGACTTGGCTCGAACGTCGCAAGCTGACTCATCGGTCGGCGCGTGACGACCGATGCCGCTGGAAGTTGCACCTCGGACCAGCTTTCGCGCGATTGAAGCCCTACGAGGTCGACCCTGCCAGGCTTCGCCGATTCATCGAAAACAAGCTGGCCGAGGGCTTGAGCCCGACGACCGTTGGGCATTGCGTGCGCCAGTTGAGCACTTTCTTCTCGGACATCGTCGAAGCCGGCCATGCTCCATCCAACCCGGTGGCCAGCTTGCCCCGTTCCACACGTCGACTTTACAAGTCCATCTACGACACCAGGTCGACGCCGTTCCTCGAGCGGCCGGAGGACATCCGCCGCCTGTACCTTGCTTTGCCGGCGCCGCACAACATGATCTTCATCTTCGGCGAGCAGACCGGCTGTCGGGTCGGAGAGATTCTTGGCATGCAATGGCGTGACATCGACCTACCTGGAAGAAAGATTCACGTCCGCCAGCAGATGCAAGACGGAAAGCTCTGCATCCTCAAGGACAAGGAGAGTCGGATCGTGCCGCTATCCAAGTCGCTGGCGCCGCTCCTTGAGGAGTGGAAGCTGCGGACCGGCGGGGCAGGTCCACTCTTCGTACCGAAATACCCGATTCGCGGTGGGCGCCCCGACATCGGACGCCCGGCCCAGTTCATTCGCCCCTGTACGGTGCATAAAGCCCTCAGGAAAGCCCTCACCGCTTGTCAGTTGCCCAAGATGACCCTCTACCAATGCACGCGTCACACCTTTGCATCGCAATGGGTTATGAACGGTGGAAGCCTGGAGATGCTTGCCAAGATCTTGGGCCACTCGTCCACCGCCACCACCCAGCACTACGCCCACCTGGCGCCAGACTTCTTTGGGGCAAAGGCGTTCGAGATGGTCGCCGTGGATCTTACCCGTCCGGCTGGGAACGTCATGAATCTTGCGCTCGTCTCCGATGCACGTCAGGCCAGCTCGCTCAGCCAGCTGACCTAGCACCCGCGGAGACTGGCGACGGCGAAGCCAGCGCTTCTGCTCGTGCTGTCCACCTAACCTCATTCTTTCGTTAGCTGGATCGCAAAATCATCCTCGCAAGGCTGGCAACTTGGCGTCGACGGAAGAAACAGCCGCCACACAATCGCGGGCGGCAGTTTTCCTGCAACGGGCGCCGCAAATATTCCGCCGGGGCCTCCTCCGTTGTAATAGCCTAACGCCCAACTGCCCGCGCACCCGCCCGCCGTTACACTCTCCACGGAATACATAAACGCACTGGTGCCCCGAACCTCATCTCCCGCAACCTCGTCCGATGACCAACCCACCAGCCCCAACTCCGAAGGTCCGGAGAGAACCTGTGCGGTCACCTCGTAGCAGGTCCCATCCGGATTGCTCACCCGTCCCGTGGCTTGTACGTTTAGAGAGGCTCCTGGAACAAGCCCATCGATACCCGAGCAGGTGCCGCTGTCTGGATAGGTGGGCGGCATCCAATCGTAATAGTATTGGCTCTGTGCGTTGTATACATCCAACACCGCCACCTGGTACTTGGCAGTCGGGTCGAGAGATGGCTCGCATTGCCTCTCGCACGCCGGCTCTGCGAGGAGCCCGACCACAGCGAGCCCAATGATGCGCGATAGCGTCATTTGCCGTACCACCGAGGGCCCGATCTTACGCCCCCTTAGTGAACGTGATAAATCTCGCCCCATTTCCGGTACACTTAGGCACAAAATAGGCACAACGCGCTCGGATGGCGCGTCGGGATAACTAGCCTAAGTATTTGAAATTAAAAGGTTTGCGCCCATAGCTCAATCGGATAGAGCATCGGCCTTCTAAGCCGAGGGCTGCAGGTTCGATTCCTGCTGGGCGCGCCGGCGCAAGACGCCTGAATTCCTGGGGAGCTACGACCCCCAGATTGCGAGATCGGCGCGCCGGTGGGCTTGGACTATTAATGGACCAAACCGATCGCGCGTTCTTGTCAGGCACGAGCATCGTCTCTCAAGCCCGATGAGGCATCCGGCGAGCAATCGGGGCAGCCGACCGATTGGCCTACTCGCGAGATTGTCCCAGTACTCCCTTCGGGACCAGACGCTGATACTCCAGGCTGCCACGCGGGGGCGTGCAAGCGCCGTCCCTCTGGTAGAGGGCGTAGGGCCCCGCTTCCGCGGCTTTGCGATAGCGATGGTCCGAGAGCCCCTGCCCCGGGCTCACCAGAACGAAGTTGGCGGCATCGAGATCGGCCGGCGTGTCCGACCAGAGCACGGGAACAGCTCGATGCAGGTAGGAATAGCCGCCGGTCCAGTAGGCATTGATGGTCGGCGCGGCCAGGCCGCACAAGTCGACATGCAATCCGGCTTGGGAGAACAGGCGGTTTCTCTCCTCGAAGGCACCCCAGACCAGCGGCGACGTGGGACCCCCGCAGCAGGAATCGTCCATGAATTGGCCGATGTCCTGGAAGCTCACCTGCCTCGCCCGCACCGAGAAGCTCACGAGCAAAGCCAGAGCCAGCGCAGCGCCGGCGACCAGTCGCGTCCGCGCTGAGCAGGGGAGACTGCTGGTGATCACAGACAGCCCGACCGCCGAGCACAGGACGAAAAGGGGCAGCACCGGGTAGAGGAAGCGCAGCTCCTTGTGCGGAATGAGAGTATGGGCCCCGAGGAAGATGAGCGCTAGCACGCCGACCGGCCAGGTGCGACGTAGCCCTGCAACGAAGCCGGCCGCCAGAACGAGCACAGCCGCGCCGTCGGTCTCGAGCAGCGTACGAAGGTAGAACCAGCGATTGGCGATTCCCCACGCGCTCGCGCCGTGTTCCAGAAGGTTGAAGCGCACGTAGACCACGAGCGAATGAAAGGGTTTGCCCCAGGTCACCCAGTCGAGCCATCCGCCAAAAAGCAGGACAAGGACGGCGCCCACGGCGACCAGCGCGGCGACGCGCAAGCTCCTCCGGGTGGCCACTATCAGCAGGACCGCAGGTACGAGCATCGCGTTCTGGTAACGCAACAGAGCGCAGAAGCCGAGCGAGACGCCCGCCCATAGAAGCAGCCAGTCCGTTCGCATCCTCCCGACCCGGCCTGGCCTCGCCAAGACGGCTGCGGCCCTGCCCGCATGGCCCATGCCCCATGGCCAGAGCAGCCACAGTCCCCAGGTGAGAAAGGGAGCGCTCGCCACCTCGCTCATGGCGCGGCTACTGTAGATGAGGTTGGCAGGAAAGGCGCATGCCACGGCGCCACACAGGAGCGCCGCCAATATCCCGCCCCAGGCGTACGCCATGCGCAGAACCGGATAGAAGGCGAGCGTGGCGAGGCCGGCGAAGACCAGCTTGGTCCCCGCCGTGAGCGACGAGCCGCTGTGCATCCCTCCCGCGGCAAGCGCCTTCATCACACCGCCGACTATGCCAGGGAGCAGCCACGAGCGCGCCCCATCCCTGAACTCCCAGGGCACGAACCCATAGCCGAACGCCAGACGATGCCCCTGTTCCAGGGTCTGGAAGATCTCGTCCGGCCAGATAACCCCTTGATCGTGGAGCGCCAGATAGGCGCGCGGGAGCAATACGGCCGCGCTCAGACCGATACAGACCAGGTCGCGCTCCCTGGTCAAGAATCTTGGATTCACCGGGCAAGAATGCCTGCCCCCCGCAGTTTTGACTAGACTGCTAATGCCTGCCCACAGACCGTATTCGAGATCGGCCATGACCCACGGCCCGTTGCCTCCGCAATGGTTCCGACTGGTGCAATTGCCGAGGTATATCGCCTCCGCCCTGCCCTTCCCGTCGTCGTGGAGGCTCATGTCCATATCCGGCGGCTAGCCGAGTAGCACCTATGCAACTTCCGTGCTATGAGCTGCAGCATCGTCCGGCTCGGACGCAGCAGCCCCATGCACATCCCTGATGGCTTTGTCGACGGTAAGACGGCGGTGGCAGCTGGGGTGCTGTCCACGATTGGGCTCGGCGTCGCCGTGCGCCGAGTACGCCGGGAGATCTCGCCCCGCCGCATGCCCTTGCTCGGGTTGGCGGCGGCCTTCCTGTTCGCAGCGCAACTGGTAAATTTCCCTGTCGCCGGCGGCACCTCGGGTCACCTGCTGGGCAGCGTGCTCGTCGCCGCGCTCCTGGGACCGAGCGCGGCCGTGGTCGTCGTCGCCACCGTCCTCATCGTGCAATGTCTGCTCTTCGCCGATGGCGGCCTCTCGGCCCTGGGCTCGAACCTCTTCGACATGGGGATCCTGAGCACCGCAGGCGGCTATCTAGTCTACCGCACCCTGGTGCGACACTTGCGCGGACTGCGCGGGCAAATCGCCGCCATCGCTTTTGCCGGCTGGTTCTCGGTGGTCTTGGCCTCGGTGGGCTGCGCGGGTCAGCTGGCTTGGTCGGGCACGGTGGCATTGACCACCGGACTGCCCGTGATGGCGGCCCTTCACATGCTCATTGGCCTCGGCGAGGGACTGATCAGCGCCCTGGTCTTCTTGGCCATCCACCGGGTGCGGCCCGAGCTCACGGCCGCCCTTCCGTCAGCTGGCCCGGGCAAGGCCGCGGCCAGCACCTGGGAATACGGCTTGTGCGCCGCGCTCGGCATAGCGCTGTTCGTGGCCCCGATGGCCAGCCCGTGGCCCGATGGGCTCGCCCGCGTAGCCAGCCGGCTGGGCTTTGCCGATAAGGCCGCCGCCCCGCTCGTGCCCGCCGTGGCCGCCCACTACCATCTGCCCGGGGTGCACTCGGCGACCGTCGCTACTGCCCTCGCCGGGGGGCTGGGCACCATCATAGTATTCGTCCTCGCCCTGGTGCTCGGGCGCATCCTGGTCCCCACCCCGCCGGCTACCCGAGATTCCTCATGCTGAAGGACTGGGTCGGCCACCAGCACGGTCGTCGCGACGGCCTCATCCAGCGCGCACCCGCCGGGCTCAAGCTGGCAGTGGCGATGGCGATCATCGGCAGCACGGTGGCGGCGCCCGGGCGCGGCCAGCCGGGCCTATTCTTCGTCGGCGCCGCCGTACTGGCTCTGGTGGCGGTTGCCGCCCGCATTTCGCCCGGTTTCCTGGTACGGCGCCTGCTCCTGCTCTCGCCCTTCGTCGCCGGCGTGATCCTGGCCAACGCGCTGCAGCCAGATTTTCGGGCCCGCGCGCTTGTGCTCACGGGCCGGAGCGCGCTGTGCCTGTCCACCCTGATCGTGCTCTCGAGCACCACGCCCTTCAGCCAAGTCTTGCTGGTGCTGAGGCGCGCGCACGTCCCCGCCTTGCTCATAACTACCCTGACCTTGATGCACAGATACCTCTTCGTCCTGGCCGAGGAAGAGCAGCGCATGCGCCGAGCCCGGGCCAGCCGGACCCTCGTTGCCACTCGCCGTCTGCACTGGCGGGTACTGGGCACGGTGGTGGGGCACCTTTTCCTGCGCGCCTCCGAACGAGCCGAACGCATCTACGACGCCATGTGTGCGCGCGGGTGGCAATGAAGCCCGCCGTAGTGGTGCGCGACCTGCGCTATCGCTATCACGATGGCACCGAGGCCTTGCGCGGGGTCAGCTTCCAGATCGGCGGCGGCGAGTGCGTCGGCCTCGTGGGACCCAACGGGTCGGGCAAGTCGACCCTGCTCCTCCACCTGAATGGCCTCCTGCCCGAACAGCCGGCCGACGATGCTTGCGTGCTGATAGCGGGCGAGCCCATCACCCGCGCCAACCTCGCTGCCGTCAGACGCCAAGTCGGTCTGGTCTTCCAGGATCCCGACGACCAGTTGTTCTGTCCCACCGTCGCCGAGGACGTGGCCTTCGGTCCCCAGCAGCTGGGAGCAAAGGGGCAAGACCTGGCCGCCCGGGTCGAGCGGGCGCTAGCCCTGGTGGGCCTTGCCGGCTACGGCCCCCGGGCCATCCACCATCTCAGCCATGGCGCAAAGCGGCGCGCGTGCCTAGCCGGGGTTTTGGCCTGCGAGCCCTCGTTGCTGGTCCTCGACGAACCCACCAGCGATCTCGATCCGCGCGGCCGCCGCGAGCTCAAGCAGCTCCTGCAAGGGATTCCCGCGACCAAGCTCATCGCGTCCCACGACTTGGAATGGATCGTCGGCCTGTGCTCCCGAGTGATCGTTCTCGATGGCGGCGTGGTGGTAGCAGACGGCCTAGCAACGGAAGTGCTCGATGACGAACAACTCATGTTGGCCCATGGGCTCGAGCGCCCCCACGTCCTGCGCCACCATCACCCACACTGACCACCCTAAGTTCTTGCTAGAATGTCGTCGTGGGTCCCGCCATCAGCGTCCTCATCATCGACGACGAAAAGAACATCCGTCATACCCTACGGGTTTGCCTCGAAGCCGCTGGCGGCCGCGTGGGCGAAGCCTCGGGTGCCCAGGCCGCGGTCGAGGCCTTGGCGCATGGGCACTATGACGTGGCCTTCCTCGACCTCAGGCTGGGCAACGACAACGGCTTGGACGTTATCCCGCGTCTGCTAGCCGACAGCCCCAACCTGGTGATCATCGTGGTGACCGCCTACGGCACCATCGAAACCGCGGTCGAGGCGATGCGCCGTGGCGCTTGGGACTACCTGCCCAAGCCCTTTTCCCCGGCCCAGGTCAGGCAAACCCTCGAGCGCATCCGCCGCCAGCGCTCGCTGGTCCAGCAAGCCGCCGATCTGCAGAGCCAGCTCAGCTCCGAGATGCCCGACATCTTACTGAGCTCGGCGGCGCCGAGCGTGCGTTCCATGCTGGAAATGGTGGCGCGCGCGGCCCAGTCCGACGCGGCCGTGCTCTTTCGCGGCGAAAGCGGAACGGGCAAGGGCGTGCTCGCGCGCGCCCTCCACCGGCAGAGCAAGCGCCAGGCCCACCCGTTCGTGCTGGTCAACTGTCCCACCCTCTCCGAGGATCTGCTCGCCAGCGAGCTCTTCGGCCATGCCAAGGGCGCCTTCACCGGTGCGATACGCGACCAGATGGGGCGAGTGGAGGCGGCGGAGGGCGGGACCCTGTTCCTGGACGAGATCGGAGAAATGCCGGCGAATCTTCAGGCCAAGCTTCTGCGCTTTCTCCAGGAGAAGCAGTTCGAGCGCATCGGCGAGACCAAGACCCGCCAGGCTGACGTGCGCGTGGTCAGTGCGACCAATCGCGATCTGGATGCCGACGTACGCACCGGCAAATTCCGCGAGGATCTGCTGTACCGCATGAACGTGCTCGAAGTCAGGGTACCGCCCTTACGGGAGCGCGCGGATGACATCCTGCCGCTGGCGCGCCACTTTTTGGCCTTCTTCGCCCGCAGCATGGGGCGCGGGGCGCCCGAGTTCTCGCCAGCCGCCGAACGGGCGCTGGCCGGCTACGCCTGGCCGGGCAACGTGCGCGAGCTGCGCAATGCCATCGAGCGCGCAATCATATTGTGGCCGTCGCCCCGGCTCGAGCCGCAGGCCTTCCCCGAGCGCATTGCGGGAGCCAAGGAACGCGGCCCCTCCATTGGCGGCGACTTCAGCCTCGAGGCTCTCGAGCGCGCGCACGTCCTCACCGTGATGGCGCGCGCCCCGTCGCTCGACGCCGCCGCCGCCATCCTGGGCATCGACGCCTCGACGCTGTGGCGCAAGCGCAAGCGCTACGACGAAAGCCCATAACCGCCGCGCCGGGCGGAGCCGCGGACGGTATCCGGGCGCGGGCGCCACCGCGATGTCTGCAGCCCGCCAAGTAGCGCTAGTTCGCCATCGCGCCCGGGCCGCTCTTCGGATTCGGCGCCGCCGGCGGACCGAATTGGCGATCGAGGGCCAGATTCAGGTCGAGCACATTCACGGTGGGCTCGCCCAGGAAACCCAGGTCAGGCCCCACGACGCTCTCCTCCAGCGTGGCCTGGACCCGTTCGGGACCTACCCCACGCGCCCGGGCCACCCGGGCGACTTGCCAGCGCGCCGCTGCGGGGCTGAGATGTGGATCCAAGCCACTGGCCGAGGTGGTGACCAACTCGGCCGGAATCGGCTCGGTCGCTTGCGGGTTTTCTCGGTGCAGGCGCGCGATGTCGGCCTTCACCCGATCCTGGAGCTTGGCCGACGTCGGGCCGAAATTCGAGCCCCCGGAGGCCAGCGGGTCGTAGCCATTCCCCGCCGCGGAAGGCCGCGGCTGAAAGTAGGCGGGATTGCTGAATCCTTGCGCGAGCAGATGGGAACCGACAATCCGGCCGGACTCGTCTTTGGCCACACTGCCGTTGGCAGGGCCGGGAAAGAGCAGCTGGGCCAACCCGGTCATGGCAAGGGGATAGAGGAGCCCGGTCAATACCAGAGTAACCAGGGTAGCACGCAAAGCGATGACGAACGTCTTCATGGCTGAAATTCCCTCAGATCAGATGAATCGCTTCGAGCAGGAGGTCTATGAGCTTGATGCCGACGAAGGGGGCCACGATGCCACCCAAGCCGTAGATCAGCATGGACCGCCGGAACAGAGCCGCCGCCCCGAGCGGGCGATACTTCACCCCGCGCAGCGCCAGCGGGATGAGGAGCACGATGATGATGGCGTTGAAGATGACCGCGGAGAGAATGGCGCTCGAGGGTGAGGCCAGGTGCATGATATTGAGGGGTGCGATCTCGGGATACGCCACCATGAACATGGCCGGCAGGATGGCGAAGTACTTGGCCACGTCGTTGGCGATGGAGAAGGTGGTCAAAGCTCCCCGGGTCATGAGCAGCTGCTTGCCCACCTCGACCACCTCGAGGAGCTTGGTGGGATTGGACTCGAGGTCGATCATGTTGCCCGCCTCTTTGGCGGCCTGGGTACCGCTGTTCATCGCCACCCCTACATCGGCCTGGGCGAGCGCGGGTGCGTCGTTGGTACCGTCGCCGGTCATGGCCACTAGCTTACCCTTGGCCTGCTCGGCCTTGATGAGACGCATCTTGGCCTCGGGCGTGGCCTCGGCCAGAAAGTCGTCCACCCCTGCCTCGCGCGCGATGGCAGCGGCGGTACGCGGATTGTCGCCCGTGATCATGACGGTACGGATGCCCATGGCGCGGAAACGCGCGAAGCGCTCCTTGATGCCTCCCTTGACCACGTCGTTGAGCCGCACCAGCCCGAGCACCTGGCGGCCGTCAGCCACCGCCAGTGGCGTGGCCCCCTGATCCGCGATCTTTTGCGCCTCGGCGATCAGCGCCTCGGGCACCTGGGCGCCCTGGGATTCCACCCAGCCCTTGATGGCATCCACCGCACCCTTGCGCACCTTGCGCCCGTCGAAGTCGCAGCCGCTCATGCGGGTGACCGCGGAGAATTTGACGAACTGCGCGCCGAGCTGCTCGACGTTGCGCCCCCGCAACCCGAACTTCTCCTTGGCCAGCACCACGATGGAGCGACCCTCGGGAGTCTCGTCAGCCAAGCTCGCGAGCTGCGCCGCATCGGCCAACTCCTCAACGGTGTGGCCGCCCACCGGGACGAGCTCGGTGGCCATGCGATTGCCCAGCGTGATGGTGCCGGTCTTGTCGAGCAGGAGGGTGTCGACGTCGCCCGCCGCCTCGATGGCCCTGCCGCTCATTGCGATCACGTTCTTGCGGATCAGACGGTCCATGCCGGCAATGCCGATGGCCGAGAGCAGCCCACCGATGGTGGTCGGGATCAGACACACCAGCAGGGCCACGATGACCGTGGCGGAGACTCGGATACTGGCATAAGCGGCCAGCGGCACCAGCGTCACGCAGGCAAAGAGGAAGACAATGGTCATACCGACCAGCAGGATGTGGAGCGCGATTTCGTTCGGGGTCTTCTGGCGGCTGGCGCCTTCCACCAGCGCGATCATGCGATCGAGGAAGGTGTGCCCAGGGTCCGAGGTGATCTTCACCACGATCCGGTCCGAGAGCACGCGCGTCCCGCCGGTGACCGCGGAGCGGTCGCCCCCGCTCTCACGAATGACGGGGGCCGACTCACCGGTGATGGCCGATTCGTCCACCGAGGCCACCCCTTCCACGACCTCACCGTCACCCGGCACCAACTCTCCCGCCTCGACGACCACCAAGTCACCGGTGCGCAGATCGTCAGCCGGCACCGCCTTCTCAGTGCGGGCGGCCCCGTCCAGGCGCCGGGCCGTCGTCTGCGTGCGCATCTTGCGCAGGCTGGCCGCCTGGGCCTTGCCCCGTCCCTCGGCCACCGCTTCCGCCAAGTTGGCGAACACCACCGTGAACCAGAGCCAGAGCGCGATGGCCACGGTGAACCACACCGGCGCCGATTGCGAGGTGGGAGCGACCAGGTCGCGGATCGCCACCAACGTGGTCAGCACACTGCCGATCTCGACCACGAACATGACCGGGTTGCGGATCACCTTGCCCGGCGACAACTTGCGCAAGCTGTCCTTGGCGGCTTCCTTCAGAATGGATCGATCGAATAGCTTGGTGGCTTGGGCTTGCGGACGCATCAGAACACCTTTCCGGCTCGAGCGACGTAGTGTTCGGCCACCGGGCCGAGCGACAGCGCGGGGAAGAAGGTCAGGGCACCGACGATCAGAATGACCGCGACCAGGAGGCCCGCGAACATCAGCCCATGGGTGGGGAAAGTGCCCGGCCCGGCGGGAACCGGCTGCTTGTCGCGCATCATGCCCGCGATAGCCATCACCGGCACGATCATGAAGAAGCGGCCGAACAACATGGTGAGGCCGAGCGTGACATTCCACCACGGCGTGTTGGCATTCAATCCGGCAAAGGCCGAGCCATTATTCCCCGCCGTGCTGGAGAAGGCGTACAGGATCTCCGACAGCCCGTGGGGGCCGCCGTTGCTCAGCGACGAGGTTCCGTAGGGCGCCACCGCGGCCCAGGCGGCGAAGCCCAGAACGAAGAGCGGGAAGATGAGCACATAGAGCATGGCCAGCTTCATCTCCTTGCCTTCGATCTTCTTGCCCAGATATTCCGGCGTCCGCCCCACCATGAGCCCGGCGATGAACACCGAGAGCAGCACGAAGATGAGCATGCCATAGAGACCAGCGCCCACCCCACCGAACACCACTTCGCTGAGCTCGATGTTGACCAGCGGCACCATGCCAGCCATGGGGTTGAAGCTATCGTGCATCGAGTTCACGGCGCCGCAGGAGGTGCCGGTGGTCACCGCCGCGAACAGGACCGAGTTGGCCACGCCCAAACGCGCTTCCTTACCCTCGAGGTTGCCGGGGCCGTGCGCGAGTGGCAAGCCACCGAGAGCCGCGCTGGGGTGAGACTCGGAGGTGTACGCCGTGGTGATCCCGGCCAGCAGCAGGACCAGCATCGCGACAAAGATGGCCCAGCCCTGCTTCTGGTTGCCGGTCATGCGCCCGAAGGTATAAGTGAGCGCGGCCGGGATACATAGTATGAGCACCATCTCGATGAAATTGATGAGCGGGGTGGGATTTTCGAAGGGATGGGCGCTGTTGGCATTGAAAAAGCCACCGCCGTTGGTGCCCAGCTCCTTGATCACTTCCTGCGACGCCACCGGTCCCATCGGAATGACCTGGGCGGCGCCTTCGACCGTGCTCACGTGCAGGTAGGGGGAAAAGTTCTGGATCACCCCCTGGGAAACCAACACCAGGGTGAAGATGACGCTGATGGGCAGAAGCACGTAGACTATCGAACGGATCACGTCGACCCAGAAGTTGCCGAGCCCTTGCGCCTTGTCGCCCGGCCGGCGCACCAGCCCGCGCGCCAGGGCGAGAGCGACCCCAAGCCCGGCCGCGGCCGAGGTGAAGTTGTGCCAGGCCAGGCCAGCCATTTGGGTGAGGTAGCTCATGGTGGTCTCCCCCCCATAGGACTGCCAATTGGTGTTGGTGGTGAAGCTCACCGCGGTGTTGAACGCCAGGTCCTGGGTAGGCGGCGGCAGCTTTTGCGGGTTGAGCGGCAACACGTGCTGCAGGCGCTGGATGAGGTAGGTGACCACCACGCCGAGCAGACTGAAGAGGAGCAGGGAGGCCGTGTACTCTTTCCAGCTCTGGGCGGGCGCTTGCCTGAGCCCGCAGCAGCGCAGGAGCCAGCGCTCGCAGCGACCCAGGCTGCTCCGGAGGGGCGGGGCTTCGCCCTCGAAGACGCGATGGAGATAGATGCCGAGCGGCTTGGTTAGAGCGGCAATCACCAAGAGAAAGAGAATAATCTGGAGCCAACCGTGTAACGTCATGGGTTCTCCCTAGAAACGCTCGGGCTTGAGCAGAGCGTAGACCAGATAGACGGTCAAGGCGACGGCGAGCATCCCACCCAGTGCATAGTCGAAGGTCATGACAGTTCCCCGCTCACAGCTTGGCGCAAGCCCGAGTGTAGAGCCAGGACAGCCCGAAGAACGACAGGGTGATGGCGACGAAGAGGAGATCCTTCATGCCCGAGTCCCCTGAGCATGGCGCATGCCATCGCTAGCCCCAGGATTAGCTCAGATTTTTCGCCCCAGTACGTGCTCGGCCTTGCAAGGCGCAAGGTCGCCCCTTCCCTGGGTTGCAATGTGCAAACCCTCGCTGCATGCTTGTGCTGGGCGCGTTGCTTGCTACAATCGCTGCGCTTAACGCTATGGCCATCCCATCCCCGCGCCCCCGCGCCGAGGACTTCCTCGAGCTGGTTCAACAGAGCAAGCGCGGCCGCCTCAAGCTCTACATAGGCTTCGCCGCCGGGGTGGGGAAGACCTTTCGCATGTTGGAAGAAGCCCATGCCCTGCGCAAGCGCGGCGTCGACGTGGTGATCGGCTTCATCGAAACCCATGGCCGGGTGGAAACCCAGGCGCTGGTCGAGGGCCTGGAGGCGGTTCCCCTGCGCCGGGTCGAGTACCGGGGGGTGGTGATCGAGGAAATGAGCCTCAACCAGGTGCTCAAGCGCAACCCCGCGGTGGCGCTGGTCGACGAGCTGGCGCACACCAATCCCCCCGATAGCCGCAACAAGCGACGCTATCAGGATGTGCTGGAATTGCTCGACGCCGGCATCAACGTGATCGGGGCTTTCAACATCCAACACCTCGAAAGCCTCAACGACCTGGTCGAGCGTCTGACGTCCGTGGTGGTGCGAGAAACCATACCCGACAGCTTCCTCAAGCAAGCCGATCAGGTGGTCAACCTCGATCTCGCGGTCGAGGATCTGCAAGAGCGTCTGCGCGGGGGCAAGATCTACCCGGCCGACCGGATTCCCTGGGCGCTCGAGCACTTCTTCAAGGAACAGAATCTCGCCCATCTGCGCGAGCTGTCCCTGCGCGAGGTTGCGGAAAGCCTGGAGCGCGCCAGTGTTCGTCCGGGCACCCAGGACAGCACCGTCATGCCGGCGTCGACCCGTAGCCGGGTGATGGTCTGCGTCTCGTCAGGCTCCGCGCGCACCCCCATGCTGGTCCGCCGCGGCTCGCGCATGGCGGGACGCTTTAACACCGACTGGTTCGTGGTGTTCGTGGAGACCCCGGACGAGGCCCCCAATGCCATAGACGCCGAGGTGCAGCGCCATCTCATGGCCAACATCGAGAAAGCCAAGGAGCTGGGCGCGGAGACGGTGCGACTCAAGAGCAGCGACCCGGTCGAGGCCATCCTGGAGTTCGCCCGCTCGCACAACATCGGCCATATCGTGGTCGGCCGCTCGGGACGGCCCTGGTGGAAGCAAATGTTCGGGCGCTCGATTCCCTTGCGCCTGGTGCGCGAAGCCACGCAATTCGACCTCCACATCGTCTCGCTCGAGGACGAGGTCACGGCATGACCTTCAAGAGCAAGCTCATGCTCACCATGGGGCCGCTCGTTCTGGCCCTGGTACTGGTCGGCGTGGTCTCCGGCATCATCACCGGCAAACTGGCGCGGCGGCCGGAGTCCATCTGGAATGACAACTACCGCAGCGTCATCGCCGCCCAGCGCATGAAGGAGAGCGCGGAACAGCTCTACGATGCGGCACTCTTCCGCCTGCTCGGACACCCTCCCAACCAGGAGGCCACCCGCCAGGAAACGAGTCAATTCGAACGCGCGCTCGCGACCGAGGAGCACAACATAACCGAGAAGGGTGAAGCCGATGCGGCGGAGAAGCTGCGCCGCGCCTGGATGGAGTACCGCGGCCTCCTCGGGCAATTCCACGACGACCAAGATGTGACCAGGCAGAGCACCGTGCTCCTGCCCCTCGTTACCCGCAGCTTCCAGGCGGTCAGGAACAGCGTGGACGATATTCTCAACATCAACCAGGACGCCATGGTGCTCAAGAGCCGGCGGATAGAGGACAAGGCCGCACGCTTCGAGCGGCTGCTCACGGTAGCGGTGGTGCTCGCCTCGGTGATAGGACTGCTCGCCTCGGTCAGCCTCACCACTCGTCTGTTGCGACCGCTGGGGGTGGTCTCGGCGGCGGTGCGCCGTTTCGGGCAGGGTGACCTACAGGCGCGCGCGCGAGTGCAGGGCGAGGACGATATCGCGCAGCTGGCGCAAGAATTCAACACCATGGCCGACCACCTCGAGCGCTATCGCAAGAGCTCGCTGGGCGAGCTCTTGCAGGCGCAACAATCGACCCAGGCCGCTATCGACAGCTTGCCCGACCCCGTGCTCATGCTCGATGGCGCGGGCAATCTCGAGGGCACCAACGAAGCCGCGCGCCGGGTTCTCGGCATCGACCCCGAAGAGAGCGGCAAAGCTTCGCTGGACCGGGTCGACCCCACCGTGCGGGCACTCATCGACCGGCTGCGCGCGCACGTGGTGGGCGGCCGGGGCGCCTACCAGCCCAAGGGATTCGAGGACTCCCTGCGCATGGGCGAGGGCGTTTACCTGCCACGCGCCACGCCCATTTACGGGGAGGCCGGGGCCGTCTCCGGCTCGGCGTTGGTGTTCCAGGACATCACCCGCCTTTTTCGCTTCGACGAGCTGAAGAGCAACCTGGTGGCCACCGTGGCACACGAGTTCCGCACGCCGCTGACCTCGTTGCGCATGGCCATCCACCTGTGCACCGAGGAAGCGGTGGGCCCACTCACCCCCAAGCAGGGCGACCTGCTCTTCGCAGCGCGCGAGGACTGCGAGCGCCTGCAGGCCATCGTAGACGACCTGCTCAACCTGTCCCGGCTCGAGTCGGGCAAGATCGATCTGCAGAAGCGCCGGGTCGACGCCCAGTCCTTGGTCGACGTGGCCGTGGATCTGCATCGCCCCGCCGCCGACTCGCAAAAGTTGGCGATCCGGGCCGAGGTCTATCCGGGGCTGCCCGACGCTTTCGCCGACCCAGACCGCCTGCAGCTGGTATTCACTAATCTACTCACCAATGCCATCCGCTACTCGCCCCACGACGGCGAGATCGTGGTGCGTGCCCTGCCCGCTCCCCGTGACGACAGCGCTCCCGCCAACGGTACCTCCCATATTCGCTTCGAAGTCAGCGACCACGGCCCTGGCATCGCTCTCGAGCACCAGGCCGCTCTGTTCGAGAAATTCTACCGGGTTCCCGGCAGTCCCGCAGGGGGTGCCGGCCTGGGCCTGTTCATAGCGCGCGGGATCATACAAGCCCACGATGGCACGATGGGCGTGCAGAGCGCTCCCGGACAGGGAGCAACTTTTTGGTTCACGGTGCCGGCAGCGCCCGATCGCACGGCTTGACGCCCGCATCGCGGTCCGTCCTCACCGTGGTCACGGTCCGCCCGTGTCTTCACTCCGCCAAGCGGAGGAGCGAGCTACCCAAGGCAGCGCACACTTGCTCCAGGCTGTCGGCCAGCTGGCCTAGGCGGCCGCCACCACCACCGTGGGCGTAGAGGAGCAACGTGACCTGACGCTCCACGATTACTGGCGCTACCAACACATCGCGCGGTGGCTGGGTAGCGAGCGCCGACCACAGCGGCCCGTGTACGGCTCCCCCGTCGGGCGGCGGCATACCCTGGAAGAGAGCCCGCCTGCTCCGGGCAATGCGGAAGCAGGAGGGCAGGGAGAGCGACAAGCGTAGGTTTTCGACGGCCGGGCGAATTTCGCCGTCGGCAAAGCCGAAGTGTCCCGCGAGCCATGCCCCGCCCACCACGAAGGCCGCGCCCGCGTCGAAGCAGGAGCGCATGAAGCTGAAGACGTTGTCCGAAAGATCCTGCCGGTCGCGGGCGCCACGGATCTGTTCCACCGCCAGCCGGGCCCCCGCGCGAGTTATGGGAACCACCACGGGCGTGAGCGATTGGCGCGCGAGCACCCGCGACGGCTGCGGCGGCTGGCAAAGCCGCGGGGGGATAAAGGTAAGCGGGGTGGGCGTAAAACAGAGGGCATCCTCCATGACGGTCACGGGCGCGCACGGCTCGTGGGCGCCGGCGCGCGGATCGAGCGGGTCCAGCCGCAATGGTGCCTGAGGTGGGCCCTTGGGGGCATCGCCATGGGCCGGCGAGGCAGGGAGGGCGGCCGGGACGGAATCCCTGCCCAGGCGAGCTTCATGGCGCGTCGCAACCCTCGGGTTGTGTGACCGCAGGGCCGGCCGAATCTCCCGAGCTTCCTCGCGTGCGGGTGGCTCGACCGGCCTCGGCCGGACACCTCCCTCGGGCGCCGGCGGGGCCCATGGCGCCGCGGCGCGGCGACAATCGCGCGACATCTCCCTCCTGTTATCGACCACTAGCCCGAGTTCTGAAGGGTCGGCGGCAGTGCCTTTCGGGTTCGCCCTTTCCATGCTAGGCGAATCGTGATGAGCGACTCGGTCTTCTGGCATCGCCTGCAATTCGGCTTCACCGCCACCTACCACTACCTCTTCCCACAGCTCACCATGGGCTTGGCGATCTTCATCGTCCTGTTCAAGCTGCTGGCCCATCGCAGCGGGCAAGACGGCTACCGCGCCGCCGCTCGCTTCTGGATCCGCATATTCGGCATCAACTTCGTCGTCGGCGTGGTGACCGGCATCCCGATGGAATTCCAGTTCGGCACCAACTGGGCCAGCTTCAGCACCCGCGCCGGCGGGATCATCGGACAAACCCTGGCCATGGAGGGGATGTTCGCCTTCTTCCTGGAATCCAGCTTCCTCGCCCTTTTGCTCTGGGGTGAGGAGCGCTTCGGCCGCAGACTGCACGACCTGGCCGCGTGGGCGCTTCTCCTGGGATCCTGGCTGTCGGGTTACTTCATCATCGTCACTAACGCCTTCATGCAGCACCCGCTGGGCTACCGCCTCGCCCCCGACGGCAGCTTCCAGCTGGCAAGCCTCTCCGCCCTTCTGCTCAATCCCTGGGCGGTGGCGCAATACGCGCACAACATGGTCGCGGCGGTGGTGACGGGGGCGTTCGTGGTGAGCGCGGTCGGCGCATACTACGCATTGCGTGGACAATTCGGAGAGCAGGCGAAGATATATCTGCAGACCGGGGTGTGGGTGGGCCTGGTGGCCAGCATGCTGGTGGCATTCCCCACCGGGGATCGGCAAGGCAAGCTGGTGGCCGCCCATCAGCCGGTCACCTTGGCCGCCATGGAGGGGCGCTGGTCGAGCGGCACCTGGGCGGAGATAAACTTCATCGGCCAGCCCGATGTCGGCCGCCGACGTCTCGACAATCCCCTGCGCCTGCCGGGCATCCTGAGCTTTATCGCCTACGGCTCCTTCGGCAGTAACGTCAAGGGGCTGGGCGATTTCCCCCCGGACACCTGGCCTTACTCCCTCGAGCTGCTCTACTACAGCTTCCACATTATGGCCGGCCTCGGCACTATCTTCATTCTGATCATGGCGCTGGCGGCCTTCCTCCTGTGGCGGGGGCGCTTGCTGAGAGCGCGCTGGCTACTCTGGATCCTGATGCTGGCGTTTCCATTTCCCTACATCGCCACCACGGCGGGCTGGATGACGGCCGAGTTGGGCCGCCAGCCCTGGCTGGTCTATGGTCTCATGCGAACGCACGAAGGGGGCAGCCAGCTCGTGCACAGTGGCGAGACCATCTTCACTTGCCTCGGCTTCGCCGGGCTATACACCGTGCTCGGTTTCCTCTTCCTCTACCTCATCATGCGTGAAATAGCGCACGGGCCGTCCGCTCATTCGGCGGCCGTCACGGCGGAGTGAAGGAGACCACGATGGAGATGCTTTGGTTTTGGCTGTGCAGCGTGATGGTCGCCATCTACGCAGTGCTCGACGGCTTCGATTTCGGCGCAGGCATTGTCCACCACTTGGTGGCCCGCGTGGAAGGGGAGCGCAGACAGGTGCTGGGAGCAATCGGTCCGCTCTGGGACGGCAACGAGGTCTGGCTGCTGGCCGCCGGCGGTAGCCTCTTTCTCGCCTTTCCCAAGGTACTGGCGGCGGGCTTCTCCGGCTTCTACCTGGCCCTGTTCATGGTGCTCTGGTCGTTCATCCTCCGCGGCCTCGCCATAGAGCTACGCAGCCACGGGCAAGGCCCCCTATGGCGCGCCTTCTGGGATGCGATCTTCACTTTCGCTAGCATCTTGCTCCCCATCTTGTTGGGCGCGGCACTTGGCAACGTCGTGCGCGGCGTCCCCGTCGACTCTTCGGGCTACTTCAACCTGGCGCTCTTCACCCACTTCGGCACCGAAAATCCCGTCGGCATCCTCGACTGGTACACCGTCATGATGGGGATCTTCGTGCTGATCACCGTAACCAACCACGGCGCCCTTTTCCTGTGCTGGAAGACCAACGGTCCGGTACAAGAGCGAGCCTATCGGCTGGCGCTGCCCCTGTCAGTCGCGACGGCGGTGCTCGGGGGCGTGTCCACGCTCGCAACCGCACGGGTCAATCCCGACATCTATGCCAACCTGCCGCGAGCGCCGCTCGCCTGGCTGGGCATAGCCCTCTTCCTCCTGGGCCTGGCCGTCATGCTCTGGGGGCAGCTCCGCCGCCACTTCGCTGCCGCGTTCGCCGGCAGCGCGGCCTTCATCGTGGGTATCCTGGCCGCAACCGCCGGCAGCGTCTTCCCCGTCATGCTGAGATCGACCCTGCATCCCTCGTTCAGCCTGACCGCTTATAACAGTGCGGTCGGGCACCCTGGCCTCGTCGCCGGCGCCAAGTGGTGGCTGGCTAGCTTCCCCCTCGCCCTGGGCTACCTGGTGCTCCTCTTCTACCTCCACCGGGGCAAGGTGAAAGCGGCGGATGAGGGCAAGGGCTACTAAGTCACACCGGGGCGCGTTTCGCGCGAAGCACAATCTCCGTGATCTCGGCGGGTGCCCCGAGGCGCATAGGGGGACCCCAGAATCCGGTACCGCAGCTGACGTAGATCTGCGTGTCGCCCAAGCGGTGCAAGCCCCGAATAAAGGGCTGCTGCAGACGTACCGCCAGGCCCCAGGGCCAGATTTGCCCGCCATGGGTATGCCCGGAGAGTTGCAGGTCAACCCCGTGACGCGCAGCTACGTGGATAGTGATGGGCTGATGCGCGAGGAGAACCACCGCACGCCGCGGATCCCGTCCGGCCAGCGCAAGGGCCACGTCTTCTTGGGGACCGTCCTTGCCGGAGTGCCGGGTGGCGCTGTGATCGGGCACGCCAGCAATGTCGAATCCCACCTCGGCCGTCCCCACCGCCACCCGCTGATTGCGCAGCACGCGTAGGCCCATCCGATCGAGCTCATCCATCCATGCCCGAGCCCCCGAGCTCGAGTAATATTCATGGTTTCCGGTAACGAAGAAAGTGCCGTGCCGCGCACGCAGATGGGCGATGGGAGCAATGGCCGGGCGCAGCCGCTCTATGCTGCCGTCGACCAGGTCGCCGACGATAGCGATCACATCGGCCGCGAGCTCGTTGCTGGTGCGCACGACTTCTGCGACGAAATCCTTGCCCAGGAGCCCACCCACGTGAAGGTCGCAGAGTTGCACTATGCGCATGCCGTCGGCGCCGGCCGGCAAGCGATCGAGCACGATCTCGACCCGCTTGACCGCGACCCGACCACGGGTTGCGCGTATCGCGGACGTGGTCAAACCGGTGGTGGCTGCCAGCGCCGCGCCCGCCAGCAGTCGAGCGTTAAACGCGCGCCGTGACTGATCGACGATAACGGCGTTGTGTGCCCAAGCGCGGCCCAGCAGGCCCGCCAGCAAGCGCAACAGATCGCCGACTCCGAGGGTGGAGACCAGAATGAACATGATGCCCAGCCACAGGGATCCGGGCCAGACGAGCACCCGGCCAAGACCAGGAAAGACACGCATGGCAAAAGGACTCGCCACCGTGGTGCAGGCCAGCCCCACTATGATGCCTGCGGCAAGGTAGCGGGTGGACCCGCAAAGCTGGGTGTCGCGCACCAACCTGGCCCACAGGTAATAATGCAGCCCACCAATGATGGCGCAGGCGATGAAGATGACGACCAGAAATCCGAAAACCCGGGACACTGACAGCTCGCTACGACAACCTACCGCCAAGCATAGCGCGACAATCGCCAGCAACCATGATCGGCGCTACCACCGGTGATGTCTGAAGCCCGCAGCCCGGCGCCTGAAGCCTCATGACGCGGACGCCGAATAATCCCGCACGCAGCGCAGATCTCGAGCGGTAGTAGCGAAGTGGCACGCGCTACTTGACCCAGGGACTGTCGAATTCCCCTGCTCCGGTGGTCTCGGGCTCGGGCGGCGCCGTTGGGCTTGCGGCTGGGCTGAGCTCCTCCCCCGCGACCTTGGCCGCTGGCGTTGGCGGCTCTTCCTCGTGCGGCGCGTGCGGCGCGGCCTGGGCCGCGTGCGCCTTCCGCAGCGAGGCGAATCGGCGCAGGGCGGATTGCAGCTGCGGGTCGTTGGCCGGCAAGGCGCGCGCTGCCGCCTCGATGACGGCAATGGCCTCCCGATTCGCGTTGCGGCGGTGAGGCAATATCAGCGCACGCAGCATGGTGCGATGGAAGACCTGCATCTGATCGTCGGGCAACCGGGGTGCTCTGTCTTCGACGCGGGCCTGATTGGCCTCGATGTAGATCGCCCAGTCCGGCGCGGTGAAGGTCGGCTCGAGCGCGTCGACTACCCGGGCCTCCATGGCAGCCTGCAGCTGGGTCAGGTGCTCGAGAAAGATGCGAAAAGCCGGCCGCATGGTGGCGGCAACCGTGGGCGGCAGTCGATCGCGCAGCTCGCGCACCTTACCGGCCCAGACCGCGATCTGGGCGGTACAGCGCTCCGGCCCCAGCCGGCCCAGAGTGGGAACGGCCTCTTGAATCTCCTTCTCCAGCTCGTGCAAGATCCCTCCCGGCGTAGCCGAGGGAGCTGGCTCGTAGGGGGGCGTCGGGGGTGGCGGCGGAGCAGGCGCGGCCGGCTGATCCGCGACCGGCTTTAGCAAAGCGCGCAAGCGGGCGAATTCGGCGTCACGCTTGATCTGCTCGGGATCGAGGGGGGGCGAGGTGGGCCTTACCGGCCTGCGCCGGGCGTGGGGGGCGGGAGCACGTCGAGGCAGAGCGGACAGACGGGCGCCCGGCAAAGCGTCTCCCCCCGGGCCGGCAGAGGCCTCTCGCCCCGCGGATCCCAGCTCCCGCACACAGGTCCGCAGGGTCTTGGCGAGGCCACCCAGGAGCTGCACAGAAAGCCTGGCGACCCTACGGTCGAGCTCGCGCTCAGAGCTCAGACGCTCCCGTCGCGCGCGCGCCGTCCTTGGCTCGGCAAAAGCTAGAGCAAAGATCTCGGCGATAGACTCCCGGGCAAGCTGGTGCACGGCGCGCTCGACGGCGTCTGCCAATTGCGAGGTGAGGTTGACGACAAGACTGTCGAGCGGTGGCGTAGCTTCAAACTTCGAAGATTGCCGCATGAAGATTGGTTCTGTCCTTGTTCAGGGCGGTTGTTTAACACAGGGACAACACAAACGCAGCCGAAGCCACTAGGTGAGTGCGTTTTGTCATGCAATTTCCCGTCCCAGCGCGAGGCTCCGTGGATTACCCGGGCGTGATAGCTCGGGAAATCGACCCTCCGGTTCCAGAATTGGCGCGTCACAATCCAATCGCGTAACGTGTTGCCGATTAGCGCGTCACAATCCGGCTCCGCAGCAGGCGGCTACCGTCCGCCGCGAGGGCATAGGCCAGCTGCGAGCCAAGAATCGGGCGAAAGAGTTACACTTCTGTCACCCGATCGCGACGGGCGCGGTACATGCTGCAAAGCGATACTCGATGAAAGCCAGCCCTAAGCGGAAGACCAACGACAACGTGATAGCCGCCATCGACGTCGGCGCCAACGCTATTCGCCTGGAAATCGCCCGCGGTTTTCCCGACGGGACCATCGAGTCGGTCCATCAGGAGCGCGATCCGGTCCGGCCAGGTGAAGGGCTCTTCCGAACCGGGATTATCCCGGACCACGTGGTCGACCGCTTGGTGGGAGTGCTACGCCGCTATGCCATAATCTGCAAACGGCATCGGGCGCGCGTGCGGGCCGTGGGGACGAGCGCGCTACGAGAAGCGAAGAATCGCGACGAGATCGTCCGCCGGGTCAAACGGGAGGCGGGTCTGGTGGTGGAAGCCATCTCGGGCAAAGAAGAGGCGCGTCTGATGTGTCTGGGCATTCTCTCCGGCCGGCCTACCCGGGCGCGCTCCCTGTGCATCGACATCGGCGGCGGCTCGACCGAGGTGGCGGGGGCGATGGGCGACCAACCGGTCAAGCTCTGGAGCGTAGCCATAGGCTCGGTCCGCCTGACCGAGATCTTCAAGAGTCACGGCGAGGTTTCGCCCAAGCAACTCCGGCTGTTGCGCGAGTTCGCGCGCGAGGCCGTGCAGGATTCGCTGCCCTCTGGTATTCGCGGCTTTCCCCGCATGGCGCTGGGCAGCTCGGGTTCGATCCGCGCCATCATCGCCTGCGCAGCGGCCGAGGGGACCGCGCATGCCACGGCGGAGCAGATTACGAAGACGGTGGAAAAGCTGGCGCGCATGGACCCGGAAGTGCGTCGTCGGCGTTTCGACAACAATCGGGCCGACGTCATCGTCGCGGGGGCAGTGATCCTGGAGGCGCTGGCCCATCGCCTCTCGCTCCGGGCCGTCACGGCCGTCGACCGCGGGCTCCGCCACGGCGTCCTCGTCGATCTGATGCACCGGCGCTTCCGCGGTGACGACGACACCTCTCTCCTGGACGCAGCACGCATGCTGGGCCGACGCCTGTTCTTCGACGAGGCACACGGCAACGCGGTCACCCGGCTGGCGGCCGCGCTGTTCGACCAGCTGGCCACTTTACACCGCCTGCCCATGGCGGCGCGTCCCTACCTGGAGGTTGCCGCTGTCCTACACGATATCGGACATTCGGTCAGCTACCCCAAGCATCATCGTCACAGCGAGTACCTGATCCGCAACGGCGACATTCCCGGCCTATCCGATCGGGAGCGCGACTTGGTGGCGCGCATCGCGCGCTACCATCGGCGCAGCCACCCCGACTTGGGTCATCCAGGCATGGAAGGGCTGGCCCCCGGCGAAGCGCGCCTGGTACGGAAGCTCGCGACCATCTTGCGCATAGCCGACGCGCTCGATCGCAGCCACGCCCAGCCAATCCACGAGCTGCGCGCCCGATTCAGGAACGCCTCCGTGGCCCTGCACCTGACCACGACGGGTCCGGCGGATCTGGAGCTGTGGGACGTGGCCAGCGAAGCCCAGGTCTTTCGCAAAGTGTTCCGGGCCAGGCTCACAACACATGTGACGTCCCAGAAGCGGCGGACTGTAACCCCAAGGTAACCTGCGCGATGTCCTGACACAGCGTGCTGCCAGTGACCGCCAGGGCCCTTGGCCTAATTATCACAAAATTGTAGCAAAATTGTCACGAGACAACGGCTGACTCATCGGCCAAATTCACGACCTTGGCTACGCGCGCGCCCAGCAAGGAGAAGTCCCAGGAGCCCCCCACCAGCCCCGAGTCACAGGCCGGGACGTTCTTCAATCGTGAGCTGTCGTGGCTGGAGTTCAACGCCCGCGTGCTCGAGGAGGCTTGTGACCAGGGGGTCGCGCTGGCGGAGCGGATGAAGTTCCAGGGCATAGTGGCCAATAATCTCGACGAGTTCTTCATGGTGCGGGTGGCCGGCCTCAAGCAGCTCGAGGCGGGAGGGGTGCAGGAGGCCAACGCCGATGGAATGCCGCCCGCCGAGCAGCTAGCGCGCATAAGCGAGCGCACGCACGAGATGATCCGTCTGCTGTACCAAAACTGGCGCGACGAGCTCGCGCCCGCCCTGGCGAGCAAGGCGGGGATTTCTCTCCTGCGGCCCGCCGACCTGACCCAGGAGCAGCGGACGACGCTGGAGCGACGGTTCACCCGCGATTTGTGGCCGGTCCTGACCCCATTGGCCGTCGATCAAGGCCACCCCTTTCCAGCGCTGCGCAATCGCAGCCTCAATCTGGCCATTCTCCTGCACAAGGAGCGGCAGCGGGTCGCTCGCCGCCCCACCGTCTTCGCGGTGGTCCAGGTGCCCTCCGTCCTCGACCGGGTGGTCGAGGTGGCCACCGGCAAGGACGGACAGGCCGCCTTCATCCTGCTCGAGGATCTCATCGCCATGCACGTCGGCGGGCTCTTTCCCGGCTTTCGCGTGGTTGGCTGCAGCCCGTTTAGGGTAACGCGCAATTTCGACCTGGCTATCGATGAAGACGAAGCCGACGACCTGCTCAAGACCATCCAGCGCGAGCTGCGCAAGCGCGAGCGCGGACAGGCGGTGCGGCTCGAGATTGCCGACGATTCTCCGGCCGAGGTCGAGGGCTTCTTGCGCAGCGCTCTGCGGCTCGATCCGGCCGACGTGTACCGGATCCGCGGACCTCTGCGCCTCAATGACCTCACTCCGCTGTCGGCGCACCGACAGCTGCGCGAGTTCCAGGCCGAGCCCTTCGCGCCGCAACTGGTGCCGCAGATCCACGAAGGCCAGATCTTCAAGATGCTGGCCGATCGTGACCTGTTGCTGCATCATCCCTACGAGGCCTTCGATCACGTGGTGGACTTCGTCGCGGAAGCCGCCGACGATCCCGGCGTCCTCGCCATAAAGCAAACCCTGTACCGAACCGGCGCGGACTCGCCCGTGGTGAGCGCCCTCATCCGCGCCGCCGAGAACGGCAAGCAGGTCACGGCCGTGGTGGAGCTGAAGGCACGCTTCGACGAAGGACGCAACATCGCGTGGGCGCGCGTCCTGGAAGAATCGGGTGTGCACGTGGTGTACGGCCTGGTCGGTTTCAAGACCCACTGCAAGGTGTCGCTGGTGGTACGGCGCGAGCAGGGAGGAATCCGTCGCTACGTGCATCTAGCAACGGGCAACTACAACCCGACCACCGCGCGCGTGTACGACGACCTTTCCTACATGACGGGACGGGCCGACTTCGCCGACGATGTCGGCGCGCTCTTCAATTTGATCACCGGCTACTCGGCTCCGCCCTCATGGCGCAGACTCTCGGTTGCCCCTCTCGGACTCAAAGAGCGCATTCTCGAGCTGATCGAGCGCGAGCGTGGCTTCGCGAGCAAGGGTCGCATCATCGCCAAGATGAACTCGCTGGTCGATCCTGACGTCATCCGTGCGCTCTATGCCGCGTCCGCCGCGGGCGTCCGCATCGATCTGCTCGTGCGGGGCATCTGCTGCCTGCAGCCCACGGTTGCCGGACAGAGCGAGCACATTCGCGTGACCAGCATAGTAGACCGCTTCCTCGAGCACTCGCGCATCTTCTATTTCGAGGCGGGCGGCAAACGCGAGGTGTATCTCTCCTCGGCCGACTGGATGCCGCGCAACTTCGTCCGTCGCGTCGAGGTGATGTTCCCCATCGACGACGAAACCTTGCGCGCCCGCATCCTGAGCGAGATCCTGGCCACCCAGCTCGCGGACAACGTCAAAGCACGGCGTTTGAGCGCCGACGGGACATACCAACGAGTGACGCCGGCCACCGGCGCCACGCTGGTGCGCAGCCAGGAGCATTTCGTCAAGCTGGCGAGCCGGGCTGTGGCCGTCTCTGCCGCCGCGCGGCCGCCCATTGAACCCGCCGTCGGCGACCTTGGCTTTCGCCTGGCCGCGCCGGGCAACGTGGTCAGCCCGCCCGCCAACATCGTGGCCGCGACGGCCGCCGCAGCCGCGCCAGCCGCCATGGTTGCAGCGCCGACCACCTCGGCGCGAGCGGCGACCTCCGAGCCGCACGCGACGCGAACCCCGCCTCCGGTTCTGGTGTACTAGCGGGCAGGTTGGCCGCGGGCCTCGAGCCCGCGGGCGACGCGCCACGGGCGGACGAGAATTCGGCCGACCCGTCCGGCTTTCAGGCCGCCGAGCGGGTGCTGCGTCCGGGCTGCACCGCGGAAGTAAAACGCACTCCCCGGTTCTCCTCCTCGGCCCGCCTGAGCAGCCACTCCGTCTCGAAGAGAACCAAGGGCCGGCCTTCGACGTCGTGTACACAGGTCTGCCGCCCGGGCAGCTCGAGCTTGTCGTAGTCGATTTCCCCCCCTTCGAGCCAGCGGGCAAAACGATAGGGCAAGCGATCGAAGGCGATGCGCACGCCGTACTCGGTGAGCAGACGATGCTCGATGACCTCGAACTGGAGCACGCCCACTGCGCCCAGGATGGGATCGCGCTCGAGGCGCTTGCGGTCGAAAAACTGCTGCACGGCTCCTTCTTCGGATAGCTGATCGAGACCCTTCTTGAGCTGCTTGCGCTTGAGCGGGTCGGCTAGGCGCACGCGCACGAAATGCTCGGGGGAGAAGCGCGGAATGCCCTCGAACTCGAGCGCCAGCCCGTCGCACAGGCTGTCACCAATACGCAAGAGCCCCGGGTCCCACAGCCCCACGATGTCGCCCGAATAGGCCTCGTCGACCACCGTGCGCTCTTGCGCCATGAACTGTACCGAGCGGGAAAGCGACAAAGTCTTGCCCGTGCGCACGTGCCTGACCTCCATGCCGCGGGCGAAGCGCCCCGAGCAAATGCGCAGGAAGGCGATACGATCACGATGCTGAGGATCCATGTTCGCTTGAATCTTGAACACGAAACCGGAAAAGCTCGGGTCGTCCGGCGCTAGCATTCCGGCGGTAGTCGTCCGCGGCCGCGGCGCCGGCGCGAGCTCGACAAAGTGGTCCAGCAAGGGTTCCAGGCCGCAGTTCGTCATGGCGCTGCCGAAGAAGACCGGAGTTATCTGCCCGGCCAGGAACTGGTCACGCCCGAATGGGTTGCCAGCCGTCGCCAGCAACGCCGCCTCATCGCGCGCCCTGGCGAGGCGATGGGCGCCGACCCGCTCGACCAAGGCGGGAGCGTCCCACGCCGTCGCGCACATACCGAGGCGCTGCGAGCGCGCGCCTTCCTCGCAGAGCAAGACCGCGTCACGCCAGCGATCGTAGACCCCGGCGAAGGAGTCACCCGAGCCGAGGGGCCAATTGGCGGGGCTGCAAGGGATGCCCAGCACGCGCTCAATCTCATCGAGCAGCTCGAAGGGGTCCTTGCCGTCGCGGTCCATCTTGTTGATGAAGGTCACGATCGGCACTCCCCGCATCCGGCAGACCTGGAAGAGCTTGATGGTCTGCGGCTCGACCCCCTTCACGCAATCGATGAGCATGATGGCGGTGTCAGCCGCCGCCAAGGTGCGGTAGGTGTCTTCCGAGAAGTCGTTGTGCCCCGGGGTATCGAGCAAGTTCATGCGCCGGCCCTGGTACGCGAACTGCAGCACGCTGCTCGAGACCGAGATGCCGCGTTGCCTTTCAATCTCCATCCAGTCGCTGGCCGTGTGGCGACCGCCTCCTTTGGCCCGGACCGAGCCGGCCAGGTGAAGGGCGCCACCGTAGAGCAGGAGCTTCTCGGTGAGGGTGGTCTTACCCGCGTCGGGGTGCGAAATAATGGCGAAGGTGCGCCGGTTGCCAACCTCCGCGCGAAGCCGTTTGTGCTGCTCGTCGTCCATGAGCTGGGCCCGCTAAGGTAGCAGGTCACTTCGTCCTACGGGCGGCTTTTTGAGACCGGCCGTGCTACCGGAGCAGGGTAGCTCTCGCTACATCCACTCCTGCGCTCCTGCACCCCTGGCCCCCATGGACAGCAAAGCTGGGCTGCGCTCGCGGTCAAACCGTGCCCGCTCTCGACCCAAGGCTCCCGGCGGGACCGTCTACTCAGAAATACAGCCAGTGGCCGAAGCGGTGCTTCTTGGTCTGCAGGTAGCGCTCGTTGTCCTTATGCGCCGAGAGCTGGAGCGGCACCCGCTCCACTACCCGGATGCCCAGCTGGGTGAGCTGGGCCACCTTCTCGGGGTTGTTGGTGAGCAGACGAACGCTCTTCACGCCTATCTTGCGCAACATCTCGACGGGGACGGCGTAATCGCGCTCGTCGGGGAGAAAGCCCAGGGACTGGTTGGCCTCGAGGGTGTCCTGCCCCCGGTCTTGCAACACGTACGCACGCAATTTGTTGGTCAGCCCGATGCCCCGCCCCTCCGCCTGTTGATACAGGACCAAACCGCGCCCTTGCCCTTCTACGGCCGCGAGAGCGGCGCGCAACTGAGGCCCACAGTCGCAGCGCCGGCTGCCGAAGGCGTCGCCCGTCAGGCAGGCCGAGTGGATCCGGCACAGCACGCCTTCGCCGTCCCCCACCGAACCCTTGAGGATGATCGTGTGATCCTTGCCGTCCTTGTTGTTGACGAACCCGAGAATGTGGAATCTGCCGTACTCGGTGGGCAAGTCCGCGGCGGCGACCAGCTTGACGCAGATTGTTCCCGAGCAATCCCGGCAATCGACGTTGGGGCCGCAGTCGCGCAAGGTCTGCAAGTCAACCCTGATGATTTCTTCGAGTCGATCGAGCTCTGACATGAGAGGGATTCCTCCGGAATCCGAGGGACATTGTTCACCGCTCGGCTCGGCCGCGCAAGGGCGACGCGTGTAGGCCTTGCAGTCGACCTCGCGATGACCGCCCGGGCTTATCGCCCGCACCTGTCGCACACCGACCTCCTCTGCTATCACTTGGTCCACATGGTCCACATGAACTGGCACGCGATCGCGAGCAGCTGCACCCTGGTCGCGGTGAGCGAGATGGGCGACAAGACGCAATTGCTCGCCTTCGCCCTGGCCAGCCGGTTTCGCCGGCCATGGACGGTAATGGCCGGTATCGCGGTGGCAACCCTGGCCAACCACGCCCTCGCCTCGTCGGTCGGAGTATGGATTGCCGCCTATCTGGGGCCACGCCTGCTCGCGGGGGGATTGGCAGCGACCTTCGTCGGGTTCGGGCTGTGGACCCTGCGCGCCGACACCCTCGAGGAGGACGGCCCCGGTCTCGCTCGCCGCGGTCCCTTCCTCAGCACGGCCATCCTCTTCTTCCTGGCCGAGATGGGCGACAAGACCCAGCTCGCCACGGTCGCACTGGGCGCAGAATTCCGGAACAGCGTGATGGTCACCCTGGGCACCACCCTCGGCATGATGGCATCCGACGGACTGGTCGTCTTCTGCGGCGACCGTCTGGCACGCCGGGTACAGCGCCGCGGACTGCGCGTCGGCGCCGCCGCGCTCTTCTTCGCCTTCGCCGCCTTTAGCATGGTGGCGGCCGTCCGGGGCCGCTGACGGTCGAGCGCGAGATTCAGGCGTAGCCGGGGTGGCAACTGTTCACCGCGATCTCCCCCGCCGGCCAACGTTTGGCGAAGGCCACCGTCATTCCACCCGCACAGCGAAATTGCGCACCACCGTCATGCCCGATCCCCGCTGAACCTCGTCGCCTAGCTCGAGATTGGCAATGAGGAGCCGCCGGTCCAGTAATCCACTCTCGACCAGGTAGTCGATGACAGCGCCAATGTCGAGCGGTCCGTGGAGAATGGGCTGGTCGGCGATGAGCGTGATGATGGTCCAGGTGTTCGAATGGGCGCCCGAGGAATCGCCGTGGTTCTTCTGCACATCCACACTGAAACCGTGCCCGCCGATATGAGGCTTCGCCACCTCACTGCCGGCCGCGGCCAAGCCTTCCGAGGCCACCCAGATCATCACCTCGTGAGTAATGGTCTCCTTGCTCACCGGCTCGCCCGAGACGGCCCAAAACTCGAATGCTAGATTGTACGAGCCCGAGGCCTGCAAATCGATATCGTAGTCCACTACCAGCTTCTTGGACCCGGCGAGGAAAGGAAAGCCCGAATCAGGCGCGGCTTCGCCATTCCAAGGGCTAACACCTGCCTGCACCTCGGGATACGTGGCAACGCCGCTGCTATCGCGCCACTTCCACACCCACCCGAACACGGGCTGGCCGCGGTCATCGCTGACGAAGATCTTTTGGCGGTAGCGGCCGCTGGTCGCGCCCTTGTTCCAGGCGTTGTTGAACAAGCGATAGCGTCCGCCCACGAGGGTGGAGGCGTAGTTTTGCTCGGAAGCGAACACCGGCGCGCCGGGCACCTTGATGAGATCGAAATCGGCGCGCCCGCCTCCCGCCGTCGAGCATGCTATCCCCGCGAGTAAGACACTGCTCCAGCCGAGGACGCTACTGCCATTCGGAGTCATGGCGGGCGAGCTTACCTGCGCTGCCGTGCCGTTACAACCGCATCGGTCAGCTGCTCGCACCACCTGGGGTGCCGTCGGGGTGGGGTGTTCACCGGGAGCCCGGCTACACGGAGGGTAACTGCGTGGGCGGTCTCCCCACTCGGCTGTCCTGTTGTCGGCGCCTTGGGGCAGGCGCCCGAGGCATGGCCGTTGCACTGGTGAGCCCATAGGCGACCGATGAGTCGCGCCAGTTGACGAGCTGATGGACCAACACGGCACAGATGGAGAGGCGCCGTCTCCGCTACCACGGGAAGACGACCTCCCCCGGGCGGAATGCACCGCCGAGAGCACCACGGTGCGCACTCGACCGCGGCCGCCAGGTGACCGCAACCCTCTGCCCAGCTCGAGAACGCTCCCCGCCCGCCCAGCTCCGCCCGACCGCTTGCTGGGCGCTGTTCTCGAAGACACCTACCGGATCGAGCGGGTGCTGGGCCAGGGGGCCATGGGTACGGTGTACGAGGCCATGCAGCTTCGCCTCAACAATCGCGTGGCCGTCAAGGTAATGGCGCGCTGGCTGTGCGGCAACGCCGAGGCCTTCGCCCGCTTCCGCCGCGAGGCCGAGGTGACGAGCGCGCTGCGCCACCCGCACATAGTACAGGTATTCGATTTCGGGATTACCCCGACGGGTGAGCCCTTCCTGGTCATGGAGTACCTGCCGGGCGAAGACCTCGAGCATTGTCTCAGGCGTGACGGACGGCTGTCGACCTCGCGCACCCTGCACATCATCAGGCAGGCCGCCTCAGCCCTTGCCGCCGCGCATGCCAAGGGAATAGTTCATCGCGATCTGAAGCCGGCCAATATCTATCTGCTCGAGGCTCAGGGCGAGAGAGATTTCGTCAAGATCTTGGATTTCGGAGTCAGCAAGGCGCGCGCCGGCGCGGCCAGGTTGACCGACGGCTCGACCTTAATCGGAACGCCCAGCTACATGTCGCGCGAACAAGCGCAAGGCTTGGCCGCCGAGGCCGACTCGCGAACTGATCAGTGGGCCCTGGCCTGCATCGCATGGGAAGCCCTGTCGGGCCAGCCGCCCTTCGTGGCCGACGACAATCTGGCGATTTTGTACCGGGTGATCCACGAAGAACCGCCGCCATTGCCGGGCAAGCGCCGCGACTTCCCCGGTGAGGTGGAAGAGGTTCTGCGGCGCGCCCTCGCCAAGGAGAGGCAACACCGCTTCTCGACCGTGAATAGGTTCGCTGAAGCCTTGGAGCGCGCCACCAGCACCTCGCCCCGGTCAGAATCGCGAGCACCCTGGCTGGCCGCCGCGGCTCTTGCGGCAGGATGGCTGCTCTTCTCGGCCACGCTGCCCCTGCTGACCGCCAGGGCGAAGGAGCCAAGCGTGACCCGGCCCTATGCCGACATGACGACCTCCGCCTCGGCCAGGAGCGGCAGCGCCCGGCGGACGGCCAAGATTGACGTCCAGCCGCTCTGGTCGTACTACCCGACGACTGCGGCCGGCAGAGAGCAAGCCGCGGGCGCCGGCCCCGCTCCGGCCTTGCCCGGGACCAGCTCGGGCTCGCGCGCGGTGACCCGTCCCGCTCTCGCCCCCGGCAAAGCTAAGCTGCTCTCGCCCTTGCCCGCCCGGCGTGCCGTCGCAAGTACGGCGAGCCGGCAGACCCATCATGGCCGCCCCGGGGCGGCGGCGCTTCACCCGCCGGAGCCGGATCGCGGGAGGGTTGGCGAGCCCTCCGAGAAATCCCATGGTCGCCAACTTCGCGGCACGCGGCGCCTGCTCAGGATCCTCTGATGTGCGCACTGTTGCCCATGCTCATCACCGCACTGTCGCTGGGCTTGCTGGGGGACGGCGAGGGAGAGGCCAAGGTAGAAGCCCAGCGCCTACTCGACCGAGGCTCTGCCCGGTACGCGCGTAACCGCGTGCCCGAGCTTGCCAGCGCGAATCCGTAGTATGCTGCCGCCTGGCCCTGACCGGGTCAGGCAGCAACTCATACGTCAACAGCCCCAATAACCCAAAGCCAAACAAGAAGAGGCAGCGACATGGCCACCAAGACGATTTCCGACATCAGCGCCAGCGGCAAGACCGTGCTCATGCGCGTGGATTTCAACGTGCCCTTGCAGGGCGGCAAGATCACCGACGATCGACGTATCCGAGCGGCCCTGCCCAGCATAAGGCAGGTCCTGGACCAGGGAGGCAAGCTGGTCCTGATGAGCCATCTCGGGCGCCCGGATGGCGCCTACGATCCGGAAGGCAGCCTAAAGCCGTGCGCCGAGCGCCTCGGCCAGCTCTTGGGCAAGAATGTCGCGCTCGGTCCCAAGGAAGTGATCGGCCCGACCACGCAGGCCATGGTGCAGAGCCTCAAGCCGGGCGAGGCCATCTTGCTGGAAAACGTGCGCTTCCATGCCGGCGAGACCATGCCGGACAAGGCTAAGAAGAATCCCGACAAGAAGCTGACGGCCGAGCAGCAGAAGGTGCACGACGAGCTCGCGACCGGGCTCGCGAATCTGGCCGACCTCTATGTCAACGATGCCTTCGGCACTTGCCACCGCAAGCACGCCAGCATGTTCGGCGCGGCCAAGGCCATCCAGGCCAAAGGCGGCGCCGCGGTGGCGGGCTACCTGGTCGACAAGGAGATTCGCTACCTGCACGAGGCCGTGTCCTCGCCCAAGCGCCCCTTCGTGGCTATCCTGGGCGGGGCCAAGGTTAGCGACAAGATCAAGCTCATCTCGAACCTGCTCGGCAAGGTCGACAACATCCTGATCGGAGGAGCCATGGCCTACACCCTGCTCAAGGCCAGCGGCACGAGCGTGGGCAAAAGCCGCGTCGAGGAGGATCAGGTAGAGGAGATGAAGAAGCTGCTCAGCCAGGCCGGGGGCAAGATCGTGCTGCCCTGCGACCACGCGGCGGCGGGAGCCTTCGACTTCAAGGCCATGCGCGGCGACCGACCGACACTGGTTGGCGACGCCAACATTCCCGACGGCCTGATGGGGATGGATATCGGCCCCAAAACCATCGCCGCCTTCGGCGCCATCATCGGCAAGGCCGGCACCATCGTGTGGAACGGCCCGATGGGGGTGTTCGAGGCAGCCGACTACGCCGCGGGGACCCTGGCGGTGGCCAAAGCCATCGCCGCCGCCACGGCACGCGGCGCGGTCACCGTCATCGGCGGCGGCGATTCGGCCGCCGCGGTAGAAAAGATGGGCCTGGCCGACCAGATGACCCACGTGTCGACCGGGGGCGGCGCCAGCCTGGAGTACCTCGAGGGCAAGGAAATGCCCCCCATCAAGGTTCTCGACCAGAAGTGAATCGCTCCCCCCGCGGGGATGACCATCACACCAGGATGCGGCGGCTGAGGCGCCGGATGGCAGCCCAAGCCGCCACCGCGGTAACGATCAGGACAAAGGCGAGGTCGGCGGCGAGCACGGCCGAGAAGCGGGACAGCACCGGGTCACGCGCCAGGCGTACGACATGGGTGAGCGGCAGCAGCTCGGCCAGGGGACGCAGCCCGCGCGGCAGGCTGGCCAGGGGGAAGACCGTGCCCGAGAAGAAGAACATGGGTGAGAGCAGGCCGGTGAAGTAGAAGTTGAAGTGATTGATGTTCCTGACCATGGAGGTCACGAGCAACGACAGGGCCCCGAACATGCACCCGGTGCAAAAGCCGATGGGCATCACGATGAGGCCCATGGGCAGCGGCACCGCCCCGAACCCGGCCATCACCACCAGCACGCAGGAGCTGAAAAACAGCCCTTTGGTCCCTGCCCACAGCAGCTCTCCGATGAAGACATCGGCCAGGGTAACCGGGGCGGCCAGCATGCCATCGTATGACTTCTGGAATTCCAGACGCACGAAGGTACCGAAGGTGCACTCGTACGCCGAGGTGAACATGGCCGAGGTCACCGGCAGAGCGGTAGCCAAGAACACCAGGTAGCTCACCCCGTCCATGGCGGCGATGTAGCGCCCCAGCCCGAGCCCGACACCGAGCAAGAAGATTACCGGCTCGAGGAAGGGCGGCAATCCGTTGCTGATGAGGTTGCGCGTGTAGACACGCATGTGCCGGTACCAGACGCTGTAGAGGCGAGAGGCTAGCCCGGGAACCGCCACTTCACTGTCCGGCATCGAGCCTCCTTCCCGTGGCCTTGAGAAAGACGTCTTCAAGGGTGCAGGGGCGCAGGTGGTGATTGCCGGGCGGCAGCTCGTCGGCTAGCCGCTGCAACGAGGCGTAGTCGTCGGCGTAGATGCGCACCGACTCGTCCGACTGCTCGACCCGGGCCCGCCCCGCCGGCAGTGAGCCCAACAGTCGAGGGGCAAGGTCGAGTTGGGTCAGCTCGAGCACGAAGGGCTCGATGTGGCGCTCGACCAGTTGCTTGGGATGGCCACGCAATACCGCCTTGCCCTTTTCCAAGATCAGCGTGTCATCGCAGAGCTGGAACGCTTCGTCCATGTAATGAGTGGTGAGCACGATGGTCAGACCTTCGCGCTTGAGCTGGCGCAGCTTGTCCCAAATGATATGGCGCACCTGCGGATCGAGACCGGTGGTGGGCTCGTCGAGGATCAAGAGACGGGGCCGATTGAGCAGGGCCCGCACGATGACCAGCCGCCGCTTCATCCCGCCCGACAGCTCGCGCACGCTCGCCCGCCTCTTCTCGCCCAGCTCCATGAAGTCGAGAAGCTCGGCGATGCGGGCTTCGGTCTGGCGGCGCGGCATCCCGTGCAGCCTGGCAAACACCGACAGGTTCTGGGTCACGTCCAGCTCCTCGTCGAGGTTGTCCTCTTGCGGCACCACCCCCGAGCGACACTTGATGGCCAGCTCGTCGCGGACCGGGTCGAAGCCGAACACCGACACCCGGCTCGGCGGGTTCGGATCACGCTCGGCCTTGTGATAGAGGATGCGCATGATGGTGCTCTTGCCGGCACCATTGCGACCGAGCAGGCCAAAGCACATCGAGGGCGCCACATCGAAGCTGGCCCCGTCTACCGCCTTGAGCCCGCCGCGATAGGACTTGTGCACCTTATCGAAGACGATGACCGGCTCGGTCATGCGCTAGTGCGAGCCCCGCTGCACCATCAGGTCGAGGTCCTCGCGCAAGCTCTGCAGATCCTCCTCGTGCTCGACCTCTTGTTCGAGGATGGTGAGGGCGACGTTGTAGGTCACCATGTCTTTGTCCTTGGTGGCGTCCATCAGCCCCTTGTAGGTCGTGATCGCGCACTGCTCGCCGGCGATGTTCTGGTCGAGCAATACCGCGACATAGGGATCGGCGGGGGCGTCGTACTTGCACGGGCTGAGATCGTACCAATCCTTGGGCGAGAGCGCGGGGGTTCCCCCCAGCTGGATGATGCGGCTCGAGACCATGACCGCGTGATTGAGCTCCTCGGTGGCGTGCAGGTTAAGCTCGGCCGCCACCGCGTCTTTCATCGGGCCCTTGATGAGCTTGGCGCCCAGCCAGTACTGGTAATAGGCAAGCCATTCGCTGGCATAGGCCTGGTTGAGCAGCTTGAGCAGGACATTCACGTCGAGTCCCAGGATTTCACGCGCTCTGGTTCCCATGTTTCTTTCCTTTCGTCTTCCCCGGATGGCGCCGGGCCGGTGTGCGATCTGCGACAGCGGGAGCCTAGTGCAATAGCCCGTGCTGCGCCAGCACGCATGCGCAGCGGACACTCGCCGCCCGTGAGCCGCGCGCTTCACTCGGGTCCAGCAAGCTCCTCGGCGCACTAGCTTCACGGGCCGGGGAGAGGTTAGGGTTAGCGCCAGCGACATGCTCAAACTTGCGCTCGGCCCGCTGCTTCACAGTTTGCGCTGGCAAGACATCGCCGACGTCACCCTGCTCACCCTAGTGGCCGCGGGCGTTTACCGCATGATCCGCCGCACCGTCGCCGTCCAAGTTGCCATCGCCCTGGTCATCCTGCTGGTCGGCTCGCGGGTGGCCGATTACTTCGGCCTCATTCTCACCTCGTACCTCCTCTCGGCGGTGGGAGCCATTGCCAGCATCGCCATCGTGGTGCTGTTCCAGTCCGAGATCCGCCGCGCCCTGGCCCACATGAATCCCTCGCGCTGGCTCGACCACGACCGGGGCAAGGGCAATCGCCTCGACGCCGCCGCTCTCGTGACCGAGGCGGCTTTCGCCTTGGCCGGGCGACGCAAGGGCGCGCTGATCGTCATGCCCCGCTGGGACGACATCTTCGATCACGTCACCGCGGGCACTATCGTGGAAGCGCGCCTGTCCCTGCCGCTGGTCGACGCCATCTTCACCTCGACCTCGCCCCTGCACGACGGCGCCGTGGTGGTGCAGGGTGGCCGGGTGATGCGGGCAGGGGTGGTGCTACCCCTAGCTACCGAAAATGTCGACCCGACCCGGGGCACGCGCCATCGCGCCGCCCTCGGTCTGGCCGCCGCGACCGACGCCTTGGTGGTGTGCGTGAGCGAGGAACGCGGCACCGTCAGCCTGGCCCATGATGACATGCTGGAGGGCATGCCGGACAAGACCCGGCTGCGCACCACCCTGCAGCTCCTAGGCAAGCAAGGTGGCGTGCGGCGAGGCCGCGTAGATCCGGCCAGCACCCAACCGTCACCTATCACCGGCCCGCTGACCTATCTCGCCATCTTCGCCGGGGTAGTGGCGGCGTGGGCCGGCCTGGCCCTCGACCGTTCGCAGGCGGTGACCAGAGTGGTTCCCCTGGAGATCCGCGGCGTACCCGACACCGTCTCGGTCGATCCGCCTCGCCAGAGCAGCGTGGCGGTGGAGCTGCGCAGCTCGCGCCGCGAGCTCGAGCTCTTGCCCCCCGGCGCCATCGAGGCCTACGTGGAGCTGCCCGGCAACACCCTCGGCACGCGCCAGTATCGTGTCCACGCTCGGGCGCCCGCCGGGATCGAGGTCACCAGCCTCTATCCCGAGAGCGTGCAAATCGCCACCCGGGCGAGACCGACGGAAGCTGTGCCCCCGAGCCGCGCTCCCGGCCTTCCCCTCCCTCCCCGGGGCGAAAGCCGACGCGGGACCGCGGACGGCCGCTACTAGCGGCTCCCAGCCCGGGCTAGCGTTTGCGATAGCGCAGGCCCGCGGCCGCAGTCAGGGCAGAGCCCTCGCGCAACACCGCGGCGTCGTCGACCCGCCCGACCACCAGCACGTGGTCGCCAGCTTCCACCGTGCTGGTCACCTCGCAATCGAAGTAGGCCAGTGCCTCGGTGAGAATCGCGGCGCCGCTGTCGGCGATGCGCTGCGCGACATCGGCCAGCTTGCCGCCGCCAATGGTGGCCTGCTGAGCGAAGCGACCCGCCAGCCCCGCTTGATCAGCGGCGAGCAAGTTCACGCAGAAGTTCTTGGTGCTGCGGAGCAAGTCCAGGCTGTAGTGCAGCCTGTCGATGGCAATCATCAGCATGGGCGGGTCGAAGGAAACCTGACTTAGCCAGGACACGGTCAAGCCATTCTCCACCTGGGCCCCGCCCCGACCCATGGTCACCACTGACACTCCGTATGGAATCTTGGCTAGAACGTCGCTGAAATCGTGCTTGCTCATGGTTCACCCGGGAAGGTGAGCAGGCTATGCGACAGCGGCGGCGGGAGCAAGCAGCGTCGCATGGCGCATGAAGACGTACGACTACCCTTGGTGGGGCGAGGCGCCGGCCGGGTGGTCACTTGCACAAACGCTGCGCCAGCCAGGCCAGGTTTTCGGCGAAGCGGTCGACGGTGGCTAGGGCCTCGCCATCTTCGCTCACTTTCCCGGGCTCGCGCGCCAAAGCCACGTTCCAATACGACGACCCCGGCACCACCATGTCGTTGATCATGAACCACATCAGGAGCTGGGCATAGGTGAAGTTGTGGCCAGCGCGGCGAGCCACCGCGATCGGCCCGCCCAGCTTGCGGGCGAAGTAGTTGCCGTTGGCCCGCGACACGTACCCAGCACGGTCGAGCAACGCCATCATTTCCGGTGTCGCCGAGCCAAAGTACACCGGCGAGCCCACCACGATGATGTCGGCCTTCTGCATGGCCGCAAAGACCGCGTGAAAGTCGTCGTCCTTGGTGTTGCATTGCCCGTCGCGATTGCGGCTGCAGGTAGCGCAGGCTCGACAACCCTTGATGGTCTTGTCGCGCAGGGACACCAGCTCGCCCTCGACACCCGCGGCCGCCAGGCCGTCAATACAACGCTGCAATAGCGTCTCCGTATTACCGTTTTTGCGCGGGCTTCCCGAGATCGCGATAGCGTGCATGGCAATCCTTCGGCGGGGCAGATTAGCATCGATCGACGCTAGGACGGCAACGAATGAAGCCCGAGAATCGGCGACAGCGTGGGGCTAAACGCCAGGGACGTGCGCCTCGGCCTCGGCCTCGGTTTCGCTTCGATTGACGAGTCAAGGGCTCAGCCGCCGCACGCCGTAGCCATCGAGCTGGCGATCAGAGCTGAGTAGCGCGACGCCCTCGACCAGCGCCTGGGCGACCAGCATTCGGTCGAACGGATCACGGTGGAGTGGGGGCAGCGTGCCGGCGCGCAAGGCGTGCTCCACGGAGACGGCCAGGGCTCGCGTCCGCGTGAGGGTCATACGATCGGGAACGTACTCGGCCGGAGCGAAGGGAAGCGGAAGTTTGCCGAGCTGGTACTTGATGGTGATCTCCCAAACGCTCGCGGCCGACAGGAGACGCTCCGTGCTCCGCGACAACAGCAGTCCCCGCGTCTTTTCCGACAATCGATCCGGGCTGACGTTCATCCACAGCCAGCACTGGGTATCGATGAGAACCCTCACCGCTTGGCCCGACCCTCGAAAGCAGCGACGAGATCCTCGGGCAGGGGAGCGTTGAAGTCATCGGGTATGACAAAGGCACCAACGTCCGCGCCCAGGGTAGGAACACCCGTCGAGGAATCAAAGGCGATCAGCCGTGCGACTGGCTTACCGTCTCGTGCGATGATGATCTCTTCGCCTTTTTCGACGCGTGCCAACAGGCGAGAGAAGTCGGTCTTGGCCTTATGGACATTGACGGCATCCATGAGCCAACTGTGGACTAAGCAGTGGACTAAGTCAACCTCGGCGCCGCGTACGCCGCGCTGGACTTTGTCGTAGGGTGACCCTCGGCGTTGGCGCAACCACTGGATAAGTTTGGGCCTTCCGGAAGTGGCGGAGAGAATGGGAGTCGAGCCCACGGTTCCCCGAGCGCGTCGCTTGGCCGCGTGTGGGCAATGCCCTACACCGGGAGCAAATGGAAAAGTGGGCTCTGGTAAGGTTATCGTCGGTGGCGCGATCAAGGGAGTCGGAACCTGAGCCATGAAACCTCGTCTGGGTATCGCATCCCGCACGTCCGAGCCGTCAGCCCGCGCCGTCGATGCCATCGATACCATGTATGGCCAACACCAGGCGAAAGTGAAGCGCTGGGCGCGGCGCCTGGCGGGACCCTCCTCTGAGCTCGAGGATTTGGTGCATGACATCTTCCTTGTCGCCCTGAGGAAGAGGTTCCAGTTTGGCGGCCAGGCCCACATCGATACCTGGCTCTTCAGCATCACCCAGCGAGTCGTGCGCACCAGACTACGCAAGAACCGGCTCCGCCGCTGGCTGTTCGGCCAGCACCAAACCAGCCTCGTGCCCTGCGGACCCTCCACGCCCCAGCGCGACCTGGAACAGCGCGAAGAGAGCGCACGGCTGTACCACGCCCTCGACCGGCTGTCAGAGGCTTACCGGACGACGTTGATCCTGTACGAGCTAGAAGAACTGCCCGGCGAAGAGGTGGCGCGGCTGACCGGGGTGCCGGGCGGGACCGTCTGGGTGCGACTCCACCGTGCCCGGGCGCGGTTGACGCAAATTCTTGCGCGGGAGGCAGGCCTGTGAGAAAGCCCGCGGCCGAGCCCACCCGCCTGTCCGCTCTGCCCGAAAGCGAGGATTACCTCGGCATCGGGCATATGTTCCGCGCCGCACGCGAGCTACCGGACGAAGAGCTATCGGCGCTGCGCTGGCGCCTGCGCACTTCGCAACGACGGCGTGACGTGCGACCACATTTGTTGGCAAAGGTCACTCTCGTGCTCGGCGGCGTGTTCTGTCTGGGTGGCGTGGTGGGCGCGGTAGTCTCGCCTTTCCGGGCCGCCAAGGAGGAAGCGGTCGCTCCTGGCCCAACCCCACTGGCAGCGCCGGCTGCCCGACGTCGGAGAGCAGTGCCCACAACCTCTGCGCCAGTCGCGCCTGGGCCGTCCGAGCCGCTTCCCGAGCAGCTCGCATGTTCCCTTGACGAGGCCCGACCCGTTCGCAGCGCGCCCGGGTCAGTCCTCAATGAGGATGGAGGTGGCCTCGCCGAGCCCGCATCCGCCCCCGATAGAGCCGAGCTCGGCCAGCCCACGTGCATCCTGAATGAGAGCGAAGGTGAGCTCAGTGAGCCTGAGCTTCACGCCAACCAGCCGCAGCCGCAGCCCATCCCGGCCCGGCATCGCGCGAGCACCGTGGCCACGCTGGACCAGCCGACTCCGCCGCCCACGATCGGCCGCCCCGCCACAATCGCCTCACCGCCCGTGGCTCCTTCCCGCATCGCCGCCGAGCAGGCCCTGCTGACACGCGCCATGACGACCTTGCGCGAAGGTCGCAATGCCGGGGCCGCGCTCGTCTTACTCGCCCAGCACGCGGAGAGATTTCCTGACGGGGCCTTCGCTGACGAGGCCACGGCGTTGCGCATCGAAGCCCTGCTCGCTCTTGGCCGTCGCGGCGAAGCCCTGTCGCTCCTGGACCAGGTTGCCCTCGCCGCGCTCCCCGACCACAACGAGAGGCTCGTGATGCGGGGCGAGCTGCGCGCGGCCAGCGGGCGCTGGCAAGAGGCGGAACAGGACTTTGATGCCGTGCTACAGGACCGCCACCTGGGCGGGAGCGCCAAGGCGCGCAGCGTCCAGGAACGCGCCCTGTGGGGGCGTGCCGTCGCGCGCGGGCGACGAGGCGACAAGACCGGCGCCCGCGCCGACCTCGAGAGCTATCTGCGGATCTTTCCCACCGGTCGCTTTGCTAGCGATGCCGGCGCTTTACTCAAAGAGGAACAATGACTCGACGACATGGCCTCGCTTCAGGTGCGCTCGTGGCTGCGGTGCTGCTCGCGCCCCCTGTGCTCGCCCAGCTATCCGTGATCGTGCGCGGCAGCGACACCTGTCCCAGCGGCGACGCCGTACGGGCTGCCCTGCAGGCCATCCGCCCGCAGGGCGACTGGCCGGCGCAAACGATCATGGTGGATGTGGACGATGGGAATGAGGTGGGCGCTCCCTCCGGCGGTTCCGGAAGAGCTGCTGTGCCCTCCAGCGCTGCTCCGCTGCCGGCTCAGCCAGCAGGATCCCCTGGTGATCGGGATGGCGACCCCACACACGGACATAGAGCTCGCTTAGCGGTTACCTTAGGAGAGGCCCCGGGGGTGCGTGAGCTCCCTGCCGACCCCGACTGCTCCGTGCGCGCCGAGACGGTCGCTCTGGTGGTGGCGGCCTGGGCCGGCAGCCTGCCCGCCCTTCCCGCGGCCTCTCCTCCTACCACTCCTGCGGCCGGCTCGCCCTTGCCCAGCCCCTCCCCCACCGACTCGCCTCCCAGCGACGGGGAAGTGCTGGCAGCGGAGCAGCCTCGGCCGACGCCTGGTCCTGGGGAAGGAAGAGTCGAGATCGCGGTCAGCTTCTTGCCAATGCTCTTGGGTCGAGTGGTGACAAATCTCAATGGCCCCGACACATCATTCGACCTGGATGCTGGCTACGGACTCAGTCTCGCGCTCGCGGTCCGGATCTTCGCCGGACTGAGCCTGGGCCTTGCCCCCCAGGTGGTCTTCCATCTCAGCGCAAAGGATGCGGCCGGATACACGGTCATCGACTCCGAGAGGGAGTATGACCTGATGGCAAGGATCGCGTACGCGTATGGCGTGATCCCCAGGCTCAAGGTGTATGCCGAGCTGTTGCCCGGATACTCACTCGTCACCTACCACATGATCGTCTTGGGAGCGCAGGCCCCCAACGCCCGCGGTACCGTATTCGGCGGTGGCTTGGGGGCGGCCTACGCTATCGACGATCGGTTCTTCGCCAAGGTGGGCATCGGCTATCAGGTGGGCTCCCAGATTTCCCATGGCATCCGCGACGTGGACCTCGAGACCAGCTTTCTTCGCCTCGACCTGGGCGGTGGCGTGAGATTCTAGCTCCAGCCACCGGGGCCCCGCGGAGACCGTGCCGCCCGATGCTGGCGGCGCGTGCGGGGCTGACCTCACTCGAAGCGAAAACCGAGGCCCACGCCGAGCTGGACATCCCACGGGCTCAGCACCGCCCGGTCGCCGACCCCTGGGCTGCTCGTCTGTATCATCACGGTTTCCGCGTGAGCGAGTCGCACCAGGCGCGCATCAGCCCCGAGGCGAAAGCGGCCCAGGCGCAAGCCGGCGCGCAGACCGGCGATGCCGCCAAGATTGGTGCTAGAGGACCCGCGATTGACCTGGTACCCCGAGCCTTGTCCGTGGGTGAAGCTTCCAGCCAGCCCGAGGTCGCCCGAGCCCCAGACGTGGGTGCGTTGCAGGTCATAGGTCGCGGTGGCCCCGATGAGCGAGCGCAGCAGGGTGGTCGACCCGCCTTCGAGCATCACGTCGCGGCCGGCCTGGTAGGAGCCGATCACCCGGGCTCCCAACCCGCCACCTCTGGGGGCGAGGCCCAGGCCCAACCAAACCCCGGGCGCGTGGCCCCAGATTAGAGAGTAGAAGGGCGCGGCGTCCAGCTCGAGCACGTTGCGTGATCCTTGCGCGGGCCCAGGGTCTGCCGCGGAAGCGACCACCATCGCGCCAGGAGCGGGTACTGCCGGCGGGATGCTCATGGCCTCCCCGCGGGCAGGACCCGCGTGGGCCAACGCGAGCCAGAGCATACCAACCATCAGCCTCCGTGTGTGCATACCATTATCCTTGAGCTGGCCCGCTACGGGCAGGTGTTGAGGAGGGCTCCCCATGCGCCACCCCGGGCAAAGACGATATCCGGCTTGCCATCCCGGTTCAGATCTCCCACCAGGAAGGTTCCCATCGGCCACTCGCCCGCCGTGCCCGTGGATACCGGAAGTGTCAACGCCTCGGGAAAACCGCCTTGCCCGTCTCCCACGTGGATCGCGATGGCCTGGTTGTCGTCGACGATGACGTCCAGATTGCCATCGCCGTTGAGGTCGGCCAGGGCTATGCCACCTTGCTTCGTCCAATCGGTGATGGGGACAATCCGACTGGCGCTGCAACCCTTGATTCCCAGCAACATCGTCGCTCCCATGGTGCTCGACGAGCTGATCAGATCAGGCATACCGTCGTGGTCGAGGTCGCCCACGATGCCCGCGACAAGTGGACACACGACCTCCGCGTCGAAGCTCCCATCGCCGTGACCGAGGCGGTAGTATAGGTTGCCCCCGGGTAGCCAAATGGTATCACTGGTACCCGAGAGCCCATAGACCAGATCCAAGACGCCATCACGATTCCAATCCGTCGCCACTGCGATACCCGGGCCCAAGTAGGCAGAGCCTGTGCCCGAGGTCAGCACGGTCTGGCGCTCGAATTGGCCGTCCCCTTGTCCATGCCAGTACTCGAAACCTTGTGCCTCGCCGACCACCAGATCGAGATAGCTGTCGGCGTCGAAATCGGCCAAGAGCAAGCTCAGTGCCCCGCTGGCAGTCGGGTAGCTAGTGGGCGCGGCGAAGGGAGCATTGCGGCTACCCGACCCCAAACGCACCCTGACGGCGGCTGCACCGGTTGCCATGGAGTCGCCGCCACAGCCGATGCTGGTCAGGTCGGGCAGACCGTCCCCATTCAAGTCGGCTACCAGCGCTTGCCAGCCATAGCAGTAAGAGACGGGCGTGATTGTCCCGGAGCCTGGCGGAACGGGGTCGGGAGCATCATCGATGATTTGGCCGGCAGAGAAGGTCCCATCGCCCACCCCATATTGCAGGCTCATCGGGCTGTTCGAGTCGCCCCACGCGCCCACCAGATCCAGGATGCCGTCACCGTCGAAATCACCCAGCGCGAAGACCGATCCGGCCGAACCGAGCATCATGGTCTTGAAGCTCAAGGGCCCCGTGCACCGGTGTTGTTGGCAAGCTCCCGTCTGGCAGACGATTCCAGCCGCACAGGAAGTCCCGCAGGCGCCGCAGTGATCGGGCGACCGGCTGAGATCGTAGCAACGCAGCCCATCGCCCGCTCCACAGGGAGAATAGCCGTCCGGGCACTCGGAGCCCGTCGGAGGCTGAGAGATGGGCGCCGCGTCCCCGCCGGGCGCCAGGCTAGCCGCGTCAGAGTGCGATGAGAGCCTGAGACCCTCTGAGCTACACCCGCCATCCGTGGCCACGAGGGTGAGCAGCACGACCAACGCCGGATATCGCGCTTTCATTGGCAGGTATTCTCCCATGTGCCGACCTGGGCGGTCTGCCCGTTCGTGCTCGAGATCACGATGTCGGGACGCTGATCTCCGGTTACTTCTCCGATGGTCACATCCGAGATCTCGTTCGCTCCGAGCGAGATCGCGGGGTTCGCCAGATGGAAGGTTCCGTCGCCATTGCCCAGGAGGACGGCAAGGAGGTTGTCCGTGACAGTGTAGGTGGGGAGGAGACCATCCTGACCCGCGGCAGTGGCACTGATGACCGCGCTGACGCTAGCGATGTCCAGTATCCCATCGCCGTTCATGTCCGCAGCCCGAAGAAATCCTTGGGACGGAACGCCGTAGTAGCTGATGGGGGAGAATCCACACCCGCCGGAACCGAGCATGACGGATACGACTTGGCTGCCGCCGAGGCCGACATAGCCGCCAGCAACGCCTTCGAACGCCAGATCCATCCAGCCGTCGCGGTTGAAATCGGCGACCAGAATGTCCTGCTCTCCCACCCGGCCGCCAGCCACCGCATCTGCACAATCCACCGGCGGCGCAAACGTGCCATCGCCGCGGTTGTAGAGCAGCTCGATGTCACCGCTCAGCAGCATCAGGTCGGGACTCCCGTCGCCATTCATATCCGCAATGAAGGTGTACATGGACGACGCGTCAAAGGTCTGCGACAGGTGGAGCGCGCCCGTCGCGTCGGAGAGATAGACGCTGATCTCGGGTCCTGGCAGCGAGGTGTCGTCCTGGGGTGACTCTATCACCAGGTCGGGCCAGCCGTCTCCCGAGAGGTCACCGATGGCGATCTCGGAGCCATCTGACAACGACTCGACATTTCTGAGACCGGCCACGGCGTCCAGCTGGAGTTGTCCGTCCTTCTGACCGAGCCACACCTGCACGTGATAGGGATTGACCGGCGAGTTCATCCAGGTCCAAGACACCACGTAAAGATCGGCCAAGCCGTCTCCGTTCACGTCGGTGACGAAGACTCTGATAATAGCGTCGATCGCTTGGTAGCTGCTCGGAGGGCCAAACCCTCCCGCAGGCTGCCCCAGTGCAACCTGAAACTCGCTGTTGCAGCCATCGCCATAGAAAGGATCGGTTAGAGGGTGCCAAGAGATGAAGTCCAACAAGCCGTCGCCATTGACGTCCGCGAGAGCCTGACTCGGGTACGCATACAGCACGGTCGGCGAGGTCGGCGACCCGCCGGAGCAGACCGGGCCGCTGGAAATGGTCCCCTGACTGGAGAACGGCATCGTCGTGCCGGTACAGACGGTCTGCTGGCAGACACCCGCCTGGCACGCTACGCCAGGCGAGCACGCCCTGGCGCAGGAGCCGCAATGATTCGGATCACTTTGCAGATCGGTGCAGATGGCAAAGAGCCCGCTCCCGCACAGATTCTGCCCGCTCGGGCAACTGCCGTTTGCGCCCGGCTTGTTGCTGGCCAGTTGCTCGACGACGCCCGTGTCCATGGTCCCCCCGCAGCCAAGCCCCAGGAGGCCCAGAAGCCAAGCGACAAGAGAGCGATGGGATGCCATGCGTGGTTAATCTCCTGAGGGCCGAAAACCTTTCACCCCGTACACCGTCCCCGAGCGGCCCGCATTCCCTTGCGGTCGCTCGCGCCCTGCCCGGTCACCGTTTGACGCAGTGCCGCTAACCCTGCTAGCCTAACAGCGTGGCTTCAGTTCAGAAGTAGAGGAGAGAGTGGGAGTCGAACCCACGGTACGTTGCCGTACACATGATTTCCAATCATGCCCCTTCGGCCACTCGGGCATCTCTCCGGATTGTCGATGTCAACCGGGGACTTACCCCGGAAAGCTCCCTTGCGCCACCGTCGGGCAGGACCCTCCGGCGAGCGCGCGGAACGCTTCGAGGAGAGAGTGGGAGTCGAACCCACGTTACCTTTCGGTAAACCTGATTTCGAATCAGGCGCCTTCGGCCACTCGGCCATCTCTCCGTGAGAGGCGAATGTATCCCGCGTCGATCGATGCCAGGTCAAGTCCCTAGGCCCAAGTTTTTGCTGCGCAGCGCGCTGGAAACCGGGCCGTACGGCCTAGTCGCCACCGCGCGCGCGGTAGTCAGCCATGGGGAAGCCGGGATAGGCAGCTCGCCAGACCTCGCCCAGCAGGGCAGCTAGCCGGGAGGCGTGCTGACCCTCCCGGCGTAGGGCCAGGCCATAATAGAAGGCGTCGGGGTAGAAGTCGTAATGGGCCGCAAGCTCGGCGCTGGTCAGGATCAGGCGCAGCATCTCCGCGTGATCGGGATGGGGCAGCCAGATGACGTCGGGCTGGCGGCGGAACAGCTCGCTCACGCTGAAGCCGTGCCGGGCAAACCATGGATCGTGCAAGCCCAGCACGTCGATGATCTTGATCTGGGGGGCAAGCGCGCCCGGCAACCCGTGCTCGGACATGGCGAAGGTCGTGCCCGCGGGCGCCGCGGCCGCCAGCCGGGCAACCCAGTGCGCGGCTTGCCAAGAATCGAGGTCCGGCAGCGGGGGCAAGCCCGTCCCCGCGAAGGCTTGGCTTGCGAGGGCGGGCAAGTCCTGCGCCGCGGCCCGGCCATCGTCCCGGCCATCGTAATGATCGGCAGCCACGGTTAGCCCGGCGCGCAGGCCAAGCACGATCAGGATCGCCAAGCCCGCGCGCAGGCACAAGGCTCGTCGCCGCAGCGCCCAGCCCCGGCGCACCAGCCAGCGGTCGCAGGTAAGGCCGCCGGCGGCTACGAAGAAGGGCAGCATGGGGTAGTAGAAGCGACCGAGATGGCCCATGATCTGGTTGAAGTGGAAGAGGAGGGCGATGGTCAGGAGAGCGGGTCCTAGGAGCGCGCTGGCCAGGCGCCAGCTGACGCGGTCGCCGAACAGCACCAGCGCGAGCAGGAAGGGCCAGATCGACTGGAGGAAGACGACGAGGAAGCGGAAGGGATTCCAACCGAGCTCGCCCGCGAAGCCCGCGTAGTAATGGGGCTGCTTGGCGAAGAAGGACAGGGGTACCGGCGACCCGAGCCAGTGAGCGGCCGCGAACCCGAGCATGACCACGACCGCCGTCCAGGCCGCCCAGTAGCTTGCCACCCATCTTACCCGGTTCCGTAGACGACGACCGGCAGGCCGCGCCCCCGCGCGTATCGGCCCACGGGCCTGGCTTGGCCCGAGCAGGAGGAGGGCCAGGGCAGGACAGAGCGTGGCGCAGATGACATTTTCCGGGCGAGCCAGCAGCGCGACGGTGGCCGTCCCGAGCACCAAAGCTACGCGCGCCAGACTCGGCTCGGCCGCCAGCTCGAGCGAGCAGAAGACCAGCGCCGTGTTAGCTAGCGCGGCCAGCATGGTATCCATGCCCGTGGTCGCGTGAAAGACGAAGGCCTCGGGAAAGGCCAGCGTGACAACCACCACGGCTGACCACAGGGTGAGGTTGCTCCGCAAGCGGCCGTGGCGACTCGACCCGGCCAGCATGGCCGCCAGGGCGGCCAAGAGCGCGATCGCCGCCGTTCCCGAGGCAACCTGCAAGACTCGCCAGGCCGGCAGAGCGGGCCAAGCGCCGGCCACCGCCGTCACGAGGGCCAGGTGGAGCAAGCTCGTGACTCCGTACACCGGACCCTCGCCCAGATTCCAGGCCAGGCCCCCGCCCGCCAGCCAATGCCGGGCATAGCGCAGGTAGGTGTAGGCGTCGTCGAACGTGGTGGGCGGTGCATGGGCCACCACGGTCAGGCGCTCCAGCACCGCCAGCGCGACCAAGAGCAGCGCCAGCCCCTTGCAGCCCTTGGCCCACACTCTCGTCCTGCTCGCACGGGCATCGAGTGGCTTGGACAGTGGCCCTCCGGGCACCCCAATACTCCCTAGGGATCTAGCAGGGGGTACTCTACCCGCAACCCGGCGAAGCGGGCGAAGTCCCGGTCGTTGGTGACCAGGGTTGCACCGTGTTCCATAGCCAACGCCGCCAGGTGTGCGTCCGAGATCAACGGCCCACGCGCTTGCCCGGCAACCAACATCTTTTCGAGGATCTCCCAGTGGCGATCCGTCGGAAGAAGAAGAGTGGCCATCGGGACGGCAAGCCAGCCATCGACAATACGGTACGCCGTGCTGGTCTCGAGAGGGCGGCTCACGGCGCGGGGATTGGTCGAAATCCGCAGGAACGCGAGTATGGTCGGCCAGCAAAACGCCACCGGCACGGAGCCGGTCAACGCATCTTCGAGCCAACGTCGGGCGCGATCGTGCTGCCTGTAGGAGCGGTCGTAGGCATAGAGCAGGATGTTAGCGTCGAGCAGGTTCACCGATGCTCCGGGCCCTCGATTTCGTCGAGAAGAGCACTGATCTTGTCGAGATCGAGGCCTGGCCTGAGCCCCATGTCATATGGCTGCACGCGAAATGCCGCGGGGGCCTTGGCTGGCTTTCTTAGACTAAGCCCGGCCCGCAAACACGCGTTCAAGATTTCTTTGAACGGGCGACCGGTCTTGCGCACTTCGGCTTTCAGCTTGGCCGCCACGTCTTCGTCGAGGGTCAGCGTCGTTCGCACATCTTGATGGTGACTAAGAGACATCATGATGTCAACAGGAAGAGCTCGAGATTACCCCAGTTCGCCCCCTTCCTCTCCTGGGCATAGCTGAGCGCACGGCACCGATAACGGCTATCGCCGCCTACCTCCGGTCGCGCCGCTCCCGCAGCCGAGCGCGCTCGGAGCGAGCGGCGTCGGCGGCCACGTGGTGGGGCGAGCGCGCCAGCAAGGTCGCAAGAGCGGCGTCGGCCTCGGCCAGGCGGCCGAGCGCGACCAGGCACAGGCCGCGGCCGAACAGCGCCTCGTCGTTGCCCGGCGCGCTGGCCAACACGGAGTCGAGCTCGGCCAGAGCGGCCTCGCCGAGGCCGAGTCCGAGCAGGGCGAAGCCATGGTTGACCCGCGCGGCTGGCGCGGTCGCCCCCTCGAGCAGAGCCGCGGCAGCGGCGAAATCACCCCGCTCGAGCGCGAGGGTGCCCGCGCTTTGCCGAGCTTCGGCACGGCAGGCGGGATCGCCGGCGCCGCTTGACCCGGCCTGGTACTCGCCCAGAGCCACGGCCAGCGCGCCCGTGGAGCGGTCGTAGTCGCCCAGGCGCCTCTGCCATTCACACTCCGAGGTCTTGCTCGCCTGCGGCCGTTGGCGCAGGGCTACCGGTACGACGCCATCGCGGGCGACATAGGAGAAGGTTAGCGGGAGCTCGGCCAAGTCGCGCTGCGCGCTACGCCGTACGAAGATCAGCCCGTCGCGCGCTCGGTAGACCAGCGCCCAGCGCTCAGGGTCGAAGAGGGCGGCGCGCGGGTTGAGAGTGGGATAAGTGATGAGCGCCGAGGTGACGGCGAATCTGCCCAGCAAGGCCTCAAATTCGGCACGCGTCAGGTCGGCCCGGCGCAAGACCGCGTGGAACGCTGCGGGATAACTGTTGATGCGCGGGTCCTGGAATACGCGGTAGCGTGGCCAGCCCTGCCAGCTCAGGTACGAGCCAACCTCGAGGTCGTTGTACATGCGCTCGCGCAACCCGTGCTGTTCCGCGAAGGCGATGGCCGCGAGCGGCACCAGATCCTGCTCGATCCCCAGCTCGAAGACACGCTGGCCGGCCCGCGCGCTGGCAACCCGCGGGACCGCGGTGGCAGCCAAGAGGAGCAAGACCGCCGCCACTCTGCCCCAGCGCCATGTCCGCGCGGGGAGAGCTCGACTCAGCGCCAGCGCCAGGGCCGGCCCGGCCAGGATGGCGAGCTCGGCCACGAAGCGAATGCGCAAGCCGCCGAGTAGCGCCAGGGCCAGGACGGGCAGGAGCACACGGTGCGGGACGAGTACCGCCCGGCGCGGAACCAGCAGCGGCGACCACCGCCCGAGGTCGATCCGGGCTTGCGCAGCGGGCACCGGCCAGCTCCGCGCTGGCCCCCGCCCGGCGCGGGCGGCACCCAAGGGGTGGGGGACCCGCACGCGCAGATAGCGGAGGCGGGGAAGCACGGCCGCCAGGAGCAAGCCAGCGACGAGAAAGAAGTACGGCCCATCGAGAGGCCACTCCGCGTGCCGGTACTCCTGGAGCGGTCTCAGTGACGGCATACGAAAATGGTTGGCGATATAGGACATAGCTCCCGCCCCTGACGGGGTTGCCAAGACCAAGGGTACCAGGGCCAGAGCCACCCACGACCCTCGGCGCGCCAGCTCCACCCTCCCCTCCGCCCAGGCGCCTAACGCGTATAGAGCGAGCAGGGAAGGAGCGAGAAAGAAGCAAGAATTCGCGTTGGCCCACACGAGCCCCACCGGTACCATCAGCCACAGCCGGCCGGGCCGGCCGGCTTCCGCCGTCTCGATGGCCAGCAAGAGCAAGGCGAGGCCCAGGAAGGTCACGAGATGAGGCCGCTCGACGAAGCGCGGCTCGGCAGCCCAGGCAGCGAGCGCGAGGGCGAGAGCGGTGGCGACCGGATGAGCACCGCGCCGCACCGCTACCCGATATAGCACCAGCCAGGTCGCGACGACAAAACCGGTCTTGAGCAGGACGGTGGCGGGAATCCCTCCCAGACGATAGGCCAGAGCGAGAAGAAGCTGGAAGAGCCACGCCAGGTTGATGTCGGGGGCGTGTGGGTAGGTGAAGGAGAGGAGGTTCTCACCGGGGACGTGGCCACTGCCGACGATGATCTCGCCCAAACGCAGATTGAAGAACAGATCGGTCTCGTCCATCGGCACCAGGCACCGCCCGGCCACGAAGACGAGAAGAAGAACGAGCACGCCCGGGCATCATGCCCGATGTCACCTCCGGCCGCACCTGCCCCGCCTCGACGACCTCGACCACCTCTGCTACTCGGCGGCTACTCGGCTGCTCGGCTACCTCCACGAGAGGCGCGCGACTCGGCTCGGCCGGCCCCAGACCCCATCTGGAAGTCAGGGCAGCGCAGCGAAAGGGCCGAAGGCGCGGTCGCGGCGTTTGAGGAAGCTGTAGTAGGAGGGAGCGCCATCTGGGGCGGTGATACGCGCGCGCACCCACTGGTAGCCCGCCGGGGAGGGGCCATTGTCGACGGCACAGCCAGGACCGAGACAGTAGCGATGGGTGATGAGGGTCGGCTGGCGCGACAGCATATACGCGTCGCTGCCCCATTTCTGATGGCCGGGCCGATTGGAGGCCGTCATGTGCGGGTCGTGCGCTATGGTGGCGTCGACCAGGCCGAACACGTCGTAGGCGGGAATCTCCGAGTAGTACGGGATGACCCCGGCCCCACCCACGGTCATCAAGAGACCCGGTTGGCGGTATTGCGCCAGCCAGCGGCCCACCGGAATGCGCTCGGCCGCGTAGCGCTTGAGGTAGGCCGGGGTGTCGATACCGCTATCCGCCCCGACGAAGGTCAGCGCCTCGCGGGTGGTGTGCGCGCTGCCCACGAGAAAGGCCAGGCCGACCATGGCCAGCCCCAGGGCAGGAACCCAGCGGCCGAGCGACACGCGCCACACGATGTAGAGCCGGCGCAGCGCTTCGGCCAGCACCACCGCGCCCAAGGGGATGATGGGCAAGATGAAGCGATAAAGTCCCATGAAATCGCCGCCCATCTTGGCGCAGTAGACGAGATACCCCACCCACACCAAGAGAGCGAGGCGGCGCAAGTCGCGACGGCGTTGGTCGCTCCGCGCCGGCCGCCCGAGCAGCACCAGCAGAAGCAAGAATGGGATGCCGTAGTCTTCGCCAAACCTGCGCAGGTAATAGGCCCCCAGCGTCCAGGTCCCGCCCGACCCTGACGACTTCACATAGAAGGTGTTGGGAAAGGGCCAGCCGTAGTAGTACCAGCGCCACAGAAAGTAAGGCACGAAGAGGACGAGGAAGGCGAGCGCCCAGAGCACCTGGTGCCGGCTCGGCCAGAGCCGCCGACCACGCTCGAGATTGGTCAGCAGGCGGAAGAGCGCCGCCAGGCCGAAAAGCAAGACGCCTTCGGGCCTGGTCATCGCGGCCAAGGCAAAGACCGGGGCGCTCCACCCGCCATGCCCTCCGGTCGTCTCGCCCAAGAGCAGGTCGAAGCCGAGCGTCGCCAGCAACGTGAAAAGCTGCGTCTCCAGACCCCCGGTGCACCAGCACGCGAACGCACCCGTGGTCGCGAGCAAGAGGGGAGCGACCATGTGCCAACGCGACCGGCTCTCGCCGGCCAAGCGCAACGACATTCTGACCACCACCGCCAAGGTGCCAATTGCGCATGCCACCCCCAGAAAGCGCGAGCTGGCCACTGGCCCCACGCCGAGCTTGACGCCCAGGGCCAGAAGCAACGTCCAGAGGAAGTTGGTATAGCCCTCTACCCGTTCGCCCAGATTGAACACGAGCTGACCCGAGAGCGCCAGGTTGCGCGCGTAGCGGAAAGAGATGTAGGCGTCGTCGGTGACGAAGTCGAACCAGCGCGCGTGCGGCAAGAGCACGGCCGCTGCCAGCACCATCGGATAGTAGCGCCGCAGGAAATTATTCATGGCCAAAGCGCGCTTCTACCATCACCACGACCAGCGGTGGGCGAGCCGAGTGATGCCAGGCAGCCCTGCCCGCTCTGCCAGGATCCTTGATCGTGGCTCAGCCGAAGGTCCCGCCGTCGAAGCCCCACAGCGCACCATCGGCGTTGGTGAACTCGATATAGATACGATCGCGACCCAGGTGGAGCCCCTGGGCAATGGCGTCGCACAGGATAGCGGAAAGCTGCTCGACTCGTTCCGGTGCAAAGCGCCCAACGTTTTTGAGCTCGGCATAGCAGGCGGGCTCGCGGCCGCCCGCGAAACTCATCTCGAGGCGCGGCGAGAGGCCGACCATGACATAGCGCTCCGGCTTGCCCAGCTCGCGGGCGAGCAAAACCGACAGCGACCGCAAGAATTGCGCGAGCGCCGGCTCTTCGGGCTTAGCCGCGGACGAGAAAAGATGCAACAGGGGCATGGCCGGTGATTTTAGCATCCGGCTGCCTCCGATGCAGTTAGCGTGCTCGCGTAAGGGGGATGCAGCTAGCGCACTCGCGTAAGATCGATGCGCGAGCGGTGCACTTCCATGCGGACCGTCGAGCGCAACTCAGGCCGAGTGGTCTGCCGACCCAGTTGGCGCCGCGCCTCGGTGACCGCGCGACCCAGGCGGAGCTGGATGTCGAGGGTCGAAGTCACGGCGCCCGCCAGCGCCGATTCCAGGTCTTGCGCCATCGCCGATGCCGTCGCGTGGCGCTCACCCGGGGAGCGCGACAAGCTTCGGCCCACGGTATAGACGAGCATCTTCGGCAGACCGGGGCGCTCGCTCCCGAGGGGTGGTATCTGGCCACGGTGGATATTGCGCAGCATCTCCCGGTCGTTGCGCCCATTGAAAAGCTGGCGTCCCGCCAGGGCTTCCCACAACACCGACGCCATGGAAAAGAGATCGGATTGCGGGGTGGCCTCGGACCCGCCCACCAGCTCCGGCGCCAGGTATCCCAGCTTGCCCTTGATGAAGCCGGGGGTGGTCAGCACGGCGGCGCGGTCGCGCGCGCGCGCCAAACCGAAATCGGAGAGCTTGACCGCCCCGCCGATGCCCAGGAGGATGTTTGGGGGTGAGACATCGCGGTGGATGATCGGCACCGGACTGCCGTCGCTGGCGTGGCGCTCGTGGGCGGCGGCCAATCCCCGCAGCGCCCCCAGACCGATCAACGTTACGATCGGCCACGGCATGCGCTCATGACGGCTGACGTAGTGGCGAAGCAACGTGCCAAGATCAAGTCCCTCCACCCACTCCGTGACCAGCCAATAGCACCCTTGCTCGTCATCAATGAAGTCGAGCACCTGCGCGATGTTGGGATGGAGCAGACAAGAGCCCAGGCGAGCCTCCTCGACGAACATGGCCACTTGGCGATCCTGGTCGCGAAACTCCGGCTTCATTTGCTTGAGCGCGACCGGACGGGAAAATCCCGCGGCACCGTGCATGACGGCTTGCCAGACCACCGCCATGCCTCCCTCACCCGCGCGCTCGATGAGCTCGTACTTGCCACCAATCAGCCTTTGCCGCGGCTTAGCGCTTCTCCTCATCTCCTCGCATTATAGGCGCAAACGCTCGACGTCGCTCCCGGAGCAGCTCATTCGCACGAGTTGCGCACCTGGACGGACGCAAGCGCAACGACCGCACGACACTACGTGGCGTGCAACACAGCGACAGCGGGGCGGCCGGAAACCCAAACCGACGGCCGCAAGAGCGCCCGCGGTCCGAGCTCATTCGATGGCGGCCAGCGCGTCCTCGAGATTGGCGCGGGTATGGGCGTCGCCCTTGCGAGCGCATAGCTCTATACCGCTCCGGTACAAGGAGCGCGCTTCGGCTGGGCGGCCCAGCGCCACCAGCACTTGACCCGCGGCGGAATAGGACGCGATGTAGTCGGGAAACTCATCTATCAGCCTATGTAAGACATCCCAGGCGGCTTGCCATTCCTTGCCGCCAAGCAGCTCCAGGCCGAGAGCGTAGCGAGGAAAGGGATCGCGCGGCCGCTGCTCCGCGAATGTGCGCAAAGCCGCGAGACGCCCGGTTGCGGGTGAGGCGGTCAGGCGAGCACCCATGGCCGACCCGGCCCAGCCATTTCGCCTTGCGGCGCCCCATCGACCATACGGTTGCGCTTGTCCACGCGAACCACCGTGGGCTTCCAATCCCTGGCTTCGGCCTCGTCCGTCGCCTCGGCAAAGGTGGCCACAATCACCACGTCGCCTGGCCGGCAATGCCTCGCCGCCGCTCCATTCACGCAGACCACGCCGGAATCGGCTTCACCCGGAATGGCATAGGTCTCGAGGCGGGCTCCGTTGGTCGCATTCCACACCGCCACCTTCTCGAAGGGCAGGATGTCCGCGGCCCGCATGAGAGCTTCGTCGATGGTGATCGACCCTTCGTAATTAAGATCGGCGTGCGTCACGGTGGCGCGGTGGATCTTGGACTTGAACATGATGCGCTTCATTGTCCCTCCGTCCCGGCCGGCATTCGCCGGTCCGGGCAGTTGATTTCTATCCTGTCCGAAAGCGTCGCGGTGTCAATGCTGCCTGGATTCGCGTTGACCCCTGGCTCGCGATGCCTCAAGGTGAAGCGAAAGCGAAGCTATGGAGAAATTCACTCGCTTCATAGGCGTCGATCTGGGGGGCGGCCGAGGCAAGAAGACCGCCCTGGCCGTGCTCGAGCGCAGCGACGAAGGGGTCACCGTGACTCGGCTAGCGCCGCGCGCCAGGGAGGTTCCGCTATATGACAAGGCCCTGGTCGCAGCGATTCGCGATCTCGGGAGCACGGCCTTGGTGTGCGTGGATGCGCCATTGACCTTGCCGCCCTGCTTGCGCTGCCCCGAGGCTGTCTGCCCCGGCCAAGATGCGTGCGGCGATGCCGAGGTGATCGTAATGCGTGGGCTCGCCGCCCAAGCCTTGGCTGCCCGCCCGCCAGACCCGTCACGTCGCGATCACCGGAGAGGCAAGCCCAGCATAACCCCTTACACCCAGCGGGCCACCGACATATACCTGCGCACGCGCGGGCTCTTGGCCCGGGAGACCCTGGGCCAGGGCATGGGTCCGCTCACCGCGCGGGCCGTGCACCTCGTCAAGGCCCTGGCGCCCGATTTCCGGCTGAACGACAATTTGATCGAGGTCTATCCGCGCGCCACCCTCGAGCTGTCGGGTTTCGGCGAGCCCTACAAGAAGCGCGTCGATCGCCGCATCGACATCCTGGCCGCCCTGCCCGATCTCGCCTTCGGACCGGGTGTCTGGCGTGAAGAGTGCCGGCAAAGCGACCACGCCTTCGATGCCGTCCTGTGCGCATACACCGGATACTTGCGCCAGCGGGATGGATGGAGCATCACACCCCTGGTGGCCGCCCCGGTGACAGCTGGGCTAAACGACCGCGCCGGTGAGCCCAACGACTCGTTCGACGCTGGACAACCCCCAAGCGACGGCCGCGCCGGTGAGCCCAAGGGCAACGAGCACTGGGGTTGGATTTGGGTGCCCCCCGAGCTACCAACCGCGACAACCGCGCCCGCCACCACCCAAGCAACCCAGGCCTCGGCGCAAGAAGCAGGGCCGAGCCGCGCGGACAAAGCCGAGCAGCAAGCCAGCCGCCGCTAGGCCCCGAGCCAGAGCTCAGTCCCCCGCACGAGCTCGGCTGGCTCCCCTCTAGCTGGCGACGGCGCCCTCTTTGGGCAACCCTTCCGCCAGCGGCTCTTCTTGCTGGCGCGGCAGCTCATCACAAGTCCGGTCAGAGCCAGTCATTGGCCCCCCGAGCAATGAGGCAGCTCCGCGCTCACGCAAGAACTCCAGAAAGACGATGGCAGTGGGCATTTCCGCGGCAGGAATCTCGTCGATGAGCTCACGCGCCTGACGACGGAGAATCTCTCCGGGGGACTCGCCCACCGGCAAGGGATGGGCCACATCCTCGCTCTCGGCCCGGGCGACCACCGTTCCCCAGGGCGCCGGGTTGGTAACCTCGACGTGGAGATGCTCGATCCAGGTCTGGATATGCAAGTGGAGCAGCTCCGACCGGTAGGCGAACCAGCGTTCCCGCTCAGCCGGGAAGGCCAGCAGCACGTCCTTGAAGCGACGGAAGGCCCCCTTGCCGTCGATGGCGACCAGTAGGCGTTCCCGCAGAGGTTGGTCCTGTACGGCAGCCACGAATCGCTCCATCCAGCGGTACTGTTCTCGCGACGATGCCGGATCGATGCGCAAATACCGCTCCGGGTTGGTCGCCACACGAGCCCGGCGGCTGCTGGCGTCGGGCTCTCCTTCGGTAATGGACAGCAAGTCCCCATTTTCCAGATCGAGGAAACTTTCCTGCTCGGGAGAATTTCGCTCGAAGGCAATCTCGAGATCGCTCCAATTAATCGTGATCGACGGCATGGCTTTGAACTCCTCCGGTGTCTCCCCTCCCAGCGGGAGTCACCGAAAATTAGGCGTGTCTTGATAGACTAGGATTGCCGGTCACAATTTGCAACGTCTGAAACACGCATGGCCACCTCAAAGAGCAAGAATATTTGAGGGTCGCGGCGTCAAGCGTGGTCAGGTCGGCCGGGACGGTGCGGGACGGGGACGGGGCACTGTGGCCTAGCTCGCCACCATAGTCTCAGTGCACAGACATGAGCGTTTCGCCGATCGGGCAGGCCGAAGGAGCGCGCCGCCGCAGCCATTGTGTAAAGGACCCTGGGAGTGTCCTTTGGATCCCCAGCGATGAGAGCCTTGACTTTACGGTGCGCTGCTCTGATACTCGAAGCTTCGTCATTCCCATCGGAGGCCCCCTTTGGCTCGCGTAACCGTCGAAGATTGCTTGGAAAAAGTCCCCAATCGCTTTGCCCTGGTGATTCTGGCCGCCGAGCGAGCTCGTCAGCTTGCCGGTCGCGTTAATCCCCTGGTCAAGTGCGACAACAAGCCGGGGGTTACGGCATTGCGTGAAGTTGCGCAAGGCTCCGTTCGCTTTAATGAATCGGTCGAGGCGACCGTAAGACAATACATTTCCGAGATGCGTGCTCGCGGCGCGAGGCCCGAGCGAGAGCGGTCGTTGCCCAAGTAGAGCAGCATTCTTCGCGGCACGAGCTACGACGCGCTTAGACACACGGAGCCAGGCTCCGGACGCTCTCACTACTCTAGCCCGCGGCCTGGGGCAGGCAGCCATCTCAGGAGGGCGTAATCCGCGCTGAGCTCGGGCTCGGGAGCAGCCATCCGCACGAGCGCCAGGGGGCGGCTCACTCGCCGTGAAAAAACCCACAACGGACCCGAAATGAGGGCATACTCCCGCCCGCAGCGGGCCGGTTGGCACCGGCCGGGAGAAGCACATGAGCACCCAGCACGAAGAGGCAGTCGGCCAGAGCCTGGCGGCGCGCATCGAGGAGGAAGGCGAAGTAAGCGTGGTCGACTGCTACCAGTGCGGCAAGTGCAGCGCCGGCTGCCCCGCGGCCGAGGACATGGACGTAGCCCCCTCGCAGGTGCTGCGCCTCTTGCAGACCGAATCGCCCAAGCACGACGAGCGCGCGCTCAGGTCAATGTCGATCTGGATGTGCATCGGCTGCGAGACCTGCGTGAGCCGCTGTCCGCAGGAGGTCGATCTACCCCGGGTGATGGACTTTCTCCGCCAGGAGTCCCTGGCGCGTAACCTGGCGAACCAGGACGCCGACGACGTGGTCGCTTTCCACCGAGCCTTCATGAGCTCGGTCGAGAAGGCGGGACGTCTGTTCGAGCTCGGGATGATTGGCGACTACAAGCTGCGCACCGGACACTTCTTCAAGGACCTAGGGCTTGCCCCCACCATGTTCTTCAAGGGCAAGATTGGGCTCCTTCCCCACGGCGGGGCCAATCAGGTGGAAGTGGCGGAGATCTTCGCGCGCGCCCGGCAGGCGAGAAAGGATTAGCGGCGGTGAAGGTCGGCTACTACCCAGGATGCTCGCTCTCGGGCACCGCCCGTGAGTTTGGCGAGTCGATGGCCGCGGTGGCAAGGGCGCTCGACATCGAATTGGCCGAGATCCCCGAGTGGACCTGCTGCGGCTCGAGCTCGGGCCACATGACCGATCGCTTGCTCGCCCTGGCCTTGCCCGCGCACGTGTTGCTCAAGGCGCATGATGCCGGCTTGGCCCAGGTCATGGCCCCATGCGCTGCCTGTTACAATCGCCTGGCTACCGCCAGACACGAGATCGAGGCGAGCCGGGCAGCCAAGGCCCAGGTAGAAAAGGTCCTGCAGAGAAAGATCGAAAGCCTGCCGCGCGTTCTGAACCTGCTGGAGCTGCTGGCGCAAGAGCGCGACCACATCGCGGCCAAGGTCACCCGGAGATTCGAGGAAACCGTGGCCTGCTACTACGGCTGCCTGCTGGTGCGGCCCGCGCGCATAACCGGCTTCGACCGGACCGAGGACCCGGTGGAGATGGACAAGCTGGTCGCCGCCGTCGGCGGAAAGCCCATAAACTGGAGCTGCAAGACCGAGTGCTGCGGAGCTTCGTTCTCCCTGTCCAAGACCTCAGTGGTTGGGCGTCTGGGCGCCAAGATTCTGCGTGACGCCGTGGCCCGCAAGGCCCAGGCCGTGGTGGTGGCCTGTCCGATGTGTCACGCCAACCTCGATCTGCGACGGTCCAGCATAAACAGGCGACTAGCCGCGAAGACGAGCATTCCCGTCCTCTACATTACGCAGGTGATCGGTATGGCCCTGGGCATACCCGCAAAGCAGCTGGGTCTTGCCCGCCACCTGGTGCGGGTGACGCTGCCCGGGCCAAGCGCCCAGACGCCCCCGGCTCCGCGACCAGCGGTGCAATAGGAGAAGCAATGTCACGCGTTGGCGTCTTCGTTTGCCACTGCGGCGAGAACATAGCTGGTACCGTGGATGTGGCGGCCGTGGCCCAGGCGGCTCTGGCCATGCCGGGGGTGGTAGCCGCGCTGGACTACAAGTACATGTGCTCCGACCCTGGCCAGACCATGCTCAAGAAGCTCATCGCTGATGAGCGCCTAGATGGGGTGGTGGTCGCGGCCTGTTCGCCGCGCATGCACGAGCCGACCTTCCGCCGCACCACCCTGGAGTCGGGCCTCAACCCCTTCCTGTGTGAGATGGCCAACCTGCGCGAGCACTGCTCGTGGGTGCACGATAAAGGGCCGGCCACCACTGCCAAGGCCATCGATCTGGTGCGCCTGCAGGTCGAGAAGGTCAAACGCAACCGCGCCCTCGCGCCCATCCGTGTTCCCATCACCAAGAAAGCCCTGGTGCTGGGGGGTGGCATCGCCGGGATTCAGGCCGCCCTCGACATTGCCAACGCCGGCAATCCCGTCCTGCTGGTCGAGCGCTCGCCCTCGATCGGCGGCCACATGAGCCAGCTCTCGGAGACCTTCCCCACCCTGGACTGCTCGCAGTGCATTCTCACCCCCCGCATGGTCGAGGTGGCCCGCCACCCCCAGATCACTCTTCTGACCTATGCCGAGCTGGAGAAGCTGGAAGGCTTCATCGGTAACTTCCGCGCCACCATCAGGCGCAAGGCCCGCAAGATCGACGAGAGCCTGTGCAATGGCTGTGGCGTGTGCCAGCAGAAGTGCCCGGTGAAGAAGATCCCCGACGCCTTCAACGAAGGTCTAGCTAACCGGTCGGCCATCTACGTACCCTTCGCCCAAGCCGTGCCCAACAAGCCGGTCATCGACGTTGCGAGCTGCACCTTCTTCAAGACGTCCAAGTGCAAGGCCTGCGAGAAGCTGTGCCCGACCCAGGCCATCCGCTTCGACCAGGAGGACAAGATCGAGGTACACGAGGTGGGCGCGCTGGTGCTGGCCACCGGCTATCGCACCATGCCCGTCGCCAACTTCCCGGAATACGGTTACGGCCAGCTCACCGACGTCATCGACGGCATGAAGTTCGAGCGCCTAGCCTCGGCTTCCGGCCCCACCGGCGGGGCCATCAAGCGCCCCTCAGACGGCAAGGCACCCCAGCACGTGGTCTTCATCGCCTGCGCCGGCAGTCGCGATCGCGCCAAAGGGGTGCCCTACTGCTCGAAGATCTGCTGCATGTACACGGCCAAGCACGCCATGCTCTATCGCCACAAGGTGCATGGCGGCAAGGCCACCGTCTTCTACATGGACGTGCGGGCGGCGGGGAAGAGCTACGACGAGTTCGTGCGCCGAGCCATCGAGGTCGACGGCGTAAGCTACATCCGCGGCCGGGTGTCGCGCGTGTACGAGGAGGATGGGCAGCTGGTAGTGAAAGGGGTGGACACCCTGCTGGGCGGCGAACCGGTGGAGATCCGCGCTGACATGGTGGTGCTCGCCACCGCGGTGGAAGCGCAAGACGATGCGGAAAAGCTGGCGCAAACCCTCCACGTCTCGTACGACCCCTACCACTTCTTCGCCGAGGCTCACCCCAAGCTGCGCCCGGTGGAGACCAACACCGCGGGCATCTTCCTCGCCGGCGCCTGCCAGGCGCCCCGCGATATCCCGGAAACCGTGGCCCAGGCCAGCGGCGCCGCGGCCAAAGTGTGCGGTCTGTTCTCACAGCCCGAGCTGACCCGCGAGCCGGTGGTCGCGGTGGTCGACCGCCAAGCTCCGCCTTTGTTCTCGAGTTGCACCGGCTGCTTGCTGTGCAAGGACGCTTGCCCCTACCAGGCCATCAGCGAGGAGGCGATCAAGAACCGCGCCGGCGAAGTCATCAAGACCGTCGCCCAAGTGAACCCCGGGCTCTGTCAGGGCTGCGGGACCTGCGTCGCGCTCTGCCGGACCAAGGCCATCGACCTGCAGGGTTTCTCCAACCAACAGCTTTTTGCCGAATTGATGTGCATCTAGTCCCGGAGCCGAGCATGGCCGAGCCCTTCGAACCCAAACTGACCGCCTTCGTTTGCAACTGGTGCACTTACGCCGGCGCGGACCTCACGGGCACGAGTCGCATCAAGTACCAAGCCAACGTGCGCGTGATCCGCCTGCCCTGCACGGGCCGCATCGATTTCACGATGGTGCTCAAGGCCTTCGCACGCGGCTCGGACGGTGTCATCATCTCCGGTTGCCACCCGAACGACTGCCACTACACCTCGGGCAACTACCACGCGCGCCGGCGCTGGATGGTCTTCCGCGACCTCATCGACTTCGTGGGCATCGATCTCGCACGGGTTACGTTCTCCTGGATATCGGCGGCCGAGGGGGCGAAGTGGGCTAGCCTGGTCAACGAAACCACCGATCGCGTGCGCGCGCTGGGGCCCTACCAAGAAATCGGCAAGCTCGCCGCCGCGGGGATCGAGTGATGGAGAGCTTGCAGCGCAAAGCCCAGGAGCTGCTGGCCGCAGGCACGGTCAAGCTCGTCATAGGATACGGCGAAGGCACGGGCGTCCGGCGCAGGCCCATCTTCGTGCGCACGGGCGATCAGGCCGGCAGCCTGGTGCTCGATCCGGCCTGCACCCAGAACCTGGCCACCTACCTCACCAAGGCCGAAGTGCGCGCGCTGGGGCGCACCGCCCTTGTGGCCACCCCATCAACTCTGCGCAGCATTCTCCAGCTGGCGGCCGAGCGCCAGGTGCGCGAGGAAAACCTGCTCGCGCTGGTCCCCCTCGCTGGCACCATCAAGGAGCTTACGACCTTCGCCGACATCGAAGCCATGGTGGCGACGCTGCCGGATGAGATCGCCCGTGCCGATCAAGAGATGCTCACCCAGCTCGGCGCCATGTCGGTGGTCGAGCGACGGGCCTTCTGGGAGAAGGAACTGGGCCGCTGCGTGAAGTGCTACGCCTGCCGGGCGGCTTGCCCCATGTGCTACTGCGAGCGCTGCACCATGGACAATAACCGGCCGCAGTGGGTACCGGTGGCCAGCCATGCGCTCGGCAATCTCGAGTACCACGTGGTCCGCGCCATGCACCTGGCCGGTCGCTGCGTGCGCTGCGGCACCTGCGGGGCCGCTTGTCCCCACGGCATTCCCATCCATCTCCTGACCTTCGCCAGCGAGGGCAGCGTGCGCCGGCAATTCGGCCAGCCGGGCGGTGCCAGCTCACGACCCACCTACGCGCTGGCGACTTTCAAACCCGACGACAAAGAAGACTTCATCCGCTAAGGCGAGCAATGGTTGCGACCATGGTTGATCGTTTAACGTTGAGCGATTCCGCAGTCGACGCTCTCGTCGCTGCCCTCATTCGATCGGGCCGGCGCGTGCTCGGCCCCCAGCTGGTGAGGAGCCAGGGGCAAGACCGCATCGACATCGCTCCCCTCGCATCGTTCGCCGACCTGGCTCGCGACGGCCAGGCGGTCGCGTCGGCCAAAGGCGCCGTGTTCCCCAAGGTGGAGCGGCTGCTGCACTACCGCTACGCGGGCAAGAGCATCGAGCTCGCCGACGTCGAGCCCGCTTCACCTCCCACCGTCCTGTTCGGCGTGCGCCCGTGCGAAGCGCGCGCCTTCGCGGCCCTGCAAGCCGTCCTCAATTGGGATAGCGAGGACAAGTTCTTCAGCCACCGGCTAGCCAACACCACCGTGGTCGCCATCAGCTGCACCGAGGCCGACGCGTCCTGCTTCTGCACGTCGGTGGGCTCCCGGCCCGACGATGGGCAAGGTAGCGATATCCTGCTCTGCCGACTCGCGCACGGCGGCTATCTCGCAAAGGTCGCTACCTCCCGCGGTCAAGCCCTGGTCGAGCTCGGCCAAGGCGTATTCCAAGCGCTGGCGGCGGAGCCCGAGCTCGCACCCGCGGCGGCGCTTGCGCCCGCCTTCGACGCCAAGACCCTGCCGCAGAAGCTGGCCGCCCACTTCGACCATCCCCTCTGGGTCGAGCAGAGTTTGCGCTGCCTCGGGTGCGGTGCCTGCGCCTTCGTTTGTCCGACCTGCGCATGCTTCAGCATCGAGGACGAAGCCGATTCCCGCCAGGGCCAGCGGCTGCGCACCTGGGACAGCTGCGGCCTGCGCCTCTTCACCTTGCACGCCTCGGGCCACAACCCGCGCGACCGCCAGAGCCAGCGCTGGCGCCAGCGTGTCTATCACAAATTCGCCTACTACCCCGACCGCTTCCAGACCCTGGGCTGCGTCGGCTGCGGCAAGTGCTCGCGCGCCTGCCCGGTCGACATGAACCTGAAGCAGCACCTGGCCGAAGCCGCCCGGACACTGCCCTAGGCTCGCGAGGCTCGCCATGGCAACGACCACCCCCAATAGCTACAAGCCCTATCTGATGCGCATCGCCGCCATCACCAAGGAAGCGCCCGGCGTGCGCACCTTCCGCTTGGAATTCGCCGATGCCGGCGAAGGCACCGCCTTCCGCTTTGCCACCGGGCAGTTCGGGCTCTATAGTGCCTTCGGCGAAGGCGAGAGCACCTTCTGCATCGCCTCGTCGCCGACGCGCAAGGGCTACATCGAGTGCACCTTCCGCGAGACCGGGCGAGTCACCGCCAGCCTCGCCGACAAGGACGTGGGCGACATCATCGGTTTCCGTGGCCCCTACGGCAACGTCTTCCCCCTCGAGCGCTGGCAAGGCAAGCACCTCATCTTCATAGCAGGCGGCATCGCCCTCCCCCCTCTGCGCAGCGTGATCTGGAACTGCCTCGACCTACGCGAGCGGTTCGCGACCATGACCGTGGTCTATGGAGCCCGCACCGTCAACGACCTGGTGTACAAGCACGAGCTCGCCGATTGGGGCAAGCGTCCCGACATGAAGCTGGCGGTGACGGTCGATCCCGGAGGCGACGAGCCGGGGTGGACCGGCAAGGTGGGGTTCGTGCCCCACATCGTGGAGCAGCTCGCGCCCACGGCCGCCAACACGGTGGCCATCGTGTGCGGGCCGCCCATCATGATCAAGCTGACCTTGCCCGTGCTGGCCAAGCTCGGCTTCGGGAAAACCGAGATTTACACCACCCTGGAAAATCGTATGAAGTGCGGCCTCGGCAAATGCGGCAGGTGCAACACCGGGCGCAGCTTCGTGTGCAAGGACGGCCCGGTGTATACACTGGCCGACCTGGAAAGACTGCCGGCGGAGTACTGAGAGCTACCGGCCTACGGTGGGCGGATCAAGAGCTGGACCCGGCAGCTCGCATGGCCTCGAGCCGTCTTGGATCGAGCTACCTGAGATAGCGCGCCCGGAATTCCTGGTTGATTTCTGCGATCTCTTTCAGCCCGTCGATATAGGGCTGGTACATCTCGATCGGGTCAGGTCCGCCGTAGACCCCGCACGAGCTGCAATTTTCGCAACTGCCGCTGCCACAGGCCACCGCATCGCGCACCAGCTTTTCGCGTTGCTCCCGCGTGGTGTTCTTGATCAGGTACTGCCCGAGCATGGCTTTCTTCTCCTAGTCCCTGAGCTTACTACGGCTCCTAGCCCCTGAGCTTACTACGGCCGGCTGTGCAAGCCGGCAATGGCTTCCAGCACGGGGACCAGCTTGGCTCGGTCGGCCGCCAGGAAGCCACGCACCAGCGCGACCGCCCGGTCCTCGTAGGCCGAGGGTTCCTCGGGCAGAATCCTGCACAACAGGTCTACGGGCGAGCAGGCCAGGGCCTTGGCGAGCAGGGCGAAGAGGGCCAGGCTAGGCACCTGGCGGCCGCGCTCGATCTTGCCGATCGTGGTGACGTGGATGCCGGCGCGTTCCGCCAGCTCTTCCTGCGTCAACCGATGCGCTCCCCGCTCGGCTGCAATGACCGCCGATAGTCGCTCGCGAATCATGGCCTCCAGCGCCAGCTGGGCCGGGCCGGGCTGAAAACCGCCTCTCGGGTGCCTCTTGGGTGCCTTGTGCCCGGCCATCTGATTGTCACGCTAGGAAGCTCTTCGTCTTGCAACCAGAGCCGAATGGCTGTAGTACCATGACGAAAGGCTTGGCCCACGCGCACGCGCGCCTGAACACGAGCGGGTGGTCCCAGCGCCCTAAAGGAGAGGCAACTCCGGAGCAAAAGTCCACCACGGGCCCGTGGCAAGAGAGATGCCACGAGGCGCCGTAGATTGAGAGCCAACGCGCCCCCCGCCCCACCGCGGCAAACTCGCGTTGGCTCGATGGCCCGCGTTCCCAGGCGCAGCTGGCCTGGGGACGCGGGCTCCTTAGCGCCGAGGGTTACCGACGTGGCCAAGCTTCTTCGTGGTGAAATCCGCCAGCCGAAGTAAAATTGGGTCGCGGGCATGAAGAACGGCGAGCGGGACAAACACGACGGGGTGCTAGGGGTCGCGCGTGACACGGCGGACGCGCTGGCGAAGCTCACGCTGCAGCACCTGCGGCTCGCGCGCCTAGAAATCCGCGCCGACTTGCGGGCCATGGGGACAAAGGCTAGCCTCATCGCCGGGTTAGCCGCGCTGGCCATCGTCGGCTACGGCCTGGCCATGGCAGGGCTTGCTTGTGTCATGGGTGGCAGCTCGCCCGCCGGTGTACCGCTTCTCCTCATAGGTACGGCGCACGTGCTGGTAGCCGGGGCCGGCATGATCATAGCGCTGGCACGACTGCGCCGCTGGCGGCCGATGAACTTGACCGCCGACGAGGTCAGCCGGACCTTGATACCGCTAGGGATTGGCAGTACCGCGCCCGGCGTACCGCATAGCGACATCGAGCAAGCGGCAGCGCGCGGGAGGACAGCGCGAGAGGATAACAATGGTAGTCGATGACAAGCCCGATGGCCTGGATCCGGAGATCGTGCGCGCCGAGGCGGAGATCGAGCGCGCGCGGGAATCGGTGGCCGAGTCACTGTCGGCCTTGCAACGCGAGATTTCGCGCACGCTCGACTGGCGCGGCTGGATTAGGCGACGGCCGATCATCGCGGTGGCGGCGGCGTTTGCCGTGGGTGCCCTACTGGGCAGCGCTGGCGCTTCCCGCCGCAAACGCAGATGACAACGAGAGGAGACGAGCATGGAAGCCAACGCTCAGGAACATAACGGAAACCCGGCCGGTGCGACGGAGGACGAAGGACTGGCGGACTGCATCCCGCAGTTGCGGGAGCTCAAGCAACGCCTGCAAGCGTTCGACCAGCGGATGAGGAAGCTCATCAAAGAGCGTCCCGCGGCCTGCCTCGTCGGCGCCATGGCGCTCGGCTACCTGGTCGCGCGCATCGCGCGTAGGAGCCGGCGATGAAGAAGGCCACTGACAACATCGTATGCGCGGTCAAGGACGTCCTCGCCGACGTCATCGACATCCAGGACCGCGTCGATCGCAATCCCTATGGCGTGGCGGCCGCGGCCTTCGGAGTTGGCTTCGTGCTGGGGGGCGGCCTCTTTTCGCAGCTATCCGCGAGAGTCTTGGGCGCTGTGCTGCGCGCCGGTTTACTGGCCGCCCTGCCGCGCTTGGAACAGGAGCTTGGGTGTGCATGCCGAGAGGCCAAAGCGGCCGATTCGGCGGTTGGTAAAGGAGAATGACATGAAACTGCAAGACTTGCGCGACATGGACAAGGATGACTTGTTGGGCCTTCTGGGTCTCCAGACCAAGCGAACCTTCACCACCGAGATCCTCGGGACCCTGGGCACCTTCGGCATCGGCCTGCTGGTCGGGGCCGGGGTGGCGCTCCTGCTCGCCCCCAAGCCCGGACGGGAGCTGCGCGACGACCTGCGCGCCAAGATACAACGGGGAAAAGGCGACGCCGAGGCCAGACCCTAGCACTGCCACTGCAAGCTCTAGCGTAAGGGCAGCACAAAGATGGCTCCAGGCCCCGGCTTGTCCGGCCCATAGGGAGCCGAGGCGGTGGGGGGCGAACCCTCACCCGCTTAGGCCCCCCGCGCGATCAGCCGGTAGCCTCCTGGCTACGGGCTGTAGGCCACTGGATGCAGCAGATAGCCCGTCCTCACGCGTGGCCTCACGCCGGCAACCGGTCGCTCACCCGAGCAGCTTGCCGAGAATTTCGTTCACTACCCGCGGATCCGCCTTGCCGCCCGTCTCCTTCATCACCTTGCCCACGAAAAAGCCGAGCAGCTTGAGGTTGCCCGCGAGATAGCGCGCGACCTCGTCGGGGCTGGCCGCGAGCGCCCGCGCGCAAGCTTGCTCGAGGGCGGGCCGATCGGACAGAACGGCCACCGCCTCGGTGGCCACGATATCGGCAGCGCTCCGCCTTTCCTGCCACATACGCGCGAATACCTCCTTGCCCATCTTGCCCGACAGCGTGCCCTGCTCCACCAGCACCACCAGCTCGGCCAGTGCTGCCGGCGGAACGGGAATGGCCGGGTCCATGAGCTGGCGCGTATCCTCGACGCGAGCGAGGACTTCGTTTATGAGCCAGTTGGCGATCTTCTTCTTTGCCTCGGGCGCCACCGCCCGGGCTTGGTCGAAGTAATCCCCGATCGCCCGCTCGGCGACCAGGACCGCAGTATCTTGCGCCGGCAGCCCCATGTCCGTGTAGCGGGCGTAGCGCGCTTCGGGCAGCTCGGGCAAGGCATTGCGCGCCTGCTCCTGCCAAGCCTCGTCGACCGCCACCGGGGGCAGATCGGGCTCGGGGAAGTAGCGGTAGTCGTGCGCCTGCTCCTTCGAACGCATGGCCGCCGAGACACCGCGGTCGGGATCCCACAGCCGGGTCTCCTGGGTGATGACCTCGCCGCGATCGAGGAGCAACGCCTGACGGGTGATCTCGTGCTCGATCGCGTCGCGGACATGCTTGAACGAGTTGATGTTCTTGAGCTCGGTCTTCGTCCCCAGCTCGCTGGCCTCGCTGCGCCTTAGGGATACGTTGGCGTCGCAGCGCAAAGACCCCTCTTCCATGTTGCCATCGCTGATGCCCAGATAGCGCACCAGGGTACGAATCGCGCGCACGTACTCGGCGGCCTCCTCGGCCGAGCGCAGGTCAGGCTCGCTCACGATCTCGCACAGCGGGACCCCGGCCCGGTTGAAGTCGACGAAGCTCACTCCACTCGGGTCGTGGACGTTCTTGCCCGCGTCGTCTTCCATGTGGATGCGGGTGAGCCGCACCTGGTGGGGCTTGCCATGCAGGCGGAAGCTTACCCTACCCCCTTCGCACAGGGGCTCATCGTACTGCGAGATCTGAAAGCCCTTGGGCAAGTCGGGATAGAAGTAGTGCTTGCGCGCGAAGCGGCAGCGCGACCGAATGCGCGAGCCACAGGCCAACCCCAGCCGCACAGCGGCATCGACGGCCTCGCGGTTGAGCACCGGCAATGCGCCCGGCAGCCCCAGGCACGTCGGATCAGTGTATTGGTTGGGCTCGCCGCCGAAAGCCGCCGCGGACGAGGAAAAGATCTTCGTCCGCGTGGCCAATTGGACGTGGACCTCGAGCCCGATGACAGCTTGGTAATGTTCCCTGCTCATAGTCCCCTCACGACGGTCATCACCGCGACCCTCACGACGGATCCCGCGGCAGCCGGGTGTGCCAATCGGTACGGCCCTGGTAGGCACCCGCCACACGAAATACGGCTTCCTCGCCCAACGGCGGCCCGATGGATTGCAGACCGATGGGCAGCCCTGCCGCAGTGAAGCCACAACATTGCGATAGCGCCGGCACACCGGCCAGGGGTGGGGCCACGGTGTAGATGTCGGCCAGGTACATCTGCAGGGGATCCTGCGCCCGCTCGCCTAGCTTGAATGCAGGGATGGGCGAAGTGGGGGTGACCAGCACGTCACATTGGGCAAAGGCAGCGGTGAAATCGTCCGCGATCAGGCGCCGGGCGCGCAGGGCTTTGCCGTAGTAGGCCTCGTAGTAGCCGGCCCGCAAGACGTAGGTGCCGAGCATGATGCGGCGCTTGGGCTCGGCACCAAAACCTTCCCCCCGGGTCTTGGCGTAGAGCTCTTCCAGCGAGGCCGCCGACGCGGTGCGATGGCCAAAGCGAATGCCATCGTAGCGGGCCAGGTTAGACGACGCCTCGGCGGTGCATATAAGGTAGTAGGTCGCGATCGCATACTGAGTGTGGGGGAGCGACACCGGTACGATGCTGGCGCCCGCGCGGCCGAGCTCGGCCAGCGCCAGGTTGACGGCGTTTTCGACCTCGCTGTCCATCCCGGCCTGGAAGTACTCTTTGGGCACCCCGATGCGCATACCCGTTATCCCAGCCGTACAAGCGGCCCGGTAGCGACCCACCGGGCGAGGAATGGAAGTGCTGTCCATGGGGTCGTGCCCGGCGATGACCTCGAGCAGGGCGGCTGCGTCCTCCACCGTGCGGCCGAATGGCCCTGGGTGATCGAGCGACGAAGCGAAGGCGATGACACCGTAGCGCGACACTCTCCCATAGGTGGGCTTGATCCCGACGATGCCGCAGAACGATGCCGGTTGGCGAATCGAGCCCCCGGTGTCGGTCCCCAGCGCCCCAGCGCAGAGCGAGGCAGCCACGGCGGCGGCCGAGCCACCCGACGATCCGCCCGGCACGCGATCGAGGTCCCAGGGGTTGTGCACGGGATAGTAGGCGCTGTTTTCGTTCGAGGAGCCCATGGCGAACTCGTCCATGTTGAGCTTGCCCAGCCGAATGGCGCCTGCCGCCGCCAAGCGAGCCGAGGCCGTCGACTCGTAGGGCGGGATGAAACCCTTCAGGATCTTCGAGCCGGCCGTGGTTTCGAGGCCCCGAGTGACGAAGATGTCTTTGAGCCCCACTGGCACCCCCGCCAGCGGCCCGACATTTTCACCCGCGGCGAGCCGCTTGTCGATTGCATCGGCCGTCTTGCGGGCGCCCTCCCCGTCCACGAGCAAGAAGCATCCCAGCTTCTTGTCCAGCTGAGCGATGCGCTCGAGATAGGTTTCGACCAGATCGCGCGCCGACCATTTGCCGGCCGCCGTGCCCGCGGCCAGCTCGGTCAGCGCGGCGCCGCGCAGATCGGGAGCTGGCATCAGGCACCTCCCGGTCCGGGCAGAATACGAGGCACCTCGAACGAGCTCGCATGACGACGAGGGGCATTTTGCAAAGCCTCGGCGATGGACAGAGATGCTCCCACCTCGTCCGGGCGGACCGGGCAGTCGAAAGGAACTGCATGAGTCATGGGCAAGACCTGCGCGGCGTCGAGACCCTTCACGGTATCGATGTAGCCCAAAATACCGTCGAGCTCGTGGGTGAGCCGTTCGATTTCGGCCGGGTCGAGCCGCAAGCGCGCCAGGACGGCTATCTCGCGCACCTCGTCAGCAGTGATGCGTGTCATTTGCACCCTGTTGTACCACTCTTGAGCTACTGAGCTCTGGAACTCTTGACTCTTGCACCCGGGCATTCTCGAGCTCCGGATGCTTCGATTTTTCGGCTCTAGCATTCCGGCTGCGACCGATTCGGCCGGGCGCAACGCGCTAACGAGCAGACAACGAGCAGCACGCGAAAAGAGGAGCGCAAATGTCACCCGAGAAGCTCTTCGTTGCCGCTAGCCTGACGCGGTGAATATGCATATAATGATGGGCCGGATTTGGGAATGTCCTGGTTCATACACCCAATAGGTCAGCGCGTCATGGGCTCACGTGGCCGGCCTTGCCGTGCATTGCTCCCATTGCTCACAGGCAGCGTCATCCTCGCCGCCATGGGCTGCGAATCAGCGAGCCACGGCAAAGACAATCTGCCAGCGTCGAGCCAGCGTTTGTCCCAGATCTCGGTTCGGCTGGATCTGCCCAGCGGAGGCGCCCCGTCGCTGTCCGTGCTGGCATTTCGGGCCGAGGCTATCGACGTGGCCGCCTCCGACGTGCTGGGGGCGGTAGATCCTTTGGTCGCGCCCCCACCTGAGTCGGCGTGCGAGCTGCGCGACGTCACCGGCACGGCGCGCATGCTCAGAGCGCAAGGCGGCGTGCTCAATTTGGAGGAGCTGGGTGGGGTATCGCTGCAGGCCGGCAATCAGCAACCGCTCCATCCCGCCCCGCGGGTCTATCCTCCGCTGGCCGACGTGGTCAGCGGGGTAATAGCCGAGGCCGGTCCGTTGGACCTGCCCGAGGCTCCGCCGTCGGTCGCGCTACAGGTGCCCGGCCCAGGCGCCGGCGCCAATCTCACGCTCGAGCTGCCCCAGAGCCTCTCCGTCGCCGACGGCACCAACCGGTTGCTCGACTTGGAAACTCACCTGGACGCGAGCCAAGACCTCGTGTTGCGGGTTGCTGGACCGCCCAAGACTTTCCTCGAGATTAGGCCCTTTGGCGCGCCGTCTGCAATCGCGTGCGCCACCACGGCGGATGGCTGGGTGGTCGTGCCCAGCGACCTACTGGCCAAGCTGGTGGCTAGCGCAGGCCGCGCCCCGGTCTCGTTCGAAGCGGTTTGGCGCGAGAGTCGAGTGGTTTCCGCGGGAGGCGAGCTGGTCCGGGTGGCGTACGAGGCACGATCGTCAGCGGTATTGGAACTGCGTCCGTGAGCCAAGTGCCGCAGCCGCGCAAGGTGCGGCGCTACCGTCGTAGGAGCGCTCTCCTCCCGGTAGTGGTGCGGGCTCCCGGCAACAGGTTTCAGGCCGAGGTGCGCCTAGACACGGTCGACCTGTCGGAGGGAGGGCTGTTCCTGCGCTCCGATCTGTTGTTCGAAGTGGGCGACGATCTGAGTATCGAAATTCCACTCGGCCACGGCGAGGTGACCGTGGCGCGGGGACGCGTGGCCTGGGTTACCCGTGGCGGCGACGGCAAAGCTAGCGCCGGCATGGGTATAGAATTCGCTCGTCTGTCAGAAAACGACCGGCACGCCCTGGCGGAATGCTTGCGTGCTCTGGCCCCGAGCGAGCCCAGCAAAGCCTGAGCACCGAGCGCAATGGGCACAACATGATGATAATAGTTCGCGTGAGCGCGGGCGGGCTTTGCCCGACTGCGCTCTCCGCGGGAGATCTAAAGGACCCTGCCAGGGTCCTTTTCACGACCCGCGTGAGCGCGGGCGGGCTTTGCCCGACTGCGCTCTCCGCGGGAGATCTAAAGGACCCTACCAGGGTCCTTTTCACGACCCGCGTGAGCGCGGGCGGGCTTTGCCCGACTGCGCTCTCCGCGGGAGATCTAAAGGACCCTACCAGGGTCCTTTTCACAACAGACAGGATATAGAGGAGTCCCTCATGGCAGAAACCCTGGAAGAGCTCAGCTATGATTACGAAGACGAAGGCGTGCTGGTGCGCAAGCAGCTCGACAAGGTCGTGCTGTCCAAGGGATCTTGGGCGACCTTGATGTTCCTCTACCAAGAGCTGGACAAGGCCACCGGCAGCTTCCGTCCGCCCAAAATCGCGATAGTACGCTTCAAGAAGCTCAAGGGAGTCTACCGCAAGCAGTCCTCCTTCAACGTTTCGAGCGAGAAGCAGGCGCGCCAGATCACCAGCGTGTTCGAGAGCTGGTATCCCAAGATCAGCGAGGCCAACGGCGCCACTTCGCCCAGCGAGCCCGATGACTCGCCCGAGCACGGTGACGGCGAGCTGTGATGGGCGGCGGCCGAGCTACTTCTTGAAGAGCTTGGCCAGTGGACTTGCGCGCGGCGGCTCGGGCTTGCCCTCGCCAGGTCGGCTGCGGCGGCGCAGCTCGCTCAAGCGCAGCTCGCGGCTGGCGTCGATGAAGCCGCTATCGATGGCGACTGCCTCACGAAACGACTGCTCGGCCCGGCGCGAGTCACCCAGCAACTTGCACAGAAGTCCCGCCCAGTAATGCCCGCGGGCAAAGCGCGGCCGCTCCCGCACCACGACCTCCATGACATGCAAAGTCTCGCGCGCAATGGCTTCTTTGTGCGCGCGCGGGTCGTCGAAACGCGCCCAAGCAAGGTAGGCACGATATTGCGGCTCACTGGGATTGCCTTTGGTGGCCAGGGTGAAGCACTCCACGGCTTTGGCGTGCTCACCCTTCTTGAGAAAAACCTCGCCCTTGAGAAAGGCGCTCTCGGCCTCGAGCACCGAGGGCAAGCTAGATTGTTGGGGCGACGGGCCGGCGACGAGCGAGCCGACATATTGTGCGCGCCGGCCAACGTCGCCCAATACCATGGCGGCTTCGTTGATGCGCGCCAGGACTTGCCCGGCGCTACCGGCCAGATCGGCCAATCCCTGGCCCGCCAGGCGATCCGGGTGGAACTGCCGCGCGGCTCGCAGGTAGGCTACGCTCACCTCGTCCGGCGTGGCATCCTGCGCCACGCCCAGCACCTCAAAATGGGTCATGCCGCCGAGCTTGGGCACCATCGCTTGCACGAGCATGCGCAACTCCTCGGCTGAGGTCACTGACGGGCGCGACGGGGCGCTCCTCGATGCACCTGGCGGCTTTGCGATATGGTCTGGCACGTAGGGCAGTCCGCACGGCAGCGCGGCCAGATACCAGTCTCCCGCGAATAGCGAGCGTGTCAATGGCACAGAGCGCCTTAGGTTGTGGTGTAGAGTACGGTGATCGGTGTCCCTCCTCGTTCTCGTCAACCCTGGCTCGCGCGCCAATCGGAGGGATCCCGGCTGCGCCGAGCGCTTCGCCAAGATCCTCGGCGACGCCGGGCGGGTGGCCTGCCCGGCCAGCCTGGATCGCTTGGCCGGGGAAGCCCGGCGGGCCGCCGCGGAAAGCCCGTCGCTGATCGCCATCCACGGCGGCGACGGAACCTTGCACCGCACGCTGTCGGCCTTGATCGCGGCCTACGCGGCCCGGCCGTTGCCGCCCATCGCCATCCTGACCGGCGGCACCATGAATGTGGTTGCATCCTCGCTTGGCATCCGCGCCCCGGCGGAGGAGTTTCTGGCGGAGATCGTCACCACCCTGCGTAGCGCGACCCCCCTCACTACCCTGCCCAGGCGCTGCCTGCAGGTGGGCGAGCTATACGGTTTCATCTTCGGCAACGGGCTCCTGAGCAACTTTCTCGAGGAATACTACGCCCGCGGCAGCTATGGTGCATGGCGGGCCCTCTGGGTCGTGCTGCACACGCTGGCATCGCTCTTGACCACGGGCCGCTACGCCCGGCGCATTTTCCGGAGCTTTCGTGGCCTGGTCGAAGTCGATGGCGCTCCCCTCCCGCGCCGGCAGCTCACTGGACTCGGAGCCGCCACCGTGACCGAGATCGGGTTTCGCCTGAAGCTTCACCACCGTGCCGACGACGACCCCGACCGGATGGGCGGCCTCGCCATCCACGGCGGCGCCCTCTCCCTGTTGCTCGACCTCCTCGACGTTCGCCTGGGACGCGGCCTGTCGCCCAAACGCGCCACCAGTTTCGTGGCTCGGCATATTGCCATCGCACCCGACGCGCCCGAATTCACCTACACTCTCGACGGCGATCTTTACACCCAGGTAGGCCGGCTGACGGTGCAGGTCGGGCCGGTCCTCCACATCGTAAGGCCGCTCTCCTGCTAGGGCCCTGAGGGCCGAGGCACCGAGCCGATGCCTTGACCGACCATTCGCCAACCGGGTCGCGAGCATGGGCGGACAGTTGTGCTAGCATCGGTTGTTCCATGAGCACGTCGTTTCCCATGGACGGCAAACGCGTCCGCTTCTCGGGCGATACCAACATCGGCCTCAAGCGCGACCACAACGAAGATTCGTTCTTCCTGCCCTCGACCGAACGCCTGGCCATCGTCGCCGACGGCATGGGTGGCCATGCCTCGGGCGAGGTGGCCAGCCGCCTGGCCGTCGACACCATCGCCGGCTACTTCCGCAACACCCAGGGCGATCAGGAGCTCACCTGGCCATTCAAGATGGACCGCGGCCACCGCCACGTCGTCAACCGCATGACCACGGCCGTCAAGCTAGCCAACCAGGAGATATTCGAACAGGCCGGCCGCGAGCCCGAATGTCGGGGCATGGGCACCACGGTGGTCAGCACCATCTTCCTCGACGATGTGCTGGTGGCTGGGCACGTGGGCGACAGCCGGCTTTACCGTATTCGCGAAGGCGGCATCGATCAGCTCACCGAAGACCACTCACTGCTCAACGACTACGTGAAGATGAAGAAGCTGTCGGAAGGGGAGATCGCGGCGTTTCCGCACCGCAACGTCATCGTCCGCGCGCTAGGCATGAAGTCATCGGTCGAGGTCGACATCATCATCGACCGCCCCCGCCTGGGCGACCTCTACCTGCTGTGCTCCGACGGACTATCCGGCATGGTAACCGACACCGAGATTGCCGGGCTGGCCATCGAGGAGCCTGACCTCGACAAGCTGTGCGAGCGCCTGATCGCGGCGGCCAATGAGAACGGCGGCGCCGACAACATCACCGTGGTTTGCGCCCGCCTCGAGCCGCTCTAGCGCCGATACGCCGGGAGCGCACCGTACCTCAGAGCGCCTGGGCCGCGATGGTCGAGAGCTCCGCGTCGGTTAGGACGATGGGATTGCCGCGCATGCTGCTTGCCGCTTTGGCCTGAGCGACCAAGTGCGGGATGTCGGCGTCGACCAGGCCAAGGTGGGCGAGCCCGCCGATGGCGAGCGCTGCCGCCAGCTCCGCCACCCATGCGCTGGCATCGCCTCCCCCGGCCAGAATGACATCGAGCTCGCGGTAGCGCGCCAAGGCCGCGCTGGCCGGTGCGCGGGCGGCCAGGGCGGCCACATTGGCGCGCATGACGGGGGCGAGGAGAGCGGCGCAGATCGCTCCATGGGGCGCTTTCCCCATCCCGCCCAAAGGCGCGGCGAATCCGTGCACGGCGCCCAGGCCGGCATTGGCCAGGCACAGACCACCGCAGAGACTGGCCATGGCCAGGTCCTCGCGCTGCTCCGGCGAAAGCCCGTGCGCAAATGCCGGCCGGAGAGCGCGCGCGATACGGACCATACCCTCCCGGGCCAAGGCGAGGGTGAAGGGATTGGCGCGGATAGAGACGAAGGACTCCAGCAGATGCGAGAGCGCATCGAGGCCAGTTACCGCGGTGACCGCGGGCGGAACGCCCGCGAGCAGGTCTGGATCGACGAGCGCCAGGGCGGGCAAGAGATGGGGGCTGCGCAGGCTGGCCTTGACCTTGGCCTGGGGAACCAGCAAGACGGAATTCCTGGTCACCTCGGCCCCGGTGCCCGCGGTGGTGGGGATGGCCAGGCAGGGCAGCCCGGGCCGGGGCAGCGCCTGCGCCCGCCCTACCACCTCCAGGTAGTCGAGGATCTCGCCCTCGTTGCCGGCCAGCGCGGCGATCGCCTTGCCGGCGTCGATGGCGCTGCCCCCGCCGCAGGCGATGACCACGTCGCACCGCTCGCGCCGGGCCAGGGCACGGCCTTCCTCGACCATGGCCAGGGTCGGCTCGGCCGGGATGACATGGACCGCGCGCACCGGCCAGCCCTGGCGCAGGCCCAGGCTGCGCTCGGGCGAGCTGCCCACCACCAGCAGGACCCGCTGGGCCGCCAGGCTGGCGAGGGCGGACGCCGCCTGGGCGGCGACCCCGGCCCCGAACACTATCCGACCGGGCAGCGCCAGCTCAAACGCGATCCCGGCCATCGCGCACCCAGGTGGAGATCGGAGTCACCGTGGCATAGGCTTGGCTGCTGCGCGGCTCGGCCATCATGCCGGCCACCTCGTCGCGCCAGATACGATAGTGCTCGGTTTGTTTGTGAGCCGCGGCACCCTCGCCATCGCGGTAGACCTCGATGAGCAGAAAGTGCGTCGCATCGGCGCTGTCTTGGAGGATGTCGAATCTCACCACCCCGGGCTCACCCAGACTGGCCGCCGCGTTGGCCAGGCTGGCGGCGCGAAAGGCCTCCGTCGCTTGGGGCACCACCCGCGCGTGGACCAAGACCACGAGATAGGAGCTGGGCATGGCGCAACCATACTGGCCAAGCCGAGGAAATGCCACCAGCCCCGACACCTGGGCTCGCCGCCTACACCCTGCGCTTGCTGTCGCGGGTTGTGGCGAGGGACTCATCGCGGTAGCTGCTCGCGATCAGGCGGTTGGGCCGGTTCGGCATTGACAAGTCCCTGGCCCGACGCGAAAATCAGACCTGCAGAGGATTGATTAACCGCGAGGAGAGTGCATACATGTCCAAATCATTGCTTGTCCTGCTTGGCTCGTTGCTCGTCTATGGCTGCGGCGGCAGCAGCAGCGGCACTGCTACTGATTCCGGCACGGCCGGAGCGGCGGGCACCGTGGGCGGCGGCGGCACAAGTGGCAGCACCGGGAGCTGCGATATCGCCTGCCTCAACCAAGTGGGGAACCTAGCCGACAGTTGCCAGCCGAGTGGGACATGCACGAGTCAAGTGAGCGTGTCCGGAACCAGCGCGAGCGAGGCATTTTGCTATGGCAACGGCGTGAAAATGTCCGTGTCGGGAGCATCGATGTCAACCACGGGCACGGGTAATACCTCGCTGACGATGACGGTGAAAAATGGCGCAACGGTTTGCTATTCAATGGTCATTAATGCCGACTCAACCGGGGCGGGAACCATTGACTTCAAGAATGCCTCGGGCGCCGAGGTGGCGACCATCACCAGTAGCGCCACCGGTGCCGATACCGTGACCTGCCCGGGACAGGCAGCCGTGGCCGTAGATTCGTCTTGCGAAGGAGCGAGCAACTCGCTCAACAATAGCGCCTCGTCAACCTCGACGAGCACCTGCACCACGGGTACCTGCTCGTTCTAGCTTCCCCGGCAGCGCCGCCAGTTCTCCAACTTCCCGAACCTTGCGGGCGCTACGCGATCGCCCGGCGGAGGGGCTTACGCCAACTTGAATTGCGCGGCCCGCAGGTTGAGCTGCTCGGCCAAGTGCGAGAGCTTGTCGGCGTTGGTCTGCACCGCCTCGCTACCCTCGACCAGCTCGCCGACCGTCCCGCTCAGCCGGGCGATGTCGCTTGCGATGCTCTGCGCCGCCGACGACGATTGCGCGACGCGTTCGCTGGCGTCCTTTGCTCCCGTGCTGGCTTGGCCGACATTGGCCGCCACGTCTTTGGTCGCGGTCGACTGCTGCTCGATGGCGGCGGCAATGGACGACACCAGCTCGCCCACCTGGGCAATGACGGTGGTGATCTGCTCAATCTGTCTGACGGCATCTCCGGTCGAGCTCTGCATGCTCGAGATTCGCGACTTGATGTCCTCGGTCGCCGCTGCCGTCTGCTGCGCCAGCTCCTTGATCTCGTTGGCCACCACGGCAAAGCCCTTGCCCGCCTGCCCGGCCCGCGCCGCCTCTATGGTGGCATTCAGGGCGAGCAAATTCGTCTGGGCGGAAATGCTGGTTATGCTCTCGGTGACCTTGCCGATGTCGCGGGCCGCCGTCCCCAAGGCGTTCATCATGGCGGAGATGCTCTGCGCCTGGGTGGTGGCCTCGGCGCTGATAGCGCGCGCCTTCTCGGCGTTGGTAGCTATGTCCACCACGGTGGCACTCATCTCTTCGCTGGCGCCCGCCAGCGAGGTCAAGTTGGTCGAGGTCTGCTCCATGGCCGCCGCCACCGAGGTAGCGCTGGCGCTCGACTCCTCCGCCGCCGCGGCCACGGTGGTGGCGAGCTCCGACACCCGTCGGTTGCCATCGGTGAGGTTGCGGGCCACCCCTTGCATGTTCTTCGCGGCCTCGGCCAAACTGCGCACCCCCCCGGCCATCTCTCCTATGGCGGTGTGCAGGCTGGTGGCAAGCTGCTGCGTCGCCTGCGACAGCTGGCCGGCCTCGTCCTTGCGCGCGAGTAGCTCGGCCGATACCTTGAGAACCAGGTTGCCCTGCGCCACCTGAGTCAGGCCCCGCACCGTATCGCCAATGGGACCCGCGATGCTGCGGGTGACAGAAGCCCCGAACAGAAAGCCGACGACGATGACCAGCAAAGCCGCCGTCACCAGGACCAGACGATAGCTGGCGAGCGCCGCCGCCGCCTTCGCTTCGCTCTCCTTGATCTCCTTCAGGGACAGATCCTGGAGCTGGTCGCCGACCTTGTTCGCCTGGTCCATCTTGGGCATGGTCACGGTGAGAAATAGCCCGGTCGCTTCGGCGTCCTTGCCCGCCCGGGCGAGCTCGACGGCCCGCTGGTTGGCCTCGCGACCCTCGCCGATAACCGCGTCGAGCTCGCTTAGCAGCGTCCTTTCTTCGGGAGTGAGCTCGGCCTCCCTGAGCATGGCGACGCGCTTCTGGTAGCGCTCGCGAAATGACTGCATGATGTCGAGCCTTTCCTCCCGCTTGGCCTTGTCCTTGAGCAGCAACATGGTGGCGAGCTCGCGCCCGATCGCGGTGATATCCTTGTCGATGCGGGCAGCGTAAAATGCCCGGTCGGAGGCTCCCATGCTGGCGCGATCCGCGGCATCGACCGAGTGTAAGGCCATGATCGCCACCACGGCCACGACCACGACAAGCGCGCTGACTGCCCCGAATCCCAGGGTGAGCCTTTTCCCGACCGACAGGTTCGTTAGTGCACTCATCGTCGTTCCCCTCAGCTGTTGCGCAAGACTAGTGGCTATCTGAATGACGTAATCGGCAACAAGCTGGCTTTCTTGAACGGCTGCGCGTGACAGCCAGCCGCCCAACGCGCCCCGCGCCGCCGCGAATCGTGCGCCAGCCGCGGCCAGGCGGAGCGGCCTGGACAGGAGGCAAGGGGTTGCTATACCCGTTCGTGCCCCACACCTGGGATCCAGATGCCCTCTCGCCCGCCGAGGCCATCAAGCGCCTGACCGAGGGCAACCAGCGCTTCGCCACCGGCCGGCCCGAACCCGCGGCCCGCGCCTTCTCGGCCGACCTGGCGAGCAAGCCTCAGCGGCCGTTTGCCATCGTGCTCGGCTGCTCGGACTCGCGCACCCCGGTCGAGGTGCTGTTCGATCAGGGTTTCGGAGACCTGTTCGTGGTCAGAATCGCGGGCAATGTGGTGGCGCCTTCGGTGGTGGGCTCGGTTGAGTTTGCCGCGTCACAGTTCGGCACCCGGCTGGTGGTAGTGCTCGGCCATACTCGCTGCGGCGCCATTGCCGCAACCTTGCAGGCCCTGCGCACGGGGCACGGCCCGGAATCCGCCAATATCCGGTCGATCACCGAGCGCATTGCCCCGCAGATCGAGGCGACGGCGCGCGCCGGCCAGGGCGCCGAAGACGGCGGGCTGATGCGCCAGCTGATGCGCGACAATGTCCGCTTCTCGGTGGAGCATCTCCGGCATGGCAGCCGCATCCTCGAGGATCTCGTGCTGGCCAAACGCCTGGCGGTGGTGGCGGCCGACTACGAGCTGGAGACGGGCAGAGTCGACTTCTTCGACCTGGCGGGCGAGCACTAGCCGGCTTTGCGGGCGAGCGCCCGGCGGGCCGAGGCCAGATCGGCGAGCTTGCCACGGTCGACCTCGGGAAGCTTGAGGTCGAGCGACGACAGGGCATCGATGACCACCGACGAAACCACCAAACGCGCGAACCACTTGTTGTCCGCGGGCACCACGTACCAAGGCGCCTCTTCCGTGGCCGTGTGCCTGATGGTGTCCTGGTAGGCCGCCATGTAGTCGTTCCAACGCATGCGCTCGCTCGCATCCGCGGCAGAGAATTTCCAGTACTTGGCGGGATTCTGCAGACGTTCCAGGAAACGCCGCTTCTGCTCCTTGCGCGAGAGATGGAGAAAGAACTTGAGCACCACGGTGCCGTTGCGCACCAAATGGCGCTCGAAGTGGCGGATGTCCTGGTAGCGCTCCTTCCAGAGGTGCTTGGTGACCAGGCGTGCGGGAAGGTTCTCCCGGGCCAGCAATTCGGGGTGCACCCGCACCACCAAGGTCTCCTCGTAGTACGAGCGGTTGAAGATGCCAAGGCGCCCACGCTCGGGCAAACAGCGGCCACAACGCCAGAGGAAGTCGTGATGGAGCTCCTCGCTGCTCGGGGCTTTGAACGAGTGAACGTCGCAGCCCTGGGGATTGACGCCACTCAGAACGTGCTTGATGGTGCCATCCTTGCCGGCCGCGTCCATGGCCTGAAAGATGAGCAACAGAGCCCAGCGATCCTGGGCATATAGTGTCTCCTGCAGGCGCGAGATCTCCGCCACGCCTTGCTGGATAGCCTCGGCGGCGTCTTCCTTGTCCGCCAACCTGGTACCCATGGTATCGGCGGGATCGCAATCGGCGAGGCGCAGCCGGCTACCATCGCTCACGCGGAAGGCAGCGGCCAATTGTCGGGCTTTTTTGGGCAATGCGCTCATGGTGATCCTTGGTTTTGGCGGCGTCGCCACATCGCGATCAGCGACGGCGCGACATTGCGCGATCTATTTCCTGCTGAGCTTCCCTCTTCTTCATGTCCTCGCGGCGGTCGAACTCCCGCTTGCCATGAACTAGCGCCAGCTCCACCTTGACCCGGCCGGCTTTCTCGTAGAGCGATAGCGGTACCAAGGTGAGCCCCTTGGCCTGCACCTTGCCCGCCAGCCGATCGATTTCGCTGCGGTGGAGGAGCAGCTTGCGTCGACGGCGCGGATCGTGGTTGCGGGCATGAGCGAAGCCATAGGCGCCGATGTCGAGCTCGACCAGCCACGCCTCGCCACTCTCGATCACCGCGAAGGCGTCGACCAGGCTGACCTTACCCTCGCGGATGGACTTGACCTCGGATCCCACCAGTCCCAGCCCGGCCTCGCACACTTCGTCGATGGCATAGTCATGGCGCGCCTTACGGTTGCGCGCGAGCACGTGGTACTCCTCCGCCCCCTGCCGACCGCCTGACCGCGCCACGTTTCTCCCGCGCGCCTTTAGCCCTTGTGCTCGCCCGGGTAACGCGCACTCTCGCCGGCCAAGGCACGACGAAGATAGGTGGGTTTGTCGAATTCGCTTTCTTCTATGCCGAGATGCGAGGTCGCGAGGGAGGGGGCGGCAACCTGGGCCACCCGCCGGGCGCTGCTGCCCCCGCTCGCAGGAGCCATCGCCGAAGCAACCTGGGGGCGGATCACCGGACCCTGTGACGGCGCTGCCAGGGAGACCGCCCCATGGGCGAAGTGCGGCACCGGGGTGAGCAGCGAAGACGGCGGGGGATAGAGCGACAACTCGGGCTCATCGATCTCCACGTCGGTGTCGATGGGCTCGAAAGGCTGGGCCACCGGCGCAACCGTGCCCGCCGCGTCGAGGACACCCTCCTCTTGCATGGCGCACGCCTCGGCGCCTGATCCGAGGGCAATCCTGGCCACCGCTTGCCCGTTGCCACTGTGCATGGGCAGGGTCATCTGCGCTTCCGCCGGGCGCTTGACCGTGACGCGCGCACCGGCCCGTGCGTTCGAGCTCTCGGCGGCGGCCAGACGACTTTGAAACCCGGTGGCGATGACGGTGATGCGAACCTCCTCGCTCAGATTGGGGTCGATGACCGAGCCGAAGATGATGTTGGCATCTGGATCAGCGGCCTCATGCACCAGGCTGCAGGCCTCGTTCACCTCGGCCAATGTCAGATCGGGCCCGCCGGTGATGTTGACGAGGATGCCCGTGGCGCCGTTGATCGACACGTCCTCGAGCAGAGGCGAGGTGATCGCCATCTGGGCGGCGTCGAGCGCACGCTTCTCGCCCTTGCCCGCCCCCGAGCCCATGAGCGCCTTGCCCATGCCAGTCATGATCGAGCGCACGTCGGCGAAATCGACGTTGATGAGGCCGGGAACCATGACCAGATCGCTGATCCCCCGTACAGCGGTCAGACAGACGTTGTCGACCATGTTGAACGACTCGCGCAGGGTGAGGTTGCGACCGGCGAGGCTGATCAAGCGATCGTTGGGGATGACGATGAGCGCGTCCACCGACTTGGCCAACTCGGCGATGCCCGCGACCGCCTTCTTCTTGCGCTGCAGACCTTCGAAGAGGAACGGCTTGGTCACCACCCCCACGGTGAGAGCGCCGAGCTCGCGCGCGGCGCGCGCGATGACCGGAGCAGCTCCCGTTCCGGTGCCGCCGCCCATGCCAGCGGTCACGAACACCATGTCGGCCCCCCCGAGCACCTCGCCAATGCGTTGCGCGTCTTCGAGGGCGGCGGCACAGCCGATATCGGGATTGGCGCCCGCGCCCAGGCCCTTGGTCAGGGTCTTGCCGATCTGAATCTTGGTCGGGGCCTGGTTGGTCTCCAGGACCTGGCAGTCGGTGTTGGCGGCCACGAAGTCGACGCCTTGAATGCCACCCTCGATCATGGTGTTGACGGCATTGCCGCCGCCGCCGCCTACACCTACGACCTTGATCTTCGGACCCAGATTCGGTTCGTCGAATTCGAGCATGGTGAATTCTCCCTGGTCTCTTGGATCGCACAAGGCGAGGGCGAGACCAAATTTTTTGCTAGTTTTTTCACGCGGCGGGCACTCGGTGGGCCTGGTCCGCTTCAAAAGGCGTGCGAAAGCGCCCGCCGGATGCGCCCGAACATGCCAGAATGGGGAGATGGGCTCGCGCTGCGCGCGTTAACGGCGTGCTGGTTGGCCCCGTACTGCACCAGCCCCACCGCGGTAGCAAAACCAGGCGCCTTGACCACGTCGGCGAGCCCCCCCACCCCTTTGGGCACCCCAAGGCGTACGGGAATGCCCAGGGTATCCTCGGCCAGCTCGGCTATGCCGGGCAGCTGGGTCGAGCCACCGGTGACCACGGCACCCGAGGCGAGCAAGTCCTCGCAGCCCAGGCGGGCGATCTCTGCCCGCACGAAGGAAAAGATCTCCTCGATGCGCGGCTGGATGATGTCGCGGCACAGCAGGTGGCGCGACAACACGCGCGGCGCTCGTCCGCCCACCGAGGCAACTTGAATGGTCTCGTCCTCGGCCACCATGCTGGCCTGAGCGCAGCCCCATTGATGCTTGATCTTCTCCGCCTCGTGCGGGGGGGTGCGCAGGCCGAAAGCAATGTCGGAGGTCAGTTGGTAACCGCCGAGCGGGATCACGCTGGTATGGGCGATCGCACCTTCGGTGAAGATCGCGATGTCGGTGGTGCCTCCCCCGATGTCGATCAGCGCCACGCCCAGGCCCTTCTCGTCCTCCTCCAGCACCGCCTCCCCCGAGGCCAGCGGCTCGAGCACGATGTCGAGCACCTCTAGCTCGCAACGGCTGCAGCACTTGATGACGTTCTGCATGGCCGCGGCCGCTGCGGTCACGATATGCACCCGAGCCTCGAGACGTACGCCGCACATTCCGAGCGGCTCGCGGACACCGTCCTGACCGTCGATCTTATATTCCTGCGGCAGCACATGCACGATGTGGCGGTCGACCGGGAGCGCGATGGCGCGCGCCAGATCGAGGACCTTGGCCACGTCGCTGGCGCGCACCTCCTTGTCCTTGACCGCGACCGTGCCGGTCGAGTTGATGCCTTTGATGTGCCCGCCCGCGATCCCGACATAGACCTGGGAAATCTCACATCCCGACATGCCCTCGGCCTCGAGCACGGCCTGCTTGATGGCGGCCACCGTCGAGTCGATGTTGACTATGACGCCCTTCTTGAGCCCGCGCGAGGTGTGGGTGCCGATCCCGATGATGTCGAGACCGCTCTCGCCCATCTCGGCCACGACTGCGGCGATCTTGGTGGTTCCGATGTCGAGTCCAACTATGATGTCGGAGCTGCGTCTGGCCATGGTCTTGCTCTCTGCTCGTTGGTGGTGGTTTGTGATTTAGCTCTTGGCGGGCCGTGCCGCTCCGGCCTGCGCCGGCTTGGGTGACGCCGGGGGAGTGGCGCGAAAGAGCACGGGGACACGCCCGCTTTCGGGCGCGTCGAGATGCACGATCCGGATAGCTGACGCCCCCCCGGCCCTGTCCAGAGCAGCATCGAGGATCTGATCGAGCTGTGCCAACTTTTTGCCTAAATTGCCCCGGCCCAGGCGAATCTCAGCGCCGCCCTCGTCGAGGAAGAGCGAGAAGCCGAAGCCGGGGTCGATGTTCACCTCCCCGACCGCGGGCCGATTGGGCTTGCTGCGATACTGGGCGAGCACGGCCAGAGCTTCGCGCATGGCCGCCTCGCTGACCTCGCGTAGAGAAGCGTAGTGGGAACGTTCGATGCCGGTCAGCACGGGCAGCCCATCCGCCTCCGCCATGGTGGCGTGCTTGAAGGGATGGCCATTGTCGTCGACGAGGTAAAGGCCGGACAGCTCAGCCAGCGCCACTGCCCGCCGCTCGGTAAGCTCGACGACCAGCACCGATGGCAGCCGGCGGCTCACCCGCACCTTGGCCACCCATGGGTGGGTGGCGATACGCGCCGCCACCTGATCAGTGTCGATGCCGAGCAGCTTGTCGCCAATACTGACTCCGGCCAGCTCCAGGAGCTCGGGCTCGCCCAGGTGGGGCGTGGGCTGGAACTCCAGGCTGCCGAGCTGAAACTGGGGGGAATTGATCACGTGGGTTATCGCCCAGCGTCCGCTCCAGGCGCATCCCGCCAAGAGGACCAGCAAGAGCAGGACCTGGCCCGCCAAGCGAAGCGGTCGGCGCAGGGCACGCCCTGCCTTGGCCACACTCTCTCCCAGCAGAGCCATCATGCCTTTGCGCTGGACGCGCACGCGCCGATTGCGCCGCCGCCAGGACAGCCAGCGCTTGCCTTCGCCGGACTCGAGACTGACCGAGGATGCGCTCACCGCCAACCCCTCCCGGCCCTGGCCGACGCAGCTAGACCGGCGGGTCCGCCCCGGTCGCGCCCATGTAATTGGCCAGGCTTGCGCACAGATTGACCATCGCCTCTCTCGGCGCCGCCAGCAAATTTTTCGTTGCCCGATGGGTCAACGGGAACCCGCGGGAGCAGCCCGGCGAACACCGAGCGGGCACAACCCAACCCGCGGTCTCCCGGCCGGAATCAAACGGTCTGACGTTCCAGCAAGCCCAACACCTCGCTGGCAACGGTGGTGATATCGCCGGCCCCGAGAGTGAGCAGCAGATCCCCGCGGCGTAGCAGCGTGACCAGGTGGCGGGGGAGCTCTTCTCTCGTCAAGTGGCTGACCTTGGCGTGGCCAGGAAAAGTCCGCAAGAGCGCCAGGGCGTCGACCCCGGGGATGGGCGGCTCGCCCGCAGGATAGATGTCGGTCAGCACGACCTCGTCGGCATCAGCCAGCGCCGGCGCAAAAGCCGCCATGAGGTCGCGGGTACGCGTGTAGCGGTGGGGTTGAAAGGCGACCACCAGCCGGCGCTGGAAGAGGCGCGCCGCCGCCACGGTCGCCGCAATCTCGGTGGGGTGGTGGCCGTAATCGTCCACCACCAGGACTCCGGCAACCTCACCGCGCAGAGAAAAGCGCCAATCCACACCGCCGAAGCCGGCCAGCGCTTCGCAGCTCGTGCGGAAGGGCACGCCGAACACGTCGGCCACGCACAGCGCGGCCAGGGCGTTCTGGGCGTAGTGGACCCCGGGCATGCGCACCACCACCTCACCCCGGGCCTTACCCCGCACGCTCACCCGAAGACGCGTGCCCTGAGCATCCGCAGCCATGATCTCGCCACGATAATCGCCTTCCGCCAGTCCGTAGCTGACGTGACGCTTAACCAAGTCAGGGAGCAAGCCGGCCGCGGTCGGGTTGTCGGCGCATACCACCACCACGCCGTAGAAGGGGACCTGGTTGGCGAACGCGAGAAAGGCGGAGCGCAGGGCGGCCTCGGTGCCGAAGTGATCCATGTGCTCGCGGTCGATGTTGGTAATGACCGCAACCATGGGCAGAAGGTGCCGGAACGAGCCGTCCGACTCGTCGGCTTCCGCGACCAACACCTCGCCCTGGCCGAGCCGAGCATTGGACCCGAATACCTTGGCTTTGCCCCCGATCACCACGGTAGGGTCGAGCCCGGCGTGGGCCAGGATGGTGGCGACCATGGTGGTGGTGCTGGTCTTGCCGTGTGACCCGGCCACCGCAACCCCATCTTTGACTCGCATCAGCTCACCCAGCATTTCGGCGCGGGGGATGACGGGAATGTCTCGGCTGCGCGCAGCCCGGACCTCGGCATTGTCGCCCTTGACCGCGCTCGAGATCACCACCACGTCGGCGCTGGCCACCTGCTCAGCGCGATGGCCCACGAAGATGCGCCCGCCCAGTGCCTGCAGTCGGCGGGTGACGTCGCTGTCGCGCTGGTCCGAGCCGGAAACCCGGTAGCCCAGGTTCAAGAGGACCTCGGCGATACCGGACATTCCGATACCGCCGATGCCGACGAAATGGATGGCGAGGTCGCGCTTTTTGAACATGATCGCGGCCGGGGCCCAGAACCGAGAAGGCCGAGAAGACCGACCCTCCGGTAAACCCTACCGGCAGCGCGCGCCGCTGCTACTTGCTGGGGATTCCTTCCAGGGTGGGCAGCTCCGACAGATTAGGCTCCACCACGATCTCGATGCGGCGGTTCTGCGCCTGACCTTCCGCCGACCCGTTGTTGGCCACCGGATCGTATTCCGCGTAGCCCGCCGCACCCACCTGACTCGGCTTCATGCCGCTGTCGATGAGCAGACGAACCACCTCGACCGCGCGTTCGGTCGAGAGCTCCCAGTTGGAGCGGAAACGCTTGGTCTTGATGGCGACGTTGTCGGTGTGGCCGGCCACCAGGAAATGGCGGTCCATGGTAGCCAGGACCTTGGCCACCTTGGCAATGGCCTCTTTGCCCTCCGCCTTGAGCTCGGTCTTGCCGGAATCGAACAGGATGTCATTGGGCAACACCAGCAACATCCGACCGTTGCGCACCTGAACCTTGATCTGGCCGGCATCCACCATGGAGCGCAGCTTGTCCGCGAGCGAGCGGAAGACGGCCGCGCGTTCTTCCGCCACCTTCTTTTGCTTCTCCAGCTCGTCCAGCCGCTTTTGCAGGTTTTCCATGCCGGCGGCCAGGGCGCCCGCCTCGTCTGCCTTACCCTTGCCGTACGCCCGCACCTGGTCCATCTGCTTCTTGAGGTCGGCTATCTGCTTGTTCAGATCGTCGACCCGGGCCTGGAGCTTGGCATTGTCCTGCTTGAGGGCGTCCTTCTCCTTCACGGCAGCGGCAAGCTCGGCTTCCTTGGCTTCGAAGGTTCCCGAGGTGACACAGGCTGTGCCCAGCAAGCTACCGGCGAGCAGCACTAGCATCGGCTGGCTGATGTTTCTCACGTTGGATCTCCTCTCGTCACGAATGGCATTGATGACCCCAGAGTCGAGGTGCGGACATAATAGCTCCGCTCACGCTCGATAGGTAGAGTCAGACACGGCTCATGGGCGCGGGTGGCACTTTGCGCCGGGAGGGCTTGCGGTTGCGCTCGCCGCGCGCTTTTTCGGGTCCTCCCAGACCGGCCAGGTAGAGCGCGTGCTTGGTCGAGGTGCCCAAGAGGTCGGTAAGGTCGCGCGAGGCCATGAAGACGCGCACCTGGTGATTCACGTGGCTGAGGAGTGCCCCCAGAGCGCAGCCCCCGAACAGGCACTTCTTGCGCCCGAGCAAACACTTGCAATCCGACATGGGCCCGTCCATGGCCTCGAGAATCTCCAGCAGCGAGATCTTGCCGGCCGCGCGACCCAGAACAAAGCCGCCCCCCGGACCACGCCGGGAGGTGAGCAGGCCCACCTTCACCAGCCGCTGCATGACCTTGGAGAGGTGGGCCTCGGAGACACCTTGCTCGGCAGCGATCTCGCCCACCGAGTGGTTCGCATCGCCGCCCGACTTCGCGATGTGCGCCATGGCGTGAATGGCCAGGTTAGCGGCGTCCGAGATCCTGAGGATAGTGTCCATGGCGTAGAAGCGTAGCGCGTAAAACCGGGCAAGCCCGCCCTTTTTCGACGTGCAGCCACCGCCGTCCGGTAGCGAAGGTGAGTCCGGGTGGAGCAAGGGCATTTCGCCGCCGGATTTTCGCAAAGGCGGTAGTACAATCTGGCTCTGCTTCGCCATCTTGTCCTCACCGCCCTCTTGCTGCTGCCATGCGTGACCGGCGCCTGCCGGCCCAGGCATAAGCGAGGAGCCCTGCCGCTCGGAGCGCCCGTGGCGACCGTGGCGCAGGCTGACAAGCGGGAGGCCGCGCTCCCCCTGCCCGACGCCACGCTCATGCCCGGGGTGGTGGCACCACGCCTGCTGCCCGCGGCGCGCACGGCGGGAGTGCGACAGCAGGCGCTGGAGAGCATCGGAACCTACGAATGGCAGGACTTCACCCTGCCCGGCTCCCACCTGGTGAGCACCAACGGCGATTACTGGACCCACCTGGCCGACCTGGCCTGGCGCCGCGATATCGAGATCCATCTCGACGACGTTCCGGTGGACCTCGACCAAGATGGCACGATTGACACCCGGGTCACCCGCCACATTTCCCTGCGCGGCGGGATCCTCGCCCATCCCGAGGTTTTCGGTTTGGCCACCGATCCAGAAGGCGCGGGGAAGCTCGGCTACACCTCGGCCAGCACCGGATTCTCCGGTCTCCGCGATGCCTTGGATCCGGAGACCGGTGAGCCGACGGGCACCGTCGCGATGACCTGCTGGCTGTGCCACTCCGGCCGCAACCCCGTCGACGGCCAGACCGTGCTCGGGCTGCCCAGCACGCGTCTCGACTACGGCATGATGCTAGCCACCTCGTCGCTGCTCGACCCGAGCCATGTGCTGGATCTCGACGGGGACGGACACCCCGATTCGGAAAGCCAGCTCCGCCGCCGCATGCAGCTCCCCGACACGGTCAAGCTCGATCTGAACGGCGACGGCAAGGTGAGCGTGGCCGAATATCGCAGCGCGCTCAAGCTACCTGATGCCCGACAAGTGAAGGCCACGCTGCTCTCGGCCGGGCCGGGCCGGCAAGACCTGACCAACGAGTTCGGCCTGGACATGACTGCCCCGGGCTTGCACTCCCGCCGCTGGTCGGAGGTGGCCACCATGAGGACCGGGCCCCAGGGCGTCTTCAACCCCAAGAGCACCCCCAGCGCGCTGGGGGTGCAGTCTCTATCGGTTATCAACTGGGCAGCCACCTACGCCACCCGCGGCGTCGATTGGCTGGGACGTTACGCCGAGCTGACCGGGCAAACGCGCGGCCGGGCTCTCGCCGAGCTGGACATCGATTTCCCCCCTGGCCTGGAAGGCGATCGCGACCTCATCAACCGAGCTATCGTTCTCGATGGGCGCTCCATCGGCGCCATCGGCCTGCAGGCCGACGCCTTCCCGGGCATCATGTATGCGCGCATCCTGCGCAGCGGCGCCTCCGCGCCGCCCGCCCTGGTGCGCAGCTTGCGCCTGGGGTTCGCGGCCACCGCGATTCGCAAGGTGCTCTACGACACCGACCTCGCCGCCATCGCCCGCCCCCAGCACGATCCGGCGGCGCTGGCCCGCGGCCGGGAAATCTTCTTCAACCGCATCGTGGGCGAGATCGTCAACCAACAGATCCTGGTCGACGTCCCCGCCGCCTACGCCAGCGCCAATCTCAAGCCGCCCCTGCTCGCGCCCATCGACGAGACCAGGCCGCTGGCGGCGCGTCTTCCGGTGCGCTGCGTGTCCTGTCACTCGGCGACCACCCTGGCCACCATCAAGCCGATTCCCCCGAACGGCCTGGAGATTCCGCGCTGCACTGATTGCCACAGCGCCCACCAGCCGCTGGGCCTACTCGCCCGGCTTGGGCTAGGCCAGGGCTCGGCGTCTCCACGCTCGGTCTTCGCCGAGCTCGGCCTCGATCCGCTGACCGCCTCGGCGGACAAAGTTCGGTCGACCTGCGGCCAATGCCACGACGACCATCCGGTATTGGCCAAGCCCATCCCCTACACCAACTGCAGCATACTGCCCTTCGATGCCGACGGCGACGGTCGCGCCCAGGGCGACGAGCGCGACGACATGGCGGCAGGGGGCATCGGTACCGACGCCACCTTCGGCTTCGAGGTCGACCGCCGCGGCCTGGCCGACAAGAACGTACGCATGGCCATAACGCGCATATCGTCACTCCTGCGCCGGGGTACCACGGAGACCGTGATGATTGCTGGCCCATGGGTGCGCACGGCTCCTCTCACCACCCTGGTGGCTTCGGCGCCCTACCTCCACAACGGGTCGGTCCCCAGCTTGCGCGATCTGCTCGAGCCCACCGATAACCGCCCTGTCACTTTCAAGCTCGGTCAGGGCCAAGGCACCTTCACCTTCGACACCCGTCTGCCGGGCAACCGGAACACTGGCCACGAGTTTGGCACCCACTTGAGCGGCCCGGAAAAGGACGACCTGGTCGCCTTCCTCGAGAGCCTATGAGGGCGCCCGGTTTTGCCCCTGCCCTCGTCCCGGTCCTGGTCATTGTCATCGTCACGGTCCGCGTCACTGTCCGCGCGGCCCGCCGGCCTAATGCGCCGGCCTAATGCGCTACGCAGCACGCCGCGCGCCTCGGCTCTGCCTGCCTGCCTGCGACAAGGCGCGGCGCTAACACTGGCCGACGACCGGCGATACAATGCTGACGATGCGCGTGCGTGCCCCGGCCGTTGCCGGCCTCTTCTACCCACAAAAGCCCCAAGAGCTGGCCGCCGCGGTCAAGTCGTACCTCGCCGGGGCGAAGGCGACGGCAAGCGGGCGGGTGGGCGAGCCGGTGGCCCGGGCCATCGTGGCGCCTCACGCGGGTTATCTCTACTCGGGAGCAATTGCCGGTGCTGCTTATGCATCGCTGGCCATGGCCGCTCATGGCGTGACCCGCATCGTGGTGATGGGCCCCTCCCATCGGCTGGCCTTCCGTGGCCTTGCCACCTGTACGGCAGCGGCGTTCGAATCACCCCTGGGACCGCTACACGTGGACCGCGAGGCGGTCGCCCGGTTGACGGAGAGCGGTTTGGCCCGCGAGCTCGATGTCGCCCACGCGAACGAGCATAGTCTGGAAGTCCAGCTACCCTTCCTCAAGCACTTGTTCCCCGAGGCGCACATCGTGCCAATCTTGACGGGAGATGAAGCCTGGCAGCCGGCGGCCCAGGCCATCGAGCTCTTATGGCAAGACGAGGCAACGGCTCTGGTCGTAAGCTCGGACCTGAGCCACTACCACGACTATCCGACCGCGCAGGCGGCCGACGCCCGGACAGCCGCCCAGCTGGAAGCGCTGGCCGCGGGTGAGATTGATCACCGGCAAGCCTGCGGGGCCACCGCGATCAACGCCCTCCTGGCGGTGGCGGCAAGGAAGGGTCTAAGCTGCGCCACGCGCGACCTGCGCAATTCGGGCGATACCGCCGGGCCGCGAGACCGGGTGGTCGGCTACGGAGCCTTCATCCTGGCCTAGCGCGACCCGCCGATATGCTGATATCAGGAAATCGGGGTGGCGTCGCGGTTGTGCTTGAAATACTCGGCCGTGAGCTTCTCGATGAGCTTGGGACGCTGCGGGTAGAGACGCTTGAGCTTGCGCGGCCGCTTGCGCGCGAGCGCGTAGTGGGCGAGCAGGGGAAGGGCAACCGTTGAGTCGACGTAAGCCACCACCGCGTCCGGCAGACGGTTGGGATCGATCTTGCCCCAGCTGACCGCTTCGGACGGGGTGGCGCCCGACAGACCGCCCGTGTCGGGGCGAGCGTCCGTGCACTGCAGGAAGTAGTCGTGCCCCATTTCCTTGATGCGCAGAACCTCCTGGATTTGCGGCTCCGTCTGCAAAATGAAGTTCTTGGGTGACCCGCCGCCCATGAGCAGCACGCCGGTCTTCTTCCCGCGCAGCTTGGCATCGAGCACTATCGCGGTGGTCTCGTTGACGTCGATGCTCGGGTTGATACGCAGCTTATTACCGCGCAACTCGACGCCGGCTACGTTCATGCCGATGGTGGAGTCGCCTGGCGATGACGTGTAGCACGGCACTCCGGCGCGATAAGCGGCGGCCAGCACGGACGCATCCGCGATACCGCACTGATCTTCGAAGGCGGCGCAGTACTTGCCGATGAGATAATGCAACTCGGCCGTGCCCATTTCCTTCTGAAACTCGTCCTGAACAATTATCTTGCGCAAGATATCGTCGGTGCGCATGAGCACGTCGTTGTAGTCGAGGAGGATGTCATAGATGCGAACCACGCCGAACCGGCGCAGCTCGATGTCCCCGGTGAAGGGAGAGCCCCGATAGAGCGGCAGGTTCATGGCGTGGTGCATGTCGTGGTAAAGGTTTGCCCCCGTACCCACGATCCAATCCACGAAACCCGCTTTGATGAGCGGGATAACCGCGGCCGAGCCCAGGCCCGCCGGGGTCAACGCGCCGGCGAGGCTCATGCCCACGGTGACGCCGTCGTTGGCGAGCATCTTCTCCGTGAAGAGGCGTGCCCCCTCCTGCAGGCGGGCGCCGTTGTAGGCCAGGAAGGCCTTGTCGATCAACTCGGGCAGCGACTCCTTGCCCGTGATCGGCTTGGGCAGGATGCGCCGGCCGCGCAGGTACTTCTTCTTTCCGGCGGCAAACTTGTGGGGATACTTGCTGACGAACTTCTTGGGCAGCTCGATCTTGGCCATGGATAGCTATTCCTTTCCCTACCGTACGCCGGATTGGCGATGAACGAGGCACGCCCGACGAAGCCTTGACCCGAAGCTCGAGGGCTCGTGACGTGCGACGAAAGACATGGGGGCGACAATCTGGCGAAAAAGATTGCCCATTGCAAGACTCAGGCATCGCGGCCAGGCCCCTGCCGCGTGCCGCCGTTGACGGCCAGCGGCTAGGCCGTTACAATCGGAAGCCTTCCGAGACCAAGGACAGAGGCCCACCAACTTTGCAGTCGAGGATCTAAGCCCCACCGGGATCGAACGCGTCATGTGGACCTTGAAGTTCATCTCGGGCAAGTACCAGGGGGGGGAGTTCCCCCTGCGGCCGAATCGCGAGATCATCATCGGCCGCTCCTCCGACCTCGACATGGTTCTGGTAGAGGACATGGTCTCGCGCAAGCACGCCAAGATCACCACCGACGATCATTCGGTCTCCATCCAGGATCTTGGCTCGACCAATGGGACCTTCGTCAACGGCGAAAAGGTGCACGCCATGCACCTCAAGGAAGGGGACCGCATTCTGGTGGGAACGTCGATCATCAAGCTGGTGGGGGCCGAGGGTGACGTGCCCGCGCCGACGGCATCGATTTCTGAAAACGAGGCGCGCTCGCGTCTACAAGTGACGGCCAACCGGCGCGCCGAGCCCAAAATGATGCAAGGCAATATCGAAGAAATCCCCTTACCCGACTTGCTGCAACTGCTGTCCACCAGCCGGAAGTCCGGCGTGCTCGTCCTGCGCTCCGAGTGGGGCACCGGACGGCTTTACCTGCGCAAGGGTCAGATCTACTACGCCAATGTCGACGAGAGCTTCGACGTCAGCCCCCGCAAGGCGGTTTTCCGCATGCTGACCTGGGACAAGGGCCTCTTCGAGCTGGAGCCACCCGACGATCGCACGGTAATGGAGGAGCTGCAGGACAGCACGGAGGGCTTGCTCATGGAGGGCATGCGCCAGCTCGACGAATTCCGCGAGCTCTCGGCCAAGCTGCCGCCCTTCGAGGCCATCGTCGCGATTCCGCGCCCGCTGTCGCCCAAGCTGCGCGACCTGAAGCCGCACGAGCTCGATCTCATCCAGACCGCGCTCGACGAGGCTACCGTGCAGCAGATCATCGACCATAGCCCGCAGACCGACCTCGATACCGCCCAAGCCTTGCTCTCCTTGCTGGATCGCGGCTACCTGACGATCGGCTAGCTGCTGGATCGACGTAGCGGCGGGCTCGACGCCGTGGCCTACGGCCCAGCTCCGCGACGCGATCACCACAGGACCAGCTCCGCACGCGTTGGCCCCGCCCGCGCCGACGTGGCATCATTTTCGGGTCATGCGCGCGATGGTATTGGAATGTCAGGGTCAGCCGCTACGGCTGGCCGACATTGCCAAGCCGAGGCCTGGCCCGGGGCAGCTGCTCGTTCGCGTCGAGGCCTGCGCCTTATGCCGGACCGACCTGCATGTCGTCGACGGCGATCTGAGGGAGCCCAAGCTGCCGCTGGTGCCAGGGCACCAGATTGTGGGCGTGGTCGAAGAGGTGGGCCCCGAGACCGTGGCCGTCGCGCCGGGGGAACGGGTGGGCGTGCCGTGGCTGGGCCAAGCCTGCGGGCAGTGCCGCTATTGCCTGGCCGCCCAAGAAAACCTATGTGACCACGCCATCTACACCGGCTACACCCGGGATGGCGGTCTCGCCGAGTTTTGCCTCGCCGATGCCCGCTTCTGTCTGCGCCCGCCGCGCGACAAACCGGCGACCGCGATCGCGCCGTGGTTGTGTGCCGGTCTCATCGGCTACCGGGCCCTGCGCATGGCCGGCCAGGCCGCTCGCCTCGGGTTTTACGGCTTCGGTGCTGCGGCCCATCTCCTCATCCAGATAGCTCGGCAACGCGGGCAACAAGTCTGCGCTTTCACCCGAACCGGCGATCAAGCTAGCCAGACCTTTGCCCGCCGACTGGGCGCCATCTGGGCCGGCGCCGCCGACGAGCCCCCGCCCGAAGCTCTCGATGCCGCATTGATCTTCGCCCCCGCGGGCGAATTGGTCCCCCTCGCCCTCAAAGCCGTGCGCAAAGGCGGGCACGTGGTATGCGCGGGCATCCACATGAGTGACATCCCGGCCTTTCCCTACGCCTTGCTCTGGGGCGAGCGCAGCGTGAGCTCGGTGGCCAATCTCACCCGCCAGGATGGGCAGGAGTTTCTCGCCCTCGCCCATGCCATCCGCATCGAAGCCGAAACCACGATCTTCCCACTGGAGCAGGCCAACCAAGCCCTAGCCGCCATGCGACGCGGCGAGCTACAGGGCGCTGCCGTGGTGAAAATGGCGTAATCTACGCCCGATGTCGACCACGTTCCGCTGCGAGCTGTGCGGTACCGAGAGCGACGAGCGGCCGATCATCATCCGCTTCTCGTACCAGCTCTTGGACGGCACCTCTGGCGTCGAGCTCATCTACCTGTGCTGGGGGTGCAATAACAGCCTGCCCAAGACCAACCCCAACCGGCGCAGTCAACTCGTCCAGCTTTTTCGCAGCCTCTATCCCCACCGCCCGCTCAAGCCCGAGTGAGCGGGAGCGGGGATTGAGGACAATGGTACGGTGGCGATAAGGGTGGCGATGCCACCGGCCCGGTTCCACCCTGGGGCTTCTCCGGGCTGTGCGGCAACCGTCCGGCGCCTGTCCGGCGCGCTAGAGCCGTACCGTCATGCCCTCGGCCGCGGCCATGATGGTGGTCCCGGATGCGCCGCGGGCATCGAGCTGCAGCCGTCCGCGTGAAGCGAGCTGGTCGACGTCGAGATCGCTGTAATCCTGGTCGTAGTGGAAGAGCGCCAGTCTGCGCACGTTCGCCCTGATCGCCGCCTCCACCGCGTCCTCTACCGATGAGAGTCCACGCTCCACCCGCCGCTGGCGATCCTCGGGGGTGAAGGTCGAGTCGTGGATGAGCAAATCGGCGTCCCGGTATACCGCCACCGTGGACGCGGGCGGTCCCCCCGCCGGGTAGCCCACGTCGCTCGCGTATACCAGAGCTTTGCCGTCGGCCTCGACCCGAAAGGCCAGCGCTTGCGTAGGCCCGTGTGGGTTGGGATGGGCTACGATCCGAGCGCTGCCCACGCGGATCTCGCCATCGTCCCAGACGGCCCGCATCTCGATGTGGGCACCCATGTTGCGGTAGCTCTGCACGGGGAAAAACTGCGCCGCCATCTGCTGCTCCAGCACGCGCTCGAGCAGCTCGCAACCCTGACTACCCCCCACCACCGTGAAGGCGTTGCCCGGCACGTAGAACGGCCCGAAGAAGGGAAAACCCTGAATGTGGTCCCAATGCGCGTGCGAGAGCAGCACCGTGGCCTTGCCCTGACCCCGGCCGAAGGCGCCCGCGAGCAGAGAGATGCCAAAGTTCCTTGCCCCGGTCCCGCAGTCGATCATCAAGATGCCACCGTCGTCGAGATGGACAGCCACGCACGAGGTGTTACCGCCGTAGCGTACGGTGCTCGGTCCGGGCGACGGTATCGAACCGCGCACGCCCCAAAACGTGACTTCCATCAGCCGCTACCCAAGGTGAGGTCCATGCCCTCGAACGCGGCCACCACCTCCAACGTTTTCCCCTGGGCCCGGGCCTGCTCCCGCGCCTCGCTCCACATCGCATCGACCTCACTGTCGGCGCGATCGGGAGCGTGATGGTAGAGGGCGAGCATCCGGCAGCCAGCCGCCCCGCACACCGCGATCGCGTCCGAGGGACGGGAATGCCCGAAATGGGGATATTGACGATACTCGTCGGTGGTGTACATCGTGTCATAAATGACTAGATCGGCGCCCTCGCAAAGTCTGGCCACCGCGCCTGCCATGGCCCGCAGCCTGGTCTTGTCGCCGCGCGAGAGCTGAGGCCTGCGCGACGGCGGGCCGGACAGAAACTCCTGCCCGAACAGAATGTCGGTAAAGGGCGCGGTATCGGAAATGTAGGCTACCCGTGCCCCGTCGGAGGCTATGGCGTACGCGGTCGCAATGTGGGGATGGTTGAGACGCGCCGTTGCAATCCGCATGTCCTCTATCTCGAACGCCGCCCCGTCCTGCAATTCGCGAAAAGCCACCTTGGCCCGCGTGCTGGCTAGCGACACCGGGAAGAACGGCGCGTCGGCCTGTGACGCGAACACGCTGCGCAGGTTCTGATCATCGCGCCGGCGGGCGTAGACAAAGAGTTGATTGCCCTCGCGATAAAACGGCGCGAAGAAGGGCAGCCCTTGGATGTGATCCCAGTGGGTGTGGCTCACCAGGATGTGGGCGCACCCCTTGCCCGCTTCGAATTCGGCGCGCATCAGCTCCTTGCCCAGCCGCCTGATGCCAGTCCCACCGTCGATGATGATGCGCGTGCCACCCGCGGAAGTCACCTCGACACATGAGGTATTCCCGCCATAGCGCTCGGTGCGCGATCCGGGAACGGGCAAAGAGCCCCTGACCCCCCAAAAGCGGACTCTCATCGGGGAAAAGGCGGGCCTCCTTCGTCGCACATGACGGAGCAAACCTTACCACAGCATCAACGCCGCGTCGCAGCCTGCCCGGTCTGCCGGCCCGCGGTGGTCAGCGACCAAGAATCGCCTTCGCCAACGCGAAGTACTGGTCGCGCGGGTAGGGGCGGTTCAAGATGTGGAACTCCTTATGGGCTAGCCCGACGCAACCGAGACAGTAGTTGCAGTCGCTGCAGAACGAGCAGCGCACCAGGTACGCCGAGTGGGTGCAGCCCTGGCTGTCTTCGCAGTGCGAGCACGGACGCGCTCCTGAAAGTGGCCGACCTCGCGCGCGACAAGCAGGCGCTCGTGTTCAACGCCGGCGCGCCCGACGAACGGCTGCGCGAGGAGGACTGTCGCGCTAACGTCATCCACGTCGCGCCCTCTCGCGCCATGCTCGCCGACGCGCTCGCCCAGTATCTGATCTGGAAGCAGTGGCCGAAATGGCTGCTGGTCGTCGGCTCGCATCCCGACGACATCGCGCTCGGCGCGGCCTACGAGCGGGCGGCGAAGAAATTCGGCGCCAAGATCGTCGAGAAGCGCACGTTCGAGGACACGGGCGGCGGACGGCGCTCCGACTTCGGCGTCGTGCAGACCCAGCGCCAGATGCCGGTCTTCACCCAGAAGGCGCCGGGTTACGACGTGCTGGTCGCCGCCGACGAAAGTCAGGTATTCGCCGGCTATCTGCCTTACCGCACCTGGGACCCGCGTCCGGTCGCAGGCTCGGCCGGCCTGATGCCCACGAGTTGGGACGCCTCACACGAACTGTGGGGAGCCGTGCAATTGCAAAACCGGTTTGAGCGCATGTTCCATCGCCGCATGAATGCGCGCGACAACCAGGCCTGGCTGGCGATGCGGATGATCGGCGACGCGGTCAACCGAACGAAATCCGCCGATCCGAACGCGGCGCTCAAGCTGATGCTGTCGCCGGACTTCGAGGTCGCCGACTTCAAGGGCGTCAAGCTGACGCTGAGGCCCTGGAACCTGCAGCTCCGCCAGCCGATCCTGCTCACCGACGGACGCGGCACGATCAGCGTTTCGCCGCAGGAGGGCTTCCTCCATCAGGTGTCGGAACTCGATACGCTCGGCCTCGACCAGCCGGAGACCAAATGCAAGCTCCACTGAGGCTCGGGTCCAAGCGGTGGCGCGCGGCGATCGCGACGCCATGAACGCCAGCCTCCCCCTCGGAGTCGCGGCGGCGTCGCCTGCGGCGCTCGCCGTCGAGCATGTCTCGCACGCCTATGGCGTGCGCAAGGCGCTCGACGACGTGAGCTTCACGGTTCTGCCTGCGACATTCGCGGTTCTGCTCGGCCTGAACGGGGCGGGCAAGAGTACGCTCTTTTCCATCGTCACCCATCTCTACGCTGCCCGGGCGGGCGCCGTCCGCATCTTCGGTCACGACGTGGCGCGGCAGAGCGGCGCAGCGCTTGCCGAGCTCGGCGTGGTGTTCCAGAGCCGCACGCTCGATCCTGACCTAAGCGTCGAGCAGAACATGCTCTATCAGGGCGCCCTGCAGGGGATCGGCCCGCGCGAGGCGCGCGCCTGCGCCCGCGACCTGGTCGGCCGGATGGGGCTCGCCGACCGGCTGAAAGACCGCGTCCGCCAGCTTTCAGGCGGCCAGGCGCGGCGGGTCGAGATCGCCCGCGCGCTCTTGCATGCGCCCCGCCTGGTGCTGCTCGACGAACCGACCGCGGGACTCGACATCAAGGCGCGGGCCGACATTCTGGCGCTCACCCGCCGCCTCGTCAGTCAGGATGGCGTGGGCGTGCTGTGGACCACGCACCTCGTCGACGAAGTTCGTCCCGACGACCAGGTCGTCGTGCTGCATAAGGGTCGCGTGCTCGCCGACGATCGCGCCGCCGCGATCATCGCCGCGGCCGGCGCCGACTCGATCGGCGCCGCTTTCACCAAACTCACCGGCGGCGCCGGCGAGGAGGACGCATGAGCGCGGTCGTCCGCGGCGCGCGCCGGCCGTTCGGCCTCGCCGGCTATTGGGTCTGTCTTCAGGGGATCGTCTGGCGCGAGAGCCTGCGCTTCTCCATCAGCGCGAGCGGTTCGTCTCGGCGCTTGTGCGGCCCTTGGTGTGGCTGTTCATCTTCGCGGCGGGTTTCCGGCAGGTCCTCGGCATCTCGATCATTCCGCCCTACGAGACCTACGTGCTCTACGACGTCTACATCACGCCGGGCTTGATCGCGATGATCCAGCTGTTCAACGGCATGCAGTCGTCGCTGTCGATGGTGTACGATCGCGAGATGGGCTCGATGCGCATGCTGCTCGTCAGCCCCGCGCCGCGCTGGTTCCTGCTGACCTCGAAGCTGCTCGCCGGCGTCGCGGTGTCGATCCTTCAGGTCTACGCCTATCTGGTGATCGCGTATTTCTGGGACATCGAGCCGCCGTCATGGTGGGGATATGTCACGATCCTGCCGGCGCTGGTGCTGTCGGGCCTGATGCTGGGCGCGCTCGGCATGGTCTTGTCGTCGCTGATCAGCAGCTCGAGAACTTCGCCGGCGTGATGAACTTCGTGATCTTCCCGATGTTCTT
>CAWKJE010000009.1:0-116011 GCA_963849735.1 uncultured delta proteobacterium
CCTGGTCGCGCACGACGTCGTGGTGATGGGTGCGCCACCCTTCGACGCGGAGGTCCTGGCCCACCTCGAACGGGTGGTGGTTGGCTTGCGCGGCCACTTTTGGCGGCCCAGCCCTGCCCACGTTCTCGTCGACGGCGCTGAGATTGAATACTTGGCGACCGGCGACAGCGACAACTGGCGTGGCTCGCGAGGACGCAGGTCGGCCGCGCTGGCGCCTGCGCTGAGCCAGAAGGCGCCCTGGCCACGCATAACCGTGCGCAATGCTCGCCTGCGAGGCCAGATCGAGCTGGCTTCTGGCCCCCGGTTCGTGCTACGCGCGTCCTCGGTCGAGATCGATCGCGACCAGGCCGGACTCATCGTGGGCAAGCTCAGCCATCTGGTTGCCGATGCGGATGGTCTTGCTTCGCTGGTTGCTGCCGCGGTCGCCGTCGATGTCGGCAGGGGATCGGCCCTGCGCGTCAGTGGCACGCAAGTCGGGGTTAGCATCCCCGGTGGTGGCACTTTGCTCGAAAATCTCACAGTTCTCGGGCAAGGCTCGTCTCAGGAGGGCAGCCTCGTCATCCGGGATCTCGGTGTGAGCTCCAACCCTGGATCCGAGGGCAAGCTGCAGGTGACCGGGACGTGGCAGCGGGACCGGGCCGAGCTCTCCCTGATCATGCATGAGCTTCCCTTGCGCGCTCTGAGCACGCTTGCCGAATCCCACCATTTGGGTCTGCAAGAGAGCAAAGCCGACCTTGTCACCCACTTGGTCATCGACCGGTCAGCGAGGCAGGCAAGCGTCACGCTCGCGGGCGGGCTCCATGGGCTCGACATCATCCACCCCGCCATCGACACCCAACCCTGGCAGGGGCAGTCGCTGGCCTTTTCGGCGCAGGCGCAGGTGGGCGGCGCGCCTACTCGGATTGACATCTCCGAAGCGAGTCTCACGGCGCTGGGGGCCACGGTCAAGGTGCGCGGCACCCTGGAGGACATGCAAGCTCCGCGCGGATCACTGGTCGTCTACACGCCTCCCAGCCAATCGCTCTCTTGTCCGGCTCTCCTGCTGGCACAGCCGGCGCCGGTACGGCAGGCTTTGGACGGCCTCGGCCTGCGGGGACGTCTAGGGTTCAAGGTCAAGACGGAATTCGACGCTCTCTCCTGGGAGGATCTGCAGCTCGACGTAGATCTGGGGCCGATCTGCGCCGTGACTAGCGATACCAAGGGGTTGGCCGATCTCCTGCCCGCACTGCGCGACCCCAAGCGCCTTCCCCCTCCGGCCGCTGCCAAAATTCCGCTCGGCGTCTTCCATCCCGATTTTGTCGCGCTCGCGAGCATGCCCGCGCACCTGCCTGCGGCTTTCATCACTTCCGAGGACGCCAAATTCTTCCACCATCGGGGCTTTGACCTCGACATGATTCGGCGTGCGCTGAGCCAAGATCTCGCCAATCGTTCCTTCACTCGCGGCGCGAGCACGATCACTCAGCAGCTGGCCAAGAACCTCTTCCTCACCCAGCGGCGGACGGTCGCGCGCAAGCTCGAGGAGGCGGTACTGACTTGGCGGTTGCAGCGGCTCTTGACCAAGAACCGTGTGCTCGAGCTCTACCTCAACATGATCGAGCTGGGTCCTGGTGTCCGCGGGGTCAGGCAGGCGGCACGTCGCTATTTTGGCAAGGAGATCCGCGACCTCGCCCCCATGGAGTCAGCCCATCTGGCCGCGCTCGCCCCTAATCCGCACGTGCTCGCCCGCCGCTTTCGCGACGGTCAGGTAGACGAGAGCTGGCAAGAGCGACTCTACGACCTGCTGGAAATGATGAGGCGTCACCATCGCCTGTCCGCGGAAGAGCTCTCGTTGGCGCGTGCCAGCAAGCTCAGGCTGCGCGACCTGGGCCGGTCATGGTAGCCTGAAAGGCCATGGCGGTGGTCGAGCGCACCCATACTCGGCGGACTGGGCTACTTGGTCAGCGACGTGCCGTGCCCCTCGTACTGGCAGTTGGTGGCGTCGGCCTGCTCTTTGGTGCCGGTTGTCGGCTGACGACCTCCGACCAGGTCATGCGCCCCGAGACCATCCAACAGGGTCAAGGGGACAGCGCCGTCGGGGCTCAGCCGGTGCCCGCAGACGCCTCCGGCGACGAGACCGACGAGGCGCTCGACACCACGCCAATTGTCATTCCGTGATCGGACGATCGGAATACCCGGCAGCTGCCAGGATCATAGCCGGGGTCGAGACCCCCGAGCGCCCGAGCCAGAGGTGACCGTCGTGCGGGGGAAGAGGCGCAAGTGGCAGCCGTCGGCCGCCACGTCGGAGCGCACTGCTACCGCCAGAGGTTGCGGCGTGACTAGCCTTGCGGTTTGAGCCGACAGGAGATAATCGCCCAGCGGCAAGCGAAGGAAGAACTCGCCCTTGGCGTCGGTGCTGGCCCGGACCGGCACGCGGAGCGGGTCGCTGGCCATTCTGGCTTCCACCACCGCGCCCTCGACCACCGCATCGCCGTCGGTGACCATTCCGGTCAAAGTGGCTCCCGCTCGCACGATCAGATCGCCGACCTCGACCTCGGCCCCGGGCGCTATCGGCAGGGGCCCCCGGCGGCAGGGCAGCTTGCCTGCGTGTTGCACCTCGATCCTGGTGCGGCCTGGCGCCAGACCGCTGATGACAAAGCGTCCCTCGTCATCGCTCATGCCCGAGCGCACTCCCTCCGTTCTTAGCAGTCGCGTGAGCGCAGGCGGGCTCTGCCCGACTGCGCTCGCCCGCGGGGGATCTAAAGGACCCTCCCAGGGTCCTTTTCCTAACAGTCGCGTGAGCGGAGGCGGGCTCTGCCCGACTGCGCTCGCCCGCGGGGGATCTAAAGGACCCTCCCAGGGTCCTTTTCCTAACAGTCGCGTGAGCGGAGGCGGGCTCTGCCCGACTGCGCTCGCCCGCGGGGGATCTAAAGGACCCTCCCAGGGTCCTTTTCCTAACAGTCGCGTGAGCGGAGGCGGGCTCTGCCCGACTGCGCTCGCCCGCGGGGGATCTAAAGGACCCTCCCAGGGTCCTTTTCCTAACAGAGCGATGGGAAGATCGGCCGCTTCCGCGGCCAGGGGCACCGGCCCTGCAATCACGACCATGTCGTCCTGACCGCCGACGAGGGATAGCGCCGACACCAGCGCATCGCTCAGCGGCCGACCGTCTTCATCCACCACCCGGCCGGCCAGCTTCGCGGCGCGCGCCAGGCGCAGCTCGATCCATTGCGATGGGTGCGATCCCAGGCGGGCCTCGGGCACCTCGAGCGCCACGTAGTCGTCGAGCCGCGCCAAGAACTGGACTCGCCCAGGCCCAATGGGGCCCACGCGGAACTTGCCGTCGCGGCCGGACTGTGCGCTAACCGGAAGATCGTCAGCGGGCGTGGCCATGACAGCGATCGAAGCGCCGGCCAAGGGATGGCCGGCATCATCCACCACCCGACCTTCAACCACAATCCCCGGCTGCAGTGCCAGGCGAACCTGGCCCGGGCTAGGGCTTGCCCCATCGATCGCCACCACCGCCGTCGCGGAAACCTCACCGCCTCGTTGGGCGCGCAGGGTGTATCTCCCGCTTCCCAGGCCGGGCACGGCAAAGGCGCCGTTTGCGTCACTTCGCACGTGGCGCGTCCAACGGAGACCTGGGCTGGCCAGCTCGACCTCCGCGTCGCGCTGTGCCGATCCGGCAGAGTCGGTGACCCTGCCGGTGAGCACGCGGCTCTCCGCCTCTAGGATCAAAGTCACCGGAGCGCTCGCCGGCACCGTCTGTTCGCTCTCCAGCGTTCCCAGACCGCCCGCCTCGACCAACAAGGCCCACCGATCTGGCCTTAGCCTGGGTAGGATGAAGCGTCCTTGCTCATCCGACCGGGCTTGGGCGATGGCTTCACCCCGCTTCCCCTGGGGCCAAGCGATGACCAGGACATCTGGAATCGCGGTGCCATGGCTGTCGGTTACCACCCCGCGTAGGTCTGAAGGAGCGTTGCCACCCAGCTCCGACCCAGCATCGATCTGGGCGCCATCGGGCTCGCCGCGCTTTGCCTGCTGGGCACAGCCCGGCTGACCCACCGCAATAACGAGCAAGGTGGGGAGTGCGAGACGCAAGCAGCTTGCGGAGACCATCAACCGGTGCTAATGGTAGCCCCCTTCGGAGATCCCATGCCAGCCCAGTGTGAAATTTGCGGCAAGCAACGCCAAGTCGCCAATCGAGTCAGCCATTCCAATATCAAGACCAAGAGCGTCCAGCGGCCTAACCTGCAACGAGTCCACATCGTGGTGGAAGGTTCGCGCAAGCACGTACGCATTTGCACGCGCTGCTTACGCTCCGGCAGGGTCGCCAAGGCTGCCACCGTCGCGCCCGCTCGACCTTAGCTCACGTCGCCGGGCGGCGATTAGGAGGCCAGCAAGTTGACCCGCTTGCTCGATCCTAGCCCCCCGTGCTTGCCAACCCGGGTATCACGGTATACCTTCCCTCCGTGAAGGCAGGAACCCGACCACGACGTCGCCGGGGCGAGCCGGTCCACGCTGCCGATGTGGTGTCAGCGGTAGTCGCCAGCATCGGAGGCGATCGCCGCGCTCGCGAGCAAAAGGTCTTCGCGGTATATGAGGCCATCGCGGGGAGCTTTCTGCGCGACAATACTCGGGTGGAGGCGCTGCGTGATGCCACGCTCGTGGTTCGCGTTCCCAGCTCCGCGATTGCGCACCACGTAACCCTGTTACGCGGCGCGATCCTGCACAAGATGGCGCCCCTGTTGCCGCCTGCCATGGTTACCGACCTGCGCACGCGAGTTGGAGAGCTGTTGCCCGCCTCACCAGCGCGTGCCCGGACCGGCCGAAGTCAGGGCAGCGGGTGAGCTAGACGGTGTGCATGCAACCAGTCAATAGCCGCGTGAGCGCAGGCGGGTATTGCCCGACTGCGCTTGCCGCGGGGGATCTAAAAAGGAATGGCCATGGCTAGCCCGAAGTTAGACGATGTCGCATTTAACCCTGGGCGGCGACTTTGTCCGGACGGGGCTTGCCTCGGCGTTATCAGTGAGGGCAGGTGCGCTCTGTGCGGCGCGGCCGCCGAGGGCGGAGAAAGCGGCGTTGGCGCGGCGACGAATGGTTCCCCGACCCCGTCCGCCGAGCAGAGCTACGACGACCCGCTTGCGCCCGACTTGCTCGACTCGCTCGAAGGGGGAGTGGCCGCCGTCGCCCCCTTCGACCCGACCCGCCGTCTCTGTAGCGACGATGCTTGCATCGGCATCATCGGTCGGGACGATCGCTGCTCCCTATGCGGCAAGCCAGGTGGCTAGCCCACCATGGAGCCGCTGTTTCTGACCGCGTGCCGTGGGCTGGCCACCCCGCGCCCACCCATCTGGCTTATGCGTCAAGCGGGCCGCTATCTGCCTGAATATCGGGAGCTGCGGCGACAGGTCACCTTCCTGGAGCTCTGCAAGACCCCTGCCCTGGCCTGCACCGCCACGTTGCAGCCGATCCGGCGCTTTGGGCTCGACGCCGCTATCGTGTTCTCCGATCTCCTGGTCCCGCTCGAGGCGATGGGCCTGCGCGTGGAATTCACTGAACAAGGTCCGGCCCTGCCGGAGCCGATCCGCAGCGCGGCCGACCTGGCTCGCCTGCACGTCTTCAATCCCTTGCAGGCTACGCCCTTCGTAGGCGAGACCATAAAGCGCGCGCGCGACCAGCTTGACGCTACGCCGGTCATTGGCTTCGCGGGTGCGCCCTTTACCGTTGCCACCTACGCTGTCGAGGGAAAAACCGGCAAGAGCTTCCTCGAGACCAAGAAGCTTTTTTACCGTGAGCCCGAGACCGCGCACCGGCTACTCGATCTCATTGCGACCGCGACCCGCGCCTACCTGCTCGCCCAGATCGCGGCGGGAGCCCAAGCGATCCAACTCTTCGATTCATGGCTGGGCGTGCTGGGCCCCGAGGAATGGGATGAGTTTGTGTGCGCCCCGACCCGAGACCTGGTGGCCGCGATCAAATCCGCGGGTGTGCCAGTGATTTACTTCCCCAACGGCGCAACCACCATCCTCGACCGCATCGCTCGGATCGAAGCGGATGTCTACAGTATAGACTGGCGCATTCCCCTGGGACAGGCCCGCGCCCGCTTGCGCGCGGGCGGGGCTGGCACTTTCGCTCTCCAGGGCAATCTCGATCCCGCCCTGCTCTTGGCGCCTCCGCTGCGTTTACGCGCCCAGATCGGCAAGATCCTCGAAGAGGGTGCGGGTACCGGGCACATCTTCAACCTGGGCCACGGCATTTACCCCGAAACCCCGGTCGAGAACGTCGAGCTCTTGCTCAGAACCGTGCGCGGCTAGTGCTCAGAACCGTGCGCGGCTAGTGCTCAGAACCGCGCGCGGCTAGTCAGAGAGAGAATCGAAGAGCTGCCTCCGACTCTCCCTGATCAATCGGCTCGCCTACAATTTGGAGGCGATGAGCGACGCTAGCTCGACGGTACGATTGCTGTAGCCCCACTCGTTATCATACCAGCTCACCAGCTTGAAAAAGCTCTTGTTGAGCTCGATCGAGCTGCCGGCATCGTAGATGCTGGAACGCGCATCGTGGATGAAATCGCTCGAAACTACCTCGTCGGTGGTGTAGCCCAGGATGCCCTTGAGATAGGTCTCGCTCGCCTTCTTCATTGCGGCGTTGATCTCGGCCAGGCTGGTCTCTTTGGCCGTCTTGAAGGTCAAATCGACCACGGATACGGTGGGAGTGGGGACGCGCAACGACATGCCGGTGAGCTTGCCCTTGACCTCGGGAATGGCCAGGCCCACGGCCTTGGCAGCGCCGGTGGTCGAAGGAATGATGTTGATGGCGGCCGAGCGACCACCCTTCCAGTCCTTCTTGGAGGGACCGTCTACCGTCTTCTGGGTAGCCGTGTAGGAATGGATCGTGGTCATCAGGCCCTCGGTGAGCCCGAAGCCTTCCTTGAGCAGGACGTGCACCACGGGGGCAAGGCAGTTGGTGGTGCAGCTCGCGTTCGAGATGACGTTGTGGCGGGCTGGGTCGTACTTGTCCTGGTTAACACCGAGCACGATGGTGACATCCTCGTTCTTGCCCGGGGCGGAGATGATGACCTTCTTGGCCCCGGCGGTCAGGTGACCTTCCGCTTTCTCCTTGGCCGTGAACAAGCCGGTCGACTCGATGACGATGTCGACCCCCAGCGCCTTCCATGGCAACTCGGCCGGTGTCTTGGCGCTCACTACCCTGATCTCCTTGCCGTTGACCACAAGAATGTCGGGGTCCTTGTCGGGAGCAGACTTCTTGGGCTCCACGGTGCCCTGGAACTTGCCCTGGATGGAATCGTACTTGAGCAGGTATGCCAGGTTGTCCGCGGGAACGATATCGCCGACCGCGACGACATCGAGCTCCTTGCTGTACTTGGGCGAGTCGACCAAGGCGCGGTACACGAGCCTGCCGATGCGTCCGAAACCGTTGATTGCAATCTTGGTGGCCATATTCGTTCTTGCTCCTCTGATGGGGGGTGCGCGAGAGCGCGGCTGGGAAACGCCGGAACTTTAGCACACCCTTTGCGCACAATTCACTACCAAGAAAAGGACCCTGGGAGGGTCCTTTGGATCCCCCGCGGGCGAGCTCGGTCGGGCCGAGCCCGCCCGAGCTCACGCGACTACCAAGAAAAGGACCCTGGGAGGGTCCTTTGGATCCCCCGCGGGCGAGCTCGGTCGGGCCAAGCCCGCCCGAGCTCACGCGACTACCAAGAAAAGGACCCTGGGAGGGTCCTTTGGATCCCCCGCGGGCGAGCTCGGTCGGGCCAAGCCCGCCCGAGCTCACGCGACTACCAATAGCTCGCGTGTTAAATTCGCGCCATGCCTCCGCTCCGGTTCCTCTGCGCACTGGCGATGGCGATCACCTGCCTGGCGGTCGGCTGCGGCGGCGGGGGTGGCAGCGGTAGCTGCCCCGGCATGTGCCCCGACGAGCCTTGGCCGCCGACCATGACCATCACCACCGCGGACGGCACGGCGTCCATCGCGAGCGCGACGGTCGCCAACGGTCCGTGCGCGGTTTTGTCGTTCGCGTCAGCCGGCGAGGCGGGAGCGCCCACCAGCTATGCCGCTGTCCGGGTCTCCTACGCCGGGCCGCGCACCATTCCTCCCCCCATGTGCGTCATCGAGCTGACCTCGGTGGCGGGAGGGGCCGTCGACCTGGGTGTGCATGTCACATCGTCTGCCGACCAGCAGCTGTGCTGTCCGTATCAGTCCTGCTGTCCGGGGGCCGACGCCGCAACCGTCATTTACCGCGTGGTCTTCGATCCAGTGACGGTGACGGTGTCGTTTCCCCCTTCCCCCGACGGGGGGGGTGCGGACGCTGGGGCCGGAGATGGGGCGGATGGGGCGGATGGGGCTGACGCTCCCAACGTGGTACCCGAAGCCGCCGATGGCCAGGGGCCGTCCCTCGACGAGTCGGTCGGCGATCTCGGTGGGGAGGGCGCGAGCGTCGACTCTACCGGTGGCGACGTGCCCGCTGACCTGCCCATCGGCGGAGTCGAGGAATTCGGGGGGGCTCGCCGCTCGCGGGCTAGTGGAGGAAGCCTCGCGCCGGGAGAGGGTGAGGCGCTGCCCACCGGCAAGCTCCCTTGAGCTCTCCCCCTGCCCTTTCCTCCGTCGCGATCAAGCGCGCGGCCGAGGCCGTCGGCTTCACCCTGGTCGGGCTCGCGCCCGCCGAGCCGCTGGACCCGGCGCCCTTGCGGCGCTGGCTGGCAAGTGGTTACGCCGCTCAGCTCGCCATGGGCGCCGACATCAACCGCCGGCTCGATCCTACCGCCGTTCTGCCCGGTGCGCGCACCGTGCTCGTGCTCGGCATCCCCTATGGCTCGCCCGCGAGCCGCGCCGCCCCCAGCGCGATTGCGGATTATGCCCGCGGTCGTGACTACCACTACACCCACCGCGACCGCATGCGGCTCTTGCGCCACCGCCTGATGGCTCTCGCTCCTGGGCTGCACAGCTACGCCTGTGTGGATGCGGGTGCGGCGATGGAGAAGGCATGGGCTGAGCGCGCCGGCCTCGGCTTCATCGGCAAGAACGGGCTCGTAATCAATCGCTCCTTCGGTTCACGCTTCACCCTGAGCCTGATGGTAATCAACTGTCCGGTGGACAGCTACGATGAGCCCCATCCCCGCCTATGCGGGCCGTGCCAGAGCTGCCAAGCCGTCTGCCCCACCGCCGCCCTGCCCTCGCCCGGCGTGGTTGATGCCCGGCGTTGCCTGGCCTATCACACCGTGGAAAACCATGGGAACATCCCGAGCGCTATCGCGGCTCGCCTGGGCCCGCGCGTGTTCGGCTGCGACGCCTGCCAAGCCGTCTGCCCTTTCAACTCCGTCCTCCCTGCGGGCGACCCGCGTCAGGCGCCCCGGCCGCTCGGGCTGATGGACGCGTTGGCCATCGCGGCGCTCACTCCCGCCGAGTTTGCCGTGCTGGTGGCGGGAACCCCTATGCGTCGCATGGGCTACCACGGACTGCGCCGCAATGCCTGCCTGTCACTGGGCTCGACCCGGGCCCCCGGCGCTCGGGCCGTGGTAGAGCGCCTGGCCTTGGACCCCAGTCCCCTGGTCAGCGAGGCCGCGCGGTGGTCGTTGCCGCGCCTGTGACGGATTGCCGCGCCTGTGACGGCTCGCTCACCCGGGGACGCCGGCCCGGCGGCGGGCAGCGCTCAGGGTGTTGGCCAGCAACATGGCAATGGTCATGGGGCCGACACCGCCCGGCACGGGGGTGATGGCGCCGGCCCGTTCGACCGCCGCGGCAAACTCCACGTCGCCCACCAGCCTGCCCGAGGGGAGTCGGTTCATGCCCACGTCGATCACGGTCGCGCCCGGCCTGATCCAGGCGCCGCGAATCATTTCCGGTCGCCCTATGGCCGCCACCAGGATCTCGGCTCCCCCGATCACACCTGGCAAGTCCCTGGTCTTGCTGTGACAAGTGGTCACCGTGGCATCGGCGTTGGTCAGGAGCGCGGCCACCGGTTTGCCCACGATATTCGAGCGCCCGACCACCACCGCATGGGCGCCGCGGGGGTCTGCTCCCGCTGCGGCGATGAGCTTCATGATGCCGTAGGGCGTGCAGGCTATGAAGCGTGGCTCGCCAATGAGGAGCCGGCCGAGATTTTCAGGATGAAAGCCATCGACGTCTTTGGTGGGATCGATGGCGAGCAGCACGCGCTTGCTGTTCATGTGCCCGGGCAACGGGAGCTGGACGAGGATACCGTCGACCCGTGGGTCGAGGTTGAGCTCGCCCACCAAGCTCAGCAGCTTGTCCTCGGACGTGTCGGCGGGCAGGTGGTGATCGAAGCAGGCGAAGCCGGCCGCGGCCAGGGCCTTGGTCTTGTTGCCGACGTAGATGCGCGAGCCGGGGTCGTCGCCCACCAGCACCACGGCCAGTCCCGGCTTCACGCCCAGGTGGAGAAGGCCCCTGGCCTCCTCCGCCATCTCGTCGCGCAATCGGGTGGCCAGGGCCTTACCGTCGATGATCTTGGCTGCCATGCCCTTGGCACTAGCACGCTGGCCTGTCCCTGATCAACCGCCTGATGGCGGTCGCTATCACCCGTGCGGCTCGAGGCGTTGCTTCACAGCTCGTTGCCTATGGTGAACTCGAAGACTATACCGTCCTCGCCCGGCAATGGCTTGTAGGGGAGGCCCCACTCGAAGCGCAAGGGACCGATGGGGGAAAACCAGCGGAAGCCGAAGCCCCAGCTCGCGCGCAAGCTGGTGAGGGGGAAGAGCTTGACACAAGGGTTGACCGAGACGTCGGCCCACGCGGGGTTGAGCCGGCAGTACTGCTGTTCGAGGTTGTACGAGTTGCCGACGTCCGTGAAAACCACGCCTCGTATGCCCATCTTCTCCAGGATGGGAATCTCGATCTCCGCCTTGCCAAGCACGCGCAGGTTGCCACCCACGGAAAAGGTTTGCAGGGGCGAATCGGGATTCTGCGAATTGGGGACCAGGATCTTCGGTCCCAATGAATAAAGGGAAAAACCGCGAATATCATAGATGCCGCCCATGAAGTAGCGCTCGAAGATCGGGACACCTTCGGCATCTCGGCTGGTGATGAGGCCGGCCTCGGTCTTGAGCCGCAAGGTGAGCGGACCAAGGGGATAGAAATAGCGCAAAGCGCCTTCGTAGCGACTGAACTGGCTCTGGGATAGGAAGGCGGGCTCGGCGAATTCAGCGGACAGGGTGTTGTACCAGCCGCGATGCGGGAACATGCGATCGTCGCGGGTGTCGTAGGCAAGCGAGAGACGAAACGAGGAAATGACACCCGAGTGGAGCAGGTTGGCGAGCGAGCCAGCGGGCAGTGGGCTGCGCTGGCCCCCGGTGAAGAGGTTGCTACGTCCGCCCGTCTGCACACTCACGTCCTGCAGGGTGTAGGTCACGAACGCGCGCAGGTTGTCGGTGAGGAGGTAGCCCCAGGTCAGACTGCCCCCGCTCGCCTTGCGGTTGAAGCTCAGGTAGTAGGTCTGCTGGTTGAAGAGGTTGAAGCCGAACGTCACGTTGGTATCGAGAAAATACGGATCTTGGTACTGGAACATGTAGAGCTGGCGCAGCCCCGAGACCTGGGCCTGCAAAGTGGCCGAGGTGCCCCGCCCGAGCAGGTTGTTCTGGGAAATCTGAGCTTGAAAAATGAACGACTCCACCGAGGAGAAGCCGGCGCCGACCTGGAAGGCGCCCGTCTGACGCTCACCCACCTCGACGTTGACGTCCATGGTGTCGTCGCTAGACCCGCGTTTGGTCGTAAGGTCGACCTTGTCGAAGAAGCCCAGAGCATTGACCCGCCTTTTCGAACGGTCGAGGTCAGCTTGGCTGAACTGCTCTCCTTCGTAGACCCGCATCTCGCGGCGGATGACCTTGTCCCGTGTCTTGCTGTTGCCGCGAATATTGATGTGCTCGAAAGTTACCAGCGGACCCTTCTGGATATCGAAGGTCAGATCGACTAGGTGTTGCTTCTCGTCGACGCGGGTTTCGGGCGTCGAGTTGACGTAAGCGTAGCCCTTGTCCTTGTAGAGGTCGGCTATGTTCTGTACGTCCTGCGCCACCTTGCTGCGGTTGAAGACCTCGCCCGGCCGCGCTTGCAGCTTTTCGAAGTAGGCTGCGCGCGACTCGAGCAGATCGCCCTTTATGTCGAGGGTGCCGATGCGATACTGCTGGCCCTCTTCGATGGCCAAGGTGATGTAGAGCGAGCGTCGGTCGGGCGAGAGCTCCATCTTCGGGTCGCCGACCTTTACGTTGATGTAGCCGCGATCGAAGTAGTAGCTCTGGACCAGCATGATGTCGCGCTGGAAGACATCCTCCCGGTAGGTGCCCGAGGAGGTGATGGCGGAAAAGAGGTCGCCCGGCTGGGTTAAAATGACGCTTCGGAGCTCGTCGTCGCTGACCGTGCGGTTGCCGGTGAAGTTGACCCGCCGGATTTCGACCTTGCTATTTTCGTGTACGCGAAAGTAGACATCCACCTCGCCAGGGCTGTCGCGATGAAGCTCGTATTCGACCTCGGCCATGTAGAAGCCGCGCTCGAGGTACAGCTCGCGGATCTTCTCGACGTTCTTCTTGATCTTGGCCAGGTCCAGCACCTGGTCCTTCTTGAGGTCGAGCACCTCGTTGATCTTGCTCAGGCCGACCTCGTCGTGGCCGGAGACATAGATCTTGCGTACCGACGGCTTCTCCTTGAGGACGAAGGTGACGACCAGACCGCCCTCCGACTCCGCCGTTTCGACCTGAACGTCTTCGAAGTAGCCCATGCGCCACAAGGTGCGCACGTCTTCCTGCAAGACCTCCTTGCTCAGCACCGTTCCCGGTTTGGTCTTGAGGTTGACGCGCAGGGCATCGTCCTCGACTTTGCGGTTGCCGCGGAAGTGTACGCGGATGACGTCTAGCTTCGGCATTGCCACCTTCGGGGTCGGCAATTCACCGGTGGCCAGGGACGGCTCGCGCAGGCGCGTCCCCGCGGGGCCGGTTTGGCCCCGGGCCAGCGCCGGCAGCGAGCAAAGCGCCACCACCCACCAGAAACCAGGTCGCTGCCTCAAGATTCCTCCACGATCTGACCATCGGTCATGCGCAGCTTGCGGTAAGCCCTGCCCGCCAGATCATTATTGTGGGTCACCAGCAAGAGTGTCATGCCCAGCTCACGGTTTAACTCGAAGAAGAGGTCATGCATGGCCTGCCCGGTCCGGGTGTCGAGGTTACCGGTAGGCTCGTCTCCCAGGAGCAAACGCGGCGACAGCATCAGAGCACGGGCCAAAGCGACACGCTGCTGCTCGCCGCCCGATAGCTCACCCGGACGATGGGTCAGTCGTTCCTTCAGCCCCACCCGCACCAGGACGGCTTCCGCGCGTTCCGCGCTGTCCTTGCGTGAGTGCCGGGCGATCAGGGCAGGCATCATCACGTTCTCGATCGCGGTGAACTCGGGCAAGAGGTGGTGAAACTGAAAGACGAAGCCGATGCTCGAGTTGCGGAAGTCGGCCAGCTTGCCGGGTGACAGCGAGGTGACAGCGGTCCCGTCGAAGAGGATGGTCCCCCGCGTCGGGAGGTCCACGGTGCCGAGCAGGTGGAGCAGAGTCGACTTGCCCACGCCCGATGCGCCGACGATCGAGACCAGAGCACCGGAGGGGAGGTCGAGGTCGATGCCCCGCAGCACCTCGATGCGGCGGCCGCCGTGGTCGAAGACCTTCCACAGGTCGCGCACGACCAAATGGGCGCCTCCGCTGGGGGCGGGATTTACGTTGTCCGGCGCCTTTGCCGAGGCCATTGCGTTTGGCACCGTACCGATGGCTACCTCTGCTGTCAACGGAGGCGATCTCATGCCGCTCTATTGCCTACTCGTAGCGCAGCCCGTCCACCGGGCGCATGCGCGCCGCCAGTCTGGCTGGATAGATCGTGGCCAAAAGACACAGACCGAGCGCCGAGCCGGCCACGATCATGATCTCGCTCGTGCGCATCACCACGGGCAGCTGCGTGATGTAATACACGTCGCTGGGTAGCGGCAGGCCATAGCGCTTGATGAGCAGACAGCCGGCCACCCCGACGAGGACGCCGGAAACCAGTCCGATGAGGCCAATATAGAGTCCCTCGGCGACAAATACCCGCTCCACCGCGCCGTCGCTCGCTCCCATGGCCTTGAGGATGGCCACCTCGCGCGCCTTTTCCGTGGCCATCATTATGAGGGTAGATACTATGGAGAAGGATGCCACCAGAGCGATGAAGGTGAGCACCACGAACATGGCGATCTTTTCCAGGCGCAGGGCCATGAAGAGGCCTCGGTTGAGCTCCTCCCAGGATTGGGCTTCGTAGCCGGGGCCCAAGACCGCCCCGATGGCAGCCGCTATGCGCGGCGCGTTGTCAGGATTGTCGGCGCGCACGTCGATGCCGGTCACCTCACCCGGCAGGCGAAGAAAAGCCTGTGCCTCGGACAGGGCTACGTAGGCCAGCTTGGCGTCGAACTCGTACATGCCGCTGTAGAAATGGCCAGCCACGCGGAAGCTCTTGAGCCCTGGCATAGGGCCGTTCGGGCCGATCTTGCACAGTGGGCAGACCAGGTCGACCAGGCTGCCCGGGAAAACCCTCAGCGTGCGCGCGTAGAGCTCCTCACCCAGTATGATGGTGGGTGCGTCTTTGGCACTGTCGTCGCTCAGGGGATCGACGGGCACGCGCTCGGGATGGGCCAGATCGGCGATAGAGCACTCACGCGTGGCGCGGCCCAGATCCAGAACACTGGCCGCGCTGGCTGGATCGATTCCGCGCAGCACGATTCCCGCCGGAGAAGCGCCCGAGCGCACCATGACCTCGGCCTCGAGGTAGGGGGTAGCCCCCGAAACCCCGGGCACGCTCAAGATGGTCTGGCGAACTCGTGGCCAATCGAGAAATGGTCGATCGTCAGGCACGGTGATCACCACATCCGCTTTGGCCCCTCGGATCTTGCCTTTCAGATCGGCTTCGAAACCGGACATCACCGACAGCGCCACGATGGGGGCCGCCGTGCCCAGAAATACCCCAAAAATCGAGATGGCGGTGAACAGCGTGAAGCGAGCGAACAGGCGCCCCACGTACATCACGATGCCAGCAACGATGACATCGACCACGCCGGCCACGTGCAGCCACTCGTAGACCGGATTAGGACGCGTCGAGGCAAAGGCATAGGGGTCGCGCAGGGGGCTGCCATGCAACTTGAGGAAGACCAGGTCGGCGACGCCCAAGAGCGCGAGCACCAACCCCACCTTGAAGGCGCGTTTTCGGCGCGAGCGCCGCTCGGGATCGCGCAAGTGGCGCCAGGCTACGAACCACTCGAAGCCGCGGGTCATGGTCGTGGCCACGTATCGCCGTCGGCGCACACCGGCAGATTCAATCCTTCCTCATGAGCGGGAACAGTATTACGTCGCGGATAGAGGGCTGGTCGGTGAGCAACATGACCAGGCGATCGACACCGATGCCCTCGCCTGCCGTGGGCGGCATGCCGTACTCGAGAGCCCGGCAGTAGTCTTCGTCGTACTCCATCGTTTCTTCCGCACCTCGAGCTTTGGCTTCCACTTGATGCTGGAAGCGAGCCCGTTGATCGGCGGGATCGTTGAGCTCGGAAAAGGCGTTGGCGTGCTCGCGCCCGACGATGAACAGCTCGAAGCGCTCTACCTGGGCGGGATCGCTGTCGCTGCGACGCGCGAGTGGCGAGGTCTCGGCAGGATATTCCACTACGAAAACCGGCTTCTCCGCCGGCAGGGCCTGCTCGCCCGCGTAGTCGAACAGCGCCCCCACTCGATGGCCGTGGCTCGGGCACTGGCGCAGTGCGCTTGCGAGCTCGTCTTCTCGCGCGAGAACGCCGGAGCTGGCAACCCACCGTGCGAGCGCCGGCTCGTCGTCGAGCAGGGGCCGCTCGAGGCTGGCGGGCAGCCGCCCCTGCTTCGCCGCCATGATGATGGCGTCTTTCATGGGTATGCGCTCGAATGCGCCTAGGTCCACCCGGGTCCCGCGGTAGCTTATGGTGGTGCTGCCGCAGACCTGGCGAGCGAGCTCACCGAAAAGGTCACAGGTGAGCCGCATCATGTCCTGGTAGGTGGCGTAGGCCTGATATAGCTCCAGCATGGTGAACTCGGGGTTGTGCTGGCGCGATAGCCCTTCGTTGCGGAAGTTGCGCCCGATTTCGTAGACGCGGTCGAATCCCCCTACCACCAGCCGCTTGAGATGCAGCTCCGGGGCTATGCGCAGGTAAAGGTTCATGTCCAGCGCGTTGTGGTGGGTGTGGAAAGGCCGGGCCGCTGCGCCACCCAGCACGCTATGCATGGCCGGGGTTTCAACCTCGACGAAGTCGCGGGCGTCGAGGTATTGGCGCAGACCTTTGATTATGGTGGTGCGCTTGCGAAAGACTTCGCGCACCTCGGGGTTTGCGATCAAGTCCAGATAGCGCTGGCGGTAGCGGATCTCCATGTCCTGCAGACCGTGCCATTTCTCGGGTAGCGGGCGGGTGGCCTTGGTCAGGACGGCAACCTCGTCGGCCAAGATGGTCTCTTCACCGGTTTTCGTCAGCACCGGACGCCCAAGCGCACCCACGAAGTCACCCCGCTCCATCATGCGCCACGAGGCGAAGCCACTCTCGCCTACCACGTCCTGCCTAACCCATATCTGAATGTCTCCCGATCGATCGCGAATCTTGGCGAACGCCGCCTTGCCAAAGCTGCGCAGGGCCACAATGCGACCGGCGACGGAAAAGCGCGTTGCCCCGTCGTGCTCGGCGTTGCCGAGCGACTTGCCGTTAGCGGCGAACCAGGCGCGCACGTCACCCGCGGTGTGCTGGGGGGCGAAACCGCTGGCGTATGGGTTCTGGCCGAGCCGGCGCAGCTCGGCCACTTTACGCTCTCGTTCGGCTATGAGCTCTCGTTCATCCGACATCGTCTACGAGCCATCAACGGTTGGTCCACAGGGGAGAAGCTGGGAAGGTTGTGATCTTACGGACATTTCTTGAAGTCATCCACAGGCGGTCATAAATCGTCTTCGGGAGAACCGGCGCCATTGCCTTGTGGGGTGGCTGACGGATCGCCGGCGAGGAGTAAGAGCATGGCTACCATGAATTGGTCGAGATCTCCGTCCAAAACCGCGTCCACGTTGCCGACCTTGAGGCCAGTGCGATGATCTGACGCTAGGCGGTAGGGGGCGAGAACGTAGGAGCGAATTTGGCTGCCCCACTCGATGGACTTCTTCTGGGCGTGCAGACCGCCCATCTTCTCTTCCTGCTTCTTCTCCTCTACCTCGAGGAGCTTGGAGCGCAGGATGCGCATGGCAGTCGAGCGGTTCTTGTGTTGCGAGCGCTCCTGCTGGCAGTGGACGGCTATCCCGGTCGGGATGTGAGTGATGCGCACGGCTGATTCGGTCTTGTTCACGTGCTGACCGCCCGCCCCTCCTGAGCGCATGACGTCGATGCGCAGATCCTTCTCGTCGATATCGAGCTTGATGGTTTCGTCGATATCGGGGTAGATGAAGACGCTGGCAAACGAGGTGTGGCGCCTGGCCTGCGAGTCGAAGGGCGAGATACGCACGAGGCGATGTACACCGTTTTCGGCGCGCAGATAGCCGTAAGCCCATTCTCCGCTGATCCCTAGCGTCACGCTCTTGATGCCGGCCTCGTCGCCGGGCTGGAGATCGAGGATCTCGCACCCATAGCCACGGCGGACACACCAGCGCATGTACATGCGCTGCAACATCTCAGCCCAGTCCTGAGACTCGGTTCCGCCGGCACCTGCATTGATCGAGAGGAGCGCACCGTTCCGGTCATAGGGACCGGAGAGCATGCGCGCGAACTCCATCTTGTCCACCGCCTCTTCGGCCGTGGTCAGGGTGGTCGCCGCTTCGCGTGCGGTAGGTTCGTCTTTGACCTCGTCGGCGAGCTCGATGAGCACGCTGGCATCTTCGATCGCTTTGACTTGCGCCTCGAATGCGTCGACAGTGGCCTTTAGCCGCGCCTGTTCGCGCAATGACGCCTGGGCCTTGTCGTTGGCGAGCCAAAAGTCGGGCTGGCTGGCCTCGACCTCTAGCTCACCTATGCGCGACTTCTTGCCGGCGATGTCAAAGATACCCCCGGAGAATCTCCAGACGGGCGGAAAGCTTGCCGGCGCGTTCACGAAGCGGACCGATTTCCATGGGAGGCGAAGCTAGCCACGCCTCGCCCGGCACCGCAAGTAATTCATGCGGTCATGCTGACTATGTCGACTCGCCGAGCATAGCGTCGAGGCGAGCGCGGTCGAAACCGAGGAGGAGGCGGCCGCGAACGTCGAGAATGGGCACTCGATCGGCGGGTACGCCCAGGCGCTGCGCCTTGGCCTGCAGCTCGGCCGCGGCAGTCGCGTCGTTTTCTATGTCCTTGTAGGCAAAGGGCACGTGCTTGGCCGCGAGGTACTGCTTGGCCGCTTTGCAAGCGCCGCACCATGGGGTGCCGTAGAGAATCACCACCGGCACTCCCGATGCTGCGACGAGTCCAGCATCCACCCCGAGAGGGTCTTCGGCAAGTGGCGGGCCGTGCGGACCAGCGAGCGCGCTCGATTCCCCGGGGGGCAGCTGAGCCAGCGCCCCGGTTTCAAAAGCCTCGCGCGACAGCAAGCGGGCTTGTGCCTTGCCGGTCGTCAGTAGATCCGCGAGGTTCAGCGCATAAACCTTTGTCGGATCCTGCCCTTCAATCGCGGGCTTCGCCGGGTCAACCACGCGTACCAACCGGCGGGCGGCTTCCGGAACTTCATCGGCCTTGTCCGTGGTGGCAAAGGTGCCTCGTGCCTCCACGTACGTGTACAGGAGCTGGCTATCCTTGCTGATGGTTATCGCCTGTGGTGCATGCGTCATAGCGGGCGGCGGAGCGGGCGGTACGCTCCTCTTGCACGCCGCATCCCCTCCCAAGGCGAGTACGATCACGCATGCCGAGGCAGCGCGCGTCATTGACAAAGCAGCGTTGGCAACTGTGCTGATCATCATGGGCTCGTATTGTTGGTCTTGGTCCTGTGCCTGTGCTTGGCCTTCGGGGGCCCGGACGGAAGCGTAGCATTGCTCAACTTTGCGATCGCGGTCGACACGGCCTGCTTGATGGCGGCGGCCAAAGCAGTGCGGCGCAAGCCCTCTTGCTCCTTGTCTTTCAGACGCTCGGAAAAATCGCCGATGAGCGAAGCGTCGCCGTCGCCGGTGAACATGAGCTTCTTGCCCGGGATCGTGTGCCCGAGCACCGTCAGCTTGACCGAGATGGCCATCTTCTGTTCAGTCTGGCCCGGGGGGGGCGGTTTGATCTCTTCCGTGAAGCTTTCGATCCGCATCGAAACCTCATAACCCTGGACCCCTTGCTGGCGCCGCAGGGCGGCCTGTCCATCCTCGCTCTCGGCCGTGGCGATGTCGGTGGCAAGCTCGGGGCGGCTCGCCACCTCGGCTTTGAGCAGCTCGGTGGCAGTGGGAATAAGCTTTGTGTTGGCTGACTGTATACTGGCAACTTTAAAGTAATACTTCGACTTTTGCTCAGGTCCTTGCGCCCCAACCTTTGTCGAGCAAAGCACGAGCGCCAAAGCCGCTGCCGCCGATGTCGAGGTCCGCAGGGTGAGCATCTAGTTCTCCTTGTTCATGGCCGAGTTTTGATCGTGAGTCGTTCCGGGTGCGCTCGCGCGAGCGCGTTTGCGCGCCACTATCCTACCTTGGCAAAGTGGACAATCGGGCGGTTTTTGCTTAGCGTCCTCACATGGTTAACCTGTCCCTGACCGAGAAAGGTGGAACCACCAGCGAGCTGAGCTTCGACAAGGGCGAAGTCACGGTCGGCCGGGTCCGCGGCAACGACATCATCTTGCCCAAGGGCAACATCTCGAAGTACCACTGCCGTCTGCTGGTCAAGGGTGACGAGCTTCTGGTGGAGGACTTACACAGCACCAACGGTACCTACCTGAACGGGCGCAGGATTACCGAGCCGACACCGATCTCCACCGCCGACAAGATCTTCGTCGGCGACTTCATCCTCAGGCTGAACTTGCTGTCGTCCACCGCCGAGATCATGCGACCCAGCCACTTGGCCGGCCCGCCCGAGGCTGGTTCGTTGGGCGCGGCTGTGCCCCGGCGGCCGCCGCCACCACCGCCTGGGTCGCGGCCGGGCAGTGGGGCCGATGAGCCGCCGCTAGCAGGTCTGTCCGGACGAGCACATCTGGGAGGACATGCAGGGGCAGCTTTGGGAACCGGGTCTGTAGCCGCACCTCCCGCCCCATCCCCGCCCCCTCCCCCCAGAGCCAAGGTGGGCGCGACGATGATGGACGCAGCTTTTCCGGCTCAGGGAGGTCCCTCGGAAATCAAGCTCGACGATGATGACGATGAGCTCCGCACCCCCCATCCTCGCATCACGGTGCCCCCCCTCAAGCCCGCGATTCAGCCTGCGGGGTCGCTCATCGATGTGGATGCCGAGTCCCCAGGGCCACGACGCGCGCCGGGACGAGGCGAAGTATCCATCCCACCGGAACCGTCATCGGCGACGGGCCGTGCCGCGGAGCCTGCACCCAATGCCGCCCGGCCGCTTGCCGAGCCGATCAAAGGCAAAGCCGCGCCGGCCGCGCCGGCCGCGGGGTCTTCCCTTGTGGATCGCGAATGGCCGGAGTGGTTGGCCGACCTACTGGGGAGCGAGGGTGTTTCCGCGGCCTTTTTTGCTGGCGGAGATCAATCGGAGATTTTGCGCAATGGCCGACGGGAAACCGCGCTTGTCTCCCCTGCGGACATCGCCGGCCTCGAGGCCGTCGTACGCCAGCTAGCCGGACGAGGAGCCCCAAAGCCTGCTCCTGACGCAGCCGTCATAATGACGACGTTGGCCGACGGGACCCGCTTTTCCGCCATCTTTCCCCCGCTCGTCGACCGACTTTGTGTGGCAATCCGCCGTCCCGTCGTCTCCGGCAAGACCATCGATGAGCTGGTGGCGCAGGGAGCGCTTTCAGTGGAGATGCGTCAGGTGTTGGAGGCCTGTCTAGCAACGCGGCAGAACGTCATGATTGTTGGCGATCGCGCGGCTTGTGACGTTGTCATGCGCGCCCTGCTGTGGTCGGTCGATCGCGTGGCCAGGGTCATGTTGATCTCTGACACCATCACGCCGCCGGCGAGCGCAACCGCTTGGATCAAGGTACAGCCCGATGAGCAAGCCGCCGCTGCCGTCGCTGCCGCGGTGGCGATGGAGCCAGACTACCTAGTTCTCAACGCCGATCACATGGCGCAGTCGGACGAGGTCATCGGCGCGTGTAACCTGGGCATGAAAGGCGTGATCCTGTCCTTGGGGGCTCGGTCGGCCAGCAACGCCATTCACCGCACTGGGCTGGGCAGCGCGAGCACGGTTTCGGCCGGGGGCGCGGGCGGGATACCGGGTATCGATGTCGTCGTGCATGCCGCGGTGCTAGTGGACGGGACGGTCAAGGTGATCGAAGTGGCCGAGCCCAAGCCAGGCTTGGACGGGCGCTGGGCAAGTCATGCCCTCCTCGTCTGGATTCCCGACCGGGAACGCGGATCTTTCCGGGTGACCGGTGCGCATGCGGCTTTGGCCGCCAAGCTTGCCGCTGCAGGCAATCCGCTCGCCCCGGAGATTTTGAGCCAATAGTCCTGCGCTCGTAGTAGAGAGGGTGAAAGCCCGTCCCTTGCGCAAGTCAGGCAATCCATACCCACTTACCGCATCATCGCACCATGGCACGCATCCTTGTCGTCGAAGACGAAGCGGACATCTGTCAGGTCATCGCCTACGGCCTCGGCCAAGCGGGGCACGATATTGTCGTTGCCGGTAGTGGCGAAGCAGCTATAAAGCTCACGCTGGACAACGCGCCGGAGCTGATCCTGCTCGACCTCATGCTCCCCGACATTTCGGGGCTCGACGTCTGTCGTGCCATCAAGAGTGATCCTGGTCGGCGCGACATTCCCGTTATCATGCTCACGGCGCGCAGCGAGGAGATCGATCGAGTGGTGGGGTTCGAGCTGGGTGCCGACGACTACGTGGTCAAACCCTTCAGCGTCCGCGAGCTTGGTCTGCGGGTTCAGGCGGTGCTGCGTCGGTCGCGCCGGTCAGGGCAGAGCCCTGACCAGGACCCGAGCCAGAATGCCAGCCCCGTGGTCAGCCAGATGGCTTTCGGCCGACTACGCGTCGATCGCAGCGCTCATAGGGCCTGGGTGGATGCTGAAGAAGTAGCTTTGACTCCGCTCGAGATGAGGCTCTTGTGGACGCTTTACGAGCGCCGGGGCAGAGTCCAGACGCGTGGCACCCTGCTCGACCAAGTCTGGGAAGCGAGCCCGGACAACAACACCCGCACTGTCGATACCCATATCAAGAGGTTGCGCGAGAAGCTTGGCCCCGCGGGCGCCTACGTCGAAACCGTGCGCGGGGTGGGCTATCGCTTCGTGGACACCGAGGAATAGCCGGTAATCGGTGTATCCATGAGCTCTTCGCCACTATAACCCCGATGCGTCTCGGAGCTCGTGGCAAGCTGTTCCTGGTCTCGCTGCTACTGCTCGACGTGTCGGTGGTGGGGTCGGAGATCTACCTCGTGCCGTCTGTCGAACGCGACCTGACCACACGCATCGAGCAGGATATGCGCGTCCGTCTGCAACTCGTGGCAGCGCGCGCCAGCGATGCCATCGTGGGCACTTCCGCGCAAGTTGGCAACACGCCCGAGTCAGGGCCGGCCCTGCGCGAAGCCGGCCATGCGGCTTCGGCTCCCTCTGGCTATCGCGTGGACTGGGAAGAGATAGCCAGAGAGTTGGGTCGAGCCGCCGAAGCCCGGGTAACCTTCATACGTGCGGACGGGATCGTGCTCGGTGACTCCGAGGTGGGGCCAGGAGATCTGGCTGGCTTGGAAAATCACCGGACGCGTCCCGAGGTGGCAGGTGCGCTCACCGGCCAAACCACCGATTCCATCCGGTATTCCTCCACGATAGGCAAGCGCATGCTCTACGCGGCAACGCCGGTTCCGGGGCATGCCGAGATCGTCGCTCGGCTCAGTCTGCCTTTGGCTTGGGTCGACACTGCCAAATCACGGGTGCGCTCTCTGGTGGTAGGCAGTGCCATCGTGGCCTTGCTCGGGGCACTGGTGGCGGCTTTCGCGGTGGCCGAGCTCATGTCGCGTCGGCTGCGCAAATTGACCGGCGTGGCACGGCGCATGGCCGCCGGTGACCTGGAGGTCAGGACTTGTGTCGAAACCAGCGATGAGATAGGCGAGCTCGGTGGTACTCTGGATCACTTGGCCAGTAACCTCTCGCGCTCGCTGCGCGAGTTGCGCGCCGACCGGGACCTGCTCGGTCGCATTCTCGAGTCGATGCGTGAAGGGGTACTCGTCATGGACGGCGAGCATCGGATTTTGCTCGCCAATCCGTGCCTGCGCGAGATGATGCTGCTCGACTCGGACGTGGTCGGGCGCTCTACCATCGAGGTCATTCGCAACGCCGAGCTGCAGAACATCGTGGAAAGGGCCTTGTCCTCCGGCACTTCGGCGATGGGTGAAATCGAGATCGGCGGGCTCAAGCCGAGACGCCTGCTGGTGCATGCCTCCCGCCTGACGGGCGAGCCCCGTGCCCTCTTGCTGGTCCTCTTCGATGTTACGGAAATGCGTCGTCTTGAGACGGTGCGGCGCGATTTCGTCGCCAACGTGTCGCATGAGCTGCGCACCCCGGTCGCATCGATGCGCTCGGCCACGGAGACCCTGCGCATGGCCATGGGTCATGACGAAAAGGCGACCGAGCAGTTTCTGGACATAATCGAGCGCAACGGCCGCCGTCTGGGCGAGCTCATCGCCGATCTGCTGGATCTGTCCCGGATCGAAGCTAAGGAATTCAGGCTCCGGATCGAGCCGCTCGACCTGGCCGATCTCATCCAGCAAACTGTAGCCGCGTCAAGCGAGCGGGCATCGACACGGCACATTGGCATCGCGGTCGCCGTACCTCGAGATTGCCCACGACCCACGGGAGACCGGCACGCCTTCGATCGCGTTCTGGCCAACCTGGTCGACAACGCGATCAAGTATTGTCCCGAGCATTCCGCGATCCAGGTGGCCGCGCAGCCAAAGCCGGGCTGTGTCCTGGTCACCATCTCGGACAACGGCCACGGCATCGACGCCAGACACCTGCCGCGGCTCTTCGAGCGATTCTATCGAGCCGACCCAGGCCGTAGCCGTGAAATGGGGGGAACTGGCCTCGGGCTCTCCATCGTAAAGCACCTGGTCGAGGCCATGGGTGGCGAGGTTACCGTCGAGAGCACACCCGGGAAGGGCTCGACCTTCGGCTTCACGTTGCCTCTGTCACGGGAACCCTCAATGGGTTAGCGATGAAGTTTCCGCATAGTCACACGACTGTCACGCGGTCTCGCATAGGTTCCTGGCCATGATCAAACTGCCAAGACACACGAAAGCTATCACGAAAGTTATCCTGGGATTTGCAGCATGCAGTACCGCGCTGGCGGCTCCTGCGGTGGCGGTCGCGGGCAACATAACCGTGAAAGGCTCCGACACCATGGTCATCCTGGGTCAGCGCTGGGCCGAGGATTACGGTGCGAAGCATCAAGGGACGGCCATCCAGGTTACCGGCGGCGGCTCGGGCACTGGCATAAGCGCCCTGATCAATGGAACCACGGACATATGCCAAGCCTCCCGGGAGATGAAGCCGGATGAAAAGAACAGCTTGAAGGAGAGGTACCAGACCAGCGGGGTGGAGATCAAAGTCGCGCGCGATGGCCTCTCCGTTTATCTCAACGCGTCTAACCCGATCAAGCAACTGACCATGGAGCAGCTGCGGCTGATATTCACCGGCAAGATCGTCAACTGGAAGGAGCTGGGAGGCAGAGATGCCAAGATCATCTTGTACTCGCGCGAGAACAGCTCGGGCACCTATGTCTTCTTCAAGGAGCACGTGCTCAAGAACGCCGACTACTCGCCGCGGGCCCAGAGCATGCCCGGCACGGCGGCAGTGGTGAACGCGGTGGCCAAGGAGAAAAATGCCATCGGCTATGGTGGCGCCGCCTACGCCAAGGGCATCACGGTGGTGGCCGTCAAGCGGGACGATAACAGCCCGGCCGTCACCCCAGACCTCGCGCACGTCCAGGATGGATCCTACCCATTGGCTCGCCCGCTCTTCTTCTACCTGCGTGACAAGCCCGCGGGTGAGGTCAAGTCATTTGTCGACTGGGTGCTCTCCAAGGAGGGCCAGGACATCGTGACCAAGGTGGGATACTTCCCGGTCAACTGAGAGGCCGCGGGCGCCAGGCTCCCGGAGGAACGGCGGCGTAGTAGCCAGTGCGCCGCGGGCTGGCCTACCCACCTTGGCGGGCGGCGCCCGCCAAGGTGATGGCGGGAGCCTCCCTGCCCTTCATCAAGTAACCGAGCAATCAAGCAATCTAACCGAGTAATCAAGTAACCAAGTCATAGTTCCGGAGTCATCAAGTCATCAGGTCATCAAGTCATGGACCACCATTCGGGCGAGCCAAATCCCAGCCGGGATGCCCACTGTTGGTGGCGCCCTAGCGACGCTTCGTCGTCCTCGTCGAAGTCGTCGGCATCGTCGTCAGCGTCGTCGTCGTCGTCGTCGTACGTGGCCATGCTCCGCCACCCCTGCCACCCATCCGTCTCCTGCCCATGACTGCTGCGTGCCAATGGATTGCTCATAGCGTCCCTCCTTGACCTTCTCTCACTCCGTAAGCCTGCTCGAGCGAAGGGCATAGATTGCCACGGTTGGGGAACAGTTGGGTGGCAAAAATATTTCAGGGTGGCCAGGCCGCACAGCTCGACCGACAGCTCAACAGCTCGACACCTCGACAGTTCTGGGTAGGTCTTTGTCACACTAAAGTCACGGGCGCGAGGCGAGAGCGTCACCATGGTCGACCAAGCTAGCGACCAGATGAACGGCAACCAAGCAGAGCCTCGCGGGCTCAGCAAGCCTGGGTTGGTCGTGCCACAGCCTGCCTTGCCTAGGTGGCAAGCTTCGAGCCCGCCGCGAGAGCTAGGGCCGCAGGAGAGCCCGACTAGATCGCCACGGCTGGCCCATCGCCGGCCCTCCCGCTTCGAACGCTGGGCGGAAAGGGCGATGCAGACGCTGGCGTTTACCGCCGTCGCCGCGATGATTCTAATTTTGATCTTTATCGCCAAGGAAGCTTGGCCGCTCATCGCCAGCCCGGTTATCCACAAGGAAGTCACGCTGGCCCGCATGTGGTTTGCCCAGCAGTGGCCGGGATATGACGGCCCCGAACACATATGGCAGCCAGTGTCAGAGGTGCCCAAGTACGCGGTTTGGCCGCTGATAGTCGGCACCGTCAAGGTCACGGTGGTGGCCATGCTGGTGGCGGTGCCCTTGGCCGTTGGCTCGGCCATCTTCATCTCCCAATACGCGGGTCCTCGCCTGCGTGAAATCGCCAAGCCGACCATAGAATTCCTCGCCGGCATACCTTCGGTGGTGTTGGGTTTCTTCGCCCTGATCGTCATGGCATCGTGGCTGCAGTCGCTCTTCGGCTTCGACTCCCGGCTCAATGCGCTGGTGGCGGGCGTTGCGCTGTCTTTCGCCGTCATCCCCGTGGTTTTCACGGTTTGCGAGGAGGCTCTGGGCGCGGTGCCGCGTAGCTATCTCGAGGCCTCGGTTGCGCTCGGCGCAGCTCGCTGGCAAACCATAACCAAGGTCATCGCCCCGGCTGCCGCTCCGGGAATCGCCGCTGGTATCGCCCTCGGTCTCGGGCGGGCTTTTGGCGAGACCATGATCGTCCTCATGGCCTCTGGCAATGCGGCGATCATCTCCGCCAATCCGGCCGACTCGGTGCGAACCATCTCGGCCACCATAGCTGCGGAGCTGGCCGAGGTCGTCTTCGGAGGCGCCCACTACACGGTGCTCTTTGCTCTCGCCGTGCTGCTCTTCCTGGTGACTTTCGGCGTCAATTTCTTGGGCGACTTCGCCATTGTGCGGATGAAGCGACGCATGGGCGTGCTGCCGTGAGTCGACCGTCTCTGCAAGCGTCAGGTCGGCCACGCACGGGTGATGCCGTGCTGTGGTTGGCGAGTGGACTGGCCATGCTGCTGGTGCTGGCGGTGCTGCTGGTAATCGTTATCGACGTCGTAAGAAACGGCGTGTCGCGACTAACGCTCGATTTCTTGAGCAAGGGGCCATCGGAGGGGATGACGGCAGGCGGAATCCTGCCCGCCATCGTGGGTACGGTGGCCATGGTGGTGCTGATGACCGTGGCCGCCCTGCCCGCCGGTGTCGCGACCGCGGTCTATCTGCACGAATACGCCAGCCCGACGGCCGTGACCACGCGAATTATCCGGGTTGCGGTCAATAACCTCGCCGGGGTTCCCTCCATCGTGTTCGGGCTCTTCGGTTTGGGCTTCTTCGTGCAGTTTGCTGGTCGAGGTATCGACAAAGTCTTTTTTGGCGGGGCCAAGGTTTACGGCCAGCCGGCTCTTCTCTGGGCGGCTCTCACCATGGCCGTGCTGACCCTTCCCGTGGTCATCGTCGCCACCGAAGAGGCCTTGGCCGCGGTATCGCGGGACGTCCGCTTGGCCTCGGCCGCTCTCGGCGCGACCAGGTTCCAAACCGTGGTGCGGGTAGTTCTCCCCCAGGCGGTGCCCGGCATTCTGACCGGCGCCATACTTGCGGTGAGTCGCGGGGCCGGCGAGGTCGCTCCCATCCTCTTCACCGGCGCCGCCTACTTCCTGCCGACGCTCCCCCACGCCCTGCATGATCAGTTCATGCAGCTTGGCTACCATGTCTACGTTTTGGCGACCCAGTCGCCTGACGTCGATGCAACTCGGCCGTTGCTCTACTCGACCGTCCTCGTCCTCCTGGGGCTCACCTTTGCCCTCAACGCCTCGGCGATCGTGGTCAGGTCGCGCATGCGGCGTAAGCTCGGAAGTCACGCATGAATTACGGCGCTGCACAGGTCATTGCCCCGGCTCAGAGTGGGCATTTGTCGGTCACCCAGCTTTCGGTGTACTACGGCGACAAGAAGGCCATGGGGCCGGTCGACATGCACATTCCTGGCCGCCAGGTGACCGCGCTCATTGGACCATCGGGTTGCGGCAAGTCCACTTTTCTGCGTTCCCTCAACCGCATGAATGAGTTGATCCCGGGCTGTCGCGTCGAGGGTGAGGTCAAGTTGGACGACGAGCCGATCTACGGCAGCAACGTCGACGCGGTTGCCGTGCGGCGGCGCATCGGCATGGTATTCCAGAAGTCGAACCCTTTCCCCAAGTCGATATATGAGAACGTGGCCTATGGCCTGCGCATCGGCGGCGTCAACGACCGCAGCGAGTTGGGAGGCAGGATCGAGCGCGCCCTGGAGCAGGCGGCCCTGTGGGACGAGGTCAAGGATCGTCTGCATGAAAGCGCCCTGGGCCTTTCCGGAGGCCAGCAGCAGCGGCTTTGCATTGCGCGCGCCCTCGCGGTCGAGCCCGACGTCATCCTCATGGACGAGCCCGCCTCGGCCCTGGATCCCATCGCTACCGCCCGCATCGAGGAGCTCATCCACGAGCTGGCCCGCAGCTACACGGTCGTAATCGTCACCCACAACATGCAGCAGGCCGCTCGGGTTTCCCACCATACTGCCTTCTTCTTCATGGGCGATCTCGTCGAGTTCGACCGGACCGACGTGATCTTCACTAAGCCTCGCCGGCCGAAAACCGAGGATTACATTACTGGGCGCTTCGGTTAAGGACAGGAGAGCAGGTTCACATCATGTTTGGACGCGAGCACACCGACCGGGAATACGAGCACGAGCTGCTGCAGTTGCGCGAACAACTCCTGGTGATGGGCAGCCATGTGGAGAGCATCATCGGCGACAGCATTCGGGCTTTGCAGGAGCGCGATGCGCAGCTCGCCGATCGTACCATCCTGGCCGACCGCCAGGTCAATCGGATGGAGGTCGAGCTCGACGGTCTTTGCCTGCAGATTCTTGCGCGCCGCCAACCGGTTGCGTCGGACCTGCGTTTCATAACCCTGGTGCTTAAGGTGGTGACCGACCTCGAGCGCATCGCGGACTTGGGCGTAAACGTCTGCGAGCGCGTGCTCGAGCTCAACACGGAGCCCCAGCTCAAGCCCTACGTCGACATTCCTCGCATGGGCATGGAAGTCCAGGCCATGCTGCGTGACGTGCTCGACGCCTTCGTGGCCAAGGACGCGGAACGCGCCCGTACCATCATCAATCGTGATCAGGTGGTGGACGCCCTATACGCTCAGGTTTTTCGCGAGCTCCTTACCTTCATGATGGAGAGCGCCCACAACGTCTACCGAGCCACTCGCTTGCAGTCGATAGCGAAGTACCTCGAGCGCATGGCCGACCACACCACCAACTTGGCCGAGATGGTAATCTTCATGGTCGACGGTCAGGATGTGAGGCACCTGGCGAGCCGGGAAGAGAAGCCCCAGGAAGCCAGCGGGACACCTCCCGGACCGTCGCAAAACTGAGCCTCGCTTCTGCGGCTGGCCTTGCCGCGGCTGGCCATCCCGCCCCTTCGATCGGTAGGTGCTAGGGAGCGGTGGCTTGCTAGGGAGCGGTGGCTTCGCCGGTGGCCACGAAGCGTCCGCTGGCGTCGACACCGCTGGCGAAAGCCGCGACCTTGTGGGTTCCAGTAGGCAAGCTTAGGGTGAGCGAGGAACGGCCGTCCAGATAGGCCACGGCGAGCTCACGTCGCACGCCAGCGTCTTCCGTCAGCAGGTGCAGCGCGGTTTCCTTCCCTGGGCTGCCGTTGATACCAGACAGCGTTACCGTTGCCTGCCCATTCGCCAACTCGACCTCCAGTTTGCCGCGCAGCATATGGTCGATCAGCCCGGCTGCGTAGGCCGTGATCATGGGTAGCCACGCGTCAGCAACTGCGGCATACACATCCTGGTCAAGGAAGAAGTGGATGGTATCGCCCACCCGCCGATATGCGGCGACCTTGATCCCGCTTTGCACCAGGTAGTGCGTGGTGGACGGGCTCAGGTCGATGGCGTCGAATTTCGGCTCGGGAAACTTCAGCGATTGATTCACGAGCTTGGCCGCTTCCTCGGGCCCGTCGCCGCCCGAGCAAACCAAGTCCGGCGGCAAGGTCCCGGCGGAAAAAAACCGCGCTTGGGTCGCCTGCGCCAGTCCCTTCCCGTCCGCCGCCACGAAGAAGCTCGCCAGGTCGGGCCGGGAGACCATGGGCAAGCTGGGCGGCAAGGCTACGGCACCGAAGCGGTCGGCCACAAACTCCTCGAACCGCGACCCCCATTCGGGAAACTCCCCGCGAAAATCGTTGCGCACGAAGGCCGGCTGGCCCATGTCCTCGAGCACGGACAAGATGCCGCCCAAGGCGAGCAGAGAGCGCACCAGGGCGGTTTCCCGTTCGCTCGGTAAAGGCGCCCTGATCGCGCTCTGCCAGTTGTCCCAGAAGGACGGCACACCCAGATCGTTATGGGGCGACTCGATCCACTGGGTAGCCGGCATGCCCTCGAGGTCGAAGGCCAGTCCCGTGGCGGCATCACGCACCGTTGCACCACTGCCCACGGTTAACCGAGCCGCGTGCCAGGCGCCGGAGAGCGAAGGTCCGTCGTCCAATCCCGTGCGGGTGGCCGGCTCTAGATAGTGGTTGCGGCCGAGCTCGGGTGGAGTCTTGGCCAGCACGGCGCCCGCTTTGATCCAGCCCGCCGCGGTCAGCGTCCCGTCCGCCCCCGGCCGATAACCACCCGCCGCGTCCAGATCAGCCAGCCTATGTTCGAGTGCCCAGAGGGTATCGTGGTCGACAGCGCTGGGGACGAGCCGCAGTGGCTCGAACGCGCCCAGCGCGCGTCCCAGCTGGTGCGCCAGGACGGAGTGGAGGTGCGCTGCCGCCAATGCCCGCTCGGTGATTCCCGCGTGGGTGGTGGCGGCGTCCCAAGCCAAGGCGGGTTGGCCCGCTAGCAGGGCCGCGCCGAGCACTGCCGCCGCCATTTTACCGTGGGTAGACGCTCTCATGGCTTCGGCTTTTCTTCTCCGGGCGACGGCGCCTGGGTGGGTGAGGCCGGTGGCGTCGTGGTTGCGGGCGATACTGGAGCCGGCTCATTCTTTTGCCAAGGCAGATGCAACTCGGCCAGGTGGCTCTCGACCAGCTTACCCAGGCGTAACACCATGCCCGCGTCGGTGCACTGCAGTCGACCACAGCTGATCTGGACCACCAGGCCTCGTTCGCGCACGAGGAAGGCCAGGCCGAGCACGTCGCCCCCCCGCGCGCGCGCCGAGCGGTCGCCGAGCTCCTCGGTCGGCATCGCCGCGGGAAGCTCCCGGAGCAATCTGGCGAACTCCAGCTCGGAGGAAGCTGGCCCAGGCGCCCAGACCCGGATGGCGACGTCGTAGGCTTCTGCCTTGCCTTTGGCGGTGAAGTGCTTGCTGTCGTAGACGTCGCTCCGCACTCGGTCCAAAAGGCGGCCCACCTCGAAGTCGCCAGCGAATCCGGTCACGCCCTTGACCTCGTCGGCCGAAAGCAGCGGCCCTACGTCGAGCAAGGCATGTTGGGGCAGGGCGCGTCCTGGCTCACCCGGGGTCTCGGCGGTCACGGCGGGTGGAAGACCTGAGCCTTCCAGGCTGGCCGGCCCCGCCTCCCACGCCGCCGCCCTGGTGATGGCCTGGCCAGTCCCGAGAAACGCCAGGTGCTTGCGGTGATCGAAGGAGGGCTGCCACTTTACCAGTCGCACTATGTTGGCATGTTGGCTGAAGTCGTGACGCTTTTCGCCCTTGAGCTTGAAGTCACTGCGGTAGCCGACGTAGCCTCGCCGGTAAACCACGATGGTGAAACGACGCAGCCGCATGGATCCGCCGGTCGGGACGTCATCAGGGCTCTTGATTTGGTAGCGGCCGTCCGCGGTGGTCTCGACCGTGGCTTCCCGGGTTCCGGCCGGGCCGCGCAGACCGATGCCCCGTTCGAAAGCCCACGAGGCAAAAACGGTGGCGCCGCTAACCGGCCGCTCGGTTTCAGCGTCGACCACCACGCCGTCGAATGGCCCCAGAAGGTCTCCGGGAATCAGTGTGTCAGGGCCGGCCGCAAATGGTGCGGTACCAATGACCGGGCCGCAACCTACGCAGATGAGCGTTGCGAGCCCTACGCTGTTCAGCCAGGCTGAGCTTAGCAGCCCACCCACCTTGGGCCCCGTCATGACAAGGCTCTCCGCGCGCGCCAGGGCCCCGCCTGCCGGCGGCAATTGACGCTGTGGGGGATCGCTGCTAAAAGAAAATGCACTGTGAATGGCCAGGCAACTCGCCTTCGGGCCCGCCTTGAGGAAACTGAAAAACGGAGATTGTTGCCGCCAGCCTTCTAGTAGAGGACGGCCCATCTTGCAATGCTCCTTCTCAGGTCATCTCGGGTCATCTGGTCCCGTCGCTGGCCTAGCGGGCTCCGCTGGTCGGCCTCTTGCGCTTCGAGCCATGTTAGAGTGAAGCTGTAGCAGAGGATGGATGGAAAGTCCGACCCACATCGAGATCGTAGCCTTCGGCAAGACCGATGTGGGGCTCATCCGTGAGCACAATGAAGACAACCTGCTGCTCGCCAACGTGGATGCCGGCCTGCGCACCTCGGCTCCCGACGATAACCTCAGCTTCGTTCTGGGCGCCAAGGGGGCGCTCTTCTTGGTGTGCGACGGCATGGGCGGGGCAGCGGCGGGCGAAGTCGCTTCCACCATGGCGGTCGACTCGATCTCCAGCGATGTCGAGAATGCCGGAAAAGTCACGTGCGAGAGCTTCGCGCGCTGCTTGCGGCGGGCGATCGAGTTGGCGAACGAGAAGATCAACATTCAGTCTCGCGTCAACCAGAACGAGCGCGGCATGGGCACCACCTGTACCGCCGTGGGTCTGGTCGACCGCACGCTGGTGGTGGGGCAAATCGGCGATTCACGCTGTTATGTGCTCCGCTCGGGACGGCTGACCCAGATCACCAAAGACCAGTCTCTAGCCTGGCAGCTCATAGAAGCAGGTGCCATGACGGCCGAGGAAGCGAAGAGCTTCGAGCATGCCAACATCATCCTGCAGGCGCTGGGGGTGCAGGAGCGGGTGGACGTGGTCTTGTCCCGAGTGCCGCTGTGCCGCGGCGATGTGGTCCTGGTGTCGTCGGACGGCCTGCACGGACCGGTGACCGACGAGGAGATGCGCGACATCCTGATCACCGAGCCCGACCCCAAGAGGGCCTGCAATATCCTGATCGCCAAGGCGCTGGAGCGGGAGGGACCGGACAACATCAGCGTCGTGGTGGCCCGCGTCGGCGGCGAAGGCTTGCCTCCGCCTGAGCCCAACCTGGATCTGGGCTTCACCATGTTCGAGCCGGGTGACGACGACGCGGATGCGAGACGATCATTGCACAGCGGTGAAAAGATCACGGAAGAAGTACTGGTGCGGGCCGATCTCATTGATGCGACCTCGCCGGGCGCCTTGCCGACCGCGCTGGTCAGCTCTACGGCGTCCACGCCATCGGTCAACGTGGGGTTAGGGAGCCCAGTGGCCGAGGACTCGCCGCCGCGGCCCTTCCTGACCTTCGTCTTGGTGACCCTGTTGGCGGCGCTCGGCGGCGCCCTGTTCCTTGCCTTCCAGCAAACCGACATTCCCGATTTACCCACGGGACCCGACCAGATGCAGCTCGCTGCACCCGAACCTCAGCCGGTGCGTCATTTCGATTCCTCCGCTGCCCAAGCTCCGCGCTGAAACTAGCGTCAGGGCCGGCCCGCCTTCGACGATCAAGGCGGCTTTCTCGGTGGCCGCGAAGGTCGAGTCTTCGGGCGTCCGCCAATGGCGCCTCGGGTGAGCTAGCTACCCTCCTCGCCGGAGCCGGCTCTACCTTGGCCCAAGGAAGCCAGCGCCGCAGCCGCGAGCGCCAGCACCACCACCCCGAGCGAGAGGGCAATTGGCACGTCCAGGAATGGCCCCAAGATGATCTTGGCCCCGATGAAGGCCAGCACGAAGGCAATGCCGTAGCGTAGATGGCGCAGCTTGCGGGCTAGACCCGACACCAGGAAGAACAGGGCGCGCAAACCCAGCACGGCGAAGATGTTCGAGGTCAGGACGACGAAGGTGTCGCGGGTCACGCCAAAAACGGCGGGGATGGAATCCGCGGCAAAGGTCAGATCGACAGCCTCGACCACCACCAGCACCAGCAAGAGTGGCGTGGCGTACAGCTTGCCGTCACGGCGCACGAAGAACTCGGGCCCGCTCGCATCGAGGGCGACCGGCACCAGGCGCCGGAGTATGCGCAGGACGAGATAGCGCGTCGGATCCACGGTTACCGGGGTCTGGCGCAGCACCTTGATGGCTGCATAGAGCAGGAAAAGGCCAAAGATGAATAGCACCCAGGCAAAGCGATGAATGAGGGCAGCGCCGGCCAGGATGAATAGCGCCCGGCCGAGCACCGCCCCGATCATCCCCCAGAAGAGGACGCGGTGCTGAAAGGCCGCGGGCACGGCAAAGGTGGAGAAGACGATAAGAAAGACGAAGAGGTTGTCGACCGACAGGGCTAGCTCGAGCGCGTAGGCCAAGACGAACTCGAGCCCGCGGCCGGCACCGCGCTGGTAGAAGACAAACCCGGCGAACCCGCCCGCCAGCGCCAGCCAGAACGTCGTCCCCAGCGCGGCCTCGCCCATGCGCAAGACCCTGGGCTGCCGGTGAAAGATGCCCAAGTCGAAGGCTAGCGCGGCGGCGACGAGCGTCCCGAAGAGCGCCCACGGCAGAGCAACCGCGAGCGAGGCCATCACGGGTTCTGGGCGGATGCGTCCAGACCGCCCACCTTGAGGCGTACCCGCGCGGGCTCGCGCGCAGCGCCAGCCGGTGCGGGCGCCCGGAAAGCATCGGACATGCAGCCGGCTATGGCCGAGGTGCGCTCGCGCAAGTACAGAATGCCGAGCAGGGCGGCGACCAGGACCAGGACGCGGCTCACAGTGCGGCGCGGGATTGTCGCCAGCGACCTTCGACGCTGCGCATTGTCAGGGTCGCGCTCGCCCCGATCTTCTCTCTGCTCCATGTCAGCAGAGACTCCTCAGCAAATGGCGCACACGCAAGCGAATCTTTCGCCGCCCGCGAAATTGGTCGACCTCGGCTGTCCCGATCACGTCCAGGCGAGCCCCCTGCCCCGGGTCCCGCCGAGCCATGCCGAAAGCGATGGCGTCGCCCCGCGCGTCTCCGTCGGCCAGAGTGAGTTGTAAGTGCGAGGATCCGACCACGCGGCTGCTTTCCACCCATACTCCGGGGATGGCGAGCAAGGGCTTGCCGTTGGCGTTGCCGAAGGGGCCTAACCTCATCAACTCTTCGGCCTGGATCAGGTCGAGGTCGGCCAGCCGGGCCGTCGCGTCGACCTCAATGGCAGCATCGTGCGGCGCTCTGGCAAAGTGCTCCCGGGCCGCTGCCACGAAGGCCTGGCGGAAGAGCGGCAACCTGGTCTGCTCGAGGGAAAGACCGGCCGCCTTGGCGTGGCCGCCAAAACGGATGAGGTGCTCGCGACACGCCGCCAATCCCTGGTAAAGGTCGAACCCAGCTAGGGTGCGCGCCGACCCTCGCCCCTGCCCCTGCAAGAATCCGATTACCACCACGGGACGCTGATATCTCTCGACCAGGCGAGCCGCCACCACCCCGACCACGCCTTGGTGCCATCCTTCCCCGCCCACCACCAAAGCCGCATCGTCTTGCAGATCCTCCGCCGCGGTCACCGCCTCTGACCACACCTGGTCCTGGATGAGCTGCCGCTCGCGATTCAGTCGATTGAGATCGCCCGCCAGCCGGTCGGCGGTCTGGCGATCCTCGGCCAGCAGCAGCTCCAGCGCAAGCTGAGCATCCCCCAGCCGTCCAGCGGCGTTGAGTCGAGGGGCGAGGCGAAAGGCGACATCGGTCGTGGTGAAGCCGCCTTCGGGCAGCCCGGCAACTTGGGCCAGGGCCGCCACGCCGGGTCGGCGTAGCGCTGATAGCTCACGCAGTCCGGCCGCCACCAGGATGCGATTCTCATCGGTGAGTGGGACCAGATCGGCCACCGTTCCCAGGGCTACCAGGTCGAGCCACGCGCGGGGATCCAGGGCTTCCGCCTTGACGTTGCCCTGCCCGCGCAGACGCGCCCGTACCGCGGCGGCCAGGTAGAAGGCGACCCCGCACGAGGCCAGGCCCTTGAAAGCGAAAGCGTCGTCCGGGCGATGGGAATTGAGGAGGGCTAGCGCTCCCGTCTCGCCTACCGGGACGTGGTGGTGGTCGATGACGATGACATCGATCCCATGCCCGCGGCAGAGCGCGATGGCTTCGTGATCGGAGGTACCGCAGTCACCGGTGAGCACCAAGGAGCATCCGCTCGCTTTGAGCTCGATCGCATCACCAGGAGAGAAGCCATAACCCGAAGTGCGCTTGGCCATACGCGCGACGACCGGCAGGCCGATCGCGCGCAGCAGCAGTACCATGATGGCGGCGGTAGTGAGCCCGTCCACGTCGTAGTCGCCGAACACCGCCACCTGCTCACCCGCCTCCTGCGCGCGCACAATGCGATCCACTGCCCGATCGAGGTCAGCCATGCCCTGGGGCGGACGCAATTCGGCGAGTCGAGGGGCCAGAAAGCGTCCGGCACGCTCGATGGTGCCGTAGCCACGTCCCACCAGGATGCGAGCGGTTAGTCCCCGCGTGCCCAGACCGGCAGCCAGCGCGGCTGCTCGGGTCTCGTCCACCTCTCTAACGCGCCAGGCTTCGGCCATAACTTGGCGCGCTAGGTCTCGACTGCCTCCTCATCGCCATGCCGGATGGGCTTGCGCACGTTGCGCTCCGGTCGGGAGGCCTGTCGTTTCTGTAGTGCCATGTACTTGTCGTTCAGCCAGATGAGAATCGGGCTGGCGATGAAGATCGAGGAATAGGTCCCGACGATAACGCCGACGTTCATGGCGAAGGCGAAGTCACGAATGACCCCCGTGCCGAAGATGTTCATGGCCAGAGTAACGAAGAACACCGTGGCGCTGGTGAGAATGGTGCGCGACAGGGTCTCGTTTATGGCGTGGTTGACCACCCGGTCGAACTTGCGGTCGCGGTACTTGGCCGCGTTCTCGCGAATACGGTCGAATACCACGATGGTATCGTTCATCGAATAGCCGATGATGGTGAGCACCGCGGACAGGGTGGTGAGCGAGAACTCCTTGTAGGTCACGGCGAAGGCGCCCACCGTGATCACTGCGTCGTGGAGCAGGGCTACTATGGTGCCAGGGCCATAGCGGAAATCGAAGCGAAAGGCCACGTAGATGACGATGAGCAGAATGGCACCCAGGAGCGCGCGCACACCGTCGACCTGGAGTTGCTTGCCCGCCTTGGCGCCCACCGACGACACCTCAGGAATGGCCTTCACCGTGCCGGCCCCCAACTTGGCGTCGAGGGCCCGCGTGACCTCGCCTTCCATGCCGACCAGCGTGACCTCATAGGTGTGGTCCTCACTCGGCCCGAAGGGCTGAACTTGGGTGGTCTCGGTGCCGGCCGCCCTCAGGGCGGAGCCGAGCACGGAGGGATCGATCGACTTGTCGAAGCGCAGATAGACCTTGTCGCCGCCCTCCGAAGACTCCAACTTGTGGAGCGAGGCGTCCCCTACGTGCGCCAGCGCTGCTTCGAGTCGCTTGGCCTGCTCGGCCGACATCGCGGATACGGCGCCCAGCCTGACCATGTAGGAAGGCGTTCCTCCTTCCTTGCCGTACTTCACCACGTCGGCGTTATGGAGCCCGGCTGCGGTCAGCGCATCACGCACCGCTGAGGCCTCGACCGGCCGGGTGAACTGGACCACCAGCTCCGAGCCACCCTTGAACTCGACGCTCCAATTCAATATATGGCCGCGGTCTTTGAGCACGTAGGCGTTGATGGGCAACATCAAGAAGGTGACAAGCACCAGGGTGATGGAGGCGCCTATCCAGTACTTCTGCTTGCCGATGAAATCGATGTTGGTTCCCGACTTGATGATTTCGAAGAACCTCTGTTGTTCCGCCATGGGAGCTCCTGCCTTCCTAGATCGAAAGCGTGGCCTTGACCGACCCGCGGCGGTTCACCAGCACGGCGAACATCCAGTGCGAGATCCAGACCGAGGTGAGAAGGTTGGTGATGATGCCGACCAGGAGGGTAACGGCGAAGCCGCGGATGGGCCCCGAGCCGTAAGAGTAGAGCACGATGCCGGCCACGAAATTGGTGACGTGGGCGTCGAAAACCGTCCAGAAGGCCCGCTGGAATCCAGCATCCACGGCTGTCCGGGGCGATTTGCCCTGGCGTAACTCCTCGCGAATCCTCTCGTAGATGATTATGTTGGAGTCGACCGCCATGCCTATGGTCAACACCAAGCCGGCGATGCCGGGCAGCGTGAGCGAGGCCTCGAAGGCCGCCAGGATGGCGACCATGAAGAGCATGTTTAGGCTCATGGCCAGGTTCGCGATGAAACCGGCGACGCGATAGTAGATGAGCATGAAGAGGACCACCGCTATGGCTCCGATCCCCATGGAGGTCTTCGCCTTGTCGATGGCATCTTGACCCATGGTCGCGCCCACCTGGGTTTCGAAGGACTTCTTGAGCGGCGCGGGCAAGGCGCCGGAGCGGAGCACGCCCACCAGGTCTTTTACCTCCTGCTGCAGCTTGAAGGGGTCGCCGTAGCCGCCCATGGTGATGCGGCCGCGCTCGCCGATTTTGGACTCGATTACGGGAGCGCTGGTGACGCGCTCGTCGAGCACGACCGCCATCTTGCGCCCGACGTTTTCGCCGGTCAGCTTCTCCATCATGTCGGCGCCCTGGCGGTTCATGGTGAAAGCCACCTCGGGCCGTCCCATCTCGTCCCAGCTCTCGTCGGCGGCGGCCAGGTACTCGCCGGTTACGCCAGCTCGCTTCTTCAAGAGATAGGTCCGGTAGTAGCGGTCGGGCGTGCCTTCGCTCACGTCGCGTGCGCTCATGAGCTCGAGGCCAATCTCCCGGTCATTGGGCACCGCCAGATCGCCCGTCAAGCTCGCGATGAACTTGGTGAGCGCGTCTTTGTCCTTTTCCTTCACGCGTAGATACACGTCTTCGTGCTGCGCGCCGGAATGCTTCTCCGTCCATGACTCGGGCACCACAGTGATGGGCCCGCCCTTAGGCACGGTGGCGGCGACCTTCTTCATGTACTCCGAGCCGTCATCCACAATCTTGAACTCGAGCTGGGCGGTGCGGCCTATGATGCCCTTGATGCGCTCGAAGTCCTTGGACTTGGCGCCCGGCAGCTCGACCACGATGTCGGTACCCTTCTTGATGATGGTGGGCTCGGACACCCCAAACTGGTCGACGCGGTTGCGGATGGTCTCGATGGCCTGGCGCAGCGATAGAATCCTCGATCTCGGCCACCCGATCGGCGTCGAAGCGCAAGCGCACGGTGCCGGTGGTGGGATCGCGACCGACTATGTCGAGCTCCCGCCGAAACGGCTTCATGACCTCGTCATCGAGCTTGGCCATCTCGGCCGGCACCTTGAAGGTGATGGCGATGTCGTCGCGGCCACTGCGCACCACGGTGTCGTCGGCTCCCTTCTTCCTGAGGGCGTCGTCGAGATCGTTGGCTAGGCGATCGACCTTGCTCGACACGGCCTTCTCGATGTTGACCTCGTAGACGAGATGGAGCCCGCCTTGCAGATCGAGACCGAGCTGGATGCGCTTCTTGAAGTACCGCTGGAAAAACTCCGGCAGTCGCTGCTCGTTGGTGACGAAGGTTGGCACCAGGTACAGGACGGCCAGGACGATGGCCGCGCCATAGAGCGCAGCCTTCCACCACCACGATCGTTCCATCGACATTCCTCGTTCGACTATGAGGTCTTGGCCTCGATCTTGGGCGGCTCGCTCGAGGTCGAGACCTTGAGTCGCCCGGTTACCGCACTACGCTGCACCCTCAGGCGTACGCCTTCCTGAACTTGGAGCGTGATCTCATTGTCCTTGAGCCCGGAAATACGTCCGATCAGGCCGCCAGTGGTTACGACCTCGTCGCCCTTCTTGAGCTCGGAGAGCATCCGTTGGGTCTCCTTGGCGCGTTTGGACTGCGGGCGAATGATGATGAAGTACATCACGGCAAAGATGAGCAACATCAAGATGATAGGATTCCCCCCGAAAAGGGCCCCCAGACCACCAGGTGAGGAATGCCCCTGCGAAGGGGTTGCCGCTTGCGCCAACGAAATCAAGAGTTGAGTCACGAGGGCAAACGCTTACCAGAGGGTGGATCGCGGGTCAATGATAATGGGAACCCTGGGAGGGTTCCCAAACCCTCCCGCGCTCTGGTTCCGGCGGGCGAAGCCCGCCGGAACCTACGCGAAGATAATGGGAACCCGGCGGGGAGCGGCGTCCTGGTGGGCGAGCTTCGCACAGCTTAGCTGGGCGAAGAACCCGGGGGGAGCGGCGTCCTGGCGGGCGAGCTTCGCACAGCTTAGCTGAAGGCGGCCGGAACCTACGCGAAGATAATGGGAACCGGGGGGGAGCGGCGGCCTGGCGAAGGGGGAAAACGGGGGGACTGCGAGGGGGGTGAGACGGGGCCGTGGAATTGGCCCACCACTCCAACGGGAGTATACTGCCGGCATGACCCTCGGTCTCTTGCTTCCTGGGCCTCTAGCGGCGGGGCGACGGTCGTACAAGCTCGGTTTAGCTTTACTAGCGATGGCGATCCTGGGCTGCAAGAGTGGCGGGACCGCCCCGCCTTCCCGCCAGCTGGTGGTAGAAAAGGCCACTTGGCGGGCCGCGGATGGGCGAGCTAGTCTGGACGTGACGAAGATCCTGGCCGGGCTGGTCAAGAATGACAGCTTATCGATTGCAGCCACGACCGGGATACTGGGAGACCCCGCTCCCTTCATGCTCAAGGAGCTGCGGCTGGAATGGAGTAGGAGCGGTGTGGTGGGCCGCAAGCTTGTGCCCGAAGGTCGCACCTTGACTATTAGCGCTGACGAGAAGCCCGTGCCGGTCCGCTTGCTGGTGCGCAAGGCGGTGTATGGCAACGTCGCAGCGGGCCAAATCATAGACGTCACCCAGAAGGTGGACGGCCTGCTCAGCGACAATGTCCTTTCTTTCGTGCCCACCGACGATCTCTTCGGCGATCCGGCCGTAGGACAGCTCAAGGAAGTCCACATCGACTATACGTTCGACGGCGTGCCCAAGAGCCGAGCGGGCAGGCAGAACGAGCTGCTCACGATTTCTCCAGCCGCTCCGTAGCCGAGCCTTGTCACGCGCCGTGATCTCGATGTCTCCGCCAGGCGCCGGCGTGCAGCATCCACATCCGTCCGTTGCGCCGGAGGGGGCGGCTTTGCGCCAACGTTGGTCAAAGACAATAGCCGTAGACACCCGACGTGTTGCTGAAGGCGTGGCAAGTGCTTCCGGCCGGGCAGGTGGGGTTGGCCACCATGCAAACTGGGTGGCAGGCGCCTTGGCTGGCGCCCCCGTCGCTTTCGGGGATCACGCAGCTCAGTCCCGCGCTGCATCCGGAGCAACCATTATCGCCCGAACAGCCGGAGTTTTGCGTGCACGTCGAGCCGGGACCGCCCAGACCCGGGCAGGCGCAGTCGGTAGTCTGGCCACCATAGACAAAGCAGGCCAAGCCCGCGGCACAGCTGCCGGTGGTGAGGGTGGGGTCGCACGGTTGCGAGCAGACCTGGAATGACCCGGCGGCGCCGCAGGGGATGGTGACGTTGCAGTAGGCACCCGCTTGCCCGCAGTCGTCATCCTTGGCGCAGAAGCGCAAGCACGCCGCCACGCTGCAATCGTCCGCGCTAAAGGTGAAGCACCCCGATCCAGATGAGCAGTCGGCATTGCCGCTGCAAGCATCGCCAGAGCTCGCCGAGCCGGCGACATAGCACATGGCGACCGTGGGCTCCTCGTCCGCGCAGAGCAAGCCGCAGGTGCGATCGGCGCCACAGGTGGCCGTGGGGTCGAGCGGGGCGCAGACCATCTGGCTGCCCCCGTCGACGATCGCGCCGACCGGGGCCGCCACGGGCGCAGTGGCGCCGATGACTACCTCGACCATGACCGTGTCTACCGCGTTACCACCCACGACCGCGCTCGCCATGCCGTAGCCCAGCACCGATCCATCCGGGGCGAGAGCTTCCACTTCGAAAGTTGCTGGTCGGTAGGGCGACGGGGCCATCTCGACCGACAAGGTGAGCGGCGAAGTGGTGTCGAGATGGAGCAGCCCAGAGGCGCGCTTGGGGTACAGGAGCGTATCCTGGGTGGCATCGCTGGTTGCGCGCACACGCAGTTGGCTGACGTCGTTGAGGCTGCCTGAGTAGGTCAGCACGGATACCACCGCAAAGGTGTCGTCCGTGCAACCGCACAGGAGCGCCGTGAGGGACAGAGCGAGAAGACGGCTCATGGTTGGAAGACCTGATTGCCCAGATTGGTCGCGGGCGGTGCCGCTCCCCGACTCGACTCGACGATGACCACCACGGTGGCCGCTGCCGCTGTGACCGCCGCCGCCCAAAACCACCAGCGCTCGAAGAGCGAATGCGCCTGCGCCTGATCTCCCGAGCGCTCCAGATCGAGAGCCGGTCTGGTGGGCTCTACCGGAGCCACCACCAGGTCGTTATGGGCGGGTGGCGGGTTAGCTTCCCCTTCCCCGGCCTCACCGCCTTGCCCAGGTTGCGCCCCTGCCCGACCGATTTGCAGCACGAACAGGCAAAGCAGGGCAAATCCCGTCGCCCAACCGCGGCCGGCTCGGCGCGCTCGCTTGCGCTGCGATGGATGCAGATGATGTCGCACGAGTATGACAAGCGTCATGCCAAAACGGGATGAGCAGATCGGGCCGGGTAGACAAGGTGGGCGGGTTGGGCAGGTCGGGCAGTAGCCGAGCACTGGATTAGCCTTTCCGGACAAACGATACCTTGACCTGGCCTCCGAGTCATCCGACCATGTCGACCTCGTCAATTTCCCCGTCCCGCCGTGCTCGAGACGGATCCCGCAAGAGCCTAGCCTCTAACCACCAAACTCGACCCGCCGCGGTCACATCCGAAGAGGTTTTCCCCATGCACAGCATCTCGCGTCTCGCCGCCGCTCTCCTGCTCCTGGGTGGGTGCATCGCCAAGAGTCCAGACAACGGGGGTGGCGGCGGCGCTGGCGCCAGCGCCGATTCGTCCGGCGGCGCCAGCGTCTCCGGCGGCAGAGGAGGTGGTAATTCCGCGAGCTCGCTCACACAAGGCGCGGGCGGCTCTCTGCCCGCGGGGGCGGGTGGCGCTGGCAGCGCGGGCGGCGGGACGGGCGCCTCGGGCGCGCGTTCGGGAGGGGCCACTGCCCAGACCGCGACGGGAGGTGGCGGTGGCAATGGCAGCGGTGGGGCTGCGGGTGGCTCATCTATTATGAGTGGGGGTGGGGGGTGGGCTGGCGCGGCGGGCGGCGGAGGAACGGCGGCCACGGGTGGAGCCTTCGGGGGGAGCGGGGGGGGGAATGGGGGGGCGCCCGGAGCAGGCGGCAACACCGGCCCCACCCCATGCAGCTTCCCTTCGAGCTGGACGGTGGGCAGTGCAACCTATACGACCTATACGCTGCCCAACCCGACCACGGCGTGCGGCTACAACGGAAGCAACAACACTATCAAGAATATCGTCAACCCGAGCTACTTTGCTGCAATACCAGGCCAGAGCTCGAGTGACTTCAACACCAGCGACCGCTGCGGCGCTTGCATCCAGATCGGCAGCGCCATAGTGACCATCGTCGACGAGTGCCCTTACGATGGGAGCAACAACCCGCCCTGCGCAGCCAATCCCACCGGGCACATGGATCTCAGCAACGCCGCCGCCAGTGCGGGCAACGTCCAGGGCAACCCAGCTTTGCACGGGCAAAATCAGTGGAAGTTCCTGCCTTGTCCGGTGACGGGAAACGTCGTGGTGCGGCTCAAGAACGGCAACAACAACGAGATCTTCATCGAAAACGAGATCATGCCCATCGCCCAGGTTACCTGTGCCGGTCAGACCGGCTCGCGTACCAGCTACGGTTCCTGGCACTTCGGCTCTAACGTTCCCGGCGCAAGCTGCGATGTGACCGATGTGGCCGGGCGCAGCATCAGCATCACGGTCGGCAGTACGCAAGGGCAAGACGTCGACACCGGAACGCAATTTCCAAAGTGTGAGTAAACGCGTGAGCGCAGGCTGGCTTTGCCCGTATGCGCTCGACCGCGGGGGATTTAAAGGCCCCCCCCCGGGGTCCCTTGCATGATAAACGCATCGCGGGGGATGCACAGGGGCGGAACTGGGCCTCGGGTGGGTGCTGGGGGGGGTGCTGGGGGGGTGCAGCAGCAGTCGACTGGGCTCGCGCAAGCGGGTACTATGATCGGCGTTGATCGCAGCGAATCAGGATAACGTCGAGGAGGTCGATCTCGCGCGCACCCTCCTGGCGCAAGGGCACTTGGCGACGGCACAGCGTCTCCTGCTGAAGGTCTGCCAAGAGCAGCCCGAGCTTGCGCCCGCTTTCCGCGTCCTGGGGGAGGTACTGCAACATCGGGGAGATGGACGGCGTGCTAGAGCTCTCCTGGAGTACGCGGACGAGCTCGACGCTGGTAGGACCGTCGGCCTACAGAAGTCGGCCGAGATTAGTGCGCCACTTGGTGAGTCGGCGTCAGAGGCAGTGACCCGCCAGGTGACGCCGCCCTCCGTTCTGCGTGAAGCCGCCGACAATCCCGGCTCTCCCTCCCCGGTGCCTGCGGGCGCCGTGTTGACCTTGCCGGTGCCCGCCGGCATTCCCACTTTCTCGCCCGGCCAGCAGCCACGGCCTGGCACCTCCGCGCCAGCCCAGCCCGACCGGGTGCGCAGGCGCTGGCTGTTGCCCCTGGCGTTGCTAGCCCTGATCCTGGTGGTTGGCGCAGGCGGCGCCGCTTACTTGGGCTACGGCCGATCCCACCTGCCCAAGACCAGTCTTCGCGATGCTCTGGATCGCGCCCTCGCCTCGGGCGCCTTGGCTGGCCTGCTCCACGCACGCGAGCTAGCTCGCATCAGCCTCGAGAGCCGCACGCCTGACCCAGCCGTGTTGGTTCGCCTCGCCCTGGTCAACGCCTTCTTGACTTGCGACTATGCCGTCGATGCGGGTCGGGATGCCGAAGAGGCCCTCCAGCGTGCGCTTGCTCTACCCGGGCCGAGCAGCGAGCGGGCGTCGCTGGCGGCCACGGCGCACGCCTTGCTGGCGCTCGCGGCTGGCGATCGGGCCTTGGCCAGATCGCAAGCCGACCTGGCTCTATCTGTCAGCGGGCCAGCACCGCTGCCCTTTGCCCTACTGGTCTCGGCGCGCGTGCATATTCTGGCCGGAGACCCTGATGGCGCCGCGCAGGAGCTCGACCACGCTCTGCAGCTAGGTCCTCGGCTGCTGCCTGTGGTCGTCGACTGGGCCGCTGCGCGCATCGATGCAGGCGACGCGGTGAGCGCAGCTCAGGCGTTGGTGCCGCTCTTGGGTGAGTCGCCCGATAATTCGCGAGCTCGCCTCGTGCTTGCCGATGCCGAACGCGCTCTGGGTGAGCAAGAGTGGGCGCGGCGTCTTGACCCTGCCTGTGCGGGCGACAGCAAGAATCTCGCGCAGCGTGCGCACCCTATGCGCCATCCAATCGGCCGTGCGGGCCCGGCTCGACGGAGATCGCGCGGGAGCAGTGCGCAAATGCAAGGCGATTGCGCAAGCCACCGATGACAGCATAGCGCTGAGCAAGCTCTCACTCCTTTTGGCGTTGCTCGGCGAAATTGACGCGGCGGACGACTTGCTACAGAAGGCGGCCAAGCTGGCCGAGCCGTCCTCCGTCAGTCTGCAATGGGCGCGCTTGGCCATCTCACTGGGGCGCGCCCAGAACCCGGAGCCGTCTCCCCTCCTCGACCACGCGGCCGGCACCGAACGAGACTTGGTGGCCATGCGCGCGGCCTACGCCCGGGCGGGGAAAGCCGGCCTGGCCTCGGCTCTCAAGGCGGTGCCGCCCGGCGTCCTGGACATCGACTGGGACGTCCGCGCGCTGGCCATGCTCGGACGGGCGAGCGCACCTGCCAAGCCCGAGCTTGCGGCCTTGGAAAAGCGGGGCGAAAGGGGAAATCCGGTCGCAGCCTACGTTCTAGGCACGCTTGCCTTGGCAGATGGAGATTTCAAGGTAGCGGCGCGGCGATTGGCGCATGGCTTGCTGTTCCATGGCGACGCCTGCCGCGACGCGGCTCTGTACCTGGAGTCCTTTGCCCATCTTGGTCGAGGCGCGGTCTTGGACAAGGTTGGGCTGCGGGCGCTGCGCTCCCGCAACGCGCAGTGTCCTTTGCCCGAGCTATAGGGCGTGCCCCGTCACCGCGGCTAAGGGCAACGCTTCGCTAGTTGACCTTCTCGGCCAGGCAGGCTAAATCCGCCCATCCAATGCCTTCCTACGATACTTCCGACATCCGCAAAGGTCTCAAGGTCATGCTCGACGGCGCGCCGTACACGGTCGTCGAGTTCCAGTTCGTCAAGCCGGGCAAGGGCGCGGCCTTCACCCGCACCAAGCTCAAGAATCTGCTCACCGGCGGCGTGATCGACCGCAACCTGCGCTCGGGCGAGAAACTCGAGCCGGCCAACGTCGAGACCAAGACCATGCAGTATCTCTATCGGGAAGGCGACTCCTATGTGTTCATGGATACCAGCACTTACGACCAGGTTCACATCCCGCACGAAACCATCGGGGACGACTCGCGCTTCATGCCCGAGCAGATCGTTGTCGAGGTGCTGTTTTTCAACGAACGCGCCGTGGGCGTGACCTTGCCGAACTTCATCGAGCAGAAGATCATGGAGACCGAGCCAGGCTTCCGGGGCGACACCGCCACGGGCGTGACCAAGCCGGCCAAGATCAGCACTGGCGCGACCATCAACGTTCCCCTGTTCATCAACGCAGGCGACGTCATCAAGATCGACACGCGCACCGGCGAATACCTCGAGCGCGTCGGACGGGCCTAACTCCGAGAGGCCAATCCCGTCACGAGCGTGCGCCTTGGCTACTAAGAAAAGGACCCTGGGAGGGTCCTTTAAATCCCCTGCGGGCGAGCTCGGTCGAGCCAAGCCCGCCCGAGCTCACGCGATTTCCGAGCCCGCCCTCGCCGATCGCCATAGCGTCCTGCAACTGCGAGCGGCCGTACTGCGGGCCGTGCGCGGCTACTTCGCAGAGCAGGGCTTTCTCGAGGTGGAGACTCCGGCCCGGGTGCGTTCGCCGGGCCAGGAGGTCCATCTCGATGCCATCTCGGCCGGGAGCGACGAGCGCGGCCCCCGCTACCTCATCACGTCGCCCGAATACCACATGAAGCGTCTGGTGGCCTCCGGGCTGCCTCGCATAGTGCAGTTTTGCCGTTGCTTTCGCGCAGAGGAGGTGGGGCCGCTTCATCAGCCCGAATTCACCATGGTGGAGTGGTATCGCGCCGGCGGCACCCTCGACGATCTGATGCGCGACTGCGAGTCCTTGGTGGAGGCCGCCGCGCGGGCCGCGCACACTTGGGCGCGGGTCGCCGTGCCTCTCGCTCGGCGGGGCCTCTACGGCGCAGAATTCCTAGCCCTCTCCGCACCCTTCGGGCGCACCACCGTCCGCGCTCTCTGGCACGACCACGCCGGTAGCTGGCTGCGCGGTGATGAAAGCGCAGAAGAGATGCGTGCCCTGGCCACCCGCGCCGGGAGCAGCGTCAGTCCAGGCGCCGAGTGGGACGACTGCTATTATCAGGTCTTCCTCGATTGCATCGAGCCCCACCTGGGTTGCGCCCGGCCGGTGTTCGTGGCCGACTGGCCCTTGCCCCTCGCCGCCCTGGCTCGCCGCAAACCCGGGGACGACCTCACCGCTCTCCGCTTCGAGCTCTACGCCGGCGGCCTCGAGCTGGCCAATGCCTTCGCCGAGCTGACCGACCCAGTAGAACAGCGCCAGCGCTTCGAGGCTGAATCCGCCCTTCGTGCCGCACGGGGCAAGACAGTCTATCCCATCGACGAAAAACTCCTGGCCGCTCTCGCCCATCTGCCGCCCACCTGCGGTATCGCCCTCGGTTTCGATCGTCTGATGATGCTCGTCACCGGTGCGGCTTCAATTGGCGACGTCGTCGCATTTTCCGATTAGGGTGCGAGAAAGCCGAAGCCGCCAAGGCAGTCCGTCCACGACGCTCCAGCGCACAATTTGATGCTACCATGGCAGGGCGAGCGAGCGCAGTGCAGGTGGACGACCAACCCCAGACACGCGGCCGGCTGACATGGCTGGGCAACTCGCTTGCGCGCAACGTCGCACTCGTAGCTTTGATCGCGGTGGCGTGGACCTGGGTGGTGGTGCGCTTCTGCGGCCTCGAGAGCAGCCCGCCCGGCTTCTTCATGGACGAGGCCACCCCTGCCGTCCACGCCATGTGCCTGGCCGAGACCGGCAAGGATGGCGACGGCAAGCCGTGGCCACTCTATTCCCGGGCCGCAGGGGGCGGGCACCATCCCTTAACCCTACTCGCCTTCGACGTTGTCTGGACCAGATTGTTCGGCACATCCAGGGGTGCGTTTCGCGCCGTGGCGGCCTTCTGGGTCCTTCTCACTTCGCTCGGACTGGTCCTGGTGGCGCGCGAGGCGGCCCGTCTTCTCGCGATTCCGTCCGAGGACCGATCCGGGCAAAGCGGGGTGGCCGCCTTCCCGTGGCTGGTGGGATTGGCATCCTTGCTCTCACCCTGGAGCTTTCAGTTCTCCCGTGTCGCCTGGGAGGCCCCCCTGGCCCCCGCTTTCATGGTGTGGTCGTTGTGGGCGGTTTTGCGCGGCCACCGCAGTCGCCTTAGCGCGGGTTATGCGGCAGTGGCGGGAGCCAGCGCGGCCGCGGCCATGATCAGCTATCCTCCCTTGCGGGCGACGGTACCCCTGGCCTTGGCCGGCTTGGGGATACTCCTCGTCGTGCGCGCCGGTAATCGACACGCGCGCAAGCGTCTTCTGCGCGACGCAGGCCTCTTGGCTTTGGTGGCCGGAGCTCTGATGGCGCAAACCGTGCGGCTGCTGGAACGGGGCAATATCAACGAACGGATGAACAACATCGCCATCTGGCGCCCCGACTGGATTGCCGACCACGCCGGATCGGTTCCGCGGTGGCGCTTTTTGGCCGGGACCTTCCTCGACAACCTGCTCTTGCACCTGCGGCCATCGTTCCTCTTTCTGAGCGGGGACGTGACCATGCGCCATTCGCCGAGAATAACCGGCATGCTGTCCATCCTCGATGTCCTGGCCGTCGGCCTGGTCGGCGGCGGGTTCCTCATCATCCTGGGTCGATTCCTGCGCGGGCGACCGGTCCCGGGTTGGGTAGGCGAGCCGGCGGCGGCCACCGCCTTGCGTTCCTTCCTGGCGATCGCGCTCTGTGCCCTCCTGGGCTGGCTTTGTGGGCTCGTACCCTCCGCCCTCACCTACGATGCCCTGCCGCACGCCCTGCGCGCCATCGCGGCCTGGCCATTCGTAGCCCTGTTCACGGGCGCCGTGCTGGCGTGGGCGTGGACGCAGCTGAGGGCGCTGCCGGCCCTTCTTGCCGTGCTGTCACTGGCCTACACCGCGTATTTTCTGCCCAGCTACTTCCACGCCTACGACAAGGCAATGAACCACTGGTTCATGCGTGACATGACCGACGTTCTGCAGAAGGAGGGCAACGCCAGGCCGCCCAAGCCGGCTGCGCAAATCATCGCCGACCACTTCGGGTATTCGTACTATTACGACGAAGTGCCGCGCTACTACTTCATGGCCCAGGCCAAGCTGTCGTGTGAGGAGGCCACCCAGAAGGTGCGCCAGCTCCGCCAGCGCGAACGCGAGCAAGGGCGGTAGCGCCCCGCCAGAGCAAGGGGGCGCGCTACCATGTCCATGTGGCAGGCGGTGTCGAATCCCAGGAGCAGGGTGCAGCCCCCTCTCCTGCCTCCTCTTCTCCCCTCCCCTGCCACCTGGTGCGCTCGGAAAAGATTGCGCAATACCGCAATCTATTCCAGGTGAAAGGTAGCGGGTAGACACACACCCGCGGACACTCCTGGCCGAGGTCGAGCTTTCTGCTCCGCGGAATCATTGCGGTTATGCGCGGAGACCCGGGGCGTACCGGGTGGCAGGCCACTTGCTCATGCTTGGATCGGGCAGCCTCATCATGAAATCCCAGCCCTCCATCGGCTTTCGTCGCTTGTGCCTAGCCGTGGCCCTGCTGACCGTCACCTGGGCGCTCCCGCCCAAGGGCCGGGCCGATTTCTATCCCCTTCAGGTAGAGAAGACCATCGCCGACACTCTCAAACCCAACGTCCTGGTGGTGCTCGAGAGCGCGCAATCATTGCAGGGACTGCCCGGGGAGAGCCAGGCCGACTTCAATGAGGTGGGCGCGGATTGTGAGAATGGCAGCCGCCTCTGCCGGCTGGTAGGCCAAGTTGGTCGCTGGGAATGGTCGGGCATGGGCGGCCAAGGCACGTACTTCGGCAATCCCGGTGCGAGCTGCACCGCTACTGTCACGCTCACCAATACGAACACCTCCGTCCTGACCGTGACCAACTCGACGACGGCAACGAGCACCCAGACGAGCTCGAACGCGATCACCAGTACCAATACGAACACCAACACGAACACCAGCACGACCACTAGTACCACCACCATTACGACCACGCACACCAACACCAATACGGCGACGGGCACCGGCACCGTGACGAATTCCAGCACGATCACCAACACCAGCACCACTACTGCCACCGGAACCACCACCCACACCAACACCAATACCGGCACCAGTACGGTGACCAGTACCAACACCAGCACAAGCACGAGCACCGTAACCAACACTGGGACGGTCACCAATTCCAACACGACTACCAACACCAACACTGTAACCAGCACCAGCACGAACACCGGCACCAGTACCCTTACCAACACCACCACCGTCACTGGCTCGAGCACGACCACCAGCACCAACACGGTCACCAACACGACTACTCAAACAAGCACCACCACGGCCACCGGCACCAACACCACAACCGGGACCTCGACGGCGACCAACACTCAGACCAAAACCAACACGAGCACGACGACCAACACGAGCACCAACACCAACACCAATACGGTCACCAACACGGGCACCAGCACCAAGACCAACACTCAGACCAATACCGCGACGGTTACCAATACCTCGACAGCGACCAACACGGGCACCAATACCAACACCAACACCCAGACTCACACCAACACGGTCACGAACACGGCCACCAACACCACTACCAGCACTACTACCAACACCACTACCAATACCAACACCAACACCAACACCAATACAGTTACCAGCACGGTGACCAGCACGGTTACCTCCACTGTCACCAGCACCACCACGAACACCAATACCTACACGGCAACACAAACCACCAACAATTCCGCGAACTGGGCCGCCACGGGCTCTGGTACCCAGACCATGCAACTCCAGACCACCAACGTCGGTACGAGCGTCACTACCGCGGGTACTGTATCGCCTGGGTCCTACACCACGACCGGAACCGCAATCGTCACGTCGCCGTTGACGGGTACAAACGGCACCGCCACCGCCACCTACACCGGGTCGGTCACCGCGAACTTGACCGCCTCCTGGAACCAGCCAGTCAACGGGGTCACCCTCACCTACACGCGAACCACCACCGCTGGCCAGGCCATCGAGGTTACCGGCACAGCCACCTGGACCACTACCACCAGCGAAACGATCATCGGAACCTGGACCGAGAGTGTTACCTTCACCCGCTCGGGAACCAACACATCGTCGGCCACCGCGACCGGCACCGCCACCACGACGCACTCGGCTACCGGCACCGGCACCGGAACCTCCACCGCCACTGGAACGGCTACCACTACCCAGACGGGTACCGGGACGGGCACCGGCACTGGAACCGCCACCGCCACTGTCACCGGTACCGTCACTGTCACCTCGACCGGCACGAGCACGATCACGGGGACGGGCACCACTACGGCGACTGCGACCGTGACCGGAACCGCAACCGGCACCACCACCGCGACCGGCACCGCCACCGGAACCGCGACCGCGACTGGCACCGGCACCGTGACTGGCACCGGGACGGGGACCAGCACGGCGACCGCGACTACGACCGCAACATTGACCATCACCACAACCTCCACCAGCACGGCCACTGCCACCGGCAATGGCACGAGTACCCAGAGCGGGACGGGCACCACCACGGCCACCGCGACCAAGACGTCGACCATCACAATGACGGTCACGTTGACAGGGACCGCCTCGGTGACCGGAACCGCCACCGCGACCGGGACGGGGACCGCAACCGGCACTGCCACGGTCACAGGAACCGGAACCAACACAAGCACCGCGACCGCGACCAGCACCGCCAGTGCCACTGGGACGGGCTCGACCACCGCCACCGCAACCACGACCGCGACATCATCATCTACGGCCACGGGAACTACCACCACGACTCAGTCTTCCACGGCGACTGCGACGTCGACCAACACCTTGAGCACCACGGGAACCCAGACTGCAACGGTGACTTCCACTGGCGCGGTGACCCAGACATTGACCAACACGGTGACCCTCACCAATACCAGTACGGGGACGCTGACCAGTAGCTCGACCAGCACGGGCACGGCTCTGCAGGTCTATGGCTGCGGCTCGGAGGCCAGCACCGATCTTAGCGCGTGCAATCCCGCGCTGCCCGACACTACCGGTTTCTGCAACGCCACCCCGGGACTACCTTGCTCGTCGGACAGCCCCTGCGCCGGCCTCGTCCCGGGTGACTTCTGCCAGTACATTTCCACCCTCGACGACTCGGGCCGCCGCAACAACGACTCCTGCATCGTCAGTCCCAGCCCGACGTGGGGCTCGTGCAAGCACGGCACGGTGACCGCCAATGCCACTTGCGCTTCGTCCGGCGACCAATCGTGCAGTACCGCCCTGGCCGGCGACTTCTGTGCGGAGGGGCATCCCGCCACCATGTGCGCCGATAGCGGCCTGTGGTGCAACACCAATGCCGACTGCCCTGGCAATTATGCTACCGACCTGTGCGTGGGTGCCACTTCGCGCATGATGACGGTCAAGCGCGCCTTACGCCGCGCGATCACCGACTACGCCGACCGGGTCAGCTTCGGCTTCATGAGCTCGTATCAGGGGCGTGGGCTCAATGCCACCGACAGCAATGCCAGCACCGCCATCTATCCCTATGTCAAGCTGCAATCCTGCCCGGTCACGGCCAATGTGACCGAGACCAAGTTACTCACCCGGGGCGAGCTCGAGAGGTCGGGCTGCTTCGATACCACCAACGGTCCCGCCGCCACCTGCCTGGTCGACTACGGCGGCAACGGTGCCATAAACCCCGGATCGCCTGGGCTCAACCAGATAAGCTACAGCCTGGTCACCAGCAACGACAGCCACTGGGCCATCCCCCGTACTGACGGCAGCGGCAAGTACAACCACGTGGACGCCTCGTGGTCGTCGTGCGCGTCCTCGCCCATCCTGCCGGCCTGCGAGCTCACCGGACAAGGGACGGGGCTTTACGAGGGGAGCTACTACAGCTTCTCCTACCCCCAGGGCACCCCCATCCCCAACGGGGGCGTGGATGGCGAAGGCAGCCGCGCCCACCCCAAGTACTTCGCCACTTACATGGGCAAGTACTACAACGCCGGGGGCGGCAACTGCTACAACGCCGTCGATGCCGAGCGCACCGACATCGTCAATGACAATGTCTTCGACCGCGTCGCCTACACCGGGACGTCCTACAGCCCGAGCAACGAGGTGGGAGTACCGTGGGGAGGCGCGAGCAACGCGGCGGCGTGCAACGCCACCACCGGCGCCATGTGGGACGCCAGCGTGGTGCCCTTCCTCAACGCCACCACCCTCAATGGCGCGCCGGTTACTCCCGCGCAGAAGGCGCTCCTCATCGCCGCCCGGCTGGAGAAGGCGTCCTTTGGGGGCATCGATGCCACCGGCGCGATCGAGCCCCTCGCCTGCGTGCTCAAGAACGATAGCGCCGCCGACCCGTACCACAGCGCCGCCGATTACATGGCGCAAGCGCAGAGCACCGATGCCAGCAACAACGGCGGCAACACCCCGTGCTGGAGCAACAACATCGTGCTAGTGGTCGACGGGCAGCCCAACGGGTTTGGCGACATGGGGAACGCCATCAGCTGTGCTTCCCCGGCCTGCGCCTACGACGCCACCAACAACCCCAACCTGACCGGCTGCAATTGTGCCGCCATCACCAAGGCGATGAGCCTGGCCCAAGCCGGCATCCAGACCCATGTCGTGGTCAACGCCCCCAACTACGCCAACGACACCTTGTCCTGGAGCACCCGCTACCCATACACCTACGCCTTCCTGTGGAACGTCGCCGTGGCCGGCAGCCCGAGCCACGACGGCACCCCCAGCTTCGGTACCACCGAGGACGAGGTCTACCAGGCCATCTCGGCCAAGATCGCCACCGCCGCCCACCACTACACCTACGACACGGCGAGCCCCGTGGCCGGGGCCAGCACCCAGAACCCCACCACCCAGATCGTGAGCGCAAGCTCGCTGCTATTCGATACCACCGTCAGCTACCCGGCCTTCTCCGGCAGCTTGCGCGCCTTCGACGAGAGCGCGGGTGGGGCGCTGTTATGGGATGCCGCGACCGTGGCGGCCAACGGCACCCCGGGTTGGACGCACCGCTTGATCTACTTCTCCGACCAGTCGGGCAATGTAGTCAAGGTGCAGATCGCAAGCGACGGCACCATAACCAACGCGGCGGCCCTCTATGCCGCCGGCCTGGGCGCCGACGCCACCGAGGCTAGCCTCATCATACCATGGCTCCTCGGCCAGCAATGGCCCATCGGCCAGCAAGGGCCCCTCGGCGTGTCGCCAGCGGTCACGTATGTGCCGGGGCTGGGCAGCCCCTATCCCGTGATGGGCTCGATCTCGGCGTCCACCCCCATCGTGGTCGGCCAGGGCTCGGCCAACGGGTTGCCCGGCTCCACCCAGTATTCCCAGAACACCTGGACGAGGCCCCAGCTGGTCTACGTGGGAGCGGACGACGGCATGCTGCACGCCTTTTTCGCCAATGCCGGCACGGTCACCTTAAACGGCGCAACCTACAGCGGCGGGGAGGAGGCCTTTGCCTTCATACCGAACGACATGCTGCCGGTCATAACCAAGCTCTATGCCCAGGGAGGCCAGAGGCTTTCGGTGAGCAGCAGCCAGCACATTTTCGGCTTGGCCTCTTCGCCCAAGGTCAAGGACATGTGCATAGGTACTTCCTGCCAGAGCTCGACCGGGGGTGACTGGCACACCGTGCTGGTGATGCCGGAGGGCTCCGGTGGGAACAAGCCCTTCGCGCTCGACATCACCAACGTGGTGGACGTGGCCAACGGACTGGTGCCAGGAAATATGGCCCTGCTCTGGAGCGCCGCCATCGCCAGCTCGACCCTCACGCCCACGCAGTGGCAACAGAGCCTGGGCCAGACCACCTCGGTGCCAGCCTTCTACTTAGCCGGCTACGTCTCCGGGGCCGCCGACAATCGCGTACTCTTCGCTTCGGGGTATCCCACTACCGCGCGGACCGGTGCGTACGCCAACCAAGGCTTGACCCTCCTCAACGTCGATGTCAGCAACGGCGCTGTGAAGGACACGCAGGTTCTGCCCAGCCAAGCGTCATGCGCTACGACCCGCGCCCTGCTGGCCGATGTGGCCGTGGCCCGCAACTACTCCGCTTCCAGCACTCCGCAGAACCTGATGGCAGCCTACGTTGCCGACACCTGGGGCAACACCTTCGAGTACGTCCCCGGCGCCGCCACCCCGCTGTCCAAGCTGTACACCCTGGGCACCAGCGGTTGCGACCAACCCATCTACTACGCGCCCGCGTTGGCCCAGCTCGATCGGGCGCCGAGCGCCCCCACCTCGGTCAAGAACCTAGTCTACCTCGCTCAGGTTACCGGCTCGGCCTTGGATCCTGTGACCGCGCCCGTCTCGAGCAGCTACCCCGGCTCCGAGCTGGTGGTCACCGAGCTCGACGGCAACGTCAGCCCACCCGCGCTGGTGACCAATTACAACCAGACTGCCGGCTCGGCGCAGATCGTGCTGTCGACCTCCCCTTCGGCCAGCCCGACCAACCGCATCTGCCTGCAGGCGAGCAACACCACCTCCTTCACCAATACCCTGAAGACCCAGACGCAGAGCTGCTCAGACGCCGGCGGTGTGCCCTTGCCTGAGAGTGCCCGCCCGATGACTACGCCGACCGTTGCTCTGCGCAGCGACGGGCTCGGCTTCCAGGTCTTCGCCACCTGGTACGACCCAACCACCCTGAGCAACAATTGCTCCGCTGGCGGTTCCTTCAGCTACGGGCAAAGCTACCTCACCGTGCACGAGTTCGGCGCCAGCGGGACCTGGTACCAGGTGGCGGGCTTGACCTTGAACAACACCGTGCAAACCGGTGTCGCCTTCGTCGGTACCAGCATATTCGGCGGCGGCATAATTAATACAGCTACGCCGCAATCGGCCAGCATCAACGAGACCTTCAGCAAGACCCAACAGTTGATCACTGGCGACGCCGGCATCGGACGCTTCCTGCGCACCATGTGGAACGAACGCACAGACCTATAGAAATGGGAACCCTGGGAGGGTTCCCAAACCCTCCCGCGCTCTGGCTCCGGCGGGCGAAGCCCGCCTACGCCAACGCGGGTAATGGGAACGCGCCCGGGCGGTGGCTTTGCGGGCAACCCTCCCGCGCTCTGGCTCCGGCGGGCGAAGCCCGCCTACGCCAACGCGGGTAATGGGAACGCGCCCGGGCGGTGTCCTTGCGGGCAACCCTCCCGCGCTCTGGCTCCGGCGGGCGAAGCCCGCCTACGCCAACGCGGGTAATGGGAACGCGCCCGGGCGGTGTCCTTGCGGGCAACCCTCCCGCGCTCTGGCTCCGGCGGGCGAAGCCCGCCTGCGCCAACGCGGGTAATGGGAACGCGCCCGGGCGGTGTCCTTGCGGGCAACCCTCCCGCGCTCTGGCTCCGGCGGGCGAAGCCCGCCTACGCCAACGCGGGTGATGGGAGCCACTCGGCCGTAGGATTGCCCAGTCCTACTGAGCTTCGCCGGTGGCGGTGTAAAAGGCGGCGGTCGGGCTGGCGGGCGAGCCCCAGAGCGCCTTCTTCCAGCTGTTCTCGAAGCCCACCTGCAAGGAGAAGACGTCGCGCATCTGGCGCAGGGCGATCGGCAGCTTGTCGACCACGTTGGTCTGCTCGCGCGGGTCGTCGATCTCGTCGTAGAGCTCGATGCGTGCGGGGCCAGCATGAATCATGCGGTAGCGACCCGACTTGAGCCCGCGCGCCATGCTACCGTTCTGGGTAAAGCCACAGGAGGGTGAGTGGGCTTGCTCGTCGAACGCCACTGGAACGAGAGACTGGCCCTGCATCGACGCCGGGACCGGAAGCCCGGCCAGCTCCAGCATGGTGGGAGCTAGATCCATGGCCTCTACGTCGGTATCCACCACTCGGCCAGCAGGTAAGAGCCCGGGGGCGCGAATCATGAACGGCACATGGACCAGCTCCTGGTGGGGCGCCTGGGCGTGTCCCACATCGCCGTGCTCCCAGAACTCATCACCGTGATCAGAGATCACGACGATGACCGAGCTGTCATAGAGCCCTGCCGCCTTGAGGTCACGCAGGAAGACGCCAAACGCAGCATCCGATTGGGTGATCGCCCCATTATGCAGGGCCTCCAGATACGCCTTGTCCACGGCGTTGAGCTTCAGGGTGCCCTTCTTGATCTTGCCGAGCTGGATCCCCGTCAACACGGGTTTTATGGGCCCGTGATAGGGCTTGTCCCAGTATTTGATCAGAAACTCCGGTCTGGGGTTGTAGATGACGTGCGGCTCGATGACGGCCAGGTACACGAACTGCGGCTTCTCCTTGCCCGGCAGGACCCACTTCTTGGCGGTCGCCCACAGGTAGTCGGCCCGGTTGGGCAGATTCTCACGCACGAAATTGACGTTCTCGTCGAAACCGCGTCCGAAGCCCCACTTCGACGACACATAGCCGTTGGCCGAGAAGAGCGCGGTCCGGAACCCGCCCTTCTTGAACAGCTCGGCGGCAATGGGGATGCGCGGGTCGATCTTCGAGCTCTGCTCGGTGGCCCGGTGCACGTTGGGGTAGACGCCGGTGAGCATGGAAGCCTGCGATGGCAGGGACCAGGTCCCGGGTACGGCGGCCCAGGCGAAACGCGTCGCCTCGCGGGCAAAGGCGTCGTAGTTGGGCGTGATCACGTTGGTCTTCGGGTTGTAGACGTGCACCTTGTCGGCTCGCAGCGTGTCGCACATCCACACGTAGACGTGGTCGAAGGTTCGTTTCCCTGGTGTCGTCTCGACGATGCGCGGCACGAGCAGCCTGGGCTCGGCCCAGGCAATGCCGCCGCCGCGTGAAACGAGGTCGATACGTACCGCCCGCCCCGCGAAGGCGCCCAGATCCCAGGTTCCATCGCCATAGCGCTCCGGCGCCACACCCTGGAAGAGCGTCTTGGGCGCGGCGCCATCGACCGCCACCCGTACCAGCGCGGTCACACCTGGAGCAGCGCCGGCATAGGACAGCGCCAGGCGCGCCTGCGCCGGAACCTGGAGATAGTACGACAGGCGCGAGGCGACCGGGAGGCTGAGCGCCAGCTTAGCCTGCCCGGCCGCCTGGTGAGGCGATGGGGGGGGCAGCGCCCGTAACGTCGCCGACCCGGCGTTGCGGCCAATGCTGATCGCCTCGATCGCCGCCGCCGCGCGCTTGCCGCCGGCAACGGCAACGGCGCTGCGAAAGGTCAGACGCACCCGATTTTCGCCACCAACCAGGGCTGCCCCGGGCAGAGTCAAGTCATAGGCCTTGCGCTCTGTGCCCACGTCCACGGTGGTGATCGACTTCTCGTTGACAAAGACCGACAGCCGTTGCTGGGGCGCCAGCGAGCGCATGACGAGCGTCATGTGCAGATCGCCCAGGGCACCCTCCGCCACCCCGTCGCCATCGAGGTCGACCGGGAAAGAGAAGGCAGCGGACAGGCCCGCCACCTCTGCCACGCGGGCCCGTCCGTCAGTGCGGCCCAGCAGCCAGGACCCCTTCCAGTTCCCGTCCACGAACTTGTAAAAATCGATTCCGCCCGCCGCGATCACCATCCGGCCTTCGAGGTAGGCGATGGCGTTTACCCTGTCTGCCACCAAGTCATAGGCAACGCGATAGCCTGTAAGCTCGGATTTGTCCGGCCCCGCGCCAGGCGCCCGGGCGACAACGCCGCTGTTCGGGGCCAATGGCGCCGGTTGACGCGCAACCTTGGCGCAATTAGGCGATAGGATCACGCAGGTCAGGAGAATGCACGTCGCTGCCGGGCGACGACTCTTGGCGGTTGTCCACGACACGGCCACGAGGTTTGCGCGGTCGCCGTGGCCTGGTCAACACTTTCCCGACACACTTTCGGGAGAGCATGCTCAGGAGGGCAAAAACCGCGGGCCTGGGCTTGATCCGCTTGTGCTACTCTGCTTGGGCAAAGCGATGACCGCGCCGCGCGCTTACTTCAATTTTCCGGTTGCCGCCTCCACGTTCGCCGGTCTGCTCGGCGCCGGCATCGTCGATACCGGGTTCGTGCTGGCCCGAGGGCAGCATGGCCGGTGGCTCGAGGTGCTGACGTTAGCGGTCGGCCTATACGGAACGGCCGGTTTGCTGGCCGCGGCAATCTTAGGTTGGAGCGCCGCTCGTCTCACCGCTGTCATCCCGGGCGGCATTGGCGCTCTGATCCGAGATGGCGACCTCGACGCGCGCGTCTGCGGTTTATTGCTAGCGGGCAGCCTGGCCGGCACACTCCTGGCGGTGGGCACCGGCATCAGCCATGCCGCGTTCATCTCCAAGATGAACAGCCATACCCTGGCCACCATCGCCAGCTCCGGGATGGCCTTCGTCCTGCTGGTGCCCTCTGCCGTCATCTTCGTCGCCATCTGGAAGCCAGCGACGTGCCTGGCAAAGCGGCTCTTGCCCCGGCCGGCCAGGCTGGGTCGAACCGGGCTCCTGCTCTTGATTCAGGGCGGGATCGGCGTTCTGGCCTTGGTGGCCGCCCTGTCGAGAGCCGATTGGCGTGTGCTCGACCTCTCCCCCTTCGCCTCGGCCGCCATTGCCTTGGCCTTGGCTGCCGGTCACGCCTGGTTTTACTACGGGTGGGAGCCCGGCCGGCGTATCGGATCCCGGCTCAAAGCTCGCTTGCTCCGGCCCGCCCTGGCCGCGGTGGTGGTGCTTGCGCTGGTGGTCGGCAGCCGTATCCGCGAAACCTCGCCCAGCTACGCCGCCATTCGCGAGGGTGGCCTCGGCATCAACCTGGCCTTGACGGTAGCGCGCCGGCTAACCGACCGCGACGGTGACGGTTACTCCGCCCTCTTCGGCGGCGGCGATTGCGACGACACCCGAGCCGATGTCTACCCCGGCGCTTACGACATTCCCGGTGACGGCGTCGATCAAGACTGCGAAGGCGGAGACGCTCCCCTGGTCGCCGACGCCGCTAATGCCGAGGCCGATGGCCAAGCGCCCGACGGCAAAGCGCCCACGACCAAGGTCGGCGCCTTCGCCGGCAATATTCTGATCATCGCCCTCGATGCTACCCGGGCCGACCGACTGGGGGTGGCGGGCTATGGCCGCCCAGCCGGGCACTCGCTCACTCCCAATCTGGATGCTCTGGCCAGGCGAGGAGCATATTTCCGCCGGGTTTGGTCGCAGGCCCCCAATACGCCGCGCTCGTTCCCCTCCTTCGCCACCTCGCGCTATCCTTCGGAGATTGCCTGGCAGAAGCGCAGCCTCAACTATTCCCCTCTCCTGCCCTCTAATCACACGTTCTTCGAGCAGCTTGCGGCGGCCGGGCTTCGTCCCCTGGGGATCTTTTCCCACTTCTACTTCACCCCGGATCGCGGGCTTGCGCGCGCCTTCGCCGAATGGTCGGACGACGGGGCCAAGAGCATCGCCGATTCCAACCAGGACATAGCCGCTCCCCGCATAGTCCCGCGGGTGATAGAGCGTTTGACCAAAGCGGCCGCCAAGGGCGAGCGCTTCGTGCTGTGGACCCACCTGTTCGAGCCCCATTCGGGCTACATGCCCCATCCCGAGTTCCCCTCCCATCTCTCGGGCATTCAGGGTCTAGAGGAGAAGTACGATTACGAAATCGCCTTTGCCGACCTGTGGATCGGCAAGATTCTTAAAGCTTTGGACGAGACCCAGCTGGCCAGGAACACCGCGGTCGTCGTCTTCGGCGATCACGGAGAGGCATGGGGGGAGCACAAGGTCTATTTCCATGGCCAGAATCTCGCGGAAGAGGAAATCCGGGTGCCGCTCATCGTGGCCATTCCCGGACGGCAGCCGATCGTGTCCGATGAAGAGGTCGGGCTCATCGACGTGGGCCCCACCTTGGTCGACCTGGTCGGCCTGCCCCGCGCCCCCCACCTGCACGGCCGCAGCCTCTTGCCCATCATCGCAGGCGGCTCTCTGCCGCCGCGGCCGGTTTTCGCCGAGCTCTTGCCGTCCACCGCCACCCCTGATCATCAAGTGGCCATCGTCGACCGGGGAAAGAAGCTGGTGCACAAGATCTCCGAGCATCGCTTCGAGCTCTTCGACCTCGCTACCGATGCGAAGCAGTTGCGCGACGTCGCCGCAAGTCCAGGCTACGAGAAGACTTTGGCCGAGCTCAAGGCCAAGCTGCTGGCCTTCGAGGAACGCCGACCCCCACCCTAGCCATGAGGCCACCAGACGGCTATCAGGCCGCTGATTTTAGGTTCTTCGCGGCTTGGCGGTTCATCAATCGCTTGAGGTCCTGCCCGGGCGCGAATACCACCGTGCATTGAGCGGGAATGGTGACCGGGGTGCCGGTACCCGGGGTGCGAACTATCCGGGCGTTGCGCCTGCGCTTGGTAAAGGTGCCAAACCCCGGGTAAGTCAGCCGCGGCGGGTTGAACGAGCTCGCCCGGGCGCGAATGAAGTAATCTCCCACTTCGGTGAAGACCGCGTCGACAATCTTGGCGTAGGCCTTCTTGGTCAAAGTCCGCGGGAGATCCTTGCGGCTTGCAACTCGGGCAATGAGCTCGGCCTTCGTCATCGCGCTACCCTTGTCAAGAGAAAAGCCCGGAAAGGGTAGGTTAACCCGAGCGGCAATGTCAACAGACAAAACCCCTCAAGGATAAAACCCCGACCAATGCGCTTTTGGGAACCCCCCTTACCCCTTACCAACCGATTCTTAGCCCCGCGGCCAGGCTGGTCAGCTCCGGGCTCGGTGAGTTGTTGACCTGAAGGAATATGCGCACCACATCGAAGATGCCCAGCTGTACACCCAAGATCTCGCGGAAGCGGGCGGGGCTGGGATTTTCGTGCTGGCCGACGTTAATCGAGGCTGAGCCGAGCGAGTAAGTGTTGCCACCCACGCTGCCGATCAAGTTCGCGCTATTGCCACCACTGTTCATCGCGATGCGCAGGTCGCTACCACCTCCGAGCTGGAAATCAAGGCCAATGCCGCCGTAGAAGGTGATCAGGGAGAAGAGGCGCAGGCTGGTGGTAAGCTCGAGCGGCACGGCCCAGGTCGTTTGATCGAGAGCGAAGAAGATGCCGGTATCCTGGACTGTCACCGAGCCCTGCGGCCCCGACGGGGTGTAGCTCGGCAAAGCAAAGCTCGTAGCCTGGATGGAGCTCTTGGCGTTCAAGGTGACGCGCGAATAGTCGGCACCGCTGGTGATGGCTATGCCGCCCCAGCGCACGAGCGCCTTAAGCGCCGAGGCATTGCGGCCGGGGGCGAGCAAGCGCAACTGGCCGTGCACGCCCCAGTTGTCGTAGCTACCCTGCAATTGGCCCAGGTCGGCGCTGCCCTGGAACCAGTTGGCGAATATCATCAGCGAGTCCAGGCCGAATAGACCGAGCCCCAGGCCACCCATGAGGGAAAAGTTGGCCCCACCCCCGCTCACGGGCGGGTTGGTGTACGAGCCGGACGCCTTATAGGCTTTGTCCAGGTCGCTCGCCACGCTCAGCGTCGCTCCCACCTCGACGCGGGTGGTCTCGGAGGCGTAATCGACGCCTAGGCTCTTCGAGGCAAAGGCTTGCGCGTTCTGAAAGTCCCTGAGGAAAGCTCCGACGTTGGTCACCTGGAAGAGGTTGTTTACCTGGCTGAGGATGCTGCTCGTGAGCTGACTCGTTGTCGTCCCGAGAGCAGCGGCAAGCTGGCTAGCCCCCGTGCCCGGGTTGATGCACACCTGGTCGCTCGGAGATGGGCCGGCGCACTGGACCTGCGCCCGAGCCGGCGGGCTGCCGGCTAGCAGGCCACCTGTCAGCGCGAGGACTACGGCGAGCTGCTGGGCCTGCCTCATACCGGCCCAATTGTAGCACCTTCTCGCCCCACCAGTATCGGGCGACGCCAGATCTGCCAGATTTTGGCGATCGATTTCGGCGATTTCGCCGATCTTGGGCGATTTTCGAGATCTCTTGGAGATCTTTTATCTTGGCGATTCGGCCCGGTGAGCCCGGTTGCCCTCGGTGCGCCATGGCGTGATAACATTCTCGTCGCATGCCAGCCAATACCAGCCTGGAATCACAGGGCCAGACCAACTGGGGAGCGCGCGGGCTTGTGTCCCTCGTGCTCTTCCTCATGCTCCTCGGGCTACTGGTGGTGAGCGTTGCCCAGCGCGGTTATGCCGAGCCGCTCTTCATTCACGCCACCTACTACCTCTTGATGGTGGCGGTGGTGACCTGGGCCACCCTCTATCTGGGAGCCGCCAGCGACTTGAGCAAGGCCCAGCTGGTCGCATGGATCAAGGACAACCGGGGCGGGATAATCGCCGCGGTGGCAGTAACGCTGACCGTTGGTCTAGCCATCCACCCGGCCTTGCGCGTGCTCTCCGACGAGGCCAACCTCCTCGGCACCTCCAAGAACTTCTTTTTCAGCAAGACCGCGACCTTCACCACCACGGGCAAGTACTACTATGACAACTTCTGGGACAGTGGCGTGGTCATCGACCGCCGTCCCTCCTTGTTCCCCTTCTTGGTCAGCCTGGTCCACGTGGTGCGCGGCTATCGCTACACCAACGTGTTCTGGTTCAACCTCCTCGCTCTCCCGCTCTTCGTTCTACTTGCCTATCGCATTGCAAAGTCGCTCTGGGGCGAGTTGGTGGGGCTGGTTGCCTGTCTGTTGGTGGCGGCTCACCCCATCACCCTGATCTCAGTGCGCTCGGGCGGCTTCGACTTCTTCGCCGCGTTGTTCACGTTGCTCATCGCTCACAGCTTCCTTGCCCATAGCCGGCGGCCTTCGGCGGAGCGGCTGGTCGCGCTGTGGGTGAACCTCTGCCTCTTCGCCGAGATTCGCTACGAGACGGCTCTATTCTTGCCCCCGCTGATGGCCCTGCTCTTCGTGTTCCGCCTGGTGCGGCTGGATTACCTGCGGCCCTACGCCGTCGTCTACGCCATGTCCCCGGCCTTCTTGCTACCCCGCATATGGCAGTCGATCTTGCGCGGCAACGTTCCCGAGCAGGATCCCGGCGCTGTCACCTTTAGCGTCAAGAACTTCTTCGACAACTTGCGCGAGTACCTGCGGCCTGTCCTCTCACCCTTCGATTTCCACCCCCCCACGCGGCCATCGTGATCGCGCTGGGCCTGGCCGGCTCTATCGCCGGCCTATGGTGGTGCTGGCGGCAAGTGCGCAACCGTGACCAGGCGTCGCCCGACCTCAAGTTCGGCGCCATGGTGTTGGGCTGGATGGCCTTGCAGCTCGTAATCGTGTTCACCTACATCTGGGGCCGCGCACAACATCCCGCCGCTGCCCGGCTCATGATCTTGATCGACACCTTCTTCTCCTTCCCGGCAGCTTGGGTCCTGGTGCAGCTTTGCCGACGAGCGCGCCCGTTCCTCCCCGTGCTCGTCGCGGTTGCCTTGCTCGTGATCTATCTCCCGGTGGCCTCAGAGTACCGCGTCTTGAACGAGCTCACCCTCACCCGCGAGGCTTCCGCTACCTGGCGCTTCTTCGCGAGCCTGCACGAAAAGCGCATCATGATCGTCACCGAGCGGCCTGGCCTTTACACCATCATGGAGTACGGAGCCACCGACTACGAGTCGGCCCGCCAGGACTCGCAATTGCTCGACGCTCTCTCACGGCATCTGTTCTACGACATATACCTGGTCCAGCAGATTGATCTCACTTCCAAGAAGCCCTTGCCGCAGTTCGAGATCTGGCCCGACCGGCCCAAGCAGACGATGCTGGAGTTCCAAAACGACGCCAACGCCACCGTCCGCATCGCCCGCCTCATTAGCCGATAGCTTTCAGAAATTGAGGTAGGCGCCGGCGCGGCCCTCGACGACCCAGGCGAGCTTGGACTCGCTCGTGGTACCGCTGGCGCTTGCGACCACGAAGTCGCGCTCGCGCGGAATGAGGCCAGCCTCCACGAAGACGCCGAACGCCGGGATGATAGCCACGCCGGGAATTCCCACGCGCAACCCCACCACGCCGCCGTACTCGATTTCTCGCTTGCCGTCTCGGCCCAAGAGGTTGCTGACCCCTACGATGACCCGGCCATATATGGGGAGAAACGGCGGGACGATGGACAGCATCGGCCGCAGCTCGAGGTTGGTCTTGCTGCCCGAGGTGTCGGCAAAGTCAGTCACGATGCCGAGCTGGAGCTGGAACATGGACAACACGGGTAAGGAGGGCGCGTAGCCCGGGGCGATCTCGAGATTGAGCGGTTCCCAGTCCCGCGGCGTTGCAGTCTGATAGCCTTGGCCCACCGACGCGTCGAGGACAAACCCGGCACGCGCGGCGGCGGGAGGAAGGGTCAGGGCGGTCAGGACGGCGGCGACCAGTAACTTGCGCATCTCTCTTCTCCTTGATTGGGCGGCTGGGCGGCCGGCTCGCGAGCTCGGCCATGACCATGGCTACCCCAGCCCCGGATGCCGGTCAAGCTGCGTAGGATTGAAAGGACCCTCCCAGGGTCCATTTGTTAATAGCCGCGTGAGCGCAGGCGGGCTTTGCCCGACTGCGCTCTTCCGCGGGGGATGTAAAGGACCCTCCCAGGGTCCTTAAATAATCGCGACCAGCACGCACGGCAGGGCACGGCTTTCAGGCGGGTACCTTGCGCTTGCGGCGGTGCTCGCGTAGCGCAAGGCGCAGGGGCGAGCCGTCGAATCCAAATGCCTTGCGCAGCTCGTTAGCCAGATAGCGCCGATAGGGATGGCCTATCGCATTAGGCATGTTCGTGCTCACGAAGAAGGTGGGCGGCCTGACGTCCACCTGGCTTACGAAGTAGAGCTTGACGTGGCGTCCTGACGGCCCGGCGGGGGGCAGCCTGCGCTCCACGATTGCCGCGAAGCTCTTGTTCAGCTCCGCGGTCGGCACCCTGCGACTCCATTGCCCGTACACATGCGCGACCGAGCTAACAATGACCTCGGTGCCCCGGCCGGTGTGGGCTGACATCGGTAGCAGAGCCGCCCAGCCGAGGAAGCTCAGGGTTTCGCGCGCGGCACTGATGACCCGGTCGCGCTCGACGCGCGGGACCAAGTCCATCTTGTTCAGGATGACGATGGCCCCTCGGCCCGACTCCTCGATGAAGCTGGCTAGCTTGGCGTCCTCCGCGCTCGCACCCAGAGTGGCATCGATGACGAGCGCGACCACGTCGGCACGAGCCAGCTGGTCCCGTGCCATCTTGGCCGCCACGGCTTCGGTATGAGTGAAAATAGCGCGGCGGCGGCGTAACCCCGCGGTATCCACCAGCACGAACTCGCGACCGTTCGCGCTAAAGGGGGTGTCGATGGGATCGCGGGTTGTGCCGGGTTGGTCGTGGACCAGCACGCGCTCTTCCCCCAGGAGGCGGTTCACCAGCGACGACTTGCCGGCGTTGGGCTTACCCACGAAAGCGAGGCGGATGGGGAGCTCGGCCGCCGCCTTGGTGATGCTCTCGGGCAATTCCTCGCTCCCGTGGTCTTCGCGCGGAGATCGACTCGGCTTGCGCTTTTCCTCCGCCCCACCCGACGTAGCAAGCCCCAGCGCAGCCACAATGGCATCGAGCAGATCCGCCACACCCCGGCCATGCGTCGCGGAGAGTCCGAAGACGTGGGTAAAGCCCAGGGCGTAGCCTTCCGCCAAGGACGCGTCGCGCAACGAAGAGTCGACCTTGTTGACTGCCACCAGAACTGTCTTGCCCGTGCGCCGCAGCAGGCGGGCCACTTCTTCATCAACCGCGGTCACCCCCTCCCCGGCGTCAAGCACGAGCACCAGGACTCGTGCGTCGTCGATAGCGCGCAGGGTTTGCGTGCGCATGGCTGCCAAGATGCCTGCCCCATCCGGATCTAGCCCTCCGGTATCGACAACCTGGAACTCCTGCCCATCCCAGGCGCATGCTCCGTAGCGCCGATCGCGGGTAACGCCTGGCACATCCTCGACCAGCGCTGGGCGGCCCCCCACCAGGCGGTTGAACAGGGACGATTTGCCCACGTTCGGTCGCCCGACCAGGGCAACCGTGGGCGAGGCAGCTCTCATGTCTCCTTCTCGCCGTAACCCAGCTCTGCTAGCTCGGCGGCCGAGCTGGTCCAGCCCTCGTCCAGGCGGACGTTGAGGCGGAGATGGGCCGGCCGGCCTAACATTTTTTCGATCTCAAGCCGCGCTGCGGTGCCAATGTCGCGGATCATGGATCCGCGCTTGCCGACCACGATAGCTCTTTGACTCTCCCGATCGACCACTATGGTTGCATCGAGCACCACGTCGCCGCGCGGACGCTCCTGCCAGGTCTCCACCACGACCGCGGTCGAGTAGGGCAGCTCCTGACGAAGGCGCAGAAAGAGCTGCTCACGCACCAACTCGCCGGCCAGAAAGCGCTCGCTCCGGTCGGTTAGCACATCCGGCCCGAAGAGTGGCGGCTGCTCGGGCAACAGGCGCATGAGCTCGCTCACCAGACCGTCGAGCCCCTTTTTGCGCGTGGCACAGGTTGGCACCACGGCAGCGAACCGGCCCGCCCTGCCCCACCATTCGATGAGCGGCAGGATCTGCGACTTGTCCGCGACCTTGTCGACCTTGTTGAGGCACAGCACCGCCGGCCTCTCCGCCCGGCTAATACGTTCTAGGATCCATGACTCCGCCTCTGGCAACCGGGAGGTCGGTGCGGCCACCCGGGCACCTCGCGCCGGTGCCTCTACCACCATCAAGACGGCGTCGACCTGGTCGATAGCACCCATCGCCTCGCGCACCATGAATCGGTTGAGCTGGGAATGAGCAGCATGTACGCCAGGCGTGTCAACGAACACGATTTGCCCCGTGGCCGATCGACCAGATCCACGTGGGTCGCCAACCGCCAGTCTGGCCTCTCCGTTCCACACACCCACGATGCGATTGCGGGTGGTCTGGGGCTTGGGCGTGACTATGGCAAGCTTTTCCCCAACGATGGCGTTGAGCAAAGTCGACTTGCCGACGTTGGGTCGCCCGAGGATCGCGACCGTCCCTGCGATCTTGATAGCAGGTTCTTGGTCTGGTGGGATAGGGTCAGACACCGCGCGCGCTGGTATAGCACAACGTCATCGTCGCTCCGGGCATCTTACCCGCTACGTTCTGAAGTTGTGCACCACGTCCGGGGTCTTGCCCAGGGCTTCGCGCCGCGACAAGCGAATCTTGCCCGACGCTGAGTCGACGCCGATGACCTTCACCAGCATCTCGTCGCCCTCCTTGCAAATATCGCTGACCTGACGCACACGCTTTTCGTCGAGCTCGCTGATATGCACAAGACCATCGGTGCCCGGCAGGATCTCGACGAACGCACCAAAGTCGGCCAAACGCTTGACCAGCCCCATGTAGAACTCCCCTACCTCGGCCTGGGCGGTAAGCCCCTTGATGATATCGATAGCCTTCTGCGCCATGATCCCGTCGGAAGAGGCGATGTGTACCGTGCCATCGTCCTCGACGTCGATGGCCACCCCGGTCTGCGCCGTGATCCCCCTGATGGTCTTGCCGCCCGGGCCGATGATCTCGCGAATCTGGTCGGGCTTGACGCTTATGGTGAAGATGCGCGGAGCGTACTTGTTGAGCTCCTCGCGTGGGGTGGCCAAGGCCTCGGCCATCTTGCCCAGGATGTGATGGCGACCGCGCTGCGCCTGCTGTAGCGCCCGCTCGAGAATCTGCCGGGTGAGACCCTGGATCTTGATGTCCATCTGGACCGCGGTGACGCCTGTCTTCGAGCCGCAGATCTTGAAGTCCATGTCGCCCAGGTGGTCCTCATCGCCCAAGATGTCGGACAGCACGGCCACACGCTCACCTTCCTTGATGAGGCCCATGGCGATGCCGGCGACCGGTGTCTTGAGCGGCACTCCTGCATCCATCAGTGACAGGGCGCCACCGCACACCGAGGCCATCGAGGAGCTGCCATTCGATTCCAGAATCTCCGACACCACGCGAATGGTGTACGGGAAGGTCTTCTCATCGGGCAGCACCACGGCCAGGGCACGCTCGGCCAGGTGCCCATGCCCGGTCTCCCGTCGGCTGGCCCCGCGCAAAGGCTTGGTCTCACCTGTGGAAAATGGAGGAAAGTTATAGTGGAGCATGAAGGTCTTCTCGAACTCCTCGCCTAGACCTTCGATGTGCTGCGCGTCTTGCTTGGTGCCGAGGGTTGTGGTGACCAGGGCCTGGGTTTCGCCTCGGGTGAATAGGGCCGAGCCGTGCGTGCGGGGCAAGAGACTCACCTCGCAGGTGATGGGACGGATCTCTTCCGTGGCGCGACCATCTATGCGGCGCCCGGTGCTCAGCACCAACTCGCGCAGATTCTTCTTCTTGGCCTTGTCGAAGGCGTCCTTGATCTCGCCCTCGCGCTCGGGAAACTCGACCTTGAGGGTGTCGAGCGTCTCCGCCGCCGCATGGTCCAGCGCGGCGTAGCGCGCGAGCTTTTCGCGTATCGCCATGGCGGCTTCGATTTTTCCCTTGGCCAAGTCCATCACCCTCGCCTCCAGGGCCGGATCAACCGCTGGCGGCGAGAACTCGCGCTTGGCCCTGCCCACCGCGACACGCAGTTTCTCCTGCAGGTCGATGAGCGGCTGGGCCGCCTTGTGGGCGAACATGAGAGCGTCCACTATGACCTCCTCGCCGACCTGCTGGGCCCCACCCTCGACCATGACTATGGCGTCGCGGCTCACGGCCACCACCAAGTCCAGATCAGAGGTCTCCCGCTGGGCGGCGGTAGGATTCACCAGGAACTCGCCGTTTACCCGGCCCACCCGCACGCCCGCAAAGGGACCCGCCCATGGGATGTCGGACAAATGCAAGGCCGCCGACGCACCAGTCATGGCCAGCACGTCGGTCATGTTCTCGCGATCCGTCGACAGCACCGTGGCAATGACCTGGGTGTCGAAGCGCCAGCCCTTGGGGAAAAGGGGCCGGCACGGCCGATCGATCAGGCGGGAGGTTAGCACCTCGGTTTCCGTGAGGCGACCCTCGCGCTTGAAATAGCCTCCCGGGATCTTGCCCGCGGCCGAGGTCTTCTCCAGGTAGTCGACCGTGAGCGGCATGAAGTCGACGCCGGGTCTCAACCCGGCGGAAGCCACCGCCGTGACGAGAACCATCGAGTCACCGTAGCGAACGACGACGGCACCGTCGGCTTGCTTGGCCATGCGGCCGATTTCGATACTCAGCTCCTTGCCACCAAGGGGCACCCCTTCGCGAATGAACATTTATAGGACTCCTCTCTTAGAGCGGCCCCCGTGGCTTCGTCCCTTGTCTCGCAGGTCTCGGGTGGGATTGCCGTACGGTCAAGAATCTGCGGGACAAAGGATGAACGCAGGCACCGGGGCCTTCGTCAATATGGACATTGTAAATGGGAGCCCGCAAGGGCTCCCATGCCTCTCCTGCGCCGGCAGAGCGGTCTACTTGCGAATGCCGAGCGATTGGATCAGGTCACGATACCGCTTGACATCCTTCTTCTTCAAGTAGTCGAGCAAGCGACGCCTCTGGCTGACCAGCATCAACAGACCGCGGCGGGAATGGTGATCTTTCACGTGCACCCTAAAGTGCTCCGTGAGGTAGGAAATGCGCTCCGACAAGAGTGCAATCTGCACCTCCGGCGAACCAGTATCGGCATCGGCGCGAGCAAACTTCTTGACGACTTCTGCTTTTTTGACTGCGGCTAGACCCATTCGGTCACACTCATTTCTCTCTCTCGAATTCTTCGATGTCTTCTTGTTCCTAATGTCCTACATCACGGCGCCGTAGTCAACCTCGGTCACGCACGGCGGAGGAAGTGGTCGGGCCACGAAGTTCGGCCATGGCCGCTAGTACAGCCACGATCACGACCACGGCGTTCGTGCTCGCCCAGGGCGGTCGCGCCCCCAGGCAGCCCCGCGCAGCATAGATCCAATAATCCCACGATCAAGGATCGCCGGCATGCGAGACCACCAGGAGGGTTTCGCTTCGCCGCAACAGGCACTCCAGAACGCGGTCGAGCGTCTCCGGATCGAGCGCCGCGAAGCTTTCGTCGAGAACCCGCACGTCAGCTTGTTGGGCCAGGGCGCGCGCGATACATACCCGGGCGCGCTCGCCGTGCGAGAGCTGCCAGCCGCTATCGCCCACCATCTGCTGCATGCCTGCCGGCATACGCTCGAGCACGCCAGCCAGGCCAAGCTCCTTGCAGATTTGCTCCAGCTCGACGATGTCGGCATCGCTTGGCGGCCAGCGCCGTGCCATGGCGATGTTGAAGAGCAGCGGAGCGGAGAGGATGTGGTTGTCATGGCTCTGTGGCACGCTGGCCACCCGCTGACGCCAGCGCTCGGCGCGCAGGCTGTGATGGTCGAAGCCGCCTAGCAGCAGCAACCCCCCCGAGGGTTGGCGTAGTCCGCACAGGAGAGCCGCCAAGGTCGACTTGCCCGCGCCCGAGCGGCCTTCTACCAGCACGCGATCGCCCCGGTGGACTTCGAAATCCGCGCCACGCAGGACCGGTTCCAGGCGGCCGGGATAGCTATAGCTGACATCGCGGCCGACCAGGAGCGCGCGCCGCCCTTGCGTTGCACTGTCGATCTCGTTGGGCAGCACCGCCACCTGCTCGACCAACTCGGGAGCGCGCGCGGCCTCGGCAACCGTCCTGGTGTTGCGCCAGGCCACCAGAGCGTTGGCCAGCCCTGGTCCGGTCTCGACCGCTATCCGTCGCAAACCCAAGTACGCGAGCAGGAGCCCACCCAGACTGATGGCGACGCGGGCCGAGACAGCCCGGCCCGTGGCGAAGTCGGGGATTAGCACGGCCACGCCAAGAAGCAAGAACCCGCGCGGAATCAGCACCGCGAGCTTAGCCATTTCCCGATCCATGGCGGCCTCTTTGCGCGCGTACTCCGACAAGGCGCGTTCTTCACCCAGGTGGCGTTTGTCGGGCGAAAGCTGTGCCGTCATGGTGCGATAGCCGATCATGGTTTCCACTAGATCGTCGGTAAGGCCCAGGCGGGCGTCGGCCCAGTCCAGCACCCTGCGCTGCAGTCTGCGCACCAGCAACCCCGCCACCAACAGGCACCCGGCCAGCAAAAGGCCGTGGCTCACCGGAGCCGCGCCAGCGAGCAGGACCACGAAGCTCGAGCTAGTCTGGACGACATCAGCCACCAAGGTCGGCCCCCCGGTGCGCGCCAGAGCGTCTAGTGCGTCGGCGTCCAGAACCAAGCCGAGCATGGCACCAATCCCCCTGCTCCGAACTTTGTCGGTCGGAAGGCGCAGGATCCCGCCGAGCAGGCGCTCGCGCATGATGCCGCCCACGTTGACTGCCAACCGGCCCGCGCCCCACGAGCCCGCCCCGCGGCAAAGCGCGGAACAGACCAGCATGATCCCCCACGCCCAAAGCCAGCCCCAAGCGAGATGGCCTTCCATGGCCGCCCTACCGATCAACCACCAGGACCCCAGATAGAGCGCCAGCGACAGGGCCATGAAGATGGCGGAGCCGGTCAAGAGAGGAGCACAGCCCGCCTCGAGGAAGCGAGCGAAGAACCCGCTGTCTACCGGCGCGAAAGCAAAGCCCGCGCACGACTCCTCCTGGCTCCCCTGCCCTCGGCAGAGCACTCGCTCTACGATGCTGGTCGCTCGTCCAGGGAGCCCCGCTTCTCGGCAGAACTGCAGCAGGCCGAGTCGGCTCTCTGATGCCCCGAATATGACACCATCGAGCTCGCTAACCGGCAGGCGCACGGTCTCGCGGCTCGGGGCCAGGAGCTCGACCTCTTGCCCACCCGTCCGCAAGCGCAGCATGACCAAGAACTGTCGCTTGGGCCGGGCCGGCAGGACCGCCAGCACCGGTCCCCCTTCGGCCAGCAGCGCCACGGTAGTAAGCTCGGTGCGCTCTTTGGCCTCCGCAATCATGCCCAGGCGGGCACCGGCGTCTTCTAGCCAGCGCCCGATGTCGAGCAGCGAGGCGTCGTCCACCGCCGCGGGTACCGCTGGCATGCGCCGCGCCCGCTGGCGGGGTAGCACCCGCTCGGAGATGGCCTCGAGGGCCAGGCCAAGCTGGTCGGCCTGCCATGAATAGTCGGTGCGTGGTCTTGGCCCGCTTGCCTCAGCATAAGCGGCCGTCATGGCAGCCGCCCCTCTCCCGGGCGCCTTGGCGCCGGATCCGCTGTTACCTCGCCTGATTCCACCCGGAAGCGCCGCCAGCGCGCGCCCGTCAGGCGCGCCAGCGCGCGCTTTTCCGCAGCCAGCAGCCGGGCGTAACGAGAGTCGGCTAGAGCGGCGAGCGCCGCGGGTATCCCGTCTTCGATTACCCGGCCCTCCTCGATCACCAGCACCCGGGAGAAGGACAGCGTGTCCGCGATGTCGTGGGTTATGCATAGCAGGGTGGCGCTCTGCCAGCGTACCCGAGCCGCGGCGAGCAAAGAGCTGCGTCGTGCGCGTTCCAGGCCGCAGAATGCCTCATCCAGGATGACGAGCCTCGGCTGCTCACGACCAATCCCGCGCGCCAGGCGCACCCGCTGACCCTCGCCGCCCGAGAGTAGCGCCCCGTTGGCTCCGACCGAGGTCTGCAGTCCCATGGGAAGCCGGGCCAAGACCTCGTCGAGCTCGGCCGCTTCCACGGCGTCGCCCAGCGGCTTGTGCGCTTGGTCGGTTCCGTAGCGCAGATTCTCGAGCAATGAGCGATTCCACAGTTGTACTGTTGGGTCTACCCACACCGTGGCCCGCCGCAGTCGCGCGAGCTCGGCTCCCAAGAGCGGCAGCCCATCCACCACGACTTTGCCGGTGTCCGGCGGGTACCATCCGAGCAACAGGCCGACCAGGCTGGACTTGCCCGCCCCTGACACACCCACGAGGGCGACATGCTCGCCCCCGGCGATGACGAGCTCGGGCACGCTCAGCACCAGGTTGCCCGCCTGTTCCACTGTGATCTGGTGAAATCCCAGCGCTGGTGCGGCTGCGGTCGGCGTCGTCCCCGGCGGCTCCGCGATAATCGTGCCCTCATCCGACGCGCTCTCCGCAGCACCGAGCGGTTCGAGCAGACGCAGGGTCACGCTACGGTGCTGCGGATACTGCTGGACCAGGAGCGCAAGCTCCATGCCGAGCGCGGGCATCATGAGTGCCCAATAGACCAGCAGAATGGCCCAGCCCGAGCCTTCGGCGTGCGTCAGGTAATGCAATACGACAGCTGCGGCCAGGCCATAGCCGACCGTGACTATGGCGGTTTCGATGACGGTTGCGGTGCGCGCGACGTCGCGTGCGGAACGCGCCCATTCGCGCAAGCGGCTGCCATGCTCGGCGATCACTGCTCCTTCGGCGGTATGGGCCCGGATGGCCGATAGGCCAAGCAGGGCATCCAGGTAGAAGCGCGCCAGGCCTCCGGCGTGTCCGCGCATCCGCAGATCTTGCTCGAGCAGGACAGGCTGGCACAGAAAGGGTAGTGCCACCATGAGCACCCCGAGGAGGATCACGAGGGGAGCCGACGAGGGACAGAGCCAGATCACGCCGGCTCCGGTCGCGACGAGCTGGGCGATGCATCGGATGAGCTGGCCGCCCTGTCCGGGCAGGAGCCGCAGCCAATGCAGCAGGTGAGACGTCTCGGCCATGCTCGAGAGCGGCCGGCTCTGGAAATAGCGGTCTCCCAGCCGGGGCAACTTCTGCAGGAAGGCCCGGCGCAAACCCATCTCGAGGCGGCTCCCCATGGCCCACAACCCACGCCCGATCGGCCACTCGAGCAAGGACAGCCCCAACAAGAGCGCCAGGAGGGCTAGCCCGGCCAGCGCCCTCTGCTCGAAAAGCTCCAGACGGTTGCCGACGTCGAACGCACCCCGAAAGAGCAAGGTCTCCAGCACGGACCCGAGCCCCGCCACCAGTAGACCGAGGGCGAGCGGAACCAGGCGCCCGAGGCCACCCTGGCGCACCAGATTCAACAGGTGGCGCCCGGCGCCCTCCTCCACGGCTCGCACTACCGGTCCGAGGTCGGTGGGCAGGGCGGGCGGTACCTTCTGCCGCCCGTTGACCTTGAGCACTATCGCCCCGCGCACCACGATCCGCTCCCCGGCCGCCGTTGGCCTGCCTCTGCGCACCGTCCACAGCGCTTCGGGGATGAGACGACACGGCTCCGGCTCGCCCGTCGAGGCCAGGAGCAGAGCAAGCACGCGTGCCGCCTGCCTCTCGCCCACCGCCCGCGCCACGATCAATGCTCTGGTAGCGCGCGCAGCCGCGTCGAGAGCGGCCAGGCCCGCCCAGCCGATGGCCGTACCCTCGTCGATAAGGCGCTGGGCTCGCGCCCGACCGGAGAGCCTGCGCAAGCGGGCCCGCAGGGGATCGAGGAAGGCTGGCGATGCCAACCAAGCGGCGACGTCCGCAGCGTCGACTTGGGTTTCGTGGATGTACAGAGAGCTCTCGACCGCGGCGCGCTTGATCCAACGGCGGCCGCGGCCCGGATCCATCACCTGCACCCATGGCCCCACCATACGCCAGAGGACTTCGAAGTGACTGAGACCGGTGGGCAGCCGGGTGACCACCAGCGCCGGCAGGCAGTCAGCTGCCGGCGCCAGCACATGCTCGGCAGGCATCATCTCCTGATCTGCGTCAAGACCGAGGGCATTGGCGAGATCCTCCAAGTTGTCGATGGAGCTGCCATCAACACTCGTGTGACAGGCTTCGCGCAGACGCCCATAGCTCGTCTTGATGCCGAATCCGGACAACAGGGACTTGAGCGAGGCGGGGCCACAGTCCATGGCTGACGTCTGGATGGTCTCGGGCACGAAGAAACGGCGGCGCCCCGACCTGATCTGCTCGACCTGGCTCATGGCTTCTCCGCCGTTGTCATAGCCGAGCTCATCAGGTAGCGGCCGGCCGCGTCGAGCACCAGAGCGACGGGAGCTACCTCTTCGACCTCGACCTCGGCGCTGCCCTGCAGGCCGTGCTCGACCGGGATGCGCGCTTTTTGCTGAGCGGCCAGCGCGAGCTCGACCCGGATGAGGCCATCGCGCGGCTCGCTGCCCACCCGTTCCACCCTGGCGCGCAAAACGCCGAACTTCGTCCAGGGAAAGCCGAACAGGCGGATGCGCGCCGGCTGCCCGGGCTTGACCCGGCCCAGCGCCGTCGCCACGTCGAAGAAGGCCACGGCGCGCACCCCTCCCGATGGGATTACCGTGCCCAGCCGGGTACCCGCGCTGACCACGGCGCCGGGCTGCAAGTTGATCATGTTGCCAATACGGCCGGATATCGGCGCCCGTACCGTGTAAAGCTCGATCTTCTCGTCCAGGATGGGAATATGAGACGCTGCCTCGGCCCGCGCGCTCTCGAGGCGAGCGATTTCCGCCTGCAAACGGGCGATCTTGGCCCGGCGATCGCTCCGACGGACCCCGCCCTCCGTGCCCAGCCGCCCCACCTGGGCACGGGCCGCGTCCGATTCGGCAGTCTGCCTCTCGTAGTCGGCTTCGGTGCGCTGGCGCTCCACCTCGGCCACCACGTGTTGCCGGTGCAGTGCCGCAATCTGATCGCGCTCCGAAGCCTTGAGCGAAGCCACCGCGTCGGAGGCCCGCTGGCGCGCGCGCGCTTCGCTGACCTCGGCCGCCAGAGCTCGATCCTCGCCGCGCATGGCCTCCTCGTCGGAGGCAAGCTCGCGCTCGAGAGCCGCGATCTGCGGCGCCACCGCCAAAACCCGTGCCACCTCGGCCTGCCGCTCCAAGCGTAGAGCGGCCGAGTCGATCTCGAGCAAGAGCTCGCCCTGCGCGACTTGTCGCTCGAGCACCAGGTTGCTGCGCAAGATCCTACCCGAAACCGGGGCGTCGATGTCGTGGGGTGCGGCTGCCACCTCGAGACGCGCCTGCCGGCTGGTCTCGTAGAGCGCTACCCGCGCCAAGAAGAACCACAGCGTCCAAGCCACGAGCAGAGCCGTGCCCAGGACGGCAGCCACCATGGGCCGTGACGAAGCATCCTGGGCGCGGGCAAACCTGGAGAACATGCCGGGTGCCGCATGATATGCGAGAACAGCGCCAGCGCGGAAGTCATCTCGAGAGCATCGAGAGGAAGGCCGGTCGTCGAGTAGCCCTGGTGGAAGGCGGGGCAGAAAATGTAAAAGGACCAGATGCAGCGCAAGATCCTGAAACCGATGCCGGTCACCCTGGTGCCCGCGGTCCTCGCGGTGCTCGCGCTTTCGGGCTGCGTTTTGGCCTGTCGGGGCAGGGAGACCGCCCCACCCGCGCCCAGTCATTCCGAGCCGCCTGGCCGGAAGCTGGCTGGCGCAAAGACCGAACTGCCTTCCCCTCCCTCGCTCGACGAGACCGGACCCAGGATGGATCTGGTGGCGTCGCAAGCGCTCTGGCATGTCTACCGACCTGGACTCGTCATTCCCTTCGCAGGCGAGGGCTGGCGCAAGTACAGCCAGGAATATAGCAACCCGTGGCGCGAAGTGGTGCGCGTCGAGGGCAGGCCGGGCCGCGTGCTCGGCCGGACCGCGGCTACTCTCCGCTTCCCCTGGACCAAAGCCGCCGGCGCAGCGAGCCTGGTAGTTCGCCTGCACGGCGGATCGTGTGGAGGCAAGTTGTCCCTGCGCCTTAACGGCAAATTGCTCAAGAACACTACCCTGCCAACCGGATGGACCGAGGTAGCGGCGGACATTCCCCCCGGCCTGCTCACCCAGGGTGAGAACACCATGGTCCTCGCCGTCGCCAAGTCAGGCGGCGCCATTCACTCGATCGAGCTCACGCCGGGAAGAGAGGCCGTCTCGGGCGGTGCCTGGCCGCCATCTTCACCCGCGGCCAGCGCGATGGTGGCCGGTAAGCCCTGCCCGGCCTTGACTGGATTTCCGGGCCTGCTTCTGCCCATCGAGATTCCCGCGCAGGGGTGGCTGCGCTTCGGCACGGCCGCCACCACGGAAGACGCGCATTTCCAGATTGCGGCGTACGAGGAAGGCCAGGCACCCCGCATCCTCTTCGCGGCCGACCAGGGCGCAGGAAGTGAACAAGAGCGGTCGGTACCGCTCACTGACCTGGCGGGCAAGCTGGTGGGGCTGGAGCTCGCGGTCACGGCAAGGCACCCGGAGAGCGCCTCCTGGATCCGACCGCGCATCCTGCTACCCAAGGTGAAGGTCGCGCCCCGCCCCCAGCCCGCCCGTAACCTGGTCGTGCTGGTCGCCGATGCCCTGCGTGCCGACCGCCTGCCCATGTTCGCCACCACCCGCGTGCGCACGCCCCACATCGCCCAAGCAGCGCAAAGCATGGGCATCGCGTTCACGGCCACGCAGGCGGCGTCACCGTCGTCCCCACCCTCGCATGCCAGCATCCAGAGCGGGTGTATGCCGCGTAGTCATGGCGTCCTCGGTGACCAGAGCAAGGTCAATCCCGGCACGCCGACCATCAGTGCAATCCTGGCCCACGCCGGCATTGCCACCGAATTCGTGGGCGATGCCAACTTTGCCATGCGTCGCCTCACCCCCGTCTCGCACTGGACCGAGTTTCACCAGCCCAACGCCGAGGGCAAAGGTGGCGACTGTATGGCCGTGGTCAAGGAGATTCTCGCCTTCGCCGACCGGCATACCGCGCAGCGCTTTTTCGCCTCGGCCGTGGCCTTCGAAGCCCATACGCCCTACCTGTACCATGAAGGGGTAACCGAGCATTACTACCGCGGCCACTTCGATGAAGCCATCGGCCGGAAGCCCGACGGCATCATCTTGAATCAGATCGTCTCGGGCAAGCTCAAGATGACGCCCGAGCGCTGGGCGCAGCTCGAGGGTCTTTATGACGGTGAGGTCGAGCATCTCGACGAGTGTGTCGGCACCTTGCTCGAGGGACTGCACGCGCGCGGCCTGGCCGAAAGTACGCCGGTGGCGCTGCTCTCCGATCACGGCGAGGGCTTCTTCGAGCATGGTAGCTTGGGCCACGCCTACGGACAGTATGCCGAGCTCATCCATGTCCCTCTGGTGCTCTTTTTCCCCGGCCTCGGCCATGGCCAGCACATCGACACCGTCGTGAGCCATGCCGACCTGGTACCGACCTTAATCGACCTCATGGGACTGCCCGCCGATGAACGCGTGCAGGGCGAAAGCCTGCTGCCCATGATCCTGCGTGACGGACCCTGGGTCCCGCGCGTGGCAGCGTCGGAGTACGGGCGCAGCTACTCGCTGCGCTCACGCAGGCTCCACTACCTGGTCGACTACGCCGGAGACGAGCACCTTTACGATCTGAGCCTCGACCCGAGCGAGAAGACCGACCTCAAGGATAGGCAGCCCCTGGCCCTGCGCTACTTTCGCGACCTGGCGGGCATCTATCTGGCCCATCGCACCAACTGGCACACTCTGAGCTGGGGTACCCTCAACAACCATGGCCCCGGCTTCCCGGCCGAGGAAGTTGCACGCTAAGTATTAAGAAAAGGACCCTGGGAGGGTCCTTTAGAACCCCCGCGGATGAGCTCAGTCGGGCAAAGCCCGCCTGCGCTCACGCGATTAAGAAAAGGACCCTGGGAGGGTCCTTTAGAACCCCCGCGGATGAGCTCAGTCGGGCAAAGCCCGCCTGCGCTCACGCGATTAAGAAAAGGACCCTGGGAGGGTCCTTTAGAACCCCCGCGGATGAGCTCAGTCGGGCAAAGCCCGCCTGCGCTCACGCGATTAAGAAAAGGACCCTGGGAGGGTCCTTTAGAACCCCCGCGGGCGAGGCTTCTCAGGGAGTGACCAGGGTGCCGACGCCCTTGTCGGTGAAGAGCTCGACCACCACGCTGTGCGCTTCGCGGCCATCGATCACGTGCACGGCCTCGACTCCTCCCTCCAGAGCTCGAAGCACGGCCTTCGACTTCACCGCCATGCCACCCTTGACCGCCTGGCCGGCCTGCAAGCGACCGCGCAAATCAGCGGTGCTCATCTCCGACAGGAGGTGGCCGTGCTCGTCGAGAATGCCAGCCACATCGGTGAGAAAGATCAGCTTGCGCGCCTTGGCCGCCACGGCGATCTCGGCCGCAACATGGTCGGCATTTATGTTGTAACTTGTGCCGTCAGCACCAAGGCCGACGGGAGAGATCACCGGGATGTAGCCCTTGTCCATGAGCATGTCGACGATTTCGAGATTGATGGCTTCTACCTCGCCCACCAAGCCCAGATCCGGTTTGCCGGGCCTCGGTATCTGCTTGCGCGCGTGGATGAGGTGCGCATCCTTGCCCGACAGTCCCATGGCCGAGCCGCCCAGCGTGTTGATGAGACCGACGATCTCCGTGTTTACCTTGCCGGTGAGGACCATCTCGACCACGCCCATCTCGGCCGCCCCTGTGACGCGCTGGCCATCGATGAACTCGCTCTTCTGCCCGAGGCGCTCGAGAGTACGCGAGATCTCAGGCCCGCCACCATGGACGATCGCGAGCCGCAAGCCGGCGGCGCGCAGCAGCACCACGTCTTGGGCAAAGCTGCGCTTGAGCTCGGGGTCCACCATAGCCGCACCCCCGTACTTGATGACGGCGCGGGTGCCGGAGAAGCGTTGGATGTATCTGAGGGCATCGACAATCAAGTCGCGCCGGTGGGAAAGGGCAAGCGGCGCGCAGGCTTCGTTATCGGTCATGGCAAGTGTCCTGCGGCCCAGAGCAGGCCTGAGGTTTCCGGTAACCCGAACATGAGATTGGCGTTTTGCACGGCCTGTCCGGCCGCGCCCTTGACGAGGTTGTCGATGGCCGCGACCGAGATCACGACCCCACGCTGGGCGTCCACGGCCGCGCCTAGCAGCACGCGGTTGCTGCCCACCACGCGCTGCAGACGAACCTCCTCGGGCGGCAGGACGCGGATGAAGGGCTTGGCGCGCGCAAAGGCCAGCAGCGCCTGCTCTACGGCAGAGCCAGGATCTTGAGTGGCACCCTTGCATAGCCGCGCATACGCCACCGCTAGGATGCCCCTGCGCACGGGCAACAGGTGGGGAGTGAAGATCACGGTGGCCGGGCCGGCTCCGGCCAGGGCGAGCGCGCGCTCGATCTCGGGCTGGTGCTGGTGGCGGAAGATGCGATAGGCCCTGATGTCGTCGGCCACTTCGGAAAACGACCAGTCCTCGCTAGCCCTGCGCCCTCCGCCCGTGGTGCCGCTCTTGGCATCTACGAATATTGGATCGGGCTCGATGAGGCGGGCAGCCAAAAGGGGCAATATCGCCAGCACCGAGGCGGTGGGATAGCAGCCCGGGTTGGACACCAGCTTGGCCGCGCGCAGGGTCTGCTGCCCGCCCGGCGCCGTCGCCTCGGGCATGGAGTAGAGGGCCTCGGACAGGAGCTCGGGCCGCCCGTGGGCGAAGCCATACCACCGCGGATAGGCATCGGCGGTCAATCGGAAAGCCCCCGACAAATCCACGACCCGCGCCCCAGCGGCCAGCGCGAGCGGCACCAGAGTGATGGAAACCTCGGCCGGGGTGCACAAGAACACCAGCTTGGCCTCGCCAAAGCGCGCCTGACCTGCCGCGTGTGACACGCACGCGAGGTCAGCGGCGGGACCAGAGATGGCAATATTGTCGCCCAGCCTCTTGCCCTGCCACTTATCCGTGGTGGCAAGCGCCAGCTCGAAGGTGGGATGCGCGGCGAGTAAGCGCACGAGCTCCATGCCGGAGTAGCCGGACGCGCCGACGATCCCCACCGGCAAACGCTCCGTGGCTCGGCTGGCTTCATCCATGCGCCAAACTTGTCACAACCCAAGGTGACAGATCAATCACCCGTATGACCAAAACCGCCCGATCCTCGCGCGGTAGTGGACAGCTCATCGATTTCCTCTATCGTAGCGCGTGCCACGGACGCTATCACCATCTGAGCAATTCGGGTGCCCGGAGCTATCGTGTAGGGCGACTGGCCGAGGTTAACCAGCAACACCACGATCTCGCCTCGGTAATCACTGTCGATGGTACCGGGGGCGTTCACCACCGTGATGCCGTGACGGAGGGCCAGTCCGGAGCGTGGTCGCACCTGTGCCTCGTAGCCAGGCGGGAGCTCCATGCAAAAGCCCGTCGGCACCCCGAGCCGCTCCCCTGGCGCCAGCGTGATCGGCTCCGGAGCGGCGGAGGCCAGGTCCAGGCCGGCTGCGCCCTCCGTCATGTAGCGCGGCAGGAGCGCACCCTGGCGCACCCGACGCAGGCGAATGTTGAGCGAGGACGCCACGTCAGAAGCTGAGGTTCCTACGGATGCGCGTCATCGGCTCGTCAAAATCGGGTACGAACTCGCGGCCAGTGATGAGCTCGTAAAGCGCCACGTAGCGCCGGGCGGCCTCGCAGCGCAGCTCGTCCGACAGGGCGGGTGCATCACCATCACCGGTGTAGCCCTGCGCGGCCAAGGTGTGCCGGACGTACTCCTTGTCGAGGCCACGCGGCTCGTCACCGCGGGCGAAGCGGTCCTGGTAGTCGTCGGCATACCAATAACGCGAGCTGTCTGGAGTATGCACCTCGTCGATGAAGCACAGGCTGCCGTCGCGACGGCGGCCGATCTCGTACTTGGTGTCGACCAGGATCAGACCACGCTGCGCTGCGAGACTCTGCCCGAAGGCGAACACCCGCGCACACATCTCCGCCGCGCGATCGAATTCCGCGGAGGTGAGCAGGTTCATGGCAAGAACTTCTTCGCGTGACACCGACTGGTCGTGGCCACCCTTCGCCGCCTTGGTCGAGGGGGTCAGGATGGGACGGTCGAGCTTCTGATTCTTGCGCATTCCGTCGGGGAGATCATGCCCGCAGAAACGTCGCACCCCCCGCGCGTAGTGGTGCCAGATGGAGGTCGTGGTCACGCCAGTGATATAGGCACGCATGACGAACTCGACCGGAATCAGCTCGCATTCGGCTGCCACCATCACCGTGGGGTCGGGTACCGAGATCACGTGATTGGAGGCCAGGTGCTTGGTCACATCGAACCAGTAGGCTGCCATCTGGTTTAGTACTTGGCCCTTGAAAGGAATCGTGCCCAGCACCACGTCGAACGCACTGATACGGTCGGTGACGACGATCGTGCGCCGGTTGTCTTTGATGTAGCAGTCACGCACCTTACCGGCGTACTTGCTGCCCAGGACGGGGAAGTCAGTCGACTCGAGGGTCCTGGCCAGCTGGGCCTTGATGAGGTTATCTGAGATCATTGCCTCGCTCCCTTGTGCTAGGTGTGAAGGTCGCCCAGCGCACGATCGATGATGGTTTTGCTCCAACGCAGATGGTGGCGCAAATCGAAGGCCAGATCGAGATCGTCCGGCGACAGACGAGCAGCGATTTCCGGGTCGGAGCCCAGGCGAGCCCGAAAGCTAGGTGCCCCAGCCTCGGCCGCTCCTCCCGCCACCGCAAGCGCGTGTTTTTGCACCATCTCGTAGGCCTTTTGCCGCGAAAGTCCGGTGCGCACCAGCGCGAGCATCACCCCCTCGCTGAAATACAGCCCGCCACTACGAGCGAAGTTCATCCTCATCTGTTCCGGATCGACGACCAGACCCAGGACGAGCTCAGCGGCTCGACGTACCATGAAGTCGGCCATGCCGGTAGCGTCCGGACCAATGACCCGCTCTACCGATGAGTGCGAGATGTCGCGTTCGTGCCAGAGAGCAACGTCTTCGAAAGCCGCACCCGCGTAGGCGCGTAGCAAACGCGCTAGACCGCACAGATTTTCCGAGAGGATGGGATTCTTCTTGTGCGGCATGGCCGAGGAGCCTTTCTGCCCGGCCCCGAACGCCTCTCGCGCCTCTCCCACCTCGGTGCGCTGCCAGTGGCGCACCGTCATGGCAATGCGCTCCACCGCCGTGCCCAAGCGCGCTAGCGCCGCAAAGAATCCGGCGTGGCGATCGCGCGCGACGATCTGGGTCGCCACCGTCTCGGGCCGCAATCCGACGAGCCCCAGCGCGCGGCTCTCGATGGCTGGGCTGAGGTTGGCGTACGTCCCTACCGCACCCGCTATCTTGCCCACCGAGACCTCGTCGCGCGCCGCGACCAGCGCCTGCCTGGCCCGGCCCACCTCAGCGTAGAAACCGGCAAACGCCAGACCCGCCACCATGGGCTCGGCATGCATCCCGTGCGAACGGCCGATCATCAGGGTCTCGCGATGCTCATCTGCCTTGCTCGCCAGCGCCGCGCGCAGCTGATCCACGCCGGCCAGGACGTTGTCGGCGGCTTCGCGCAGCAGGAGGGCGAAGGCGGCGTCGAGCACGTCTGACGAGGTCATGCCCCAATGCAACCACCGGGCGCTGGGGCCGACCAACTCCTCGACATGAGTAAGGAATGCAATCACATCGTGGCGGGTACGCTTTTCGTGCTCCAGGATGCGCTGCGCATCAAGCTTGCCCTCGGCTTTCGCGCGCACCTCCGCGGCTGTACCGGCAGGCACGATGGCAGCCTCTTCCATGGCCTGACAGGCGGCCAGCTCGACCGTGAGCCAGGTCTCGTAGCGACGGGTGTCGCTCCATAGCTGAGCAAGGGCCGGCCGGGTGTATCTCTCAATCATGGATTATGCGCCCTCGAATTTTGCGCCGGCCTACCGGACAATGCCAAGGTCACCAGCGGGAGGGGTGTTTCTAGCGGAAGCGGGCCAGCGATTCAATTGCTTTAGCGCAAGCGCCCCATGGGAATGACACCAGCGCCGACCAGGATGGCCAGTACACCGACCGTGGCGAACATGAGCATTCTCAGCCTGCGCGTGTCGAGCACGCTGCGCCGAGCGGCGGGCTCGCCTTCTCTTCGCCCCAGATACCATTGTAAGGCGGCGATCGCGACAAGGAGAGCGCCACTCCACACGAAGAACCGGTGCGCGAGAGCGGCAATGTTCATGTGTTCCCCGAGGTGTACTGGCCGATGTAGCTGATTGACATGGGATGCGCGGCAGACGAAGCTAATATGAAGAAGGCTACCCCGCCACCACTTAGCATCGTTACCACTATCCATATCGGGAGACCAAGGTTGAACATTCTTCGAGTTCGTTGTCGAAGCGCCGAAGATTTCCGCAGCCTGTACTGCAGCGACCATCCGGATGGCGGACTCTTCTGCGCCACCACCACCGAGCTCGTGCCCGAGACGCCGGTTGTCATCGAGATTGCGTGCAAGGGGCTGCCGAACAAAGTGCTCGTGCGGGGAGTGGTGGTGTTTTGGCGTCCAGCTTCACCTCGGTTGGGCATACGTGCCGGCGCTTTGGTGCGCTTCGCCCCCGAGGAGGCCGGCAAGCGTGAGTTCATGCTGGAGACCCTGATGGGCGGACGCGAAGCCTCACCTCGGCGCAAGCACGCCCGCATTCCAGTGCGCATGCCGGCCAAGGTTCGTATTGGCAACGATCTGCACGCAACCGAGGCCGAGCTGTGCGAGATTGGCGTGAGCGGAGCGCTCTTCGTGACCGCCACCCTTCCTGCGGTCGGCACCGACGTTGTGATAGACATCGTCCCACCCGGAGCCGTGGCGCCCATGTCCATTGCCGGACGCGTCCTTTACCACGCCGGCCCCTGCCAAGCCGGTGTCATGTTTCGCGAAGGTAGCGGTTCGCGCCGCTTGCGCGAGCTCGTCCGTCGCTTCAAGCTCCCCTGACCTGCGGTTCAAGCTCTCGCTGCATGCAATGCGATGAGGAAAGCTGGCATGGCCTGCGGCCGGTGGCCGTATGAGTCGCCAGCCAAGCCTGCGCTGCGCTGCTGGAGCATCTCTGAGCCGGTGGCGATTCCTGCCTGGGTACTTGCCTCAGCTTTTTCTCGCCAAGCGCGGCTGCCGCCAGCCTATAATGCCAAGCGCTTGTGATGAACGACGCTTTATCGTCCCGCGATGCCAACGGCTCTGCCCCCTCCTTGCCCAATGCGACTGTCGTAGGGGGGCGGTTCGAGATTATAAGCTTCGTCGGCAACGAGGCCGGCAGCGAGCTGTACTTGGCCAGCGATGGTCGGGACAACCGGCAAGTTTTGCTAAGGATATTCGCGTGCTCACCCGCGGACCAGCCGACCATGGCAGCCGACCTTGCTCTGGCCAGCGAGGTGAAGCACAAGAATGTCGACTCGCTGGTGGCCTGGGGCTGCGAGGGCGTTCGCGCCTACCTGGCCAGCGAGGCGAGCGATGGCGCCACTCTCAAGGAAATCGTGGCGGCGCGCCGCGCGCAAAACCAAGTCGTCGGGCTTGCGCACGCCCACGTGCTCCTCGGCCACGCGGCCAATGGTCTGGAAGCCGCCTATCCCGGGCTGTGTCATGGGGGCATCAACCCCACTGCGATACGGCTCAACAGTGCCGGCCGGATTAAAGTACTGCATCTCGGGTTGACCCGCGCTTTGCCCGCCCTGGCACGCAGCGCGGCCATGGCGCAGGGATTGAGCCCATACCTCGCTCCCGAGGTAGCTGCCGGAGCGGCCCCCTCGCCGGCCTCGGACGTCTTCTCGCTCACCGCGGTGCTATACGAGCTGCTGACCGGTCATCCCCCCAGCACGCCTCCCTGGCCGGCAACCCAGGTAAACGCCGAGCTCCCCAAGGGTGTGGACAAGATCATCGATCGCGGGCTGGCCGCGCTGCCCGAGACGCGCTTCGCCCTGCCCTCCCAGCTGATCGCCGAGCTTGGCACTCTGATCGCGGGCGCGACGACGAAAGCCCATACCCCGGCGCCTTCCTCGGCGCAAATCGGCAAACCCGTGAGCCTGGCCGAGGCAGTCCGTCTGTCCGACGAGCACGAGCGCTGGCTCATACAAAAGGACAACCTAGACTTCGGGCCCTTCTCGCTGGCCCAAGTCATGACGCAGCTTGAAAAGGGCGTCGTCTCCGCCGAGCACTTCATCGTCGATGCCGATTCGGGCGACAGATACAAGCTCAAGGATCATCCCCGGCTGGCCGAGTTTGCCCGCATAGTCGAGCGCAAGCTGGAGACGCAACGTCGAACCAAAGCCGAGCAGGCGCATGAGCACTCCGAGCGACGCAAGGGACGCTGGATGGTCGGAATCATCGGCGCCGCCGTCCTGGTGATTGCCGGAGGTCTGGCCTTCTACCTCATGAACCGCAAGGCCGCCGAGCATGACGTGCTCGCCTCGCGGGTGAGCGAAGCCGACGTGGACAGGTTCCTCAAAGACGTGAAGGTCGAGTTCTCTCCGACGAAACATGCCGCCGCGGGCGCAGGACATCGGCGTGCGGGCGGCTTCTCTGGTCGCGCCGAAGATTTCGACAATTCCATGTATTACGGTGACGTCAGCAAGGAGGGTGGCGATGCCATACTCGACGATGCGACGGTCGACCGGGTAATGCGTGCCAATTATCGCCGACTTGTGCCATGTGTTATGCATGCGGGAATACGCACGGTCGAGCTCGACTTCGTGGTGGCACCTACCGGCAAGGTCCGCGCCGTGCAGGTCAACGGCCAGAGGTCAGGGTCGACGTCGATCTGCATCATGAACCAGATGCAGTCTTTTGGATTTCCTCAATACAAAGGCAAGAGCACCATCGCCAGCTGGTCGATGTCGTTTAGGTAGAGAAGCGGCCGAAGCCGGCCGGCTGGTCCTTGGCCAAGTTGCCGTTGCGGAGCTTGAGGCCGAGCACCAGGTCGTAAGTGAGCCAGAGGCGTTCCCCCTTGGCGGTCTCGATGCATAGCGCCGCCTCGCGCGCCTCGACGCGTACCACCTTGCCGACCTGCATGATTTCCCCTGGGCCTGCTACCAATAAGGTCGCCTCGCGCTCTTCGGGAACCGCGATGGCACTGCCATCACCGATCTCGATGCGTTCGGCCTGCAGGGCGTGGATGAGAGTGTCCTTCGTCATAAGCCGGAGTTTACACCGAGCGAAGAGCTTCGCATGCCCGCGCGATGGCGTCGGGCAAATCAGTGGCTACCAGGTGGCGCGAACCTAACCCCCGGGTGGCGATCTCGGCCGCCGCGCCATGCACGAACACACCGACGCAGGCCGCGTCGGCTGCCTCCAATCCCTGGGCCAGAAACCCGCCGATGGTGCCGGCCAGGACATCACCGCTGCCTGCCGTGCCCAGTGCGGCATTCGCGGTCGGGTTGATATAGGCAGTCCCGTCGGGCAGCGCAATGATGGTGCGGGCGCCCTTGAGCACCACCACGGCGCCAGACTCGGCCGCCAGGCGACGCGCCAGGCCCAGCCGGTCCTTGGCCACCGCGGCCGTGCTGGTTGCGCACAGCCTTGCCATTTCCCCGGGATGAGGCGTGACAATGCGCGGTGCCCGGGCCGCACGTAGCACCCCGGCCGCCTCGGCTGCCAGGAGATTCAAGGCGTCGGCGTCGACCACGAGAGGCCTCACCAGCTCGGCCGCCAAACGACGGATCAGCGCGGCCATACCCGCGCCGGTCGGGATGCCGGGTCCGACCACCACGGCCCTCATCCTTTCCGACTGGGCCATAAGGTCAGCAAAGCTATTGTCGTCGGCGTCATCGCCTGCGGCATAGCAGGTGGTCATCTCGGCGACGACCTTGGCATCGAAGGCCGCCTGGGCGGCGGCCGTGGTAGCGATGGTGACGAGGCCAGTACCCGCGCGCAGAGCCGCGCGCGCCACCAGGAGCCCCGCGCCGGTCTTACCGACCGAGCCAGCAATCGCGAGCAGGTGACCGGCCGTGCCCTTGTGATCAGTAGCCAGCCGTCTGGGCAAGCGGGGCGCGATATCCGTGGGCTCGAGCCAATGCGCCAGCGGCCCGAGCGCGGCGGCAGCATGGAGCAGTCGGTTTGGCGGCACGCCCAGGTCGATCACTTGCACGCGGCCGACGGGAGCCTCGGCGCGTATGACCAACCCCAGCTTGCGCGCCCCCATCGTCGCGGTGATGTCTGCGACCACGGCCACGCTACGGACTTCGCCGGTATCGGCATCGACCCCGGAAGGAATGTCGACTGCGACACGCAGGGCGCGCACCGAGTTCATGGCTGAGACCGCCGCCGCGGGCACTCCCTCGATCGCCGAGCGGAGTCCGGTGCCCAAAACGGCATCGACGATCACGGATGCGCCGTCCAGCTGGCGCTTCCACTCATCGACCCGCGTCTCGGCCGATAGATCCAGGATACATCCGCCCAGGTTGCGCCACACCTCCAGGAAAGTGGCGGCATCGCCCACGATCTTTGCCGCCGGCATGGCCAGCAGAACCTTGATCCGTGCTCCCCTCTGTAGCAGATGGCGCGCGGCAACAAACCCGTCGCCCCCATTTTGCCCCGCTCCGCACACCAGGCGCACATCGAGATCGGCCGGCGGCTGTGAATCTTGGCCAAGCGCAATCTCGGCTACCCCACGCCCGGCGTTTTCCATGAGCACCAGGCTGGGCAAGCCCAACTCCTCCGTGGCCGCACGATCCACCGCCCGCATCTGCGCCGCCGTAAGCAATAGTGCCATGGCGAAAGTCTAGCACTGGCCCGTGGCCGCCCGGCTAGGTGGCGAGCTCTTTGCGCATGCACTCGGCGATTTCGTCGGCATAAGCACGAATGGTTGCCTCATCGGCACCCTCGATCATGACCCGAGCCTTGGGCTCAGTGCCCGAATAACGCACTAGCACTCGACCCTCGGCACCCAGGGCATGCTCGATCTTGGCGATCGCGCCCTGCACGCCCGGCAGGCTGGTGATGGGCACCTTGCGCCCCACCTTAAAATTGACCAGCACCTGCGGATAGCGAGTCATCTGTTGGGCCAGGTCCGCAAGACCACGTCCCTCCTGGGTCATCACCGACAGCACCTGTAGCGCGGCCAGGAGGCCATCTCCCGTAGTCGCCTCACGCAGAAAGACTATATGTCCCGATTGCTCTCCGCCGAACACGTAGCCGCCCTGCCGCATGGCCTCCACGACGTAGCGGTCGCCGACGGCAGTGCGCAAGAGCTTGCCATTCTTGCGCGCCAGGGAGCGCTCCAGACCCAGATTGGACATCACGGTCGCAACCACAGTGTTGCCGGGCAGGAGGTGACTGTCGATGAGTCGGGTACCCAGGATGGAGAGGATGTGGTCGCCGTCGCAGATCTCGCCGCGCTCGTCGGTCAGAATCACCCGGTCGGCATCACCGTCGAGTGCGATCCCGATGGCGGCATGGCGGCTGCGCACCTCGGCCGCGACCAGGTCGGGGTGGAGAGCACCGCAACCGTCGTTGATGTTCCGACCGTTGGGCTCGCTGGCGATTGCCGTGACCTCGGCGCCCAGCTCGGCAAACACCTGAGGCGCCGCGCGGTAAGCCGCGCCGTTCGCGCAATCCACCACCACGCGCACGCCGTCCAGGGTCAGATCCTTGGGAAAGGTGTGCTTGAGGTATTGCACATATCTACCCTCGGCATCGTCGAGACGCACCGCCTTGCCGATCTTGGGCTCGGGCCCGGGAGTCTGAGGATCGGGATTGCTCATACGGTGCTCGATCTCTGCCTCGACCTCGTCTGGCAGCTTAAAACCATCGGGACCGAACAGCTTGATGCCGTTGTCCTGAAAAGGGTTGTGCGACGCGCTGATAACCACTCCCGCGTCGGCACGCATGCTGGCGGTTATGAAGGCGATGGCGGGTGTGGGCAGCGGTCCGACCAGCATGACGTCGGCGCCGGCCGAAACGATGCCCGCTTCCAGCGCGCTCTCGAACATGTAGCCAGACAGACGGGTATCTTTGCCGATCACCACCCGACAGCGGCGGCCAGGCTGGCGGAAGTGCTCGGCCACCGCCCGTCCGAGGGCAAGGGCAGTCTCAGCCGTCATGGGCGGCTGGTTCGCCACTCCGCGCACCCCGTCGGTTCCGAATAGTCTACGCGTTACTGAGCTTGCCTGAAGCATAGCCCGGCATTCTAGGATTTTTCCCTGATTTCCGCGAATACAAGCAACTGCTCCCGGCGGTCGGGCCAAGGGACCGAGTGTGACTAAACTCGCACGTCGGGGAAGGCACCGCGCTAGGCTAGACCAACCTCGTGCATCTGGGAAACCGCCGCGCTAAGAGCTAGCCCCTATGGCCTCGGCCACCGCGACCACGTCGCGCATCTCCTTCACGTCGTGCACCCTGACGGCATCCGCGCCGCCCATGACGGCGGCAGCCACGGCGGCGGCCGTGCCAAAGAGGCGGGCCTGGGCTGGCTTCCCGGTCAAGTCGCCGAGGAAGCGCTTGCGCGAAACACCGATCATGAGCGGGACGTCGACACGCGCGCGCAACCGGGCTAAATCGCGCAAAAGGCTCAGGTTGTGCGCAGAGGTCTTGCCAAAACCTACGCCCGGATCGACCCACACCTCCCGGCAGCCGGCAGCCCGAGCCGCGTGGACTCGCCCGACCAACTCGTCACCGACTTCGCCGACCACGTCAGCGAAGCCGACGGCCGCCATCATGGTAGCCGGCTTGCCGCGCAAGTGTCCCAGCACCACTGCCGCGCCGGCCGAGGCGCTGACCTCGAGAATAGCGGGCTCGAGCAAACCGCCGGACACGTCGTTCACCACGGTCGCACCCGCGGTCAGCGCTGCCGCCGCGGTCGCGGCCTTGTAGGTGTCAATCGAGATGCGCACTCCTGCGGGCAAGCGGCGGCGCAGACCTTCGACCACGGGCAGCACGCGCGCCATCTCCTCGTCCACCGACACTGGAGTCGAACCTGGGCGGGTCGACTCCCCACCGACATCGATCCAATGTGCGCCCTCCTCCGCCATGCCCACGCCCGCGGCCACCGCCTCCGCGACCGAGCCAAACCGCCCTCCGTCGGAAAACGAATCTGGGGTGAAGTTCAAGACCCCGACGAGGAGAACCCCCACTCCTCAGGCCTTTTCTGGCGTTGGCGACGGAATGGGGTAGCCGCCCGCCGGGGTGGGCGAGCTCTCGGGCCGCTGCGCCCGCAGCTGATCCGAGCTCTTAGACAGGTTGGGGAAGGTTGCGACTTCGGGCGTGTGGTCGAGCTTGCCGCCCGCGAGCAGGATGTCGATTTCGGCCGCGTCCAAGGTTTCGCGCTCGAGCAAGGCCTCGGCCAGGAGCTTGAGCTTGTCGACGTTGGCGAGCACGACTTGTTTGGCGCGACCGTAGTTGTCCATCACGATGCGCCGAATTTCGCCATCGATTTCGCGAGCGGTCTGCTCGCTGTACTCCTTGTGCTCGACGAAGTCCCGGCCCAGGAAGACCATCTCGTCATTGCGTCCGAAATGCAGCGGGCCGAGCTTGTCGGACATGCCCCACTCGCACACCATCTTGCGCGCGAGCTCGGTCGCGGTATGGATGTCGTTAGATGCGCCAGTCGTTATCTGGCCGAACATGATCTCCTCCGCCACGCGCCCGCCCATCGCTACCGCAATCTGGTCGTTGGCCAGATCGCGGGAGACGTTCAAGCGGTCCTCCACCGGCAACTGCTGGGTCAGTCCCAGGGCGCGGCCGCGTGGGATGATGGTCACCTTGTGCACGGGGTCGGAGCCCTTCATCATCTTACCCACCAGGGCATGCCCGCCCTCGTGGAAAGCGGTGACGCGCTTGTCTTTGTCGCTGATTATAAGGGAGCGCCGCTCGGGTCCCATCAGCACCTTGTCCTTGGCTTGCTCGAAGTCGTGGCGATCGAGCTGGTCCTTGTCGCCGCGCGCGGCCAACAGGGCAGCCTCATTGACCAGATTCTCGAGGTCGGCGCCCGAAAAACCCGGGGTCCCGCGGGCAATGATCTCGAGATCGACGTTGGTCGAGAGCGGCGTCCGCTTGGTGTGGACCTTGAGAATACCCGAGCGTCCCTTCACGTCAGGTTGAGGCACCACGATGCGCCGGTCGAACCGCCCCGGGCGCAAGAGCGCCGGATCCAGCACGTCGGGACGATTGGTAGCCGCGACCAAGATGACTCCGTCGTTCGATTCGAACCCATCCATCTCGACCAGCAGCTGGTTGAGGGTTTGCTCACGCTCGTCATGGCCGCCGCCCAGACCCGCGCCCCTATGGCGGCCCACGGCGTCGATCTCGTCGATGAAGATAATGCAGGGTGCGTTCTTCTTTCCTTGCTCGAATAGGTCGCGCACCCGGCTAGCGCCCACGCCGACGAACATCTCGACGAAGTCGGAACCGGAAATCGAGTAGAAGGGCACCCCGGCCTCGCCCGCTATGGCGCGTGCAAGCAAGGTCTTGCCGGTGCCTGGTGGGCCCATCATGAGCACGCCCTTGGGGATGCGACCGCCCAAGCGAGTGAACTTCTTTGGATCCTTCAAGAAAGCGATGATCTCTTCGACTTCGTCCTTGGCTTCCTCGATGCCGGCGACGTCGGCGAAGGTCACCTTCTTCTGGTTTTCGGAGAGGAGCTTGGCCTTCGACTTGCCGAAGCTCATGGCCTTCCCACCGCCCACCTGAATCTGGCGCATGAAGAGTAGGAACACCACCGCTACCACCAAGATGGGCAGCCACGTGATCAGGATCTGTTGCCAGAACCCGCCCTCGCTCTCGCGCACGATCTTGTACGAGATGCCAGCCTTGTTGAGCTTTTCGAGGATCTGCTCGCCGATGAATCCGGTGCTCACGAACGCCTCTTCACCCTTCTTGAGCACGCCCCTGAACTCGGCATGGTTGCCGTTCATGCGTATCTCGAGCGGCGGCGTGGGCTTGAAATCGCCGGGCGATTTTTCCACCCGCTGGATGAAATCGGAGAAAACCATTTGCTGCTCAATTTGCCGCGGATTGATGAGCTGCCAGACGACGATGAAGGCAAAGATCATCATCACCCAGACAAGGATGGTTTTATGGCTGTTGCGCACCGGCGTCCTTATCCAATGGTTGTACTCCAGATATTGACACCAAATGGGGTATCGTCAACGCGCCACGCGCACCTCGACCCACTCGCGGGTACCCTCCCCCGGACGTCCTGCCTCGGCAGGACGCAACCCGGGAACGAAGAGAATCCTTCCCGCTGCATCGCAGAGCAAGGGCAAAGCTCCCCTCTCCCGCCGGGGAATCTTGGCGTCGATGAGGAGATCCGAGAGCTTGCGCGAGCCTCGTCCACCGCGCGGTACCATCCGATCGCCTGGTCGACGCGCCCGCAGCCACAGCGGCCAGGTGAGCCGCGCGACGTCGAAGCAGGCGCATTCACCCACCGGAACCGAGGTGCCGTGTGCCGTCAGCACCTCGATCGCAAGCGCGGGCGGGCCGGCGAGGCGAAACTTGCCACCTTGGGGTGATATCGGACGAAGCTCTTGCTCACCCTGCGTTTCGGGATTTGCGGCGGCCTGCCAGCTCGCACTACCGTAGCAGACGACGACCTCTCCCCCGCTCACCGCAACCCGGTGGCTGCCCCGGCCCTCGCGCACCAGCCGTCGCACGGTCTCCGCAGCTCGGCGCGAGGGGCTGCGCCCGGCCCAGAGCGGATCCCCTGATCCTCCGCCCACGCCGACTTCTCCCGCTCGCCAGCGCTGCGCCTCCCGTGCGAGCGCCAGCAGGGCCTCGACCACCCGGGGATTTTCGCATTCCAGCATCGGCAACACGCTGTGGCGGATGCGCGCTCGCGCATAGCGCCGATCGGCATTAGATGGGTCAGAGATGAAGGGGAGCTTGCGTTTGGCCAGATACGTTAAGAGCTCGCCCCGGCGGACGTCCAGCAGCGGCCTCACCAGGGACTCGCGCTGATAGGGAATGCCAGCCAGACCGAAGATCCCGGTTCCCCGCACGATTCTGAACAGAACGGTTTCCGCTTGGTCATCGGCGGTGTGGCCCAGGGCCACCTTGTTGCAGTCCAGCTCTTTGGCCGTGGCGGCCAGGCCGGCCAGGCGCACCACGCGGGCGGCCTCCTGCACGGACATATGGTGACGGCGGGCTCGAGCCACGTCGACTTTGACCACGGTGGCCGAGACGCCCCAGGCGTGACAACGCTGCGCCACCGTCTCCGCTTCGTCGCTCGACTCCGGGCGCAGGCCGTGGTCCACGCAAGCGGCCTGCAGCGAAATGCCCAGCCGCGGCGCGAGCGTTAGCAGGCCATGCAGCAGGGCGGTGGAGTCCGGCCCACCAGAAATGGCGACCAGGGCGCGGTCGCCACGCGCGAAGAGCCCGTGATCGCCAATCGTGCGCAGCATGCGCGATAGCATGGAAAGGCCCCTACCGAGGGGTCCGCCTCACGAATTCTCCAGCACCACGCCCTCGATGATGTTGGCCACGTCCTCGCATCTGTCCGTGGCCGTCTCGAGCAGCTCGAAGATCTCTTTCCACTTGATCACCTGTATGGGATCCTTTTCTTCCTTGAACAACTTGGCGATTGCCGCACGCAGCTGCACGTCCGCCTCGTTCTCCAGGCGATTGATTTCCACGCACTTCTCCAAGATCAGCTCGGGGTGCTTGAGATTGCGCATGCCGGCGACCGCTTCGCTGATCCTCTCCGAGCCGGCCAGGAGCACCCGGCCAAGGTCCCACAGCTCCTTGTTGTCCGCGACAACGCCGTAAAGGGCCACGCGTTGCGAGGCCGCCTCTACGAAATCAATGACATCGTCCATCTTGGAAATGAGGCGAAAGATGTCGTTGCGGTCGATGGGCGTGATGAAGACCTTGTGCAGGCGTTCCACCACATGGTGGGTGATGGCGTCGCATTCGCTCTCGATCGCCTTGATGCGCGGACAGGCGTCTGCTGCGCCGATCTTGCCTTGGGCCATTTCGACTAGCGTTCGGCAGCCTTCGACGGTTTTTTGCGCATGTCTTTCGAAGTCGTCGAAAAACGACTCGTCCCTGGGCAGAAGCCGCATCGTGCTGGGCTGTATCGCCGAAGCGCCGCCGCCTGTCAATCTCAACCGCCCGAGCGGAGCCCGAGCGGGTTGGCAGTCGCCCCGGGGGCCTCCTGAGCCCGGCGGAGCCGTCGTCCCGTCGATGGGACGAGGCATTGGACGGCCCGCGTGGCATTATGCAGGCGTGAGCCCAAGCCACCCCCGCAAAGCCAGGTCTGGCACCCCCAACCTCTCCCTGGTCCGTTCCGCCCCGAGGCAAGGCAGCGACCGGATCGATGACCTCGTCACTGCCCACGACCCTGGCGCAGCCATCCGCGCTTTGCCCGGGGAGGAGCTCTACTACCTAGTGCGCGACCTGGGCTCGTCCGAGGCGATGAGCCTACTAGCTCACGCCACCGCCGAGCAGATCCAGGTGGTGCTCGACTTCGCCATCTGGGAGAGCGACCGAATAGCGCCTGGCAAGGCCGATGAATGGCTGGCGGTACTAGTGGAAGCTCCACCCGCCGCCCTCGGACGCTGGGCTCACGGCATTGACGTCGAGCTCCTCGCCTTGCTCGTGCGCCAGCGCGCGACCATCTTCGACCTTTCGCTCGACGAGGAGCCCGAGGAGCCCCAGGGCGTGCTCTGGCACAGCCCGGATCGGCTCTTCGCCATCGACGTCCTGGGCAATCCCGGCCGGGCGCGGGTGACGCAACGCTTGCTGGAGGGACTGTACCGCTACTCACCCGCAACGATACCGCGGCTACTGGTCGGCATGCGGTCCGAGAGTGACGCGGAGCTCGAGGAAACCGCTCTGCGCTGGCGTTCAGGACGAATGGCGGATCTGGGCTTCGCCGATCGCTTTGAATCACTGCAGGTTTACCAGGAGCTCGACCCTGCCTCCGTGCGCATCGGCGCGCACCTGAACCCGCGCTTGCGCCCCACCCATGGCTACGACCACAGTGCTCGCCACCACCACAACGCCCGTGGCCGCCGCGGTGGCCAGGGCGATAGCGTCGTGAGCGGCAGCGAGGACGACGACCCGCGCTTGTTCGCCATCGCCATCATGGCGGACAGGGGGTCGGGCCAGACCCCGTTTGCGCGCGCCGTGAGAAGCCTGGGTCAGAGCGATGAAAGCGCCGAGCTACGCTTCGCCCTGGCTACGCTTTGCAATCGCGTCCTCTCCGCGGACGGTGTTGCTCCCGGCGACGAACAGGTCGTGCGCCAAGCCCTGGCGCGCGTGTGGGCCACCCTCGACCTGGCGGTCGAGTTCTTGGCCCGTGGCGACGAGGAACGCGAAGGCGCCGCGATCCGGACCATACCGCTAGTCACGCTGCATCGTCTGGGGGTCAGCCTGGTGGGGAGGGTACGTAGACTGGCGCTGGCGCTGCGCCGGAGCAACCCTTACGCTGCGCTTTCGCCCGATCTCGACATCTTCACCGCCGAGGACGGCAACGTGCTGCAGAGCCTGGCCCGCGGCCGTCCGGCCTTCCCCCGCGTGCTCGAATCTCCTCCGGCCGCGGGGGAGCGGCCCTTTGGGTCGCTAGCGGACCTGGCCATCGCGAGCCAGGCCCTCGAGCGCGCGGCGGCCGCGGTCGAGCTCCTGCGCGCCCTGGGCGTCGAGGCCGGGCAGCTCACCCCCGCCGCGCTCGCCGATATGGCCCGAGCAGCTTGGCCAGCGTCCCATCGAGCCGCTCTGGACCCGGCCGCGATCGACACCGACGTGTTGGCGCGTACCGTCCTGGTGGCACGTCTGCAAAATCCCACCGCCACCTCCCTGACCGCGCTGACTAAGGATGCTATCGCACACTTCAAGGTCAACTTTAACAAAGACGCTCAAAGCATGGCAATTGCAAGCGACATGGCCAGGTCGATTTTGCGCGCCGCCCGCCCGGCCGGCGGGCTCGCCGGAGCCAGCCTCGAGGTTGCCGAGCGCTGGGTCCGCAGTCTTTGCCCGCTCGGCCCCGTGCTAGGGGCCCAGCACGTGGGCTAGAGCACCGCGCTCCGCTCGACGCGGGCTTCTAGGTGGGAGGATGCCAGCCTACTTGCCGAGGACTGTGCAAGCCCATCTTGACTTTTGCCCTGCTCCCGCTGTACGTCAGGACCCCATTCCAAAAAAAGCGCAACCCTTCGGGAATAACCCGACGCAAGCAGTTGTTACTGCGCCGGCACATCTAGCGAGGTAGCCATGGCAGACGCGATGATCAAGGTCGAAAACCTGACCAAAGAATACGGTCCCTTCCGGGCCGTCGACCAGGTGTCCTTCAACGTGCGCCGAGGAGAGGTCCTCGGCTTTCTCGGGCCAAACGGGGCCGGCAAGTCCACCACCATGAAGATCCTGACCTGCTTTCTGGCCCCTACGTCGGGCAGCGCTCAGGTGGCGGGCTTCGACGTCTTCGACCAGTCCCTGCAGGTTAGGCAGCGGGTCGGCTACCTGCCCGAAGATACGCCGCTGTACCATGATATGACCGTCCTCGAGCACCTCGACTTCGCCGCCAACATGCATGGTATGAGCGGCGATCGCGCGCAATCTCGCATCAAGGAGATCGGTGGTCGCTGCGGGCTGGTCGAGGTTGCGGGCAAGCTGGTGGGTGAGCTGTCGAAAGGCTATCGGCAGCGCGTCGGGCTGGCGCAGGCCATGTTGCACGACCCCGACATCCTGATTCTCGACGAGCCCACTTCCGGCCTCGACCCGAACCAGATCGCGGAGATCCGCGCCCTCATCAAGGAGGTGGGCCGGGAAAAGACGGTTATCCTCTCCACCCACATCCTGCCCGAGGTACAGGCCACATGCAGTCGCATGCTCATCATCAGCGGCGGCAAGCTAGTGGCGGACGGCACGCCCGATGAGCTGCGCGCGCGCGAAAAGGGTACCCGCTATCGCGTGGTGGTCGAAGCCAACGGCGCCCCGGCCGACGCGGTCAAGGACAAGCTGGGCGCGCTCGGCGGAGTGTCGCGTTGCCAGAAAGTGGAGGGCGAGAGCGGCGCTCACACCTTCGAGATCGACGGAGACGCCAAGGCCGATCTGCGCAAGTCTTTGTTTCGTGTCGTCGTGGACAATCACTGGCCGCTGCTCGAGCTTTCCCGCCAAGCCGCCAGCCTCGAGGACGTATTCCGCAACCTCACCACCGGCGAGGAGAGCCGATCATGAGCACCGCAGCCACCGTTGCCAAGCGCGAAATCAGGACCTACTTCAACTCCCCCGTGGCCTACATCGTGGTCATGGTCTTCATGCTGCTCACCGGCTATCTGTTCTTCAACCAGCTCTTCCTGGAGAAGCAGGCCGAGCTCCGCTACTACTTCACCCTCACGCCGCTCATCTTCACCTTCATCATCCCAGCCATCACGATGCGGCTCCTTGCCGAAGAGAAGGGCAGCGGTACGCTCGAGATGCTCATCACCATGCCGGTGGCTGACTGGGAGGTCGTGCTGGGCAAGTTCATGGCCGGTATGGCCATGCTGGGAGCCATCGTGGGCATGACCCTGTTCTATGCCTTGACGGTCGCGGCTCTCGGCCCCGTGGATCGAGGACCGGTGATCAGCGGTTACCTCGGGCTCTTGCTCATGGGCGGGGCCTATGTCGCCATCGGCGTGATGGCATCGTCACTCACCCGCAACCAGATAGTGGCCTTTATCCTGGCGTTTGCCATTTCGTTCGCCCTCTTTATCTTCGGCCAGGTCATCCAGTTCGCGCCCGACTGGCTCAGCCCCGTGCTCGCCTATCTCAGCATGGGCAACCATTTCGAGTCGTTCTCGCGCGGAGTCATCGATTCGCGCGATGTCCTCTACTACCTGTCCCTGATAGCGGTTGCCCTGGTGATTGCCAGCGCCTCCCTCGAATCGCGCAAGTGGAAGTAAACGAAGGGAAGTGACCATGTCGACGTCCATTTCCACCAAAAAGAAGACCTACGCTTCGAACGTCCTGCTCTACGCCTTCTTCATCGCGGGCGCGTTGGTGCTGGTCAACCTGATCGGGATGCGGGTGTTCGGTCGCCTCGACCTGACCGAGCAGCACATCTACACCCTCTCGCAACCCTCGAAAGATCTGGTCAGGAAGCTCGACGATCCCTTCATCGTCAAGGCCTACATCTCCAAGGATCTGCCGCCCGAGATCAAGCGTCTGTCCCGCGACGTACGCGACAAGCTGGACGATTTCAAGACCGCTTCCAACGGACGCTTCCGCTGGGAGTCGGTGGACCCGGCGACCGACAAGAAGTACGAAGATGAGGCGTCGCGCTGCAAAGTCCAGAAGGTGCAGATCCAGAAGCTGTCCAACTCCAAGTTCGAGCTCGGCGCCTACTACCTCGGGTTGTGCCTGCAGTTCCACGACAAGATGGAAGCGGTTCCGCAAATCGTGAACGACGCTGGTCTCGAGTATCAGTTGTCTTCTCTCATCAAGAAGATGACGGTGAAGAAGAAGAAGATCGCCTTCACTACCGGCCACGGCGAATCCGACCTCAACCAAGGCTTGCAAGCCCTGAAGACCGACATCGAGCAGGAGTATGAATACACCACTGTCAATCCGTCGACGGCCGAGATCGCCGCCGATGTCGATGCTTTGGTCATTGCCGGACCTCACCAGTCCATCGATGACAAGGGTCAGCGGGAAATCGATCGCTTTCTCATGACCGGCCGAGGCGCCCTGCTCATGGTGCCCGGCATGGCCGCCTCCTCGACCGGCGGTCATGGGATGAACCTCAAGATGCTGCAGAGCGACGACAGCGGTCTTGGCAAGCTCCTGGAGAGCTACGGCTTCAAAATCGGACAGGACATCGTAGTCGATCCCCAGGCCGCGGCGCCGGGCCCGATGGACCTGGCGGAGGGTAGGCGCGCTCTGGTCACTTCGCCCGCCTTCGTAGCGGCCATGACGGAGAAGGCACCTGGTCTTTCCGTTCTCGACGGTGTGCGTGGCCTCGTTTTCCCCTACGCCAGCCCGGTCGAATTGACGGGTCCGCTGGCCGGGGGTGCGCCCGGCAACGGGGGCAAGCTATGGAAGCTGGCCAGCTCTTCGCCGGACAGCTACCTGCACTCCGGCTTCGCCGTCATCTCGGCAGAGATGAAGTTCGAGCCGGGCAAGGATCCCCCTCGCGCCTACGCGCTGGGCTATGCCTACCAAGGCCCGCTCAAGAGCGCCTTCGTGACCGCGCCCGCGGCCGCGGTGTCAACCGATCAGAAGCAGCCGCTTGCCGAGTCACAGAAGCCGGTGCGTCTGACGGTTATCGGCAACGCCGCCTTCGCCTCTGACGAATGGACACAGCTCGCGCGCTTCATGCCCGTGTATGCGGCGGGGGCCCAGCTGCTCTACAACGCCATCGGCTGGATCGTGGAGGACGAGGCCCTCATTCCCTTGCGCTCGAAGAGCATGGATGCGCGACAGATATCCGCTATCTCCGAGCGCAAGGCGAGCATGGTCGAGTGGGCGAATGTGCTGGGGCTGCCCCTCGCCTTCTGCCTGTTCGGGGTGGCGCGCTGGCGCGTCCGCAAGGCCAATCGTGCGAACCAAAGACTCTAGCATCCGAGGTAAACCATGAATCGCAAGACCCTGATTGCCGGGCTCGTTTTCGCCGGGCTCGTCCTGGCCACCGTCCTCCTGCTGCGCTCTCCCGAAAAGGGCACCCGCACTCCGGCCACCGCCGCGCGGCCCATTCCCAGCCTCAGCGCGGGCAGCTTCGACACCCTGGAGGTGACCAAGAACAAGGTCACCACCGTGATCAAGAAGGATGGCGACACCTACAAGATCGTTCGACCGAACGCCTTCCCCGCCGACAAGGATGCGGCCAAGCTGGCGTTCGAGTCCCTGGCCAAGCTGGAATTCGGCGACGTGGTTTCCGACCAGAAGGCCCGTCACGGCGAGCTCGAGCTTGGGGATGATAGCCTGCGCGTGGTGGTCAAGCAGGGCGATAAGGTGGTGGCCGATCTGCACATTGGCAAGACCGCGAATCAGATGACCATGGTTCGGCTCGAGGGCAAGGACGAGGTCTGGTCGACTTCTGGCCTCTTCAAGTACCAGCTCGACAAGGACACCACCGGATGGCGCGACAAGTCTATCACCGCCTTCGACGAAAAGGACGTGGACCGGCTGCAAGTCGCAGGCAAGAGCGGGGCCAAGATTGTGCTCAGCAAGCCCGCACCTAGCGATGCCGGCCCCGCCCCCGAGTGGCGCGTAGTCGAATCCACGGTCAAGGTCGAGCCCTTCGACAAGAGCGTGGCATCTGGCGTGGTCTCCCAGCTCGCAACCTGGAAGGCGAACGACTTTGCCGACGGCGCCAAGCCTGAAGAGACCGGCCTCGCTTCACCAGAGCTTACCGTCACGGTCGGCCTCAGGACCGGCAAGCAGCAGACGGTGCTGGTGGGCAAGAAGAAGGGTGACGATGAGTTCTACGTCAAGAGCGCGGACAGCCCGCAGATCTTCCTGGTCAAGAAGTACGGCATCGAGCGCATCAACAAGCGCCCCATCGAGTTTCGCGACAAGACCATCTGCAGTCTCAAGAGCGACGAGCTGACCGAAGTCGCAGTGAATCACGACAAGAATTCCTTTACCCTGACGAAGCAGGGCAAAGACTGGAAGGTGGTGAGGCCTGCTGGGCTCACCGGTGACAGTGCCAAGGTATCCACCATCACCAACGCCTTCGCCGACTGGAAGGCGCAAGGCTACGCGGAAGACAACGCGCTCAAGGCAACCGGCCTTGCCAAGCCTGCCGCCACCATCACCACCAAGTCGAGCGTGAAGGGCCATGCCTGCCAGCTGAAGATCGGTGGTGAAACTGGCGACAAGAACAATTATTACGTCCAGGCCAACGATCAGCCGGATATCTACACCGTGGCCAAGTGGTCGGTCGATCGCATCCTCGTCAAGCTCGACGACCTCAAGAAAAAGTAGGGCCCGGGAAGAACGGTAGGGCCCGGGGCCGGCCGCGCTAGCTAGAGCGTGTCGGGAAATTCCGGGCCCCGGGCAGCCGGAACGCGCAAGGCAGAGCCGTAGACGCCAGGTCCTCGCGCAGGTGGCCAACCGCACTCACCTTGCTGCTTGCAGCGGCCAGTATTTTCGAGGCCGAAATTCGCGCCTTCTTCGTCGATTAGGGATCGACAACAGTAACGGAGTGTGGCTATTGGGAGGGGTGACCAAGGAGGCCCGCAATGTCTGCACGACGCCGAGGCGGCAACAGCCAGCCCGACCTGTTTCCTCGTTCGAAGCGGCCAGCGATTTCATTGCCAGACAATCATCCGATGGTGGTTCTAACCGACACAGTGGATTGGACGGAGATGGAGTCGCAGGCCGAGAAGGTCCGGGCCAAGAAGCTCAAGAATGCAGCAGGACGGCCGCCGAACCTGCGCGCCACGCTCGGAGCGCTGACGCTTATGGCGATTCGAAGGGTGACCTACCGCGAGGCGGAGGAGCAAATCCGGTACTACGCGCCGGCGCGATACCTGTGTGGGTTGACCGAGACGGACTGGACGCCGGACTTCACGACGATTCAGGATTTCGCGCAGCTTCTGGGCGAAGACGGATGCAGGCTGATCAACGAGGCAGTGGTGAAACAGGCGGTGGCGCTTGGGCTTGCCGACCCGAAGGTTGCAGTGGCCGATATGACAGCGCAGGAAGCGGGGATTCCGCATCCCAACGAGATGGGATTACTCGGAGGATTCGTGAAATCCGTGGCAGCGGCGGCGAAGAGGGCGGGACAGGGATTTCAGAGTTTTCTGGACAAGGTGCACGGAAAGCTTCGAGCGGCCAAGCAGCACATACGGAAGTATCGCCTGTTTGGCAAAGACAAGGCCAAGGCTGCGAAAGACCGGATGGTTGCGCAGATGACCAAAGTCATCGAAGGGGTAAATCAGGACCTCGGCAAGGCGATCGCATTTGTCGGGACACAGAGGCAGAAGCTTCGCGGTCATGCCGTGGCCGCACAGCGCAAATTGGTCGAGCTACATGCGACGATGGAGAAGCTGATTCCGCAGATCCGACACTGGTTGCGCACCGGCTTTGTCGCGGCCGGCAAGATCATCAACTTGCACATTCCCGAGGTCTACTCGATCGTGCGGGGCAAGGTGGGCAAGACGGTCGAGTTCGGTCTGTCGTGGGGAGTCACACGCCTGCGCGGTGGCTTCGTACTTGCGACCATGGCCGGAACAAAAACCGATCTCACGGATTCCCACTATGCGGTACGTGCGGTCGAAGATCTCATAGCTCTGTTCGGGAAGGCGCCTGGTGCCTACGCCTACGACCGGGGCGGGTACAGCACGGAGAACGTGGAACGACTCCGCGAGCTTGGCGTCCGCGATATTGGATTGGCACCGCGTGGCCGCACGCCGTGGGAAGTGGATGGCAAGGCGAAAGATCGCCTCGTGAGAGAGCGGGCGATGGTGGAAGGCTCGATAGGCACGATCAAGTGCCTGAAGTATGGATTCAACCGACCAGCGGCACGCTCAGCTGCAATGATGGGCCTGTGTGGCCAACGGGCCGTGCTTGGACTGAATCTCACCAAGCTGTCTCGGGGAGTTGCCGGAAAGAAGGGGATTGCCCTGGCGGTATGAGGCGAAGCAAGGGGACCACGAGCCCCTACGGGGTGAAGTTGGCAAGTTGGTCACGCCGGACAGCCTTTGGCGGCCGGACCTCCCGTTTTGCTTGCCGAATTTCCCGACACGCTCTAGCTAGCGCACCCAGCCGCGTCCTAAATTCCGATTATGGCGACTCCGCGCTCCGTCTCCGGCTCGCCCAGATCCCCTCGCTCACCGTGCTCGCTGCTCGCGGGAGGCAGGGGGATCTCCAGGCGCGGCAAGTCCTCTCGCCTGCGTTCCTCCTCGCGGCGGAGTATCTCGTCGATGATCCAGGGCTCGAGCATGGGTGCTGGCCTGCCTACCCTTATGGCTTGCAACATTGCCGCCCGACAGTCAAGACCGGCGGGCCGCCACGACACCGGGGGGATTGCCCCGGCTTTGCCGCGCATGGCCTGTGGCTGATCGGGCAGGATCGGCCAGCGTTCGCGACATATCTGTCGCACATCGACGGCGCTGGGTTGCAAAGTTTTCCGCATCGCCGGAGTCCGCGTCGCCGGAGAAGGAGTGACCTGATCTCTTCTGCCCGCCATGTCTTGGTCTTTTCTGCCGGGCGCTCGGACGCCTGGCCAAGAACACCGTGCTGCCTGACTCATCGGCCACTTCCTCATCGGGGTTTAGATGTCTGAGGCCGGTCGGAAGCCACCTACTGCCCGCTGGCGTACGCAGGCAGCAGCTCAGGGCGCGGGTTGGGCTGGTGCCGCGTCCTGAGCTAGCGCGCCGAGAGCAAGGTGCAAGACGTAGCGCTGGCTGCGATTGTCTCCCGACTCGCTTCTGACCATGACATAGAAGAAGCGGTCCTCGCCCTCTGCTGGCGCGGGAGCGATGCTGACATTGTGCAAGGCTAGCCGCCCGCCCTTCCGCCCCCGCACCGCGGCCAGTCGCGCCCCGCGGCCCGAGATGACCTGTAGCGAGGCGGTAACTCCCGCCACAGCATCGAGCTCGACCTCCAGTCCCGACAAGACCTCGGGGGCGGCCAGGCGGTAGAAGTCTTCGTCGTGCACCCAACCGTGATAGCCGGCCAGCTCGGCCATGCCCGTCATGGCCACGTTCTGAGCCGTCGCCAGGGTATCATCAGGCTCCCGCTCGTCCGCCACCTCGAAATCGCCGAATTCCACAGACAGCCTGTAACCGTGCCTGGGGGAGGACGTCACGGCGGGGGCCTCTGGCCGCGCCGCCCTGCCCTTCGCGGCCCTTACGCAAAGGTAATAATAGCCTCCAGGTTGGACAGCCATATTGGGCATTCCGACCGCCTCGCCGCGGGCGGAAGTCACGCTCTCTAGCACCCTTTTCCCCTCATCCCAAAGCTCAAGGCTAACCCGGTCCCCCGCGCCGGGTGCGACCGTCAGATTCAGCCGGCGGGCCATCCGCCGCGGATCTTGCTCTTCGGGCGGCGACGAATCGGGGGGCGACGAATCACGCGGCGACCAATCGCGCGCTGCCGCCCCGCGCGTAGGTCCGCCGGGCGGCGGCGACGAGTCGCGCGTCGACCGCGATGACGCGGCAGCCGCAGACGCAGACGCATCGCGCATCTCGGACGGGTCCAAAGCGGCTATCGGAACTTGCAGCTTGAAGAAGTCGACGTCTCCGCCCTTGCCGTCCGCCGCTATTGGCAGCGACCCTTCGACTTCGATCGATGACCCAAGGAAGGCCAGGGTCTGCGCCTCGTCCGGGTTGTCATTGGGCTCGCGCTCCCGGATTACCACGCCCGGACCCGGAGCCGGACCCGCGGGAGCAACCACCACCACCGCGGCCGCCTGGCCTCTCGCCAAGCGGACCCGGCGGCACCCCGGAGGCAATAGCCCCAGCAGCAAGACGAGAATCCCCGCCGTCCCCGCCCGCCAGCGCCGGCCGAAAGGCACCGCTTATGCCTCGGCCAACGCCCTTATGCCCGCCAGGAACTCGGCCTCGGCCACTATGACACCGCCCACCTTGGCCTCGCCGCGCATCCGCCAGAACGAGCCGCCTCTGCGCAAGGGCATGACTTCCAGGATCAGGGCATCGCCCGGCACCACGGGTTTGCGGAACTTGACCTTGTCGATGGCCATGAGAAAGATGGCCTGGCGGGAAGGATCGAAGCCAACCTGAGGCGCCACTAGGAGAGCACCCGCTTGCGCCAGGGCCTCGACCACCAGTACTCCTGGCATCACGGGACGGGCGGGAAAGTGGCCAGCGAAAAAGGGCTCGTTCACGCTGACCATTTTGCGCGCGATAATCTTATCCGTGGCAACGTGGTCCACGCAATCGACCAGCAGAAATGGATAGCGATGGGGAAGGATGGCCCGGATGGCCGCGATATCCATGGTAGCCACGGTAGCCATGGGCGGCGCCAGCAAAACCGGGCTACTTCTTGCTGCCGGAATCCGCGGCAGACTTCTTGGTCGTCGCGGCTGCCCCACCCGTGCCCTTCTCCTCGCCGGCATTGAAGCGACGAATTACCTCGTTCGTCAGATCGAGGTGCGGCTTGGCATAGACCACGCCCATGTTCTGATCGAAGACCATGGTGAGGTTCTCGCTGGTGGCAATCTTGGCGATGATCCGCTGCAGGCGCTCAACGATGGGCTTGGTCGCCTCTTCCTCCTTGGCCGCGAGGTCCTGCTGGTGGCGCATGTAGGTCTGCTGAACCTTGTTGACCCGCTCCTGCAACTCGGCCTCCTTCTGGCGAACCGTATCCGCCGGCAGCAGGGTGCGCTTCTTGTTCAGATCCTCGATCGCCTTCTTGACGTCTTCCTGCTGCTCGTCGAGCTCCTTTTGCTTCTTGTCGAAGTCCTTCTTCAGGGTCGCACGGGCCTTGCGGCCTTCCTCGGTCTCCCCAAGAGCGCGGCGGAGGTCGACGGTGGCCAGCTTGAGCTCCTCGGCGCGCAAGGGACGCGCGAAAAGCGACAGACAGATGGTAGCGAGCAATGCGGTACGGATCATAGAGGTTCTCTCCAACTTGAGCCTAAGAACGCCCATCGATACCACAAAAGCGTGAGCAAATCTCGCCCTTCCCGCCGTCGGGTGGCACATTCGACGGCTCGTCGCTACTTTTTGCGCGAGCGAGATCTTGTCCCTTTGACCCGCTTCGCCTCGCCGGCCGGCCCGGGGATGCCCTTGGGGAATAAAGTGGCGAAAGTGGCATTGGCGAGCGCGATGTCGGTCTGCGCCCAAAAACGATGGTAGGTGAAGCTCGGCGGCTGACCGCCGTGCAGGTAGGCATCGACCTTGGGCCAGTCGGCATCCTTGGCGTACCGGGTGCGAATGCTGGCGAAGGTCGAGTTGGTATCGATGGCGTCATCGTTCGGCATCTTCCCCACCCAGCCCGCCGGCACGTAGATCTTGTCGCCGAAGCGCTTGTAGTCGACGCGCGCTTCCCGGGTGGCGACGCCCTTGTCATCCCGGAATTTCTTCCACATGCGGTCGAGCAGCTCCTTGGCAGTGCGGGCGGCCTGTGGATCTTGCGCCTTCGCTGCGTAGAAGAGCAGCGTGCGCGCCAGGGCTCCCGCCACGCCCACGTCGGTCCCGTAGCTCTTCACTTTCACGTGCAGGGTCTTGTTGTAGGCTGGGTCGCGTCGGTTCCAATTCTGGGTTTTGTCATCCCAGGTGAGCTGGGGCTGGCCCGACCAGGCAAGGTCGGACGGTATCTGGAAGCCACCATCCTTGCCCAGGCGCACGTTGGCCAGGACCCACCGTACCCACCGGTCGAGGACGACCTTGGCGTGCTCGTTGCCCGTCACGTAGTAAAGTTGCGCCAGTCGATCCATGGTCCAGGCTTGGAATCCGAACCAAACGTTGCTGGGCGGGTCGACGTAGACCGGAGCTTCGACGTAGCCCAGCTTGTAAAAGGTCGTCAGCTTGGCCGGCAGCCTTTCGTAGCGTCCGCGATAGCTATTGGTGGCTCCCCCGGCAATGCCCCCTTCGGCCGATTGCAGCCAGCGGTAGAACTCGACCTGGCGATCGAGACTTCTGCCCCAGTCGCTGGCCCCCAGCTTCGACTCCGGCCTGAATGCCTTGTCCGCCGACAACACCCACGCGGCAAACGGATTCTGATACCCACTGTGCGCCGTGCTGGAGCCGATGCGCCACGACCAGCCAACGGTCTTGCCGGTCGAGCCGCCCCAAGCATAGTACCAGGCCAGGAGATAATGCGCGCTGTCGCGTCCCTCGCCCGCCGGACAATGCGGGCTGTCGCAGCCCATGGTCTTGAAGTACTTGTCGAAGAGGGCATAGCGGAGATAGTCGCCCATCTTGGCGGCTTTCTTGACCAACGGCTCCACCGCCCCGGACTGGCCTTGCTCGTCCGCCCACACCTTGGCCCAGTACATGGCCTGCACCGCGCGCGCATCCGCATCGGGAGCGGTGGTATATTTCCACTGCTTGGCGTAGGAGCCGCTCTGTTTTACGAAAAGATCGAGGAAGCCGTTCTCGCCGCCCCATTGCATGTCATCCCAGCAAGGCTGGGGTATCGCCTCCCAGACCGATTCCTGTTCGCCGCGTTGAAAGGTGTTGATGTAGGCTGGACGAGAAACCCGATCGCCGCGCCTCCCAAAACCATACCAGTTGTCGACGTCGAGAATCCAATGCATGCCGTAAATGAACGGGCTGTGATAGGTTTCCTTCAACTCCTTGGCTAGCGGGTCGATGCCGGTCTGGGCGCTCGGGTCCAGGGGGGCCGGGTAGTCGCTGGGCAAGTCCTGCTCCCCGGCGTACACCGCCGGGTGACTGTCGGCGTAGGAGCCCGCGGTGGGCTGGTCATCGGGCGTCGGTATCAGGTACGCTTCCGTGCTCTCCCAGGCCTTGGCCAGTGGCTTCCAGTCGCGGGTGAGCTTGCCATAGGCCGCTTCCAGCCACATCCAATAGCTGTAGGCTTCCGAGGTGGTTTCGTGGCCGTAGTCGGGTGCCTCCACCATCATGGTCTCGACGGCATGGTATGGCACCCCCTCCGGGCTGAAGTAGCCGTTCTTGGGTGCGTGGATATCATTCCACATGGCTATAAAGCGGTCGGCGTACTCGTTGCCGGTCTTTTCCGTATAGGCCGCGTAGGGCAAAGGCTCGGGCTTCGGGAATTCGGCCACCGGGACTTCGCCTGCCTGGACAGCCCGCTTGCGGTGACCGGCAGCGGCGGTGGTCGGTTTGCGGCCGGCCGGCGCCGACGCAGTTCTGGCCTCCTGCTCCTCCATGGTCGGGATGCAGGCGCCAACCCACAACATCGTCGCCAGCCCGGCAAGGGCAACCTTGACTACTCGCATCCGATAAATTCCACGTCATCAACCCAGAAGTCGAAGTTGGCCCCGGCTTTGTTGACCTGCCACTGCAGGCCGTAGAGCTTGGCCGGCTTGATCATGTGGGGTCGCGGCGTGCCCCAGTCGGGCATCTGCCGTAATTTGCGGAAGGGGAAGACGAAGTGCTGCCACGATTCGGTAAGCGTGAGGTCAGCGCCGAAGTCGTTGAAGCACTCGGTACAGAGGCCCCCTTCCTTGTCGGTGCTGACGTCGGGCACCTTGAAGCGAACCTGGCCGAAGCTCCCCGGCGCCTTCTTGGCCCAGAAGGCGATTCCCTTGTACTTCGACGCGTCATAGGGCCCTTTGGGATCGGTCAGATTGACTCCCAGCGCTCCAAAGACCACCTGGCCGACCCCGACGCGGCCCGAGATGTGACCCGCATACTTCGAACCGTTCGCTCCCCCTGGGGATGGGGCGAAGGGCCCCCCGGCCTCCGGCTCGACCTGGGTGCCCGCCTCGTCGGCGAAGGTGTACCAATAGCCGCCGCGCCCATCAACCACCTTGCTCTGGTTGTTGTCGTCCTCGAAATCGTCGATGAGCCCGTCCGGTCCGCACGAGCCCAGTATCTGGGCGGCGTCACCGACGGCGGGGGTCTGGCCGGGCATGATGCAGCCCGCGATCAGGGCGGGCGCTATCAGAGTGGGAAGGAGTGCCAGGCCCCACTCCCTTCGGGCTCGATACCAAGAAAGATCGTTCTTGTCCACGGGCCTCAATACCTATCCCTTCTTGGCCCTGGCTGGCAAGCGTTCCCCAACCTCGGCGCCCGTTCAAGGCAGGTGCTTGTAGTTGCAATCCCACACGGGAAGCGCAACTCTTCTTGCACCTTCACATGCCCATCCTCTTCCTCCGCGGAGCCCCGGCACTAACGCCTGCGCGTCTCGCTAAGCTCCTGCGCAAGATCCAGGAGCACAATCCCGGGGTGACCAAGCTGGCCACCCAATTCCTCCACATCGTGGATGCCGAGTCAGCCCTACCCGATAGCGAAAGCCGCCTGCTCGACCGCCTGCTGGAATACGGCCCCCGCGTAGGCGAAGGCGGGCTTCGCCCGCCGGAGCCAGAGCATGGGCAGTTGTTGGTCGTGCCGCGCCTCGGAACCATCTCGCCGTGGTCGTCAAAGGCCACCAACGTAGCTCACAATTGCGGTTTGACCAAGGTGAGGCGCATCGAACGGGGCCTCTGGTACAGGGTGACCGGTCCCATCGCTTGCGAACCCGCTCTGCACGAGGCGGTTGCCGACCGGATGACGGAATCGGTGCTGGCAAGCGAAGCGCAGGCGGAAGCGCTCTTTCGACACGCCATGCCCAGGCCGCTCCTCACCGTGGACGTCATGAGCGGCGGCGACGCGGCAATCGTCAGGGCGAACGTAGCGCTGGGCTTGGCCTTGGCGGCTGACGAAATCGACTACCTGGTGGAGAGCTTCCGCGCGCTAGGTCGCAATCCTACCGACGTCGAGCTCATGATGTTCGCCCAGGCCAACAGCGAGCACTGTCGCCACAAGATCTTCAACGCCGACTTCATCGTCGACGGACAAAGACAGCCCAAGACCTTGTTCGAGATGATCCGCTGCAGCACCGCGGCGAGCCCGGTCGGTGTGCTCTCGGCCTACAGCGACAACGCCGCCGTCATCGCCGGCCCGGGCACTAGCTTCTTTGCTCCGCATCATCAGTCGCGCGTCTACGCCTTCCAGCGCGAGCCGGCGGGAATACTGATGAAGGTGGAGACCCACAACCACCCGACCGCGATCTCGCCCCACCCTGGCGCCGCGACCGGATCGGGCGGCGAGATCCGCGACGAGGGCGCCACGGGACGGGGTGCCAAACCCAAAGCTGGCCTTACCGGATTCAGCGTATCCAATCTCCACTTGCCCGGTGCGATCCGGCCCTGGGAGCAGGATTTCGGCCGGCCCGCTCACATGGCATCAGCGCTAGACATAATGCTCGAGGGACCGCTGGGCGGTGCCGCCTTCAACAACGAGTTCGGTCGCCCCAACCTCGCGGGCTACTTCCGTACCTTCGCCATGGCGGTACCCGGGCCCGACGGCACCGAGTTACGCGGGTACCACAAGCCCATCATGATTGCCGGAGGCTTGGGCAACATCCGCCTGCCCCTGGTCAAGAAGGCCGATCTGCCCGCCGGGGCCGCCATCGTGGTGCTGGGTGGTCCGGCCATGCTAATCGGTCTGGGAGGCGGCGCCGCTTCGTCCATGGCCTCGGGCTCTTCCGATCGGGACCTGGACTTTGCTTCCGTCCAGCGCGGCAACGCGGAGATGCAGCGGCGCTGCCAGGAGGTTATCGACCGCTGCACCGCCATGGGAGAGGCCAATCCCATCCTGTCCATCCACGACGTCGGCGCGGGGGGCCTGGCCAACGCTCTACCCGAGCTGGTGCACGGCAGCGGCCGCGGCGCCCGCTTCGAGTTGCGCGCCATTCCAAGCGACGAGCCCGGCATGTCGCCGCTCGAGCTGTGGTGTAATGAAGCACAGGAGCGCTACGTGCTAGGGGTAGCCCCTGACCGTCTCGCCGAGCTCGCGCAGCTTTGTCGCCGCGAACGCTGTCCGTTCGCCGTGCTGGGGACGGCAACCGTTGATGGCAACCTGGTGGTGACCGACTCCGCCTTCGCCAATCGGCCCATCGACATGCCGCTGGGGATGCTCTTGGGCAAGCCACCCAAGATGGTCCGCGACGTACGGCGCGTCGCCGTGCCGCCCGTGCCCTTTTCCACCCAGGGCATCGCCATCGGCGAAGCCGTCGCGCGGGTCTTGCGCCTGCCCGCGGTGGCGGACAAGACCTTCCTCATAACCATTGGTGACCGAACGGTCTCCGGGCTGGTCTGCCGCGACCAGATGGTGGGGCCGTGGCAGGTTCCCGTGGCCGATGCGGCCATAACCGCGACCAGCTGTGATGCGCTGACTGGCGAGGCGATGGCTATGGGCGAACGCGCTCCTGTCGCTCTGCTCGATGCCGCTGCCTCCGCCCGATTGGCGGTCGGGGAAGCGATCACCAACATAGCCTCCGCGGTCATCGCCGACCTGGGCCAGGTCAAGCTGTCCGCCAACTGGATGGCCGCGGCCGGCCATCCCGGCGAGGATGCACGCCTCTTCGACGCGGTCAAGGCCGTGGGCGAGGAGCTGGCGCCCGCCTTGGGCATCGCCATTCCGGTAGGCAAGGATTCCATGTCGATGACGACGGTGTGGCGCGACGGCGAAAGCGAGAGGCGGATGAGTGCGCCGCTCTCCCTCATCGTAAGCGCCTTTGCTCCGGTTAGCGACGTGCGCCTGGCGCTAACGCCCGAGCTACGCCGTGACACGCAGGCGAGCGAGCTCTTGCTCATCGACTTGGGCGCCGGCCAGAACCGACTCGGAGGCTCGGCGCTAGCCCAAGTCTTCGGCCAGCTGGGCGACGTGCCGCCCGATCTCGATCGGCCAGCGTTGCTCAGTGGATTTTTCGCCGCAATGCGCGAGCTAGTCGCCGCTGGGGTAGTCCTGGCCTATCACGACCGTTCCGATGGGGGCCTCTTCGTCACCCTGCTCGAGATGGCGTTTGCCGGCAACCTTGGTCTGGACATAGAGCTTGCAGCCGGCGGCAGCGATCCACTCGCCCAGCTCTTCAGCGAAGAGCTGGGTGCCGTGCTCCAAGTGCGCAGTGCCGATCGGGACAAAGTGGCCAATGTCCTGGAACGTCACGGCCTGGGTCATTGTCTACTGCCCTGCGGTCGGGTCAGGACCGCCGACGAGATCACCATCCGCAAGGACGGGCGGGAGCTTTTCCGAGACAAGCGCAGCGTACTGCGCAGCCTGTGGTCAGAGACCACCCTGGCCATGCAAACCCTGCGCGACGACCCCTCCTGTGCCGCCGAGGAACACGAGAGTCGCTGTCGTGCGCACAGCCCAGGCTTGCGCTTGGAGCCCAGCTTCGATCCACAAGACGACGTGACCGCGCCATTCATCCTGCGCGCCGCCCGCCCGCGCGTGGCCATCTTGCGCGAGCAAGGTGTGAACGGACAGGTCGAGATGGCCGCGGCGTTTACCATGGCCGGCTTCGAGGCCGTGGACGTTCACATGAGCGATATCTTGGCCGGCGAGGTCGGCCTTGCCTCTTTCTGCGGCCTGGCGGCGTGCGGTGGATTCTCCTACGGGGACGTCCTCGGGGCGGGCGAGGGCTGGGCCAAGTCGATACTCTATAGCGCCCGGGCCCGCGGCGAGTTCGAGCGCTTCTTCACCCGACCCGACACCTTCACCTTGGGTGTTTGCAACGGCTGCCAGATGGTTTCTAACCTGAAGGAGATCATCCCCGGCGCCGAAAGCTGGCCGCGCTTCGTGCGCAACCGCAGCGAGCAGTTCGAGGCCCGTCTGGCCCTGGTCCGCATCGACGAGAGCCCCTCCGTGCTCTTGCTCGGGATGGCCGGGTCGCTCATGCCCATTGCGGTGGCCCATGGTGAAGGCCGGGCCGAATTGGCGCCGAGCCAGTGCGCCGAGCTCTTGTCCGCGGGCCAGGTCGCGGTCCGTTTCGTCGACCACGATGGGCGCCCCACCCTACACTACCCGGAGAATCCCAACGGCTCGCCCGAAGGAATCGCCGCGCTCACGACTCTCGACGGCAGGGTCACCATCATCATGCCCCATCCCGAACGCGTGTTCCGCAGAGTACAGCTTTCCTGGCGTCCTCCCGGAGAAGGCGAATACTCGCCTTGGATGCGTCTGTTTCGCAACGCGCGAGTGTTCGTAGGGTAGCGCGAATACGGAGGAAGGCACTCATGCTCATACAGGTTACCGTCCGTGATACTCGCTCGAGCACCGAGCAGCAGTACGAATTTGACGAATCGCCCGTCCGCATAGGGCGCAATCCCATCAACAACATAGTGCTGGACGAGGACTGCGTGTCGGGCTGGCACGGCATCGTACGCTTCGACCAAAGAGCGGCCTACTACTCCGACCTGGGCTCGACCAACGGCACCCTGCTCGGGGGAGCTCGCCTACCGAAGAGCATCGCAACTCCGATTCGCGAGCCAATCCGTCTGACCATCTCGGTGTTCGAGCTGACCATCGTCACTCGCGCGGGAGCCACCCTTGCCCTCGATCGCCGCTCCGCCCCCTCTCCCCTTATCGTCGGCGCGTCAGGCCACAGCGGGCAAGGCCAGGCCATTCCCGCATCAGCGGTAGCGAAGACGCAGATTGCCTCGCCCGTCAAGGGCGGGCCTTCACCGCCCCTCGCGCCCCAAGTCGGCCGTTCGCGCATCATCTCCGCGGGTGGCCGTCACCCGTCAACCGCCTCGGCACCACTCGCGGCTTCTCCCTCGGCCCGCTCCCCGTCTTCGGCCGCGCTCGCGCCTGTGCCCTCGTCGCCCTCTGCCCGGCTCTCGCCAGCTCCCGCGAACCAGAAGGCTGGCTCGCCTGCGCCCACCAGCCCAGCCCACACCGCGAGCCCGTCCGCTGCTGCGACCTCGCCGCCTGCGCCAGCGGACCTCGAGACCCAGGAGCGACTGCTACGCTGTCTGCGCATCATCGCCGCCTTCAGCAACGCCTTCGTCGGGCTCAAGAAAGGCTATGAGCAGTTCGGAGCCGAGGTGGGCGTTCGGCCCTTGCGCGGCACCACGGCCTTGCATCGCGCCCGCACCAGTCAAGAGATCGTCGATTATCTGCTCGATCCCGCCGTCGACCCCGAAGCCTGCGGCCGCGACCTCAATGCCATCTTTGCCGACATGGGCATCCACGACCTGGCTCTCATAGAGGGTATCGCCCAGAGTCTGCACGGGCTCTTGGCCAAGCTCGACCCGGCCAGGCTCGACCTGAAGGCGGCGGGGCTATGGTCGGGGGGCAAGGCCAAGGCCAAGTGGACGAGCTACCTGGAAATGTTCAGCAGCCTGCTCGGAGACGACGCTGCCCTGCATGCGGAGATCTTCGGCGAAGAGTTCGCCACCGGCTATGCCAGCCTGGCTTGCGGCGATAATGCCGCAGACGAAACCGACTCCTAGGTTGGCCGTGCGCGGTCCCGGGGCACCCAGCACCATTGATTGAAATCTCTCCCGTCGCCATCGCTGCTGCGAGCCCCGTCGTCAGTGCTGTCACCGCGAAATTGCTTGACATATTTGCCCGAGCGACGGTTAATTGCCACGTCGTTTCACTAGCCATTTCCCCTAATCATGGCCATCGATCTCGAGTCAGTGTTGCAGCCAGTATCCGCGGAGGCCCCGTGTGGTGCTGATCTCGAGTACGATCTTGCCTTCCTCGAGCTCGAACGCTTGTCGGAGAGCAAGCCCGAGCGCCAGATGGGCAACACCATCGTTCCCGCGCAGGAGCCGGATTGGAAGGAGGTCGGGGATCGGGCGCTGGCCCTCCTGGGCAAGACCAAGGACCTGCGCGTCGCTGCCAAGCTGGCGCGTGCCCTGCTCTACACTGAGGCTTGGCTGGGCTTCGCCCAAAGTCTGGCGCTCGTGCGTGGCTTGGTGGAGAAGTTCTGGAATGGCCTCTATCCCAAGCTCGATCCAGCTGAGGGCAACGATCCCACTTTTCGCG
>CAWKJE010000010.1:0-18295 GCA_963849735.1 uncultured delta proteobacterium
CCTCCATCGCGCGCAGGGCCGACACGGCATGTTGATACTGTTCCTCCTCGGTGGGCAGGGTGGAGCGTTCGAGGTAGAGGAACTCGGTGCGGAAGAGACCGACGGCGTCCGCGCCCAGCTCGACCGAGACGCGAATCTCTTCCAGGAGCTCGACGTTGGCGGCCAGCTGCACGCGCAGGTTGTCGAGGGTGACGGCGGGCGCCTCGCGCGCCTTGGCGAAGCGCTCGGCCTGCACCAGGTCGCGCGCGGCCCAATCGGCGAACCGTTCCTGCACATCGAAGTCGGGCTCGAGGATGACCTCGCCCCGGCCGCCGTCCACGATGACGGTCATGCCGGTGCGGATGTGCTTGATGAAGTCCTGCACCCCTGCCACCATGGGCAACCCGAGGGCACGTGCCACCAAGGCCGCGTGCGAGGTCTTGCCGCCGCCTTCAGTGAAGAAGCCGCTGACGCCAGCGCGACCGAGCTGGGTGACATCGGCCGGGGAGAGATCGTGGGAGAAGACCACCGCGCCTTTCGGGATGCCCTCGTGCCCGGGTGGGGTCATGCCCATGAGGTTGCGCAGTATGCGCTCGCCGATCATATCGATGTCGCTGCGCCGTTCGCGGAAATACGGATCCTCTATGCTGGAAAAGACCAGCTGGATCTGATCGAGCGCCCGGCGCAGGGCCCACTCGGCCGAAACTTGGTCGGTGCGGATGATCTTGTTGGTCTCCTCCACCAGGTGCACATCGGCGAGCATCATCCGGTGCGCCTCCAGGATGCGGTACTCCTGGCCATCGCCCACCTGTTCGGCGATCTGCTGCTGGATACGCCGGAGTTGGGCGTCGCTGCGCGCTAGCGCATCGGCGAAACGCCGCAGCTCCTGGTCCACCTCTTCGGCGAAGATGCGCCGTTCTTGCACCTCCACCCGCCCGCCCAGGAAATGGGCCACGCCCATGGCGATGCCGGGGGAGGCTCCCACGCCCGCCAAACGAATCATTCGGCGATGCCCTCACCGAAACCGTTGTCGACCAGCTCGCCCAAGGCCGTAACCGCGGCTTCGGCATCGGGTCCTTCCGCCTCTATCACGATACTGAAGCCCAGGGCCGCCACCAGAGTCAGAAGTCCCATGATGCTCTTGCCGTTGACGCTGGCCCCGTCCTTGATAACCCGAATCTCCGACTTGAAGTGGGCCGCGAGCTGGACGAACTTGACCGCCGCTCTCGCATGCATGCCGGCGCGATTGCGTATTCTCTTCTCTTGGCGCGCGATGCCCGAAGCGGCTGTCACCACGTCAGAATTTGCCTCCGACGCTCACTTTGCCGGTAAGCTCCGAGCCGATACGAATCGAACGGCGGCCACAATCTTGCAGCTCGCTAGCCAGCGCCGCCGGGGCGAGCTTGCACCGATCGAGGGTAGCGAGCTTGAGCAGCATGGGGAGATTGACGCCACAGACGACCTCGGCCGCGCGCGTTCCGTCGGCCATGGTCATGGAAACATTGAACGGGGTAGAGCCGTAGACATCCACCAACAAGACGACGCCCGCACCATCGTCGACTTGCCCGCAGGCCTGGGCGACCTTGTGCATGATGGAGGCGCTGTCCTCGCCCGCTGACACGCAGGCGGCGGCGATGTTGGGAATGGTGCCCACAACGCGCCGAGCGGCCTCGATCAACGCGAAGGCCACTTGCTCGTGGGACACCACCACGACACCCACCATCGGTTCAATGGTTCTGTTCCCTGGGGAAGGCATGGTACTCCGGCTGGACTGAGGATGGAGAGGGCGTAGCTTACAACTTTCGTCCGAGATAGCGAGCCTTCTCGGCGGCACGGCTGTCATTTCCCGCTTGGGGCCATGCCCGGCATGGGGCCCGCATGGGGACTCATACCGGGCGAGCCCTCAGAGCCGGCCGCGCGCGATGTCTCTGTGCTTGACCTCGACCTGGAAGGCGCCCAGGCGGCGGGCCAGCTCATTGGCGATGACCACCGAGCGGTGACGCCCTCCGGTGCAGCCGAGCGCGATGGTGGCGTAGGTCTTGCCCTCGCGTTCGAAGGCGGCCACGCAAAGGGTGAGCAGCTCTTCCGCCTTCTCGAGAAAGAGCCTGGTCTCCTGGCTCTCCATCACATAGTTGCGGACGGCCTCGGTCTCACCCGATAGCGCCGATAGCGCGCTGACGAAGAAGGGGTTGGGCAAGAAGCGGACGTCGAGCACTATGTCGGCCTCGGTGGGCAGCCCATACTTGAAGCCGAACGACATCACCGTGACCGCCAGGTTGCCCTCCGCCCGACCATAGCGGCCGAGCACGATGGCGCGCAGTCCGTGCACGTTCAAATCGCCAGTGTCGATGACGGTGGTGGCCTCGCTGCGTAAGGCGACTAGACGGGCACGCTCGGACTCGATATCCGCGCGGATGTCCTTGCCATGCAAGGGATGGCGCCGCCGCGTCTCCGAGAATCGGCGCAGCAGGATCTCGTCGGGCGCCTCCAGGAAGAGCACGTCGATGGAATGGCCGGCCGAGCGCAGGTCGGAGAGCACGCGCGATGTGTCGGTCAGGAAGTCGCCACTGCGGGCATCGACCACCAGTCCGGCCCGCGTTACCTCCTCGCGTCCGGCGAGAAGCTCGATGAACTTGGGCAAGAGCGCGATGGGCAAGTTGTCGACGCAGTAAAAGCCCAGATCCTCGAGGGCGCTCTTGACCGTGGTCTTGCCCGCTCCCGATACGCCAGTGATGACGACCAGCTTCACGCGTTACTCCACATCGCCGCGAAAACGGCGCTGGCGGGCATCCGCCAGGGCTTGATCGAGCCTTTCCTGAAACTCGCGCGCAGCGTGGTGCCCGCGTACCTGCAACAAGCGGTTGCGGGCCGCGACTTCGACCAGCGAGCTGACGTTTCGCCCTGGGCTGACCGGAATACGCAGCAAGGGGACGGGAACGTCGAGGATGGAATGGACCTGGTCGTCGAGACCGATGCGGTCGGCTGCCTCGGATTCCTCCCAGCGCAGAAGCTCCATCACCAGCTCGATGCGTTTCTCATCGCGGACCGATGCGACGCCGAACATGTCCTTGATGTTGATGATGCCGACGCCACGCACTTCCATGTGGTGCTTGATGAGCTCGGCCGACCAGCCCACCAAGAGGTCATGCGCGCTCCGGCGCACTTCGACCAGATCATCGGCGACCATGCGATGGCCGCGCATGACCAACTCCAGGGCGGCCTCGGACTTGCCGATTCCGCTCTTGCCCATCAGCAGAATGCCCACGCCGAGCACGTCCATGAGCACGCCGTGGATGCTGGTGGTGGGGGCCAGCTCGCGCTCGATGTAGCTTTGAATGGACTGGATGGCCACCGACGAGCGCAGCGGCGTGCGTAAGAGAGGCACGCCGAGGCGATCCGCCGATTCGAAGAGCTCGGCGGGAACATCGAGCGCTTTGGTCACCACGATGCACGCCGGCTCCAGCGCCATGAAGGTCTCGATGCCGTGACGTGCCTCTTGCACCGGCAGGCTGGCCAGGTAGGCTAGCTCGGTCGCCCCCAGGATCTGAACCCGCTCGGGCTGGACCTGCCGGACGAAACCGGCCAGGGCCAGGCCTGGCTTCTGCACGCGGTGAAAGGTCACCTTGCGGCCGAGGCCAGATTCCCCGGCCAGCAGGACAAGGCGCAACCCAGCGGCCTCGCTCAAGAGCGAGCGCACCGTCAGGATGGCGCCCAGACCTGGGGTTTCACTCAATACTTGGCGTCCTCTTCGGCAATCGTTCGGTACATGGTAGCGCCGTCGTCGGCGTCGAGTAGCTTTTGTCTGAACCCCGCGTCACGAAAAAGCTTGGACAAGCGAGCGAGCGCCTTGAGGTGGACGCCGGCGGAATTGGTGGGCGCCACCAGCATGAAGAGGAGGTGGGTGGGCTTGCCGTCGATCGACTGGCAGTCGAGGCCGGCCGGCGAGCGGCCCAGAATCCCGACCAGTCGATCGACGGTATCGAGCTTGCCATGGGGAATGGCGATGCCATCTCCGATGGCGGTGGTCGCCAGCTGTTCCCGTTCTTCGAGCACGTGGCGCAGGACCTGGGCGTCGATGCCGGAATGATGCCCGGCCATGAACGCGGCCAGCTCAGCCAGCACCTCGCCTTTGTTGCTGCCCGACAGGGAGGGTATGATCGAGTCGGGCGCGAGAAAATCTACTACCTTCATGGCCTCAGCCTCGCATGGGCGTGGATCAGGCGTCGGGAGCGTGCAGGCCGGTCTCGATGAGGCCGTAGCTGCCGTCTTTGCGGCGGTAGATGACCGACAAGGTGTGCTTGTCGCTGTCGATGAAGACCAACACGTCCCTCTCGATGAGGTTGAGCTGCATGGCCGCGTCCCGCAGTTGCAGGGTGCGCACCTCGAGGGTGGCGTCGCGAATGACGGGTACCTGGTCGGGGAGCTGGGCATCGGCGGGGGCCCCGGGTTGGGGCTCGAGGTTTTCCGCGGCCATCACGGTCTGGCGGACCTGCAGGTTGGGGCCACCGTGCGGCTTGTGGGTGCGGATCTTCTCTTTCCACTTGCGCACCTGACGCTCGATGCGGGCCATGGCCAGGTCGACCGATGAATACATGTCTTCCGTGGTCTCGCGGGCCTGTAGCACGATCCCGTTGGGCAGGGTGAGCGACAGCTCGGCGGTGTGGTGGTGGTTGCGCTCGACCGAGAAGGTGCCGTGGGCGGCGATGGGATCGCGACTGAAGTACTTCTTGATCTTTTCCAGCCGCTCTTCGGTGTAATCCTTGACGGCGGGGGAAGCTTCCATGTGGCGGAACGTGGTTGAAAGCTGCATCGAGAGTTTCTCCGGGGGACGATGACGTGCGGGGGACAATTAGTAAGTTGGCTCAGAAGACTTGCCTGCGCTTGTTGCTGGGCTGAATGTGCAGCTGCTCGCGGTACTTGGCCACGGTGCGGCGGGCGATTTCGATGTTCTGCTCGCGCAGCAATTCGACGATGCGTTGGTCGGAATGGGGATGCTTCGGATCCTCGCTGGCGATGATCTGCCTGATCTTCAGCTTGACCGCTTCCGAGGCCAGGTCGTCGCCGTCGCTGCGACTGATGCCCGAATTGAAAAAGTACTTGAGCTCGAAGATGCCTTGGGGGGTGTGCACGTACTTGTTGGTGGTAACTCGCGAGACCGTGGATTCGTGCATGCCAATGTCGTCGGCCACGTCGCGCAGGATGAGGGGTTTGAGGTAGGCCGAGCCCTTTTCGAAGAATTCGCGCTGGAAGCGCAGGATGGACTCGGTCACGCGCACGATGGTGCGCTGGCGCTGCTGAATCGATCGGATGAGCCACTGGGCGCTGCGCAGGCGCTCTTGCACGTACTCGCGGGCTTTGCTGCCCTTGGACAGAGCCACCCGATAGAAGTCGGATATCCTCAGCTTGGGCAGGCCGTCGTCGTTGGCCACCACGAAGTACTTGTCGCCGACCTTCTGGATATGCACGTCGGGCGTGATGTAGTTGGATTCCTCATCGGTGTAGGCGCGCCCGGGTTTGGGATCGAAGGCCAGCACCACCTTGGTAGCCTCGTAGACCTCCTCCAGGGGTTGGCTGAGATCCTTGGCGATGGCGGCGTAGTTGCGCTTCTCCAGGTTGTGCAGATGCCCGTTTATGATGCCCAGCACGAGATCGTCATCGGCACCAACGTGGCGAGCCTGGAGCAGCAGGCACTCCTGCAGGTTACGCGCTGCTACCCCCGGGGGGTCGAATTCATGCACCTTGGCCAAGACCTTCTCGACGAATTCCAGGGCCACGCCGGCCTCCTCGGCCAGGTCCTCGAGGGGGACGTCCAGGTAGCCGTCGGGGGTGAGATTGCCGATGATCAGCAAGGCAACTGCCTCTTCTTCCTTGCTGAACCCACGCGTTAGCTTGAGCTGCCACTCGAGGTGATCGAAAAGCGAGGTCCCGCGGGTCAGCGTGGCCTCGATCGAGGGCAGCTCCTCAGAGTTGGAGCGAAAGCTCGGCATGGGCGCCGCATTGGATTGGTTCTCGAGGTAGGTCTCCCAATCGAAGTCGGCCACCGCCTCGTCGGGGCGAGTGTCGGGCTTGACCTCGGCGGTGCTCTCGGTCTTCTCGCTCGACACCTGGGCCACCGGAGTCTCGGTTTCGCCGATGCGCAGGGTCTCCGCCTCGCGGGTTGCCTCCCCGCCAGCGCCTTCGCTCGCGGTCTTGGGCTGCTCGAGCGACACGTCGACGGAGTCTTCCAGGACCGGGTTCTCGAGCAACTCGTCACGCACCATGTCTACTAGCTCGACGCGTGACAGCTGCAGCAACTTGATCGCCTGCTGCAGCTGAGGCGTCATGACAAGCTGCTGCGAGAGCTTCAGATGTTGCTTGATCTCCATGGACATTGCGTCACCGTTTCTTCTACATCGGCTGGTCCCTCGCTCTTTGATAGCACCGTGTACCGGCTTCGAAAAGCAAAAGCCTTCCGTGGTACGCAGATTGCTTAACTAACAACCGGGCGGCGCCGGCGACGGTTTGCCGCGGCGTCCTAGGCGGGGGGATGGGCGGACGCGCTGGCCGAAAACGAGCGCCGCTTGTCGAGGCGTGCGCGCAGCGCAGCGGCGACGAAGGAGCGAAAGAGGGGGTGGGGACTCTGGGGGCGGGACTTGAACTCCGGATGAAACTGGCAGCCAACGAAATATGGGTGGTCGCGCAGCTCGATCATTTCGACGAGGTGGTTGTCCGGGGACACGCCCGAGACCACGAGGCCGGCCGCCACCAGACGTTCGCGGTAGTCGTTGTTCACCTCGTAGCGGTGGCGGTGCCGTTCCGAGATCTCTCGGGTGCCGTAGGCGGTCTCGGCCCGGCTGCCGGGTGCCAGAATGCACGGGTAGGCCCCCAGGCGCATGGTCGCGCCCTTGTCGACGATGTTGCGCTGCTCGGGCATGAAATCTATGACCGGGTGGGCAGGATTGGGCTCGAATTCGGTCGAGTTGGCCCCCCGCAGTCCAGCGACATTGCGCGCAAACTCGATGGTGGCGATCTGCATGCCCAGGCAAATACCGAAGTAGGGCACGCTCCGCTTGCGGGCGTAGCTGGCGGCTTCGATCTTGCCCTCGCTGCCGCGCGTGCCGAAGCCGGGCGCGACCAGGATGCCGTCGGCGGTATCGAGGCAGCCGGGTCCATTACGCTCGATCTCTTCCGAATCGACGTGGCGCAGATGGATGCGGCAATCGTTGGCGACGCCGCCATGAATGATGGCTTCGTTCAGGCTCTTGTACGACTCGACCAACTCGACGTACTTGCCCACCAGGGCGATCTCGACTTCGGCCTCCGGGTTGCGCACGCGGTCTACCACCTGCTCCCAGCCGGTCAGCTCAGGCGCGCGCGACCAGATGTTGAGCAGCTCGGCGATCTTTTCGTCGACGCCCTGCTTGTGGAATTTGGCGGGTAGCTCGTAGATGCAGTCGATGTCTTCGGCCGAGAACACAGCGTCGGGCGCCACGTTGGTGAAGAGCGCGATCTTCTGCTTGAGGCCGGCACCGATGGGTTTGCTAGAGCGACAGAGCAGGATGTCGGGCTGGATGCCTATCTCGCGCAGCTTCATCACCGAGTGCTGGGTCGGCTTGGTCTTCATTTCGCCCGCGGCGCCCAGGTAGGGGACCAGGGTCACGTGCACGGAAATGGCATTTTGGTGGCCCATCTCGAAGCGCAACTGCCGCACTGCTTCGAGGAAGGGCAAGGATTCGATGTCGCCCACGGTGCCGCCAATCTCGACTATGAGCACGTCGACGTCAGCCGCGCACTCGAGAATGCGGGCCTTGATCTCGTCGGTGACGTGGGGAATGACCTGGACGGTCCCGCCCAGGTACTCCCCCCGGCGCTCCTTCTGAATGACGGTCTGGTAGATTTGTCCGGAGGTGGCGTTGTTGAGGCGACTCATCCGCTGCGATAGGAAGCGCTCGTAATGTCCGAGATCCAGATCGGTCTCGGCGCCGTCGTCGGTCACGAATACCTCGCCGTGCTGGGTCGGGTTCATCGTCCCCGGATCGACGTTCAGATATGGGTCGAGCTTCTGGATGGTGATCTTGAGGCCGCGTGCCTCGAGCAAGGATCCGATCGAAGCCGCCGCCAGTCCTTTGCCGAGGGATGAGACCACTCCGCCGGACACGAAGATGAACTTGGTGCGTTTGGGGAGAGCACGTGTCCCGCCGGCCATTAGTCCATGCCTCCTTCGGGCCAAGCGTGGAGGCGCATGGCCTGCTCATGTACCCGAGTCGCGATCAAAGGTTCGTACGTCAACTCGGGCCGCCATCTTTTGCCCTGGCACCCTGGAAGTCAATGACGAAGATAAAAATGCTAGTCGGCGGCCACCGCGAGGTAGACGAGCAGGGTTTGGCGCCGGTATTTGACCGTGTATGACGTCGGGGCGCTCGTGTAATAGACGTAGCGCGTGCCTATCTCGACTTGGCCGAGGCAGAGCCGCGCCAGCTCGGCGCGCAGGGTGCTGCGACTTTCGTCATCTATGCTCGCGCTCGGTAGCCCGGAAACCGTTTGCGTGAAGACGACGGGCTCCGCGTAGCTGGTAGCCACGATCTCGGCGCGCAGAGATAGCGACCACTGCCAGGGCAGGGGCACCACGGCGCGCACGTGGACGAGGCCGCGCAGCAAGGATTCACCATAGCTGTTCGATTGGTTGAGGTGCAGAGCGGCACCCGAGCCGAACAGCCAGCTGCTGGTGCGCGTGAGCTCGGCGTGCAGTATCCAGAAGCGATCGTGCTGGCGCGGCACCTGGGGCAGGTCGTCGCAGCTCGTCGCGCTGCAGGCAGGGCCGTGAAATGCCCGCGCCTCCAGGCTGCCGCCCGCGCTCCACTCCCAATCGGCGCCGCCATCCCAGAGCCCGCCCGCAAGCACGTGCCGGACCAGGAGCTGGGCGGTGGGGGCGGTAAAGCTCAAGGCATCGTCGGGCTTATAGGTAAACCAGCGGTAGCCGAGCGCGGCCGACGCGGTCAGGGCCGGCCACATGGCGTAGTCGAGGCGCAGGGATGGGGCGGTCGAGCGGAAGTCGGGCAAGTCGGTGGCCCGCCGCTGATAGACGTCGTAATAGACCGCGGCAACGACCAGTTGGGCTCGTTGCGCCAGCCGCATCGTGTCGCTGGCCAAGGCCTGCGCCACCAGCACGCTTTCGGCTCTCGCCTCGGTGGCCACGAACCACTTGCCGCCCAGGGACGGCGAAAGGACCAGCACGTTGCTGCCATCATGGCCGAGGGGCACCGCCAGATCGCCCGACATCACCACCCGCGTAAGCAGCGAGCCAGGCGCCGCCGGGGAGGGAGGTAGGCCGGAAATCTGTTCGGCGCGCGCTGGGTTGCTGTCGTACTCAACGCCGTCCTCGACGCGCAAATCGTAGCGGGCCGGATCGGCATGCGACGCACGAGTCACCCCGCCGAGGCAGAGGAGAAGTGCGCAGGGCCCGGCTCGCATCGCGGCGATATTAACCGAATTGAGCCTTGGGGGTGGGGGCGACGGACGCTCTCGGATCTAGCCTGTGCGCTGCCGATTGCTCCGCCTTCGAGCCCGCGGTCCGGGTTATTCGCGGTCCGGGTTATTAAGGGGTGGAGGTCAGGGAGCTTGGCTTCTGCGGCGGAGGCTTGCGGCCTGCTCGGCGAGATCGTGGGCGCGCGTGCGCAGGATGGCCGCGGCGCGCGCCAGGGCGTTGGGATCGGAGTTAGCAAGCGCCGCCGACAAGGCATCGCGCACTTCGGCGGCCATGGTGGGGTCGAGATAGAGACGCTGATCGGATAGGTGGTCGGTGGGCAGCGCCGTTGCCAGCGGTGGCGATTTGGAGGTCGCGCTTTCCACGGCTCCGGTGGAGCCCGATCCCGCGCTCGATCCTCGGGATGGCTCGGCCGGGACGCCGGTAACCACTACTGCTGGGCTGGCGGCCGCGCCGGCGGCTGGCGGAGCAGTGACGGATAGTGGGGTGGTGTTGGCCGGGCCAAGCGTGGTCGTTCCGCTGGCGGCGGGGGAGGCCGGACTACCGGCTCCGCTGCCGGTGAGCTTGGAGCCGGCCAGGGCCGGGGAGGCGGCCAGGTTGCGCTTGGACGATTCGAGCCCGCCGAAGGGATCGCGGTCCCAGGCGGCTGCCCGTTGCCGTAGCAGCTTGCGCGCCCGCATCCGATCCGCTGCCAGGGTGAGCTGGTCCGCCTGCTCCACTAGCTTGCTCGCTCGGTCGGAGAAGAGATCAGCCTTGGCCTCTAGCTCGACGCTACCGTCGCGGGGGGACGCCGTGGGCAGGGGTGGCGCGGTCCCGGTTCGCGGTTGAGTGGCTGCCGGCCCACCGAGCGCGCTCAGGCGGGCTTCGGCCCTGCCGAGTTGCTGGGCCAATGCTTCGGCGTCGGCCATCTTGTCGCGCAGGCGGTAGTCGGCGCGCACCGAGCGGGTGGCGCGTTTGAGCTCCGCGATCTCAGCGTTCACCCGGGCTAGCTGGGCCCGCAGTTTGGCCACCTCGTCCGCGGTCTTGGCCTCGTCGGCGTGCTGCCGCAGAACGTCGCCTTGCGTCTGCGCCAGCGAGCTGCCCGGCAGCCCCAGGAACAAGACGGCCGCGACAGCGGGGCCGAATAGCGTTGGGGCAAAGCGCACGCCTACCTGTACCAGCAAGGCCCGCGCCAACCGCCGCAAGGCTCGCGCCAACGATTTTGGCTTCGATCCTTCGATTTTCGGCATGCCGGCTCTCAGTTTTCTGAGGGGGTGTTCGGACCTTAGCAAAGGATGCGGGCCAAGTCTAAGAGGTTAGCGAGGCAGGTAGGGGTGGGGTGCGGGACGCTCCGGCCCGGCGAGTGCTCGATGGCGACTTGGGTCAGCGAGTCAGGTAGGGGTGGGGTAGGGTGCGCGCACCCGAGCGCGCGGGCCGGATGGGCTCGCGGCGTCGCGCGGGCGCGTACGGTGCTATCATTGCGGAGGCAGGCCGGCCGGCTGGGCGATGCAGCGGCTGTCCTGGGAACAACCCTGGGAGCAATGCCTACGGCCCGGAGAGCACGGATCACGCGGATGGCACCGACAACACGGATGGCCTGGACCATGGCCGGGCGGCGGGTTTGGGGCATGCGGCGGACTTTCTGGTGCACCCGGCGGAGCTGGTGGGCGGTGGTCCGGGCTGTGCGGGTCATGGGGGGCACGGGGGGGGAAAGGGGGCTCGCGGTGGGACCCGGGGCAGCTGTGGTCCCTTTGGTCGCTTGGGTCGCTTTGGTCGCTTTGGTGCTGGGTGCTAGTTGTGCGACGAGCCATCAGCCAGTCGATCATTTCCAGGGTAAGGACAGCGATGCGCTGGCTTTCTATCCCCTGCGCATGGGGTGGGGCTGGGCCTACGAAATCGAGCGCGATGGCGGCAAGGTGCTCGCTCCCTACGCGGTCGCCACGCGCACGGAAGACAGCGCGGTGGTGCGGAATGGCGAGCAGAGCATCACATACGCCATCCTCCCCGACGGGATCGCTCGGCGGGAAGGTGGACTGGTGGGCGACTACCTGCTCCGGAGCCCGGTGCGTAAGGGCACGCGCTGGCCAATCGAGAACGGCGAGGCTCAAGTTGTGGAGAGTGGACTGAAGGTGACGCTGGCGTCGAGCGTCTACCGCGACTGCGCGCTGGTCGAGGAGGTGCGTCGGGAGCCTGACCGTGTGACGCGTACGACTTACTGTCGGGGGGTTGGACCAACTGAGATCGAGGTGCGCCTCCTCGACCCCGGGAAGAAGTCATTTGCAATCGTGGCGCACGCCAGGCTGCTAGCTCTCACCCAGCCTGAAGGTGATTGACGAGCAGCGACGCCCCGGGCGCGGGTGGGCGGCACGGGGTGGGGCGCACCGGGTGGATGAGTGTGGCGGGCGACCGCTCAGGGATGATACCCGCTCAGCCTACCTTCAGCCCAATCCGGCTGAAGAGCCAGAAGAGCGAGCCGGCCAAGAGAATCGATGCGGGCAGGGTGAGCACCCACGTCATGAGCAGGTTACGCACCGTCGCGATCTGCAGTCCGGAATGGTTGGCGGCCATGGTGCCTGCCACTCCGGAAGAGAGCACGTGGGTGGTGCTGACCGGCAAGCCGAACGCGTCGGCGGCACCGATGGTGGCCATGGCGGTAAGCTCGGCACACGCGCCCTGCGCGTAGGCAAGGTGATCCTTCCCTATGCGCTCGCCCACGGTGACCACTATGCGTTTCCATCCCAGCATGGTGCCGAGGCCCAGGGCAAGGGCGACCGCGACCTTCACCCAGCCGGGGATGAACTTGGTGGCGGCGTCGGTGTGGCGACGGTAGTTCTTGAGCACTGCGCGATCGGCGGCGCTGATGGTGGGCGTCTGGGACTTTTCCAGCAGGCGCAAATCCTCGCCTATGAGGTACAGGTCGTTGCGAAAGTTGCGGGTCTGGCTGGGCGGTACGTTCTTGAGCTCTTTGAAGCGCGCCATGTCTCTGCCCACGTCGCCGATCATCGCTTGCAAGGCCGGCAAGGTGGTCGGGGTGAGCGTGCGCGAACGCACGTATTCCTGGACCTCGGCCCGGGGATTGCCAGGGCTGGGTACGTCGTTGGTGTAGTGGCGCAAGGTCTCGGCCGCCTGAGCGGAGACGGCCACGAAGTCGAGCGACTGGCGCGGCGAAACCGCGTGGTTTAGCGCGTAGGCGGTCGGGACGGTACCGATCAGGATGAGCATGATGAGGCCCATACCCTTCTGACCATCGTTCGAGCCGTGGGCGAAGCTCACGCCGGTGCAAGTCAGAAGAAGCAGCCCGCGGATCCAGAACGGAGGTGGTTGGGTGCCTTCGGGCGCCGCATAGAGGCGTCGGTTGGGCAGGACTTTCTTGAGGGTGACGAGGAGGAGAGCCGCGCAAACGAAGCCGACCAGAGGAGACAGGAGCAACGACCATCCGATGTTGGCGGCCTGCTGCCAATCCACCCCGCTGGTGGGGACGCCGGTGCTGACGATCTGATTGGCGAGGCCCACCCCTATAATCGAGCCGATCAAGGTGTGCGAGCTCGAGGCGGGCAGCCCCATATACCACGTGCCCACATTCCAGATGATGGCCGCGGTCAACAGGGCGAATACCATCGCGAATCCCGCGCCGCTGCCCACTTGCAGGATCAGCTCGACGGGAAGAAGCGAAACTATGCCGAATGCCACAGCGCCGGTGGAAAAGAGCACCCCGACAAAATTCCACATGCCCGACCAGACCACGGCGATGTGGGGGTCGAGGGAGTGGGTGTAGATCACCGTCGCGACGGCGTTGGCCGTGTCGTGGAAACCGTTCACAAATTCGAAACCGAGCGCCACCGCCAGGGCAACGCCGAGCAAGACGAAGGGCAGAGCCGAGGTGGTGTTCACGCGGGCCAGGTCGGCCGCCAGGTGGGTCGCGGCGTAGACCAGGCCCACGGCCAGCGCGACAGCAAAGACGGCCATGCCCACTTTCCCTGGGCCTTTGGCCAGCTTGGCGTGTACCGCATGCGGGGTAGCCACCGTGCCGACGAGCCCATCGCCAAAGGAACTGCCTGCTGTTGTCAAAGGTACCTCCTAAGTGAGCTGCCAGCTCGCCGAGGAGGATGCTCCATGGGTAGGTGGTGATTGTGTCAGTTGCGTTACGATCGAAGCGCGGGGCAGGTGGTGATTGTGTCAGTTATGTTACGATCGAAGCGCGATGGGGCGGCTGTTCCCCGAAGGCGGGAGCAAGGGCCCGCTTCGAGCGACGCGCCGTCAGGGGCAATCAGCGCGAGCGAGCCGGTAGCTCTGGTCGCGGTCTGCAGCGAGGGGCTGCGCAATGCTTCTGCCGCTCAAGGCGCGAGTGTGGCATTGGGTGGGCCGGAGGCTCACATTGCGGGGGTAGGGGCCTTGGGGGCACAATTGGCTAGCACGGCCGAGCCGCCAAGGATGCGGATGTCGTTCCTCGCTAGGAGCAACCATGAAAAGCAGCAAAGACCTCTCCCTCCTCGCCATCGTGGCCCCCGTCCTTGGCATTTGCGCTCTGGCGGGATGCCCGTCGACCGAGGGGACGGAGGTGAGTGGCTCGGAAGTTGCAATCAGCGCGGTCAGCGGTGCGCTGAACAACACCGAGAGCAAGAGCCCACTCGGGCTCAACTTCGTGCCGCGCGAGCAGGGCGGGGCGGCGGAACGGCTGTGGCGGCAGATCAATCCCATAGCCCCGGCCTACGCCGCGGATTGGACGTGTACCGGCGCCGTGCTGACCCCGGCCTGGAGTGGTCCGGCCGCCGATCCTTACAGCTACGCCCCGGTGAGCTGCACGGTGACCTGGGGCAACGGCAAGACCGCCTCGGCGATCTGGAGTAGCGCCTTCATCCTCAACTGGAGCACGCCTTGCGATCCCGCTACGCCCTTCATGGACAGCCAGGCGGCCAATTGCAGCTTGACCCGTACCACGGGGCCAGGCGGCAATACGCGCACCCTCACCGGGCCGAGCGGGGAAACCTACGCCATCACCCACAACACCATGGGAGCCGGCTCGGGATGGGACGCAACGGTGGTACCTGCGCCGAGCGACGGGGGTGTGGTGATGACCTGCGGGTCTACCGGGTGCGCGGCTAGCCGGACGTTGGTCATCAATGGAAGCCACCTGACCGGCACGATCGACTCGCTGCGGGCGTGGGACCACACGGTTTCCACCAGCGCCGCCGGCATCAGCGTGGTGGGGGCGGGGGCAGACCGCGTCGTCACCGGTACCGTCTATGTGCAGCACAACCTCGTTCACGCCACCAGTGCAACCGTGTTCAATAACGTCGTCTACGGCGACACGGCGTGCTGCTACCCGACGGGCGGCAGCGTGACCACCACCTTCTTGGCCGGCCTGGATCAGGGCAAGAGCGAGACGTTGCGCTTCACCCTTCTGTGTGGCGAAGCGACGTTGACCAGGACGAATGGCGCGACCGCCGCGCTAACGCTGAGCCAGTGCCTGTAGCTCCGGCGCAAGGAACTGCTGGCTAGGCGCGCCGCTGGGAGATTCTTGGTATCACGCGTACCAACCGATCGCCAAGTCGCGCCTTCCGAGGCTCCGACTCACCCCCAAATTCATTGAAGGGTGAACGTCCTCGTGGAGAAGACCCGGCCTGTGCTGCCGCCATCGCAGCCATCTAGGAAGAAGACGAATCCACCGCTACCCAGATGGCCCGGTTCGCTTCCCGGGGTGACGAACGAAGGGTACCATCCGTCGAAATCGGCACCATTCGGACAGCCTGGGGTGGGTGCCGCCGCAACAGACCCGGTACTTCCCGCTATCAGCGCCGGCGCCGACCAGTCCTGACTCTCCAGGCTGGTCGCGGTCGAGAAATACCAGCCGGCTTCGTAGGGCTCATACTTGCCCGACGTGGTCAGCTGTAGCTTCACGCACACGAAGGTCAGCAGGTAGCGCTGCAAGGGATCGACATAGGAAATCTGGCCGCCGCTCTGATACCCGGACGTTCCGCAACCGCGCTGCGCGGTGATGGGGCTGTCCAGTCCGCCGATGCCCGGCTGGCTGAAGCCGCCCTGATACCACTTGCTGAGCGCGAGCTGGCTGGACTGTCCGAGCTGTGCACGCGCGACGCGGAGATAGCCATCGGGTTGAATGGTGGCCGCCCCGGAGCTCTGGTACACGACGTAGAGAAAGCTTCCCGGCGCAATGTAGTCGACGAAGGCCGAGGGAATGGCGTCGCCTTCGGCCGGGGCCGGCGTGGCGGAGGGCTTGGGTCCGGGTACCTGGAGAACCGCGTAGCGATCCGCCGCGCCCGGCCGGGGCCAGGTCTTGCCACCGTCCGAAGAGCGCGCCAGACCCACGGAGGCGAAAAAATTGAAATCGTACTGCCCTCCGAAGCAGTGCTGCTCGGCCTCGTACAGCATGACGAGATTCCCGGACGGCAGGGTGGGATCGTGAACCACCGACCCCGGGGCCGCATAGTTCTGATCGAAGCTTCCCGCGCCCGTGAAGCTGCAGTCGGTGAACGCGCTCGGTGCATCGAGCACCAAGTTCCCCAGCGAGGCGACGCCGAAACCGCTGGCGAGCGTGAAGTTGACGAGATCCGTGGTTTGCAATACCAGGGCGCCGGTCACGCCTGCTCCCGAGGACGGGGTCCCGCTCGCAGCGAAGACGAGGAAGTCGGTGGTACTCGAGCCGGTGGGCAAGAATGATGTGTGCTCGTCGGGCAGGGTGGCGAGGCCGCTCGGATAGACAAGGCTGCTGTCCGCACCGACCGAGAGAGCCACGGTGGGCATCGCCGCATCGAGGCTTTCAGCATCCGGGCTGGCGCCAATGCCGGCATCCGGGCTGAGAATATCCGAGTTGCCCCCGTGCGATGAGCAGGCTGCCACGGCGACCAACAAGGCATGCGCGAAGGTCAGACGAAGGCCGGCCGCTCCCGTCGAGCACGCGCGCTTGCACATAGCGGGTGAGGTATAGCGCGCAGCTCGCGCCCATACGTCGACCAAAAAACGCTGTTGCTCCCTGGGCTGGCGCGACGTCGTGCGGGGGTGCGGGGCCGGGGCGGTGCCACCACCGCAGACGCCACGCGCCAGGCTCCGATCGATCTTCTATGGGAGGGCTTTTTCGAGCACGACGAATCGCAAGTCCGTCCGTCTCGGCAATCCAAAGCGAGGGCTGCCGTAGGGAAATGGCTCGGTGCGTGTTGTTACGAAGTACCCTCGGCGCACGTACCACGCGATGAGCTCTTGACGTTGCTCGATGACGGTCATCCTCGACCGTTGGGCCCCAAACTCGATGCGAGCCCACTTCTCAGCCTCGGTCAGGAGACGCTTGCCGATTCCCAGCGCTTGAAGTAGCGGGCGCACCGCAAGCATGCCGATGTACGCGCCAGTGGCCTCCCGTCGCAACAGAACGCATCCCACGATTTCGCGCCCGCGCGTGGCTAGCAACAAGCGCGCATCGGTGTTCTTTAGGATGCCCGCCAGTTCTTCGGCGTCGGTGCGTTGACCATCGAGCAAATCGGCTTCGGTGGTCCAACCCGCGCGACTCGCGTCGCCGCGATAGGCGCTCTGGACCAGCGCGAGGACATCGTTGAGGTCCGCGAAAGTCGCATATCGAAATTCCGTTCCCTGGGTGTCGGCAACCGGTTGCATGGCGGCAGGGTAGCAAAAGCCCACGAAGCTCGGGGTGATCTACATCAGTCAGAGTGCCAGAGGGAACTGGCCGAAGGATGAATGTCGAAAGTTGGCCTTTTGCTCTCCCAGCCTGCGGCGTCTGCGTTCGAGACCCAGCTCGCTCGCAGTGTATACTGCATTGCGGCGAGCTGGTGCGTGCGGACTGGGTAACGGCGGATGCAGTTTTGCGGCCGCTTAGCTCCATCCTTACGACTCGAAAAGCGCTTCCTTGGGCTACGCGCGGGTTCAACCAGGCATCGGGACACACTGGCATTGCTAGCTCCCGCGGGCAGGGTACCCAAGCCCCAGCCCGGTGCGCGTTCGGAGACGGTCGAACCGGGCGACCTGCATCTTGGCCGCGCGTGACAGGATTCGAACGCAAGCCATGGTAAAAGTAAGCCATGGCATGGGTAGCAACTGGTCAATCGAGAGCAGGCACGGCGCGAGCCGGGTTCGGCACCTTGAGCACGGAGGCCTCGCGGGTCTTCCTCCAGAGGGTTCACTTGTTCATGAGCCTCGGGCTCGGGGCGACCGGCCTGGTCGCCCTCGCGGTTGCCTCGAGTCCGAGCGCGCTGGCCTTTATCTTCGGCAACGCGTTTGTCTTCCCCGTCCTGGTCGTCGCCGAGTTGCTCTTGGTCATTGCCTTCGCCCCCGTGGCGGCGCGGGTCAGCGCTGGCACGGCGGCCGCCATGTTCTTCGGTTACGCCGCCTTGAGCGGGGTAACCTTCTCGGTCATCTTCCTGCGCTACACCGCGGGCTCAATCGGCAGCACGTTTCTCGTCACCGGCGGGATGTTCGCGGGAGTCTCGATCTATGGCGCGACTACCAAGCGCGACCTGTCCAGCCTTGGCAGCTTTTGCATGATGGGCCTCGTGGGCCTCATCTTGGCGTCCATCGTCAATATCTTCCTCGGTAGTCCAATGCTCTACTGGCTCACGACCTTCGTTGGGGTCATCGTCTTTACGGGACTGACGGCCTACGACACCGCCAAGCTCAAGGCGTTGGGCGCCCAGGCCGGCGACGGCGAGGCGTTCACCAAGCTAGCCCTGCAAGGCGCCCTGGTGCTCTACCTCGACTTCATCAATCTCTTCCTCATGCTTCTGCGCATCTTCGGCGGCCGCAGACGCGACTGAGACTCTGGCGCTGCTGGTCTGGGTAACTCCGTGAAGAAGCGCCTGACTTGGCGCCCAGGTGTCTCGGTGCTCTCCCGGGCGGCTCCGCCTGGTGGCA
>CAWKJE010000011.1:0-22817 GCA_963849735.1 uncultured delta proteobacterium
TCGCCAAGGCCGAACCCGACCACGGCAAGGGTGGCCAGCGAGAACAAGCGCGTGCGCCAATGGACCCGTTCGGCCAGCACGGGCACTGTGATGGCACTGGGTAGGGCCGCCGCTGGCCGTCGCTTGCGGCTGAGCGACTCCCGATGGGCTCCCATGCCGTCGACCGACTCCGGATTCGGCGGCGGGCCGTCGACCCACACCTCCGGCTTCTCTGAACCAGTGACATCAGTGATCATGTTGCCCCCCCTAATCGTTGCCGAGAAATGTTGAGAGCTCGGTTACCAATGCGCGAAAGTACACTTGTTCAGACATGGCCGAGATGCGCTCAGCGGCGATCAGATCTATGGCTTGGCCGGCGGTGGCGGTGGCGTCCGCGCCTAAGATGTCGGCCACCCGGTCGAGGGACGCCAGGTGCTGCTCCACCAGGTCGAGCTCGCGCCGGCCGTGGTCGCGCAAGGCTTGCGCTTCTCTGTGCAGCGCTTCTAGCCGGGCGGGATATTCGTAAGAGGCGTCCAGCAGCTCCCTTTGCCGCGCCCCCAGATATGCCCTCTCTTGCGTTCCCTGGAACAGACCACCGAAGTTATAGCTAGCTTCCACCCAGCCAAACCAATCGAGGTGTCCGTCCAGCGTGGGTATCGCCCCGCCGACCAGCCTAAGGTTGAGTCCCTGCAGACGGTGGAGGCCCGAGTCGATGCGGTCCATGTTTTGCTGGTGGTCGATATAGGCGTGGGCCTGCTGCAATATCGGAGGATGGGGTGACGTCGCCCCCCGCGCGTCGGCACGAGCTACCGCGGCTCTCGACTCCTCCAGTTTGCGCTCGATCTCCACCACCCGTCGCTCGAAATCCTCGTACTCGAGCAGGGTGATCACGCGGGCATCCAACCGCTGGCGGGCTTTCTTGCGCAGGGCCTGCCACTCTCCCCGGTTGGCATCGAGGTATCTAACTTGATCCCGATAGGCCGCTGCCTCCACGCTGGCGAGCCCGTCGGTGAGGACCTGGGTCAAGCTGGTCCTGGACGTGAAGGCGAGGCAGTCCGCGTCGGCGAGGCCCATGACCTGGAAGCCGCGGTAGGTATCGAGGGGAGAATAGGAAAGCCCGATGCGTAGCTGCACGTTGTCGTTGCTGGTCGGGCCGAGATCCATGCTGAGGGGATAGCGGAGGATCTGGGCGAACACGCTAGGCGCGAGGAGCAGTGCCGCGTCGCCCTTGGCGCGCGACCTGACCTTCGTGCAATAGGAAGACGCGTCCACGTCGGCGGCTTGGGAGCCGAGGGTCGCGATCACGGCGAATGTAGCCAGGGCGGTGCTCATGACAGTACCTTGGCGAAAAACTCCTTGAGCATGTTCTGTGACCCCGGCGTTGCTGAGTACGTGGTGGCGGGACTTTCTTGCTGGACGCGGGTGGCATGCTAGCCATCGCAAGTGTTACGGGGCGGCCACGGATGTGAAAAAGTTTCGACGTGCGATCCCGTCCGGCCTTCGCGGGCGGGATCGGCCCGCGGCCCAACAGGGCTCCAAACTTCAGGCTTCGGACATAACCGGCGGCCGCGCCGGCCACCGGCGGAGAAAATGGGGGCCATCCCCCCGGGCATGTGCCGGGCAGGCTTCACCTGTTCGATCCACGGCTTCACCCGGCCGGTACTAGCCCAGCGCGCAGCGTGTAGCGTGTAGCGTGTAGACTGCGGTCTGCGGCCTGTTAGCTATTAGCCTTTAGCCTGTCTGGCCGCGTTCACGCCAGGGTGCCCACCAGGAACTCGTGCACCATGGCGAGGTCGTCGTGGGATAGGCGGCCTTCGAGGTCGGGATCGCGGTGCACGCGCGTGGCATACTCCGGCGGCAGGGGCCGGTGCACGAAGATACCGCGCGAGCATAGGCGCGCGCCCGGGCGGGCGGTGCGCATGATCTGAGCCATCAGGGCAGCGAAGTCGACCTCGCTCAGGTACGAGGAAACGTCGGCGATGGAGTAGGCGTCGAAGCTGGCCGCGGCGGCGCGCGCAAGCACGTCGGTGACCGGGGCAGTAGTGGGGACGATGGTCGTGGTCTTGAGGGCCTCGCGAATGGTCGCGAACGACTCGGGCTGGAGGTATATGGGCAGGGCCGGCTCGTAGATGTAGCGGGCGAAGAAGACCAGCTGCAGAAGGTGGCTCTCGCGGGCCAGGTGATCTTCCAGGTAGCCATGGATGCGATCGAAGATGGTGCGATGCAGGGGCACCTCGCGGGGCACGAAGCGCCAGAAACCGGGATCGTGGGAGAAGAGCTCGAGTAGGGAGCGCCGGCAGATGGTCTCCACCACGAAGCGCCAGGCGCGCGTGTTCCAGCTGGCGAGCAGGCGGCGTTGCTCGGCGATATCGGCACAGCGAAAAAGGCGACGCACCCAGAAGGGCCGCACCAGATGGGTTATGCGCGCCACGTGCACCAGGAAGCGTTCGAGACTGCCCTGGAAGAGCACACCGCGCTTGACCATTTGCGGGCTGGCGTCGAAGTAGTCGCGCGCCGCGGCCGACAGGGAGGAGCGCAAGCCTTGGTAGACGGGCAGGCGCTCGCTGGTCTTGCGCACGCCGAGAAACGCCAGGTAGGGCTCGTGCTCGAGCGCGCGCATGGCCGCGATCTTGAGCTCGAGCAGGTGGTTCTGGGTGGGGTTGACATCGACCGCGACGATCTCGCGGGGGCGGTGAGCGAGCAGGTTGAGCACGCGCCCGCCGCCTGCGGTGATGCACAGAACCCGTTTGCCCGCATCGAGGCGTAGCGCGGCCAGCTCGCTGTGCGAGTCTTCGTTGCAGGCCGAGTAGCTGATGCGTCCGCTGAACTTTCGCCATGGAATGGCGGCGGGCTCGCCCGTGGCGGGCTGGCTCGTGGCCGGTAGGGCGGCGGCGGGGGAGGGGAGGGTGGCGGTGGGGCTGGTGCTGGAGTGCTGCATCGTCATTTTACCGGTGTCGCAAAGGGTCTACTCTCGCTCATCAATCTTTGCCAGGGGCATTGCCAGGGGCCTTGCCAGGGGCGATGCCAACTACGCTCATTTCGAGCCGCGGCTATCCATGCTCAGTCTGAGCTTGCGCATGCGCCGCAGGAGCTGGTAGCGGCTGATGCCGAGGAGCCGGGCCGCGCGGGTCCGCACGTTGCCAGTGCGGCTCATGGCCTGGCGGATCATGCGCGCCTCCACATCCACCAGGGAATCGACACCGGGCAGGATCTCGAGCGGCCGCCGCGTAGCCTCTTCTCCCGCGCCCCAATCGCGGGCCAGCACCCGCTCGGGCAAGTGCCTGGTCTCGATACGTCCCGAATCGGTCATGATGACCGCGCGCTCGATGATGTTCTTCAGCTCACGCACGTTGCCGGGATAGGAGTAGCTCAGGAGGGCCTGGCCAATATCGCTCGCAAGGGCCCGGGTGGGCTTGTGCAGGCGCTCGCTCGACAGGACCCGGAAGTGCTCGGCTAGGAGCAGAATGTCATCACCTCGCTCGCGCAGCGGGGGGATGTGAATGGGGAACACGCTGAGCCGCTGAAATAGATCCTGGCGAAACTGGCCTGCCGCCACCAAGGCAGGTAGATCCTTGTTGGTGGCGGCGACCACGCGGGCGCGCAAGAGCAACTCGCGGCTCGAGCCCAGGCGGCGGAAGGTGCGGCTTTCGAGCACGCGCAGAAGCTTGCCTTGGCCGTGCTCCATGTCGCCAATCTCGTCGAGAAATACCGTGCCGTCGAGCGCGTCCTCGAAGGCGCCGCTTTGTTGCTCGTGGGCTCCGGTGAAGGTGCCGCGCTCGTGGCCGAAGAGCAGACTTTCCGCCAGGTTATCGGGTAGGGCCAGGCAATCGACGACCACCAAGGGCGAGCCGGCCGGGCGGGATAGCGCATGGAGGTAACGGCATGCCACCTCTTTGCCCACGCCGGTTTCGCCGGTAAGGAGCAAGGTGGTGTCGCGCGCCCGTGCCAATTTCCTGAGCTGGCTCACTACTAGGCGCATGGCGTTAGAGGTGCCCAGCAGGCCGCTGCGGTCTGGCTCGTCGGCGGGAACACTGGCGCGCAGGCGCGAGCGGCGTTGCACTTCCAGCACCCGCTCGAGGATGGGCGCCACGCTGGCCTCCTTGACGACGTAGTCCTCGGCGCCTCGCCTTATGGCCCGCACCGCATCGGGGATGGTCTGGTAGGCCGTCATCATGACCAGGGCGGCGCTCGGTTGCTGGGTGAGCAGCTTGGGGATGATGCTGATGCCGTCCTGGTCGGGCAGACGATGGTCGAGCAGGATCACGGCGTATTCTCGGCTGGCCGTCAAGCGCATCGCCTCTCGGCAGTCGTGCGCGAGGTCGCAGTCGATCCCCTGCCGCCCGATCTCACGTCCAATCGCCTGGGCGTAGAGGATCTCGTCGTCGACGACCAGGGCCCGAAAGGGCTCGCTCATCCCGCGCTCTCCCTGAGGCCACGCGCGGCGGGCAGCACCAGGGTGGCCTGGCACCCACCGCCAGAGCGGTTGCGCAGATCTACGAAGCCGCCGTGGGCGTGGGCGATCTTGTCGCACACTGCCAACCCGAGGCCGGTGCCATTCTTCTTGGTGGTAAAGAAGGGGCGCAGGCAGTCGGCCGCGCTGGCCAAGAGCCCCGGCCCGCGATCCTCCACCGTGATGGCCAGCTCGAAGCCGTGACGAGCGACCTGGCACACGACCTCACCACCCTCGGGGCTGGCTTCGAGGGCATTGAGCAGCAAGTTGAACACCACTTGCCGGAGGCCGTCGTAGTCGGCTTCGATGGCCAGGTCGGGATCGACCTGGCAGCGGATGGTCTTGCCCGCGCGACGAGAGCCTTCGGAAAGCAGGCGACGGGCTTCCTCGACCAGCTCGCTAACCCGAACCCGAGAGACCACTATCTCGCGCCGGGCGGCCAGATAGTCGCGCAAAGTCATGTCCATGCGCACGATCTCCTTGGCCAGCGCTGTCAAGATGGTGCGATGGCCGGGCGGAGTGGCGTGGTCGCGGACCAGGCTCTCCAGGGTGGCGCCTATGGCGACCAAGGGGTTACGAATTTCGTGCGCCAGGTGGGCCGCCATTTCCCCCATGGTGGCGAGGCGCTCTTGCTCTTCGACATGGACGGCATCGCGCTGGGCCGGCGTGCGCAATACCAGCAGGAAGCCCACCAGGTGATGGTTGTCGTCGGCCAGGAGCAGGGCCTCGGCATGTACCGGTACCAGCGCCCCGTCGGCTTGGCGCATCACGGTGGCACGGGTGGAAAACGAGCGCTGCGGGTCGAGGGTCTGGTTGGTCAGGATGGCCATGACTTCGTCAGGAACGGAGAACAGCCCGCCTATGGGCTGGCCGCACAGGGCGGTCGAGTCGACGCCGAGCAGCTGCTCGGTGGCGCTATTGCACGAAGTGATGCGCAGGCCGGGATCCAGGAAGAGCGCAGGCGCCGGCTCGCCGAGAGTGAGCCGCACGAGCTGGTTCTCGAGCGAGGAGGAGTCGGGCAGTCGCGCGAGCAGAGACTGGCTTTGGCCCATGAGATCGTTTTCGAGGATCTCACCCACGCGACGGGCATAGCGCACCAGCACTTCGCGTTGCTGACGGTTGAAGGGCTGGCAGCCCTCCTTTTCGAAGAGGAGCACGCCGTAGCTGCGCGTGCCGCCCAGGGCCGGCACGCAGGCGTAGCTGCGCTGGCCGATGAGGCGTTCCACGGCGGAACAGGTCGAGGGCGAGAGGGCCTTGCCCACCAGCTCCTTGAGCGAGCGGGTTGCGCAGAACACCCTCTCGCGCCAGCAGCGGCTGACCATGCTCCTCTCGGCGCTGGCTATGGGCCAGGAGAAACCCTGCAGGCGGGCACCCAACATGCCTTCGATGCGGGCGATGAGCGGCACGGCATCGGCGGTGGCCCCCAGGTGGACGCGAATTCTCTTCGCCTTCTCGTCGAAGAGCACGAGGTGGGTGGAGCTGCAGCCAACGATCTTGGCCGCACCGTGCAGGACGGCCTGCAAGTTCTGCGCAAGGTCTGTGGCTTTGGCCTTCATCAGGGAGGGGCGATAATACTCGAGAAACCGGGCCGGGGAAGTCCCGAATCCCCGCTTGGGGCCCTCGGGTGTGCGATTACGCACACCCGAGGGCGCGGCCTCGCCCCCCAGCCTTTTCCCTTAATACTCGGGCCGAGTAGAGGTACTCTGGCCGGCGAAAGGTGCTGCACTCATGAAGCTATCCGTCGCATGCAACTTCGACGATGCCCTCTTGCAGGGCCTGGCCGGCTATCCGGTCTACGAGGTCTACGGCAAGCTCACCACCGACTACTTCGGCGGGGGACGTCCCGCCTTCTACCTGCCCGAGGTCAATCGTCGCCGCTTGGCACACACGGTGAAGACGGCGCATGCCAAGGGCATCGAGTTCAACTACCTCCTCAACGCCTCCGCCATGGGCAACACGGAGTTCACGCGGGTCGGGCAGCGCAAGATGGAAGAGATGCTGGAGTGGGTGGACGGCATCGGCGTCGACTCCATCACGGTGGCCAACGTCTACTTCTTGCGCTTGATCAAGGCTCGTCACCCCCGTCTCAAGGTGCGGGTCAGCTCGCACCGCTTCACTGATACGCCGCGCAAGGTGAGCTTCTGGGTCGACCAGGGCGCCGACGTCATAGTGGTATCCGAGGTGGGCGTGCATCGTGAGTTCGAGACGCTGGCGGGGATGAAGCAGGCCGCGCGGGGGATTGACCTGCAGCTCATTGTCAACAACTGGTGTCGGCAGGATTGCGCTATCGCGGGCAACCACGCCGTGGCCCTGTCGGCGGCCTCGCAAGCCAAGAGCCGCGGCTTCCCGCTCGACTACTGCTCCATCTTGTGCAACCAAATCCGCGTGCGCGAGCCGGTCAACTACATCCGTGCCAACTGGATCCGGCCCGAGGATCTGCACCACTACGAGCGACTTGGCTACGAGAACTTCAAGATCGTCGAGCGCAACACCCCGACCCAGATCTTGCTCGAGCGGGTCAAGGCCTATTCCGAGCGGCGCTACGACGGCAATCTGCTCGATCTGGTGCAGAACTACGCCTATCCCAAGGACAAGCTCGGGGCGGTGGGCAAGGACGCCAGCTCGGTCCGGCGCATGGTGAAGTACTTCGTCAAGCCCTTCACCGTTAATCTCTTGCGCTTCCGCAAGCTGGTCGACTTTGGCCATGCCACCAGCATGCTCTATCCGCGCGAGGGCCGAAATCCGGTGACCATCGACAACCGGGCGCTCGACGGCTTCCTCGATCGCTTCGTCAAACAAGGCTGCCAGCCTACCGATTGCGAGAGCTGCCGCTACTGTCACGAGTGGGCCAGCCGGGCGGTCACCATCGATCCGGAGTGGAAGGCCAAGCTCGAGCCCATGTACAAGGACCTCCTCGGTGACATCGAGGGGGGGGCCTTCTGGGAACCTTACCTCCGCACGGCGTCCGCGCTGGCGCAGCGGTTATGGCGCAATCCGACCTGAGCTCGACATCCCTCCTGGCGATTGCTCGGGGGATCGACCATCTGCGTTCGCGGCAGGAGGCTTCGGGTGCCTGGCGCGGCGACTATGGCGGACCGATGTTCCTCTTGCCCATGTATGTGGCGGCGCGCCACATCGGGCGGCGGCCCGTAGCGTCGGGCCGGCGCGAGGGCATGATCGCCTACCTGACCGCGACACAGAACGGCGACGGGAGCTTCGGTCTGCACGCCGAGGGCGAAGGCTGTCTGTTCACCACGGTGCTGTGCTATGTCGCATGGCGGCTGCTCGGGCTGCCCGCCGCCGACTCGCGCGCGACGCTAGCTCGCGCCTTCATTGCCGGCAATGGCACCGCGCTGGCGTGCGCCAACTGGGGCAAGCTGGTCCTGGCTCTCCTCAATCTCTACGAGTATGAAGGCTTGCCTCCCATCTTGCCCGAGCTGTGGCTCCTGCCTCGGGCCTTCCCGCTCCATCCCGGGCGTCTGTGGTGTCATACCCGGCAAGTATACCTGCCCATGGCGTACCTTTACGGGATCAAGGCACGCATGCCCGCAGACGAGCTCACCCAGGCCCTGCGCCGCGAGCTCTACGATCGCCCGTACCACGACATTCGCTTTGCCGAGCATCGCGACACCATCGCCGCCCGCGACGTCTACGTCCCGGCGACGCCAGTGCTCAAGGTTGCCAACCGTATCATGGGGCTGGCCGAGCGCATGCACCTCTTCGGGCTACGCCAGCGTGCGCTGGGCCGGCTATTTGAGCACATTGAGTTCGAGGACCGCTCCACGCAATTTATTCGCATCGGCCCCGTGAACGCCGTGCTCAACACCCTGGTGCACCTGTTCCGCTCGGGCGACAGCGCGGCGACCGAGCGCAGCTTCGCCGCCCTGGAGGGCTATCTCTGGGATGGCCACGACGGCACCAAGATGAACGGCTACAATGGCACCGACCTGTGGGACACGGCCTTCGCCACGCAAGTGCTCACGGCTGTCCCGGAGGCCGCCGCGGGTGACGGCGGTACCCTGGCGCGCGCCTATCAATTCATCGTCGACAATCAAGTGCTCGAGGATTTGCCGGGCTACCGGCGCTTCCATCGCCACCCGAGCCGGGGTGGGTGGCCGTTCTCGAACCGAGCGCACGGATGGCCCATCACCGATTGCACGGCGGAAGGGCTTACCGCCGCCCTCATGTGCGAGCAGGCCGGCCTGCCTCCCCTGCCCGAAGAGCGCATTCTCGCGGCGGTAAAGCTCATCCTGGGCTGGCAAAATAGCGACGGCGGCTGGGCCACCTACGAAAGGCAGCGCGGCGGCCGCTGGCTCGAAGCCTTGAATCCCGCGCAGGTTTTCGGCGACATCATGGTCGATCACTCTTATCCGGAATGCAGCGCTGCCTGCATGGTAGCTCTGGCGCTTTTCCGGCGCCGCTCGGCGGCTCGCCCTGCGGCTGCTGACGGGCTGCAGCGCAGGGTAACGGCAGCTCTTCGGCGGGGCGAGCGCTTCTTGCGCGGCTGCCAACGCGAGGACGGGAGCTGGGAGGGCTCTTGGGGGGTTTGCTTCACCTACGGCACCTGGTTCGGGGTGCGCGGGCTGAGCGCGGCCGGCGCGGGGGAGGGCGATCCGGCCTTGGCGCGAGCCTGCGCTTTCCTCTACCTGCATCAGAACCGCGATGGTGGCTGGGGCGAAAGTGGGCTGGCCTGTCGGGAAAGGACTTACATCGGCGGTCCCGGCCACCCGGTGAACACCGCCTGGGCCCTGCTTACCCTCGTGAACGCGGGGCGGGCGCGCGATCCCCGCTCGGCCCGCGCGGCACACTGGCTCACCGACGCCCAGCTTGCGGACGGCGATTGGCCGCGCCAATCTCTATCCGGGGTCTTCAACAAGACCGCGCTGATAAACTACGACAACTACCGGCGCTATTTCCCGATATGGGCTTTGAGCCGCTTTGCCGAGGCCACCGGGTAGCGGGGATCTAAAGGACCCTCCCAGGGTCCTTTATAGAATAGCCGCGTGAGCTCGTGCGGGCTTTGCCCGACCGAGCTCGCCCGCGGGAGATCTAAAGGACCCTCCCAGGGTCCTTTAGAGAATAGCCTCACCGGGCAGGGCCAGGGGTGATCACGGGACGGAATTTGTAGCCGTAGACGATGGTGCCTTTGGCGCCGTCTTCGCACAGCTTGCGCGTGACCATCTCGACCGGCATCCCGATGGCTATAGCCTCGCCTTCCATGTCCGTGAGCTGTGCCGCTACCAAGGGGCCTTCGGCCAGGCGGACCAGGGCCACCACGTAAGGAGCGGAACGCTCGAAACCCTCGGGTGGGTTATGCACCGTGGCGTAGGAGTACACCTCGCCTTTGCCGCTGAATACGAAGGGGGTCTTGGCGGGTAGGGCACACTCTGGGCACACATCACGGGCGGGAAAAATCTTGCTCCCACAATGGTCGCAGACCTCGCCCACGAGCGCGTAGCGGTGTCGCTGCAATCGCCAGTGCCTGGCTGTCTCCATGGACTCTTCCTTCCTTTGTCAGAGCGCCTCGAGAATGGTGGTGACCACGGTGGCGCCGCTGCCGCCTATACCTTGCGCCATGCCGAGGCGGGCGTCACGGACTTGATTGGCCCCGGCCCGTCCGCGCAGCTGCTCCACCACCTCGGCAATCTGGTAAATGCCGGTGGCGCCCACCGGATGGCCGCGGGCTTTGAGCCCGCCCATGGTGGTGATGGGGATCTGCCCGCCGATGGTGATCGCGCCGTCCGCGCCCAGGCGGACGCCTTTGCCACGCTCGGCAAAGCCACATGCCTCGAGGGAGAGCACCGACATGATGGTGAAGGCGTCGTGCAGCTCGAAGAGATCGATGTCGGCGGGGGTAACCCGAGCTTGGCGGTAAGCCCGGGCGGCGCTGACCGCCGCGGCTTCGAGGCCGAGCAGATCGCGCCGATCGTGCAGGGCGATGGTATCGGTGGCCGAGGCAGATGCGCGAATCCGCACCGGGCGGTCAGCGAGCGAGCGCGCCCGGTCGGTCGCGCACAGCACGATGGCCGCGGCGCCGTCGCAGACCGGCGAGCTATCGAGCAGATTCACCGGATCTGCGATCATCTTGGCCGCGCAGAAGTCGTCGGCGGTTATGGTGTGGGGAAAGAGGGCGTTGGGATTGGCCACCGCGTTCTGGTGGGCGTTGATGCTGAAGGGCGCGAAGTCGCGGTGGCTCACGCCGAATTCGTGCATGTAGCGTCGCATGAGCAGCGCGTTTAGAGCAACGAAGGAAAGCCCGTTCTGTGCCTCGAAGTCGGCATCGGACGCGGTGGCCAGAGCCGCCGTCACCTGCGGGCTAGGTCGATCGGTCATCTTCTCCACGCCCGCCACCACCACGCAATCGGCCATTTCACCCGCAACCGCGACGTAGCCCAGGCGCAGCGCGGCCGCGCCCGATCCGCAGGCCGCCTCGATCTTGACCGCTTCGACGCCGCGCAGCCCGACCCAGTCGGCCACCAAGGCGCCGAGATGCTCTTGTCCATTCAAGAGCCCTGACAGCATGTTGCCGACGTAGAGGGCATCGACGCTGTCCACCTTGGCATCGCTGATGGCAGCCTGGACGGCCTCGCCCGCGAGCTCCTTGATCGATTTGTCCCAATGTTCGGCGACGGGAACGACGCCTATGCCGGCGATGGATACGTCTCTCATGGCTCTCCCCTACTCCATGCGAAGCTTGTCCCGGTGGCGCGCGTAGGTGGCGTAATCGAGCTCATGGCGTCTCGCGATATAGTCGCGCGTGCACAGGGCGAGCGTCCGGCGGGTGGTGATGGCATCGGTGACGCGCAGATCGAAGGCGTCGCTGCCTGCCCCGCTGCCGAACGACACCATGAGTATGCGCTCGCCGGGCCGGGCAACGTCGAGCGCGCTGGTAAGGCCGATCATCGCGGCCCCGGCGTAGGTGTTGCCGATGTCATCGACGAGCAAGCCAGCCGCGAGCTGCTCGGGGCGAAACCCGAGCGCTCGGCCGGCTTTGACGGGGAATTTGGCATTAGGCTGGTGGAAGATCACGTGCCCATAGTCGGAGGGCTTGCGTCCCAGCGCGGCCATCAGCTCGGCGGCGGCGGTTTGCACGTGGCGGAAGTAGGCCGGCTCTCCGGTGAAGCGTCCGGCATGGGCGGGATAGCGTTCGTGCTGGCGGCGCCAGAAGTCGGTGGTGTCGGTTACATAGGAGGTAGAGGCTTCCAAGACCGCCAGGGATTCCCCCGCCGGCCCGACGAGAAACGCCGCTCCGCCCGCTCCAGCCGTGTATTCAAGGGCATCGCGCGGGCGCCCCTGCGCGGTATCCATGCCGACAGCCAGGGCGTAATCGGCCATGCCGGAGCCCACGAAGCCCAGGGAGGCTTGCATGGCTTCCGTGCCGGCCTTGCAGGCGAATTGCCAGTCGGCCGCCAAAGTATGGGGCACGGCGCCAATGGCTTCCGCCACTATGGTGCTGGTCGGCTTGACCGCGTAGGGGTGGCTCTCGCTGCCCACCCACACGGCGCGGATGAGGGAGGGGTCGACCGCCGCGCGCTTGAGCGCGTTGCGCGCGGCCTCGAGTGACATGGTCGCCACATCCTCATCGAGCCCAGGCACCGCTTTCTCACGGGCAGGCGGGGCGCCCTCCTGCTGGGCATCCCACATCCGGCTGACCTCGGTGCCGGGCAGGCGATAGCGAGGGACGTAGGCACCGTAGCCGACAATTCCAACATCTCGATTTGGCTTCATCGCCTGCATGAACGGGATCCCCCAACGGGTGACCTCGAGAGGGTTTGCCAACCCTTTCGCGCTCTGGCTCCGACATGGGTGTTAGTCATCGATGGCATGCGGGTCTGTGTACACCGCGCCCGCGGTTTAGCAAGAAGCACTCCATCCTGGCAATAGTGACCGAGGGGGAAATGGAGCCTAGGGCCGCAGATTCGCCATTTTCCCCGAGGGGCAGCGCTTGTCAAACGCGATGCGCAGCTCAGCAGGTGAGCGCTATCGCACGTGTGGTGCGGAATCGCACTGAGCGAGGGGTGCGGCAGGCAGTGACTATGCTCTCGGCAAAAGGTAGCTTGGTGGCCATGAATCGTCTCGGCATCCGCCTGTTCGCGGCTCGGCTGCGCGAGCGCCCCTTGGCTGCGCTGGCCAGCCTGCTGCGCGATTACCTCACCTACGTCGGCATGGTGCTCTTTTGGCTCTTCCTCTTGGCCAGCAAGCGTCCGCTGGCCTGGCTCGATAGTGGCCTGCGCCGTCCGCTACGGCCTCGCCTGGTGGAGTGGGTGGCCCGCCGGGCTCGCGGCTGACGCTGGTCGACAAAGGGGCAAGGCCATGGACCCGTTGTCGTTTCTCGCTTGGCGCTTCTGGTACTTTTTCCGCGATCCGGTGCGGCGGTCTCCGCCCGGGCGCAGCCTGGTTTCGCCCGCTGACGGGCGAGTGCTCTACGTGCGCGAGGTGCCAGCGGGCAGCCTGCCCAACCCGGTCAAGGGGGGAGTGACGCTGCCCCTCGACGGCTGGCCCGCGAGCCTGCCCGCCACGGGCGGAGGCATATCCATCGGCATCTACATGACCCCCCTCTCGGTCCACTACAATCGCGCGCCGGTCGCCGGACGGATCGCGGCCGTGGTCGCACGGCCGGCTCAGGGGGAAAATCTCTCGATGGTGCGTGTCTTCATGCGCTTGGCCTGGGATATGACGCCATTCGAAGAAGGCAGTCAGCACATGCTCGAGAATGCGCGCAACACCATCGTCATTGCGGGCGAGGTTCCCGTGGTGGTAATCCAGATGGCCGACCGCTTCGTCCGCGATATCGATTGCTATGTCAGGCCCGGGCAGCAGGTGGAGAAAGGCGAGAAGCTGGGGTTTATTCGCATGGGCTCCCAGTGCGATATCTTCGTGCCCCACGGTGCCGGCGTCGGGGTCACGTGCCGGGCCGGGGATCGGGTGGTCGCCGGCGAGAGCGTGCTCGGTCTATACTAGGCGCCGCCAGGTGTCCCGGGTGCTGGAGCTGGAGGTGCCGGATGTGCTCGATGGGCTGGTGGCGGTGTGGCTGGCGTTCAGGGATTGCCAATTCTTGCCGATGGGGACACCATCAGTTGCGCAGGCTTATCGAGAACAAGGCTAGTGACTCGCCCTCGCCATAGGAGAAGACGTTAACAAGTGCGTTGTGCTAATTGCCGCAAACAGATCGCCGGGGTCGGGAAACCCGGCATATCGACCATAATACCCGCGGGGGTGGCGTTCATCGGGTGCGTGGCGGCGATGTGGTCGTTGACGCTGGGTCAAACTCTGCTGGCGGGGGTGAGCCCGTCGACCGGCTGGGCGGTGGGGCTCGGGTCGTTGGTCCTCTCATCGCTCCTGGTCAGGCTGGCCTTGGCGCGCAGGAAGTGTCCGGGCTGCGGCTCGACCAAGATGCTGGACGCGATGGAAGAGGAATCGCTCATTGCATCGGAGCGGTTCGCCGCGGACCAGAAGGTGGAGGCCGAGGTGCGTGCGGCCCTGGCCAACGAGCGGCGCGATGTCGGCGCAGGCGTGCGGGCGGAGCTCGAAGCGGAGCTCCGGGCGGCTTTGGCCAAGGAAGTGGAGGCGAAGCAAGCCGCCCTCGAGGAGAAGCAGGCGGCCCTGGAGAAGACATGGCGCGCGCGTGAGCACGAGCTGCGTTCCGAGCTGGTGCGTGAGCTGGAAGGTCGTATCGAGTCCGATCTACGGAGGCGGCTCGAGAAGGAGATCCGGACGGCCCTGGAGAGCGAGCTCAAGCGCGAGCGAGCACAAGCGCAGCCGGCCCAGATTGACTATGAGCCGACCCCCCGCATTGAGATGCGGCTTCCGCCCGAGGTGGAAAGGCGTGCGCCAGCATCGCGTTTGGCCCATCCGCCGGGCGGGACCCCGGGACCAACGCTAAGGGCCCGCTCGTTCACAACTCCTTCCCCCGTTGCTCGCGCAACCCCGACTCCCACACCGGTAACTCGCGCAGCCACGACCCCCACCCCGGTAACTCGCACGGTCGCGACTCCCACGCCCATGGCTCCCGCAAGCGCTGCCCCGGCGGCCGAGCGCGCGATCCCGGCCCAATTGTCACCGGCCGAGCTTCCGGCCGAACGCGCGGCAGCACGGGAGGCCGAGCATCCGTCCATAGCGCAAACGTCGGTGTCTGCTGCTCCGGAAGATGCTCCGGGCAGTGGGCTCCCGGGAGACGCGCCTAGCTCAGGAGGTGCACCTAGCCCGGGAGACGCACCTGGCCCGGGGGAGGGGCATGCCTCCGCAGGCGCGCCCCGAGGTTGGCATTCATCCGGAGGCCCGCGTGTCGCTGGCGATGTGCACGCGCGCGCACAACGGCGGGCTCGCGTCATCGTGTCGGATCTATCTTTGTACGAGAAGGCAACCCTGGTGAAGGCCGCAGGCGCCGAGGATGTGAGTGGGGCGAAGAAGGTGCTGGGTGCGCTGTGGCGCGATGCGATCCGCTCCTACAACGACGCGGTTCCGGCTGACGTCCGGGCTGCCACCAATTACCTGGAAGATGAGCTCGGCAGGTGCTTGGCCGAGCTGCGGCGTGCCCAGTGAGCCGACCTTCTCATGGCATTCTGCTCAGCCACCCCTCCACGCGGGAGCGGAAGCCGCTCCCGTAGCCACGGTTTATGTGGCGCAGGATCCCGGCGTGGTCGACCAAGAAGGTAGTTGGAAGGCGATCCTCGCCCCAGACCCGCGCTAGGGCCTCGCCGCCGAGCACCACCGCCACGTCACGGGGGATGCCTCTATCCTTGACGAAGCTCCTGGCCTGACTTGCCGTCTCGCCCACGACGACCAGGACGAGCATGAAGGGAACGCTGCGCTGGCGAGCCAGGAGCAGGTCGGCGATGGCCTCGTGACAGGGAGAGCACCAGGTTGCGCAAAAGGTGACAACGGCGCGCTGGTGGCCCAACTCGACGGTCGCACCGTCGAGATCGATCATCGGCTGCTGGGGAGCGCGGTCGCCAACGCCGACCGGGTGGTTGGCCATCTGCAGGGCGACGAGAAGGGGGAGCATGAGCCGGCACATGTTTATAGGACTCTCACAGGCTCTCGGGGTCCTTTACATCATAAAATTGACCATCTGACCTAACCGCCGGAAGCTGAGGCAAGCCTCATGGATGCACAAAACGAGCTTCCGGCTCCCCCTCCGCGCTCGGCCCGCGCGGCCGGCGTGGCGAAAAGCCACGCGTTCGAGCTCAAGGGCATGGTGGCGCCGCTGACCGTGCTCCAGCTCCGCACCGGCGATGCCCGCCTGATCGCCGAGCAGCTCGTGCCCCGGGTGGCGCAGATGCCCAGGCTATTCCAAGACGCACCTGTGCTTGTCGATCTCGTGGGGCTGGGACAGGAAGCCAAGCGGGTGCATTTCGGCGACCTCGCCGCGCTCCTGCGTTCTTGCCGCATGGTCCCGGTCGCCGTAACCAATGCCGAAGAAGACGTGCGCGCGCGTGCCGCCGCCGCCGGCTTCGGCTACGTGGCCCCGCCCGCCCCCCGCTCCGGGCAGCGCGCTGGCGAGAGCTCCCCTCCGTCACTCTCCGCCGAGCTCTCGCCTGCTCCCGAGCCCGCCCCGGCAGCGATCGAGCACGCCGGCGTGCATAGCTCTCCGCCCGCGCCGGAAGGGGCGCAGACCCGCGCGCGGTCATCGCTGCCGGGAGCGCGGAGTGCCCGCCGGCCGACCGTGGTCATCCGCCATCCCGTCCGTAGCGGCCAGAGCATCTATGCCGAGGGGGCGGACCTGGTGGTCCTGGCCCCGGTGAGCTCGGGGGCCGAGGTCATCGCCGACGGTCACGTGCACATCTACTCAACTCTTCGCGGACGCGCCGAGGCGGGAGCCCATGGGATGACCGACGCGCGCATCTTCTGTCAGAGACTGGACGCCGAGCTGGTGGCCATCTCGGGGGCATATCTGCTGGCGGAGGATTTGTCGGCTGCCCACCGGGGTAAGCCGGCGCAAATCTACCTCGAGAATGGCTGTTGTCTGGTCGCGGCGCTCTGACGTGCTCCTGGCCCTGCCAGCCTGCTCCGGTCGGCCAGGTTCGGCGGCCGGTGTGGCCGCGGTGGTCTGCGGCTAGGCTCCACGAGCCAATGGATCAAAAATTTGTGTTTCGTTGGGGATGAGTGCCTCATGGATAGCACTCGATCGGCATAGCTCATTCGATCTTCGCAAGGGAGGCTCACGTGTCCAAAGTCGTAGTCGTAACGTCAGGCAAAGGAGGGGTCGGCAAGACCACGACTGCTGCCAACATCGCCGCCGGCATTGCTCAGCGCGGGTACAAGACCGTCGCCATCGACTTCGATGTCGGGTTGCGCAACCTGGATCTGGTGCTCGGTTGCGAGCGCCGCGTGGTCTACGATTTCGTCAACGTAATCAGAGGCGAGGCCAAGCTCAACCTGGCTCTCATTCGCGACAAGCGCATCGACAACCTCTATATCCTGCCCGCCTCGCAGACTCGCGACAAGGACGCGCTCGAGCCCGAGGGCGTGGGCAAGGTGATCAGCGAGCTCAAGGGCATGGGCTTCGACTACATCCTTTGTGACTCACCCGCGGGCATCGAAAAAGGGGCCCTGATGGCCATGTACTTCGCCGACGAGGCCATCGTGGTGGCCAATCCCGAGGTGTCATCGGTGCGCGATTCCGACCGCGTGCTCGGGCTTCTGGCCGCCAAGACCAGCCGGGCCGAGGTGGCAGGTGCGCCGGTCAAGAGCCAGCTGCTGCTGACTCGCTACTCTCCCGCCTTGGTGAAAAAGGGCGAGATGCTGAGCGTGGGCGATGTGCTCGACTTGCTCGGTATTCCCCTGCTCGGGGTCATTCCCGAGTCCAAGGCGGTATTGCAGTCATCCAACAAGGGCACGCCGGCCATCCTCGATGAAACCACCGAGGTCGCCCAGGCCTATATCGACGTCGTTCATCGCTTCCTCGGCGAGGAGCGTGAACATCGTTTCATCGAAGAGAACAAGCGCGGCATCTTCTGGCGCCTGTTCGGCTAACCCTGCACCCCGGGGGCAAATCATGGCCTTTTTCGACTACTTTCGTCGGCAGCCCAAGTCGGCCAGCCTGGCCAAGGACCGCCTATCGGTGATCGTGGCGCGCGAGCGCGTCGGCACGCGCTCGGGCCCGGACTATCTTCCGCAACTGCAGCAGGAGCTGCTCGCCGTGTTAGCGAAGTACGAGCGCATCGATCTCGAGCAGGTCTCGGTCAATCTGGACCGCACCGGCGATTGCGACGTGCTCGAGCTGAACGTCTTCTTGCCAGTGAACGGCGACCCCCGTTTGCCCGCCGCCCGCGGCTCGTATCTGTAGCCGGATCGCTCCCGTTGTCCTACATGTCCGACCTGCGCGACTCGGGTAGTCGGCTGGGGCCGGCTGGGGTTGGCTGGATGTAATTGGGCTCAATTGAGCGCAATTACCCACCATTGGCGATACGCCCGCGAGCTCCGGACCAAAGCGGGCACTGGGTCGGGCATGGGGGAGCGGCGGTTGCGCGCACCGGTTTGCCGTCACTGCGGTTGCAGGCCGAGCTCGCGCTGGGGTACTATAGAGCTGACCCGTGTACACGAATATACCTTGCGGGTGGGAGTCAGCTCCATGTTGAAAATCTGTTCCTCGCGTCCTCGCTATTATCGGGCTGTAGCGCGTCTCTTCGTTCTGTCCGGGCTCTGGGCGGTCGGCTATTCGGGATGCCAGGGGCCGAGTCCGGTGGGAGCGACGGGTGAGGATGGCGGATCCGTCCGTCCGCCCGACGGCCTGACCATAACCGGGATCGTTCCTTCCGCCGACGGGGCATCCGGCGACGGCATCTGCCAGCCGATCACCTGTAGCGTCGGAACTTGGCAATATTGCGGCACCATCGGCGATGGCTGTGGCGGGTCCTTGAATTGTGGGCTCTGCCCCACCGGGGTCGAGTGTATCGGCGGGCTATGCGGAGGGAGCCCAGCCTACGGCGATGCCGGCGTGCTCACTTCGTGTACGGTTACCGGTGGCCAGTACTGCGGGGTCATCGGCAACGGTGCTGGGGGCGAGCTCACCTGCGGCGGCTGTCCCGCGGGTTGGAGCTGCACGGGTGGGCTTTGTACCGGTGACACCGGGTTTTGCGCGCCGGTCGCCTGTGGCACCGGCGCGGGCAAGTACTGCGGCACCATCGGCGATGGCTGCGGCCGCGCCGAAGATTGTGGCGTCTGTCCGAGCGGCCAAGTATGCGAGGGGAGCCAGTGTGTTCCCGCCGGCGCATGCACGCCTTCCACCTGTAATCCCACGGGCGGCCAATACTGTGGGGGCACGATAGGCGACGGATGCGGTGGTTCGCTGACCTGTGGCGATTGTACTTCTGCGGGCTGGACTTGCGCGGACCACCAGTGCGTGGGCGGCGCGAGCTGCGTCAAGGTGACGTGCGCCAGCGGCCAGGGCCAGTATTGCGGCACCATCGGTGATGGCTGTGGCGGCAGCAACGACTGCGGCGACTGTGGCGCGGGTGAGGTCTGCCAGAATAACCTGTGCGTGCCAGCGAACTGCACGCCGCTTACGTGTACCCCGACGGGGGGCCAATATTGCGGTGGCACCATAGGCGACGGCTGTGGTGGCGAGCTTGCTTGCAATGCGGCGTGTCCCGCGGGCTGGGTCTGCCAAGACCATGTCTGCGTGGGGGATGCGACCTGCACCAAGCTAGCTGGCTGTACCAACGGTACCTCCTTCAACTATTGCGGAACCATCGGCGACAACTGCGGGGGAAGCATCGCTTGCGGCAATGACTGCGCCGCCGGCCAGGTGTGTAATAGCGCGACCGGACTGTGCGAGGGTGGCCCGAGCTGCGCTCCCGCGACGTGCGCCAATGGGACACTCTACAACTATTGCGGCGACATCGGCGACAACTGCGGAGGAACGCTGCGCTGCGGTAGCGACTGCGCGGCCGACCAAGTCTGCGACCCGACCAGTAACCTGTGCAAGGCGGGGCCGGGGTGTGTGCCAATGACCTGCCAGAACGGCACCACTTTCAACTACTGCGGCGACAACGGAGACGGCTGCGGTGGCGCTCTCCATTGTGGCGGCGATTGCGCCGCGGACCAGGTATGCGGAGGCGACGGTATTTGCAAGGGCAACGCGGCGTGCAAGCCGAGTGGATGCGCCAACGGCACCAACTTCAGCTACTGCGGCGAGATCGGCGACGGGTGCGGCGGTCGGGTCAACTGTGCCTGCGCGGCTGATCAAGTTTGCGGCAAGGACAACCTCTGCAAGGGCGACGCGAGCTGTGTACCGCTGACCTGTGCTAACGGGACCTCGTTCAGCTACTGTGGACTGGTGGGTGACAACTGTGGCGGAGAGTTGACGTGCAGCTCGACCTGCGCTGCCGGGCAAGTGTGCGATGCCAAGACCGGTCTGTGCAAGGGCGACAGTAGTTGCGTGGCCCAGACTTCTTGTGCCAACGGGACGGAGTTCAGCTACTGCGGGACCATAGGTGATGGCTGTGGTGGCAGCCTGGTATGTCCCTCCGATAGCTGCAGCGCGACCCAGGTTTGCGACACCACCAACCATGTGTGCAAGGGCAACAGCGCCTGTGTTCCCCAGGCGTCCTGTGCCAATGGGACGCAGTTCAGCTACTGCGGGACCATCGGCGACGGCTGCGGTGGTAAGCTGGTTTGTCCGGCCAGCAGCTGTTCGGCCGGGCAGGTGTGTGATACCACGAGCCACATCTGCCAGGGCGGCGCCAGCTGCGTGCCCCAGACTTCGTGTGGCAATGGAACGGATTTCAACTACTGCGGGACCATCGGCAACGGCTGCGGGGGCAGCCTGGTCTGCCCGGCCGATAGCTGTACCACCGGCCAGGTGTGCAACACCCAGACCAACGTATGTCACGGCGACAGCACCTGTGTGCCCAAGACCTCCTGTAGCAACGGAACGCCGTTCAACTATTGCGGGACCATCGGCGATGGCTGCGGCGGCAGCATTGCCTGCGCCACCAACCAGTGCGGGACGGGCAAGGTCTGCGACACCAGCACCAACCAGTGCAAGGGCGACGCGTCCTGCGTGCCCCTGACCTGCGTGCTACCCGATGGCGGTCAGTACTGCGGGGGAGTGGTGGGGGACGGCTGCGGCGGCTCCATCACCTGCAACGCCGCCTGTCCCGCCGGCACCACCTGCACCGGCCACGCCTGCGTCTGCAACGACGGTCTGGTCTGCCAGGTCGCCAAGTGCGATGCCGGCTCGACCACCATAACCGGCAAGGTGTACGACCCGGCGGGGCTCAACCCGCTCTACAACGTCATCGTCTACATTCCCAACACCACCTTGGGTTCTATAACCCACGGCGCTACCTGCGACCGGTGCGCGACCCCGTCGGGCGAGCCCATCACGGCCCAGGTCTCGGGTACCGACGGCAGCTTCACCCTGACCAATGCTCCGAGCGGCACCAATATCCCCATCGTGTTCCAGATCGGCAAGTGGCGGCGCCAGGTCGAGATTCCCACGGTGAGCGCGTGCACGACCAACGATCTGACGGGCTGGAAGGACAGCAACGGTATACCCATGGCGCGCTTGCCGCAAAACCAGAGCGACGGCGACAGCGGCACCGTCTCGCTGCCCAAGATCGCTCTGGCCGCCGGCTCGGCGGATCGTCTGCAGTGCCTGCTGATGCGGATGGGCGTCAGCACCTCGGAATTCACTAACCCCACCGGCACCGGCTCGGTAAGCATGTATCAGCTGGAGAAGAACCCCGGTCTGTGCATCGGCTTCGACAATGCGAGCGGGACCTATCCCGACGCCACTAAGAATCTGTGGGACAGTCAGGAGCATCTGGACCAGTATGATATGGTGTTTCTCAATTGCGGCGGCGATATGGGAGACGCGGATCCGACCAATAACAACAGTTACATCTCCCATCCCGGCAACGGCGTGGCGGCCGCGCAAGCGGCTGTCACTTTGATGGCAAACTATGCCAACGCGGGTGGTCGCGTGTTCGCGGAGCACTATCAGTGGTCTTGGCTTCGCTCGTTCCCGTCGGCCGCCAATCCGACGTATCCGTCCGCTTTTGGCGAAGTGGCGACCTGGACGGCGCAGACCGGGAACACCATAGGCAACCAACCGCGCAATACCTGGATTGACGAGTCGTTCCCGCGGGGAGTGGCATTCGCCGCCTGGCTGGGCAGCGTCGGTGCCTCGACCACTAGCGGCCGGCTGACGATTTCGAGCCAGGTGAAGCCCACCGCAATCGATCAGATCAATCCGCCCGCGCAGAGATGGATATACGAGCCAGCCAACACGAATGACGTGACCGGAGCGGCCCAGTACACGCACTATCTCAGCTTCGACACCCCGGTGAGTGACGCTACCGACGCAGGCGCGGCCAGCCAGTGTGGGCGCTTCGTCTACACCGGGCTGCACGTGACCGATACCGCGTCTGACCCGGGCAATAACTCGACAAGCGGTCCGACGACCTTCCCGAGCTGCTGCACGATGAAGCCGCTGACGCCCCAGGAGAAGGCGCTCGAGTTCATGATCTTCGACCTCTCGTCGTGCATCAGCAACATGAACCTCCCCCCGCCGCCGGTGGTGACCATTGCGCCGCCGACCGCGGCCCCGCCCCCGCCGCCCGCCCCGGCCGCTCCGCCCCCACCCGCGCCGCCGCCCCCGGCTCCGCCCGCCGCGGCTGCTCCCCCGCCGCCAGCGGCGCCCGCGCCCTCCGTGCCGCCTGCAGCGCCGCCGCCGCCCGCTCCCGCTCCGCCTCCTCCCCCGCCGCCGGCCACCTCGCCGCCCGCCGCGCCCGCGCCGCCTGCCCCGCCCCCACCACCCGCGTCGGCCCCCGCGGCGCCTCCGGCGCCTGCTCCCGCTGCGCCCACGCAGGTCACGCCGCCCCCGCCGCCTCCGCCGCCCCCGCCGCCTCCGCCAGTCATCAAGTAGCGCAACGCTGCTAGACCCTGGCGCTGCGCTTCCCGAGCCAAGCGCCAGGGCCACGCCGGCACGCCCGGTGCGTCCGTATGGCGCGGTGGGCTGCGAGACACGAGCGCAGCCGGTGGAGTGGCCAAGGGTTGGCTGGCCGGCTAGGGGCCGTAGGGCAAGGAACTTCTGCTTGCAAGGCGGGCCCGGGCGGCAGATTATGCTTGGCGTGCCGCCGTTTGCGGCCCTGATCAGATCGAACAAGTGCCACAACCGTGCGGATTCGACTCATCTACCCTGACCCGAACCCTCGCGTGGGGTTGAGCGGCCGCAAGGTCGAGAGCGCGGCTCTCCAGCTCTTGGCCGCCCTGACTCCGCCCGGTCATTCCGTGGCCATCGTCCAGGAGCATCTCGGCGATAGTGTGCGCTTCGACGACGATGTCGATCTGGTCGGAATAACCGCCATGACCATTCAGGCTCGGAGAGCCTACGAGGTGGCCGACGGCTACCGTCGCGCGGGCAAGAAGGTCGTGCTAG
>CAWKJE010000012.1:0-268489 GCA_963849735.1 uncultured delta proteobacterium
CGACCGGCGGGAGTGCCAGATCGGCCGACGCGAGCAGGCCACCGCGTGAGGCCGGGTGAAGCGGACCAGACCGGCGCGGCGCCAATGAAGCGAGCCACCCAGGCTGGACTGGAGTAGATGAGAAGAGCTGGGGCGGCGACGTGGCCACACCGGAGCTCGCACCGCGTTCCTCAGCCGGGAGATCACCGGGAGAGGCCAGCCGGCCCGAGGCGCGCGGATCGGTGCCGAGCACGGCTTGCCGAGCTATAGCGGCTCGTCGAGGGCGGAGATGGCGTCGCTGAGCGCGTGGGCTGCGCGGATCAGGTCGGCGGCGACGTGGTCGAAGTAGGTACTGTCGATGCGCTCGGCTGCGCTCGGGTCTCGCGCCAGGAGCACGGCGTCCGGGAAGGCGATGGCCACGGCGCCAACGAGGCGGCGGACTTCGACGGCAGCCCGCTGGGCGGGCCGCCGCAGATGCGGGCAGATGTCGAGCACGGAGGGGATGATGGGCGCTGGCAGCGACGGCATAGGCAGCGCTGCGGTCAGCGGGCCTGGGTTGGCGCAGGCCGGGCAGCAGCAGACTTGCGCTTGTGGGCGTCGGAACGGCGGCGCTCGTTGAGCTCCTTGGACTCCTTGTCGCGCCAAGAAGGGCCCTCAATCTCCATCCTGGTGGCGCGTTGGATCATACGGTCGAGCACGACCATGGTGAGGGCGGGGTCGCCCAAATAGCTGCCCCAGGCGGAGAGTTTGATGTTGCTGGTCATCAGGGTGGAGGTGCGCCCGACGCGTTTATCGGCCAAGGTGAAAAACATTGAGCACAGGTGGGCTCATCCGCCGAGCGGCGGACGCGGCCAAGGCCGACGTCGTCGATGACGAGCACGGGAACGCGGGCGTAATGGCGCAGGCGCTCGTCGTAGGTATTGTCGGCCAGGCCAGCGTACAACTCGTCCATCAGCACGTGGAAACGGCGGTAGAGGACCTTGAAGCCGGCGGCACATGCACGCACGGCGATCGCCTTGACGACGTGGGACTTGCCGGTGCCGGCGTTGCCCGTGAGCAAGACGTCCTCGTGGTTGCGGATGAAGTCCAGCTCTGCGAGCTGCATGACCAGGGCCTTGTCGATGCTGGGTTGGAAGTCGAAGTCGAAGGTCTCCAGGGTGGGGCGCTCGGGCAGGCCCGAGGCTTTGAGTCGCCCCTCGATGGCCCGGGTGGTGGCCAGCTCGGCGTCGGCGCAGGTGGCCCGCTCGATGAGGCTGAGCGCGCCGGGGCGCTCCTTGCGCGCCCACGCCAGGATCTCGTCGAGGGACTCGAGCAGGCAGGGCAGCTTGAGGATTTCGAGCTGCTTGCGCACGCGCGCCGAGAGCTGGGCTTCGAGCGCGGCGGTCACTTGAGCTGGTTGCTGGTGCTGCTCTCGGTCGGGCATGGAGGCTCCTGGGTGCCGTCGTGGGCGGGCGGCTGCTGGTTTTGCGGTAACGCGACGTCGTAGCTGCGCAGGTCGCGGACGGTGGCGCGCTCGGTGTCGAGCAAGTCACGCAACTTGGTCTCGGTCTCGGCCGTGACGTACTCGTCGAGGGTGCGCGGGCGTGCACGCACTTCCACGATGCGACAGACGGCGTGGGCGGAAAACGCGTGGAAGGCTCGCGCGTGCGCCATCGCGGCCGCGACGTCGGGCGCGGCGTAGTGCTCGCGCAGCTCCAGGATGCGTCGGGCGTGGTAGGCGGCCGAGCGCGGATGCGTCTCCACGAGGCCGCGCAGGAAGTCGCCGGCGACTTCGCCAAGCGCGAGGAAGCGATCGCGAATGATGTCCAGCGAGGCGCCCGGATTGTCAAGGCGTGGCGGCCGGTGCGCGCCGATCACGCTGGCGGCGCCCTTGCCTCGGGGCAAGAGTTGGTGGTGTGCGACGCACGCCAGAGAAGGTCCGTAGACAAAGAGCTCGCTCTGGGTGATGCGCACCGGGACCAGCGCGGTCACGTGCTCATAGGGCACGCTGTAGCGATTGCCCTCCCAGCTCACGAAGCCGTCGATCGAGCACAATCGGTACACGACGCGCGCGGTATCGAAGGGGTGTTTGGGCAAGGGCAGAAGCGCCGCCCGCTCGGAGGTCTCGAAGATCTCGGCGATGCGCTGCTGGCGGAGCTTCGGGTGCTGGCGCTGGTCGACGACCTCGACGAGCCAGCGCCGGGTCTGCTCGCGCATGTCCTCCAGGTCGCGAAAGCGACGTCCGTTGAGGAAGCTGCGCTCGAAATCCCAGAGGTCGCGCTCGACGAAGGCTTTGTCATTGGGTTTTCCCGGGCGTACGGCCTGGGGCTGGAAGCCGTAGTGGGTGGCGAACGCCAACAGGCGCGGCTGGTAGATGACGTCGGGGCCTTCGTGGCGCGCGACCACGGCTTTCTGGTGGTCGTAGCGAATGGCTCGCGGGACGCCGCCCAGGTATTCGAAGGCGCGGCGGTGCCCTTCGAGCAGCGCAAACAGGTCTTCGCTCTCGAACAGGTCCACGTAACGCCGGCGGCTGCAAGACAGCGAGAGCATGCAGGCGTGGACTGTGTGTGTCCCGTCGGCGAAGTCCACCCGGTAAGGCGACCAGTCCTGCTCGGCCATCTCGCCCGGCCCGAACACCGGGCGCACGCGCGAGGGCTCGGGCGGCTTGGGCGGCCGCAACCTGCACACGCGGTCCTTGAGGATCGAGTAGCCGCCGGTATAGCCTTCGGCGCGCAGCTCCTCCAGGATGCGCTGGGCGGTGATCGACGGGTAGGTCTTGAGTAGCTCGGCGATGCGCGGCTCGAAGCGGTCGAGCTTGGATGGCCGCGGCGGTGCTGAGGGCACGCTCGGCAGCACCGTGTGTGCCTCTCCGTTGCGCCCGTCGTGCTGGTCGATCACCCGTCCGACCAACCCGCGTCCGACCCCGAGCGCACGCGCGATCGCGCGGCCCGAGCGGCCGCGGCCCCGGAGCAGCACGATCTGATGCTCGAGCTCGGCGCGCGACGCCCATCGGGTCATGAGTCTGCCTCCAGGGTCTTGGCCGCCAGGTCGAGCAGAGCGCGCACAACCGACAAGGCGGCGCCCAGGTGTGCGCGCACCTCCTTTGCCCGCGGCGCCGGCAACTGCGCGATCGGGTGCTCGACCAGCCGGCTGCGCAGCCGCACGGCCACCCGCTCGAGCAGGACGAGATCGGCTGCGTACGCGTCGGCCTCGCTGCGCATGCCCGCGCGCACCGGCGCCTTTGCCTGCGCCTCTTGGCACAGGCGCTCGATCTCTTCAGCCGTGGCTGGCTTGAGCCGTGAAGCGTCAGCTACCAGATGGGCCGCCGCGCGTGTGCTCATCCCCTGGCGGACGATGATCCGCGCGACGGTGTGCTGTATGCCGCGCGGCAAGCGTGCTACCTCCCGCGCTGCGGTCGCGCTGCAGAGCCCAAGCCGCACGTCCGTCTGGACCTCGGGCGCGAGCGCCTCGACCAGCAGGAGGCGCCGGCTCACCCACGACTGGTGCCGTCGCAGGAGCTGAGCCGCCTGCGCCTGCGCCAGCCCGTGCTCTCGCACCAGGGCCTGCACCACCCAGCCTTCTTCCAGCTCGCTGAGCGCCGCGCCGCCTCGGTGGAGCGCAAATAGCGCCGCCAGGGCGCACGTCTCGTCCACCTCGAGCACCCGCACCGCGAGCAACGCCGGGTGGCCCTGCATGCTGGCGGCGCGCAGGCGACGGAAGCCGTCGATCATTTCGAGCCGCGACTTTTCGTCTCGGAACGCGACCACCGGACTGAGCTGCCCGTAGCGACGCAGCGACGCCTCCATCACCGCGTCCGTCGCGGGCACAAGGCGCACCTGCGCCAGGCGCTGGCCCAGCTCCTCGGGGCTGACCTCAACCGGGTTTGCCATCGGCTCTGTCATCGTCGAGCCCAGCCTGAATGTCCCGGGCCAAAACCTCCATCTGGGATTGCGCGCGCCGCGGGGGAAGTCTCTGGGATTCCGCCGTGGTCACGCGACCTTGAGCCCGTATCTGGGATTGCACGTGCTGCAGGAGGACTTTGGCCAAAAGCCCAAGGATTACTGTAGGTTTGCTCCCTATCTGGGATTGCACGAGATCCCAGGGAATTTGCTCGAGCGGCGGCGGTGCGCGCGCCGGCTCCTCCTTGTCCTCAGCCCCAGCCCAGCGCCTCCCAACGAAGTAATCAGGATTTTGCCGACGCCACTGGGCTTGCTTGCGCTGGCGCCGCTTCTTCTGGCACTCCGGTGCCGAGCACACGTGCTGCCGCGCACCCACGCGCACGTCGGGCTGGAACCACCGCCGGCAGATCGAACACGGTCGCTTCCTGGCCATGGCCACCATCGACCGCCACCATGGCTCCGCTTGCAACCGGCGCGCAGGGTGGCTCTCCAAATCGGCGTGCCGCCGGTCCAGATCGAGCCACCGTCAGCGCCGGTCGTGGCTCACAAACCGGCGCTACCTGGCTCCATCACACGTCGGCGCTGAAGCCGGGTGGCTGGGAAGCAAGGGAGTCTCGCGCGCAAAGGTTCAACGCCTTGTCAAACGGGGTGATCTCATCCGCCTGCGCAGAGGCATCTACTCACGGCCGGACGAGTCCGAAACCACGGAACACCATGACCTCGCCGTCGTGGCAATCAGCATCCCGCGAGGTGTGATCTGTCTGCTATCGGCCCTGCGTTTCCACGGTCTAGGCACGCAGAATCCTACCGACGTGTGGGTCGCCATCCATGTCAAAGCTCGCAAACCCAAGATCGAGTACCCGCCGGTGAAGATTGTTCGTTTCTCTGGCCCAGCGCTTGAGCATGGGGTTGAGACGCATCAAATCGAAGGCATCAACGTTCGCGTGACGTCGCCAGCAAGGACTGTTGCTGACTGCTTCAAGTTTCGGAACAAAATTGGCCCCGATATCGCCCTCGAAGCCCTGCGCGAGTACCGACGGGCTCGCAAATCTCTGGACGACCTTGTCCAGGCCGCCCAAGAAGTTCGAGTAGCGAATGTCATCCGCCCCTACCTGGAGACGATGACGGCATGACCACCAAGCCGGTCAAGAACATGAGCGCGACCGTGCGCGCGAAGCTCTTGGAGCTGTCTAGAAAGAACGGTGAGCAGTTCAATTTCGGCCGTGTCAGATGGAGCAAATCCACCAGACCGAGCGGCTTGCACCGCTAAATCCCCAGGTGAAGACGCCTTCTGTGGAGATCGGCGCGGGCAAAGTTCTTGAGTTTGATAATCTCGGGATCATGGGGGGCTACCGGCTGCCGAGAATGTCCATAGCTCCTTCTCTTTGGTATTGGGCGTAAGCGGTCCACCTCCTTTTACGTAACCAGAGCCGCCCGGTCAGTAACAGGCCAAGTTATCGCTGTAGCAGGACAGGTCCACGGTGCCGCCGGTCAGCGAGAGTTGCCGTCCATCGGTGCCGTCAAAGACGAGGTCGAAGGTGGCGACCAGATGGTCAGGATCGGCAACGGTCGCGGCCATGGTTCCCGACGTCAGATGGAGCGAGGCGGCCACGGTCACCTCCGGTGATGGCAGCGCAAAGGTGCGCGGACCACTCAGGGGAGGGATGGTGGTGATCCCGGCCTGCAAATCCGTACTATCCAGCACGAAGTAGTAGCGCCCGATGGTGACCGGGGCGTCAGCGTACTCCAATTGGACCTCGACCGGGTCGGGCGTTCCGGACGACCAGTGGGCGGTCGCGCCGCCCGAGGCGGAGCAGTCCACCCTTACGACCGGCGTCTTCCCTAGGCAGACGCGGTCGCAAGCTGGGGCGATCCCCGCGACCAGTAACGCGGCCCAGATGCGGCCCGGCCGGCAGTTGAGACAGCCCATCGTGCGCTCACGATCTGCAATTCACTTGCCGCCGCGCCCAGGCCGCGAAGAACAGGGCACAAGGTTTGCTGATATAGGAAAACGTGCCGAAAATCTGCCGAGAACGGCCTGTTTCCGTTCGGTTTTCGTCAGCGAGATGGTTAATTGTCACCACCCTTGTCCTCGGCAGCCGGAGTGTCATGGCCCAGCCCGGGCAGGACCCGCCAGCTCGCCAGGTCGTGCTCGAAGAGCAGGTTGGTGTGGTGGCCCCGCTAGGCAAGGTGGGGTTGGCGCTGGATGTCGATGTAGTGCCTTGGCTGTCCGTGCAGGCGGGTGTGGGTACCGACGTCTTCGGACAGGACGAGAATTGTACTGATAGCGGCATTACCTATTACGAGCCCGGCTACCCCGGCGACGGCCGGCGCTGCAACTGGAGCATCCGCAACTTCGCCGCTATGGTCCGCCTCCGCTATCCCGTCCTCGGTGCACGCACCCTCGTCTCGTTTGGCCTGGGCATTTCGCACAACGCCAACCCCGCGGCAGGTGACCTGCAGGTGCCCGTATACCGGGAGGACAACGAGCTGTCGCTCGAGCACCGCTTCGAGGGTGGCCTGCGCCTGCGTGCCTTCACTGGCCTCGGTTTCTACCTTGACGAGTCCCACCTGCCGGCGTTTGGCGGGTCGGTCTACTACGGGGCGGCCGTCGGCTACGCGGTTTGGCCAAATCCGGAGGTGCCACCCGAAAGATCGCTGTCGTTAGGGAGCTGGTATGGCTGGGAGCCGCTGGCGGCGGACGTGAGCGCGGCGGTGATGCTCGGCCTGGGTGGCGGCGTCTGGGATGCCCCCGGCACCCGGGCCGCATTGGCGACCTACGGGCTGTCCGGGCCGCTGGCCCACTTCGCCCACCGTCGGTATGGGCGCGCCATCCTTAGCACAGCCCTGCGCAGCGTCCTGCCCTATCTCTTCTCGAGGGGCAACTATCAAATCTCAGACGGTGGGTACTTCATCGACCCCATCATTCCGATCGTCGCCAGCGCGGTAATCGCCGCCCTGGTGGACGATCTGTCGTGGCAGCCGGAGCGCTGAGGGCCGAGCTCATCTGGAGACCAATCCAAAGCAATTGGAGCGTGCAGGCCTGTACCTGCATTCGGATGGTCGAGACGGGCGTCCACGCGGGCACCACCGTCGAGGAAGCTCTTCACTAGATCGAGTTGACCCTCGCGCACGCCGCGACGCAATATGGTTTTCTCGGCAATCCACCGAGCAGACTAGCCAAGACCTTCCCCGCGCCCGGAGTACTTCACCATCGGTCACCTCGGTGCCGGAACCAGGTCAGCAGAGTCCAGTCCCGTATCAGTTTTCTGAGCCAGATCTTCGCTATTGTCCGATCTATCCGTGCGTCGAGGAACGACTTCCTCGCGGCACGGATGTTGCCTCGAACCCTGCTATGACATGGTCGCTGTTCTTCATGAAGGCTCTGAGCATCGGCGGCGTGATCGTTCTCACGTCCGCATGCGGGTCGCCATCGAACACTAACGACGGCGGGAATTTGGCCGGCACGGGCGGGGCGGCCGGGACAGGGGAAGGCGGTTCGGGTGGTCAATCTGCGACCGGCGGTATTTTCGGCAGCGGGGGGGCTAGGTTCGGCCGCGGTGGAAGCGTTTCGGGTGCGGCCGGGACATCAGGAGGCGGTTCGGGTGGTCAATCGGAGACCGGAGGAATCTTTGGGAGCGGGGGTACCGCAGGCAGCGGCGTGGACTCCGGTCGCGGTGTCGGTGGCTCGGATTCTGATGTGGCCGTGGCTTGTACGGACGACGGGGGAGTAGGGCTACCCGGCGCTGCACGGCGATGTAGCAATGACAGCGACTGCACGATTGCGATCGCTATTACCTGCTGTGGCGTCGATCTGGCCATCGGCGAAGCTAAGTCAGAGGCTGGCGCTTATGCCGGATGTCTCGCGCTGCCGGCGGGGGCTTGCGCCTCGCTCGGCTGCGCCAAGCTCGACGGCTACTCGACGGATAGCGGTAAAACGACCCCGGACGTCGCCTCTGCGGTAAATCCGATCGATTGGGTGGTAGTGCGTTGCTCGAACGGGTTGTGTGCCAGCGATGTAGCCCAACCGTCGTGCGACGGCGGTGCCTGCCAACCCGAGGTGGGCAGCAGTTCCTGCAGCAGCTCGTGCACAGGAGGCAACGACTGTCCCGACCGATGCTCACCCGTGTGTGCCCAAGGCAAGCTTTGCTGTCCTTGGGCTGGCGGCGCCTGTTTGCCCAACGACGCCGGCGGCTGTTCTGGGGCGCAGGGCTACAGCTGCGCGACTCCAACGGCGGCTGGGTCTTGTCCCAACCAGTGCTACCCGTAGTGGACAGCCAGGCTGTGCCGACCATCGGCCGATAGCATGCGCAGAATCTGAGATCGGGGCTCGACTAGAGTCGACTGGGCAAGGCGATTTGACGTATGCTACCAGCCGCATGCCTGGCCGATTCCCAGTGCACGGCTGGAGTCAATGGTCGCTGCTTTCCTGATGACGGCCTGGTCGCGGTTGGCGGATGCTCGTACGACGAATGCTCCAGCGACTCCAGTTGTGCAGCGAAGACGCCCTGCGTTTGCCGCGGCTCATCCGCGGACAACAGCGCTAATGTTTGTGATACCGGAGGTAACTGCGCGGTGGACTCGGATTGCGGCCCATGCGGATATTGCTCGCCCTCGGTGAATCCTTGCGGACCTACAGACTCCGACGCCCTGACCGAGGGTATAAACGGTCCCAACCCGTACTACTGCCACACAGCGTTCGACCTCTGCATTAACGATTCGGACTGTGGTTTACTCGATGCAGGGGTGCCGGGGACGTACACAATCTGCGCTTACAACCCGCAGGCCCTGCGATGGGAGTGCAGTCACCTGGTATGTCTACCGCCGTAACTCGTTTCGCTTGGCGCCGGCCCAACAAGATCAAGCCAACCATCAGTCTTCGTCTGGGCAGCTCTCCCTTCCTAGGGCCGGTTAAGGGCAGGTGTTGAGGAGGACTCCCCATGTGCGGCCGCTCTCTCCTATGTGGTCAAAGACGATATCCGGCTTGCCGTCCCCGTTCAGATCTCCCACCAGAAATGTGCTGACCGGCCAGATGCCCTCCGTGATCCCGGATGCCGGAATGGTCAACGCTTCGGGGAAGCCACCTTGGCCGTCCCCCACATGGATCATGATGGCCTCGCTGTCATTGACGATGGCGTCCAGATTGCCGTCGCCGTTGAGGTCGGCCAAGGCAATACCACCGCCTTTGGTCCAATAGGTGGAGCCAACCCTGCTAGGGCTGCAACCTTTGATTCCCAGCAAGATCGCCGTGGCGCCCGTGCTGGAAGATGAGCTGATCAGATCGGGCAAACCGTCATGGTCCAGGTCACCCACTATGCCCGGGGCCAGGCCACACACCACCTCAGCGTCGAAGCTACCGTCACCGTGACCCAGGCGGTAGAGCAGCTGGCCCCCGTTGCCAACCGCAATTCCATCACTGTCACCCGCGAGCCCATATACCAGATCCAGGATGCCATCGCCGTTCCAATCAGTGGCCACCGCGGCGCCAGGGTACGACATGTCGACGAGGAACCCACTTGCGCCTGCCGAGCTCAGCATACCCTGGCGCTCGAATTGACCGCCCGCTTGTCCGCGCCAGTACTCCAACCCTTGGGTCTCGCTGACCACCAGATCAAGATAACCATCGGCGTCGAAATCGGCCAAGAGCAGGCTAGCCGCTGCGCTGGCAGTCGGGTAGCTCGTGGGCGCGGTGAGCGGAGCGTTGCGGCTGCCCGTCCCCAAAAGTACACTGACGGCGGTAGAGCCATTCCCTGATAAGCCACTGCCGATGATGGTCAGGTCGGGCCGGCCGTCCCCATTCAAATCGGCCGCCAGCGCTTGCCCACCATAATATATGAGGGGCATTCCGGAGTCCGTATTGGCCGAGCTGAGGCCATCCTCAATGATGGGACCGGCAGAGAAGGTACCGTCGCCCACGCCATATTGCAAACTCATCTGACCTCCGAGATCATCGCCCAGCATACCAACCAGATCCAGGACACCGTCACCATCGAAATCACCCAGGGCGAGGACCGACTCGGACGAAGCGAACAACACGGTTTTGAAGCTCAAGGCCCCGTTGCACCGATACTGTTGGCAAACTCCCGCCTGGCAAGCGATCCCGGCAGCGCAGGTCTTCCCGCAGGCTCCGCAGTGAGCAGACGACCGGCCGAGATCGTAGCAGCGCAGCCCCTCGCCACTGCCACACGGAGAATAGCCGTCAGGGCACACTGAGCCCACCGGTGGCTGGGAAAGGGGCGCCGCGTCTGCGCCGGGCGCCAGGCTGGCCGCGTCGGAGTGCGATGGGAGCCTGAGGGCCCCTGAGCTACACCCGACCTGCGTGGCCAGGAGGGTGAACAGCGCGACCGACACCACATATCGCGCACTCATTGGCAGGTATTCTCCCATGAGTTGACCTGGGTGGACTGCCCGTTGACGGTTTGAATCACGATGTCGGGGCGCTGGTCTCCGCCGACCGCTCCGACGGTGACATCGAAGACCTGGTCGGGGCCGAGGGAGATCGCCGGGGTCGCCAGATGGAAGGTCCCGTCGCCATTACCGAGGAGCACGGCCAGGAGGTTGTCCGCTATCGTGGGGTTGGAGGTGGGGAGGCCAGTCGGCCCCGGTGTGGCGGGGCTGAAGACCGCGCTGACGCTCACGATGTCCAGTATGCCATCGCCAGTCATATCCGCAGCCCGCAGGAACCACTCGGAAGCTCCCGGCATGTCGTACGAAGTGATAGGGGAAAATCCACACCCGCCGGAGCCGAGCATAACATTGACTTGGACGCCAGAGTCTGCCGGCGCAAAGGCGCCTGCGAATGCCAGATCCGTCCAGCCGTCGCGGTTGAAGTCGGCCGTCAGTAATGCGCCGCCCCAAAACGAAATTCCGCAGTCCACCAACGACCCGAACGTGCCATTGCCACCATTGTATAGTAAATCCATACCATCGTTCAGCATCATCAGATCCGGACTTCCGTCCCCATTCATATCCGCAATGACTGTGGGGCCCCACCCGTCGAAGGTCTGTGACCAGTGGAGCGCGCCCGTGGCGTCGGAGAGATACACGCTCATCTCGGAGCTTGGCAGCGAGGTATCCCCTCCGGGTGCCCCCATGACAAGGTCAGGCCAGCCGTCACCCGAAACGTCACCCATGGCCATTTCCTGGCCACAGCCTGATGAGTCGACACTCTTGGTACCGGCCGCGTCATCCAGCTGGAGCTGCCCGTCCTTTTGACCAAGCCATAACTGCACGTGACAGTGATTGATCGTGGAGCCCGTCGAGGTAAGAGAGCTCGTCGGGGTAAAGGAGGCCACGTAAAGGTCGGCCAGTCCGTCGCCGTTCGCATCGCTGACGAAAACTCTGCTGATGACGTCGATCGCATGGTAAGCCGTGCGAGGGCCGAGGCCTCCCCCCGCCTGTCCCAGGGAAACCTGAAACTCGCTCGAGCCGCAGCTGTTGCTGTACGGGAAACCGTACCAGAAAATGAAGTCCAGTAGGCCGTCGCCATTGACATCGGCGAGAGCCTGGCTCTGATTCAACCACGAATAGTAAGGATTATAAATGGGCCAAATGGGCGCCACCGAATCCGGCGGCCCAAGCTCGGAGCACGAAGGACCAGTTGAAATACTCCCCTGGCTGGAGAACGGCATCGTCGAGCTGCCACACACGGCCTGCTGGCAGGCACCCGTCTGACATACTATGCCAGGCGAGCAAGCCATGGCGCAGGAGCCGCAGTGATTCGGATCACTTTGTATGTCGGTGCAGACGGCGAAGACCCCGGTGCCGCACACACTCTGCCCGCTCGGGCAAGTACCGTTCGGGTCCGGCTTGTCGCTGGCCCGTTGCGCGACGGTGCCCGTGCTCATGGTCCCCCCGCAGGCGCCCTCGACCAGGAAGCCCAAGAGCCACGTCACAAGTAAACGATGGGATGTCACGGCAGATTAATCTCACGAAGGCGCTAAACCTTTCATGGAAAGTGCACGTTAGTGCAATGCGCGATCGAACGCCATCCCCCTGAAGGGGGGCGAGCGAGTTTAACCACGTCGCCCCCTCGGTCATCTGGGCAGTGCGGCACCCGGAATCGCTCCGTTGCCCCCGTCCTGCTCCACGGAGCGTTCACGATGACCGAAATGCGCACCACGATGACCTATATGAGGGGTAGTTACCCCGAAAAGCTGTGCAAAATCGCGACGATGCAGCGGCGCGGGCACTACTGGTGCGCGGCCGACTCCCCGCCCGAGCGCTTTGCCCGCACCGCCTCCCGGTAGTCGTAGAGCTGCTCACGGTACTCCTCGGCGATTTCCCTAGCCCGTGGCCGCTGGCCTTCCGACAGCAATGCCTCTGCGGCGAAGTAGGCATCGGTGTCGTTTTGGTCCATGCGCGACTCCGGATCGGTCCGCTTGCCATTCTGCACGGCGCTGCCCATAGCTCCACGATGGTGGCCTCTGCCCATCCCCCTCCCCCCAGCCGTGTTCCCAGGACCGGAAGCGGTGGGGTCGGTGGTCGGGCGAGTCATCGAGGGATCGTTTTGTTGAGGCGCCGATGCAGTGGCGGGGGCCTTGTGCACGACGCTTCCCTCCGCACGAATTGCCTCGTTCTTGGCGCGCAGGTCCCGGTCCATCTCCTCCAATCTCTGAGCCTGGTCGTCGGATAAATGGAGCTCGCCCCGATGGGCCAGCACGGCGGCGATGGAGGAATGATCCAGGGGAGGCTGGGGAGCAGGAGCCGCTGGTACGGGCGGAGATGCATCTTCTGCAGGCGCGTGCGCACAGGCCGCGAGCAGCAGAATCAAGGACGTAAGGGCTGTCCGGCTTGGCCGCAGGCCGTGTCCCGCAAGGACGCGACCGCCAACTCGCATCAGATTATTCACGAGCTTCGCGTACCACGCTGGCAGAGACTTCGCACGAACAAACAAGCCAGCCTCCGGGAGATCATGACCTGCTACCCGTTGCGGACCGAAACGGCGGAAGCGCGGGACAGGTTATGGTGGTCTCCCTCGTGAAATCGCCGTGAGTCGGGAAGTCTCAGCCATGGGTCTTGGCTGATCGCCGTGCTCAACGCTTCCACTATCGTCGCTTGCCCTGGGAGGGTTCGCCTTGTTACCGTCGGCGCGCTGGCACGGGTCTGGCTCCCGCCATCGGCGCTCGCGGCCGACGCAGGGCCCGACTTCGGCGGCAAGCTTCCTGCACAAATCGCCGCATGGGAGAAGCCGGCCAAGCCGGCACTCTATGACTAAGTTTTTTCTCCGTCAGTTCGATATGAGAAGTAGAAGACGCAATCGAGAAGTCACTCATCGAACGGGGAGCTTAACCAAGACTCTCCGGCTCGCTTGCGTCTTCCGTCATTGGACTGGTTTAGATAGTCCGTTCTCGCGGCTGCCATAATAGCTCTGCCGCGGAGGGCCAGTCCACTCTGATGTTGCCATTTTGACCCATGGACCACGAGGCTCGGATTCACCGACAGCGCGTTGCTGTTCTGTCTGCATTGGCGCTGGCGGCCCCTTTGTGCTTTGTGCCACTCGGCAAGGTTCCTCTGATCGGAACCCTCCGCGAAGTCCTGCTGGCAAGAAAAGTCGTCTTGGGTTTGTGCGGAGCGGCGGCTCTGACGACCATACTTGGACAATGGCGGAAGGAACTGTGGTTGCCCTTCCGAATCTGTTGCTACACCTGCGTCGGTGTGGTCGCCGCGTTCTCTCTATTTCGCATAGTGGTGCTCTCCCATCACACATTGCCCACATTCGCAGACGACGACCCGCGGGCGGCCCCCTATTACCAGGAGGCGTGCGACAAGGGAAACGTGGATGGGTGCGAAGCCCTTGGCGTATGCTATTGGACCGGAACGTGCGGAGTCCCCAAGGACGCCCTGAGGGGACTGGAGTTGTTCCGAGATGCTTGCGACAGCGGGGATATGGGCGCATGTGGGCATCTTGGTGTCTGCTACGAGATGGGCGGATGCGGACTAATGAAAAGTAACGAGCAGGCGGTGGCCTACTACGAAAAGTCTTGCAACGGCGGCGAGATGGACATGTGCAACAATCTCGGTGTTTGCTACTACGAGGGAGGATGCGGGGTTGCCAAAGACGATGCGCAAGCGGCGAAGCTGTACGAGAGAGCATGCCAGGGCGGATACTCCGGCGCCTGCCACAATCTCGATCTGATCAAGAGGTGAATTGCACGCCTAGCTTGGGTCCATGGCCGGCGGTCTTGCTCGCGGTCGCGACGTCATGTGGACAGCACCACGCCCGGTACCTGCTATGGAGCTGTCGAATGAGCAGGGCTGGCTGAGACCGCGGGGCCATCCCGGCCTGCTCCAGCTCGATGGTCGTTTTGGCCTCGGATGTCCCCGACTTCAGCTGCACGTTCGTCGAGCCGCCGTCGCAAGAAGCCGGAAGCGCGCCATCCCAGCACACGGCCGTGGCTTTCACGCCACAGTGGCTCGCCCGATCAGGCGGCCGCACGATCGAGATTCTCCCCAGCCACGCTGAATTTCCCCTTCTGCTACGCGGGCACAAAAGCTGCATGCGTCAGAGCGCATGCATCGACACGACGCTTCCGGATCGAGGCCTCCTGCGCGGTTTAGGAGCACGGCGCTCGTAGCATTTGCCACTTTCCTTTCCTATGTCTGTGGCGGATGCCTAGCCAACGAATACGTGATCCCGAAGGCGGAGCTGGCGCGCCTAATGTCGCTGCCGCCCGAGCAGCGAGGGGAGAGCGTGCACGTCGTGCAGCGGCTGGGCCGTCGGCGAAGCGATGCGATCGAAGTGGGACAGCCGTCGGCCTCACCCCCGCCACCGCCGGAATACGGTCCGCCAGGTCCGGCAGCCGAGGGCTATGTCGAAAACGAGCCGCCCGCCGGGGTAGGCATGGGCATCACCGCCGCTTCCGTTCCGCAAGCACCATCGCCCCCGCCTAGGGCAGGCGGGGGTGGCCGGGTCGGGCCGCCGGTTTCAGGGCCGCGCGGTCCGGCGGCGGTCGTGCCCGCCGGGGCGGCATCGCCAGCGCCACGACCGACGGCCGGGAACTTCGGCAAGGTGAGTCATGGGAGCAAAGACTCGGTTACCGCGCTGCTGATTGTCTTCGCGGTGTTGGCGACGCTGGGCCTGATTGCCGAAGGCGTGCGCTATGACGGCACGGTCGCGATGTACCCGTGGCAAGGCATTCACCTCAAGGACTCCGCGGGTCGAGAGGGGGAGGCTCCGCTGGTCCAGATCACGCCCACCGATGTCGCCGCTACCTCCGAGGCCGTCGTGATGGACGACGAGGGATGGGGGCTGCGGCGACTGGGTCGCGCTCCGCTCGATCGTCGCGGCTTCACCTGGAAGATGAGCGTAGGTACGCTGCATTCGCCGGCTCTAGCCGCGGACGGGGTAGCGGCCGACATCCAATTCGGCTACTTCCCGCACCGCATGGTTGGCATTGTGGCCGATTGGTCGCCGGCGGGCGGCTCGGACGTGAGAGGCAATTCATTTTACCGCCACAATCTGGCGCTGGAAGCGCAGGTCTTTCCGCTCTCGGTCTGGCGCCTGCATCTCGGCGGCTTTGCCCACGGGGGTGTGGTGTACGCAGACGACACCCCTGGTGGCTCGCGCAACGGTGCTGCATTCGGCGGCGGCGGCATGCTCGAGTTGGCCCTGACTGCGCGTCTGGCGTTGATGGCGCGATTTGACTACACGACGGCCAAGGTTGCCCCTTCGGGTGAGGGTTGGCAAGGTGCGGATAGCCTCGTGGCCGGGATTGCCGTCTACTGATTCAAATAGCGGCCGGCCTGCAGTCGCTGGCACGTCCGTACTGAAGGGATCGCCCGAAAGGGTCCTGGACGACCGAGCGAGCCGCCAGCTTTGGCGAACCATTCGATGACGTTCCCGAGACCTTCGTCGCTGGCATAGGAGGATGTCCATCCCCCGTATTTGAATCCTCCCTTGGTGTCCTCTTTGGGCCCGCCCGGCGCCTGCATCACGCCGTCCAGCGAGACCATTGCTGTAGCAGTCAGTTTGCTCATGTGGCCCTCCAGAGCTCTCTATGGACGGGCGCTGCCTTGGCCAACGGTCTCAGGGACGCTTGAAGTTCGCCATAAACTCGTCCATGGCGCGCTTCATCTCCGGCACGGACAAATTCTTCCTGCGGGTGGCAACGGCCCACACGTGACCGAACGGATCGGTCAGCATGCCCCAGCGGTCGCCCCAAAACGCGTCTTCCAGGGGCGTACGCACGCTGGCACCGGCACCCACGGCGCGGTTGAAGACGGCGTCGCAGTCGTCGCAGTAGATCATCAGGCTGACCGGCGTACCACCGAGGGCCTGGGGTCCCTTGCCGCCCATCTCGGGCATCTCGTCCGTCAGCATAAGCACCGAATTGCCGATCTTGATCTCGGCATGCATGAGTCGGCCGTCCGGGCCGGGCATGCGGTAAAGCTCCTGAGCGCCAAGCGCCTGCTTGTACCAATCGATTGCCTTGCTCGCCTCTTTGATGACAAGACTGGGGGTGACGCTGTGGAAGCCTTCTGGAATCGGATTCACTCTCTCGGCCATGACTTCTCCTTGGTCATCGGTCCGAGGGATAGATGACGAGCTGGCGCCAGAGGTTTCGTGCTCTGGACAACTGGGCATGGCCGGCACCGTAGGTGCCGCCGCCCGCAAGCTCACGGCGGTGAGCCCAGGCCGCCGGGCCACCCCCCAGGGATCGCGCAGTCTGCGGCACATCTCTTGCCTCCCAAACCTACTGAGTGCTGTGCCGTTCACCGCCCGTAAGGAGAGGTCCGCGACCAACGCAAAGACCGACGAGGCCAGCGTTCGTCGGCGGCGGAGTCGGCGAGAAGACATGAGCAGGGCATTGCGCTGAGGCGAAACCGGCTGTGGAGCCACGACATCGCCTCGGCAGGAGGTAGATGATGAAACGCGTGTTGATCCTGGGATTACTGATTGCGGCCGGGTGGGCGGCCTGTCGGGCCGACGTGCGCGGCTGTGGCCCGCGCGGGTTTCACTCGGGCTACGCTCGCGGCCCCGGTTGCGGTTGCGGCTGCGGGTGATCTCGGGCGGCCGTGACTGGGCCAACCGGCGGAGATGGCTAAAATGAATGCCCCGGCAGGGAAAGGCGCGCCCGCCCCGACTACCGCCGCAAAGGCGCCGCGTCGCCATGTCTTCTTGCGCGGCCTGCTCATCATCGTGGCCGTGCTCGTGGGCATCGCGGTGCTGGTGCGCTTGCTCCTGGACCCTGTCGCAACCCGTGAGACGCGGAGCACGCTCGGCAATCTCGAGGGCCTAGCCGGCGATTTTGAGCACGTCCACGTGACGGTGCTGCCGCCGAGTTACACCATAACTCATCTGAAGATATGGAAGATCCCGGCCGCCCGCCAGCATGTGATCTCGGCCGAAGCGCCCCTGCTCTACGTGGACATGGCTCGTCTGGCTCTGTCACTGCATGAGCTCGTGCGGGGTCACCTGGTAGCGAGTCTCCGCCTCTACCGACCCAAGATCACCGCCGTGCAGCCGCCGCAGGAAAAGGTGGCGCCAGCCTCAGCTCCACCCCCACCCCCCGACCTATCCCGCCAACTGGCAAGGGTTCCCGCGCTGCAGGTGGCACGCGTTGAAATGGTCGACGGCGAGATCCTATTCTTGGCCAACGAGGGCGGCGAGCATCCTAGGATCTGGCTCCATCGGCTCCAAATGACGGCGCAGAATCTGGCTACGCGTCGCGAAGGGGCATCCGGCCGCCCCACTACGACCGCGGTCCACGGGGTAGTGGCCCATAGCGGCGATCTCACGCTGTTCGTATCGGCCGATCCGTTGGCACACCCGCTGAGCTTTGCCGGCGAAGTCGCTTTGCGCGGATTGCGCGCCACTGATCTGTATCAGTTCATGGCCGCCAAGAGCGATATCGAGCCAACCCACGGAACCATCGACATTTTCGCCGAATTCCGCTCCGAAAAGGGCGTGATCAGCGGCGGTGTGAAGCCAGTGCTCAAGAATATCGAGCTTCGCTCTGACGATGAAGGTCTATGGGCGCGCACCAAGGCGTGGCTCGCCGATAAAGCGGTTGAGCTGGCCTCGGATCGTATCCCCGGCCGCCATGCGGTTGCGACCACCGTGCCCATCAAAGGCGAGCTGACCAACCCGGATATCCAGCTTTGGCCCGCCGTGCTTGGAGTGATCCGCAACGCCTTCGTGGCGGGCCTCGAATCTGGCTTCGCCGACCTGCCGCCGCCCTCGAGCAAGAAGAAGCAGGGGTTGCTCGAACAGGCCAGCCAGGCCCTCGAGAAGAATGCCGGACCGCCCAAGGCTCAGCCTAGCGGCAAACATCGCCGTGAAACGCGCTAACCGTCATGCGCCACGATTACTATATCGTCTTCCTTCTTGGGGCGCTCGGATGTAGCCATACCCGCTCTGTCGCAAATCAGGAAGCTCCGACCGAGGAGAGGGAACACCAGCACGACCAGGAGACCAAGAGCGAGCACGGCGAAGGAAGCCGCCACGGTGCAGATAGTCCAGGGTATGAGGGCTCAGGTGCTCCGGCCCCTCCCCTACCCAGCTCGCCGGCGGGCTTATTGCGCGAGGGGGCAGCCGGGAGCATGCAAGACAAGCTCATGCAGCGGGGTTACCTCGGCAAGGGGCAGCTCTCTGGCAGGATAGATGGCAGCACCATCAAGGCCTTGCGCGACTTCCAGCGGGATAGGGGCTTGCCCGCCACCGGGATACCCGACGATCTCACCGTGAGAAAGCTCGGTCTTCGGCCCGAGGACGTCTTTCGCGCTTCGGCGACTCCGGACCGGTAGCGACTCGTTACATCGGACCTCGAGGATTCTGCTCTCCGTGAGCGGTAGCGTCGCGTGGCACCTAATCCCCCTGGACTTTTTTCCTGGCGCAGCCCATTGTACAGAGTGCTGGCTGCCCCTTTCGGTGGTAGTCCTCCTGATCGTCTCCCGTCTTTGGCATGGGCCGCTGCTGGGTAGTCGACTGAAACCCTATTGCAGAAGGAAAAGAAGATGGGAAAGAAGCTCTACATTGGCAATCTGTCCTATGAGACGACCGAGGCTGACCTGCGCGATGTGTTCACGGCGCAGGGCCACCAAGTGGCCGAGGTCAAGGTGATTCTCGATCGCGATACCGGGCGTCCGCGCGGTTTCGCCTTCGTGGAAATGAGCAACGCGCAGGACGTGCAGAAGGCGATCGAGGCTCTGAACGGCAAAGACTTGCAGGGACGCGCCATTTCGGTCAGCGAGGCGCGGGAGCGTACTGGTGGTGGTAGTGGGGGGGGCGGCGGTGGGAGTGGGTTCGGCGGTGGCGGGAGTGGGTTCGGCGGAGGGCATGGCGGCGGACGGCGCTGGTAAAGCGCGTACCCGCGGGATTGTGCGCGCAGCGCTGGAGGTTGGCGCTGTCTAACCTTGTCAGAGCGCGGTGCCGATGGTGCTCCCAGCGCGAGCGTGCCATGGGCACCCAAAGGCAAGAGGGCGCTGCCTGTCATAGCCCGGCATATTCTGGTCATTCAGGTTAAGAGGTTCCGCGGCACCTGAAAAAGGTGTTACGCTGGCCAGGCTGCAATGGCTCCTCTTCCCAATGCCTGCACTCTATCAGGCATTTCCGACCCGATAAGCTCCCTGTCGCACCTGATTGCCGCCGGCTTGGCGTGCGTGGCTGCCATTCGCCTCGTGCGATTGGCTAACAAGAATAGAGGGCGCAGGATAGCCCTGGCGGTGTACGCGTTTTGTGTCGTGGCTCTGCTTAGCGTTAGCGGCGTCTACCACTCCCTGCGCAACGGGCCTGCCCGGGTCGTTATGCAGCACGCTGACTACCTGGCCATATGGTTCCTGATAGCAGGAACGTTCACCGCCATTCACGGGGTAATGTGTCGTGGCTTCTGGCGACGCTGGATGTTGACCTTCGTCTGGCTATATGTGGCCGCGGCGGTAGCGTCGCAATTGATCTGGTTCAAGTGCCTCACCGGATCGGTCGGGTTGCTGATGTACTTGGTGCTCGGTTGGGCGGGGCTAGCCACCGTCATAAAAGTTGGTCGTCATATCGGCTTTCGCGCCATGCGGCCCCTGTGGAGCGCCGGCCTGGTGTTCTCCGTCGGGGCTGTGCTGGAAGCCTTTCACAAACCGGTGCTTATTCCGTGCTGGCTTGGCCCGCACGAGGTCTTTCATTTCGCTGTTATCGCCGGTGCGGGCATTCATTGGCGGTTCATACGCAGATTGGTATTGGTGTACGCGCCGAGCGAACAGGAGGGGCAGGCACCCGGCGTCGGCGCCATTCGCATGAGCCCCGCTCTCGCCACCGCGTTGAAGTAGAGTCCCGCTCTCGCCACGGCGTCGAAGTAGAGGGGCCGCTCTCGCCACGGCGTCGAAGTAGAGGGGCCGCTCTCGCCACCGCGTCGAAGTAGAGGGCCGCTCTCGCCACCGCGTCGAAGTAGAGGGGCCGCCTACGGTGGCCTGCCGTGCCGCGTGGTGTCGGCCGCGAGCCCCAGCAATACGTGGTAGAGATCCTCGCCATCGTCATCCTGGGTCGACCCGCTTTGCAGCAGCGAGCGCGGGGCTGTCTCCATGCGCAACAGTCGTCGCGTCACTTGTAGTCGCTCCCGGTGCGGGAGCCCAGGAAGTCGAGGACCTGATCAAGCTCGGTCGGGGAGACATTGTCGCTGTAGGCCGGCATGTTCGCGCCGCCGTTGAGGGGGCTCGATGTTCATCGGAGTCAAGCGCGCGCGTTCCGGCCCAACCCGCTGCAAGAACGCGACCAGTAGTAGAAGACGGCGTTGGCGTCACATGGGCGCGCGGGCCCGGGGCAGCGTGGCGGTGGGCCGCCGACTCCATAGGCGTAACCGTATCGCCATCCTTGGTTACCTCCGGTGCGCAGGTGCTGGTGTCGCCTTTCCTCGCACGCGGCATCTACTAGCCATGGAGCCAGCCAAGCAGAAGTGTGTGCCTTGCGACGGAGCACCGCCGCTCGGTGCGGGACGCGTGACGGTGCCGGCCGCCGTTGCTGACGACATCGTCGCGACTCGCGCAAGCGCCGGGTGGTGCCAAGATGACTGAAACCGTCGCAGCGTCTCAGTCCGACGCCGTCGTGTTCTTCGGCGCGACCGGAGACCTCGCGCACAAGAAGGTCTTCCCGGCGCTGCAGGCGATGGTGAAGCGCGGCCACCTCAACGTGCCGGTCATCGGCGTGGCCAAAGCGGGCTGGAACCTCGACCAACTTAGAGCACGCGTAAGGGACAGCCTCGAGGCCGACAGCATCGACGCTGCCGCGTTCGACAAGCTTTCGTCGCTGCTCCGCTATGTGGACGGCGACTACAACGATCCGGCGACCTTCGCGCTTCTGCAACATGAGCTGCGCTCAGCCGAGCGGCCGCTGCACTACCTTGCGATCCCCAGCAGTCTGTTTGCGACCGTGGTGGGGCAACTGGCCCGCTCCGGCTGCGTGAGGGATGGACGTGTCATCGCGGAGAAGCCGCTAGGGCGCGATCTCGCCTCGGCGCGAGCGCTCAACCAGGCCCTGCTCGCGGCTTTTCCCGAGACCGCCATCTACCGAATGGACCACTTTCTCGGCAAGGAGCCGGTTCAGAACCTGCTCTACTTTCGCTTCGCCAATGCATTCCTCGAGCCGCTGTGGAATCGCGACTGCATCGACAATGTGCAGATCACGATGGCCGAACAGTTCGGCGTGCAGGGCCGCGGCAAGTTCTACGAGGAGGCGGGCGCCATCCGGGACGTCATCCAGAACCATCTCTTGCAAGTGACCGCGATTCTGGCGATGGATGCCCCGGTCAATAGCGACATCGAGGCCATTCGCGACGAGAAGGCGCGCATCTTGAAGGCCATCGCGCCGGTTGATCCCCGGCGCGTCGTGCGCGGTCAATTCCGCGGCTACCGCGATGAACCGGGAGTGTCGTCCTCGTCGACGGTAGAGACGTTCGCGGCGATCGACCTGCGGATCGATACTTGGCGCTGGGCCGGTGTGCCATTTCTCATCCGCGCCGGCAAGTGCCTGCCGGTCACGGCAACGGAGGTGATGGTGCAGCTCAAGCGCCCCCCATCCGACGTCTTCGGGGAGAGCGTCGGATGTGCTAACTACGTGCGGTTTCGTCTCGGTCCCGAGGTGACGATCGCCATCGGCATGCGGGTGAAGGAGCCCGGCGAGAAGATGGTGGGCGGGGATAGCGAGCTCGTGGCGGTCGATAACGATCTGGGCGAGATGTTGCCCTACGAGCGGCTGCTCGGGGATGCGATGCACGGCGACGCCAGCCTGTTCGCCCGCCAGGACGCCATCGAAGCGCAATGGCGTATCGTTGAGCCCGCGCTGGGCAACGCGGCGCCGCTGCATATGTACGAGCCGGGCAGCTGGGGGCCGAGCGAGGCCGAACGCCTACTGCCCGGCTCGCACTGCGGCTGGCACAAGCCACTCGGCACGGGGACGCCATGACTTCGGACGAAATTGACCAACTGTGCGTCAACGCGATCCGCTTTCTAGCCGTCGACATGGTCGAGAAGGCGAGGTCAGGGCATCCCGGTCTGCCGATGGGCGCGGCGCCCATGGCCTACGTGCTGTGGACGCGCTTTCTTCGCCACAATCCCAAGAACCCGGATTGGTGGGATCGCGATCGCTTCGTCCTTTCGGCGGGGCATGGGTCGGCTCTCCTCTACTCGCTGCTCCATTTGACGGGCTACGCTCTCTCGCTCGACGAGCTCAAGCGGTTCCGACAGTGGGCAAGCGAGACGCCGGGACACCCGGAGAGCCACGTGACAGCTGGAGTCGAAGCCTCGACCGGCCCGCTCGGGCAGGGCGTCGGCAATGCTCTCGGCATGGCGATCGGCGAGACCCACCTTGCGGCGCGCTACAACCGACCAGGACACGAGCTCTTTCATCACTTCACCTACGTCCTGGCCTCCGACGGCGACCTGATGGAGGGCGTGCAGAGCGAGGCGGGCTCGCTTGCCGGTCACCTCGGCTTGGGGCGTCTCATCGTTTTGTACGACAACAACCATGTGACGCTGTCGGGGACGACCCCGATCGCCTTCACCGAGGACGTCGCCATGCGCTACCGCGCCTACGGCTGGCACGTGCTCGAGCTCGAGGATGGCAACGACCTGCACGCGATCGAGCGCTCGATCCAGAGCGCCAAGGACGAACGCGACCGTCCGTCGCTCATATCGGTGCGAACGGTGCTCGGGTACGGAGCGCCTGACAAGCAGGGCACCTTTGCCGCGCACGGCAGCCCCCTAGGCGCCGAAGAGGCGCTCAAAGCGAAGCAAAACCTCGGCTGGCCCGAAACGCCCCCGTTCTACCTTCCGGACGAGGCGTTGGGCCGTTTCAGGGGCGCAATTGAACGCGGGCGCGAGCTAGAGGATGCATGGAACAGCAGGCTCGACGCCTATGGGCGAGAGTTCCCCGAGCTCGCGAGAGAGGTCAAGCGCCGATTCTCCGGCGAGCTTCCCGACGGGTGGGCCGATAAGCTGCCCGCCTTCCCGGCCGATGCCAAGGGTCTGGCGACGCGGAAGGCGTCGGAGGCGGTGATGCAAGTCGTCGCACGCACGGTTCCCGAAGTGGTCGGCGGTTCCGGCGATCTTGATCCATCGACGTACACGTGGCTCAAGGAGGGCGGCGACTTCGAATCGCCGCATAGCTCCCCCGGCTTGGTGCAGGGGCTCGTTGGCGGCGGCTGGGACTACGGAGGGCGCAACATCCATTTCGGGGTGCGGGAGCACGCCATGGCCGCTGCGGTCAATGGGCTAGCCTACCACGGTGGCTTTATCCCCTTCGGGGCGACGTTTCTCGTCTTCTCGGACTACATGCGCCCTTCGATTCGCCTGGCGGCGCTTGCAAAGCTGCGCGCGCTCTTCGTGTTCACCCATGACAGCATCGGCCTCGGCGAAGATGGACCGAGCCATGAGCCCATCGAGCAGCTCGCTTCGCTGCGGGCGATTCCGAATCTGCTGGTCCTTCGTCCCTGCGATGCCAACGAGACGCGTTGGGCGTGGCAGACTGCGCTCGAGCAGCGCGGCCGCCCGACCGCACTGGTGCTGACGCGCCAGCACGTGTCGACGCTGGACCGAACCATCTACGCGCCGGCCGAGCTGCTCAGAGGCGGCGCCTACGTCCTCAACCCTTCACCGGCCGACGACCAGCAGACTCCCGACCTCATCCTGATCGCGAGCGGGTCCGAAGTCGCGCTCATCGTTTCCGCTGAACCCATCCTGCACCAGGCCGGCATGCGGGTGCGCTTGGTCTCGATGCCGTCGTGGCGTCTCTTCGCGGAGCAGCCGGCGGAATACCGCGAGAGCGTTCTGCCGGCGGCGGTCACGGCTCGGCTCGCAGTAGAGGCGGCTTCGCCGCTCGGCTGGGAACGCTGGACCGGCCTCGGCGGGGCGATCATCGGCATTGACCGCTTCGGGGCCTCGGCACCCGGCGCCACCGTGCTCAGGGAGTATGGCTTCACCGTGGAGCGTGTAGTTGCCGAGGCGCTGGCAATCAAAGGTCAGTCGCCTCTTCGCGAATGAAACGTCCGAGGCGCAGCTCGTCAAGAGCTTGCTCGATCTCCGCACGGGTGTTCATGACGAATGGCCCGTAGCGCGCAATCGGCTCACCCAGCGGTCGGGCCGCGGCCAGCAGGAAGCGGCCACCTTGACTGCCACTTTTTGCGACGACGGGGCCCGTCCGGCCGAACACGACCAGTGCCGGCGCCTGGACCATCCTTTCGGCTTCTCCGTCGGCGAAGGTCGCCGAGCCACGGTCGAGGTAGGCGAAGACGGTGTGGCCGGGATCGATATCCTCGTGAAAGAGCGAGCCAGCCGGGAGGACCACGTCGATGAGCTTGGGTGCCACCGATAGTCCGGCGACCGGTCCTACCCAGCGCCCGCTCCCGGCTGCACCAGCGATCACGCGCACGGCGGCGCCGTCATCCGTTATCCTTTCTTCGAGCATATCGGCGCGCAGGTCGCGGTACTGTGGTCGGGTCATCTTCTCGCGTGCGGGCAAGTTGAGCCACAACTGGAGCCCGCCAATGCCCTCGGGCCGGACCACCGGCATCTCTTCGTGAAGGATCCCGCTGCCCGAGGTCATCCACTGTACCTCGCCCGCGCTGATGGTGCCCTTGTGACCGAGGGAATCGCCATGGCGAACCTCGCCCGTGCGCAAGATGGTGACGGTCTCGATGCCGCGGTGGGGGTGAAACGGGAACCCGGCGCGGTACTCGGCGGGTAGGGTCGACTCGAAGTGGTCGAGCAGGAGGAACGGGTCTAGGTTGGCGAGCTGGGGCGTTCCCACGCTGCGGATCAGGTGGACGCCTGCGCCCTCCACCGTCGCCTGAGGCTTGGTGATCTGCGCGATGGTCCTTGGGGTCATCATGATTAGATGGAATGGCCCCGAGAACGGTCGCTGCTGCTGCTCATTTTGGGCGGGACCCGGGTTTTCGGACTGCTCGTGGTCATACAGCTAGGCGCGCTCCGGATTTGCTTGCGGCTCCTCCTGCATGCGCCGCCATACCTCGCGCTTTCGCCAATGGCTACGGGCTGCATGACCACCGACTCCCTTGAAGAGTATGTGGGATAGGGCGAGCAGTCCCAGGGATTGCCAGAAGCCAATGCTCGGCAGCCTGAAGAGATCAGGCATGAGTGCGTTCCAGAGCGTCATCGTGATCACGCCGCAAAGCGCGAATAGGCCCGGGATGCCAAGCAGTGCCGCTGTGACCACGCCGACCTTCGCCTTGGTGGACCATTCTGCCCAGTGCCCGTGGTGTCTTCGTTGGTGCAACATCTTTGTTCCTCCGTCGGTTTTTCAGTCTTCGAACCAATACTCAAGAGCAGCGGCAAGCTTGCGCATCGCGCGGCGTTTCCTTGCCATCAGCGTATCGATGGATATGCCCGTCTTCTTGGCCAACTCGGCGAACGTAATTCCCTCGATGGCCTGCGTGAGCACCACCTCGCGTTGCTCGGGTGGCAGGGCGGCCACTGCGGCTTCTAGCGCCGCAAGCAGCTCGTTGCGTGCAGCCCTGTCCTCCGGATGGAAGCCGGCGTCGGCGGCAACCCGCTCGAGCGTCTCCTGGGAAAGGACAACTTCACCCGCTCGCTGGTGGGCAAACCCTTCACGCCACAAGTCGATGAGCCGATTCCTCAGGGTAGAGAAGACCCAGGCCGCCGCATCTTCGACAACCGTGAACGCGCTTCCCGCCGCAACTGCTCGAAGAAAGGCGTCTTGCAGGACGTCTTCGGCCGTGTCGGGGTCAGGCACGCGCTTTATCGCCCAAGCGAGGAAGCCCGACCGACGCTCCCGGTAGGTTTGCTCGATAGCGGTGCTCGTACGAGTGACCTGGGCTGCCACGCTCATGATCTCTACCCACAACGACGAGCGAGCGGGCTTTTTCGTGCATCAATCTGACTCGGCGTCGCTGGGGCTGATTGTTGCGGCAAGGCAAGGCACCGTGCTCGGCGCGGGCAAGGCTACGTCGACTCCGCTATCGCTACGTCGATGAGCCGACCGCCGGCCAGGCTCAAGCAACACGACCTAGCTGCCGAGAGCACCTTGGCACGGACAGTATCTCCCTCCTTGGTTGTCCGGAAGGCGCCTCGAACCGGTTCGTGCACGAGGCGCCTTCTGCCTATTGCCTCCGGGAAACCGGGGCTACCTGGTAGCCTGGGAAGTGCAATCAACCCTTCGGGCCAGGGCACCTCACACGCGGATCACGGTGCAGCCATCGGTCGATCATGGCTGGCTGCATCGCTGGCTGCGTGGCTGACCGGCGCCCGTCGCGCGCGTTGCCAGCGGCGAAGCGCGACCAGGGACCAGATGGCCTCCACCAGCCCGAAAGGCCAGGCTCCTTGCAAGAATCCGTAGAGGGAGGCCAAGAGGCACGACAGCGCGAATGCCAAGATGAAGAAGCGCGCGCGGTTCTCGAGCGCGTAGCAGATTAGCATTGCCGAAACCGCGACGAGTCCAAAAAGCGTTAGGCCGTTCATGATGGATGATGGGGAAGCTTGGGCTCGCTCGTGGCTCGAGGCAACCCTTGGTCAGTTGGTGCGGGTGACCGCGGTCGTCCACGGGACGCCGTTCTGATCGCAAGAGTAGAAGGAATTGTAGCCGCTGACGGTGGCTCCCGATACGTTGTTCTGCCAGGAGCATGTGGGCATGCAGCAATCCTGCATCTGGGTGGTGGAGCAGTTGGTGCCGTCGGAGGCCTTCTGCAGAAAGCCGGCGGCCTGCGCCTTGGCGACGGTGTTGATCGTGGCATCAGGGCCGGGCAGGCCTTGGCTGGCGAGCTTGCAGCCGGTCACCTCGGTCATGTGAGAGGGACACTCCACCCGCTTGACCCAGATGTTCCAGTTGACGTGATAGTCGCCCGGGATCTGGCCCGTCGCATCCTGAGTGACACCATTCGATTGCACGCAGGAACGAACCGTCTGGGTGGTGATCGGCGCATTCGTGGATACGATCTCGCCGCACATATCGGCGACGGCGGCCGCGCAGGCCGATGAGGTGAGGGTAGCTTCGGTGACCCACTGCGTTTGGTTCTTGCAGGGATTGGGCGAAAGGCTGTTAAGGGAGTTGCCCACCGCCTTGACCTCGCCACCGTCTTGGGTCGGGTAGGCGGAGTACATGCAGGGGCCGCCCGGACAGCTGCCTCCGGCGACGAAGCAGCCGTTGTTTGCTCCGAAGCCTCCGCCCCCCATGTAGATGTCGAAGTCGCCCTTGCCATTGGTCGCCGTGTTGAAGCTCTGGACGACCATGGGCAGCGGCGGTGTTATGGCGGACTGCGGGTTCGACGAAGAGTTGGGATCGACCCAGGTCTGGTTTTCGGCCGGATAATCGAAGACGAGCTGGTAGCACTGACAGCAGGCATCGGTAAGGCCGTTGTCGATACCGGCCGATGCGTTGTCGACGTCGTGGCCAGCCACGCCATAGTTGAGCTGGCCACCGAAGCCGTCGGCGCTAGCGGCTTCGTTCATCTCGTCGCTGTAGAGCATCCAGCTCGGGCAGGCGTAGTTTACCGGAACGCCCGACGAGCCACCCGCACAGACGTTCGCCGCCGTTCCGCCATAGTCGTTGGTGCACACGCCGGCGCAAGCGCTCGAGGCCACGCCCTTGCGGCAGTTTTGGTTCGAAAACTGGTTAGAGCAGGGGTTGGGTGGTGGTAGAGCGTAGCTGGCCGTGTCCCCGGCGGACCCGTCGGCGGTTTCGCTGGACATGGTGGATCCGCCCGCCGCAGCCCCGGAGTTGCCGCCGCCAGCGCCGCCGGTCGGCTTCACGGAGTTGCCGCCGCCAGCGCCGCCGGTCGGCTTCACGGAGTTGCTGCCGCCGGCGCCGCCGGTCGCCTTCACGGAGTTGCTGCCTGCCGAACCACCGCCAACCCCAAGCGAGCCGCCATAGCCAGCTCCCCCGAAGCTGGCGCCAGCCTGGCTGGTCGGGCCGGAAGAGCCTCCCGCGCCAGGGGACCCACCTTGTCCGCCCGCGGGTGCGGTTGAATCATGGCAGGAGGATACGAGCCAAGTTAGGGCTAGGGCGGCGAGCCAAGTCGCGCAAGCTGGGCGCTGCATGAGATCAGTATCGACGATTCGAGCGTGACTGCTCAAGGGGAATGCTGGTTGCCGCTGATCCAGAATTCTTCGATTCTTCGGTGCTTTATTCCGAGATTCTTCTGATCCTGCGGGTTCCGGTGCGGCCCCTGCGGATGCTAGCCCGTGATTAACGCGGCGAGCGTGTAGTCTAAAGTGGATCTGCCGCATCGAATGTGACAAGAGGCGAGGCTTGCGCGCCTAGCCAAAGAAAGGAATCAACCTCTATGACCTCCATTTCCTCGATCCACGCCCGAGAAATCCTCGACTCGCGCGGCAATCCCACCGTCGAGGTCGACGTCGCTCTCTCCGACGGCAGCCGGGGCCGTGCCGCAGTTCCCTCCGGGGCTTCAACGGGAAGTCGCGAAGCCTTGGAGCTGCGTGACGGCGACGGCGACCCGCGACGCTACGGGGGCAAAGGCGTCCGCAAGGCGGTTGCCAACGTCAACCAGGCGTTGTCAGCCGTTTGCGGCATGGACGCCCTTGATCAAGCCCGTCTCGACAAGCGCATGTGCGACCTCGACGGGACCGCCAACAAGGAGAAGTTGGGCGCGAATGCCATTCTGGGCGTCTCCCTCGCGGTGGCGCGGGCGGCGGCGGTATCTTCCGGCAAGCCGCTCTACCGGCACCTGGGAGGAGAAAAGGCCAACCTGCTCCCGGTTCCGATGTTCAACATATTGAACGGCGGAGCGCACGCTGACAACAGCGTCGACTTCCAAGAGTTCATGATCGCCCCGGTGGGTGCGCCTTGCTTCGCAGAGGCCGTACGCATGGGCGCCGAGGTGTATCATGCGCTCAAGTCCGTCCTCAAAGGCAAAGGCTACGCCACGGCCATCGGCGACGAGGGCGGTTTTGCTCCCAATCTGAAGGCCAACGTCGAGGCGATCGAGGTCATTTTGCAAGGCATCGACAAGGCCGGGCTCAAGCCGGGCAAGGATGTCGTCATCGCCCTCGACCCTGCGGCATCCGAGTTTTACCAGGAGGGTGTCTACGTCTTGCGCAAGTCCGATGGCAGTCGCAACACCGCCGAGCAGATGGTGGCGTTCTGGGAGAGCTGGGTGCGTCAGTTCCCGATCTGGGGCATAGAGGATGGGCTGGCGGAAGACGATTGGGCCGGCTGGAAGCTCATGACCGAGCGTCTGGGCAAAAAGGTCCAGCTTGTCGGTGACGACATCTTTGTCACCAATCCGTCCATCATCAGGCGGGCGATAGCTGAGAAGATCGGCAACGCCACCCTCATCAAGCTGAACCAGATCGGAACCCTCACCGAAACCCTGGAGGCTATCGCGCTGTCGCGCGCGGCGGGCTACGGCATCGTCGTGAGCCATCGTTCCGGCGAGACGCCCGACGACTTCATCGCCGACCTTGCTGTCGCCACGCGCGCCGGACAGCTCAAGACCGGCGCACCCTGCCGTGGCGAGCGGGTGGCCAAGTACAACCAGCTGCTGCGTATCGAAGAGGAGCTCGGGGCCGACGCCCGCTATGGTGGGGCGGCGGTATACGGCAGGTAGCGGCTGCGCATCACGCCGGGTGTGCCGGGGCGGCGCCGACGGTGAAGAAGCCGTTCGGGCTCTTTTCGGCGGCACGCCGGGCCTTGCCTATGAGCAGGGGAGGCCGCGGTCAGCTCGGGGCTTACGCCTCACCCTGCTGCCATGCGGCCTACGGGGCGAGCTGATAGAATCGCAGACAGAAGATGAAAGTTGTAACGCTGTTGACCGCACTGTCGACCACCGCCTGCCTGGGCGTCGGTTGTGTCGCGCCGGTCCCGGCCACCCCTTCCTCCTCCAGTCGGCCCGCGGGTGAAGTTTGGCTGACGCCTCAGCAGGTGAAGGACGCTCACATCGAAGTGGAAACTACCAGCGACCGTCCCGTGGGCGGCACGATCCGCACCGCCGGGCGGGTCACCTTCGATGACTTGCGGGTTGGGCACGTGTTCTCGCCGGTGACCGGGCGAATCACCAGAATCATGGCCCAGCCCGGGCAACGGGTGAAAAAGGGCGAGCCCTTGTGCGTGATCCAGTCCCCCGATCTCGGCAGCGCGGTCTCCGACATGGACAAAGCCCAGGCGACGCTCTTTCAAACCGAGAAGGATTGGAAGCGGCAGAAGGACCTGCTCGAGGTTCACGCGGCCGCGCAGCGCGATTACGAGGCCGCCGAAAGTGCCTACCTCAACGCCAAGGCCGAGATGGACAGAGCCCAACGCAAGGCCAGGCTGCTGCGCCGATCGGGTCTCGATACGGTCACCCAGGAGTACATGCTGCGCTCACCCATCGATGGCGAGGTGATCATGCGAGGCGCCAATCCGGGGCTGGAGCTGCAGGGCCAGTATTCGGGGGGAGCGGCAGCGGAGCTCTATACTATTGGCGAGCTCGACCGGGTGTGGGTGATAGCGGACGTCTACGAGATGGATTTGCCCCGGGTGAAGAAGGGGGCAGAGGTGACTGTCAAGGTGCTGGCCTACCCCGAGACCACCTTCAGCGGTGGGGTGGAATGGATTTCCGGGGCTCTCGATCCGGTCTCGCGCACCGCCAAGGTTCGCTGCTCCATCGCAAATCCCGAGGGCAAGCTGCGCCCCGAGATGTTCGGGACGGCTAGCATCAGCTTCGATCCGGAGAAGAAGCTGGCGGTAAGGCGCTCGGCCTTGCTCTTGCTCGGCGAACAGTCCGTGGTCTTTGTCCAGACGGGCACGACGCCGGCAGGCGAGGTGCGCTTCGAGCGGCGGCCCATCGCGGTCGACGAGATGTCAGGCAGCGACTATGTGCCGATCAAGGCGGGCGTGGAACGGAACGAAGTCCTGGTGGTCAAGGGCGGCGTGCTGCTCCTGGGGATGCTCTAGCGATAGTGAGGCGACTGGCATCCCTGGCTTCGCACTGCATCGGCTGGCCCCTCGGATGCCGCGTCGCAGGGGAGCTTGCACTGAAAGGCGTGGCTATGGCTTGCACTGAAAGGCGTGGCTATTATGGCCTCGTGTTGGCTGATGGGGTGAGGTACCCTACATGGCTATGACGTCGTCGCCTGCTGATGTCAGAGTGTGCTGCACTTTTGTTCTGGGGTTGGCTGTGGCGCTGGTGCCATGCGTCGGCTGCCGTTCCGATGAAAGCGGGGGCGCCTTGGGCAACGGAGGTAATGTCGAAGGGGGAGCCCCCAGCGTCGGCAACGGCGGGACGGGTGGGGCCGCGGCAGCAGGCGGTGTAACTGGTATCGGTGGCTCGATGGCGCGTGGCGACGCTGGAGCTGGCGGAGGCAGCCAGGGCGGGAACGCAGCCGCTGGCGGAAGGGCCGGCCTGGGCGGAACCGTGGGCGTCGGCGGCACCTCGGGAGGGGGGGTATCGACGAGAGGGGGCACGACCGGCTTGGGCGGCAGTCCCGTGGGCGTAGACGGGAGCGCGGCCAGCGCGGGCGCGACTGGCGGCGGGGGCACGGCCAGTGCGGGCGCGACCGGCGGCGGGGGCACGGCCAGTGCGGGCGCGACCGGCGGCGGGAGCACGGGAGCGGCCGGCGGCGGGAGCGCGGGAGCGGCCGGCACCAATGTGAGCAACAGCCCATCGGGCTACCCGATGCCTCCCGGATCGGGGAGCGAGCCGGCGCCGAGCGGGTCGCCTGGCACTCTGACCGTGCTCAACTGGGCCGGCTTCAAGGGCGCCGTGACTTACACCTTCGACGACGACAACGATTCGCAGATCGCCAACTACAGCAGCCTGGAAGGGCTTGGCGTTCCGCTGACGTTCTATCTGTGGACGGGCCGCACCGAGGCGACGAATTCGGTGTGGGGGCAGGCCGTGAAGGACGGCCACGGTATTGGCAACCACACCCAGAGCCACGAGAGCAGCCCCCCCGGGGGGGTGGCTGACATCAACGCTGCGACCCAGTTTATCGAGCAGAACCTCAAGGTCACGCCGTACACCATGGCCGCGCCCAACGGCGCCGCCGTGTACACCTCGCTTGCCCCCACGGCGGGCATGATGATCAACCGGGGGGTGGCCGACGCGATCATAAAGCCCAACGACAACACCGACAGGTACACCCTGCCTTGCTACATTCCGCCCACGGGAGCCACGGCTTCCACCGATTTCAATCCCGAAGTGGACGCGGCGGAGAGTGCCGGTGGATGGCGAGTCATCCTCGTGCACGGGTTCACCGGCGGCAATGACGGCGCCTATCAGCCCGTGCCTCTTTCCGAATTTCTGAACGGGGTCAGTCACGCGAAGTCGCTGGGGGACATGTGGATCGGGCGTCTCGAAGACGTTGGCTCCTACTGGCTCGGGCAGAAAGCCATTGCGTCCGCGACCAAGACCACGTCGGGCAACAGCACGACCTGGAGTTGGACGCTGCCGAGCAACTTCGCACCCGGGAAGTACGTGCGTATCACTGTCTCGGGCGGCACGGTCACCCAGAAGGGCAGCACCATGCCGTGGAATCCGCAGGGATTTTACGAGATCTCCTTGGACGCCGGCACGGTGAGCGTCGGGCCCTAGCGCTAGCGCGCCCTATAGCCCCACTACGGGTCCGATGCGGTCGATGAGCCAATAGGCGGCTACTCCTCCCATGGCATAGATGAGCCATTTTCTTGTCCACGGCAGCCACCGCATGCGGGACTGCCCGGCAAGCAGGGACCGTGCGAGGGTCTGGACAGCCGCCACCGCGGTGATGATGGCGATTTGTCCGATCTCCACGCCGAGGTTGAAGCAGACCAGGGCCGAGGGCACGTGCCGCTCGGGCACGCCAAGATCGAGCAGTGCCGAGGCAAAACCGAGCCCGTGCAGCAGCCCGAACGCGAAGGCGGCGACCCAGGGGGCCCGCTGGATGAGCGAGTGGGTTGGGCGCAGGCATTCGGCGCAGACCAAGACGATCGACAGCGCGATGGCTGCCTCGACGGGCGGAGAGGCGACGCTGACCAAGCCGAGCACGGTGAGGGCAAGGCTGATGCTGTGGGCGAAGGTGAAGGCGGTGACGGTGGCCAGCAACTGGCGCCGCCGCCGGACCAGGAGGGTGAGCGCGACGACGAAGAGTAGGTGGTCGAATCCCGTGATGATGTGCTCTATCCCCAGCTTGGTGTAATCCCGGCAAATAGGCAGCAGTGACCGCCATCCCGCTGTGGCGCCGCCGTACACGGCGAGGGCCGGAGAATTGGCGGTGACGACGCGTATCAGATGGGCTCCCTCCAGCCATTGCACGTCTACCACCACCCGGGTCAGCGTCCCATCTAACCAGGGAAAGGCGATGGTACCGGCCAGGCCGGTGTCTCCGCAGTCGAGTCGGTCGCCGTGCAGCGCGCAGGGGGGCGGGAATCGGATCGCGCTATCCATGTCGTCCTGCCAAGCGCGCGAGCTGGCGTGCCAATGGACCCGGAAGCTCCCACCCTCGATCTGGCTCAGGGAGAGCGAGGCCGCATCGATTTCGTGTCCCTGCGCAACCGCCGAGTCAAGCACGGTTGGCAGCGCGAGCAGGCCAGCCCACATAATGCATTTTTTTCGCCCGGCGGAGGCTCCTCGCATCAGGGGCGCTCCTCGAAGCGGTATCGATTGACGATGCTTTGTAAGGCTCGCCCTAGTGCCAGCTGACGGTCGGCGTACTGCCAATCTACCAACATGTGTCGGCGCAGCTCCTCGGCTGCGGGTAGCCCACCCGTGACGGAGACCAAGCGCGCCAGCAGCAGCGCATCCGCGTTTGCGAGGCGCTGCCAGGAGCCCGGTGGGAGCCCTTGGATGCGGGCCGCCAAGTCGGAGCCGAGTCGTTCGCGCAAGGCCTCTGAGTCCAACACGGCTCCGGTGATGGGCCGGCCCAAGGTGCGTGGGTCGGCGCCAGCCTGCAAGGCCCTTTGGTACCTCTCGATCTGCCGGGCCGACGATGGCTCGCTCTTGGGGAATGCGATCAATTCGTATTCGTAGCGGCGAGGCTCTTCGTAGAGGTTGCGGCGAGCGGCCAGCCAGGCGTCGAGGTCTGCCTGGGATGGTTCGCGCCGGGGTACCCCGAGGGCGACGCGTGCGCGTATTCGATCGGCGAGCAGCGCTCGTATGGTCGAGTCATTACGGTCGAGTCGGTCGCGGAGGGCTTCACGATAAAGCGCCTCTTGGCCTTCCCAGATATGGATCTCTTGCGCGAGCTCTGCTGGGGTCGGCGTGCGCTGGTTGGCGTCTTTGAAGTGACGCTCCAGCTCCGCCTTAACCCCATGCGTGACCACGACGATCCGGGGATTCCCCACCGCCAGGTGATAGACGAGGAAGAGGATGGCACCCAGCGCGAGGAAGTGTACGGTCGGCTCAGACCGGAGGGCTAGGGTGAGCTTCCGGGCTTTGGTCGGGCTGCTCATGGTGCGGCCGTTGCTGTCGGTCGACTAGACTTTAGAGCACGAGGTTGTTGAAGGCCATCAAGAGCTGGCGGCAGGCAGCGATAGCCTTCACGGCGGGCAGGCGCTGGCCAAAGCCGCCGCGAGCCTGGTCGGCCATATCCTGGAGGGATTTCATGAACTCGGTCGCGCCCAGGATACCCTCCATCTCGTGCGGGGAGCGACGTGCGAAGTCGAGCAGAGCGCGTTGGTATTCGAGCAGCCTGGCCAGGCTGTCCTTTGTCCCAGGGGTCCCGGGTGACGCCATCCGGCTCGAGCGCCACCATGCCTGGGTGGCCAAGGCCACTCGGCGCATGTGCCACGCAGCTTTGCTGCCCTCGTCTGCCTCCTGGCGTGCCAACTCCTGCATCTGCCAGCTGGCCCGTGCCGCCAGGTAGTGCGAGCGAAAGGTGGTGAGGAGCTTCGAAAGTGAGGCCCCACTTTGACCGTCAAACACGGCACGGAGATAGGAGGCCGCAGCGGCCTCCAATGCGAGCGCAGGTGGCGACAGGCTTGCCGCCTCGTCGAGGAGCTGCACGCAGCCGCTGACCGCGCTGTTGCTAGCAAGAGCGGCAATCCGGGCTTTGCGCCACTCACCGTCCGCGAAACCGAGCAAGGCGAGACAACTGCCATAGCGATCTAGTTTGCTGAAGGCATGCTGGATCTGGTCGCGCGATGCAGCACTCACCGGATAGGCGAGGGTGGATTCGATCGGCAAGGCCTGCGGGTCGGCGAGCAATGGCAGTGGCAAGGTCCGGCCGAGAAGAACCGTGAGCTCGAGGTCTGTCTTGGTGTCGAGAAGAACGCGCCGGGCGATTCGACCAGGCGCGCTCACCTCCAGCACGTGGGAAGTGCCAAACCCGAAGACCAGTTCCTCGCGCGCGGCAGGAAGATGATCGACATGCACCACCGCGTCGGGCGGATCCACAGCCAACACGACTTTGCACGAGCGGTGTGGGCCAGCCGCAGGGCTCTGTCCAGCTGCCGGTTTCAGATGAGGGTAGATGCCGCGAGCCGCAAGGAGCAACGCGGGCAGGGCAAGAGCCAAGGCCAGGCGTGACCAGGAGGGCAGAGCTCGGGCTCTGCTCGCCACCGGCTGAGATGCTGTGGCGGCTGACTCTATCCGCGGCGGTCGATCGAGCCCTACCGGCGAGCCGGGCCTTGAGGGCCGATCCAGGATGAGGTCGCTGGCCTTTCCCGGTGGTGGCAAGAGGTCCTGGTCGGCGACTGGTAGCAAGGGAGGAAATGCCTGGTCTGCGGGCGAGGCTCGCGCAGGGGCCCGGAGCGACGGCGACGCCAGGACGAGCTCGGATGATGGGAGAGGCTGCGCCCCTGTCCCGTTGATCGCTTCGCGCATGGCAGCGGCGTCGGCGAAACGGTGGTTCATGTCCCGGCTGAGCGCGCGTACGATAGCGGCTTCGATATGGGTGGGGATCTCGGGACGTAGATCGTGCGGCGGCGGGTACCGACCATCTAGAATCGCGCCGAAGAGTTGAGGTGGACTCTCTCCTTGGTAGGGCGGGCGGCCGCACAGCATCTCGTAGAGCACGACGCCCGCCGAGTAGATGTCCGTGCGGTGGTCGGTGCGAGCCACCAGCCCGAGGATTTGTTCGGGAGACATGTAGAGCGGCGTTCCGAGCACCGTGCCCACTGCGGTGCCGCCTCGTCCACTCTGGGGCAGGCCACGGCCAGGATGCGCGATAACCTTGGCGATGCCGAAATCGAGGAGCTTGACGGAGTTAGGCCGGTCCTCCGCGTCGACGATAAAGATATTGTCTGGCTTGAGATCGCGGTGAACGACGTTGTTGCGGTGGGTGGCTGTCAGCCCGGCCAGGACCTGTCCCACGATGTCCACGGCAAGCTCAACCGGCAAGCAGGGCACTTGCTCGAGCAAGCGCGAGAGGGGCTGGCCGCGTAGGAGCTCCATGGCCATGAACAGCAGGCCGTCCGGAGTACGGCCCAAATCGAACACGTCGACGATGTTAGGGTGACCGATGGCGCTGGCGGCGCGCGCCTCGCGCTCGAAGCGAGCCGCGCGTTCGGGTTCGAGGCTGGTCTCGGCATGCAGTGTCTTGATGGCGACCCGGCGACCTAGAGCCACGTGCGAGGCCTGGTAGACCACACCCATGGCGCCACGGCCGACCTCGCCGAGAATCTCGTATTTCCCGGCTAGAATCTGCCCGGGCCGCAGCGATGACTGAGGTTGGTCGTGGCCCATCGCCAGGCAGACTCCGTCTCCGGGCGGATGAGATCCACCGCAGGTCGCGCATGCCACGGATCTAGGATAACAGGAGGTGAATAACCTGTCAGGAATGCTGGCCGGCAGAGCACTAGCCCTTCGCGGCAGCTGGGTAGGCCGGCTCGGTCGGGCCGCGATGCGGCGGCCGCCGTCTGGGGTACGTGATTGGCCGAGGGCCCTACTGCCCGAACGTGCACGGGCCGATGGTCTGCGCGGGAGGAACGGCTACCGGAGCGTCCCAGGTCAGACCCGAGGCAGAGTCGACCGCGGAGAGATCCACGATTCCGGTCGGGACGGTGACCGTCGAGCAAACTGTCTTCGCGCACACGATGTACGTGGACGGGTTGACGTCGATCTGGTAGCCGCCCCGGGTGGTCTGGCGGCTGACGGCCAGCGTGTCCTGGACCCCGTTGAGCATCGTGTAGAGGTCGACCTCGACGTTTTGCTCGATGGCATTGCTGGAGTCAACGATCTCACCGAACACGCCCTGGGTGATCGGCTTGCTCGGACATATCGTGGACAGGTCTGGGCTGCAGGCCACGAGGAAAGTGGTACTGGCGAGGGTACTGGCGAGACAGATAAACAACTTGGGCATTGCGCGTCAGGCTCCTAACTAAGGGGAACGACGTGCCAACTCTGCAGCAGAGTCCACGGGTGTCAAGGTCAAATGCGACTAAATTGGTCGGAGTTGCGCCTCGGCGACCCTCGCCATCCCGCGCCATCGTGCCGGCGGAGGCTTCCACGCGGGCGGACGGACGCGGGCAGTTTGGGTTAGTATCAAGCGCCGATGACCTGGCATCTCGCTGCACCGGACTCGCTTTTGTCCAAAGCGCGATGGTTGCTGGCCGCCTTGCTGGTTGCCAGCCTATCTGCCCAGGCCGAGGGGCGGCCGGTCAGGCACGGCGGCCAAACCAAAGCGAAGCAGGACGAGAGGGGAGGGCACGGCGCCGCCGGAGGGAAGGTAGCCGTGTTCGCCTTTGACGGCGACGAGCGGACCAACGTGCGCAAGCGGGTGGTGCTGGCGCTGATGAGTCATGGCCTGCAGGTCGACACCTCGCTGAGGCCCGGGAGGACCGTGCGTGAATTCCGCGACATAGGCAACACCTTGAGATTGGCGGCGTACGTGCACGGTCACATCAGGGACCGGCCCGGCGACAAGGCGGAGGCCAACATCACCGTGCGCAGTGGTGTGACCGGAAAGCCCATCGCCCGAGCCACCATTGCAGGCTATCGCGATGGTCTTGGCTTTGGCGTGGAGGAGGAGCTGTGGCAGCGCGTCGGCAAGGCCATCGTGCGCGCCTGCCGAGACGCCCGCAAGCCCCGCCGCCTTGTCCACGCCATGCACATCGAGGCCGGCGTGCCGCTTTAGCCATGGCAAAAGGCCGTGGGCGAAACTCCTTGAACCGTCCGCCTCCGGAGCGAACAATAGCCGGGTGACCGACAACCACATCGATGGTCAGCGTGCGGCTGCCCGGTCCATAGGCGTGGGCAGCGCCATCCGGCACATCTTTCTGTGTTGCGACCAGACCGTGGCCAAGTGTTGCGAGAAGCAGCGGAGCAATCAGGCCTGGGACTATCTCAAGCGGAGGCTCGGAGAACTGGGCCTCGACGGGCAAGGCGGAATCTTGCGCAGCAAAGCCAACTGCTTGCGCATCTGTGTGGGCGGCCCTGTCGCGGTGGTGTATCCCGAGGGGGCGTGGTACCACTCGTGCGATCCGCCGGTCCTCGAGCGCATCATCCAGGAGCACCTGGTCGGCGGCAAGGTCGTGGCGGATTTCCTCATTTTGGAGCAGGCGCTGCGCGGTGCTGGCTGAGCAGATCTGGGCGAAGTAGCTCCACGCGGGCTAGTTGGGCGGCCCGCTGGTGGTCAGGTTGAACTGCGGTATCGGCAATTCGATGGTTTCGCCGCCGGCCGCCAGCAGCGTGTAGGTGCCGCGCATGCGGCCCCACGAGGTAGAGATGACGCACCAGCTGGCGTAGCTGAAGGCCTGGCCAGGCGCGATGATCGGTTGCTGTCCGACCACGCCCTCACCCTCGACCTCGCGGATACTGTCGTGCGCATCGGTGATCCACCAATGGCGTGACAGTAGCTGGACCGTGCGCGCCCCGCGGTTCTCGATCTCGATGTGGTAGGCAAAGACATACTTGAGGTCGCCGGGGTCGGACAGGTCAGATTCCTGCGGCAGGTAGGTGCTCACGACCCGCACCACGATGTCCGCGCCCATGGTGGCCGGCCCTTTGGCGAAGGAGCTCATCCCCCTGGTGTTAGCAGGTCATACCGGAGTTGCCAGCTCCTCTCGGTCCCGGACCGAGTGCCCCTCGGCACGCATGGGCAGCGAGCCGCCGACGGGCACGGAAGAATAAAGTCCCGCTGCGCCGAGGCGCACGCCGCTCTTGCCGGCCGGCGGAAGCGCGAAGATGGATCAGGTCGCCTGGACTGGACGCGATACAGATGCGTCTCAGCTAGGGCCGGGGCGACCGTGAGCCTGCACCGGATCCGCGCGTGCATCCGCGCCGACACCGACACGTATGGGCAGCACCGCCATGGCCAAGCCTTTCCAATGCAGGCGACGCTCTATCTGGTAGGCAGTTTCATTGTGAAGAATGCGCTGCCACCAGGTTTCACGCTTCCAGATCAGCTTGCCCGCGAAGAAAGTCGAGCGCGGAAACTCCTCGGCCAGGGCCGCGCAGATGGCAGTCGCTTCCCTTACCGGGTCGAGGCCGGCCGCCGTGCGCGACGATGCATTCCAGCCTAGGCCACGTGCCAGCTTGACATAGCGGTCCAGGGACTCCTGCGTCTCCTTCTGCAGGACGGCGATCTGATCGGCACCTTTGAAAGTGCCGGAGTCCACGACGGCAACAGAAACAAAGACGACATTCTTGAAGTAGCCGGCGTAGCTACGCTGGATCGACAGCAGCGAGTGGATGCCGATGCCTCCGTAGCTGCCCACCATGAGCACGGCGGTGGGCAGGCGCGGGTCTGGCTCCGCGCCGATGGGTTCGTCGAGTTGACCCAGATCGCCGAGATCCTGGTCGAGCCGGCGCAGCTGCTGCGCCACGCGACGATAGTGGGCCTCGATGCAGATGCAGAGACAGATGATTACGGCAGTGACGACCAGGGTGACCCACGCGCCTTGCGAGAATTTCTGCACGATGGTGAAAGCCAGTATGGCCACGCACACTATGAGAGCCACCACGTGGAGGGAAAGTTGGCGCCGCCAATGCGCGGCCAGGTTGCTTCTCTGCCACCAGAAACGCGCCATGCCCAGCTGTGACAGGGAGAAAGTGACGAAGACGTTGATGGCATACATCACCACGAGAGTGTCGAGGTTGCCGTGGGTAGCGATGAGCAGCGCAAGCGCAGCCGAGCCCAGGATGACGACGCCATTTGCGGTGGTCAGGCGGTCGGATAGCGACGCGAATCGGCGGGGCAGCCAGGAGTCTACCGCCATGTTGGCCATTACCCGCGGGCCATCTATGAAGCCGGTTTGGGCGGCGACGAACAACAGCGCACCTTCGGACACGAGGACGAGGAGGACGAAAATTCGACCCGCGGGGAGCCCGAAGGGGCGCCAATTGCCCGCAAAGGCGTCGACCAGCACCCCGTTCAAGGTCTTGCCTTCACTGGGTTGGACTTTGAAGAGGAGGTAGCAGAGGAGAATGCCAGCCGAAGTGATGGCTAGCGAGAGCGCCATGTAGACCATGGTCTTCTTACCGGTATGGACCTTGGGCTCACGCATGATCTGGAGACCATTCGAGACGGCCTCGATGCCGGTGTAGGTCCCGCTGCCGCGGGCGAATGCGGCGGTGAATACCATGAAGAGACCCCAGACGCCCAGGGACGACACGCTTTGATGGAGACCGGTGGAGACACTGCCGGCTATGGCGCCGAATTGGGTGAAGTGTGATGCGATCCCTCCGACCAGCAGAATGGCGTGGGTGAGAAGAAAGACCAGAAATATGGGCAGAAGGGTAGTGACCGACTCCTTCACACCCCGTATGTTGAGCAAGACCAGGGCGAGGATGCTGATGATCTCGACTATGAGCTTGAAGCGGTGCATGGCAAGAGGGAGCAGGTTGAAGATGGCGTCGGCGCCGGAGGCGATGGACACGGAGATGGTCAGAACGTAGTCGACCAAGAGCGCGCTGCCCGAGACCACACCGGCGTGGCGACCCAGCAATTTCGTGGCAACGACGTAGCCGCCCCCGCCGGAAGGGAAGTGCTCGATGATCTTGCTGTAGGAGACCGACAGGAGCATGACGGTGACGGCGGTGGCGAGGGCGAGGAAGACCGCGAGGAAAGTGTAATTGCCGCGCTCCTGCAGGGCGCGAAAGCACTCGTCCGGCCCATAGGCCGAGGACGACAGCCCATCCGCTCCCAGACCCACCCAAGCGAGAAAGGCGATTAGCGATATGTTGTGGAAGATATTGGGGTCGCGGAAGCTTTTCGGCCTTCCCTGCAGGACGTTCCAGATACGCTCGAAATACGACGGCTTCTCCAGGAGGGCGAGGGTGCTAATCTCGTCACTCGCCGGTTCAGCTTCCACGGCGGCAGGAATCTGGCTCTGCATTTTTGACATGGACGCGTTTCCGGGATGGATTCGCCTCGCCCTGGGCGGCTTGGGCCGCGGGCTGGTCTGGGCTCCGTGCTGCCTGACGCCGGGCGTGCGCGGCGAATCCTACCCGTTCTAGCTTAGTGTGCGCACGGAACTGTCTCCTCATCTACAGGCTGCTCTATGCAAAGTCAAGCAGGGGCGATGTGGACTAGCGCGAGGTGGTCGCTACGCTCGAACCGGAAAACTGGGCGAAACCTGCGCGAAACTTGGATGGCTCAGCGAGGCGCGGCGGGGCGAGCAAATGTCACCCCCGGCACTGGCTCAGCCGCGATTGACTGCTTGAGCGCGCGCAAGACCTCCTGGCAGATCGACGCAACCTTGCGCTTCCGATTGAGCGAAACGGCAAGCGAGCGAACGTTGGTATTCTCGCGGGAGAGCGCCAGGATCTCGGTCCTCAGCTCGGTGAAGGTAGCGTAGCTGGCGGTAGCGGCGGCGAGGTTGCCGTCGTGTCTCAGCTTGGGCAGTGCCCTCAGCCCGTCCAACGCGGCGCGAACCTGAGCGTCCTCTTTGGCCATACGGGCTTCGAGGCTGTCCATCTTCTCGTCGCTCTCCTCCGCGATGTGTGGTGCGAGCAAGGTCTCGATGCGGAGCGCACCAGCTTCGGCCTTGAAGGCAAGAGAGAGGATCGTCGATGCTCTGGGAAGATCGACGCAGGCGTCGACGAGACGGCCGAGCTGGGTGCGCATTGCCTCGCTGGCGGCGGCGGCGGGCTCGAAGGCCAACCGGTACGCCTTGAGATTAGTGTTCCTCACCGCCAAGGGGAGTAGCTCATCGTCGATACGCTCGAGCTCGGCGAAGTCACGAGAGAATTGTACCAGAAGGGCGCGCTCGGCGGGCGTGCCGCCGGTGCCTAGCCGTGCCTCTAGGTCGCGCCATTCACGCTCGACATCCTTGGCCGCCTGGCGAGCTTGCTCGGCAAAATTGCGCGAGTCCTGGTCGTTGGTGGCCATGACGGCGTTCTTTTCCGCCTCGGTGGCGGCCGAGAGGCTCAACTGTATGCTGCTCACCAGGTTGACCCGGTTGGCTTTGAAGGCCAGCTTCGCGCTTGGGCTGTCTCGGTCCTGGAAGTGATTCGCCGCCGCAACCAAGAGGAACATGAGCGCCGCTCCAGGCAACATCCAGAGCATCGTGCTGATGGTCGGTCTAACTCTCATGGGGTCGTTCGCATGTGTGGCGCAGGCCCTTGCGCCCAGGCAGTTAACTCCACCGTGCCGGCCGGATCAATGTCTTTCGCCGGCCGGGCAAGGCAGCTAGATCAACGCACGGCCAGGGCCCGCGTCGCCTTTCGACGATCCAACTTCGGTGCAGGACAAGATGCAATGCTCAATCACAACCTGAGTACTCGAGGCCTTGAATCACATTCACACCTGCCCTGTGCAACGTCACCGAGCCGATTGGCTGCGTCGAGGACAGCCCGGTAAAGTTGTTGCCGCTCCCGGCAATGTCGCCGGTATCCTCAATCACGGTACCGTCGGGCTGCTTCCAGATCGCTTCAACGTTCCCAGGATAGTCAAAACCCTCGGCACGCTGCGGCGTGGAGAATGTCACCACGATGTCGGCATTGCACAGCCTGGAATTGGAGCAAGTGACCTCCAGACCAAAGCCACTCGTGGCGTTCCCCTCCCAGATGAGCGAGGCCGTTGCATCAGCAGACGACACTGTGATGACGACACCCTTTGCAGCGTACTCGGTGGATGGGAAAGCCGTTCCGGCAATCGGGGTCGAGCCGTCGGCGCGGGTATTGAAGTTGAGAACCGCTGCGTCGCTGAACTGAGTGAGAAACGACGATTTCTGTGCCGTCGCGTACACCGTCTGGGTCGTGGCCAGATTGGTGCAGACCACGTCTCCTTGGAAGTCCACCGTGAGGTTGCTCTGGCCGTTGGGCTTGAGCACGAGAGTTACCGAAGTCGCGGTGGTCGAGTTGATCATGGCCACGACGGGGGAGCCGACCCAGGTTGGAACGGATGTCCCAGTCACGCTGGAGCACGTCGTCCCATAGGCGGCACCTGTAAAGGTGTCGCTCCCGGTTGGCAGATTGCTCAGCTGCAGAACGGTTGATTGACCTGCGGTGACGCCGAAATTTTGAGTGACCGAGCGAGTGGCATCGGAAATGGTGACCTGGATGCAAGCGACCTCGCTTGGCACCTCTGCAACGGCTATGAAGGCGGAGCCCACGGCGCCGTCGTCCCCACCCGGCGGGCCGGGGTTGCATGCCGCTAGCAAGAGACCTGAAAAGATGAGACGACGATAAATCATGGCGATCCTCCAATGCTCGGGCCAATCCGGGCGCCGTATCGTGTATCAGTGAGCGACCATTTCCGCAAGCATTTTGTCGTCCCGAAGATGGGCAAATTCGCAAGTATTGTGTGGCGTGAGGGCCACCTCCTGTTCACCGGGCCGTCACACTAGCGGGGGCGAAGCCCCGCCCCGGATGTCCCTTCCGTGTCTGCTCAGGGCGAAGGGCGTAGTCTGCGGCGATCGAACAGGAACTCGCTGCGGCGGCTTCTTGCCGTCATTTCCTTGACCTTGCGCTTGAGCGACGCGGCCCTCTGAGCGAGCGCCCCGGGGTGCTCGGGACTCTGCACGGCCTCACACGGGACAACGGCCACGCTCAAAGTAACGAGCGGTACCTCAACCTCGCGGCCCTGCCGGTCGGAGGTGCGAAAGAAGCCGCGCTCAACGTCACCGGGGTCGAACAAATCGGCCTTCGCAGAATCGAATTGACGGCAGAGGTCTTCGACTTCCTCTTCGCGGATCACCGCTGGCGATACGATCACGAAATCGTCGCCACCGATATGTCCCAGTTTCGCCTGGGCGGACAGCGTGGGCAGGCCTTGCGATAGGACCCGCGCGAGACAGCGGATCGGCTCGTCGCCGCGCAGGAAGCCGTAACAATCATTATATTCCTTGAACCGATCGAGGTCGGCATAGAGGACGTGCGTATCCCTTTGAACGGACGCGCGCAAGATCCAACTCTCGATGCTGCGGTTTCCCGGCAATCCGGTCAGCGGGCTCGAACCCTGGGCGGATTGCACCTCCAAGGCGGTCGAACGCATGATGAGCTGGCGGATAGTGACCGTTCCGAGGAGTTTCCCGGCGTGGTCCACGACAATCACCGGCTCGTAGAGCTCGTCAAGTGGCCGCTCCATGGCCAGCTTTGCGAGCGTCGTGACGTTGGTCGAATCATCGACGATGAGCGGCGTCGGACGCGCAAGCTCCTCGGCCGGTTGCCATTGAAACAGATGGTATCCAACCGGGCCGCCGGTCTGGTTGTAGTAATGCTGACGTGTAATAAGGCCCACAGGCCGTTCTCCGCGCAGTATGGTCAGATGATCTAGCGAGGGTTCCTGCTTGAAAATGCGATTCACATCTTCGCCGCGGCGCTGTTTCTCAAGAATGGTTCCACAACGAACCGCGAGAGGTCCGACGCTTTCGTTTAGGTCGGACTCGCGGTAGGTGAACTGGCGCGTGACCCGTCGCACCTCTACCCGCGTCTCCTCGTCCGGCTCCGGGGGCAACGTGGCTGGTCGGGCGAACAAGAAGCTCTCGGCGTAGCGCACCCCGAGGCGTGACAGGGTCTCCAACTCGCCCCAGGTCTCGACCCCTTTGGCGATCACAGCGCTGCCAGCGCTGGCCGCGAAAGCGATCAGCGATTTGACGAGCTGCTGCTTGTCGGAGTAGCGATCAATTTCATGGGAAAGCGCAGTGTCCAGCTTCATGAAATGCGGTCGGCACGTCACCAGTGTGACAAGGCCTGAGTGGCCAGTGCCGACATCATCGAGAGCGACCCTGAACCCTTGCTCGAGGTAGTAGCGCAGCTGCCGTTCGAAGACTCCGTAGTCAGTGATGGTTTCCCGCTCGGGGATTTCTATGACGACACTTTTCTGGTCAAGTCCAAGGCCGGCAAGCTCCGCCCTCAGGTGTCCATTGAGGAGTCCCGGGGCAAGGATCCCGTTTGGGCTGAGGTTGATGAAGAACGACCGTGACCGCAACGAGGGGGGCAGCTGCGAAATCGTGCGCAATGCCACGGCGCGGCATAGTTCTTCCAGCTCCGGTAGGAGGCCGAGAGTCTCCGCTTTGGCGAACATCTCGGCTGGCGAGGAGAGCACCTCTGGACCGCGCGACAGAACTTCCCAGGCCAGGACGGTCCCATGATGCAAATCCAGGATGGGCTGGAAGCGAGACGTGATTCGGCGGGTCGCGATGATTGCGCGGACCGCTGCTTCTCGCCAGTCGCCTCTCCCTTGAGGTGGCTCCTCTTCTGCGGTAGTTTCCAGGGGATTCAAGGTGATTCATGGTAAGCCCGGGGACTAGAGACGGATGCGACAGAATGGAGAAATTCACAACCGCGGAGATGTCATAGCTTTCTGCACAAGTGGTTGCGAGAACCACAGCCATGTTGGCGGGAGGAGCAACCCGGAGGGTGTTCCGTGTCCACGGGGACTCGATGGGCAGATTGGTCAAACCAAGGTATTTGATTTGCCGTGGCTGTGGAAATGGGGTTGTGGGCGGCGCTCTGCGCCGAGGGTCGGTTCTCGGGAGGAGGTCGTCAAACAACCCTGTGTGAGACAAGTAGGTGACATCGATGCCGACCGGTGATTTCTCACTTGTATTCTTCGCCGGAACCGGGACAGCCTGGGAAACGGAAGGCAGGTCATGCGTTGTCTCTTACCCATGCTGAAAAGGCAGATCGTGAGGCGGGAGCTGGTTCGGCCGTGAAGGGTCCCATTTACTTCATGGAAAGCGAGGACGAGTCCCTCCGCCTGGACCTTAAGACCGATCCCGTAGCGGTGGAGGAACAAGCGCGCTGGGCCGGAGTCGTTCCCGGCATGCGGGTGGTCGACCTGGGCTGCGGCGCCGGCAAGACGACCCAAATCCTGCACCGCCTCGTCCAGCCGGGGGGCGAGGTGGTGGGAATCGACCACTCCCAATCCCGCATTGACTATGCAGTGGAGCATTACTCCGCGAGCGGCATCTTCTACGTCCCCCGAGACGCTCGCAAGTCTCTCTGCGATCTCGGATTGTTCGATCTTGTGTGGGTGCGCTTCTTGCTCGAGTACTACGAGCAACTGTCCTACGGAATCGTAAAGAACGCCTATCAGCAGGTAAATCCGGGAGGCACCATCTGTCTGATCGACCTCGACCAAAACTGCCTCGGTCACTTCGGCGCGTCCGAGCGCCTGGAGAGAACCATGCGAAACATGGTGCTCCTCACACAGAAACAATATGGTTTCGATCCCTTTGTCGGCAGAAAGCTCTACACCTACCTGTACGACCTGGGATGCATCGACATCGAGGTGCGGATGTTGGCCCATCACCTGATCTACGGAAAGCTGTCCGAGACCGACCGCTTCAACTGGCTGTCTAAGGTCGAGGCGACTCGCAATACGCCGGGGCTCTTCGCGGACGTCTACCCGGGTGGGTACGAAGAATTTCGCCACGAGATTTGCGCCTACCTCGAGGACCCCGGGCGGTTCATCTACACGCCCGTCATCATGTGCAGGGGCAGGAAGCCCACAGCTGGAGGATGATCCGGATCAGGCGATCTTCAGGGCGGCCGGCGTCTTAGGTGCCGGAGTCTCTTCGGGCGGCTTCATCGACACCGGGACCGTGAGCTCGAGCTGCGCGGGATAGGCTCGCTCGTAATAGCGCAGAAAGGCGTCCACCAGGTGAGGCTCGAAGCTCTTGCCCGCCTCGCGCCTCAAAAGCGCGAGGGCCTCGTCTCTGCGCATGGGTTCGCGGTAGTGCCGCATGGCGGTAATCGCCTCGAAGACATCGGCCACCGCGATGATGCGCGCTCCCAGCGGTATCTCCTCTCCCCTGAGCCCACGCGGGTAGCCGCTGCCGTCGACCTTCTCATGGTGCGCCCCCGCGATGGCCGGGACCTGCCGGTAGATGCCCTCGAAGCTGATGTGGCGAAGAATCCTCTCGGTCTGCTCTGCGTGAATCTTCACCAGCTCCCGCTCTTGTCGGGACAGCCGCCCGGGTTTGAGCAGGATTGCGTCCGGCACCGCTAGCTTGCCATAGTCGTGCAAGAGCGCCGCAGTCGCGATCACCTCGCGCTCCTCTGGCGAAAGCCCGATCTCATCGCAGACTCCCAAGGCGTACTCGGTAACCTTGTCCGAATGGCCGCGCGTCAGCGGGTCGCGCGCGTCGATGCTGGCGGCCAGCCCACGCAGGATGGAGCGGAACTGACGGTCCTTGGATTTCAGGAGTTCCTCATTGCGCAGGCTGATCCCGATCACGGAGGCCACGCCGATGAGCAGGCTGCGATCGGTCTCGACCAAAGGCCGCTTGGTCTCGACGTTGTCCACCGCCAGAACGCCGATCGATTCCCCGTTGCTCACGATGGGGCAACAGATGAAGGACTCCGCACCCAGTTCCTCCGCATAGGACATACTCTTGAGGGAGAGATCCTTCTCGATCTCCTGCAAGTCGCTCACTAGAAACGACCTCTGCTGCTTGAAACTGGTCACGAAGACGCCTTTCGACCCTGGCTTGTCCAAGTGGAAGGCAGTCTGCCGCAAGAGCTTGATCTGTCTGCCGTCGTGGCCATACCCGCCGGCGAAGACCAGGCGTCGCTGCCCGCTGTCCGCGAGCAGGATCATGCACCGGTCGTAGTCTAGCCACTTCTTGCAAGCCTTTACCACGCTGGGAAGGACATCCACCGACCCCGAACGCCTGCTTATGGACTGCCCGATCTCGCTGGTCAAGACCGCGTTGTTGTGGTTCATCTCGATTTGGCTGATCAGCTGATGGTTCGAGCCGCACAAGCTGTTCAGGCTCGCGGTCATGTCCCTCTTGTCGAGCGAAAGGTAGAGCGAGGTGAGCGTCGCCAGGATCGCGATCGCCGCGGGCAACAACTGAGTGAGCCCGAAAAATGGCGCATGAATCACCGACAAGACGGCCAGCGGAAGAAGAAATGCCGCTGCGTAGTTGCGCGCTCGCCTGAACCGATCTGCCGTCGAGGCGCTCCAATAGATTACGTACCGGCAGGTCTTTCCGCCCTTGAAGATGCACTCAGGATGACCGATTTCCGCCGGGGCGCGAGCGAAGAGCAGGGAGATGGCTTCCAGAAATCCGAAACGGTTCTCGCATTGATAGGGCTTTTCTTCAACTCCCTCCTCGAATGCGATGGTCACCTCGACGCGGTTCGAGCTCAGGCTCCGAGATTCGAAGGTCGAGGAACGCGTCAACCGGCGCGCGCCCCTTCCAATCAGCTCGTAGGCCTTGCCCGGACCGACCATCCCTAGAAAGAACAACTTCATCGCTCCCATGGCACCTTGGGACGCGGCATAGCGGCCGGCTTCGCGCGCTATCGACGTATTCTTGGTCAAGACGGATAGCTTCTTGTGGAACCTGTCGACCTGGTCCTGCGTAAACCAGTGCCCTTCGTCAGCCACCTCGTGGGGGGTCATGCCGGCATACTCCAGAAGATCCGCAGCTCGGATTTCCGGATACCTCTTCTCGATCAATCGTATGTAGTTGTCGACAATTCGGCTGTTATACAGGCGGCGAGCGTCGTCTGTCATGAGTGCCCACGTTCCTTCCACCGGCTCGGAGAATCGCATTCGTGTAGCGGTGAAAGCCATCAGAGAAATGAGGCATAAGAGACCACATCACGTAGCGCTTCCCGATCGGTATCTTCAGAGTCTCCGCAGCGGCTTCGGGATAGATGAGAACAGGCAGCTGTTCCTGACCTAAGCTGTTCATCAAAACGGATAGGACGGCGCGGATAATCTCATTTGTCAGCTCCTTCCGTTCCAGCACGAACAGGGTGATGGAGTTGGTCAGATCCGAAAGGTTGAGACCGATATCGGCGACATTGACCATGGCGACGGCCTGGAGGCGGTCGTTTCGCTTGACCGCATAGAGCTGGCGCTCTCGCTTCAATCCCAATTTGCCGAACTCCTCGGCAAGGTCGCTCTGGCCGATGTCGCCCGGCTCGAGGTCGAGCGCGCCCACCATCATCTCACCGCCTGATTCGTGCTGGCAAAAGCTGGATAGCTCGCGCAGATCGTCGTCGTCGGCCGGGCTCAAGCAGTGCCCGCCAAGGCTGGCTTCGACTTCCCGGTTGCACTCCACATGGCAGTAGGCGAAGCTAGCCTCTGAGCATTTCCGGGAATCATCGATGCTGTCGCATACGCCGCCAAACATGCTATTGGGGAAATGGTTGTCTGGGCGGTAGAAGCAGATCACGTAGTCCATGTGCATGAAGGAGAAACGACAGGAGTCTGTGATGAAGCGACCGATTTGCTCGAGCACGTTCAAGCCGGCTTTGTATGTGAATTCCCGCCGCGCAGCGTGGTGGTGAATCAGCCAAGTGCTGTCGTAGAAGCGCACCATGGCCATGTGGCCGAGGATCTTGCCCCGGTCCTGAAAAGTGAAGTGGCGCGCGATGGTCGGGTTGCGAGTGTAGAGCTTCGCGTAGGTCTGCTTGATATCCTCCCGATTCTTCTGGATGAAAGCGTACTTCTCCGGATAGATGAAACCCGTCTCGAAGAAGAAGCTCCACAGCTCGTCCATGTCAACCTGGTTGCAGACATAGGACCGACGTTCATCGGCCTGATGCAGGAGCCCCACGAGTTGGACGTGGTTCTCGACAGCCATGTCGAGCAACACCAGCCCGCACTTGATGCGGGGATCCTCGGACGCCGGATCGAGTACCTGGCGGTACACAACCTGAGCTCGACAGAGAAACTTCAGGTTGCCGGCAAGGCAAAGATCGAGCCGGGGGATCATCAGGCCCGGCATGAGAACGGCGTTGCGCGCGTTCTCTTCCACCGCCAGGCCGGAGCCGGAAAGGTCCAACACCTTGAGTGATATCAGCCGGCCGGTTAGCGGGTGCTCGAATACAGCGGTGGGCTCAGGAACAAGTGCGTGGCGAACGCTTCGATACTGTTTGGGTTCGAAGCGATGGATGCGTTCTTGTGATGGCTCGAGCACGAACTCCCGGAAGATGCGTGTGCCGGTCTTGCTGACGATCCTGCAGTCGCCGGAAAAGAGGATTTCCCGGTCATTCGAAAGAACCACCATGACCGGCTCGGCGGCGGTGAGCCAGCCGAAGGTTTGTGGCGGCGAGGCGCGAACGCGCGCGCGGAACGAGAGCGGGGTGAAATCGAGGAGGGTGCCCTCGAAACGCGAGCCGTTCTTGAGCAGCTGAACCTGTATGCCCGTGCAGGGGTTGCGCACGACCCTGCGGGATTGGACCTCAGTGCAGACCTCGGGAAGCTTGATGACGATTCCGTCCTCGTCTATCGACATCATCTGACCGGCACCTTGTAGTAGCTTCTGCTCGTCCGGAACGACCAGGGAGGAGAAGACGTAGTATCTTCTGATGGCGCGGGCTGTGCGCGGGTCGACCCAGGTACATCGGAGGTGGTTCTCCCGGCAGGGTTGCGGCCTGACCTCGACGCGCAGCGTGTGTCCGTATCTTGCGTGCTCGAAGGCCAGGAAGACGGTGCGGTTCTGGAAGTTTAGGTAGTTGAGCCTATTGATAAGGCGGTTACGGGTGACCAGTCGCGGCGCAGCGGCGGAAGAGGCCGGAACGATGGTTTCTAGCGCCTTCGGCGGTCCGGACGCAACCTCGCGGTCTACTGGAGCGCCTCGCTCGGCGACAATGAAGTGGTGTTGGGCCTCATCCATGAGCTTGGTCCGAACCTCGTAGGTGCATTTGTTCGGTTTGCAGGGAAAGTCGCGATGTTTCGCTCTCGAAGAGTCGCTTACCGTCATCGGCCAACCGTTCTGAAAGTCGATGCTGTATTCGAGGCACGGGGCAGGGCGGTAAGGCGGCCGAATTGTACTGAGGTTTGGAAGGCACCACCAGGACGGAAGGACAACAATCGTGTGACAAGGAGAACAACTGTGTAACCTTGACCCATTTTCTTGAGGGGCGTCGTTTATCGCTCCCATCGGGGAAGAAACGGCGCGGCATGCGCTCTGGGGACGGGATTGAGAACCGAGGTCGGGTCCTCTGTCATGCGGTGTAGGTGTGGCGGCTGCTTGTCAGGTAATTCGGGCAAGCGGCAGGCGAGGGCAACCAAGGAACAATGAGTCGTTGGAGATCCGATTCCAGCCCTGCGTTGGATCGGTCGGTGGGTATCGGCACGGGACGCCATGGTGAAGGGGCCGTCATTGCCCGATACGACGTTCTTGCCACGGCGCAAAAGCACGTCAGTCGTCAACGCGCTCGGTTGCGCCGCGGAGGCGTCGGGGAGGTGGAGCAGTCCAGCGTGGCCGGCACCGCAGCCACTTCAAGATCCACGCTTTGCGCGCGATCGCCCGCTCACCTTTCCGGGATGATCAACACACACCGCCCGCGTTGATCAGGTGGCGGATTCGTCACGCAAGGGACGATCACTTGTAACGGCCTCACGGCGGATTTGAGGCTAGACGAATGGTGGTGCCCGAGACCGGTTGGCGCTCTCGGGCGCGGAAAGGAAGAGCTATGCACGCGAGGCAAACGTTCTTTTCAGTACCAGTCAGCGTCCGTCTGATCGCAGCCACGGTCATTACTATCGCAGGATCCTCGGCTTTGGCCGCAGAGGATCTTCGCGACCTCGACATCGACATCGGAAGCTCCGCCGCATCTCCGGCGGAGCATCACGTAGCGGAGGTCCCTACTGCCGGCACCGACACCGCTCCCGGCTTCGAGATCGACCTCGAAAGCTCCACCGCGCTCCCGGCCGAGCATCACTTGCCGGATGGCCTCACCGCCGGTACCGACACTACTACTGCAGCGGCCACGACGTGGAGTGGCTATGACTCCGCCACTCACAATCCCGTGGTGAACGGCATCGCCGAGGCGCGCCTGCTACCGCGGCTTCGCCTCCTTGCCGGATTCGGCTCGAACTGGCAGCCCGGGCCGACGCAGGTGCGGCCCCTGGGCGGCGCCCAGCTCGAGATCCTCAGGCAGGCAGCGAATGGCATCAACGTTGTGGTCGGCTTCATGTATCGCAAGGATCGCTTTACCAACGAGGAGGGCCTGCTCGAGTGGTCGGCAACCTTGAGCCGGCGCTTCGGGCGCGCTCTCGCGCTGGTGAACCTGGCCTACAGTCAGGATGGCGAAGGGGACGACCACGATGGCGAAGTCCATGCCGTCGGGATTTACCGCCTGAGCGCCAGGCTCGAGGTTGGCGGGGATGCGCGGGTGCTGACCACGCTCGGCTCCAGCGACCCCTACCGGGTGCAGCGCGCGGATCCAACCCTCGACTTTGCCTGTGCGCCCCTGCTTGCCTATTCGCTGGGCCGTTATTCGGTGATGGCCGAGGCTGGTTGGACCGGACAGAAGACCGATCGTCTGCACACGGGGGCGCTCGTGCTCGGCGGATTGGGGGCGGTCTACTGACCGTATCGCAACGGCTTAGCAAGAAGGGAGAATCGCCATGCGTATTCGAGCTGACTTCATGTTGATTGCGGTCGCCACGTCGGGCGGACTTGCCTGCAGCCAGACGAGCGAGCCTTCGCCCACTCCGGCGTCCACGCCCGTGCCCGGGCTGGCCGCCCTCCAGAAGGCACAGGTCATGCCGGCTAGTCGCGGCCCGGCCCGAGGGCAGCTCTTGCCCACCGGCGCACGGATCACGCCGTCGGCAGCGCCGGGAACGACCTTCCAGAACCTGAACCCCGATCTGTCGTCGTTGCCCGGCTTTTTGGCCGACCACGCGGTTACCACCGCGCTCAGTCCCGATGGAGCCACGCTCCTGGTTCTCACTAGCGGCTACAACGCCATTACCAAGCCCGACAACAGCGGGGACTTCGACCCAGCTTTGTCGAACGAATACGTCTTTGTCTACGACGTGAGCCAAGACCCGCCGCTCAAGCGACAGGTCCTCGAGGTGCCCAACACCTTCGTGGGCATGGCTTGGAATCCCAATGGCCAGGCCTTCTACGTCTCGGGCGGCGTGGACGACAACCTGCATATCTTCACGCTGTCGGGCAACGCCTTCGTGGAGGTCGGAGCACCCATAGCCCTGGGGCACAGTGCCGGCCTCGGCCTAGAGGTGCCCGCCACAGCCGGGGGTGTGGGGATCGACGAAAGCGGGATGCATGCCGTGGTGGCGAACTACGAAAACGACTCGGTCAGCATTGTCGATCTGGCGTCCTCGGCGGTCACCGACGTGGACCTGCGACCCGGCAAGGCCGACGCCGCACAAGCTGGAGTGCCCGGTGGCGAGTATCCCTACTGGGTGGTCTGTCACGCCGGCCGCGCATACGTCAGCAGCCAACGCGATCGTGAAGTGGTCGTGGTGGACGTCGCGGGCAAGCGTGTGGTAGGGCGAATTCCGGTCGGCGCCCAACCCAACAAGATGTTGCTCGCCCATGACCTGCTCTTCGTGGCCAATAGCGGGGACGACACCGTGTCGGTCGTGGATTTGCACGCGGGCCGCGCCATCGACCAGATCCCGGTCGCGGCTCCGGCTGCCCTGCTGCAAACCATGAACGGGCTGTCGGGCGCGAACCCCAACAGCCTGGCGCTGGCGCCGGATGGGCGAACCCTGTACGTGACCAACGGTGGCCTAAATGCCGTCTCCGTGGTGGCGCTTAAGGCCTATACCCACGGGCCACGCGGATGGAACGAGGACGGCGACGCGGAACCGGCAAGCCACGTTGTCGGGCTGATTCCGACCGGCTGGTACCCGGAATCGATCAGCTTGAGCGCCGACGGCCGATCCTTCTTCGTGGTCAACGGCAAGAGCATCACGGGGGCGGGATGCCTCGACGTGGCGAGCACCACGGCCTACGATTCGTGCTGGAATGGGAACGATTACGTCTGGCAGCTCGAGAAGGCCGGTTTGCTCAGCGGTCCGGTCCCCTCGAGCGCAGACTTGGCCCGCCTGACCCTGCAGGTTGCCTACAACGATAACTTTCCAATCGAAGCCGATCCGCCGGCCCGGCGGCCCCTGATGGCCTTTTTGCGCCAGCATATCAAGCACGTGATCTACGTCATCAAGGAGAATCGCACTTACGACCAAGTGCTGGGAGACCTCCCGCGCGGCAACGGCGACGCATCGCTCGCGCTCTTTCCCGAGGCCATAACGCCCAACCACCATGCGCTGGCCAGGCTGTACGTCACCCTGGATAGCTTTCAGGACACCGGCGAGACGAGCGGCGTGGGGTGGAACTGGACCGTATCCGCGCGCACCACGGACTCCGTCGAGAAAACCCAGCCACCGAATTATGCCGGCCGCGGGCTGAACTACGATTGGGAGGGTACCAACCGCAACATCAACGTCGGTGTGGCCACGCTTGCCGAGCGAGTGGCCTTGGATCCCGCGACCCCGACCGACCCCGATCTCCTGCCCGGCACTGCCGACGTAGCCTCGGGCGACCCTGCGTCGGGTGAAGCGCCGGGAGAATCGTATCTCTGGGACGCGGCCATGCGCAAGGGCCTTGAGGTGCGCAACTACGGCTGCTTCGGCGATCTCGACGCGCTCGTCGGTGCCCGATAGCAATCCCATTTTCATCCCACTCGACCGGCAGCCCTTTGCAACCGGGGTTCGCCAGTTCTACCCGGCCAAAGCCGCGTTACAGACGCGCTCCGACCTCTACTTCCGCGGCTTCGACAACAAGTACCCAGACTACTGGCGCATCAAGGAGTGGGAGCGTGAATTCGATGGCTTCACCACGCAGGGCGACTTGCCAGCGCTCGAGCTGGTGCGCTTGCCGCACGACCATTTCGGCAACTTCACCACCGCCATCGACGGCGTGAACACCCCGACCTTGCAGATGTCGGACAACGACTATGCCGTGGGCCGGCTGGTGGAAAAGGTGGCGAACAGCAGATTTCGCGACGACACCCTGATCTTCGTCGTCGAGGACGACGCCCAGGACGGCCCCGATCACGTCAGCGCCCACCGCAGCATCGCGCTGGTGGTTGGGCCTTACGTGAAGCAGGGAGCGGTGGTCTCCACGCCGTACAACACGGTGTCCATGGTCAGGACCATCGAGGAGGTCTTGGGGTTGGCGCCACTCGGGCTGAACGATGCGCTGGCCCGACCGATGGCCGACGTCTTCGACACGTCGCTTGCCCCCGACCTATTTGCCTACGCTGCTCAGGTGCCCAGGGATCTGCGCGCAACCGCCCTGCCCTTGCCCGTGACCACCGCCAGCGTGCGCGGCGCCTCCGGTTCAGTCGCCATGCTGGCCAAACGACCGGACCATCGGGCTGCCTACTGGGAGCGGGTGATGCGAGGCCAGAACTTCGACCGCGAGGATGCACTCGACACGGACCGCTTCAACCGAGCGTTGTGGCGAGGGATCATGGGGAGTCGTCCGTACCCGAGCCACCGGGTCAGTGAGGACTGATGCCTGGTTAGCTCGAGGCCCGCTCCGGGAGCCTCACGCTCCCCCATTCCGCCGCAGGACAGGCTCTCCACCGTCCTGCGGCCATTCGGCATCGGGACGTCAGGTTGACCACTTCACTGGCGGGGCCTCCGCTACAGCTACAGCAAGTTGCTCGCCAGCTCGGCGAGCTGCGATCGCTCGCCCTTGGTGAGATTAACGTGGGCGTAGATGCTCTGCCCATGCATCTTGTCGATGAGGTAGGAAAGCCCATTCGAGTGGCTGTTCAGGTACGGGTGGTCGATCTGGAAAATGTCGCCCGTGAACACCAGCTTCGTCCCGTCGCCAGCTCGCGTTATGATGGTCTTCACCTCGTGCGGGGTCAGGTTCTGGGCCTCGTCGACGATAAAGTAGATGTTGACCAGGCTGCGTCCGCGAATGTAAGCGAGGGGCGCGATGACCAGCTTTTCGTCGTCGAGCATCTCTCGGATGCGTTTGTGGCGCGCGTCGGTCGACGACCATTGGTTCTGGATTACGCCCAGGTTGTCGTAGAGCGGTTGCATGTACGGGTCGAGCTTTGACTGGATGTCGCCCGGCAGATAGCCGATGTCCTTGTTCGACAGCGGCACCACCGGGCGCGCCATGAAGATCTGGCGATATTCCTTCTTGTGTTCCAGCGCGGCCGCGAGCGCGAGCAAGGTTTTCCCCGTGCCTGCCTTGCCCGAAATGCTGACCAACTTCACGTCGGGGTTGGTGAGCGCGTTCAGCGCGAACGCCTGTTCGGCGTTGCGCGGAGTGATGCCGTAGGCCGACAGCTTGTCCACGCGACGGACCACGGCGTGGTCGCTGTCGTAGGTGGCCAACGCCGATTTCTTGCCGTTGCGAATAATGAGGTACTCGTTGGGCACGAGCGGCTCCTCGAAGGCGAGATCTCCCGGGCTAATGGAGAAGGGCCGCTCGTACATCCGGTCTACGAGGGGCTCTTCGACGTGCTCCTTGAGCCTTATCCCCGTGTACATCGAAGCGATGTCTTTGACGTGGTCGTTGCGATAGTCCTGTGCCGTGAGACCAAGCGCCTTGGCCTTCATGCGCAGGTTGACGTCCTTGCTGACCATGATGATCTCGCGGCGGGGAAATTGTCGCCACAGCTGGTAGGCCACATTCAGGATCTCGTGATCGGGCGTGCGCGTCTCGAAGGCCACGCGCAAGTCGTCCTGATACTCGCCACCCACCTTGACGATGATGTTGCCCAGGTCCTTACCGATCTTAACGCCCTTGCCAAACAGTGGCTGTTGCGCCAGCCCGTCGACAGCGCGCAAGAACTCGCGCGCGTGAAAATTGATCGACTCGTTCCCTTTCTTGAACCCATCAAGCTCCTCCAGCACCGTGATGGGAATAACGATGTCGTGCTCCTCGAACTGATACATGCATTTGCTGTCGTGAAGGATGACGTTGGTGTCAAGCACAAACATCTTCTGCTTCCGGGCACCTGCCATGTCGAGGGGTCTCCTTTCGTTTGTCACTAGGATGATGAAGAATACTCGGACGATGCGCAAGTTGTTCGCTTGCATCACTTTGGGAACAATCGGTCGAGTTGCCGGCTTGCCGACAGTGATAGCACCGAGAAACTTGACAACGGGTCGGCGTGCCATGAGTACGGCCTGTCGCAATGGTCTGGTGACACTCAGGTTGAACAGAATGCCGACAGCGAGGACGGTCAGGATCAGGAGAGCTGCGACGACTGCGAATAGGCGCCAAATGGCTTTGTGAAATCTCCCCAGGGCGGCTTGGTCCTCCGAGCGCCGTTCATCCTGTTGAGCTACCAGCAAGGCACAAGACTGTCGCCGCGGGACCACCGGCAGAGGAACTGGCCGCGCGGCGGCACTGACGCTTTATGTCGTCCCCGTCCCACGGCGTCAACCTGGCCCCCCTTAAATTCACTTTCGCCTACGGATAGCCGCCGCGGCGCGTCCTCGGTTTGTCACGCAACTGACACGCGCGCTTTGAGATCGCGAAAGCAAACTCCGCCTGCAGAGGTGAGGACATCTCCCACCTGCAAATCCAAACGCAAGAAGGGGCAGCCGCATGATCGACCCAAGGTTCCGAAGACTGGTCGTCGCCGCAGGCGTGATGCTGATGGGGAAAGCCGCCCTCGCTGCCGATGCGAACACGATTTCAGGCGCCGGGGCGACGTTTCCATATCCCGTCTATGCGAAGTGGGCTGACACTTACGCGAGGGAGGCGCACGTCAAACTAAACTACCAGGCGATAGGGTCGGGCGGCGGCATCAAACAGATCACCGAAGGGACGGTGGATTTTGGCGCCTCTGATGCGCCCCTCAAGCCCGAGGAGTTGGACAAGGCAGGCTTGGTTCAGTTCCCGGTGGTCATGGGTGGGGTGGTGCCTGTCATCAACCTTGCCGGCATCAAGGCGGGCGAGCTGAAGCTCACGCCTGACGTGCTAGCCGACATTTTCCTGGGCAAGGTCAAGAAGTGGAACGATCCACGATTGGTGCAGAACAACCCGGGCCTCAAGCTTCCTGAGACAGCCGTGACCGTGGTTCACCGGTCGGACGGTTCGGGCACGACCTGGATCTTCACCAACTATCTTGCCAAGGTGAGTCCCGAGTGGTCAAAGTCGGTGGGCGCCGACAAGTCGGTAGCGTGGCCGACGGGCGTGGGGGGAAAGGGCAACCAGGGTGTTGCTTCGTACGTTCAGCGTATCAGCGGCGCCATCGGCTACGTCGAATCGGCGTACGCGACTCAGAGTCATATGGCCCATGCCAAGCTGAAGAATCACGACGGCAATTTCGTCGACCCTACGGACGACAGCGTTCAGGCGGCCGCAAGAGGTGCCGACTGGACACACGCGCGCGGCTTCTATATGGTTCTCACGGATCAGCCCGGTGCAGCTTCGTGGCCCATCACCGGCGCCTCCTTCGTGTTGGTTCATCGCCAGCAGAAAGATGCGGATACCGGCCGTGCGGTGCTGCGCTTCTTCGACTGGGGCTACCGCAACGGTGGCGCGGCCGCAAGAGAGCTGGGCTACATTTCCATGCCGACCGCCGTGGTGGACCAAGTCGAGAAGACTTGGGAAAAGGATTTGAAGGGCTCCAGGGGCGAGAGGCTCTGGCCGGGCAATATGCAAGCGGGGAAGTAGACGCCCGGAGAGGGCCGACGTGAGCTCACTCGGTGCGGCAGACCAGAAGAACGTCAGCGAGTTCCCCGACACTCCTGGCCCATCGAGATCGGGAGCTCGCTCGCGTTCGCTTGGAGACTGGCTCTTTCGGAGGCTGACCGGCCTTTTTGCGGCGGTGGTGTTGCTGTCGGTCCTGGGGATGCTCGTCACGCTCCTCGCGGGCTCATGGCCGGCGCTGAAGGTTTTCCGGCTGGAGTTCCTTGTCAGCAAGGAATGGAACCCGGTCACTGGCCAGTTTGGCGCGCTGGCTCCTCTTTACGGCACGGTGGTCACCTCGGTGATTGCCCTGCTGGTGGGCGTTCCGGTGAGCTTCGGCATCGCCTTGGTGATAACCGAGCTCGCGCCACCCTGGCTGAAGCGCCCCATTGGGGTGGCCGTCGAATTGCTGGCGGCCATTCCCAGCATCATCTACGGGATGTGGGGACTGTTCGTGTTCGCGCCGGCCTTCGCGGCACGCCTGCAGCCCTGGCTCACGGATCACTTGGGACCGTGGCCAGTCCTGGGCCTGCTTTTCGAAGGCCCGCCCATGGGTATCGGTATGCTCACGGCCGGACTCATCCTAGCCATCATGATCATTCCGTTCATGGCAGCGGTGATGCGCGACGTGTTCGAAACGGTACCGGCCACCCTGAGGGAATCGGCCTACGCGCTAGGCTGCACGACCTGGGAGGTGGTGTGGCGAGTGGTGTTGCCGTACACACGTGTCGGCGTGATCGGAGGCGTGATGCTTGGGCTCGGCCGGGCGTTGGGTGAGACCATGGCCGTCACCTTCGTCATTGGCAACGCCCACGATGTTCACCTGTCGCTCTTCATGGCGGGGAACACCATCTCGTCCACGTTGGCCAATGAATTTACCGAGGCCGTCACGCCGCTCTACACGTCGTCGCTGCTCGCGCTGGGGTTGGTTCTCTTCGTGCTGACCCTGATCGTGCTGGTCGCCGCGCGCTTGATGCTGATGAAGATGCGGGCTCGCGAGGGGGAGAGAACTTGAACCTCTACGCGCGGCGCCGGGTTGTGAACTGGGTCTGCCTGACGCTGTCGATTCTTGCTACTCTCTTTGGGCTCTTCTGGCTCTTCTGGTTGTTGTGGACGCTGTTTCGCAATGGCGTGCAGTGGATCCGTCCACAGCTGTTTGTCGAGTCCACGCCGCCGCCTGGAGCGAACGGCGGGTTGGCGAACGCTATCGTGGGCAGCGTAATCCTCACCATCGTGGGCGTCGGGATAGGCGCGCCTGCCGGCATTCTCGCGGGAACCTATCTGGCTGAATTCGGCCGAACATCGCGCCTCGGTTGGATAGTCCGCTTTGTCAACGACATCCTACTCAGCGCCCCGTCGATCATCATCGGCGTCTTCGTCTATGGCCTAATCGTGTTGCGAGTCGGGCATTTCTCCGGGTGGGCGGGCGCGGTGGCGCTTGCCCTGATCGTCTTGCCCGTCGTGGTGCGAACCACCGAAAACATGATGCGTCTAGTCCCAGACAGCTTGCGTGAGGCGGCGGCCGCACTGGGAGCGCCGAGCTGGAAGATCACCATCGTCATCGTCTACCGCAGCGCCCTGCCGGGGATAATGACCGGCGTGTTGCTCGCGATGGCAAGGATCAGCGGTGAAACCGCGCCCCTGCTGTTCACCGCCCTCAATAACCAGTTCTGGAGCACCGACATGAGCCGGCCGTTTCCCAACCTGCCAGTGGTGATCTTCCAGTTCGCGATGAGCCCATACGAGGACTGGCAACACTTGGCGTGGGCCGGTGCGCTCCTCATCACCTTCACCATCCTTATCATCAACATCGTCGCCAGGACGATCCTCAGACGTACAAAATCATGAGCCGACATATGGAATCACCGGAAGCTTCGTCCACGAGCAGCGAACCCTCGACCCCGATGCACTGCGAAGTGCCTCTTCGTCCGGCGGCCGGCGTACCGGCCAGGGCGGCCCCCGCCGGTGGCCCCAAAGTGGAGATTCGGGGCCTGAGCTTTTTCTACGGCAAGCACCAGGCCCTGCACGACATCGACCTGGACATTCAGGACCGCCAGATCACCGCATTCATCGGCCCGTCCGGCTGCGGCAAGTCCACGCTGCTGCGCGCCTTGAACCGCATTTACGAGCTCTATCCCGGGCAGCGCGCCACAGGGAAAATCATGTTCGGCGGCCGCAACCTGCTCGAGCGTGCCGGCGACGTCAACCGGCTCCGGTCCAAAGTGGGGATGGTGTTCCAGAGGCCGACCCCGTTCCCGATGTCGGTGCAAGACAACATCAGCTTCGGTGTCCAGCTTTACGAACGTCTCTCGCGCCCGGACATGGAGGCGCGGGTGCAATGGGCGTTGGAGAAAGCCGCCCTTTGGGATGAGGTCAAGGACAAGCTACGCCAAGATGGGACAGCTCTGTCGGGTGGGCAGCAGCAGCGGCTGTGCATTGCGCGCGCCGTGGCGGTAAAGCCAGACATCCTCCTGCTCGACGAACCGGCCTCTGCCCTGGATCCCATCTCGACGCAGAAAATCGAACAACTTATCACGGAGCTCAAGAAGGACTACACCATCGCGATCGTGACCCACAACATGCAGCAAGCGGCGCGGGTTTCGAACTACACGGCGTTCATGTATCTCGGCCACCTGGTGGAATTCGGCGACACCAAGAAGATGTTCACGAAGCCTGCCCAGCAACAGACCGAGGAATACATCACGGGGAGGTTCGGATGAGCCTGCGGCAGCATACTAGCCAGGAGTTCGAGGCGGAGCTCGAGTCCGTCCGGCAGCAGATCTCCGAGATGGGGCGGCACGTGGACGCGGTTCTGGAGTCGGCCGTAAAGGCGCTGCTGGCGAGCGACAGCGAGCTTGCCAAGCGGATCATCGTCGGGGACGAGGAAACGGACTCCATGGAATTGGAGATAGACCACCTCTGTCTGGAGATCCTCGCGCGACGGCAACCGGTGGCCGGTGACCTGCGGCTCCTGACCTCCGCGCTAAAGCTGGTCATCGATCTGGAGCGGATTGGCGATCTAGGCGTCAGCATCGCGGGGCGAGTGGTGGAGCTGGGGAGCGAATCACCGCTCATCCCCTATGAGGACCTGATGCGAATGATGATGACGGCGCGCGAAATGTTGAGGGAGGCGCTGGAGGCGCTGAGGGACCAGGACGTTGCCCGTGCCAGTCGAGTAATCGACAAGGACGAGGTCGTCGACGCCTACTACTCGCAAATCTTCAACGACATCCTGAGCCGCATGCGCGAAGGCCCTGAAAACATATTTCGCGCCACGCGCGTGCAGGCCATTTCCAAGTACATCGAAAGGATCGGGGATCACGCCGCGAACGTGGCCGAACGGGTGATCTTCATCGTGACGGGCGAGGATGTGCGGCACTTCTCGCGGATGAGCCGCAGCGACTTTTCCTGAGAGTGGCTGCTTGACCAGCAGCCGGCCCAGGCATCGATTTACATGTCACCCATGCCTTCGTTCGCTCCGGTTCCGGGTAACCCCGCGTCACCCTCCGGACGCTCGGCAATCAGCGCCTCGGTGGTGAGCATCAGAGCCGCCACCGAGGCAGCGTTCTGCAGCGCGACCCGCACGACCTTAGTCGGATCGATGACGCCGGCGGCGACGAGATCCTCATACTTGCCCGTGGCCACATTGTAGCCGAAGGCTCCATCGCCTTCCCGTACCTTGTTGACGACCACGGCGCCCTCTTCGCCCCCATTCTGCGCGATCTGCCGGAGCGGTTCTTCGATGGCGCGACGAATAATGTTGACGCCGAATCCCTGGTCTCCGTCGAGCTTGAGAGCGGCCAGCGCGGGGATGGTGCGCAGCAAGGCTACGCCACCGCCGGGAACGATGCCCTCCTCGACGGCGGCACGGGTTGCGTGCAGGGCATCCTCCACGCGAGCCTTCTTCTCCTTCATCTCGGTCTCGGTGGCTGCGCCTACCTTGATGACGGCGACGCCACCCACAATCTTCGCCAGGCGCTCCTGCAGCTTCTCGCGGTCATACTCCGAAGTGGTGTCCTCCATCTGAGCGCGAAGCTGCTTCACGCGCGCCTGGATGCCGTCCTTCTTGCCCGCGCCCTCGACAATGGTGGTCTTGTCCTTGTCGATGGTGACGGTCTTGGCCTGCCCGAGATCCTGCAACGTCAGGCTCTCTAGCTTGAGACCGAGGTCCTCCGTCACGGCTTGACCGCCGCAGATAACCGCGATGTCCGCGAGGATTTCCTTGCGCCGATCACCGAACCCTGGGGCCTTGACGGCGCAGACCTGCAACGTGCCACGCAGCTTGTTGACCACCAGGGTGGCCAGTGCGTCGCCATCCAGGTCTTCGGCAATGACGAGCAGGGGCTTGCCACTCTTCGCCACCAACTCGAGCAGCGGGAAGAGATGCTTCATATTAGAGATCTTCTTCTCGCAGATGAGAATGTAGGCGTCGCTGAGCACGACCTCCATGCGCTCGGCGTCGCTGACAAAATAGGGCGATAGGTAGCCTCGATCGAACTGCATGCCTTCGACGACGTCGAGCGTGGTCTCCATCGTCTTAGCTTCCTCGATGGTTACGACGCCCTCCTTGCCGACCTTTTCCATCGCCTCGGCAATGAGGTTACCGATGGTTGCGTCGCCGTTTGCGCTAATGATGCCCACCTGGGCAATCTCGCTCTTCCCTTTGGTGGGCTTGGATTGCTTCTTCAGCTCGGCGACCACGGTTGCAACGGCGGCGTCGATGCCGCGCTTGATGTCCATCGGATTGGCGCCAGCCGTGACCAACTTGGCCCCCTCGCCATAGATTGCCTGGGCGAGAACGGTAGCGGTGGTGGTGCCGTCGCCGGCGATGTCGGAAGTCTTCGAAGCGACCTCCTTGACCATCTGCGCCCCCAGGTTGGCGAAGCGATTCTCGAGCTCAACTTGCTTGGCAACCGTCACGCCGTCCTTGGTGACCGTCGGCGAGCCCCACGGACGTTCGAGCAGGACATTGCGGCCGCGGGGCCCAAGCGTCACCTTCACCGTGTTGGCGAGGGTATTGAGCCCGACGGCGATCTGCCGGCGGGCTTGGTTGGCGAACAGAATCTCTTTGGCTGGCATGGTTGTGCTCCCTAATTGTCGAGGATCGCGAGGATGTCATCCTCGCGCAGAATTATGTGTTCTTCGCCGTCGAGCTTCACTTCGGAGCCCGAGTACTTGCCGATGAGGACCTTGTCACCGACTTGGACCGACAGCGCCCGTGTCTTGCCGTTCTCGAGGATCTTGCCGCTTCCCGTCGCGATGACCCGCGCCTCGAGCGGCTTCTCCTTCGCCGTGTCCGGAATGAATAGGCCGCCGGATGTCTTGGTGTCTTCGGCAAGTCGCTTGGCCAAAATCCGATCGTGCAAAGGACGGATCTTCATGGTTCTCTCCCCAAAGTGTCGATCACATGGACGAGGGTGGCGATCGTGAGCGCTACCTCGGCGAACCGAGGCCTGCAGGTTCCGTACCAGTCTGCGAGGCGTGGTGGCCAGGGTCCCGAAGAGCTCCTCGGCCAGAGATAATCCGTGAGCCTCAGCATGCGACGTAGCTGACGAGGGACTGCCTGAGCACCTTGCGCGCGCGATGTAGTCTGGTCTTTGTGGCAGGCACGGAGACGCCCAGCCTGTCGGCAGCGTCTTTGGTCGACAACTCCCCGACCTCGCGCAGGAGAAACGCCGAGCGCAGTGCGGGAGGTAGCAAGCCCACGGCGCTCGCCAGGCGGCCGCGCAGCTCCGCGGCCTGAAAGGCGTGGTCGGGACGAGGCGATTCGTCGGCGCTGAGTGTCGACCGCTGGGCGGCCTCGCTCATGGCGGCGTCAAGCTCCCCTGACGCAACTTCGCCGAGTGCAATCTCTCGATGGCGACGCTGTGCGCGCAAGAACATGAGGGACGCATTGACCGTGATCCTATGCAACCAGGAGGCGACTTGCGCGCGCTGCGCGAAGCTGGGCAGGCCGCACCAGGCGGACAGGTAGACGTTCTGCAGAATCTCCTTGGCGTCGCTCTCGTTGTGAACGTAGCGCATGGCCAGGTCGTACAGCCGATCTTCCGTGCGGTACACCAACTCCTCGAATGCGAGCGCATCTCCGTCACACGCGCGCTTGAGGAGCGCGCCTTCCGAAAGAGACGCGAGCAGGCTCACGCTCTGTCGCCGCCGCCCGGCATGCTTCGACCTGTTCATCATAGGCCGTTGGCGTCAAGCAGGAATTGTGCCGGTGATGGACCAGAAACGACCTCAACGACTTGGCGCAAGGGATTGGGAGGGAATCGGCCGGGACCATCATAATGACCGGTTTGCCGTTCAAAGTGACTGCCCGCGGTAGGCGGCGTCGGTGATCAGCCGGAGCTGGCCACCGTTGGAGCTGGCCACCGTTACAGCCGTCGATGGGCCAGCTCCTTGCTCGGACTCGTCGCGAGCCTACTCGATGGCGGGCAGGAGCATAGCTCCCGTGGCCGTGGACATTCCGAGCGGGAATTCACCAATCGCGCTCAGGAAGTCTCCGCCTTGCCTCGTCCGAGCGTAGGTGAGAAGCGCTGGCGCGCCATTGCTCATGCCGAGAATCCCTACCAGCATGTCCATCATGTCAATGTCGAAGACCGTATCTCCGGTGACGCTAGCTGCTGCACCGGTGTAGCTGGTGAAGGCGTTCGAGCCCAGCTGCCCACAAGAAACGGTCATGCTGCCTGGATTCGTAACGCACGCTTCGCCGCCGTAGTTGGCCGCCCAGCAGGCCGCGACCTCCTTGGTGGGGACGGTTTGGACCGCGCTGAGCCCGCTGACAACCGGAATGGTCGACTGGTTGGGGTTGCTGGCCAAGTGCGCGACCGGGGCGACGACCAGATCGTCGGATCCGGTGATACCGACGATGACGCCGGCGGGAACTCCGGCAACCGACGTGGCACCGCCCCTAATAGTGCCGTTGCGCCCAAGAGCAAAGGCCTCGAGCGAGCCGCTCTTTTCCGAGACGTATGCGTAGGTGCCCGAGAGCGTGACCTGCGCCGCCAATCCGTCCGCCATGAGCAGCGACTGGCTGCTCGCAGCCGTCATCTCGCCGCGCGGGAAGAAGAGAAGGCGGCTGCCAGTGAGCACATAGGCGCCCAGGTCGCTCAGGGCTCCAGAAAGCGAGCCCTCGCCGCCGGTTTGGAGCACGACGGGCGCCTTCAACTGGCCCCCGGTCAGCTCGAAGAGCACTGCACCCTGAGACTGGTTCGTCACCAGGACACGTTGCCCGTGGCGGACCAGGCTTCCAGCGATGCCACCGGGACCAGACACGCTGGGTCCGACCGCCACGGACTGCGTGGTTGCCCCGGTCGCGACGTCCTTGCAAATGACCATGCCTGGCTGTCCAACTCCCGCGGATCCCATGGTACAGAGCTGACCGCCCTGCTGATTCGCGGTCGCTGCTGAACTGCTGGAGGTAACGGCGAGGGATCCGATTGCTGCAACACACGACTGCAACGTGTGACTTAACGTGCGAGTTTTCATTGCATCTTTCCTTTCTTGGCCATGCGGTCCACTCAACCTTTGCGTGGATCGCGCGATTCCCAGTGCCTACGTAGGGCGATCAAGATTGGTTACGCAGAACTTCGACCGGAGAGATGCTCGTCAATCATCGACGTCTCATCGCCCAAGCTCCAAGAACCATCAGGGGGAGCAAAGGCAGGAGGTGTCCGAGCACGGCGTGTTCTACCCCGCCGAGCGGGCAGTGTACGCGGATGAGCAGATGCGCCCATGTTGACGCGGCTAGGCCCAGGCAAGCGCCGGCCAACCCTGGGCGGGACAGGACAAGCTCGCGCCGAACGAAGAGGCCGATCCCCATAAACGGCAGTGCGATCAGGAATACCAGCAGCGCACAGGGCCACGCATGGAGCAGGTACCCGACTGGCGTGGCCTTGGTCGCCACGGTGGAGGGGCCGAGCGGATCGACCGCCGTCACCAGGAGCAGGAGCAAGAGCGGCGTTGCCCACGCCACGATCGATAGCGCCTCCGTGGTGCTGCCGACCATGGATCGTCCTCTCCCCAAACCGATCAGCGAGGCCAACACGGCAGCGGCGAGGAGACCCCCGATCGTCGTCGCCAATCCGGGCATGGGCAAGTCGTTCCAATCGCGCCGAATTCCTAGGACCAGCAACATGGTGACCAGCCACGCCGTGGTACCGAAGCTGGCCAGGAAGACTCGCCGCACCCAGGCGTGAGGGCGGGAAGTGGTCTGGCGGGCGGCAATCTGTAAGAACCGGTCGCGGGCATTGGCGGACGGGCGTTCGAGAATACTCATTGGCCTTTCCCTTCTACCCGTTGGCCGAGCAGCGTCCGCAATGCCACATACGCGCGGTGCGCTCGCAGCTTTACCGCGCCTTTGCTGGTGCCCATGACCGCGGCGACTTCGGCGATCGAAAGGCCCTCGCCCTTGAGCAGTCGGAACGCCGAGGCCTGTGCCTCGGGGATCTGGGCCAGGGCGTCATCAACTGCCTGGGCCAGCTCAGCGTCGGCCAATAGCTCCTCTGCGGAACGGCTCTCGCCAGCCATGTTGCGCGGCGAGAGACGCTCGGTGCCGGACGGGTCGCCGAAGCTATCCTGAACCTCGGAGCGCCGCGAACGCACGCTGTCAAGGAACAGCCTGCGCGCGATGGTGTAGGCCCAGGGCAGCACCGGAGCGCCCTGGCGGTAGAGCCCACGCGCCCGGTGAATGCGCAAAAAGGTCTCCTGGGTCAAGTCCTCGGCTAGTGGCTTATCGCGACAGAGACGCTGCAGAAAGGTGAACACCGCGGATGCCCCGAGGTCGTAGACCTCAGCCAACGCTGCGTCTTCGCCCGCGGCAAAGCGGGCCATGGCGCGATCCAAGGGCGAGTCTCCGCCGACCATCCTTGCCGCCAGCATGCCTCCAGAGTGCCTGGTACCACAAGCTCGGAGCGCTAGCCCGATATTGCAACGCGTAGCTCACGATCATCCCCCAAACGTGAAGGCATAGGCGGCCAGGTTCTTGCCACGAATGTCGACAGCTACATCGTGCTCGCCGTAGGCGCCGGCATAGAGTTGATACAGATCGTGGTGGTCGACGGTGATGGATTTTGCGACCCTTCCGTCTACCCGCACATCCACGGTGACGGCGTCCCCGCCCTCCTCAACACCGAGCACCAGGTTCACTTCCCCTGCAAGGGCTCGGTAGTGGATCTCGCCCCTACCGGAGCGCAACACCTCTCGTTCGTCGTCCACGAGTTGCCAATCCCCGGCCAGCGAGAAGTTGTCTATGGGCAGCACGCGTGGCGCCACGTAACGCCGCAAACGAGAGTCCGGTGTGCCAACGCGATTTGCAAAGGACGTCCAGCCACGGGGGCCAAGGTAAGTCTCAGGGGAAAGGGGCGCCGCCAGCGTCTCTCGCGGGGCTGGGCCGGTAGTAGCCCCGCGTGGCGCCCGGCCCAGCTCCGCCAGCAGACTTTGAACCGCCTGTTCGGTCGCTTCGTAGTCGCCCTCCCCAAAGTGGGTGTAGCGAATCACGCCCTGGGCGTCGATGAGGTACTTGGCCGGCCAATAGTGATTGGCGAACGCCTTCCAAGTCGCGAAGTCGTTGTCCTGTGCGATCGGATAGCCGAGCTTGTGCGTCCGAATCGCTTCCGCCACATTCTCGGGCTTCTTCTCGAAGGTAAACTCTGGCGCGTGCACACCCACCACCACGAAGGGCTGATCCTTGTACTTGGACCAAAGCTCCTGCACGTGCGGCAAGGTTCGGATGCAATTGATGCAGCTATAGGTCCAGAAGTCGACCAGCACAACCTTGCCTTTGAGCGCAGTCAGCGTTAGCGGCGGCGAATTGTACCAAGGGCCAAGCCCCGCGAGCTCGGGAGCCGGGGCCAGCTTGGGTAAGCGGGGTCGCGTAAGCGCGCCGACCGCCCTAGTCATCGAGGACGAGGGCGGAGCCGCTGGACCGGCCATAGCATAGCCAACCAGGCGATTTTCGACCGCGGAGCCGAGCACAGCCAGTCGGGTGTGGTCGGCAAGCCAGGTCTGCAGGCCGATAAACCCCTGAAACTGGAAGGCCAGCGCCGAAAGTACCAGGACGGCGCCGGAGGCTTGCTTGATTCTTCCGCTGTACCGGACGAGTCCCCGCACCGCGTGGACCACCCTTTGCCCGCCGTAACCGATGATGAGCAGGGGCAGCGCGGCCCCCAGCGCGTACGCGGCTAGCGCCAGAAAGGCACGCAAACCAGGCTGGTCGCGCACCAGGGTCAGCGCGAAACCAAGAGCCGGACCAGCGCAGGGTACCCAGACCAATCCCAACGTTAGGCCTACGACCAGGGCAGATAGCAGTGACTCCGACCCGCAACCCTCCGTGGCTCCCTGCTGGACCCAGGCGCCGGTCCGTTGTAGTCGCGCCGCCACCGGGCCACCCAGCGCGACTGCCAGCGCACCCGAGATAGAGGCCATCCCGAGCACCAGCCAACCCCGTGCCCAGAAGAAGGGGACGGCGCCCAGGGCGGCCAGCGCGATTTGTGCCCTGGACTGGGCCACGGCGAAGCAGATCCCGAAGATCAAGAGCGCGTAGTAGGTGGCCACGCGCACCAGGTCGGCGAGCTGGACGAACTGGCGCAAGAGGATCTGCAAGACCAAGGTAAACGCAACGAAGCTCACCGCCATGCCCGTGGCCGTGACCAGGGGGCGCCACTTGTTTCGCCCGGACAGGCTCGCGCCCAGAACAATGGGCACAAGGGGCAGAATGCACGGCAGCAGGATGGTCAAAACCCCAGCCGCGAACAGAGTGAATAGCATGGTCATGGCTTGCCCCCCAAGAGCGGCAGGTATTGTCCGTAGCCCGCGGCTGCCATTTGTTCGGCCGGAATAAAACGCATCGCCGCCGAGTTTATGCAGTAGCGTTTCCCAGTCGGCGGCGGACCATCATCGAAGACGTGGCCCAGGTGAGACTGGGCGCGCCGCGACCGCACTTCAATTCGTGATTCCAGCAGGGAATCGTCGGATTTCGTCACCACGTTGCCGGGTTCCACCGGCCTCGTGAAGCTGGGCCAACCGGTTCCGGAATCGTACTTGTCCTTGGACAGAAAAAGTGGCTCGCCCGAAACCACATCGACGTATATGCCGACCCGATGGTTGTTCCAATACTCATTGTGGAAGGGAGGCTCGGTGGCCGCCTCTTGCGTCACACGGTATTGCATCGGCGAAAGCTCCTCCAGGCGCGCGCTCTTGTCCCAGGCCGTGGAACCATCACGAGCGGCCCCGTCTTCCCCCTGCGCCGGCTTGTCCTTGGCCGGCGTCGCGAACGCCGCGGCCACGCCGCACGCGCCCACCGCTATCGCAATTGCCAAACGCGCTAAGAATCTCGTAGTGGTCATGGATCGTCCTCCCGTGAAGGCGGGCGATGCAAAACTGTCGAATCACCCGCCGTGAATCGTTGCCCTGGTGATACGTGGGAGGGAGGGACTTGGTTACGGGTGCCGCCTGGCGTGACCGCGGAAGACATCGCGCGCCAAGCCAGGGCAAGCCCGGAAGCTCTCAACCAAGCCCGGCCATGGACCATGGCGGGTTCAGCCTGCGGGCGTCATTCTTCGGTCGGTGCGTAACCGTGTTATGGTCGGCGGGTGCGGCTGGCTTTTGAACGTGGACCTGCCGGGCCATGGGTGCTATTCGCCCTGATGGCGGCTGCCGCAAGCGCCTGCTGGGCAGGCGCGCCGGCCTGGATCCGCGACGACATGATTGTGATTCCTGGCGGTGATTTCGCGATGGGCGACGATGGTGCCGATGGGAGCGACAACGAGCGGCCCGCTCACCGCGTGGCAGTTGCCAGCTTCCGGATCGATCGTACCGAGGTCACGGTCCGTGCGTATCGTCGCTGCTTCGAGGCGGCAAGGTGCAGCGCCCCCGACGGGTATAGACCCGACAAGGGCGATTATCGGGTCTTCTGCAACTGGGAGAATCCCGATCGCCGGGACAGTCACCCCATCAATTGCGTCGACTTCCGGCAGGCCCAAGCTTTCTGCGCCTGGGCGGGCAAACGCCTGCCGACCGAGGAAGAGTGGGAATACGCGGCACGCGGTGCCGGTGAAGACCGGCGCTATCCTTGGGGAAACGAGGAACCGACCGAGCGGCGCCTCAACGCCTGCGGCACCGAGTGCCCGGCCCACTTGATGTCGAACCACTTTCCGGCCGGTCGTCCTCTCTATCCTGCGAGCGACGGATGGCCCGAAACGGCGCCGGTGGGCAGCTTCCCGTCCGGCGCCTCGAAGCAGGGCGTCCTCGACATGGCTGGCAATGTCTGGGAGTGGACGGCCTCGACTTACCGAACGTACGATGGAGCACGGGCAGAGGCGAAGCGCGTGCTCCGCGGTGGAAGCTGGGGCGGTAGCGACGCGCGTACCGAGCGTACCACCAATAGGTTCCGCCTGGAGGAGCAGAGCCGCGCGCAATTCCTGGGCTTTCGGTGCGCACGATAGTGCGCAGCTCCGAGCTGCGCGGCCACTGGCACATCTCTCGCATAGCGGGATAGAGGGGGTGAAAAATGACAAATCAGGAGAGATTGTTCGTAGCTCTAGTCGAGGTCGTTGCGCTGGCCGGCATCGGGGCCGGCTGTGCACACCGGGAGAACATGCAGGCGGCTTCAGGGGTGCCTGCGGCGCAAGGCACTGTGACGGCCACGAAGGACTCCGACGGAAACACCGACCTTGTGGTCGACGTGAAGCACCTGGCCCGTCCCGACATGGTCACGGCGGGCGCCACGGTCTACCTCGTCTGGATCGACCCTGCCGGCGGCAAAATGGAGAGCGTCGGCATACTTAACTTGGGCTCCAATCTCGAGGGAATCCTCAAGACCAAGACGCCACAAAGGAAGTTCGCCCTCGCGATAACCCCGGAGGCGAATGCCCAGGTCGAGCGACCTGCCCACGCTCCAGTGTTCACCGCGAATGTCGATCGCGGTGACTAGTAGGGACACGGGCGCCCGGGGTACTGGAACAGCGGCGACGACGGGGCGGGACAAACGCCGCCAACGAACCAGCCCGCAGGGAGCCACGCGCGATAGCGGTCGGCCTGCGCTGCTCAATTCTGGGCAGCAGGCCTCTGTGGCGCGGCAAGCAGGCCATTCAGCGCGTCCATGGCATTGCCGAAATCCTTCCAGTCCCCCTGCTTCATCGCCTTTTGCGCCTCGGCGAATTGAGATTTCGCCTTGGCCAATTCCGGGTGGTCTTGCGCGGCGATCGCGGCTTGGGGATGTTGACGAGCTCCGGAGACCGCCTCGATTGCCTCGTCGAGCGTCGGCTCCATCGCCACTCTGTTGCCGGAAATCACAATGACCCTCTTGAGCTGTGGAAAATCGGTACCCTCCGCTGTGAGGTAGAGTGGCACCACATAGAGAAAGGAATTCTCAATCGGCACCGCGATGAGATTTCCTCGGATGACTCTCGACCCCTTCTGGTCCCAGAGGGTGAGCTGTTGCGCGATGGTGGTGTTCTGGTCGATCATCGCCTCGATCTGCATCGGGCCATAGATCAGCTTGTCCTTGGGCAGCTCGTAGAAGAGCATCTTTCCGTAGTCGGGAAAGTCGCACCTCGCAGCCAGCCACGAGACCATATTGTTCCGGTCTCGAGGAGTAAAGGGAGTCATGAGCAGGTACTCGAGCTGAGCGCTTCCCGGGAGCTTCATGAGAATGTAGTAGGGACGCATGGGCGCGACCACACCCGCATATGCCTCGTTAGGGAACACCCACAGGTCCTCGCGGTTGTAGTAAACCTGCGGGACGGTCATGTGGAACGTCCGGTACTGGTCGGCCTGGATCGAGAAGAGGTCCTCCGCGTAGCGCAAATGCGTCCGCAAATCCGGGGAAAGCTGCTGCAAATCCTTGAATACGCCGGGAAACGCACGTTGATAGACCGCCAGAACAGGGTCTTTCGGATCCATGACGTAAAACGCGACGGTTCCGTTGTACATGTCCACCACCACCTTGACGGAGTTGCGAATGTAGTTGAGGACTTCCTCGAAGGCCGATCCGTGGGGCGTCGAGTAGGGGAAGTGGTCCGAGACGGTGTAGGCGTCCTGTATCCAATACTGATTGCCCTCGCTTACGACGGCATAGGGATCGCCATCGAGGCGCAGAAACGGCGCGATCTGCTCCACGCGCTCGTGAACGCGTCTCCAGATCTGAATCTTACTCTCGGGCTTGAGGTAGGAGGTGAACAGGATGTTTACGTCCCATTGGGTCCAGGCGAATAGAAGTCTCTTCCACAGGCTGTCGAGGGGAATGCCGCCCTTGCCTTGGTAGCTTGTGTAGACATTCTGATTCCCCTGGGGATAATCGAACTCCTTCACGCCGGTCGAGACGATCCGATAGCCAGACGTCGATTCGCCATAGTAAATAGCCGGTTGCACCGTCCTTAGGCCGAAGGAAGACTCGGGTGGTATGTTCTCCATGATGTACTTGGGAAAGCCGCCTCCGGTCGTCTGCGAAACGAAGCTCATCGCCAGGCCGTAACCGTGGGTGAACTGTAACTTCTGATTGACCCAGGTTTGGGCCGCCGCGGGAAGCTCAGGAGAGAGCTCGCGTGCGGACAACATCACCTGATGATAACCGTCCTGGAGATGGTAGCGGTCTACATCGACTGCGTAAAACTGATAGTAGAGTCGAATCTCCTGTGCCTGCTGATACATTTGCAGCAAGGGCCGGTAGTCCCAGAGGCGAATGTTTTGAATCGTGTCTTGATTTCGCGCGACCACCTCGGGTGTCACGTCGGCCAGGGCGGGGTAGGAGGTCTCCTGAATCGTGTCGAGACCGAAGGCCTTGCGCGTGAAATCTATGTTGTTCTGGAGATACGGAGCTTCGAGAGCCAACTCGTTGGGTTCCACCTTGAATCTCTGGAAGAGGGCCGGCGCCAGCCACACTGCGATGAAGTACAACCCGATGTAAGCGCCAGCCCCAACGACCAGAACCTTGAGGCGGGGCCGAAAGGCGGTGAGCACGAGTAGTGCGCACAGCGCGACCGCCGCGCCGGTCATGATCCAATAGGCGAGCCTGGTGACGCGGGCCGCTGTATAGCCGGCCCCATACACGACGCCCAGGCTGGAGTAGAGAAGCTCGTAGTGGTCTAGGTAGAAGCCCCAGCCCCAGCTAGCGACCAAGACGAACGATAGCATGGAGAGGTGCGAGGCGGCTTGGGCAATTTTGCTGTCGATGGGGCGTGAGGTACCGGAGCGTAGCGGGCCCGAGTATCCGTAGAGGAGGAGCACCGATACGAGCGTGATCAACGCCAGGGCGAAGAGACTTTGTTGCAGTAGCTCATAGAAGGGAAGGCGGAAAATGTAGTAGCCGAGGTCGACGCCGAAGAGAGGGTCGGATAGTCCGAAGGACGCGCCATGGCGAATGCGGAGGTATGTATCCCATTGGCCATAGAAGATGGCGGCGAAGATCAGCGCGACGCCGGCAGCGAGGATGGACGTGGCAAGTCTGAAGGCCGAGGGAGAGACGTTGATATCGGGCTTCGCCAGGGCAGTGGAGTCGCCTCGAGGAGCGACACGGGATGTGGCGACCTGGCGCGCCGCAACGCGGACATTGAACCAGAAATATAGAAAGGCGGCAACAAAGGCCGCTGAAGCCAACCCCCAGCGCAGGAGGAGGAGCCTCCAGAATATCTCGGCGTAGCCGAGCTGCTGCATCCAGAGGCCCTTCTGGACATTGCCCAAGGTGGCCGTCAGAACGGCTAGGAGTACGATGACTGCGACGACGATTGGTCTCAACAGGTGCCATCCCCTGACCATTCCTAAGACTCCGGGCGGTCTGCTCTTCTCGCTTGCTGGGATCCTTCGCTGCTCGCCTTCTGCGGTTATCTGGGTCATGGGTCTACCTTTGAAATGGTGAGCGTCTTGGTGGGCCTGACGTGGTGTCGTGCATGTCGGATGCCAAAGAATGGGAGGCCACGATTTGGCGGGGGCCATGATTTGGCGTGCCCACACCGCGGATGGGTCGAGAGAGGGGCCAAGCTATTCAAGATGGAGGGCCGAACCATTCAAGTTGATTGAGTCGGCGCGATTCCCCGGGATCGCGGGACAAGCTCGCGCCGTTGCCATGGCAGCGTGGCCTGTGGTACTCGTCTTGCTGGACGGCTACGCCAGAGAGCGGATGGCGCAGAATGGCAAAGTGACCTGGGAGGTGCTGGCCGCCGCCGGGCAGGGGTAACTCCATCCTATCGCGGGTAACGACTCGGCTGACCACCAGGCACAGATTCGACCGCGCTTCCTTCCGCCGATCATGGGACCACGAATTGTGCGGGAGGAGACCCGCCCACCGGATGGCACGGACGATGCCTACAAGTTGGATGGGCAGCGCAAGGCAGCCCAACTTGGCCGGCACGGGCCGAGACGTCATTAGCCGAACAAGAAGGAAGGCGAGATAGCAACGATGAGCTCGTGGTGGATTTTGTGGATGGCATTCATATTTCTGTTCCTCGTATCCCCGGTTAGTTACGGCTGGGGCTATCGCGGATGGGGACCGCCATACCCGCGCTATATCCAGCGACGCCGCGGGCTGCGGGCATCCACGATGGGGCAACCAGCAGACCTCCGGCACCAGTCCTGGGGGCGGGGAGGAGACGTTGTCTGGGTGGTTATATTTGTCGCTGTGGGTTGGGTGCTTGCGGGCCTTTTGCTGCGATGAGGAGCAATCGGTGAAATCGGGCATGGTCTGCTTGAGCTGTTCGAAGACGCCGCGGACAAAGGGTCAGCCAGGGTGATACACCCGGATTTCCAACGAGCGACTGGGCAGCAGGGGCAAACGGTCTTCGAGGCGTCCGCATGAGCAGCGCAGGGCCAATCAGGACGTTGTTCATGGATATCGGCGGGGTGCTTCTCAGCGACGGATGGGACCATCGTGCCCGTAAGCGGGCGGTGAGGAGATTCAAGCTGGAGCCGGTCGAGATGGAAAGAAGACATGAGATGGTCTTCGACACCTACGAGGAAGGGAAGCTGACCGAGGGTGAGTATCTCGACCAGGTGGTTTTCTTTCGGAAGCGACCATTTAGTCGAAGCGAGTTTCGGCAATTCATGTTTGCGCAATCGACCGCGCACCCCGAGATGCTAGCCCTGGTTCGTCAGCTCAAGGCAAAGTACCGCCTGAAGGTCATCGTGGTTAGCAACGAGGCTCGGGTGCTGAATGACTACCGGATTCGCAAGTTCAGGCTGGACGAGGTCGTGGACGCATACATTTCGTCGTGCTACGTCCACCTCCGCAAGCCGGACGCCGACATCTTTCGGTTAGCGTTGGATGTTGCGCACACGCCGGCGCAGCAGGTCGTTTACGTCGAAGACACCTCGATGTTCGTCGAGATTGCCACCGGTTTGGGGATACGAAGCGTTCTTCACACGGACTACAGGTCAACGTGCGCAAAACTCGGCTCCTTCGGATTGCAGAACGGGGAGGAGTCTCGATGATGAGAGCATCAAGAAGGAGGTCGTGAGGTGACTATGCCAGCGGATACGCTTTCCCCTGAAGTTCTCCACGCGATAGACGCCTATTGGCGGGCCGCGAACTACCTGGCGGTCGGCCAGATCTATCTCTATGACAATCCACTCTTGAGACGACCCCTTACCCTTGGCGACGTGAAGCACATGCTACTCGGGCACTGGGGAACGACCCCAGGGCAGAACTTCATTTACGTGCACTTGAACCGGGTCATCAAGAAATATGATCTGGACATGATCTACGTCTCCGGGCCGGGTCACGGCGGACCGGCCGTGGTTGGCAATACCTATCTCGAGGGTACCTACAGCGAAGTCTATCCGAATATCAGCCAGGATGAGGCCGGGCTGCGGAAACTATTTCTCCAGTTTTCATTCCCCGGCGGGATTCCCAGCCATGCATCGCCGGAATGTCCGGGATCGATCCACGAAGGCGGCGAGCTGGGCTATTCGCTGAGCCACTCCTTCGGGGCCGTCTTCGACAATCCCGATCTGACTGTCGCATGCGTCGTCGGCGATGGGGAGGCCGAAACGGGGCCCCTGGCGACGGCGTGGCACTCCAACAAGTTCCTCAACCCGATCAGCGACGGGGCCGTGCTACCGATCTTGCACCTCAACGGGTACAAGATCAGCAACCCGACGGTTCTCGCCCGTATCGAGCATGAGGAATTGGAGCAATTTCTACGGGGTTGCGGGTGGACACCCCACTTCGTGGAGGGTGATGAGCCAGAGAAGATGCATCAACTCATGGCGGGCACGCTGGACCGGGCGGTGGAAAGCATTCGGCAGATCCAACAAAATGCGCGGAGCAGGAAGGACCCTGCTCGGCCCCGCTGGCCAATGATCGTTCTCAGATCGCCGAAGGGCTGGACGGGACCGAAGGTGGTCGATGGCTTGCAGGTCGAGGGCACATTCCGAGCGCACCAAGTGCCGCTCTCCGATCCGGCGACCCATCCCGAGCACCTCAAGCTGCTCGAAGACTGGCTTCGGAGCTACCGGCCGGAGGAGCTTTTCGATGCGCGGGGCCGCCTGAAGCCGGAGTTGGCGGAGTTGGCGCCCAAGGGCGAGCGACGCATGGGAGCGAACCCGCACGCCAATGGTGGCATCCTCCTACGGGATCTGCGGATGCCAGATTTTCGAGACTACGCGGCGGCCGTGCCCGCGCCGGGAAGTCGGGGAATCGGTGATGTGCATGTACTCGGCCCCTTCCTGCGCGATGTGGCGAAGCTAAACGCTGAGGTGCGAAATTTCCGGGTATTCGGCCCGGACGAGACGCTGTCCAACGGCCTCGAAGCTCTCTTCCAGGTGACGAGGCGCCAGTGGAACGCCGCGACCGTGGCGAACGACGAATTCCTCGCGCCCGCCGGGCAGGTGCTGGACTCGATGCTCAGCGAACACCAGTGCGAGGGTTGGCTGGAGGGCTACTTGCTCACCGGGCGGCACGGGCTGTTTAACTGTTACGAGGCGTTCATCCACATCATTGACTCGATGTTTAACCAGCACGCCAAGTGGCTGAAGGTCACGGCGCACCTACCGTGGCGACGGAAGATCGCCTCGCTGAACTACCTGCTGGCGTCGCATGTCTGGCGGCAGGACCATAACGGCTTCACGCACCAGGATCCGGGGTTCATAGACCACGTCGTGAACAAGAAGGCCGAGATCGTGCGGGTCTATCTGCCGCCGGACGCCAATTGCCTGCTATCGGTGATGGACCACTGCCTGCGTAGCCGCCATTACGTCAACCTTGTGATTGCGGGCAAGCACCCCGCGCCGCAATGGCTGACGATGGATGCCGCCGTCAAGCACTGCACCGAAGGCATTGGCATCTGGCAGTGGGCCAGCAACGACCAAGGGGTTGCGCCTGATGTGGTCATGGCGTGCTGTGGCGACGTACCTACTCTGGAGACGCTCGCCGCGGTTAGCATCATGCGCGAGCATCTGCCCGAGGTCAAGATTCGGGTCGTCAATGTTGTCGATCTCATGAGGTTGCAGCCGCAATCCGAGCACCCCCACGGGCTCTGCGATGTGGACTTCGACGAGATCTTCACCAAGGACAAGCCGGTCATCTTTGCCTTTCATGCGTACCCGTGGTTGATCCACCGGCTCACCTACCGCCGGACCAACCACGAGAATATCCACGTCCGCGGGTACAAGGAGGAGGGAACCATCACCACCCCGTTCGACATGACGGTGCTCAACGATCTTGACCGCTTCCACCTGGTGATGGATGTCATCGACCGGCTGCCCAAGACCGGCGACAAGGGCATCTACCTGAAGCAGCAGCTGAAGGACAAGCTCCTCGATCACAAGCAGTATATCGAGAAATTTGGCGAGGACCTCCCGGAGATTCGGAACTGGAGCTGGGGTAGCCATAAATGAGCGCAGAAGAGCTGGCACGCACAGCGCGAGAGCTTGTCGCAGACGACAAAGGTCTGCTGGCGATGGATGAGAGCAATCCAACCTGCAACAGGCGATTCGCCAGGCTTGCCATCCCCCAAACCGAGGATGCGCGGCGGTCGTACCGAGAGCTAATCGTCACCACCCCGGGTCTCTGTGACAGCATTAGCGGCGTCATCCTCTACGACGAGACAATCCGCCAGCAAACGAAAGAGGGCACTTCCTTTGTTAGAGCCGTTACCGATGCGCGAATCATTCCAGGCATCAAGGTCGATACGGGTGCAGAGAATATGGCAGGACACCCGGGAGAGAAACTGACCGCGGGGCTGAACGGATTGCGCGAGCGTCTCGAGGAGTATGCCAAGATGGGCGCCCGCTTTGCCAAGTGGCGCGCGGTGATTGCGGTAGGCGATGACATTCCTAGCCGGGCTTGCATCGACGCGAACGCGCAGGCGCTGGCTCGCTATGGGGTATTGTGTCAGGAGGCCGGTCTGGTGCCCATAGTCGAGCCAGAGGTTCTTATGGATGGTGAGCACACCCTCGAGCGTTGTCGCGAGGTCACGGAGGAAGTCTTGGCGGCGGTCTTCAACGAGCTTGGCAGCCAGCGGGTAATGCTGCAAGGACTGCTGCTCAAGCCCAACATGGTGGTTCCTGGGTTGACCTGCCCCAAACAGGAGACGATCGACGAGGTCGCCGAGGTCACGGTGAGGTGTCTCTTGCGAGCTGTTCCAGCCGCTGTGCCCGGGATCGTGTTCTTGTCGGGCGGCCAATCCGCCGAGCTGGCCACGGCCCGTCTAAATGCGATGAATGTTAGATTCAAGTCGCAGCTGCCGTGGGCGTTGTCATTTTCGTTTGCCCGCGCCATCCAACAGCCGGCGTTGGAGATCTGGCGAGGAGAGGCGGCCCACGTGGCGGCGGCGCAGAAGGCGCTCTACCATCGAGCCAGGTGTAACCGCGCGGCGCGGCGGGGTGAGTATGACGCTGCGATGGAAGGGGGTTGAGGATAGCTCTACGAACGTGATCAGGCGCTATGGCAGAGCCAAGGAGTTGTCGGATGGGCGATAAGGCCGGGCCTCCAGCGGTGGCGCAGCAGGGACAGGAAGGATTCCCGCGATGAAAGCAAGTGCCGACCAAGGCAAGACTCCTGAAGTCAAGCCGGGAGCGAAGGACGATCTGAAGACTCTTCCCATGGCCGAGCTTCAGGCGAAATTGGGGTCGTCGCCGGAGGGGCTCACCCAGAGCGAGGCGGAGAAGCGGCTGGCCCAGTACGGACCGAATGAGCTTACGGAGAAGAAGACAAATCTGCTCCTGAAATTTCTGAGCTACTTCTGGGGCCCCATTCCGTGGATGATCGAAATCGCCGTGATTCTTTCCGGGGTGGTCGGGCACTGGCCAGACTTCTTCATCATCCTTCTTCTGCTGGCGGCCAACGCCGTGGTTGGCTTCTGGGAAGAGCGCGAAGCGAGCAATGCCATCGAGGCTTTGAAAGCCCGGCTCGCGGTCAAGGCCAGGGTAAGGCGGGATGGTAAGTGGATCAACCCGCCAGCACGTGAGCTGGTGCCGGGTGATGTCATTCGCATGCGGCTGGGCGACATCGTGCCTGCGGACGCTCGCTTGCTGGACGGCGACCCGGTAGAGGTCGACCAATCTGCGCTGACCGGCGAGTCGTTGCCCGCCGAGCGCAAAGTGGGAGAAGCGGTGTTCTCCGGTTCGATCATCCGCCAGGGCGAAAGCGGCGCAATGGTTTATGCCACGGGCGAGAAGACCTACTTCGGCAAGACGGCGCAGCTCGTGCAGGAGGCGCACACCGTTAGCCATTTTCAAAAGGCGGTCTTGAAGATCGGCAATTACCTGATCATCCTGGCGGTAGCCTTGGTGGCGGTGATCATCGGTTTTGCGGTGTATCGCGGCGACGCGATCCTGACCACGCTCCAGTTTGCCCTGGTGTTGACCGTGGCCGCAATACCCGTGGCGATGCCTACGGTGCTGTCGGTGACGATGGCCGTGGGCGCGCGCCTGCTCTCGAAGAAACAAGCGATTGTGAGCCGGTTGGTGGCCATCGAGGAACTGGCGGGCGTGGACGTCCTGTGCGCGGACAAGACCGGAACCTTGACTCAGAACAAGCTTACCCTTGGCGAGCCCTTCGGCGTGAACAACATCCCCGTGGAGGAAGTGGTTCTTGGCGGCGCATTGGCGTCGCGCGCGGAGAACAACGACACCATAGATTTGGCGGTTCTGGGGGGACTTAAGGATAAGGAAGCCCTGAAGGCATACGAAGTGCTCCATTTTCAGCCCTTCGACCCGGTGCACAAGCGCACCGAGGCTTCCGTCAAGGGCAAGGACGGAAAGACGTTCAAGGTTACGAAGGGAGCGCCACAGGTGATCCTGGCGTTGTCGGCCAACGTAGGGCAAGTGAAACCTGTGGTCGAGAAGGCGGTCAACGAATTCGCGGCGCGCGGGTTCCGCTCCCTGGGCGTGGCACGGGCGGAGGGTGACGGGCAATGGCAGTTCTTGGGCGTATTGCCGCTATTCGATCCGCCGCGAGATGACGCCAAGGCAACCATCGCGACCGCGCTGGCGATGGGCGTGAAGGTCAAGATGGTTACGGGTGACGCACTGGCCATCGCCAAGGAAACCGCCAAGAAGTTGGCCATGGGCGCCAATATCCTTGATGCCGCCAGTTTGGGCGATTCGAAGAAGAAGGAGACGACGGAGGTGGCCGAGTCCATTGAGAAGGCCGACGGATTCGCCCAGGTTTTCCCCGAGCACAAGTTTCATATCGTGGACGTTCTACAGAGCCGTGGCCACATCGTTGGCATGACGGGCGACGGGGTGAATGATGCTCCTGCCCTCAAGAAAGCCGACTGTGGCATCGCCGTTTCGGGCGCGACGGATGCGGCGCGCGCGGCAGCAGCCATCGTGCTGATGACCCCCGGACTGTCGGTGATCATCGACGCGATCAAGGAGAGCCGGAGAATTTTCCAGCGGATGAACAGCTACGCTATCTACCGCATTGCCGAGACGCTGCGCGTCCTGTTCTTCATGACGCTTGCGATTCTGATCTTCAATTTCTATCCGCTGACGGCGGTGATGATCGTGATGCTGGCGTTGCTCAACGACGGCGCGATTCTGTCCATCGCCTATGACAATGTTCATTACAAGAACAAGCCAGAGGCTTGGAACATGCGCATGGTGCTGGGGATTTCCACGGCCCTTGGCGTTATTGGAGTCGTCGCTGCCTTCGGCCTGTTCTACCTCGGCGAGCGGGTTTTTCATCTCGACCGCCCACATATCCAGACCCTGATGTATCTGAAGCTGTCCGTGGCAGGACACCTGACGATCTTCCTTACTCGGACGCGCGGCGCGTTCTGGTCCATACGTCCGGCGAAGATTCTGTGGATGGCGGTGCTCGGCACGCAAACCGTGGCCACGTTGATCGCGGTCTATGGGTTGTTCATGACGCCACTTGGTTGGGGCTGGGCCGGGTTCGTGTGGGGCTACGCGTTGCTGTGGTTTCTCCTGAACGATCGCGTCAAGCTGCTCGCGTATCGGATTTTCGATCCAGTCAAAGGCGAGCCCAAGGCCAAGGTCGAACCGGAAGCGGAGACCAAACCAGCGGCCGCATTGGAGTCAGAGCCAAGAACAAAGGGGCAACCTGGTCCTGACGCCAGTTCAAAACCGGGCGCCAAGGTTGAGCCGACCGCAGCAACCAAGGTCGAGCCGAAATCTGACGTTAAGCCCGAGGCGACGCTCGAAGCTAAACCGGAGGCCAAGACCGAGCCCGCGCCTGAAGCCAAAGTCCCGGCCGGACAGCCGCCGAAAGCGGTGCCATCCGCCAGCAAAGCAGAGCAGAAAGCCGACGCCAAACCCGACGTCAAACCGACCGGCAGAGTAGGCCCGAAGCCTGCTGGCCAAGAGGAACCCAAGCCGGAACCAGCCGCGAAGCCAGTGGTCGAGATATCACCCCAGCTCGCCGATAAGGTGCATAAATTCTACGAGCAACTAGGGCGCGAGGATGTTCGCGCGGTCGAGGAAGCGGACGAGGCGAAGCAGAGGACTCCAGAAGGGCACCTCCCCAAATGAGGCACCGCAACCCAACGCAGCTGTCATGCCCGAAGGAAGAAGTATGAAGATCGATTCAAGAGAGTTCCAGGTGCGGCCTGGAGCCAAGGTCAAGCTCAAAGAGTGGCCGACAACGGTGAAGCCGTTTTACAAGTCGAAGAAGAGGTATCGAGAACTACTGGAGGAACACGTAAAGGCGCTGAGCGCGTTGCAACATCTGCACTACGCGTCGGGTCGGCAGGCGTTGCTGCTGATTTTTCAGGGGATGGATGCTGGCGGCAAGGACGGCGCCATCCGGCACGTCATGTCCGGGGTCAATCCACAAGGATGCGAGGTCTTCAGTTTCAAAGAGCCGAGCGCCGAGGAGCTGAAACATGATTTTCTGTGGCGGACGACCCGTCATCTGCCGGAACGCGGGCGGATTGGCATCTTCAATCGTTCCTATTACGAGGAAGTGCTGGTTGTCCGGGTGCATCCACAGATTCTTCGCACTCAGGGCCTTTCGGAGGAGCTGAGCGACCCGGAAGCCCTCTGGAACGAGCGGTATCGTTCCATTACAGATTTGGAGAGCCACCTTTACCGTAACGGCACGCGGGTGGTCAAATTCTTCCTGCACCTCTCGAAAGGCGAACAGCGGGATCGGTTCCTGGCACGTATTGATGAGCCCGAAAAGAACTGGAAATTCAGCCTGGCCGACATTCACGAGCGGAAATACTGGAACCAGTACATGCAGGCTTATGAGGCTTGCCTGACTGCGACCAGTATGGCACATGCACCCTGGTATGTGATCCCCGCCGATGACAAGGAGAATGCCCGGTTGATTGTTTCCCAGATCGTCATGGATGCGCTCAATGATCTCAAACTGGCCTATCCCAAGACCACCAAGAAACGCCACCAGGAATTGAAGGAAATCCGTCACCAGCTCTAACCGATGAAATGCGCTTCGAAACCGCGCCCAGTAAAGGTTTGGTACGAGGTTCGGGTGCTTGCGCAAGTCGAAGGTCTCTCGCTGTTCTTCCAGCAACGCGAGGCCGCGCCGAAGACCCAGGGCGCACCCAGGGCGGGACGACATGAAACGGAAGAAGAGTCAGCCACCTGACGCGTCCGGTCTTCGCCGGCGTGCCGAGGAGCGGCTCAAGGAGCGCAAGAAGGAGACGGTTCCGCGCGGTGAGGCGGAGCAGTGCCGGCTCGTTCATGAGCTGGAGGTTCATCAGATCGAGCTGGAGATGCAGAACGAAGAGTTGCAGGTGGCCCGAACCGAGTTGGAAGCGGGGTTGAAGCGCTACACCGATCTCTACGATTTCGGCCCCGTCGGGTACGTAACAGTCGACCGAGAAGGTACCATACGACGGGCTAACCTCGCCGCGGCGCGCCTCTTTGGTAGGGAGCGTTCTCGAGTGGTCGGGGCGCGCCTCGCGGTCTTCATTGCCACGGCGCACCTCCGCACAGTCAATGCCTTTCTCGAGAAAGCCTTTGCGAGCCGGGCCAAGGAAGTCTGTGAGGTTGCGCTGGGCACGGACAAGAGCATCTGGCCATGGGTGCACATTGAAGCCGCCGCCTCCGACAACGGCGGGTGGGAGTGCCGGATTGCATTGGTGGACATTACCGAGCGCCGGCGGATGGAGGAGGCCATGCGCATCCGCATGGCGTTGGTCGATTACGCAGCAGAGCACTCCGTCGAGGATATGCTCAGGGAGGTGTTGGACGGGGTGGGGGCGTTGACCGGCAGCCCTATCGGTTTCTACCACTTCGTTGAGCCTGATCAGCAAACTCTTTCGCTCCAGGCGTGGTCCACGCGCACCGTTAGGGAATTCCATGCGGGGGAGGGACATGGGCGGCACTACCCGCTGAGCGAGGCGGATCTCTGGGCGAGGAGTGTGCGTCAGCGGCGACCGGTGGTCCGCAACGACAGCATCTCGCTACCGCATCGGCATGGGTTGCCGGAGAGGCACGCCGCCGTCAATCGCGAGCTGGCTGTGCCGATCATGAGATCGGACCGAGTCGTTGCCGTCGTCGGCATGGGCAACAAATCCGCGGACTACACTGACCAGGACGTCCAGATCACTTCCAACCTCGGCGAGTTCGCGTGGGTGATCGTCGAGCGCAAGGTGGCCGAGCAGGCCCGGGGAGAGAGTGAGAGACGTTACCGCGAAGCCGCAGACGCGCTGAGCGAGGTGGATCGCAACCGAAGCAAGTTCCTGGCGATGCTCTCCCACGAGCTGCGCAATCCGCTCGCGCCCATCATGAACAGCCTCTACATCCTGGAGCGAGCGGTGCCCGGCGGCGACCAGGCCCAGCGGGCGCAAGCGGTGATCAACCGGCAAGTGGGGCTGCTCGGCCGGCTCATTGACGACCTCCTCGACACCACGCGCATCTCGAGCGGCAAGGTGCAACTCAAGCTCGAGCGACTCGACCTGAACGAAGTCGTGCGGCGGACCATTGAGGACCACCGGTCTCTCTTCGAGAAAAACGGCGTGCATCTGGCAGAGACGTTGGCCGAAGGGCCCGTGGTCGTGATGGCGGATTGGGCGCGAATCGCACAGGCGATCGGGAATCTTCTCAGCAACGCCGCCAAGTACACTAGGCGCGGTGGCGGCGCGCGGGTCTCGGTGGCTCGCGATGAGGAGAAGCGGCATGCGGTGGTCTGCGTTGCCGATACAGGCGCAGGGATGTCTCGCGAGATTCTTGGCCGCCTGTTCGAACGGTTCACGCAAGCCGATCGGACGCTCGACCTTAGCAAGGGCGGACTTGGCCTCGGCCTGGCGCTGGTGAAGGGCCTCGTCGAGCTGCATTGCGGCAATGTGAGCGCGCACAGCCCAGGGCCCGGCCAGGGATCCGAATTTATCCTCCGGCTACCGCTCGGTGTTGATCAGGTTGATCAAGGAGAGGTCAAGGGCGAGCCCTCGGCTGAGCGTCGCGCACAGCGCATACTCATCATCGAGGATGACGCCGATACCGCCGACAGCCTGCGCGAGGCGCTCGAGCTCAACGACCACGAGGTCGACGTCGCTCGTTCTGGACCCGAGGGCCTCGAAAAGGCAAACCGGCTCAGGCCGGACATCGTGCTTTGCGACATCGGGCTTCCGGGGATGGACGGCTACGAGGTCGCGCGTGCCTTGCGTTCCGACGAGGCGCTCAAGGGGACCTTCCTCGTGGCCATCTCTGGCTATGCCCTGCCGGAGGATTCTTGAACGCGCGGCCAACGCTGGGTTCCATCGGCACCTCGCGAAGCCGCCCAGCGTCGAAAAGCTGGAGGAGCTCCTTCTGGAGGCGCCGCAGCGCCCACCCGACCAGGGTTCGGCCTCGGAACAGCCGCCGTCTGACCCAGTGCGCTGAGTTCGGGGTAGTCGAAAGTGACTTTAGCGACGTCCACCGCCGTGGCCCTCGCCGAAGCTGCCACGCCCAATAGAGCGAGGTTACCAGGGTGACCTGATCCAGGCCCACGGGCATGCGTAAGGTGAGCCCGGTGGCTGACAACGCTAGCTTAGGGACGGGCTAGCAAACGCCGGGTCGAGATCGATATCGAAACACGAGGCGCACGATCGAATCCACAGGCCACGGTTGGCCGGCCAGGTTGGCATGGTGCTTGCTTGCGATTTGGTGGTGACGAAGTACGCGAGCGCGGGATGCGCCTATTCGTGCAACCGGATCGGACCATTTTGAAAGTGGTCGGGACGGCGGGATGGAATCTGTAGCTGCCGCGATGACCGGGGTGAGCGGGCTGTCTAGCGATGAAGCCCGGAGCCGTCTGCAGCAGGGCGGCCCGAACTCCATACCCGACACCTCGGTCCATGCCATCCGAAGTGCGCTGGGGAAGTTCTGGGGCCCGATTCCTTGGATGCTCGAAACGGTAATTGTGGTCGAGCTTGGCCTCCATGAGGACGTTGAGGCGTTGGTGATCGCGGTTCTCCTGATCTTCAATGCATCTCTTGCCTTCTTTCAGGAAAGCCATGCCCAGGGCACCCTGAATGCCCTAAAGGCGCGACTGGCGCTGGTGGCTTCCGCTCGCAGAGATGGGACCTGGAGCACCATTCCCGCAGCCGATCTGGTAGTCGGAGACGTTGTGAAGCTGTCGCTCGGCGGGGTCGTACCGACTGACGTGGACGTTCTCGAGGGGTCCGTTCTAGTCGATCAGTCCATGCTCACGGGGGAGTCGGTTCCGGTCGAGGTCGGGCCTGGTCTGCCAACCTACGCCGGAGCCCTGGTGTGCCGAGGTGAGGCGGTTGCGACCGTCACGGCGACGGGAGCTCGGACTAAGTTTGGACGCACGGCCGAGCTGGTCCGGAGTGCCAGCGTCGTGAGCACCCAGCAGAGAGTCGTCTTTCGCATAGTGCGCAATATCGCTTTGTTCAATGGCGGCGTCATTGCGCTACTCGTGACCTATGCCTTTGTCCATTCGATGCCGCTGCGGGAGGTCGTGCCCTTGCTCCTGACAGCGGTTCTCTCATCCATCCCGGTCGGACTACCCGTAACATTCACTTTAGCCGCCGCCATCGGCGCAAAGGCGTTGGCCAAGGTCGGCGTCCTTCCCACGCGTCTTTCGGCGGTGGACGAGGCCGCTACGATGGATGTCTTGTGCGTCGACAAGACAGGCACGCTGACACAGAATCAGTTGATTGTGACGGTGGTCAGGGCGATGGCCGGCTTTGACGAAGCGCAAGTTCTGGGGCTGGCGGCCCTGGCCAGCTCCGACGGCGGGCGGGATTCGGTGGATGCGGCGATTCGCTCGGCTGCTACGCGCCAAAGCGCATCTGGTCTGCCGAAGCTCATCCGGTTCGTTCCGTTTGATCCGGACAGCAAGATGTCTGGGGCATCGGGCGCGTTCGGCGATGGGACCGCATGGCGGATCGTGAAGGGAGCGCTCAGCGTCGTCAAGGGTCTTGCGCAAGCCACAGCCAGTGGGTCAGACGTCGCGGAGGAGCTCGAGAAGAAGGGATTCCGTGTTCTGGCCGTTGCAGCAGGCCCGGAGCGGGTGATGCGACTCGCCGGCTTCATTGCATTAAGCGATCCCCCGCGACCCGATTCCTCCGCCCTCGTCGCGCAGCTCCGTGAACTGGGCGTCCGCACGATCATGGTGACGGGTGACGCGCCGACAACCGCCGCTATCGTTGCCCACGCGGTGGGCCTGGAGGGCGGGGTCTGTCCGTCAGGCAAACTTCCCGACGGTGTACATCCGGAGACCTTCGGGGTGTTCGCTGGGGTTGTTCCAGAAGACAAATACCATCTGGTTCAGGAGTTTCAGAAGGCCGGTCACACCGTGGGAATGTGCGGTGACGGCGCCAACGACGCCCCCGCGTTGCGCCAGGCGCAGATGGGCATCGCAGTCTTCACGGCAACGGATGTCGCCAAGGCGGCCGCCGGGATCGTTCTGACCGAGGCGGGGCTGGGCGGTATCGTCGCGTCGGTGAAGGAAGGGCGGATCATCTTCCAGCGAATCCTGACCTATATCCTGAAATCTGTAACTCACAAATTTGTGGGAGCGCTATTCCTTCTGGTCGGGATTTTCATAACCGGGCACGCCGTCCTCAACCCGCTTCTGCTCGTAATTTCGATGATCACAGGAGACTTTCTGTCCATGCTCGCCACCACGGACAACGTGCACCCGTCTAGGTCGCCCAATGTCTGGCATGTCCGAGGCATAACGGCAGGTGGCATTCTTCTGGGTTTCTGCGACCTCGCCTTGTGTACCGGCGCGCTGGCCGTCGGGAAATACGTCCTGGAGCTCCAGATCGAAACCTTACAGACGCTGTCCCTCGTAGCGCTGATCTTCGGCGGCCAGGCCACTTTGTATGTCGTTCGGGAGAGGCGCCATCTCTGGAGTTCGCGGCCCAGTACGTGGCTAATGGTCGCATCCGCCGCCGACATCCTGATCATCGCGACTTTGGCCATCTTCGGGGTTCTCATGCATCCTCTACCGGCCCCTGTGGTAGCCCTTGTGTTTGCGGCCGCCGTTGCCTTCGCTTTTCTGTTGGATCTAATCAAAGTTCCCCTGTTCCGCCGCCTGCACCTCTAGCATCACTTTACCGGAAGAGGGGTGACGGGCGCCCGCGGGCCACACTCTCTTCGGTCGGGAATGAAGGATGTACCAACCACGTGCCAGCGGGGGCAATTCGGTGGGAACGCCAGGTTTCGTGTGCGATCATGACCGTCGGAGGTGTGCCTGTTTGTACGGGTCTACATCGCGCCACTTGCTACGAGCAGGGCAACACGCGGAGGATCTTGATCGTGGTTGCGGCGCCGGGGGCGGCATAGGCTGCGCTGCCGTCGGGGAACGCGCGGAAGTCCTGGTAGCGGCTGCCGAGCACATTGGGCGACAGCTTCAGCGGACCCGCCGAGGCGGTGGTCGACCCAGTCGGGGCGGTACCCTTGGTACTGTCCAGGATCTGCAGGTACATCTGGCGGCGGCTGTCGTTTTGCGCCAGATCGCCGGGCGCGGTTGACTCCTCCCACGCAGCCAGCACCATATTGCTGCCGTAGGCCGCGAGGTGCGGAGCTCGGTCGTTTTCGCTGTCGCTCACCAGCAGGGTGTCGTTGTCAGGCGTCGGGGCGCTGGTGCTAGCCACGTGCAGGAGGTGCACGTCCGCGAGCCCATCGGTATTAGGAGTCTGTCCCGCGCGAATGTCGCTGCTGATGATCCAATAGCCACCGCCTCCGGCCATCATCACGCTGCCCAGGTCGGAATAGTAAAGGTCGATGGGGTAGATGGTCGTTATGTCGGGAGCAAAGGCCAGTTGTCCCGACTTTCCGCCGGTGGGCGCATCGTTCTTGCAAACCGGAACGAATTTCCCCGTCGGATCCCACACCACGCGTTCGTACCCGCTGTGGCTGCAGCCCCAGTCGAAGCCGCTCGGTTGCAAGGCCCCGTTTTCGTTGACCAGCTTCATGCGGTCACCCTGGTGGATGTTCACCCCCGTGGTGAGGGTGCTCGATCCAACGCAGGCTTGGTTGGGCACCGTGATGGCGGCCCCGAAATAGGCCGCGTAGTTCGAGCCGTCGAAGGCGATTCGCCCGTTGTGCGCATATTCTGACCAGATGAATATGACGTTGCTCTCGCTGGTGGCGCCGAGGCCGTAGGCGGGCAGGGACGCGGTTGTGTCGGTCAGTTTCGTGGCCCACGTTTCCGTCGAGCCGTCGAATCGCACCATGTACATGTCGTAGCATGACGCTGCCGTCGGATAGGCGCTAACCAGCCCGCACAGGTTGTTGATGTCGCCGCAGTTGTTGTTGGCGGTGGAGCCGAGCGCGTTCCGACTGACGAGCAGCACCCCCCCACTGGCGTCGGCGTAGATGTCTTGTACGTCGTAGCCGGTAAGTCCGATGAGCGAGCCAGCCACCATATGATCGTTGGCGTCCAGGGTGACGACATGGACCAAGTTGTCGTTCTGGCCCAGGAAGGCCACCCGCGTGCCGCCGCCTGGCACGGGCGAAAGCGCCAGCGGCGTCAGCCCTAGCGCTGCACCGTTGTTGTCGACTTCGTTGTAGGCATACGCGACGCCCACGTCGGTCTCGGTGATGCGCACGCGGCTCGAAAGGTCGGACGAGCAAGACGCAGGTGGGCCGGCATCGGCGGCGGCTCCACCCGAAGTGGCTCCGCCTGCCGCGTTTGTTCCACCCGCGGCCGCTCCACCTGTTGTGACGGTTTCTGCTGAGCCCGAAGCGGCGCCTGCCGCGTTAGACCCGCCCGATCTAGGCTCGCCAGCGCTCGAGATTGCACCCCCCCTACCGGTCAATCCGCCGCCACTTTGGTCGCTGCTGCCACCGCCCGAGAGCACGCCACCGCTTCTGGTACTCCCACCATTGCTCTGGCCGCTGGCGCCGCCAGACGTGCCGCCGCTGGGTTTGCTTCCGTCGTTTGGCGTACCCGAGCCACTGCACCCCGCCAAGAGGGCGACCGCGAGAATGGTCGATTGCAACAAGGCCGCTTCGTGCATGTGGCTTTCTCCGATTGACGGTTTCGACTGTCTCCTCCTGCGCATTGGCATGCGCGTTGTGTTATACCTCCGGCCACCAGGTCTCGCCAGGCTGGGCGTCAGTGCGATGGGCGATGTGGCTCGATGAGACGATAGGACCCACATGCACCTCATCGATGCGTCATCTTATCCAACTCGATGCGCTGAACGCATTCTCCGACGCAAGGCTATGATCTGCTGGCGCAGAACGACATTCTCCGCGAGGAGGGCGGCGCGGGAGTGGAAGGCCGAACGCAGTGCGCCCAGCACGGTCTTGAGGATTTCGATGAGCATCGTTGCGCAAAGGCTACCAAAAGCGGATCACTGGAGAAATCGCGGTGGAAACTCGACGCTGGTTCGACCTGGCACGGGATTCCGCGGCGGACAGGGCTTGTGTGTAGCGGAGTCGCTCTTTGGGGTAGACTGCTAAATCGATGCCACTAGGGTCTGCAAAAGTACGCGCAGCTAGCTACGAAGACATTCTTCGGCTGCCGGAGAATGTGGTCGGCGAGATCATCGGCGGAGAACTGGTTGTCTCTCCGCGTCCTGGACCTAAGCATGCACTCGCGAGCTCGTCCCTCGGTGTCGAAATCGGTGGTCCGTTCAGCCGTGGGCGGGGGGGGCCTGGCGGCTGGATCATCCTGGATGAACCCGAGCTTCACTTCGGCTCCCAGGTACTCGTCCCTGACTTGGCCGGTTGGCGTCGCGAGCGCATGTCGTCCCTTCCTGAAACCCCCTGGTTCACCCTGGCGCCCGACTGGGTATGTGAGGTTCTGTCGCCTTCTACAGCCGTCGTGGATCGCACGGGAAAGCAGGACATCTATCGCCAGCAAGGTGTCCCATGGCTGTGGTTCGTGGATCCCTCGGCCCGCACTATCGAGGTTCTCAGTCGTGCTGAGCAGCACTGGATCCTTGCCGGGTCGTTCGGCGGCGATGGCGAGATGCGCATTCCGCCGTTCGATGCAGTTCCCATCGATGTCGGTGCCCTCTGGGAAGCTCGTGGGTCGGCTCAGAGCACTTAGTACGGCTCCTTATACCTCAGCTACGAATCATGACCATCTCTCTTCCGTGAGCATCTGCTGGTGGGCCCCCTGGGTAGCCAGCATGGCTGCATGCATCGCCCGCCCTGACTCGCAAGGTCAACCAAGAGCGCAATGATATTAGGGGCACCGACGTGGCGTACACGAAAATGCGGAATGTCTGCGCACACAGCCGCGCACAGCACGGATGCCGACAGCGCATCCTCTTACTTGGGTATTCTCACGGGGCGGAAGCCAAGGCCGATGTCGCGGTAATAGGCGTAGCCCCAGCTGTGCACCGAGGCACGGCAATACCGGGAGCTGCCATACCAGCCCCCTCCGCAAATGACACGACCGGCTGGGACAGCACTGACGGTGTGGGTCCACTCCCACACGTTGCCGAGCATATGCATCAGTCCGAAGGAGTTAGCGCAGTATCCGGGCTCATCAGTCTCTCTGACATGGTCCGGACAGGATCGCACATCCTGGGCGTGGGGCAGATCTGACCTGTCACAATATGCATAGCTCGAATGTTGCAACCCAGTGGTCGTGAAGTTATCCCCCCAGTAGAATTCCGTCGTGGTCTCGCCCCGGGCGGCATTTTCCCATTCGTCTTCGGTAGGCAGGCGGTATAGCGCGGTGTTGTCCAGCTGGCTCAGCTGATGGGCAAACATTTCCGCATCGTCGTTGGTCAAATAGACCGCGGGATTGTAGTCCGCCGCCTCGATACCATGTTCTCCCTTCTCTCCTGTCATCCCCTTCCACGCTCTCCATGGTTCTTCATGCATCACCGTCCGGTACTGTAACTGCGTCACCTCGAACTGGGCTATCTGGAAGGAGCCCAGGCCGTACATAGCGGGTATGCTGCAGAATACTATCGAGACATTCTTCTTGAGGGTGATGGCCGCCGGGTTCTTACAGTCACGCCTTTCAAGGTGATTTCTTCGAGGAATTTGCGGAGTCAAGGATTCTCGCGGTGGACACATGACTGCGGGCTACGTGTGCTGCGACGTAGCCCTTCTTTACAGCCTTCTTCGGTCCACGCGGATGCTTGCGGTACTTGGCCACCGTCACATTGGCCGCTATCTCCAGCAGGAGTTGGGCGACCTGCTTGGGGGAGGTTGACTGGCACCCATTCCATTCTTCCTCCGGCACGGCGATGACCATTCCTTCGTATGTCGTCTTGATCTCGTTGACGACGTAATAGAGCGAGATCTGTTCACTTTTCCCGGGTTGGATGTCGTGAGCAGTTTCGATCGCGCTTTGGATAATGCTCAAGACATTGTAGGCGAGTACCGCCACCGAGAACGCGAATAGCGCGGCCCGGGGATACCCCAGGGTGCGTATCTCGCTCTCCAGGACCGATTCCAGCCACTGGAACATGTTCTCGATTTTCCATCTATGTCGATACGCCTCCGCCACCACTTCGGCCCCGAGCCTCTTGGGCAGGTTCGTCAGGATCCGGATGACCGTCTCGCCGTCTTCCGTCGGGGTCTTCAATCGCACCTCGATGCGGCGCAAAGCCATGGTCGTGCCGTCCTCGAGAGCGATCTCCACCGCCTGCTCGTAGATGTCCCCGGAGTCACTCTGCCCTTTCCTATGCGCCGAGCCGAGCTCGGTCGGGTTCGGTGAAGCGGCGTGTTCCCGAATGACAAAGGCGCCGCCGGCCCGGTCGATGTCGGCCATGATGGCCCTGGTCGAGAAATTCCTGTCCGCTATCCAGAGCTGACCTTTCTTCACGGTACCCATGACCGCGGGAACGAGGGTCCGTTCCTGGGCGTGGCCGTCTTCGCACGGCACCAAGTCAACCACCAGGCGAGTGTCCGGATCGTAGACCACCAGGGTGTGGCCAGGTAGTGCGGCTCCCCGAAGACCGCGCAACGCCGCCAAGCGCTTCTCGCTGGCCGGATGGTGATTGCCGTCGATGATCCGGACTTGGTAACCAGGCACCAGTCCCACCTGCCGACTCCTGACCTCTGTGGCGATGGGCTCCAGACGCTCGCTGCTACAGGCTACCAGCGCCCGCGAAAGACCTGGTTCGATGCCGTTGATCTTGGCGTAGAGCGCTGCCAGAGACACGCCGAGGTCTTTCTTGGCCTGGGCAGCGGCGTGGACCGATGGCTGCAGCCCGAGGGATACCAGCGACATCAGCTCCACCGTAGTCGAGAACAACAGATCCCGCTTGTACTGGCGCTCGCGAAACTCCTCGAACAAGTCGTCGAGCCACTCCGAGCTCAGAGCATGCTCCAGGCTCACCCGCGTCATCAAGGTGACAGGACTTCGCTCCGCGAACCGCGCCAACATGGATTTCAGCATCATGATGGCGCATCAGCGCCCGGGCAGTGCCGGCCGTCCACTTTTCCACTTTTCGGGCGGCTCCGCCTATACCGCACCTACATTGGCGTATGCGCCCGCGAGATCACCTTGAAAGGTGTGGTTCTTACAGTCCTTCATCGACGAGTAGGCCAGCGTCGGTGAAAACATGAGAAACAATAGACATGCGGGAGAGAGATTTTTTGCTGACATTGGCTGCCTTCGCAAGACCAGCGTTCGGGGAGGAGACGGTGGAAACTGCCGGGCAGGTACCCAGCCAGTCCGTGAGAGCGACCTCCCGTTCGAGGACTAGGCGGTCACGAAGCCGCTGGAGGTACGCCCGGGTAATCCCGGCGGCGGCCGAGTCTCGTGCTCGTACCGGCCCTTTCAGGGCAAGGCGAAGAAGCGGTGAACCGGCCCGAATTTCCCGGAGGCACAAACTCTTGAGAGGATGTGCCCATGGGAAGAAAATCCAAGTATCCAGTGGAAGTGCAAGAACGAGCGGTCCGGCTCGTCTTGGAGCAGCAAGCGTCGTATCCTTCGCAGTGGGCCGCGATCGTTGCGATCGCAGCCAAGATGGGTTGCAAGGCGGAGACGCTGAGGCTGTGGACTCGGCGCATGGAGCGTGACACGGGGAAGCGCCCGGGACTGACAACCAGCGAGCGGGAGCGGCTCAAAGATCTGGAGCGCGAGGTGCGAGAGCTTAAGCGGGCGAACGAGATCCTCCGGAAAGCGTCCGCGTATTTCGCACAGGCGGAGCTCGACCGCCGAGCGAAGTGATGGTGTCGTTCATCGACGAGCACCGAGCGTTGTATGGGGTCGAGCCGATTTGCGCTGTTCTGCCGATCGCCCCAGCGACGTACTATGCTCGCAAGGCCTGGACCCGGGATCCGGAGCTGCGCTCAGCGCGGGCGAAACGTGACGAGGAGTTGCGGTCGAAGATCCGGCTAGTGCACGAGGAGAACTTCGGCGTATACGGAGCCGAGAAGGTCTGGCGGCAGCTGAAGCGGGAGTGTGTGAAGGTGGCCCGCTGCACGGTGGAGCGTCTGATGCGCAGGATGGGCCTGCGCGGCGCGGTCCGGGGACGAGCCTACAAGGTCACCACCGTCGCAGACGAGTCGGCGTTGCGCCCACAGGATCTTGTTAAGCGCGAGTTCGTGGCGACCAAGCCGAACCAGCTCTGGGTCGCGGACTTCACGTACGTCGCCACCTGGTTGGGCTTCGTCTACGTCGCCTTCATCATCGACGTGTTCTCCCGGGCCATCGTCGGTTGGCGGGTGGCGCGCTCCATGCGCACCGACCTCGTGCTCGACGCCCTGGAGCAGGCGCTGCACGCCAGGCCGCTCACGGGTGACCTGGTTCACCACAGCGACCATGGCTCGCAGTATGTGTCTATTCGCTACACCGAGCGCCTCGCCGAGGCTGGCATCGAGCGATCGGTAGGAACCATCGGCGACGCCTACGACAACGCCCTGGCCGAGACCATCATCGGCCTCTTCAAGACCGAGGTGATCGAGTGCCGAGGTCCCTGGCGCAGCTTCGACCCTGTCGAGTACGCCACGCTGCAGTGGGTGGACTGGTTCAACCGGCGCCGCCTCCTTGAGCCCCTCGGCTATTTGCCCCCGTTCGAGTTCGAGCAGATGTACTATCGTCACGAGCACCCGGTCGCGGTGGCCGGACTCACGTAAACAAGCCTCCGGAAATCCCGGGCCGGTTCAGCGGGGCGGTGCTGTTTGACGTTGATGGCAGCACGATATTGTATGCCTACCCCTGACGGGACCTACCTACATTTTGTATCACGTGGAAATGGGCCGTTCAAGGTCGCGTGGTAAAGGTGAAGGCGTCCTGTCCCGAAACTTCGCGTGCCACCGCTGCTCGGTGGAAACAGCCCAGCCTATCGGCACGGGCGTCGGTGAAGGCGCCCGTTCGTGGCCAAATATCTCGGCCACGGCTAGGTGGGCCGGGAGCGCGCCGATAGACGCCCTCAAACCGTACCTGGCGTCGATATTCACGAAGTAGCGACGGCGAGAATACCAAGACGCCCGCCCAGGAGCTCGCCTGGCGCGACGAAGGGCTCGGGCGAGCAGCCGGCGTTCGGAGGAGCTTCCCCTCTGGCCACCGCAGCGAGGCGACGATACGACCCACATACGCCTCATCGATGCGTCATCCTTCCGGTGTAATGGCGCGTAGCTCCACCATCTCGATGGATTCGCGGTGTCACCAACGGACGACGAGATCGAGATCGTCGCCATCGCTCACCTGAAGCGTCGACAAGGCTACTGGGCGCAGCGGTAGTCCATCGCCGGCCACGCATACCCGCGCATTCTCGCCAGTTCGCCGCTTGCTCGCTGGAGATGGGCTTGGCGCCTCACGGTATTAGGACTTCGCTGGACGACGGCGAGCAGGCTGGCAATACGACGGGCAGCGCTGCGTTATGCTCACAACTGGCGGTTCAAGTGCAAATGTTGTGGTATCGCTATGGGACAAGCTGGTAGCGAGGGTGCGATGAGTATTCAACAATGGTCCCATAAGGCAGGAACGTCTCCCTCCGGGAGATTTCCGGAGATAGTCCTGCCAATCGGAGCCGCCAAGCTGGACTCGCCGCCCTTGAAGGTGTTTCTCAGGACTGCCCGCGGCGACGACCGGATGCCGATGCCGAACCGGACGACCGGCATGCCTGCCCTGGTCGCGACCCATCGCCATTGTTTCGGCGAGGTGTATCGCCATCCCTGTTCCGAGGACAGCGACCTGCTTTCGTGCCACCGCTGCCACTTGTCGACGGTCATTCCCAGAACGATTGAGACCTACGACAACCTGGACGCGTACCTGCGCGGGGCGCGCCAGCGCGTGGACGAATTCCGGGCGCAAGTCGGGTCGCTGACGGCGAGCAAGACCGTCCACGAAGCGTGAAGATCTACCCAGCTACGAATCATGACATTCTGGGATTAGGTGTGCACAAATGGGTTCCGTGGGTCGGAGGCAGTGTGACTTGGGCTGGGAATTGCTGCAGCGCAGAGGGCTAATAGGTCAGGCGGGTACCGGGGTATGCAGGGATAGCCTATTTAGCTGCCCGAGGAATTATAGGACAGCAGGGGAAGGTAGCCAGCATGGGCATACGAATATGCTAGATTCATATGCATGAGAACAACCGTCGATCTTGATGAGGATCTTGTCAGGGACGCGCTCGCGGCAAGCGGAGCCCGGACCAAGACCCAGGTGTTGGAGTTAGGGCTGAAGGCGGTGATCGAGCGGCAGGCAAAGCGTCGGCTTATCGCGTTGCGAGGCCAGCTCGCGATCGGTCAGCCTCCCCGACGGCGGCGCGCGTGATCCTCGTCGACACGGCAGTCTGGATCGACTTCTGGAAGAAGCGATCGCGCACGGATGCGCTTGTGGAGCTGCTTGAGGACGACCAGGTTCTCGCCCACGATCTCGTGATGGCGGAGCTGGCGGTTGCCAACCTGGGACCAGCTCATGTACGCGACGAGATCCTCTCGGGTGTGCTCGCGTTGCCGCGGGCGCCGCTCGCCAGCTTGGACGAGGTGCTCACCCTGATTCGGACGCAGCGTTTGGAGCGGCGGGGACTCGGGGCCGTGGATGCGCATCTCCTGGCAAGCGCACGTCTAGCAGCTGCCCAGCTCTGGACTACTGACAAGGCACTTGCCTTCGCCGCCGAGGAATGCGGGGTTCTGTTCGTTGTCTAGCAGCGCCGATGGCATGACCGGCTGTCGGCCGACTATGAAGTGGCTGGCCGGTCAAGAGCAGATCTTCCCACGGCCTACGAAAGACAGCGAGATCAGCGCTGGGTGAGCCCGTCCATCTTTCGCCTTCACCGACGGAGCGGAAGGAAGCGGGGTTGGAGGCAGGCCTCGAATCCCTGCGTCAGGGCCAGAGCCTGCGCTGCAGTGGTGTGATAGACGAGCCCCAGTTGGCAGGCGAAGCGGATGCGGTCGCGCGGAGCAAACGACTCGATCCGGATATCGGCCAGCTTGCCATTGGGATCGTGATGATGGTGCGGTCGAGGGTACGAATTCTTGTCGAGCGGAGGCCGATGGCTTCGACAGTGCCGGCGAAGTCATCGATCTTGACGAAGTCCCCCTCACGGAACGGCTGGTCGGCAGCGATCGAGAAGGCTCCGAACAGGTTCTCCAGCGTGCTGCGCGCGGCGAGCGCGACCGCCAGCCCGCCGATGCCGAGCCCGGCGGCCAACCTGACCTCGGTAAGGGGCATTCCTTGGAGTCGTCGAAAGCAGAGGAGGCCGGGGCAATTCGCCCGGGCCTCCTGTTGAGCGCTGCCAGTTAACTGCCGTGCATCCGACGCACGGTCAGCGTCCAGCCTCCGGCCTACCGAAGGCCCGGAAGGATCCGCGTGCCCTCGATCTGGACGGCCGTCAGCGCGTTCGGGCTGAGCCCCAGGAGAGCGAGGATCGTCGGTGCAACCTGGGTGGTCTCCACGGGGGTGGACTCGACCTGAACCGGTATGCTCGGGCCGCTGACGACCATCAGGACGTGTCGGTCGCCGGTGTTCATACCGCCGTGCTCGGCCAGCTTGGTCGGCTTCGCGTAGACGATGCCGACCTGGACTTTGCCGAAGACGTCCGGGTAGTGACCGTTGTCGACCGGGACGCCGAAGAAGTGGGCGGCTTCCGCCCCGGCCCAGATCTCGGCGAGGCCCGAGTGCTGGACGGTGACGGGGTTCTTATTGACGTCGAAGCCATCAGCGGTGTGGTTCCACAGGTAGCTCTTGACGAAGTCGCAAGCGGCCTGCGAGTTGTCCGACAGGTACGACTGCCACAGGTCGTCGTTGGTTCCGGCAACGATCAGGCTCGTGTTGCTCGGGTGCAGCTGGGCCCAGGCTGCGTTGATCGCGCTGGCGATCGGGCCGTCCTGGACGGTGATGAGCTTGTTCGGATCCTGCGGCGACTGGCCGTGCTTTGCCGTGACTATGATCGCCGTCGAGCCCGCCAGGCCGTCCTTGTGGATCGTGGAAACCATGCGGCCCAGTTGAGCGTCGACGTAGTCGAACGCGCTCGAGAGGACGGGGCCGGGAACGAGCTGACCGTTGACCCACTGGTAACCACCGGCCTCCGGATCGCTGGTGGTGTAATTTCCACTGGCGTCCGGACCGATCAACGTCGTCGGAGTCGAGCGGATCTTCTCCGCGACCGAGACGGTCTGGAAGTTCATGCCGAAGATCGCGGGGGTGCCGACGTGGGTCTTGCCCGAGTGGTCGAGACCGTCGATCTCGTTCAGGATGGCCTGGACCTTGTAGCCATCGTACTGCTTGGTGGCGGCGTCGATGTGCGCCCAGTCGTCGTCCTGCGGGTAAGGAACACCGTTCGGCATGACAGCCTGCGAGTCGATCTCCGGCGAGAAGAGGTCGTCGATGCTCCGGCCGTTCGAGCCAGGACCATTGAACGATGCGTAGACCTCGTGCTTGTCAGACCAGGCGGTGCGCAGCCCGGCGTCGTGGATGATCTGGAAGATCGTGTTGACGCCCAGGTAGTCCCACGGGGTGATCGGCTTGCAGGTCTTCGGGTCGACCGGGAACGTGCCCGGGTTGAGCGACGTCTCCGGGTCGAACTTCAGGTCCATGATCGCGCCCGGGTTGGTGTCAACGCCGTTTGCGAAGATAGAACCGTTCTCGTCGAACGCCGGGAAAGTGTTGCCGCTCCCGTTATGCAGCAGGTCCTGCACGGCGGGAAGAGCGTCGTCCGGCGAGTCATAGATGACGTCACCGCCGGTGGCCGGCTGGCCAGGGGTGCAGGCAGCGCCCGCCTCGTCGACCTTGTGGCTGTACTCGACGTCATAGAAGACGCCGGTCGATTTGGGGTTACCGCCGGTCATTAGCGCGGTGCCCCCCGGGTCGGAGTCCGACGGGTTGGAGGTCGCCGCGTTGGCGTACTCGGTGCCGGAGTGAACCAACTTGGCAAGCGTCGAGTCTGGGTGGTTGGCGACGTACCAGTCAAGGTCACTCTGGTGCATGCCATCGACGCTGATGAGGAGGACGTGATCAATATCTCGCTTTCCCTGGTCATGGTCACCCTGGCCATAGTCGACGTGGCCGGCGAAAGCCGCCGAGACGAGGGTGGCGTTGTCGGTGGAACCGGGCTGTTTGGTTCCGCATGCGGTCAAGATGGACAAGGCAAACAACGAGGCGTTCTTCTTGTTGTGGGTCATCGAACATCTCCTTTGGAGCAGATGCCGATGCCGATACCGCAAACCTTTCGGTGTTGCCCGTGTCGGTCTCGCAACTTTTTGGTCACGGCGGCCGATACGGTGGAGGGTCGGTCCCGTATCCCGGAAGAAGAGGGCTCCGAAGGAAATGCCGTTGGCTCCTGCGCCGGCGGAAATCCTGAAGGAACATCGGCAATCAGTTCATCAACATTATCCGTCCCGCGACCGAGGGGCCGCTACCCCCGCCAATCCCTCGCGCGAAATCGAAGGGCATGGGCGACGCCGAAATCTTCGCCGGCCGAGGATGGCCAATGCCTGCTCCCCTCGCGGACTTGACGGCCAGCCCGCTGCCAGGCGAGGTAGGAGGCGGCGGACGTGGTGCCAGGGAACCCCTTCCGGCGCTTGGCCAGCGTCAGCGGCAGTGGCCGCGGCTGGGATCTTGGATGGACAGGCGAGCTCGTGATGATCCGTGTTCCAGCACTTCGCTCACCCTGGCCGCCAGGTCCTTCTTGGAGAATGGTTTTTGGATGAAAGGCACCCCTTCGTCCAGTACGCCATGGCGGGCGATCACGTCGGCCGTGTGGCCTGACATAAACAGGCGCTGGAGGGCCGGGTAGGAAGTCAGCAGGATCTTGGCAAGGTCGCGTCCATTTATCTCGGGCATGACAACGTCGGTCAAGAGCAAGTGAATCACGCCCGTGTACGCGCCGGCCAGTCGGATGGCCTCCCGTGCAGTGTTCGCGGTCAGTACGGTGTAGCCTAGCCGTTCTAGCATCGTCTTGGTCATGTCAAGTATGCTTGGCTCGTCTTCCACCACGAGGATGGTCTCGCGACCTCGCACGACTGGCACGCTAATTGGCACCGCCTGCGCGGTCCCCGTCTCGGCCGTCACATGCCGGGGTAGCCAGATCTCGAACGTCGTTCCTTTGTGGGGTTCGCTGGTGACACTGACAAAACCGTTGTTTTGTTTGACGATGCCGTAGACGGTGGCCAATCCCAGGCCGGTCCCCTTGCCCACCCCCTTGGTGGTGAAGAACGGCTCGAAGATTCTCTCTTGCGTCGCCTTGTCCATACCGCAGCCATCGTCGGTAACTGCAAGCTTCACATACTCACCGGGAACAACCTCCGCGTGTGCGGCGCAGTAATCGTCGTCAAAGCGGCTGTTTGCCGTCTCGATGGTCAACCTGCCAACGCCGTCGATGGCGTCTCGGGCATTGACACACAGGTTGGCAAGGATCTGGTCGACTTGCGACGGGTCCACCTTGACCTGGTACAGTTCGGCACCGGGCAACCACGCAAGATTAACGTCCTCACCGACGAGGCGCCGCAGCATCTTGAGCATGCTCGCCACGGTCGCGTTCAAGTCCAGCACCTTGGGGGCGACGGTCTGCTTGCGGGCGAAGGCAAGCAACTGTCGCGTAAGGTTGGCCGACCGTTCGGCCGCCTTGCGGATTTCCTCTAAGTTGCCACGGAGCAGCGCCGGGTCCATGTTCTCGATGGCCATTTCGGCGTGGCCGAGAATCACGCCAAGCATGTTGTTGAAGTCATGCGCCACGCCACCTGCCAGACGGCCCACGGATTCCATCTTCTGGGCGTGTGCAAGTTGTTCTTCGAGCTTGCTCTTCTCCTCCTCTGCCTTCTTGCTTACCGTGATGTCTAGAGCGACTCCAACGAGTCCACTAAAGCCTCCGTCAGACGTACAATAGGGCACGCATATATTGGAGTGAGACGCTCCACCCACACGTGATTCGAACGTGGCGGTATTCCCGGCAAGTGCCTCGCGAAGGGCGCTCGTGATCACCGGGAAGTCTCTGTAGATCTCAAAGGCGGACGAACCACACACCTGATTCTGTTCGAGCCCAAGTCCTTTCAGTCCTGCACCTATGGAGAGTCTGAAGATGCCCTCGCTATCTATCACGTAAAAGATCAACGGAAGGTTTTCTATCGCCGTTCTCATCAGAGCCTCGCTCCGCATCAGCTCGGCTTCTGCATGCTTGCGTTCCGTGATGTCGGTCGAGATGCCACCCTCCGCGTTGTTGGATAGGCTGCGGTATTTCTCCTCGCTTTCACGAAGGGCGGCCGTATGCGCCCTCCCGCTACTTGCCTCAAGCTCTGCAACCCTAAGCCGAAGGGCTTCGACTTCTTTTCGAAGATCAACCGCCTCCGCGGGCGCGTCATCTGGCCGGTCCATTGCTCGCCTCCGTGCAGCAATACGATAACATCACAGCAAGCGATCTGCGAGTGCCGCTGCGCGCTGTCCCGGCGTTGCGCTGCACAGGTTAGCGAAGTCTATGGAAACGTCCAGGCCGCTTGCTCGGGACACACCTCGTTCCGGTGCCGCGCAGCGCCATCCAACGGCGGTTCAGGCACACGGACGGTTATCGGCTAGAGGCAGGTCTTCTCCTCGGCCGTCGCCCAGAGTGGATCTGCTCCGCTGATGACGAGCGGGCGAAGGAGAGCTAAAATCACGACGTGTTTCCGCACGAAGCGATCAGCGAGGCAGCGCGAGGGGCCGGCATAAAGATGCTGGTTCTCTTCGGTTCGCGTGTGAGCGGCCGCGTGCATCCGCATTCGGACTGGGACTTTGGCTACTTGTCCGGCGAACGCGGCAACATCGAGCTCCTGCGCACTAGGATGGCTCAACTCCTGGCCACGGACCGGATTGATCTGGTGAACCTCGCAAGGGGCAGTGCGTTACTTCGAATGCAGGTCGGCACCGAGGGCAGGCTCATCTTCGAGAGCGAGCCGGGACTATTCGTGCGCTTCCAGGATGAGGTCGCGCTGTTCTGGTGCGATGTTGAGCCGGTGCTGAGTCACGTGTACGCGCACATCCTGGAGGAAGCGAGGTCCGCGTGAGCCCGCGAGCCGCAGTGCTGGCCGAGAAGATCACCACAGTCGAGCGGCACCTGCGCCGAGTGGCAGAACGTCTTCCCCAAGCGCCAAACGGGCTCCAGCCCATGACCGACACTTCGGATGCTGTAATCCTGCACCTGTGGCAAGCGGTCCAGGTGGTCATCGATCTTGCGGTTTCAAGTTGCGTGCAAATGGGGCTGGGAGCGCCCGCGAACTACGGTGACGCCTTTGGAAAACTCGCCGACGCACAAGTGATTGAAGGTGCACTCGCGGAGCGCCTGACTCGCGCAGCGGGTTTTCGCAACGTTGTTGCGCATGCCTACGAGGCGCTCGACATGGGCCGCGTGTTTGCGGCCGCAGTCGAAGGCCCGACCGATCTGCGAGCCTTTCTCGGTGCCCTCGCCCGGATTGCCGGGAAAGCCTGACCTGCGTGAATCGCGTGCGGAGCAGGCCCGTGCTCGGTGGGCTCCACCACGAGTACGCCGTCGGCGCCTGAGCAGAGCGCGAGACCGGGCGCCGTCGGTGGGTGCACGACGCGACGCCCCGCGCAGGGGCATTCACGCCGGTGTCGTGAAGGGCTCGGTGGTGGTCACGCTGGCGTGGTGGCCAGCGTCACTTGCTCGCGAGCTTCGTCGCGTCGATCGCCGCGAGAATCTGCGCCGTGCTCGGCCGGACCTTGATATCCGGGTCGGAGTGGGCCCAACGTACCACACCCGTGCGATCGATGAGGAAGAGCGACGGGATCGCGATCTCGTGGTGCGTCTTGCCCGAATAGCTCTCCAGGTCCACGCCGAAACCCTTCATCTTCGCGAGCGTCTGGTCACCGACCTTGTTGACGACGTGGAACGCCTCGATCATCGTGGCGTCGCTGTCGCTGAGCACCGGGAACGGGATGGCGTATGTGGCCTTGGTTTTCGCCTCGGCGTCCGGCTTGTCAACGCTGACCGTCACTGGCGTGACTCCGCGCTTCTGGTACTCGGGAAACGCGGTTGCGAGCGCGTGGTTCTCCGAGCTGCAGTAGGGGCACCAGCCGCCCCGGTAGAACGCGAGCAGGATGGGACCCTTCGAGTAGAGCGACGACAGCGACACGTCCTTGCCGTCGAGATCGCGAGCGTGGACATCGGGCACCTTCTGTCCGATCGGGATCCCGGTACCGGGTGCGAGCACCCCTATCCGATCGGCGGGCGGATCGGTGTAGGGCAGCATCGTGGGTGCCGCGGGTTTTGCGGAGGGGGAGGTCGACGCGGCCATCGTGGCCGATGGAGCGCCCACCATGGACGAGGCGCTCGCGGCCGGTACCGACGCCGTGCCGCTCGACGTCTTCGAGCAGCCCGCTACGGCAGAAATCGCCAGCACGAGCGCACCCGAACGCGACGAGGGCCTCATGACCGCACCGCTAGCAACGCGTCGAGGATAACCGCCGGTTCCAGTCGCTTCATGTAGTCTGGTTCCACTTGCGCAAGACGCACGACGCAGGCCCGGTCCAGCACGAACGTTCCCGGGCACAGCACTGCCATGATCGAGCGCGATACTGCGGCCGCGGGCCGTAGAACGGTCTCGCCGCCGACCATCTTGATGAACTGAACGATGCCGCTGACCGAGCCGGCCAAGCCCAGCAGGCCAATCAGGGCTGCCCCATGCATGGCGTGCATGCGCAACTTCGGGTTGCGCGCCAGCAACCCAAAGACGATCAGAAGAACACCCGCCGCGGCCGGAAGCAGTTCCGTAGGGTGCTCTGCGCCGGTGGCGAATAAGCCTCCAGCTCCAAGCAGAATCAGGGCTGTGCCCAAAGCGATAGATGCATTTGCCATCCGAGGCTCTCCGCTGCCCTTGGGATGACCGAGAGCACCCGGCTGATTCAACAAATCACGGGCGCTTCGATCGGCCTTGAGACCGACCAGGAGCTACTACTCTATCCGCCGAGTGGCTCATACACCTCGATCAGGCAGGTGGCTTCGAGGAATTCGGAATCTGAGTGGATGGCAGCGTCGTGTGCTGGGGAGTCGACCGGTACAGCCATGACCCGCTGGCGCCCAAGGCATCGATTTCCGCGATCCTCGAAAGCTGGGAAGCCGCCAACATTTCCATTGCCGAGTACATCGACGGGTTCTACAACCTCCATCGTCGCCATTCGGCGCTCAACTACAACAGCCCAATCGAATTCGAGCTGATACATTCCGTGAACAAGAAAGCAGCGTAACGAAACCGTCCACCAAATCGGGTCAACCCCAGTGAGGGCTGCTGGCGCCCAGGGTGACGACAAACTCGTCTAGCTGCTCGAGGGTCTCGGACATCCCACCCTCCATCCCGGCGAGGGAGCCGTCGAGAGCTTCCTTCGAGGGATAGAGGTCATGCATGACCAGCAGGGTCTTGCCAGCCTTCTCCTCGAAGGTCACCGTGGTCACGGCCCCACCGTCCTCACCTTCGTCATTGGTCCAGACGAGGCGCGAATACGGTGTTACTTCGAGGTACCTACCGAAGAATTCCATTGGCTTTGGGGAGGCCTCGTGGCCGAAAACCAAACGGTACCTGCCCCCGACACGAACATCCGCCTCGCAGGAAAGCAGGGACACGCCAGTCGACTTCGGCGCCCACCACTGCTTGAGCAGGTCGGGCTTGGTAAACGCCTCGAACACGATGCGCGCCGGGCCGTTGATGGTTCGTGTGATGACTAGCTCGCGGTCGGACTTCCGTTCCACCGTTGTACGGTTCTTGGTGGAAGTGGGCTCATGCTCTCTTTTTGCGTCCATCGATTTTCTCCTTCCGTGTCAGTTCTTCGACAACCTTGTCCAGCTCGTCGAAACGTAAGTCCCAGAACTGGCGGTACCTCTCGAGCCATGCGGTCTCTTCCTCCAATCGGCGCTTGCCGAGCTTGCAGGTCCGCACGCGCCCGACCTTCTTTGTGGTGACGAGCCCGGCCTGCTCCAAGACGCCGACGTGCTTCTTCATGCCCGTGAGGGTCATGTGGAACCTCTCGGCAAGGTCTGTGATCGAAGCGTCGGAACATCCGAGCTGCTCCAGAACGCCCCGTCGCGTGGCATCCGAGAGCGCGGCGAACGAGGCATCGAGGCGGGTGTGCGCATACTGAACCATGAGGTTCAGTATGTGACACGCAAACTGGTGGCATGCAAGGGCAGGCCGAGCGCACGCTCAGCCAGACACCCCGCAGCAAATAGATAGGACCGCTGACCGCCAGGGCTAGGCCTGGCCAAAGCCTGGCCAAGCCGTCGATGTCTTATACGCCTGACGGGCTTTTCTCACCGCAGAGCCTTCTTGCGGATCCCCGCGAAGACCCAGATCCACTCGATTCCAGGGTCATCGATGATGGTGAGCTGAATTTCGGAAAAGCCAATTTTGTATTTCTTCCAGGATGGTCTCGGTTTCTTCATGGCGACTCCGATTGCGCGATGCATCTCGTCACGAAGCGCACCGGGCAAGGCTTGGACGACTTCACGAAGCATGGCGCCAGGGTACCAGGGGACGCCAGGATTCGGAGCGTGAGCGCACCTGGCAGCAGCGCGCCCCGGAACCGACGACCGGGAGGAGACGGCTTTCCCGGGGGGGCCATCCCGGCCAGCTGCGGAAACCTGCGCTCACTCGCGCAATCGTGGCATTTCATGGCCCGTACGGAGTTTTTGCGGCGGACAGGTCAGGCTGAGCTTCCGATCAGCAGCAGTTTACGGATTGGTCTTGACCAATCCGCATTTCATTGCAGAATGGTCGGGACGTGGAACGAGCTCAAGCCCAGGCCATTCGTAGCGATCTCGACAAGAAGATGGTGCTCCTGTCGGGGCCCAGGCAGGTGGGCAAGTCATATTTGGCCCGGGCGCTGATGGCGGGTTTCCGCGCGCCACGTTACCTCAACTACGACAATGCCCAGGACCGCGCGGTGATCAAGGACGAGGCGTGGAGCGGGGACACGGATCTGCTGATCCTCGATGAGCTTCACAAGTTGCCCCGCTGGAAAAACTACCTGAAAGGGATCTACGACACACGACGACCGCAGCTCCGCATCCTGGTTACAGGCAGCGCACGGCTCGAGACTTTCCGTCAATCGGGCGACAGCCTAGCAGGCAGATACTTCCTGCACCGTTTGCAGCCGGTCTCACCGGCCGAGGCCACCCGAGCGGGCATCGCCGCCGGGCTCGAACAGTTCCTCGATAGCGGTGGCTTCCCCGAACCATTCCTAGCCGAGGATCCGCGCGATGTGGGACGGTGGCGGCGTCAGTATCTCGATGGCCTGATTCGCGAGGACATTCTCAACTTCGAAAATGTCCACGAGCTGCGCGCCATCTCGCTTTTGGTCGACCTCCTACGCGAGCGGGTTGCGTCGCCGCTCAGCTACCAGAGCCTGGCCGAGGACCTCGGCATCGCGCCGAACACGGTCAAACGCTACATCGAAATCCTGGAGGCGCTCTACATCGTCTTTTGCGTGCAGCCCTACACGAGCTCGATTGTGCGTTCGCTCCGGCGACAACCGAAGCTCTACTTATACGACACCGGACTGGTGAAGGGCGACCAAGGGCAACGCCTGGAAAATCTTGTGGCGGTATGTCTGCAGAAGAGCCTCTTCTATCTCGAGGATCGCGACGGCAAACGGCGTTCGCTCGACTACCTGCGGACCAAGGAAGGCAAAGAGGTTGATTTCGTCACGGTCGAGAGCGGACGGCCCGTGCTTATGGTCGAGGTCAAAGCGAGTGATCGTTCTCTCAGCGCAGGATTGCACTACTTCCACGATCGGTACAGCGTGCCTGGCGTGCAGCTCGTGGGTGATCTCCGCGTGGAGAACGAGCAGGAAGGTCTCTCCGTCCGCCAGGCGCTGCCGTGGTTGCAGGGGCTGGAGATCTGACGGGTGAACGTGTGCGCAACATCGCCCTCTTCGACCACATGGACCAGGATGCTTGGCTGCGGACGGGCACCGTCAACCAGAACCCCGTCTCGACGCGCGGCTTGGCCTACATCCTGGTCGGCCACGCGCAACACCACGCGGGTGTACTTAAGGAACGCTACGCCGCCGTACTGGGCAGGTAGCGTTCGCCTCGTTGGAGCTGCGCGAGGCCAAGCAGGCCCGCTTGACCGATGAAGCTACCTTGTCGTCAGATGCCGCACTTGCCGTTTTGCGCTACAACGACATGCGTTTGCTGCTGTTATGGGTGTCATCGGCAACTATGATGGAGATGTAGTTGCCAATGCTCTCCGTAACAGATATATTATAGTGCCGTTAGGGTATGAAACGGCAACAGCCATGAAGCCGCTCGACTACTTCGCCTCGCATCCAGTCTTCCGCTTCGAGGAGTTCGCTGCCGCGCACCAGGCGGGGCAGACACTCAAGCCGGAGTCCAGCTTGGCGGCAGTGAAGCAGCACGTCCGCGCGGGAAACCTCCTGCGTGTGCGCCGAGGACTGTACGCGGTAGTGCCTCGCGGTCAGAGCCAGGACGACGCGGTGGTCGACTCTTACCTCTTGGCAAGCAACGCCGCCCCAGATGCCGTGGTCGCATACCACGGCGCGCTCCAGTTTCACGGCAAGGCGCACTCCCTCACCCGCGAGGTTCCGTTTCGTCATGGGGCCAGGGTCGCGGGTGATCGGATCACACGACCATCTACGCCGGAATCATGTCAGCGAAGACGAAGCCGCGGCGTGGTGCCAGGGTCAAAAGGGAGCTCTCTGGCTGTTAGGCGCAGCGCCAGTCGAAGAATTTTCCCCGAGCGACGCCGAGCCACCGTGATTTCGTGATTTGAGTCCTGACGCGGGTCCACCGAATTTTCGGCACCTCCTTTCCCGGTCCCGCTTTCTTTCCAGCCAGCATGGGGTTCTGGTTAACAGCTCGGCTATCGGTCGCGGTCACACCGAATCGGCACCTGGGCTGGGAGTTGCAAGCGCGGGCGAGCAGGGTCGTAGAGCTCGTCGGGCACGAGCTTGCCGCCGCGGCCGCGAAGCGCGGCCGCCAGTCGGTCGCGGACGGGCAGCCCGATTTCGAACTTGAGATCGGCGCCGGCAAAGAAGCCGTCACCGCCGGTGGCAAGGAAGTCAGTAGTGACCAGCTTCAGCACGGCGTCGTCGGGGATGGGTGATCCGTCGGCACGGCTCAAGGTGACCTCGACAGCCTTGCCCTGACAACGCGCTCGCACTTTCAAGCCTGACAACGAAACGAGCGATCCGCTGTTCTCCAGGCTGCGGGCCAAGCGAACACGGAGTTCCCCGGCCGGGATCCTTGCGGTCGCGAAGGCGTTGTCGAACGGAATGGCTTCATAGAGCTCCCCATAGGTGAGCTCGCCGGCCGCAAGCCCGGTGCGCATGTAGCCTCCGTTGAGGATGGCGAGGTCACTGCCAGGAATCTCGGCGCGCATCAGGTCCGTGAGCAGGTCGCCGAGCGCGCTCTCTTCCGATCGCTTTTGTGGTATCGGCCGCGCCACCTCTATGCCGAGGCGCTCCTCCCCTTTGCGATGGGCGGCCGCAAGAGCCGGCGCGAGCAACGCCGCGAGCTGCTGGTCCATCTCGACCGGACGGTCAAGATACTTGCCCGGCTGACAATCGTCGAGACGATTAGACGGGCAGATCTCGTGCGGCGCTGTTAGGGCAGACGCGACGACCTTGCCTGTCGCGCGTTCTACGGTCAGGTCCACGCGGCCAAAGGCGCGCCCATTGGCGTACGACTCTATGACGGGAATCCCGGCCACCCGGTGTGCGATTCCCTGGTGAGTGTGCCCCGCGACGATGACGTCGACGCTCCCTTTGGGCAGACGGAGAGCGACCGCGAAGATCTCGCTGTTGGCGTCGCAGGAATCCAATGCGTCTGGGTTGGTAAAGCTCGCGCAGGCGCCCCCTTCGTGGGCCACCGCCACCACCACCTTGGCGCCATGGGCACGCAGCCTGCGGGACTCACGCGCAATGCTCGGGGCGAGAGGCAAGAAGTCGAGGCCAGCCACGTTCGCCGGCAAGGTGGAGGTCGCGGCTGAGCGGGTCACCACACCCACTATGCCCACTTTGATCCCGTCAGAGCTGATCATCGTCGATGGGTGCACATTTCGCCAAGGCAAGGCTCTGTGTGAGCCGTGCACGACGACATTGGCGGCCAGGAAGGGAAAGTGTGCCTGCCTGGCCCTGGCCTTGAGCGCGCCCTGCGGATCATCGCCGGGCTCGGCCGGGGACGGGGCCGGGCCCACCGGCCCGAAATCGAATTCGTGATTGCCGATGGCCGCCGCGCTATAACCCATGGCATTATAGGCGTCAACGACAGGAGCGCCCTCGAAGATGTTGGACTCTAGCGTACCCTGGAACATGTCGCCGGCATCGAGCACGATAACCGCCCCTTCGCGTCTGGCTGCTCGCAAGTTGCGCAGATACCCCGAAAACCAGGGCAGCGCTGCCAGGTGTCCGTGCAAATCGCTCGTGCCGACTATCGAAAGCGTGGCTCTAGGTCGAGCAAGGGCTTGGGCTGGCGCACAAGCCAGAAAGCCGAGCAGTGGAGGTAGCGCGGAGGCAAGGGCCCGACGTCGAGATATGGATCCAGTTGCAGTGCCGCGGGGACGCGGCCGGGGAGCGCAGCGTCTTCTTCTTCGGTCCGTGGTCACGCCCCGCAACGCTCCGACCTGGGCAGGCTGCTGCTCCTGCAAAGGAATCTCAGAAAGCGGCGGGATCTCGGCCATCTAGGAATCCTCCTACACCACTCCCGACCGTCGCCATTCGTCAAGCTACAAAATTCCACCGCCTGTGCCGTGCCTCGCGCGTTACGGGAGCTCGCGAGGTGTCATGAATGCGCCTGCGAGCTGAATCTATGCCCATAGAGGCAGCTACTCGACTGCATCGCGAAGGAAGCCCATCGCCCTCGATCCTTCCCGCGTAGCTGCCCCTATGGGTGACCCCCACGCCGTCGCCCAAAGCCATCCCGAGTCCGCGCGGGCCGAGCGACGCCTAGGGCGGCCGCGATCCAGGCGACCGTCCGTGGACGAGCGAGTGCAAATAGAAGGGGACCATGCAGCCGCACCGCGAGCAATCGGCTTTGGCGGTCCCGTTGGTAACGACGAAATTGCAGTGGAAGAACCTGGCGGGCAGACCGGTCTCAAGGGGGCAGCGGCGGCGCGCGTCGTGCGAGCACTCTGCGACTTCGACCCGCCATTCGGAGTACGGACCCTTGCGGAATGCTCAGTGACCCCTCTCGGAACGGTGTCCCGGGTCGTTAGCTTCCTCGAGGAAGAAGCGCCGCGACGCCGCCGCGGAACCTTGGCGTGTCGTGCTTCACAGCCCGGAGCTGGGAGCGCAGGGAATGCCAGACATGGTCACGTTGACGTCGTCGGCAACGATGCCGACCGCACCGAGGCCCTTTGTTTGCGGAGACGAGTTGGTTCTCTTGCGGAAAGCTCCATGATGTCTTGGTCCAAAGCAGGGCCGCGTGATCATTGAGGTTTCAAACTGTTCGGTGCTCTACTTGCGTGGAATCTGCCAGAACCGCGCTGCGACCTCCATGCGTGAACCCACGCGGGCCACCCTGGCTGTCCAACCGGTGGTGGTAAAGGTGGCCCCGGTCATCACGCTCGACTATCAGACGCGGGATAGCTTCGTGGCCGGTACGGTCGTAGGCATGGCCGTGGGGGCGAACGATCCGGCGGGTGGAACCTTGACCTACGTGTGGACGGCGACCTTTGGCCCCGCCCCCACAGCGACCACGCCCGCAGCGCTCGGTCTCGATCCATCGCGCTGGACCTCTGCCGCGACCTTTTCGTCCGCGACTCAGCCGGCCGCCAACACCGCAGCTATCGTAACGGTAATGCGACCAGCTCGGCGACGGGGCTGTCAGTCTCCGATGCGTTCGTGCTGATCGCGGGCCAGCCCTGCCTTTGCAGCGGAAATGGGCCAGGCAAAGTCCCCATTGCCGTGGCTTGTGGCCAGACGACTTGCGGGGCTGACTACAACATGTATTCGTGCAACGCCTCGGGCTTCACACTTACCAACCAGTCGTGCACGCCGCCTTGTCAGTGCAGTGGCGCTGGACCTGGTGGGACCGCAATCACCGTGGCCTGCGGCCAAACGACTTGCGGGTCAGACTACAATATGTGTGCGTGCAGCGCTTCTGGTCTCGAGCCGACCGGCCAGTCGTGCGCGCCACCAGTGCCTTGCCAGTGTAGCGGGACGGGACCTGGCGGTGTCGCGGTGACGGTGGCTTGTGGAGAGTCGACCTGCGGGTCGGACTATAACATCTACGCGTGCAGCGCGTCTGGCTTTACCTCGACTGGCCAGTCATGCGGCACCGGTGCCTGCGCATGCAATGGCAATGGCCCCGGTGGTGCCGCGATCACCGTGGCGTGTGGGCAGTCGGCGTGCGGGTCTGACTACAATACCTACACGTGCAGCGCCTCGGGCTGGACGTCGACGGGCCAGTCGTGCGCTTCGCCGCCACCGGCCTGTGAGTGCAACGGCCAGGCTCCCGGCGGGGCTGCCATCACCGTGGCTTGCGGGCAGTCTACTTGCGGGTCGGACTACATGGTCTACTCGTGTAGTGCATCGGGTTGGACATTGACGGATCAGTCGTGCGCGGCGCAATAGGGGCGCGGCCAGGGTCGGACACAGCACGATCGCCATGACTTCGTGGTGCGGGCGATCTCTACCGAGCTCTGTGCATCGCGCGCGGCGAAACCACGTCGCTCCCCAGCTTCGACGAGAACGGGTACGCAAGTCTGGCCGGGCACGAGAGCTGCGTGCTCGGCGAGCTCCTCGACGAGCTGGCCACGGTAAGACAGGCCAACATCGCCCTCTTCGACCACATGGACCAGGATGCTTGGCTGCGGACGGGCACCGTCAACCAGAACCCCATCTCGACGCGCGGCTTGGCCTACATCCTGGTCGGCCACGCGCAACACCACGCGGGTGTACTTAAGGAACGCTACGACGCCGTACTGGGCAGGTAGCGCTCGCCTCGTTGGAGCTGCGCGAGGCCATGGGTGGCCTTTCCGGCCCACCTTAATGAGCTACTCGTCGCCAAAGAACCCTCGACGTTCACCTTGGCAAAGTAAATTGCCTTAGCGAAATCATTGGTAAGTCCGCGAAACAACAAGGGTCGAGTGTTCCACGCTGTCTCATTTGTACCCATGTTGTCGCACTAGGCGCGTGACCCGAGACGTGACCCGAATCGCCGTGCAGGGAGGCTCACGCGGTGAATAGACGCGAGCTCGGCCCGCGGCGAATTTTATTGCGCATTGCGAGCGCAATGTGGGCGCGGCAGTCCATCGAACCTCGCGTCATCGGAGGCGAAGGATTACGCCCAGTGACACTGGCCCAGAGCGCTATTGACTCCGGTCCAAATCCCGTCCGTATGCGGCGGACGTTCCCATGGCAAACCTCAGGCACACAAGCATGCCCTGCGCCAACCGCTCGCTGGCGAAGGCCATCAGTGTGCGCTCCTCGGCGGGTGTTAGTTTGTCCGCGAACACGTCGACCATGTCCCTGTTCTCCAGAGCGCTGCTCCGCCCTCGGCTCCTGGCCGATGTCCACTGGCTATTTAGCATTCATCTATGCACAAGTTTGTCGCATTTGGCATCCAAACCGCATAAGCTATGCGCGTGGATGGCCAGCTAGTCGAGCTTCGTACCCAGAACCATCGCTCGTTGCGCGATGAGCAAATCATTTCGCTCGTGGCCGCGAGCGAAGGTCAGCCAGGGCTGATACATCCTGACGGCCTGAGCGAGAGTCTTCTGCCGGTGGCAGCGATCTATGGCGCCAACGCCTCAGGAAAGTCGAACGTGCTGGATGCCCTTGCGTTCATGGCGAAGACCGTTGCCTTCTCCCAGACGGTCTGGCAGCCCGATTCGGGGATTCCACGACAGCCGCACCTGCTGGGCGCCGACGGAAGCGGGCCCTCGATGTTCGCGGTCCAAATGATGGTGAGCGGATCCCGCTACGAGTTTGGCTTCGCGGTCAGCGATAACGATGTGGTTGAGGAGTGGTTGAATGCATGGGGGCCCTCCGGACGGAAACAGGAATGGTATTCCCGCGACGGGCAAAGGTTCGATTTCGGGCGAAACCTGACCGGTGAGAACAAGGCCATCGAGGCTCTTACCCGACCGAACAGTCTCTTTCTATCTGCGGCCGCCCAGAACAACCACCCACAGCTCACGCCGATCTATCAATGGTTCTCGAAGCGCCTGCGCGTGTTGGGCTTCTCGGGCTCAACGGCGATGGATCTGCGACTGCGAAAAGCTTCCCGATGGTGGGAACAGTTCAGCGAGAAGAATCTGACCTTGCCCAATATCCTGCCGGAGCTCGATCGTCGTCGAGCCCAAGTGCGTTCCCTTCTCAGTTCGTCCGATCTGGGCATTGACGATTTTATGGTGGAAGAGGATCGGTACCCCGGGAGTCGAGGACATCAAGGTGATACCAACCCTCGGCGTCCGCGGCTCACGTTCGCCCATGAGAACAAATCGAGCCTCGGGCGGGTTTGGTTCGAGCTTGAGCAGGAATCGACCGGCACACAGGTTCTCGTGAGTGTGTTGCCCCACCTCCTGCACATCCTCGAAGAAGGGGGTTTGCTGGCTGTCGACGAGCTGAATTCGCTACATCCCACGTTGGCCTTGGCGATCGTTCAGCTCTTCCAGGACCCCGCCAGGAATCCCCGGGGGGCCCAGCTCTTGTTCAACACGCACGAATCGACCCTGCTCGGCAACCTGCTGAACGATCGTCCGCCGTTGGGCCGCGATCAGGTGTGGCTGACGGAGAAGGATCGCGATGGTGCAACCCATCTCTACCCGCTCACGGACTTCAAGCCGCGTCCGACGGAAAACTTGCAGCGTGGGTATTTACAGGGCCGGTATGGTGCGATCCCATTCGTCGGGGCGCTGGACTTGGCCACGAAGATCGAAAACGGCGCCACGTAGATGGAGAGGCGATTTCGGGACAGGGAGCGGCACATCGGTCGGAATCCGGCCAAGCGCGAGCCCAAGCACCGGATCCTCGTGGTGTGCGAGGGGAAGGTCACCGAGCCGGAGTACTTCAAGGCACTTCAGCACGAATTCCGGAACCCGCTTGTCCACATCAACATTGACAAGCAGGCTGGCGTGCCGCTGACCGCCGTGAATCGCGCCATCGACCTCGATGGCCAGGCTAGCGAAAAGGCCAAACAGACTCGAGACGACGACCTCAAGTACGACGATGTGTGGTGCGTGTTCGACGTTGACGAGCATCCACACCTGGACGAGGCTCTGGAGCTAGCCAAGAAGTCAGGAGTGAAGGTGGCCCTGTCCAACCCATGTATCGAGCTGTGGGCACTTGTCCACTTCCGAGAACAGAGCGAACAGATTCATCGCCGCGAGGCTCAGCGGGCGCTCAGGGAGCATATGCCCAGGTACGACAAGGTGCTGGATTTCTACAAGATGAAGGCGGGGTATGCGAACGCCGTTGCGCGGGCGCAATCCCTTCAGAAGAAGGCGGAGGCCATGGACGAGCCGAATCGCAACCCATCAACAGGGGTGTACGTCCTCACCGAGCTAATCCGCATTGGCGGATATCGTGGCGGGTGATGAAACCCCTCGTCGCCGCATCCTTGAGCCCCTCGGCTATTTGCCCCCGTTCGAGCTCGAGCAGATGTACTATCGTCACGAGCACCCGGTCGCGGTGGCCGGACTCACGGAACCAAGCCTCCGGAGATCCCGGGCCGGTTCAATATGTCCAGCGATTGGTTTTGATACCGACCACGTCGCTGGGCTGCTCCATGCGGCGATGTGTGAAGGAAGCTTGCCGGCGAAGTCGGGCCTTGCGTCGGCGGCGAGCGCCGATGTCGGGAACCAGACCAGCGCCAGCACGGCGGCGGTAATAGGGCGACCCCTCCGAGTGCAAGCGACGATGGTGGAAGCGTTGAGCATGGCGGTCGGATCTCCGGACCTGATCAGCGGCCAGTCAATTGATCTAACTTCTCCGGGTAGCGCGCCCCTTGTAAGGTGATCTTGGAAGCTGCGCTGTCGATCTCGCGCAGATCCTCGGAGGTAAGCTTGACCACCGCGCCGCCGAGGTTCTCTTCGAGGCGCGCCAGCTTCGTGGTACCGGGAATGGGAACGATCCACGGCTTTTGGGCCAGCAGCCAGCCACTGCAGGGCCTCGTGTGAAAGCTCTGTGTCACCGCCGGCCAGGTCGGAGAGCTCACACGCCTGCATACCGCTCTTGCGCAAGTCTGGCTTGCGCCGCCGGCGCTCCAGCGCCCACCGCTCGTGGTTGCCCCGAATACAGATGGCATTCTCGGCCTTGATCCGCTGGACAACCTCCTCGCCGAAGGGCTCGATGTCGAGCAGGTCGCCCGGGCAGAGGATTCTTTCAATTTCCATCCACCGAAACCAGCCGATGGCCCGGTCAAGCGAGTCGAAATCACCGTGGATGTCGCTGACGATGCCGATCTTTACGTCCGCGCTGGCGTCATTTTCGGTCGCGCTGGAATCCGCTCCGCGCTGCAGGATAGCCTCTTCGAGTGGCACGAGCGTGCTCTTGCCCGCCTCGATGTGGGGGAGGGTCTGCGAGCCGAGGCGACGACGGCATCGCCGAGAAGGCCGAGATCGGCAAAACGCTTTCGCCGCGGTTCATGCGGCGAACGTTCCAAGACCTCGGGCGGTCGGCGCAGGTCCATGACTTCGTGGTGCGGGCGATCTCTGGCCACGCGACCACGACCATGCAGGAGCACTACAGCAGCGTGAGCGGGGACGAGGTCCGGACCGGGCTTGGGAAGGTCGTGGCGCTCATCCTGCCGCGGCAGGCAGGCGGGGAGACGGTCACGGTGGAGGCGGGCGGCAAGGTGGACAGAACCGAGGTCCTAGCGGCCTCCTAGTTAGCGAAAAGTGGTTATGCAGGTGGTTATGCAAACCCACCTTCCACACCACGGCGAATCCCCAGAAAAGAAAAAAGCCAAGGATTTCCTTGGCTTCCGTAGAGCGGGCGAAGGGACTTTAACCCTCGACGTTCACCTTGGCAAAGTAAATTGCCTTAGCGAGATCATTGGCAAATCCGCGAAACAACAAGGGTCGAGTGTTCCACGCTGTCTCATTGGCACCCATGTTGTCGCATTAGGCGCGTGACCCGAGACGTGACCCGAATCGCCGTGCAGGGACTTCAGCTCCGAGAGGAGATCCGCATCAAGGATGCCCGCATGGCCTCTTTGGCACCGCACCGACGCCACCACAACTCACCCAGCGACCGCATGGCCATCCTGGAGCTGATGGCCGCCCGTCACCGGGCGGGGCTTGTCAGGCGTTCCTGAATATGTCATGTTCCACATCATGCGGAACAACACAAAGCGCGGAACACAGTTCAAGCGCTCGCTGGTGGAGATACTCCGCCAGCGCTTGCCGCCGGGCTGGTCGGTAGAGTTGCGTCCGGGAGAGCGCCACGAAGAGCAGCTATCGCTCAAGGCCTCGGACGGCCGGCAGGCCTCGCTCACGCTGATCTCGCGCAGCGTGCTGAGCCCGAAGGATGTCAGCTACCTGGTGCGGCAGGCACCGCCAGCCACGCTGCTCCTCAGTGCACCGTTCCTGAGCCCTCGGACTCGGGAGCTGATCGCCAACGCAGGTGCAAGCTACGCGGACGCGACTGGCAATCTACGCGTCGTCACCTCCGACCCCGCGGTGTTCGTCGGGAGCCAGGGGGCCGACCGAGATCCGGACCGCCAACCTCGCCCACTGCGAAGTCTCAAGGGGGCAGCGGCGGCGCGCGTCGTGCGAGCACTCTGCGACTTCGAGCCGCCATTCGGAGTACGGACCCTTGCGGAATGCTCGGTGACCCCTCTCGGCACGGTGTCCCGGGTCGTTAGCTTCCTCGAGGAAGAAGCGCTTCTCACGCGCGACCAGAAGAAGGTGGTCACAGCGGTCGACTGGCCGGCGCTCATCAAGCGGTGGGTGACCGACTATAGCGTCACGGGATCCAACGCGATGAGCTCGCACTTGGAGCCTCGTGGGCTCGTTGCGCTGGCCTCGAGTCTGCGGACGCTCGGTCGCTACGCAGTCACCGGATCGCTCGCGGCCACCGGCGTTGTTGCACCCGCGCGGCTCGCGATGGTCTATGTGGAGAACGCCGAGAAGGCTGCGCAGACACTCGAACTGGTTCCTACCGAGACCGGCGCCAACGTGTGGTTGCTGGAGCCGTACGACGAGGTGGTCTTCGAGCGAACCCAGACGAAGCCGTTCGGCGCAGCCCAACCGCCGGTCTCCATCATCGCGGCGGCGTCCAGTCAGGTCGTCGCAGAATCTCATGACAAGCCCCGGACGTGGTCCGCAGGAAGCGGAAGCGCTTATCGAGAAGATGAAGGGAAGCGAGCATGCCTGGCGCCAGAGCGCCCGACCCTGAGTACGTGGCAGCGCGCCGGGTCCTGCTCGACGCGCTCGAGGCCCTCGGCAGGCAGCGCAAGGCAGTGGTGCTGGTCGGCGCGCAGGCCATCTATCTGCACGTCGGCGAGGGCGACCTGGCGGTCTCCCCCTACACGACCGATGGAGATCTGGCCATCGACCCGAGAGAGCTCGACGACGAGCCCGCGCTCGCGGCGACGCTGGAGGCCGCAGGCTTTGCGCTGACCGTGCGCCCGGGCACTTGGAGCGTGACCGAAGTCCAGATCGACCTCCTCGTGCCAGCCACCCTCGGAGGGTCGGGTCGGCGTGGCGCGCGTCTTGGCGTCCATGGGACCGAGGCCGCGCGCAAGGCGACGGGGCTCGAGGCTGCGCTCGTGGACCACGCCAGGGTTCGACTGGCCTCCCTCGACGCGGCCAATCCGCGATCCTGCGACGTCTCCGTGGCTGGAGTCGCCGCGTTGATGGTCTCGAAGCTCCACAAGATCGCCGAGCGCAAGGACGCGCCCACCCGTCTTCAGGACAAGGATGGCCTCGACACCTTACGACTGCTGCGCTTCGCCGAGACCGCTCGCCTCGCGGCGACGTTGAAAAAGCTCGCCGCGCACCGCCTTGCCGGAGAGGTCACGCTCCAGGCGAGGGGGTTCCTCGAGGAGCTCTTCGGCGATCGCCGCAACATCGGCGCGCAGATGGCGGCCCGTGCCAGTGTTGGGCTCGAGGACCAGGTTGCCATCGCCCTCTCCTGCGAGGTCCTCGCGCGGAGGCTACTGGACGCCTGGAAGCCTTGATTATCTGCGCCGCCGGCGAGTCTCGTCTGTGGTTTCGTTCTGCGGGCAGAGGAATGGCCATTCATGAACCCCTGGAGTTACCAGGGGTTAGGAGAGCGGGCGAAGGGACTTGAACCCTCGACGTTCACCTTGGCAAGGTGACACTCTGCCACTGAGTTACGCCCGCAGAGGGACCATGTGTCTAAGCGAAAACTTCCTTTCCGTCAAGGGTTGCCCTCAAAACGTCCGTGCCCACGCCAGCTCGATGGCGCCCTCTGGCTCCGCCGTCCAGCGGATCGGCCGCGACGGCGCGACGAATGCCGCGTCGTCTCCACGTGGAGGCGGTGAAGCGGGGGATGTGGACGTGCCTGGCCCGCCGCAAAGGACAACGTGTTCTCGAAGACGACGGTCGTCGGCGCGCCGCGCGCACAGCGCGTCCCAAGGAGGTGGGATTAGCCCAGAGGCAGCCGACACACCCCGGGGAAAGGATCAACGGATATTAATGGCGTCGCAATTGCGAACATGAAGTCGATGACGTCGATGTCCCCGCACACAGCTGCGCGACACTCGCCTTAATCGACCACGTCGACGTTGTGGGCGAGGATATCGCCGCAGACATCGAGCATCCGGTGCAAGTGCGGCCGGCACGCGAGCAGCCGCTCCCGAGCCTCGGCAGGCATCGACGATCGAATCGCGGCCATGTCCGCTAGGTAAACCTTCGTCGCGGCTGCCAAGATCTCTGGAGATGCGTCGTTCTGAAGGGCGATCATTGCGTGCACGTAGAGGGTCTCGACCCACAGGAAGATCTCGCGTCCCGTGCCGTTCGCAGCGCAGGCTGGGGCGTCGACATCCAGGGCGGGGAGCGAGCACAGGCTCACGCAGTTGTCGCCGATGAATGGGGTCCGGAGCCAGCGGCAGGCCTCCTCGAGTGCGGTCCGGCAGCGAGCAGCCACCTTCAGGATAGTTTCGCCGTCCAGGGAGTCGTACCCGAGCAGGCATAGCAGCTCTCGGTGCTCACCGGCCAAGCCATTCGCGGCCAGGACATCGCGGACTTCCACCAGCGCCTTCTTGACCGTCGGGTTGCGGAGATCTGCGAGGAGGGCCATTTGGGCCATCGCCCGCACGGCGAGGCAGGCGACGCCGTTGAGGTAGACGACGCTGTCGCTCACCTCGAATGCGGCGATCAACGCGAGCGCCTGGTCACGCAGCGCCCGCCAGCGCTCGCGCACCCAGTGGCGGCGACCATATTCGGGGATCATCGCCTGCTGGAGCCCGCGCAGGATGCCCTCCCGATCGGAGAGGACCCTGGCGCAGGCGAGGTTCGGCCCGAGAAAGGGGTCGCCAAGAACGGCCTCGGCCGACAGCAACCGTGCCCGGGGAAGGTAGGATGCCTCGATGGCCATGCCACCGTAGGAGCGCCTGAAGACCCTGTGCCTCGCGGGCTCGACCTCCGGCACCACCACCACGAGATCGAGGTCAGAGGTGGGGGGAACGGGATCGTTGTCCGACATCCAGTTGACGGATCCGTAGGTGAACGCGCCCAGCGCCTCGCCCGGCGAGCCGTCTACCAGTTCGGCGACCCATTGCTCGGCGAGCGCCCGTGCCTCTCGAGCATCCATGGGTTTGAGGAGACCTCCTTTTCCGGCCACCACGGGAGCCCGCGGCGGTCTTGCCCGGCGCAGTCCAGGCGACAGCCTCTTCTACCACGCCAGCCCGTTGAGCTGGGACGCTCGGTGGCATCGTCCGCCTTCGCCTCCTCCACCAAAAAGTCCGGTCCGTCGCTGAGCTGCCTCCGCCCGGGAGACCGGATGATCGATGACAGGGCCAGTGAAGCCGGTCGTGAGGACGGACCGCATCCCGAGTGTGTGTCTACTTGCGCCATGTCAGATCAGGCAGTAGACCGCTGCGTATCGCGGGCCGGATCTTAGAGCTGATATTAGAGCTTAACCCCCACGGCAAGCCCTTCGCCGGTCGGGAGAACGGTCGCGCAGAAGTAACCGCTGTGCGCAAGCATTTCGTGTGTCTTTTGCATGGCCGCAATGGCAGCGCTGAGCTCGCCCTTCGGCTCCTCGTGCAGACGTCCGAACAGAAACGCGTTGTCGAGAACGGCGAGGCCACCCTTGCGCAGATGGTCCGCCGACCAGGCCAGGTAGTCAGGGTAGCCTTCCTTGTCGGCATCGATGAAGCACAGGTCGAAGGGAGCATGCCGGGCCAGCCGGCGCAGGACCTCGGCGGCGCGACCCACATGGATGCGAGCGCGCTCGGCAAAGCCCGCGCGGAAGAAGCTCTCGCGCGCGATCTCGGCATGGCTGGGGTCGATTTCGATGGTGTCGAGCACGCCAGTGCTTCCCATGCCGCGCAAGAGCGACACGCCCGAGTAGCCTCCCAGGGTTCCTATCTCGACCGCTCGGCGAGCCGCGCAAGCTCGCGCCAGCACTTCCAGATGCCGGGCATCGAGCGCCGCGAGTTGGATGTCTGGCAACCCGGCGCGCTGCGAGCGCTCCCGGATCTCGCGCAGACCGTCGTCCTCGGGGGCATAGGTCCGAGCGACATAGGCCGCCAGACCGGGGTCATCGTTGCCGAACGGCTTGTTCATCGCAAGCAAGCCTACGGTGCTCATCGAAAGTCGGCCAGGGCGATCAAGCGAGACTCGAGACCAGAACGCGCAATACACCTGCAAACCGAAGCAAAGCGGTAATACTCTCTCCGTCCGAGCAGAGTTGCCCTGCGACGGCCGCCGGAATAAGCTCGACCGGCCGACTAAAGGAAGATGGAGGAAGAGTCCATGCAAAAGCTGAGCGTTCTCTGGTGCGTCCCGTTCTTGGCCGTCGGCCTGGCCGCATACGCGGCTCCCGCCCATGCCGGGTCCGCTCCGCCCGGGCCAGAAAAGGTTCTGGTGAAAATGATCGAGGCGGTTAAAGCCCACTCCTACGACGCGTTTCTCGCAGATGCGGATGACAACCTGAAGAGGCACCTGAGCCACCAACAATTCGAGGAGCTGTGTGAGCGGTACGCGACCGCACTCAAGAAGGGCTATGAGATGGAATATTTTGGCCAGCTTCGGCAGAACGGCATGGTGGTCTACGTCTGGAAAGTCTCGTCGCCGGGCGCGCAAGACGACGCACTGGTAAAGCTGGTGATGAAGGATGGCAAGGTCAGCGGGATCTGGGTCTCGTAACCCGCCGGGCAAGCGGGCCCTACTGGGCCTGCGACGGATCGACAACGCGCCCCTGGAACAGGATGGCACCGGTCGGTTCGTGGCGGATGAAGAAGAGGAACGGTCGGTCCACGGTGAGCGCTGGCAGTTCCAGAGCTAAGGTTTGGACGGTAACCCCTGTCGCCGCAGCTGCGGTTGTGCCAGTCTCGTCCACGGCGATGATCGCCTTGTGAATGGCATACCCGACGTAGAGGTCGCGTGCGCCGTCCATGCCCGAGAAATCCGCCAGAGCCGGGTCGAACGCATCGATCATGCCCAGCGCCTTGAGAAGGCTATTCAGAGGCGAAGAGGTGGCGAACTTGAAGCGCGGCATGCTGACGGTGCTGTACTGAACCGAGGAGGCCGCGGGATTTAGCATCGCGGCGAGGGCATCCGCGGTCATCCCCTGCTCGAAAGTATCGAAAGTTCCAGCATCTGGAACGAGCAAAATCATCGATACGGTGCCGCCCGCATAGCTCAGGGAGGCGGCGTTCCAGCCGCCACCAGCCCACAGGGTGGCGTTGGCCACACTGCTTGACATCATAGGAACGGTCACGTCTCCTGCGGATGCGTGGAACGTACCGTTTGGGCTGGTTGGATTGAACGCAATCTGCCAGACGCCGTGAAAGTACACTGCGTTGGCGAGCACGAGCACGACGGACGGAAGGATGGTTCCGGGGTCGAACAGCTGCGGGATCATCTGTTGGGTCTGGGTGGACACCCAAGTGTTGATGTCAGAGCGTGCGGTTTCGGGAGAGCTTGCGAAGTCTTCGACGAACAGGCCGGAGCCATAGTCCTCCGCCAGGAGATCGAGGTATGACGGCAAGAAGGTGAAGCCCCCTTGCACCCAGGTCGAGCTCGCTATGCTGAGCTGGAAGACGTTCGTGCCTGCATCCGATGGCTGCGCCATGAGCGCGAGGTCCAGAGCGTTGAACGCGGGATGAAGCCGCTCTGGGGGTAGCGTGAAGTGCAAGGCGGTGGCCATCTGCGCGGCTGTGTTGTTCGCCGCGCCGCCATAGAGCATTGCGAGCGCGAGCGAGATGCTGGTCTGGGAGAAGATGAAGTTGCCCGAGCTCCCCGCGCGTAGTTGGCCATAGATGTCTATGCCAGAGGCGAGGTCGTCTGTGGCCAGCTCCGCGGCGTCATCGGATGAAACCGAAGGGTTCGTGATTCGTGGCTCCGCCGAGCGGACCTGGTTGACTTGCGCCGTCGGGGCGGGACTGGCGTCCTGGCCCGGCACCGCACTGTCCTTCGGTATGACTGAGCTCCCCCCGCTGCAGGCCGGTAGAACCGCCGCGACGAGCCAACCCAGTGAACGTTTGATCATGTCCAGACTGTAAGCAATCCGAGGGCCAAGCTCCAGCTCCGAGAACGGCAGGGAAAATTGGCGATCTCCTGCAAGCGACCCCTCAGATTTTTGAGGAGGGGCGGAAGAGCGCGGCTGCAGCGATCGCGGGTGTAGGGCTATGCGGCCTGCTGGCCGCTCCCGAGGCCGTGGCTAGTATGCTCGAGCAGCCGCCCTGTGTTCATTATGGAAGAAACTCTACCAGAGGGCGGGATCGCTGGAAATGATGCTGTTCGCTCAGCGCTTAGAAGAAGGTGTAGATGAGAGTCGCCTCGGTCAGGGTGTCGACCTTGTCGGCGAAGTAGAAGGAGCTGGTGGGACTATAGCCGGCAAAGGTCGAGGGTGCGTTGGGCGGATTGGGCCGGGGCGCGGGATTTTCGTCGTACCTGACGGTGAAGGTGAAGCCGAAGCTGAGGCTGGACCACAAGCTCGTGGTGAGACCGATCTTGCCATTGATGCGGGTGTCCTTGAAGGCAGCGACGGATCTCGGCTTGCGCGCTATTCAGACGGTAGAGAAGGACGGCGGTTAAAATGAGAAAGAGGGTGGGTACGTTCAGTCGGCGTTGCAATTTGCCCATACGGGTGGCTCCTGCGGGTGGGGATTGTGGTCTCGGCTATGATGTAGCACAACTGGAGAAGATCGATAGCCTGGTGCTCCGAGCGAGCGCTAGGCGGCGTTCCGAGTGGCGTTGATGACCGCCGCGATGCCTTTGATGGCCATCTGGCGGGCGCAAACCGCTGCGGGGGTGTTGGCGTCGCCGCGCTGGCAATGCTCGTTGTAGCGAGTGAAGGCATCGTGCACGATCACCAGCAGGGGGAATACGATCTCCTCGCGCAGCCTGATGCTGGCGCGGATGGCGGGATCGTTGGCCAAGAGCCACGGTTGGCGGGAGATGCGGAGGATGTTGGCTTCGACTCGGCTGGCCTCGTCGCGAATCTTGATCCAGAGAGGACCAAGCTCGCGATCGTTTTCCCAGTGGGCTGTGATGTCGAAGCGCGACTTGACCAGGCTCATCGCGGCGTTATCCAACAAGGTCCGGAAGAACAGCGACTGTTGATACAAACGCTGCAGCTCGGGGGCGCGGCCGCCGCGGCTGACTTGCTCGAGCGCGGTGCCCAGTCCGTAAAATCCGGGGATTTGCAGCTTGAGCACGCTCCACGTCGCCACGAAGGGGATGGCCCGCAAATGGTCGAGATCGAGGCTGGTGCCAGCGCCTCGGCTGACCGGACGGCTGGCGAAGGTCAAGTGGTCGAATAGGGGCAGGGGGCTGGCGCGGTTAAGGAAGTCGAGCAAGCTGGGATCATCACGTAGCTCGCGATACGCCGAGAGGGAACACCCGGAGAGCTCGGCCAGGAGCGGCAGAAATTCTGCAGGCGGATCTTCGGCATGGACGGGCGAGAGGAGGTTCTCCAGGTTGGCGGTGAAAAGTTGTTCGACGTGGAACATGGCCATGTCCGAGGTGCCGAAATTGCTGCTGATGGTCTGGCCCTGTATGGTGAGTTGGGTTTCCCACTGCTCCACGTTGGCGTCGCGCGACCGATAGAAACGGTGGGTGTTGCCGCCCCCCCGCGCGGGAGGCCCGCCTCGCCCATCGAAAAAGACCATGCGAATGCCCTGGGTTCGGCCGAGGGTCGTCAGGCGTCGCTTGGCTCGCAATATGCTCCAGTTGGCGGCCAGGTATCCTCCGTCCTTGGTACCGTCGGAAAATCCCACCATGACGATTTGTCGCTGGCGGCGTCGGTCGAGCACGGTACGGTAGATCGGCGCGGCAAACAGGCGGGCCATGATGTGGTGCGAGCGCTCGAGGTCGTCAATCGATTCAAAGAGCGGCACTATGTCGAGGCGTCCGTCGGCGGGCGCCATTCCGGCCAGCCGGGCGAGCAGAAGGACGACTAGGACATCCTCGGGCCCGCGGGTGTGGCTTATCACGACGCGGTGTAGGGCGAGCTCACCATTGCTGGCCTGGATGGCGGGAACGAGGCGAAGCACGGCGAGGGTGTCGTGGGCCAGCGGGGACAGATGCTCGGCGAGATCAGGCAAGGGCGGCCACTCCTTTTCGAGCAAGCCCTCGAGGAGGCCAAAGGGGAGATCCTGGCTGCGGTGGGCCTGGGCGACCAGGTCACGCTCGCAACTCGGCAGCGGCAGGGCATGGCCCACTTGCGCCACGATCTCTTGCAAGGTTTGCATGAAGACATCGCTGCTCTGGCGCAGGTCGATCGAGGCGAAATGAAAGCCGAACAGATGAACTTTGAGGATCAGATCATCGAGCTCGTCCAGAAATAGTCGCTGATGATCGCGCATTATGATCTGGCGCAGCTCGAGCAGCTCGCCCTGCAGCTCTTGGGCCGAGCCCAGGGGCGGAGCTCCCGCTGCCGTGGTGCTAGCGCTTCGCTGTGGATCCGCGGCTGTGAGCCAGGTGAGGCGCAGGCGATCCAGCAGAGTGAGCATGCGTGCGTGCACACTGGCGAAAGTCAGGCGCCGCGATAGCGCGGTGGCGGCAGCATAGTGTCGGCCGATGACGCGCTCCTTCAGGAGGCGCGCCACTTCCAGAGTGACTTGGGCGGTGACAAAAGGATTGCCGTCCCGATCGCCGCCCGGCCAGAATCCGATCTGCAGGTTGGGCCACCTGGGCAGCTGGCGCGGCATGTGCTCGCGCCCGTGCGCGACCACGAGCATGCGGGCCACGGTCTTGGGCAGCACGTCGTAGAAGACCTCTTCGAGAGGGCGCAGGACGCTGCGGGCTTCGTCGATGGGACTCGGGCGCTCGGGATTGGAGAAGCGGGTCTTGCCCAGCTGCAGGAGCAGACGCTCTACCTCGGCGGGATCGTTGCGGTGGAGGGCGGCGCGGAGATCTTGAATGATGTACTGAACGGTGTCGGGGTAAAACTGCGTGGGGTGCGCGGTCAGGACGATGCGCGTAGCGGTTTGGTCGAGAATCTCAGCCAGCTCGGCGCTGCGGTTATCGCGCAGGATCTCGTCCAAGACCTGCGAGACGCTACCCGGCCCCGCCGGATCGTGCATGGGGGCGAAGGATGACTCCTCGAGCGCATCGAAGAGGACGATTTGCCGCTCGACCATCTGCAGGAAAAGAAAGAGGGCGTCATTGGGGGGAACATCGCCGAGGAGGGGATTGTCGGCGAAGAACCGGCGCACGATTTCGGTGGGCGAGAGCTTTTGCTGCAAGCTCTTGCGGCAATGCTCGGCAAACACCGGCAATAGTCGTCCGACACGCTGGAGGAGATCATAGGGCAGGCCGAGAAAAAGGCCGGAGTAGAGGCGATAGCGGGTGGCGACCTGTTCGTCGAAGATGCGTTCGGGATCACGCGGCGCGGACATGAGGATGGCCTGGCGTGGATGGGGCGGCAGTGAGTGGGGGCGCGACTTGTATCACGGCGCAAACATAGCAGGCAGAGCTCACCGGCGCTCGACGGGCACCTTGGCCGTCGATGGCCCGCTGCGTAAGGCGAGAAGAAGCGGGGATGGGGAGGGGCGAACCTTGCGCGCACGCGTTAGCGAGGCCTCAGGGAACCCGCCCAGAACCGGCCCATATCGGCCCAGAATCGGGCCAAGGACAGGTGGCATCCAATATGGCGATATCGGATCTTGGCCAGGGTGAAAAGCTGCTAAACAGTCGACCTCGCGATGTGGATAGTCAGACTCGCCCTCCGCCGCCCGTACACGATTGCGGTGATGTCCATCTTGCTCATCGTCATGGGCGTGCTGTCGATCAGCGGGATGGTGGTCGACATCTTTCCTGCCGTGGATATCCCAGTGGTCGCGGTGGTATGGAACTACCCTGGGCTATCGGCCGAAGATATGGAGCGCCGGGTTGTCCTGATCTCGGAGCGCGCTTACTCGAGCACGGTCGATGGGATAGCGCGCATCGAGTCCCAATCGATCCCGGGCATCGGGCTGATGAAGGTTTACTTCCAACCGGGAGCCGATATCGGCAGCGCCATAGCCCAGATAAGCTCGGTGTCGAGCACCATTTTGCGGATAACGCCCCCGGGCATGCAGCCGCCCAACGTGATCAGCTTCAACGCGTCGAACTTGCCTGTCGCCCAGCTCACCATGGCGAGCGACAGCCTGCCCGAGCAAGACATATTCGACTACGGCCTCAACTTCATCAGGGTGCGCCTGTTCACCATCCCTGGCCTGTCGACGCCGGCGCCTTTTGGCGGCAAGCAGCGGCAGATCAACGTGGACATCGATCCGAAGTCGTTGGCCGCACGCGGGCTTTCGCCGGCCGATGTGGTCAACGCCCTGCAGGCGTCGAACGTCATCCTCCCGGCGGGCACCGCACGCATCGGTAGCCGCGAGTACAACGTCCTGACCAACGGCAGCCCCAGCGCGGTGTCTGAGTTCGCCGCCATTCCCGTCAAGGTCGTCGATGGCCGCCCTGTTCTCCTGGGCGACATCGCGCACGTGAGCGACGCCTTCGCCGACCAGACTAACGTCGTTCGGGTCAACGGCCGCCGCGCCAGCTACCTGGCGATTCTCCGGCACGCGCAAGCCTCTACTCTGGCGGTCGTCGACGCGGTCAGAGAGGCTTTGCCTGGTATTTCCGCGGTGGCTCCCCATGGTCTGGAGCTGAAAATCGATTCCGACCAGTCCCTGTTCGTGCGCGGGGCAATCTGGAGCGTGCTGCGCGAGGCCTTGATCTCTTCTCTGCTGGTCTCCCTCATGATCGGCGTGTTTCTCGGCAGCTGGCGCAGCATGGTCGTTGTCTGCACCTCGATTCCTCTCGCCATATTTGCCGCGGTCATCGGGCTGAAGCTGGCTGGCCACACCATAAACATCATGACCCTGGGCGGGTTGGCTCTGGCCATCGGTATGCTGGTGGACGATGCCACGGTCGAGGTGGAGAACATCCACCGCAACCGGGCGATGGGGAAACCCATAACCGTGGCCATCCTCGACGGTGCGTCGCAGATTGCGGTACCGGCCATAGTGGCCACATTGGCCATCTGCATTGTGTTCTTCCCCGTGGTCCTCCTGGTCGGCCCCGCGCGCTTCCTCTTCACCCCGCTGGCGCTCGCGGTGGTGCTTGCCATGCTGGCGTCGTACTTGCTCTCGCGTACTTTGGTGCCGACCCTGTCGCGCCTGCTCATCGAGCACAGCGGTGGCCACGGCCAGAGGACGGGATGGTGGGCGCGGCTAGCCTCGCGCGGCGGCCGCCTGCGCGACCTCGGGTTTCGACGCCTGCAAGATTTCTATGTCGCGATCCTGCGCAGCGTGCTCGAGCATCGCCGTTTCTCGCTGGCCGCAGGGGTGGTCTTCATGTTGCTGAGCCTCTCCCTTGCCTTTGTGGTGGGCCTGGACTTCTTTCCGGAGGTGGACAGCGGCCTCATGAAGCTGCACTTCCGCGCCCCCGTGGGCACGCGTATCGAGGAAACCGAGCGGCTGGTGGAGCAGCTGGAGAACCGGATTCGCGCCATCGTTCCCCCGTCGGAGCTGGAAGCGATGAACGCCATGATCGGTATTCCGATTTCGTACAACCTCGCCTTCGTGCAAACCGACAACATCGGGTCGATGGACGCCGAGGTGCGGGTATCACTCAAGCCGCGCCACCGGCCGACCTCGGTGTACATGCAGGCCATTCGTCGGGCGGTGGCGGAGGACATGCCCGGATCCATCGCCTACTTTCAGCCGGCTGACATCGTCAGCCAGGTGCTGAACTTCGGGGTTGCCTCGCCTATCGATGTGCAGGTCGAAGGCAGCGATTTCGCGCAGACCTTGCCCATTGCTCGACGGCTGCAGGCTGCCATGGCGCTGGTGCCCGGGGTGACCGACGTGCACCTGACTCAGGTTCTCGATTACCCCGCCCTGGCCATCCAAGTGAATCGTCAACGTGCCGCCTACGTCGGGGTTACTGAGCGCGGCGTGGCAAATAGCCTGTTGACCTCGCTGTCGTCGTCGTCATTGACGGCGCCCTCGTACTTCCTCAACCCTGTCAATAACGTGAATTACGTCGTGGCGGTGAAGACGCCCATGCTCAAGGTGAGCTCGGTCGACGACTTGATGAATACTCCGGTGACTCCCGAGAGCGCCGGTGCGGTGCTGCCCCCCTACGTCGCCGCCTCGCCTGGGGCGGCGCAGGAGGCGCCGGTGGTCACGCTGTCCGGCGTGGCCGATGTCGTTCCGGCCCAGTCGCCCAACCAGATCAGCCATTTTACCGTCCAGCGGGTGCTCGACGTGGCGGCCAACCCCGAAGGCCGCGACCTGGGGTCCATCGTCCACGACCTCGAGGCCAAGATCGCGGCTTTGGGACCGTTGCCGCCGGGAGCCCACATTCACATCCGCGGGCAGAACGAGGTCATGTTCAGCTCGTTCCGGAGCTTGGGGCTAGGCCTGCTCCTGGCTACTCTGCTCGTCTACTTCTTGATGGTGGTGCTCTTTCAATCGTGGCTGGATCCGCTCATCATAATGGTCGCCATTCCGGGAGCATTCAGCGGCATCTTATGGATGCTGGCACTCACCCATACTACGCTCAACGTGGAGTCTTTCATGGGGACCATCATGTCGGTGGGAATCGCGGTGTCCAACTCGATCCTGCTCGTCTCGTTCGCCAACGACCGTCGTCTAGAGGTTGCGCTCTCGCCCAGCGAGGCAGCGCTCGAAGCCGGGGAGATTCGCTTGCGCCCGGTATTAATGACGGCCCTGGCCATGATCCTGGGCATGATCCCGATGGCGCTGGCGCTGGGCGAAGCGGGAGAACAAAATGCTCCGCTCGGGCGGGCGGTTATCGGGGGACTGACCATGGCCACCTTCGTTACGCTACTGCTGGTCCCCGCCGTCTATGCGACCCTACGCAAGAAGTTGCCCACCCGCCACCTGCTCGATCGGAAATTCCAGGCCGAGGCGCGCGGGGAAGCTTGGGATCCTCGATCCGAACAGCCGGCGGTGGCCGGGGGGAGAATCCCGTGAGCGTGGGCACGGCTGGCCGGCGCTTGCATTTCGCGGTCACGGTTTCGCTCCTGGTCGCGTTGTCCGGCGTGCTGCTCATTGGCGCCCGCCGGTCCGCGGCCAACCGGGCCGAAGTGCGCGCCCTTGCGCAGGAGCAAGAGGCTGGCCTGCGTGTGGTGGTCGTGCCCGCGCAGGCCACCCCGCCCCGGCGGATGCTGCATCTGCAAGGGGAGGTCCACGCCTTCGCCAACGTCACCTTGTACGCGAAGGTCGCGGGTTATCTCGGCTCGGTGCGGGTCGACAAAGGCGACAGCGTCCAGGCCGGCCAGATCGTGGCCAACATAGTGTCGCCCGAGCTCTCGCAGCAGCTCCTGGCGGCGCGGGCCGACGCGGCCAACAAGCGTCGGCAAGCTCATAGGATGGAGGTGCTCGGGCGTCCGGGAGTGGTAGCCGTCCAAGACGTGGAAAATGCCTCGAGCGGCGCCGACGTGGCCAACGCGGTGGAAGCGTCGCTGCGTGATCAGGATTCCTATCGCATCCTGCGCGCGCCCTTCGCGGGTACGGTCACCGAGCGCTTTGCCGACCCGGGGGCACTCATCCAGAGCGCGACCAGCGGCCAATCGGGCGCGTTGCCGGTGGTGACCATCGCGGACACTAAGCGGCTGAGGATATACGTATACCTCGACCAGTCGACCGCGGCTTTTGTCAAGATCGGCGATCCGGTCACCATCCGGGTGCCCGAGCGCCCGGGTTGGTCGCGGCAAGGTAGCGTGACTAGGCTGTCGGGGGAGTTGACCACGGGTACGCGAACCATGCTGACTGAAGTCGATCTGGACAACCGCGATGGCAAGATCCTGCCCGGGAGCTTCGTGTTGGCCGAGATCGGAGTGTCGGTCGATAGCCGGATTGAGGTTCCGGCCGAGGCGCTGGTCATGAGGGCTGGCGCAACTGCAGTGGCGGTGGTCGGGGGTGATAACCGGCTGCACTTCCGCCCGATCCAGCTCGCCGAAGATGATGGCGAGCGTGCCCGCGTTCTGGGCGGGCTCGAGGCAGGTGAGCTCGTCGCGCTCAACGTGGGTACCAACGTCGACGAAGGTGCCCTGGTCAGGCCGGTGCGCAGGGAGGGGCGGCCGCGCGACGGCCGATTGTCGAGCAAGTGATCGGGGCCCATGGCGGCCTGACCTGTGGCTGAACAGCGGTCAGCGGGTTGGCGCGCTGGGGCGCCTAGCTCTTGGGCTTGGGCAAGTGGACTTCGAAGCGGCTGCCGACGTGGTCGCGGGCGAGGTAGATGACGTCGCCGCCGTGGTAGCGGGCCACCTGGCGAACCAGCGCGAGGCCGAGGCCCAGGCCGGTATCGCCAGGCGGACGAGGACCGGGAGGACGATAGAAAGGGGCGAAGATGCGGTCTCGCTCTCCCTCGGGCACCCCAGGGCCGCTGTCCTCGACGGCAACCACAATCTCGGTTGCTCGCTCCAGCACCTCGGCCCGGATAGGAGAGCCTTGGCCGTAGAGGCGGGCGTTCTCTAGCAGGTTTCTGACCATGTGTCTGACCATGCGAGGGTCACAAGGGTGGAGCAGCGGAGCGGGAGCGGCCACTTGCGCCGAATACGGCATCGCCTCGTTGCTCACCAGCTCGCGCAGATCCACGAGCTCCGGTGCGCGGCGGGGCACGCCGGGCTGGGTGCGCGCCGCCATCAGCAGCTCCTCCACTAGGGCGTCGAGATCGGCGATGTCTCTGCTGGCCTTGCCCACCAGGTCCGCGCGTCGCTCCGCGCTATTTTCGTCGCTCAAGAGCTCGAGGGCAACCCGTACCCGGGCGAGCGGGGAGCGTAGCTCGTGCGACGCGCTGGCTAGCATCTGACGCTCCTGCGTGACTAAGGACTGGATGGCCTGTGCGGCCTGGTTGAAGCGAGCGGCCAGCTGGGCGATTTCATCTCCCCCCGCTACCGGCACGCGATGCTCGAGGTCGCCTTCGCTCCAGCGGCGCGCGCCTTCGGCTAATTGTTCAATTCGACGGGTTATGCCGCGGCTCAGCGGATATAGCCCGATGGCCATGGCGAGCAGGAGGGCGGCGAGCATATGGGGAAAGAGCCGTCCGCGTGGCCCCAGGTGGCCACGTTCGCGCAGGCCGAGCATGCGTCCCTCGCCGATGGCGGTGAGCCACAGCGGGCCGCGGGGGGTGTGGTGCCAGCCAGCGGAGAACCGCGCCGGCGCTGACAGCGGAGCCGTGCTTGCCTGGAAGAGCGGCCGCCTTTGCCGATCCCAGACGGCGATGTCTATGCCCAGCTCGCTCGAGGTCTGGGCCAGTCGTTGCGCGGCTTCGCTTTGGCAAGGTCCGTCAGGTTGGCAATCGATCGAACGGGCGAGTGGGGTGAGGTAAGGGGCGATGGGACCGGCGGGTCGGTGGAAGGCGCCGGCCAAAATGGCGGTGAGGAGGAGCGAGATCGCGGTGATGCCGACAAAGGCGAGATAGAGGCGCAGGTACAAGCGGCGCTTGATCACGGGCGGGGAACCTCGGCCGGCTCGGGCGCGGGTGGGGTGAAGACATACCCGGTCCCCCGTACAGTTTGCACGAGGCGTGGGTGGCGGGCGTCGGTCTCGACGACCTGGCGGATACGGGAAATGTGGACGTCTATGCTGCGGTCGACGGCGTCCCACTCTTCGCCCTTCAGGGCGTCGAGAATCTGCTGGCGGCTCTGCACGCGGCCGGCTCTCTGGGCGAGCAGGAGCAGGAGGTCGAACTGGCGCCCGGTCAGGTCACGTCGCTCGCCACGGACACGGACCTCGCGCGCGCCGGTGTCAATCTCGAGTGTCCCAAACCGCAAGATGTCGGCGGGGCTTTCGCGCGGTCGCGACCGGCGCAGGACGGCGCCCAGGCGGGCGAGCAGCTCGCGCGGATTGAATGGCTTGGACAGGTAGTCATCGGCGCCTAGCTCGAGCCCGACTATTCTATCGAGATCGTCGCCCCGCGCGGTCAGCATGAGGATGGGGGTCTGGGCGTGAGCTCGGATGCGCCGGCATACCTCGAGCCCGTCTATACCCGGCAGCATGACGTCGAGAATGATGATCTGGTATTCAGTCTTGGCCTGGGCTGTGAGCCCGGACTCTCCGTCGCCGCAGACATCCACCGCGAAGCCGCGTGAACGCAGGTACTGGCCGAGCATTTCCGCCAGGCGAGCATCATCGTCGATTAGGAGGAGCCGCGCCGACATGGGCATGAAAAATGCGCCGGAGGGTTGGATACCCCCGGCGCCCAGGTTGGCTACATGAAGGGATGATGGCCGTGATGATGTTCCATGGTCTTGACCAAGGTCTGCCGTTGCTCGACCGTCAGGACTTGACTGGCGTCTTCGACACCTTTGGTGAGGATCTGCGACGCTTGATCGACCAGACCCGGGATCTGCTTGCGCAGATTTTCCACCGCGGTCGGATCGACGCTGGGCGCCGCGAACGCGGCCAGCAGTTGATCGTGCAATGCCTTGTGTTGCTGGTGGATGGGTTTCAGCTCGGTCCAGGCGTTCTCGAAGATCGTGGTGATCGAGCTGCGCTGTGCGGCAGTGGCGTTGATGTCGTCCAGCATCTTGTTAAGGCGCTTTTCCATGAACGCCTTGTGCCGCGGACTGCCAGCGTCGGGCTGCGCGTAGGCACGGGCAACCATCACCCCGGCGCCCAGCAGGACGGGGATGATTAGCAGCGCTAGGAGGCGTGGACGCCCGGGTCGTTTCGTCTGTTCTCTCTGGGTATCTTTCATGGTCAAATCTCCTTATTGTCGAGTGCATTCGTCGGCACGAACACTGCCATCAATATGCATCCGCCATGCTGCGCGCGTGTTGCTCGAAGGTAAAGTTGTGTAAAGGGGCGGGCGGCCTGGCTAGTTGCTTGCTTCGGCGCGGCCAATACCCGGCGGCCTCAGCGGCCCCGTAGGTGGTCCGGTCAGTCGCGGAGCGCCGCGCGATGGCCGGGATGCTGGTTACTTTGGCGTTCGCAAGCTCGGACCGTAGATTTTTGGGCTAGACTAGGTGGTCATGGTTTGGTCGACTAGCGATTCTATGCGCTCGTGGCGCCCTTGCGGAGCTTTCGTGTCCCTCCTGTCCCGGCCTTCGGGGGGAGGGTTTTTGGCGCTGCTGGCGCTGGCCGTGGCGAGCCCGAGCGCGCGGGCGGAGGTGGTGGGGCCGAAAGCGCGCGGGGCTGCCCTGGGACCGGCGACGTTGATCAGACTGGCCAAGAATGCCAACTCGGCGGGCGCGGGTGAAGACATTGGCGCGGCGGACGAGAGTGGGAAGGGCAACGCCAAGGCCGCAGCCGGCAAGAACGACAAGTCGGGCAAGACCACCAGGAAGTCGGGCGAGTCGCTCGACAGCCTGATGGCGGATGTGGTGACCGACGATAGCAGCAGCGCTGACGGAAGTGGCAAGAGCAAGAGCAAGAAGCGTGATGACAAGGAGATGGACGCGTTGCTTAAGGGGGTACAGAAAGCCGATCCGGCGCCGGTGGTCAAGAAGGCAGCCCCGCCAACGCCTGCGGCGCCGCTTGCTCCCGAGGAGATCAAGGCCGCCATGGCCCAAGCCAAGGCGCGCGGCAACGTGTGCGCGCAGCGTTTTGGTCGGGGCGGCACCGCCGAGCTCAAGATCACGGTGGGCAAAGACGGTAAGATCTCCGACGTGCAGCTAGGTGGCAAACTGGCCGGTACACCCGTTTCGGACTGCATCGAGCAGGCCGTCAAGAGCACAACCTTCCGGCCCAACGCCGGACTGCGTTTCGACTATCGCATCGACGTGCGCTAGTGCCGCGGCCTCGATCTGCGAGGCGGAGGGCGAGCCGGGCGGGTGTCGATGGACGGGGTGCGGGGGATCAGCCGTTGCCTGGCCGATGCGCGAAGGGCGAGGCCTCCAGGCAAGCCCTGATCTCGGCCTCGACGGCCAACGCTTCCTGGTGCAGGTAGTTTGCGATGGCACGCGCCAGAGCAGGATGGCGAATCCAATGTGCGCTGTGGGTGCGCTCGGGCAATAGCCCACGCTTGAGCTTGTGCTCACCGCCCGCGCCGCCCTCGAAAATGCGCAAACGATGGGTGATGGCGTACTCGATGAGACGGTAGAAGCACATCTCGAAGTGCAACATGGGGAGATGTTGGGCGCTGCCCCAGTAGCGGCCGAATAGCCGTCCGCCGCGCATGAAGTTGAGGGTCGATGCGACCGGCTCCTCGCCCTGATAGGCCAGGGTTGCGAGGATGCGATGGGCATGATAGTGCCTGATTTCGCGAAAAAACGCCGGAGTGAGAAAGGCAGTGCTGCCGTACTCGTCGACAGTTGCCCGGTAGAAGCGTTCCACGGCCGCCCAGGCCCGCTCGTCGAGAGCGCTCCCGGGAGCCACCACTACGCGCAGGCCGTAATCGCCGACCACGGAGCGTTCGTGGTGCACTTGCTTGCGCTGGCGCGAGCGGTAGGCGGTCAGGAAGTCGTCGAAGTCACGGTAGGGCTCGGGAGATCTATTGGTCCAATGGAACTGGTAGCTGGCCCGGCTCATAAAGCCAGCCGAAGTGAGCTCGCGCAGCTCTTCCTCCTGGCAAAAAAGCACGTGGATCGAGGAGGCGCCGCAGGCGTCGGCCAACGCGCGCATGCCGGCGATTAGCGCCCTGGTCACGGGGACGCGATCGGCACCCGGATGTACCAGCAAGCGGTGCCCGCCCGCCGGGGTAAAGGGCACCGCGGCCACCAGCTTGGGAAAGTAGCGCAGGCCAGCCGAGTGTGCGCCATCGGCCCAGGCAAAATCCCAGATGAACTCGCCCAGGCTGTCGTGCTTGAGGTAGAGCGGCACGGCTCCCACCAGCTGTCCGGATTGGTGTGCGACCAGGAAACGCGGCTCCCAGGCGGTGCCCGGCCCCACGCTGCGCGAGCGCTCGAGCGCCGACAGGAAGGCGTGCTCCAGGAAAGGATCATCATCATCCACCAGCGCATCCCAGCTCTGCTGGGGCACTTGTGCCACGCCGCCCAGCACTGCGACCGTGAGGGCAGACGACGGGGCCGAGGACGAGCACGGGGTTGCCATCGCCGAGATTTTGGCGCGAAACCCGAGGATCGGCCCGTCAAATGTGGGGCGGCAAGGATGGGAGCGCGCGGGATATACGCACGCCGCGGCTCCGATGCTCACAGGCCGAGTAGCCGCCGCCGCTCTTGCCGGCACGCCGTCCAAGCTTGGTGCAAGGCAAGCTGCCCGCGGGCGCGCACCAGATTGTGCTCGCCTCGAGTGGGGAACTTGCGCGGATCCCACCCGAAATAGGCTTCATCGAGGGCGTCGGCGGCGAAGCGACAGGATAGCTCGAGGCTGATCCACTCGACTCCCAGCAAGAGGGCAAGGCGCTCCTGCTCGCTCAAAGCGCGTGCCAGCGCTGCGGCGTAGCCATCGACGGCGGCTTGCATGGCTTCCAGGTCGACGATGGCGTCAGCTGAGTCCTCGCCGGAGGGATTACACCACGAGCGCAACGCGTCGCCTATCTCGTAGGCCAAGGCTACGGGGCCCACGGTATCGAGGTCGATGAGACAGACGGCTTTTTCTGCCGCCGGGCCGTGGTCGCCGGCAAAGAGCACGTTGTTCAGCTTGAGGTCGCCATGGCCGATGAGCATGGGCAGGGCAGGCAAAGGCTGCAGCTCAGCCGTGGCGCTGCGAAGCGCGCGCGCGAGCCGGGATACCTCGGGGAGCAAACGGTGACCGGCGTGCACGGTCAGGGCTTGTTCCAGACGGGCAAGGTGTCTGGCGGTATCGTGCGCGCCAGCGCGGAGGCCGACGAAGCGATGCTGCAAATCGCGCAGGGCACGGTGAAAGCGCCCGATGAGGGCGCTGGCCGAGTAGGCCTGGGCCGGACTCTGCAGTCTGTCGAATCCCCATCCCGGCACGTGGGTCTGCAGGCGCCATACCCCGCTCGGGCCGAGATCGAGGCAGCGCCGGCCGTCGGCCGTGGGTACGAGGTGGGGGGTGACCAGCCCTGCCGCGGTCAGCGCGCAAGTCACGGCGGCGATATTGTCGTTGATCTCGGGCGCCAGCGCCGGGGCCAAGCGCTGGAGCACGAAACGTGCGTCCTCGGTAACGACCAGAAAAGTCTGATTGATGAGGCCATTGCCTAGCTTGGCGACGGTCGCTCGACCGAGGCCGGGGTAGGCGCTTAGCACCCGTTCGCGTACCTGCTCGAATATGTCGGTCATGGCAGCTCCATTTTCGCTTGGGCATGGCACCTAGGAATTGCGCAGGGGCAGCGCGACGGCAAAGCCAACGCTCAGCTCGGTGAGCGCCATCGTCTTGGGTAGGCTGACGATCTCCTTCACCTCGGTGAAGAGGCCGAAGCGCGGGCTCAGGTGATAGAGCATGCCCAGGGTGGCGGCCAGGGCCACGGATCCGCTCGCCAGATCGGACGAGCAATCTGCGCCGTCGCACTTGTGCTCTGCCACGGCCAGGAAGTGGCCCAAGCCTGCGCCGCCTGCGGCGTAGAGCTGGAGGTTGCCCGCGGTAACGAAGTAGAGCTTGGCGTGTAGAAATACGGCAAGGGCCGAGCTGCTCGGTGCTTCGGTGGTCTGAGAATAGCTGCTCGCCGGAACGTATTGGTATCTGCCCATGAGCGATAGGGAGAGCCGCTTATTGATCTGGAATCCCAGCTCGGGCTCGAGCTGGAACAGTGAAGCGGGGGCCAACCCGCTCGTGATGACAGTGTCGTCGGTGGTGGTCGTGCCGTGGTAAGCGGCAGCGAAGCCGCCGCCCACGGCGAACCAAAGTGAACCGGTCTTGCGCAGCCCCTTGGTGGTGTCCTCGGCCGTGTTCGCGAGCGGGCCAACGTCGTTGCGCATGGCCAGCGCGCGTGGCGCTTCGGGATAGGCGAGGTGGAGCGGCTGATCGCTGCCGGGGAGATAGGCCGTGATGTAGTAGGAGATGGCCTGGCCGGGTAGCTCACTGCCCGGAAGCACAGCCGCCAGCCACCCCTTCGGCGTCCGATCGAGCGGCAGCTCGAGGAATGGAGTCTGGGCGCCTTCGGAACGATAGTGGAAGACGGCCGACGACTTGCGCGGGTACCGTTGGGTTAGACAGCGAATCACGAGATCTTGACCGGGCAACCGCTCGCTCGCGACCTGGCAGTAGAGAGGGGAGGGTACCCGTGCCGGCAGGTCGGGCTCCTTGAGCAAGGCGATGCCATAGGAGCTGCGTACCTGCGCCGGCTGAGGGGGGGGGAATTGTCCGGCTTGCCTGTGTCCGCCGGCTCACCGGTCTCGGGGCCGGCGGCGGGCCAACCGGCCGCGAGCGCAGCGTCGTAGCTGGGAGAGGTCGGATCCGGGTTAGGGGGAAGCCCCTCCTGTTGGCGCGCCTGCAAGTAAGCTGACCGCAAGCCGGCAATCTCCAATCCCGGAGTGATGGCAATGTTGGGGTTGATCCTGAGCGCCAAGGTAAGGCAGCGTAGCGCCTCCTCGCGGTCTCGGTTGGCGGCCATGGCGATTGCGGCAAGGTTCACGTAGGTCCGAGCCGTGACCTCCTGGTTGGCGAGGCCGGCGGTTTCGCTGATGACCAACGCCTCTTCGAGCCAATACTGTGCTGCGTGGTAATGTTGACCCTGGATGTCGACCAGGGCTTTGCGGTTGAGGGCGATCATCCGGTCGGAGGGAGCTTCGTTGACTTGGGCCGGGCTAGCTGCGCGAGCGACCGGGCTCGGCAGCGCAGACATCGTCCAGGTCGCGGCGAGGATGCAACACGCTCTACAGGTCGTCGGCATAGGCGAGCACCACCTACACTATACGCCCTGGTTGCGCTACTGGCGGGGGTGCGGTGGTGCCCGCCCCGCCGAGTGCTTCAGTTTCGCCGGAATCAGTCCCCGGCGACGCCCATGACATGGTAGCCCTTGTCGACGTGCAGGGTGGTTCCGGTGATCCCGCTCGCCAGGGGGCTGCACAGGAAGGCGGCTGCCAGGGCAACCTCGCTGGCGACCAAGGCCTCCGGCAGGGGGGAAAGACGGCGGTAGCGCTCGATCAGCTTCTGGATGTCGCCGATCGCGGTCGCGGCCCGCGAAGCGAGCAGCCCGGCCGAGATGACGTTCACCCGGGTTGACCATTTCCGGCCCGCCTCCCAGGCCAAGGTGCGGGTGTCGCTCTCGAGCGCCGCCTTGGCCGACGACATTCCCCCCCCATAGCCGGGCACGACTCGTTCGGCAGCGAGATACGACAGAGACAAAAACGCGCTGCCCGGGCGGCACAAGGGCCCGAGCCGGCTGACCATCGAAGTCAGCGAGAACGTGCTGGCGGCGATGGCGGCCAGGTATCCCAGGCGGCTGGTCTCGACCAGAGGCTTCTTAACCTCGGGCGCGTTGGCCAGGCTATGCACGACGATATCGAGGCATTGCGGTCCGAAGTCCGCGACCAACTTGTCGGCCAATCCTTGGATGCTCACGTCGCCTTGGTCACGGTAACGCTTGCTGCTGCGCAACTCGGCCGGCATGTCCGCACCAACGTCGAAGTTCACGTCGAGGGGATAGATGCGCTCGAAGGCGAGCTTGCCACCGTCCGAGAGGGCTAGCGCAGCGTCGAGCTTGCCGCGTTTTAGCATGGTCTGCAGGATGCCCAGCGCCGGTGGCCAGGTGCCGAGGCAAACGGTCGCGCCGGCCTCGGCCAGCGCCTTGGCGATGGCAAAGCCGTATCCGGCATCGTCGGCTACGCCAGCTACCACGGCGCGCTTGCCCCGAAGATCAATGGTCAACATGGCCGCTAAGGTTCTTCATAGTCGAGGGGAAAAGCAAGTCTGCCGCCGGGGTGACGGGGCGGCGGACGGCGCGGCGAGTATTAAGAATAGGACCCCGGGAGGGACCCTGGGAGGGTCCTTTAGAACCCCCGCGGACGATCTCGGTCGGGCGAAGCCCGCCCGAGCTCACGCGATTACTCGGCGCGAGGATAGGAGCCGAAGATGCGCAGGCTTTCGGCGACCAGGGTAAGACTGGCCAAGGCCTTGCGGGCGGCGGGTGAGTTGCGGTCGCCGAGGAAATCGAGATAAAACGAATACTCCCAGGGGCGGCCGACGATGGGGCGAGACTCGATCTTGGTGAGATCGATCTTCTCCTTGGCAAAGGCCGCGAGGGCGTGAAAGAGGGCACCGGGCCGGTTGGTGGTTCGGAATACGATGCTGGTCTTGCGCTCTCGGGTACGGACCCGCAGGGGGATGCGACGGTCCGGCCGCGCCATGACGAAAAAGCGCGTGAAGTTTTGGGGATTGCTCTCGATGCCCTCGGCCAGGATCTGGGCATGGTAAGTGGCAGCTGCACTGCGGCTGGCGATGGCGGCCTCGTCGTGGCGTCCGTTCTCCACCACCAGCTTGACCGCACCCGCGGTGTCGTAGGCGGGCACGATCTCGAGGTTGGGCACCTCGATGCGCAGCTTGCGCAGGTAGTAGTCGCATTGCGCTAGGGCGACGGGGTGGGACAATACGCGTCGAATATCGGCCAGGCGGGCGCCTTTGGGCGCGATCAGATGGTGAGCAACCCTGAGCACGACCTCGCCTTTGACTTCCAGGTCGTTGTCAGCCACCAGGTCATAGTTCTTGATCACTGACCCGGCGAGGGTGTTCTCCATGGGTACCATGGCGCAGTCGGCCTCGTCGCGAATGACCGCTGCGAAGATCTCGTCGAACTCGCGCCTGGGCAAGGCCTCGATGCGCTCGCCCAGAATGCGGTGGGCGGCTTCTTCGGAAAAGGCGCCACGTTCGCCCTGGAACGCCACCCGAACTTTGCCGGTCCTCCGCGTGCGCGGACGGGCGGGCTTTGACTTGCGGGCGGTTCTGGTCTTGGGCACGGCGCCTACGCTATCGGTGACTTCATCTTATAGCCAACGTGGCGGACCGTCTCGATCATGTCGGCACCGGTGCCCAGCTTGGCGCGCAGCCGCCGCACATGGATGTCCACGGTACGAGTATTGCCGGTGTAGCGGTAGCCCCAAACCCGTGACAGAAGCTGTTCGCGGGTGAAAACCCGGCCGGCGCCGGCAGCTAGGAACTTGAGCAGCTGGAATTCCTGGCGCGGTAGCTTGAGCACGCGGCTGCGAAAGGTGGCCTCCACGGCAACGGTGTCGATGACGAGATCGCCTAGCTTGATGCGGCCGGCGGCCGAGAACGAGGACAGGCGCCAATCGAGCTGGCGAACGCGGGCATAGAGCTCGGGGCCCACGATGGGGGCGAGGACGAAGTCGTCCATGCCCAGCTCGGGGTCGAGGCCGGCCAAGCGGGAGACCTCGATGCACAGGAGGATGGGGATATCGGCTAGCGTGGGCAGCTGCTTGGCCCGCTTGACCACGGCTCGACCGACCTCGAGGTGAGGGCCGGCATCGACAACGACCACGGAGGGGCGAACGTGGTCGATGTCGTCGGGCAGCTCGTCAAGATCATATCCGACTGCGACCACTTCGCAGCCCAGGTCGCGTAGGGCCGCGGCCGGAGAGTCCGGCTCGGCGGCACCAAGCTTGGGTTTCGAGGTGACGACCAATGCGCGCATCTTGCGCGAAACATATCTCAGTAAGCGAAGCGACAACAGAAAATTAGGCGCGGCGGGGCATGGAAATGTTTCCAAGCCTGGCCGGCGGTCGGACCATATGTTTCGGATATATTGCCAGATAGTTTCGCGCGGGAAAACTTAGCCTAAGCGTGGCAGGAGTGGATTGATCTGCAGGCTGCCTGCGGCTAACCTTCGCTCATATATGGGCGTCTGCCTTGAGGCTAGCAGCCTTGCGTCGACGCGTACCCCACCATGAACAAGAGCGACCACCAGGCGCCTCGCCCGGTTTCCGAGAGCAATTCAACGTCAGCCCCAGGTCCCAGCGGCCTTTATGACCCGAGCCATGAGCACGACGCCTGTGGCGTTGGCCTGGTCGTGGACGTTGAAGGACGCAAGTCCAACCAAATTGTGCGTAACGCCATCCAAGTATTGGAGAATCTGGCTCATCGCGGCGCGTGTGGTTGTGACGAGAACTCGGGCGATGGCGCCGGCGTTCTCTTGCAGCTTCCCGACACATTCTTGCGCAATGTAACTGCGGCCCTGGATTTCGGGCTGCCGGCCGCCGAGCATTACGGGGTAGGGATGGTGTTCTTGCCTCCGGAGCCCGAGGCCTCGGCACGGTGCGTGGCCGTGCTCGAGCAGGCTATCGCGAAGCTCGGGCAAAAGCTCTTGGGATGGCGGGATGTGCCGGTAAATCCGCACGGGCTCGGCCAGACCGCGGCGGCCTCCCGTCCCTGCGTTCGCCAGGTATTCGTGGCGCGGAGTGAAGACGTCGCCGATGCCACGGCTTTCGAGCGCAAGCTGGGTCTGGTGCGCCGCCTGGCGGAAAAGCTCATACGCGCGAGCGACATTCCCGGTCGCGATCGCTTCTATGTCGTCAGCCTGTCGTGCCGTACCGTGGTTTACAAGGGCATGTTAACGGCCAAGCAGCTCGACTCGTTCTTCCCCGACCTGTCCGATCTCTCGGTGGTGTCGGCCTTGGCGCTCGTGCACTCGCGGTTCTCCACCAACACTTTCCCCAGCTGGTCGCGCGCCCATCCGTACCGCTTGATCGCGCACAACGGTGAGATCAATACCTTGCGGGGCAACGTCAATTGGATGGGGGCACGCGAGAGCATGCTCGCCTCGCCGCTGTTCGGCGACGACATAGAGCACCTGCGCCCGGTGGTCGACCAGAGCGGCAGCGACTCGGCCATGTTCGACAACGTGTTGGAGACGCTGGTCATGGGTGGCCGCTCCTTGGCCCATTCCGTGATGATGATGATCCCCGAGCCCTGGCACAAGCATCAGTACATGAGCCCGGAGAAGCGCGCCTTCTACGAGTACCACGCTTGCCTCATGGAGCCGTGGGACGGGCCGGCGGCGGTGGCGTTCACCGATGGCGTGCAGATCGGTTGCGTGCTGGATCGCAACGGACTGCGGCCGCTGCGCTACACGGTGACCAAGGCGGGCATGGTGGTCATGGCGTCGGAGACCGGGGTGCTCGATATTCCGGCGGCCGAAGTCGCCTATAAGGGGCGCATCGAGCCGGGCCGCATGTTCTTGGTCGATACCGCGGAGAAGCGGCTGGTTGCCGACGAGGAGATCAAAGAGAAGATTGCCACCGGACAGCCATATGGGAAATGGCTCGAGGAGCAGCGGGTATTCCTGTTCGAGCTGCCGGAAGGCCAGGCCAAGCCCCCCATGGATCAGGGGCGGCTCGAAGTCAGTCAACGTACCTTCGGGTACACGGCCGAAGACATACGGCTGATAGCCCCGATGGCGGAGGTTGGTGGCGAAGGGATCGGTTCGATGGGCACCGACACGCCGCTGGCGGTGCTGTCGAGTCGCCCGCAAAGCCTGTTCAGCTACTTCAAGCAGCTCTTCGCCCAGGTCACCAATCCTCCCGTGGACGCTATTCGGGAAGAGCTGATCATGGCCGCCGGGACCACCATCGGCCCCGAACGGAATCTCTTCGATCCCCAGCCCGAGTCGGCGCACCAGATTGATCTGCAGGGCCCGGTGCTGGGCAATGCCGAGAGCGAGCAGTTGCGTGCCCTCGACGGCTCGCCTAAAGCGCGGGGATTCCGTTCGTGCACGCTGCCTACCTTGTTTCGTGCCGCGGGCGGTGCCGCCGCCCTCGCCCAGGCGCTCACGGACTTGTGCGAGAAGGCGGCGCAGGCGGCGCGCGACGGGTGCGCGGCCATCATTCTGTCGGACCGCGATCATGACCGTGACCTGGCGCCCATTCCCTCGCTCTTGGCCTGCGCGGCCGTGCATCATCACCTGTTGCGCGAGGCTACCCGCACCCGCACCTGTCTGGTCGTCGAGAGTGGCGAGCCACGCGAGGTGCACGACTTCTGCCTGCTCATCGGGTTCGGCGCCAGCGCCGTGGATCCATATCTGGCCCTGGAGACCGTCGATGACCTGGCCCGCCAGGGCATCGTCAAGCTCAAACCCGAGAAGGCGCGCAAGAACTACATCAGCGCCGTGGTCAAGGGGGTGGTGAAGGTCATCTCCAAGATGGGCATCTCGACCGTGCAGAGCTACCACGGCGCCCAGGTGTTCGAGGCCATCGGTCTTGCTCCGGACTTGGTCGAGCGCTATTTCGCCGGCACGGCCTCGCGCATAGGCGGTGTCGGGCTGGATGTGATCGCCGAGGAGGCGCGTCGGCGTCACGCCAGGGGCTACCCGAGCCGGCCGGTGGTGCGCTCGGGGCTCGAGGCCGGGGGCGAGTACCGTTACCGCAGCGACGGCGAGGCTCACCTGTTCAGCCCGGAGGCTATCGCCAAGCTGCAACAGTCGGTACGCAGTGACAGCTACAGCGTATTCAAGCAGTTCTCGGCTCTGATAAACGACCAGGCCAGGAACTTCAGTACCTTGCGTGGTCTGATGGAGCTTCGCCCGCTAGCCAAGCCGATCGCTATCGACGAGGTCGAGCCGGTGGAAGAGATCGTCAAGCGCTTCAAGACCGGAGCGATGTCGTACGGATCGATAAGTCAGGAGGCGCACGAGACGCTGGCCATCGCGATGAATCGCCTGGGCGGGCGCAGCAACACGGGCGAGGGGGGAGAAGACCCCGTGCGCTTCCAGCCGCTGGCCAATGGCGACTCCAAGCGCAGCGCCATCAAGCAGGTCGCCTCGGGGCGCTTCGGCGTGACCAGTGACTACCTCACCAATGCCTCGGAGATCCAGATCAAGATGGCCCAGGGGGCGAAGCCAGGCGAGGGCGGACAGTTGCCGGGCAAGAAGGTGTACCCCTGGATCGCCAAAGTGCGGCATAGCACTCCCGGGGTTGGCCTGATCTCGCCTCCGCCCCACCATGATATTTATTCCATCGAGGATCTGGCGCAGCTTATCCACGACCTCAAGTGCGCCAATGACCGAGCCCGCATCAGCGTGAAGCTGGTGGCCGAGGTCGGCGTGGGAACGGTAGCTGCCGGGGTGGCCAAGGCCAAGGCCGACGTCATTCTGATCAGTGGGCATGACGGGGGAACGGGGGCTTCTCCTCTCACCAGTATCAAGCATGCGGGTGGACCGTGGGAGCTTGGCCTGGCGGAAACGCACCAGGTCCTCGTGCTCAATGATCTGCGTAGCCGGGTGGCACTCGAAACCGACGGCCAGCTCAAGACCGGGCGCGACGTCATCGTTGCTGCGCTGCTGGGGGCCGAGGAGTTCGGCTTTGCCTCGGCTCCCCTGGTCTCTCTGGGCTGCATAATGATGCGGGTCTGCCACCTCAACACCTGTCCGGCCGGCATCGCCACTCAGGATCCGGCGTTGCGCCAGCGCTTTGCGGGCAAGCCCGAGCACGTCGTGCGCTACATGCAGTTCGTGGCCAAGGAAGTGCGCGAGCTGCTGGCCCAGCTCGGCTTCCGCACTTTGGCCGAGGCGGTTGGGCGCAGTGAGTGCCTGGAGATGCGCAAGGCCGTTGACCATTGGAAGGCCTGCCGAGTCGATCTCAGTGCGGTGCTCTGCCAGCCAGGGCAGCCGGGCAAGGCAGCCCAGCACTGCACGACACCCCAGGCCCACGGGATAGAGAGCGAGTTCGACGACACCAAGCTGATCCCGATCTGCCGGCCGGCTATCGATGAGATGCGCAAGGTGCGCGCCGTGCTGCCGGTGCGCAACGTCGACCGGACGGTGGGCACCCGGCTGGGCAGTGAGATCACCAGGCGCTATGGCGCCGATGGCTTGCCTGATGATACCGTGCACGTGCATTTCAAGGGCTCGGCCGGGCAGAGCTTCATGGCCTTCGTGCCCAAGGGCGTGACCTTCGCGCTCGAGGGCGACGCCAACGACTACCTGGGCAAGGGCTTGTCGGGTGGCCGCTTGGTCTTGTTCCCGCCGGCCGAGGCCACTTTCGTGGTCGAGCAAAACGTCATAGCGGGTAACGTGGCTCTCTACGGCGCCACCAGCGGCGAGGCCTATATTCGCGGTCTGGCGGGTGAGCGGTTCTGCGTGCGCAACAGTGGAGCCAGTGCGGTCGTGGAAGGGGTGGGCGATCACGGGTGCGAATATATGACCGGCGGACGGGTGGTGGTGCTCGGCCCCACGGGGCGGAATTTTGCCGCCGGCATGTCGGGCGGCATTGCCTATGTGCTCGATGAAAATCGCGAGCTGCGCCGCAATTGCAACCCGGAAATGGTCGGGACCGGCCCGCTCGAGGATCCGGGGGAGATCGAGATGGTGCTCGGCATGCTGAGGCGCCACCACGAGCTGACGGGCAGCCGTCGGGCTCACAACGTGCTCGTCAGCTGGTCGCTCTTCCGACCTCTGTTCGTGCGGGTGATCCCCCACGACTACCGCCGCGTGCTGGAGGCGCAGAACAAGATGCTAGCCGCCGGGATGTCGCGCGATCAGGCCGAAATGGCCGCGTTCGAAGCCAATGCCAAGGATGCCGCCCGTCTGTACGGGAAGTGACCTAACTGCCGAAGCAACGACGGGCAACTACCATGGGCCAACCGACTGGATTTCTGGAATTCCTGCGAGCTACCCCGGAGAACCGACCGCCGCGCGAACGGGTGGCGGATTTCACCGAGTTTCACCGCCACTTGCCCGAGGCCACCATGCGCGAGCAAGGGGCGCGCTGCATGGATTGTGGTGTTCCCTTCTGTCACCTCGGCAAGATCATGGACGGGCTTACCACCGGCTGTCCGCTGCACAATCTCATCCCGGAGTGGAACGACCTCATATATCGGGGCCGCTGGCGGGAAGCCAGCGAACGTCTTCATCGGACCAACAATTTTCCCGAGGTGACCGGCCGGGTATGCCCGGCCCCTTGTGAGGGCTCGTGTGTGCTCGGCATTAATGCTCCGCCGGTGACCATCAAGGCCAACGAGGCGGCGATCGCTGATCGGGCCTGGGCCGAGGGCTGGGTGGTGGCCAATCCCCCGAGCTTTCGCACCGGCAAGCGGGTGGCAGTGGTCGGCTCGGGACCGGCCGGGCTGGCCTGTGCGGCCGAGCTCAATTTTGCCGGCCACGAAGTCACGGTATTCGAGCGCGCGGATCGCATCGGCGGTCTCATGATGTACGGCATTCCGGCCATGAAGCTGGACAAGAGCATCGTGGAGCGCCGGGTCGGGCAGCTGGCGCAAGAGGGTGTGCGGTTCGCGACCAACACCTATGTGGGCAAGACCTTTGCGACCGAGAGACTGCGCCAGGAATTCAACGCCATTGCCCTGTGTGGCGGGTCCACCGTGCCGCGCGACCTGCCGGTGGAGGGGCGTGAGCTGGCGGGTGTGCACTTCGCCATGGAGTTCCTGAGCGCCAATACCCGCCACCTGCTCGACGGCGCCAAGGCGGAGGGGACGCTGATATCGGCCCAGGGCAAGAATGTCGTGGTCATCGGAGGGGGCGACACGGGCACCGATTGTGTGGGAACGGCGTTGCGTCATGGCTGCAAATCCGTGGTCCAGCTCGAGTTGCTCTCGCGTCCCCCGGACATCAGGGCGGAGGATAACCCGTGGCCGCAGTGGCCCAAGGTCTTCCGCGTCGATTACGGCCAGGAGGAGGCAGCGGCCATCTTCGGCCACGATCCGCGCCAGTTCTGCGTCCAGACCAAGCGCCTACGGGGCGATGCCGGCGGGCGGGTGACGGCCATCGAGGTGGTGGAGATCCGGTTTAGCCCGCAGGCCGGCAGCGCGCCCAAGATCGAAGAGATACCAGGGTCGACCCGCAGCATACCGGCTGACCTGGTATTGCTGGCCATGGGCTTCGTCGGCCCGGAAAAGCATGGTCTTCTGGGCGATCTCGGGGTCAAGCTGGACGGACGGGGTAACGTCGCGACCGGCGCGAACAAGGAAACCAGCGTACCCGGGGTGTTCGCCGCGGGCGACATGGCGCGCGGCCAGTCTCTGGTAGTGTGGGCGATCGCCGAGGGCCGCCAGGCGGCGATCGGCATAGACCGCTTCTTGATGGGCGAGAGCGTCCTCGAGTAGCGTCCCGCGCCCGGGACTGGGCCGCGGGCCTGTCGGCGGTGGCCCCAGCGCGGCCTACGGGTTGCGCCGGTTGGCCTTGCGGACTGAGCACCTGCGCGGCTTCATGCCGCGCCGTATTATCATCGGCGGCTACGTCGGCTCCTCCGAGGGCGGGCAAGATTCCCTAAAGGCCACGCCGGCTTCCGTCGAGATTGCAATGGCCCCGGTAGCCTGCCCTGGTGATTTATCATGAAAACAAGCCCAGTCATCGTGGAGACCTGCAGGGTTTTCCGCGCCTTTACTCGCTTTGGTCGCGGCACGCTCGCCCCGGCGGCGGGAGCGGGCGATTTGCGTCCGCGCCACCATTTTCAGGAGCGGCCGGCGTCCGCCGCGCCAAGACCTATCAGGGTGGTTGGGCTAGCGCTCGCGCTGCTCGCTTGCTGGGGTAGCGCGCCCAGAGCGTGGGCAGCGGCTTCGGTCGAGGGTGTCATTCTCGGTCAAGTCAGGGACATCGAGAGCGGTCAGCCGGTGCCAGGGGTGACGGTTGTGGCCGGCGGGCCTGAAGGCGACGTCGCCGCCGTCACCGATGAGAGGGGCAATTATCGCTTCGCGGGGTTGGCCATCGGCAGCTATCGGGTGCGCTTTTATCGTGACCAGGTCTTGGCTGAGCGCACCACCCTGGTGGGGGTGGACAAGACGGTCCGCCTCAATATCAGGATGCCGGCGGTCCTCTCGGAGACCGAGACGGTGGCGGCTCCCGAGACGCCGGCGATCATCGACGTCGGCTCATCACGCATCGGCACGACCTTTCGCTCCGACTTCATCGCCAACATCCCCAACCAGGGCGATGACGTGCAATCGCTGATGGAAAAGACTCCGGGTGCCTACAACGAGCAACTCGGTCCGCCGGGCGCCCCCAACAATCCCGTCGGTCTTTCGCTCTCCGGCGGCACCGGGGCGGAGAATGCCTACTACCTCGAGGGTCTGAACATAACCGCTATCGGCACCGGGCTCTTGGGCACAAACTTGAAGTCGGCCTTCCTCGAGGAGGTGGAGGTCGTCAGCGGCGGTTATGGCGCCGAGTACGGCCGGGCTCTGGGCGGCGTGGTCAACATGGCGCTTAAGTCCGGCACCAACCAGTGGCAAGGCAGTGCCTTCACCTGGGTCGAGCCGGGCTGGCTGGCGGGAAGCCCGCAGCCCATCCTGAGCCGTTCCACGGCGCTGACCGGCTACACGCAGCCAGGCTATACCACCCAGATGGGCGCCGAGCTGGGCGGCCCGATTGTCAAGGACAAGCTCTTCATCTGGCTGGGCTACGTGCCGGAAACCAGCAGCAGCAACTTCGTGCAATCGGCGAATCGGTTCGTGGACGACGGCACGGGACAGCTGTCCAGCAATCCCGATGGCTCGCCGGTCGTGCAGCCGCTCTTCTCGCGCATGATCCCCCAGGAGTCCACCACCCAGAATTACGCGGGCAAGCTGACTTGGCGCATTTCGCCCGATCATGTCCTGAGCCTGAGCCTGGTGGGCACCCGCCTCGACCAGGAATACATGCGGGGCGCCAACATGGACCCGATGACGGGAATGAGTCACGACATCACGAGTCAGCAAGACGTGGTCGCTCACTGGCAGTCCGACTTTTTCCAACGTCACTTTCGCCTCGACGCTTCACTGGGCCTGCACGCCGAGAGCCTGTCGCAACATTCACCCTACGGCGACCAGGAGAGCACCAACAACGTCACCTGGCTCAATACGCCGTCGCTAGCGCAATTCGACCCGGTGGTGGCGCCCTATTGTCAGACCCAGGCGGACGGCTTTCAGCCCTGCCCGGTACAGCAGTATCAGTCGGGCGGCTATGGTGTGATGCGAGAGACGTCGGCCTATCGCCTGGCCGGCCAGATCCGGCTCACCAACGTGTTCACCGCGCTCGGGCTGCACGAGCTCAGGTATGGCGTGGATTACGAGATCAACCAATATAACGACCAGCTCTGGCCCTCGGGTGTCGACGGATCGCGGGGCCAAGTCTACGTCTTCCCGGACAACTCCCTGGGCGTATACACCCTGCAACGGCTGCCCTCCGGCCAGACCCTGGGGCAGATTCCCGACTATACGACGCTCATCCAGTCGCCGTACTATCAAGACACCATCCTTGCCCAGACCCGGTCCTACAATAGCGGCCTTTTCGTCCAGGAGAGTTACATGCCGCTCCCCAATCTCACCATCAACGCAGGGCTGCGCTGGGAAACCCAGCGCATGACGGACTACAACGGCAATACGGCGTTGAGCATCGCCGATGCCTTTGCCCCGCGCTTGGGAGTGATCTACGACCCGACCGGGGCGGGGCGCTCGAAGGTGTTCGCGCACTATGGCAGGTACTACGAGTCAATCCCAATGGACCTGGCGGAGCGCATGTTCGGAGGCGAGGGCTCGGCTTTCGCGTTTTACCCCGCGGGCTGCTCGGCCTTGGGATGGCGCTCTTGCCCGGTGCAAGGCGTGGAAGCGACGGCGCCGGGCGGTAGCGCCTCCGTGCAGCCCAATATCGAAGGGGCCTATAACAACGAGGTCGTCCTGGGTGGCCAATATCAGGTGCTGCGCGACTGGGTGGTCGGCGCATCGTTCATCTACCGCTGGCTGGGTGAGGCGATCGAAGATACCGGCGGCAGCATAGCGGATGGTACGGGAGCCACGACGCTTTCCAACCCGACCGAGCCCAAGCCGGAGCGCACCTACAAGGCCCTGCAGCTCACCGCCAACAAGGTGTTCGGCAAACGTTGGTTCTTGGCCGGCTCTTACACCTATTCCCGCACCATGGGCAACTACACCGGTCTCTACTCCGCCGACAACGGCCAGCTCCAGCCCAACCTGACCACGCAATTCGACATTCCGGCTCTGATGATGAATCACTACGGCCCTCTGCCCAACGACCGGCCGCACGTGTTCCATCTGGACGGCTACTACAAGCTCGAGTGGGGCACCGGGATCCTTTCCCCCGGGCTCAGCTTCTCCGGTCATTCAGGCATGCCGCTCACCCCACTGGGCTGGGCGCCCGTGCTGGGTGAAACCGAAACCTTCATCTTGCCGCGCGGCGCGGCGGGGCGCACCCCCTTCGTGACCCAGCTCGACGCTCACCTGTCATACCGCACGCGGGTGACCAAGGAGCTGTCGGCCGAGGTCTTTTGCGACATATTCAACCTGCTCGATCGTAAGACGGTGCTCACGGAAGACGCGGAATATACCGTCGACACGGTCATGCCCGCTAATGCCGGGACTTCGCTTGCCACTATTCCCGTGGTCAATCAGCTGGGGCAGAGCCAGTGCCAATCGACCGCGGGGGCGCAGGGCACGTGTGACAACAAGACCTATACCAGCCCGGTTTATGCGGCGAAGAACCCCAACTATTTGCAGCCCACCTCCTACCAGATGCCGATCTCGGGCCGGGTGGGTCTGCGGGTGCACTTCTAAGCGCTAGGGCAACGAACGCCCGCGGGACCGCGCGGCCAGGTGGGCGCAGACCCGGGTCATAGCGCTCGCATTATCCAACACTTGAGATGGCCGGTTTCGGGCACACCGATGAGCTCGGGGTGATCGCGGCCTGCCCCCAGCCGCGCCACGATTTGGGCGGGGCGGCCGCTCTTGGCCGCGGCCGCCGCCACCAGCTGGTCGAAGTCAGAGCGCGACACCCGGCCCGAGCACGAGCAGGCCACTACCAGGCCGTCGGGAGCCGCCAGCCGTAGGCCGCGTAGCATGATCTCGCGATAGGCCCGGTGGGCGGCCTGCTCGCCGCTATTCCGCTTGGCAAAGGCGGGAGGATCCAGCACCACCACGTCGAAGGTTGCTCGCTCGGCCTCGAGGGAACGGAGCAGATCGAACGCATTACCCCGGCGCACCTCCAAATTGGCCAGGCCATTGCGCTTGGCGTTGACCAGGGCGCGCGCTACGGCTTGGGCATCCTCGTCGTTGGCTAGCACCGCGCCACCTTTGCGCGCGAGGGCCAGGGCAAAGCCGCCATGGTAGGTGAAGGCATCCAGGCAGCGCGCGCCCGGGCGGGCGAGCGCCGCCACTAGCGCGTGATTGTCCGCTTGATCGAGGAAACCTCCCGTCTTGCTGTCCTCGAACAGATCCGCGGTCAAGCGGTTGGCGCCCAGGCGATAGACAACCTGGCTCGGGCCGGCGCCGGCCAGGATGGACTTCTCTCGGGGCAGGCCTTCGAAGTCGCGTGCGGATCCGTCATCGCGCGCGAGCACCAGCCGGACGCCGAGCAGGCGCATGAGCAGAGGCCCCAGCCGAGAGCGCTCTGCCGCCATGGCGACGGAGGTGGTCTGCACCACGGCCACGTCGGCATACCGATCCACCAGGAGGCCGGGCAGGCCGTCGCTCTCGCCATGGACGACCCGGAAGGCATCGCGATCGAGCTCTAGGGCCTGCCGCCGAGCGTGGGCGCGGACGATCCGCTGCTCCACCAGGCTCAGGAAGTCGACGGTGCCGAGCTCGGCGGGGCTGGGGCAAGCATCGGCGGCGTAGCTGATAAGAATGCGTAGCGCAATAGGCGAACCGAGGGACCAGGTGGCCAGGGCAAGCGGGCGCTGACGTTCATCGACCACGCGGACCAGGAGTGGCCCCCCCGAGGCTGCGTCGCGGTCGGGTCCGCCTATGAGGTCCTGGCGATAGATCCAGGGGTGGCCTGCCGCGATCCGGGCTCGGCCACGGGCGGTAATCTTGGCCGACGGAAGTGGCATGCTGGGCATCACCGGCGAGCATACGCTGCCCCGGCCGGTTGCAACAACGTTAGCGCGCCCGGCGCCTGCGGGAGCGCTTCGGCCTGCTCATTTTCGAGCGCGATTCCCGCCGGCGGGGGGGCCTTCGTGGCAAAATGGCCGCGTGTCACGCCATCGCCCATTGGCCGGGTTGGGGTTGCTTCTCATCGCCGGCGCGTTGCTCGGGTGTGCGCGGCCTTATGCCGGTCCGAAAACCTTGGCGGCCCTGGGTGTGGGTTTGCTCGCCGCGGGCGCGACGACCTGGATCGTTGCCGATCACGAGCAACATGAGGGGGTGGCTCTGGGCGGAGTCCTCACCAGCGCCGCTGGGGTCGTGGCGGTGGCGGCGGCCGGGGGCTGGCTGGCCGTGGGCGTGGCCTGCAGCGACGACGTCGACTGCCCGCCCGGCGAGGAATGTCGCGAGATCCCCACGCGTCCGGGGGGGGTGCCCTACCATCAGTGCATGCTCAGGACCCGTTGAGGGCTGGCGGTCCGGGATGGCGCCTTCATGAAGGCTCCGGATACGTGGTCAGCGTGCTCGGTTGCGGTGTTCGGCTCCGGTGCTCGGTTGGCGTTCGGTTGGCGTTCGGTTGGCGGGGCTCGGCCGCGGTGTCGGGTTGCGGTTGACAGGCCAGCGTCCACCTCTCATCCTGCCAGCCATGCGTCCCGACGGCAGAAGCCCAGACCACCTCCGCCTGGTCAGAATCACGCCCGACTACAACCGTTATGCCGAAGGCTCGGTCTTGGTGGAGTTCGGCGAGACCAAGCTGATCTGTACGGCCACGGTGGAGAACAAGGTGCCGCCTTTCCTGGAAGGGCAGGGCAAGGGCTGGGTGACGGCGGAGTACTCCATGCTGCCGCGTTCGACTCATACTCGTTCCCAGCGCAACCCCGGAGGCCGCGGGCAGGAGATCCAGCGCCTGATCGGGCGGGCGCTGCGCAGCTGCGTGCTGGCTCGTCAGCTGGGGGCAAGGCAGATCACCATCGATTGTGACGTGATCCAAGCTGACGGGGGGACGCGCACGGCGGCCATCACGGGGGGCTGGGTGGCCCTCGCCCTAGCGGTGCGCCGTCTGGTGCGCAAGGAGAATCTGACCCGCGATCCTTTGTGCCGCGCGGTGTGCGCGATTGCGGTGGGCATGGTCGAGGGCGAAGCGCGTCTGGATCTGTCGTACGCCGAGGATTCCGGCGCTGACGTGGATTTCAACTTCGTTCTGACCGATAGCGGGCACTTCGTCGAGATCCAGGGGACGGCGGAAGGGGAGCCCTTCTCGGACGAGGACTACGGCCGTCTGGTGCAGCTGGCGCGCAAGGGCGGGGCCGAGCTGTTCGCGCTACAGAGGAAGGCGTTGGCGGAGGCCAAGCCGTGAGCACAGGTGTTGGCGGAGGCCAAGCGCCGTGAGCATAGGCGTTGGGGGAGGCCAAGCCGCGAAGATGGTGGCCGCGACCCGGAACAAACACAAGGTGCGGGAGATCGCGGTCCTTCTGGCCGAGGCGGGGCTGGATATCGAGCTTTTGCCCATCGACGACGTGGCACCCTCGGCTGAGTTGCGGGAAGAGGAGGACTCGTTCGCGGGTAACGCGGTGGCCAAGGCGCGGCAGGCCGTGAGCTCTTGCGGTCTGCCGGCTATCGCCGACGACTCGGGGATAGAAGTGGACGCGCTCGGCGGCGCGCCCGGGGTCAGGTCGGCACGCTGGGCCGGCGAGCCCTGCGACGACCAACGCAACAATCAAAAGCTACTCGAGGCCCTGGCGGGCGTGCCGGCCGAGCAGCGCACCGCCCGCTATCGATGCGCGGCGGCCTTCGTCGACCAGGCCGGAGACGTGGTAGTAAGCTCGGGCAGCTGCGAGGGTGTCTTGTTGGCCGCCCCGCGGGGCCGGGGCGGCTTCGGCTACGATCCCCTGTTCTATTTGCCCGCCTTGGGACGCACCATGGCTGAGATCGAGCTCGGGGAAAAGAATCTCATATCGCACCGGGCCGCTGCATTCCGCGCCTTGGCGGAGGCTCTCCGGCAACGCGCAAGAAAGTAAAAGCTCCGCTGGAAAAGGTGGCGCTTAGTGCTTAGTATCTCCGCTTCTTGCCATTCGTGGCAAGAAACCGGGGCGTAGCGCAGTTGGTAGCGCGCCTGCTTTGGGAGCAGGATGTCGTCGGTTCAAATCCGGCCGCCCCGACCAGTTCAAGTTCTTCCGATGATTCGGCTTTTCCGATCCGGGGAAGAGGGCCGGGCGACGTGTTATCGGTAGGTGGAAGTACCGGGGAAGTAAATCGCGAGAAATCCGCCCCGGCAGACGCGCCGTTGGCGACTGCAGTTCGCCAGCTCGACATCCGCAGGGCCGATTTGGCGTCGGTTACGGTGGAGGAAGACGACACCGCCAGACAATGGTGGCTCTATGCATTATTAATGCGAGTTGCCACTCCCCTTTGCCCTGCCAACAGAACGCGTCTGTCGGATAGTGGAGAGCGCTATGATGGCCAGGCTTGACGCATCGGCAGGTCATGCAAGAGCCCGAGAGTGTAGGATCTGCACTTGGCGAGGCACAAGCGTTTCAGACCGAATAGAGTTGTCCAAACCCCTACATGACGACCCTGACAACCAGCGCCATAGTTCTCCTCCTCTTTCACTACGACCCGTTAGCCCCCGAGACGCAGCCCGCGCCGATGCCATCGCCCCACCACTGCCCAGGTGTCGCCCGGACTTCGCCATTGCGTCATCTTCAGACCAAGGAGTTGATGTGGGGATGCCCGACTGATGTTCACATTCGGCCGGGCAGATACCGCCGGTATGAGATTGCATTCACGTGTTCTTCCTCGCCCTCACCCCTTGTCATCGTGCGCAGCCGCGGCAGGGTGCCCTTCCCGAAACCCTTCGCTAGCGTCGAAGCAGAGGCTGAAGCAATATGGGAGGTCATTCGGGCAAGTGGCGGGTACGGCATATACTTCGGGCCGGAGGCCAACAGGCCGTCCCCTCCGCCCTGTGCCACCCACACGAAAGGCATGATGATACAAACGGCGGATTACCGCGAGGTCGACCGGATCGTCAAGGGGTTGGTCCGCTGGATCGTGCACAACAATCTTGACACTGAAATGGTCATTGAGTTTGTTCGTGCGGAGGGCTCCAAGAGGCATGCAGAGGCATGCAGGGCACGGGAGGACATGGCGAAATTCGCTGGACCTATTCACCGGGGACAGTGTTCTCGCAGAACTACGTCAAAGCGCCGGCCCAAAGCGCGGGAACGATCAGCGCTTTGGGGGCAGGATGTCGTCGGTTCAAATCCGGCCGCCCCGACCAGTTCAAGTTCTTCCGACGATTCGGTTTTTCCGATCCGGGGAAGAGGGCCGGGCGCCGCGTTATAGGGAGGTGGAAGTACCGGGGAGCCGATTCATGGAGGACGAGCCTCTTAGAATAGGCATGAGGAACAACCTCTCCCTGAGTGTCTGCGAATCACGCCGCCACCGCCGGGCTGAATGCAGCTCCGCGAACTCCAACAAAGGAGGGACGGGCAGCGTTTCAGGGTCCGCGGCACAGAGCCGCGCCCATCAGAACGTGGCGGCCGGAATGGTGAGGTTCTTGATGCCGGCATAGGCCGACTCGATGCCGGCAGCAGAAATAGTCGTCTGCGACGTTCCGCTATTGTCCGTGGTCGCTGCCTCGTAGGCGCCGGGCAGGTTACACGGGTCGAGCTGGTCGTTGGCGTTTTGGACGATGTTCGCGGGCGCATTAACCATCACGTTGTGAGCGACGGTGTACCCGCGCGTGCCTTCGTCGAGGTAGAGCCCGTTGTCGCCGTAGTCGGCCCACTGGCTCGCCCCGTAGTCGTGCACGTAGTTGTATTCCATTTGCGACGCCGGCAACTGGTTGGACAGGGTGTAGATGGATGCGCCGTCCGCCAGAACCTTGGCGATGTCGTGGATGTTGTTATAGTTGATGATGTTGTTGCTCATCGCGTTCGTACAAGTGGTCCACCCGTACCCGACCGAGATCCCGGTGTAGTTCGCCTGAGCGATCTCGTTGTGCTCGATGTCCACTTCGCGCGGGTAGCCGCCCGCAATGCCGCAGGCGCCCTGGAATTCCGTGGTCACGTTATAGATGTAGTTGTCCTTGATCGTGTCATTGGTGCAGATCTCGTTGGTGTCTGTGGGATTGTACGCAATGTGATACTCGGTGGTGTCGCTGGCAGTGAACTTCCCGATCGAAATGCCGTTGCCGGCAATGTCGGTGAAGGCGTTACCAATGATCATATCGTCGTGGGTGCCCGAGATGAAATCCAGACCAGTGGCACCCATCTGGGTGAAGAGATTGCCCTCGAAATGGAGGTGGTTGGCATTGGTCACGCTGACGCCGGCTGGCGGCCGCCCTACCGTTTGATCGTTGTTGGCCTCCGCCGTCAGGTTGTATTGCCCCGCCTGCCCATCGAGGTAGCCCTGTTGGCTCGGCAGCATGAAGGTCGAATGGGCGAAGGTCAGCCCTTCGAACCACAGGTAGCCGGCTTGGTCCGAGGTACTCGTGCCTTGGACGGCCATGATGGTCTCCACCATGGGAGCTATGACCGTCGCGCTCGTCATGTCCTCGCCGCTCCTCGGCTTGTAGTACACGGTGTTGCTGGTCTCGTCGAGATACCACTCGCCCGGTTGATCGAGGAATTCGTACGCGTTCTCGAAGTAGTACGCTCGGCCCGATCCCCAGCCCACCTGGGCAAAGTTGGGATTCGGGCGTACGAAGACCATGGGGCTCTCCGGGGTCTGGAAGGAAATGTACGCCGTGCTCCCTGTGGTCGTGATGGAAGCGATGCGCAAGGTGTTGTCCGCCCACGCCAGCATCACGTGCATCTCCACCTTGGTCAGGTTTTTCCAGCTCGCGACCTGCGAGGCGGCCACCTGCACGTTGTGATTGGTCGAGTCGTAGCCGGTGAGCCGGTTGAAGTTGGCGGCATTGTTCGCGCCCAGGTTCGGAGTGCGGGCGCGGATGGCCTTGACCCCGTTAACGTAGAGCTGCCGGAAAGCCGTGGTCCCCGCGCTGGCCGAGTAGATGTTGTTAGTGGCGTCGTACATTGTCCATCCCTTGATCGCCTGCCCGCCCGTGATCAAAGGTCGCTCGCCGGGATACGCCATGTACTTGACGTAGAAGCCGCCACTGCCCGAGTCAGCATTGGCAAAGGTCAGGGTGCTCGTCTGCGGATAGGTCCCGGCGCGCAGGTAGACCGTGATATCACCGGTCATCGCGCTGTTCATCGTCTTTACCAGATCGCGGGCCTTGGCCACCGTCTTGAGTGGCTGGGCCAGTGTCCCCGGGGCGGTGTCGTCGCCATCCGGAGCAACGTAGATTGCACCGGCCGCCACCCCGCCGTCGATGGCGCTCGCCCCACCCGCACCGCTTGCCCCGCCGGCCCCGCCAGCGGCCGTCCTGCTGCCGCCCGCACCGATTCCACCCGACGCAGTCATCCCGCCCACCCGAGAGCTCCCGCCCGCGGCGGCGGCGGCGCCTCCCAGCGCGGTGCTCACGCCGCCCGTCGCCATCGCTGTCGATCGTCCAGCTCCTCCCTCTGCCCCGACGGCGCCGCCCGCACCACCGTTGGCGATGCTGGACGAAGTTCCCCCGCTGGTCGAGCTTCTTCCGCCCGTTCCGGTGGTCATCGCCGACCCACCGGCGGCGCCGCTTAGCCCGCCACCCGCGCTTGTCGGTCCTCCGGGCGAGCTGGTGCAGGATGTTGCCACCCCAAGGCTAGCGACGAGCAGGGTGACCAATCTGGAGCTTTTCATAGAGAAACCTCGCGCGATGCAAAATTTGGAAACGAAATCAAGACAGGCCACAGGGGCTGCGAGAAAGAAGTAGCCGTAGGGTGGGGCCAACGCATCTAAATCGTGAGCAATTCTGCGGAGATGCTTTGCTGCAGACAAGAAAGCTCAGTGAGTGACCAAGGCGGACAAGCGTGGCGACATCTGGCCAGGTCCAACTTATCTGGGGGGCGACGTAGCGCCCTGCCAGTTGATGATGTTCGCCGCCGCCGGTTGGGGCGGGAACATCTGGTCTGGCGTCGGCTGGCGGGCAGAGCGGCGGCGGCACGGCACCCCGCGATGACAAGGGTGATGGCGGCTGATCGAGCGAAAGACATTCTTCGCATCCCACTCCTACTGCACGAGCACGCCACTTTTGTAATGGGACGGCCCCCAAAATGGCGCCGGCCGCGGAACATCTGACGCACGAGCGAACCCTGATGTTCTGGAACCGCCTCATGGATGGTAGGTTTTCGGGTCGAGGAGCATCTGCCAGAAGCGAGCGATCGTGCTGTCGCTGGCGATCTGTGTCACCAACCAAGAACTGCCGTTTGGATCGAGAACGAGATTGGGATCCCAGGCGTCGGAAGAGGAACACAGTGGAGAAGAGCGTGGCGAAATTCGGTGGCCAGGAACTGGCATCTGGGCACAGCGCCCGGGTACGGCACGGTGTCGAGCTAGGAGATTTTCTACGAAAGGCCCGTCCCGCGCAGTATCATCATGGTGTGGTGCCGTCGCTCTCCATTTGTCGGCAGTTACCAGCGCCGGAGAATGGCTGTCTGGATGTCTTCGATCGCGAGCTCGACTACATCTTCGGAACACTGCTGCGCCTCGGTGCCCGCCGAAGCGACATCGACGACCTGCTGCAGGACGTATTCGTAGCACTTTGCGCCAGCTGGCCAACCCTCGACACGACTCGTCCGCTTCGTCCCTGGCTTTTTGGGGTGGCCTTCCGGGTGGTCCAAACCCGTCGTCGGCAAAGAGCGCGTGAGCTGCCGTTTGAGAGTTTGGACCCGCCGGATACTGCCGCCGATCCAGAAGAGCAGGCACAAGGGGGCGAAACGGTGGCGTTCCTGAGAGCGGCGCTGGAGCTAGTACCAGTCGAGAGGAGCTCTGTCGTGATGATGCACGACGTGGACGGTATCGACGTGGTCGACATCGCTCGCCAGCTATCGATCACCAAGTTCGGTGTCTACGCGCGGCTCTACAAGGGCCGCAAGGAGTTGGCTTCGGCCATGCGCTTGCTCTGGAAGGACGGGATGCGGAGATGAGGCCCGACGATCCCGTCGTGGATCCGGAGTTGAGGGCTTTTCTCAGGCCTATCGGGACCAGACGCCGCGCGCCAGCCGACGTTCGGCAACGCGCGCTTGCCCGAGCGCGCGCGATCACGACGGCGGGAGGCGTGATATCGCGGTCGGCTCGCCCCGCCCCGTCGCTGGTCGTGCGCCGCCGCCGCCCGTTGCTTCGGTTGGCGTTGGCATGTTCGGTCCTTGCCCTAGGCGGAATCGCTGCATTCGCCGCGATTCGCGGTCGGGCTGTTCACGATCTCCAGCCCGGACCGCCTGGACGCGCGAAGGCTTCTCCGGCCGTCCCTCTGGAGCAACTCGCGCCAGTCCAGGAACCATCTAGACCCTCGATGCAAGCACTTCCGCAAGGCCCCGACCGCGCAGCGCCTGCAGATGTTGGCCGGAACGCCCTTGCGGTCGAGATGGATCTTCTTCGGCGAGCCCGTGGTGCCTACGGCCGCCGTGAATTTTCGCGCGCTCTGATGTTTGTCGCCGAGCATGCTCGGCGGTTTCCGCAAGGTCACCTCGCCGAGGAGCGTGAGGCACTGCGGGTAGATTCGCTTTCGGGTGCTGGACGTACTGCCGAAGCACGCCGTGCGGCCGAGGCCTTCGCGATCCGATTCCCGCGCAGTGTTCTGCGCTCCCAAGTGACGGACGACTTCTCCTCTCCCAAATGATCGAAAGACACCTCGTTCGGCGCTCCAGACGCCTTTGCCTGACGGCAGGCTTCGCTGTGGGTGTCTCGTGTTTTAGCCTGCCTGCAGAGCAAGCCCATGCCGAATCGTTCCGTGTGAGCCTTGAATACTCGGCGGCATCCGGCTGTCCCGACGATGCAACTTTCAAGGGAATGATCAAGGGCGAGATCGGACACGATCCGTTCCGAGAAGACGCGTCGGAGCATGTCCTGGTACGGATGGTTCGCAGGGGAGGCGCCGTGGACGGGCGCATCGAATGGCGCGACTCGTCCAGAAAGTGGGTTGGAGATCAAGTTTTCCAGCCAGTCAGCAGCGACTGCGGGCGGGTCGCACGTGCCGCGGCTTTTGCGCTGGCGCTGCAGATTCAGCTTCTGGAACAGCGACGTGGGTTGCCCAACCCAAGCGCTGCCACCGCTACCGACATGGACACGCACGCGGTCGAGTCGCTTGCGCCAAAGTCTGGCGTGGACGCGAGGCCCGCGACGAATCGCCCAGCATCGACCGAGCAGCGCGAGCCGCCACGAGATCTCGCGCCGTCGCGCACGTCGTCACCTTCAGCTGAGCCATCCCCTTCGAATCCGCCCGCAGCGCAGGCACCCTCCTCCGCGGCGGACATCACGACCCCGCTGGCGCCAGGAGCGCGGCCAGTATTTGCGGTCGGTGTAGGATCCTCCGTTGGATTCGGAATGGCATCGAGCCAGGTTCTTCTCGGATGTGTTTTCGGCAGCGTCGACTGGCGCTACGTTTCGCTAGAGGTCGCGGTGGAGGCGGATTTGCCCTCGACAACCCGACGTTCCGATGGGGCCGGCTTCGAGCAACAGCGGCTGGGGGCAGGCGCCGCCACCTGCATGACGCTCACCCGATGGCGTGCATGCGTCGTGGCCAACCTGGGCGAGGTAAGACTGGTCGGGGAGATCGACCGTCCGGCTTCGGCCAGCGTGCCTCTCGCCGAGGTGGGGGCTCGAATTGGTGTCCTGCAGCGTCTTGGCGAGCGGTTCTTCGCAGCCATCCGGGCCGACGGACTTACGAACTTGAGTCGATGGACCGCCAGGCTCGACCAGATCCCAGTGTGGACCGCGCCGCGATTCTCCGCCGCCCTCGGCGTCGATGCAGGTATGCGGTTTCGCTGATCAGCAAACCACGGCGCCCGAAGTGGCCACGCTGGCCGCCGTTGGTATAATCGCCCTCGATGAGGGCCGCACTGATGGGATTGGCGCTCGGCGCCGCAGTCGCGGGCTGCTCGGAAACCCGGGACCTTGGGTCGAGTGCTCCCCACGGACTTCTACCCGTGGACGAGCGTAACCCGGTCGTGCTCCTGAACGATGGGGCCTACGACAACTGGCAGGGTGAGTATGCGGTCTTGCTCTCCAGCAGCGGCGGACCCAAGCTCGCGGGGATCGTCGTGACCACCCAACCAGCTTGGCCTGATATCGATGCAAACCTCGCGGGATGGCAGGGACTTGTCGCCGCGGCACGTCAGAGTGGGATTAGCGATTTGCCCGATCCGATCGAGAGCCCCAGCTCCCTCCTCACGCGGCCCGCGAACGATGACATCGCGTCTACGACTCCCAACGATTCCGCGGGCGCGCAGTTCATCAATAGTGTATCGGCTCGTCTAAGCCTGCCCTATCGCCCGCTCGTGGTGGCGACAGGCGCACGTCTCACCGACATCGCCGATGCTTATCTCATCGACCCGACGGTGACGGAAAGGGTGGTCGTGGTTTCGTCACTGGGACAGACGACGGCTTCGGGCGGCATCATGGAGGGGCCGAACGGCGAGCTGGATCCGTGGGCGAGCACCATCGTGAGCGAGCGGTTTAGCTACGTTCAGGTGAGTACTTGGTATGACCAGATGACGGATGTGCCAGCCTCCCGGTTGTCCGAGCTGCCGGCCAACGCTTTCGGCGATTGGGTCGCGGCGAAGCAGCCCCAAATCTTTAATCTAACGGGAGCCGGCGATCAAGTCTCAATTCAAGCATTCGGAATGCAAGGCTTCACGGTGGCCGTCGAGCGCGTCTCGAGCGCAGGGCCCCCCGCAACGGGGGTGACCTGGGGGCCCAATCTCGTTCTCGATCCAAACGGCAGTTGTTGGTTGGTGACACAGATCGCCAGCGACAGCGCAATCGCTCGCTTCTGGCAGATGCTCCTCGACCCGAAAACCTACCATCCATGAGGTAGAGCTCCGGAACATCAAGGTTGGCTCGCGCGTCGGATGTTCCGCGGCCGGCGCCATTTTGGGGGGCCGTTCCATTACAAAAATGGCGTGGTCGTGCAGTAGGAGGGAATGCGAAGAGTGTCTTTCGCTCGATCAGCCGTCATCACCCTTGTAATCGCGGGTGCCGTGCCGTCGGCGCTCTGCCCGCCAGCCTACGCCAACGACCAGATGTTCCCGCCCCAACCGGCGGCGGCGAACAGCATCAACTGGCAGGGCGCTACGTCGCCCCCCAGATAAGTTGGAGGAAGCATGCACACCTGGCGAGCCAATCAAAGGACCAGCCCTGGCCAGATGGCGCCCCGCTTGGCCGCCTTGGTCACTCTGAGCTTTCTTGCCTGCAGCAACAATTCCAGCAATCCAGCAGGGACTGGGGACGGGTCGGGTAGCGGCGGCGCGGGCAACGGTGGCACGAGTCACGCAGCAACGGGGGGGCAGGCTTCCGGCGGGGCAGACGCTGCCGGGGGCGGCACGGGCACGGGCGGCAACAGTGGCGGGACAACTACGCGGGGTGGATCGAGTGGCAGCGGCGGCGGCACCGAAACCGATGGCAGCGCAGGTGGCGGAATCGTCGGCGGCGCTACCGGAACTGGCGGCGTAGTAACTGCGGCATTCGGAGGCCGCAGCGGCGGCATCGGGGGGGGCGCTGCCGGCATGGGGGGCGGCGCTGGCGGGATAGGGGGCGGCGCGGGCGGCAGTATGCAGACAGCCGCCGCAGGCGGCTCGAACGGGCTGCATTATTACGTTGCGGCGAACGGCAGTGGAGGCGCTTGCACGAGCGACGCACCTTGCTCGCTTACCCAAGCCCAGACGGCTGTGCGGGCATCCGCTAGTAGCGGCATGCAGGGCGACATCCTCGTCGAGTTGGCCGACGGGGTCTATCGCCTTCCGGCGCCTCTGGTCTTTACCGAGGCCGACTCGGGTACCAATGGCCACACCGTCACTTGGCAGGCTGCGACAGGCGCTCACCCTGTACTCTCCGGGGGAGAGCAAATCACGGGCTGGGCGGTCAGCGAGCCCGGCAAGAACATCTGGAAAGCCCCGGCACCCGGCACTTTTGCCAGCCGGCAGCTTTACGTCGATGGCAAGATCGCCACGCGATCGCGCCTCAAGATCGACAGTCGTCTGTCGTTTACGAGCTCAGGCCTCACGTTTTCCGATTCCAGCCTGAGCTTCCTGAACAGCGCCGCCCAGCAAAGTCGCATCGAGCTCCACGTTGTGGGCGATTGGACGGACCACTACGCGCCGGTTCAATCCATCGCGAACAACACGGCGACGATGGTGCAGCCGGCGTGGAAAAACAACTCATGGGGTTGGGACACGATCACAAGTCCGTTCGGCAGCTCCAATCCCAACGGCCAGCCCAGCTACATCGAGAATGCCTACGAGCTGCTCAATGCGCCAGGCCAATGGTACCAGGACACGGCGGCCGGGGTGCTGTACTACATACCGCTTTCCGGTGAGGACATGACCAAGGTCGACGTCGAGCTTCCGCAGACCCAGGCGATCGTCGTCGTGGCCGGGTCATCCTACGACACCAAGGCGCAAAATCTGACATTCTCAGGCCTGACGTTTTCGCATACCAGCTGGCTCAACCCCAGCACCTCCGACGGATACGCCTGCCAGCAGACCAACACGTTCATCCACGGGGATGGCACACCGGAGTTTCCGAACGGATACCCGGAGTTCGAGGCTACCCGGTCGCGTTGGTGGCAAATGCCGGCTGCTGTGCAAGTGTCGGTCGCGACGAATGTCTCGTTCGTGGGCGACACCTTCGTCGCTCTCGGCAGCGTGGGCCTCGGAATCGGAAACGATGACGACGCGCATATGGGCAACCTCGGGCTCGGGACGGACTCGATCAATGTGACGGGTTGCGTGTTCCAGCAGATCGCAGCCGGCGCAATCGTGATCGGTGGAGTCCAGGCGACCGCGCATCATCCGTGCGGCGATGCCGTGTGCGGCGCGGCCGATCCGGGCGCGAAGATGATCAATCAAGACAGCACCGTTTCGGACAATCTCATCCATGATGTCGGAATCGACTATCGAGATAGTGCCGGGATCTTCCTCACCTATACGGCCAACGTCCTTGTGTCCCACAACGAGCTGTACAACCTTCCGTATTCCGGAATCAACTTTGGCTTCGGCTGGGGCATGAACGACGCCGGTGGAAGCCAGGACTACGCGAACCGGGGCGACTACAATTACCAGCCCAAGTACACCACTCCGACCACGGCCAAGAACAACAAGGTACAAGCGAACCTCCTGCGTGACATGATGCAACAGCTAAGCGACGGGGCGTGCCTTTACAGTCTTTCCGCAAACCCCGGAACAACGGTGGCGGCGAACTACTGCAAGGGCAACAATGGACAACAGGACTACTACGGTTACTCGGCCGACGAAGGGTCCCGCTACATAACGATCAACCAGAACGCCTTTGACTCGTACTTCTGCATCATCGGCGAGAACGCGAACTCCACGAACAACACTGGCAACTTGACGGTTACCAACAATTGGTACAACGAGGGCGAGCTGGGGGTCAGCAATGGCAACCGGAACGATACGGTCAGCGGGAATGTCACCATAAACGGGACCACATGGCCCGCGGACGCCCAGGCGGTCATCGCAGCCGCAGGTCTCGAACCCGCATACCTCGATTTGACCGTGACTCCATGAACGCTACGTGGAGCGAGCCGCCGGAAGTAACCACGACGTTGCTCTTCCTTGGCGTTCCGGTAGGGTGTTCCTCGGGAAGGTTGCTCTGATGGGATTGCTCGGGGAGGTTGCCATGCGCACCAAAGAGTCAGATCGCACTCGCGTCACGTTCCGTCGCGTGGCCCGCTGCGCCCGGCTGGGGATTGGGTTCGCCGCCGTTCTCGCGGTCGGAGTGTTGCCGCGCGCCACGGGCGCCCAAACAACAAAGAAGACGTTCGTCGACTACATCCAGACGACTCCCATCGCCTGCCCTCTTACCACGAACACTTGGGGGTGCACGGCAGCGCAGGTCGCCAGCCGGGAGAACAACTGCGGCAACGAGGCCCCGCCACAGATTTCAGGTCCAGTAATCCCTCGCGACACGTGCAACGGGATTGAGAGCGCCAAGGATCCGCCCGACTACTACTACTGGGACGGCAAGATCATCCTGGGTACCGACGGAGTCTATCACATGATCGCCGACCGCTGGCCTGGCGCAGGCATAGGATTCCAGAACTATACCAAGTCCGAAGCAGTCCACGCCACCAGCAGCTCGCCGCTCGGCCCCTACACGGAAACGGGGTACTGCTACAGCTTCTGGACCACAACGACGACCCCGGCGACCCCCCACAGTGGCCATAACACGACGGCGATCCAGCTGCTGGACGGCACCTATGCCCTGAGCACCGGCGAGGGAGGCGTCGCGCCATTCGCTGTGTGGACCTCTACGTCCCTGGCTGGACCTTGGACCGCATGCCCTGACGTGAACCCCAACGCGACCTCCGAGATCATCGACACGAACGGCCTCAGCCTGTCCTATAACGCTACCAACGCACCCCTCGACTCCAACGTCAGCATCCTGGCGCGGCCGGATGGCCAGTTCGAGCTCGTACAGCGGAGGGGCATGATCGGTCTCGCCTCGAACGTGTGTGGTCCCTACAAGCTCCAGCAACCGACGAACACCTATCCCTCGGACGAGCAACCTCCGTCGGGAGTCCCGAGCATCTATCCGAACCGACAGGTGCACACGGATCCTTTGGTTGGGACGCCTAGTGGGCCACCAGCGACGCCGGAGCCAACCTGGCCATGGGCCGAGGATCCGTTCATCTGGTTCAGCGGGGGGAAGTACCACGTCCTCTATGACTACCCGACTGATCGCGTTGGATATCACCTCACCTCGCTCGACGGAATCCATGACTGGATGGACGAGGGCTTCGCTTACGATCCGAGGATGGCGGACACCATCTTCGCCTACACAGACGGAACTGCCGTCGGCTGGTTCAAAATGGAACGGCCGAGCGTGCTCATGGAGAATGGGCACGTTACGCACATAACGTTTGCGGTATCAGACGTGGACAAGGATAGTCAGATCCCGGCCAACTCCGACCACGGCAGCAAGGTTGTCGTCATCCCGTTCGATGGAGTGCGGTTTGACTGCGAAACCGGCCTAGACTCGTGTGACGGAGGCGTAGATGCGGGCGGTGATTCGGGGGGTATGGGCGGTAAGGATGGGGGCGCTGCGGACGTCACCATTGGTGGCGTAGGGGGGCATGCCGGGAGCTCAAGTGGCGGTACATCCAGCGGTGGCGGCGGGGAAGTCGGCGGGAGCGCCAGCGGGGGCGGGGCCGGCAACGGCGGCGTTGGTGGAAAGGCGAGCGGCGGCGGTGGCGGCGGGGGCGTTGGTGGCAACGGAGCGGGGGGCGGCTCGAATACCGTGACCTCGGCGGGATCGGGAGGTGCGGCCAGCGGCGGTGCGTCTGGGAATGCACCCGGGGCTGGTGGCTCGACAGCGAGATCGGGAGGGGCAACAGCGTCGACCGGATGCGCATGTGTGCTAGGACAGTCACGCCAGCGCTGCGAACTCCCGTGGTACTGGGTCCTCGGCCTGGCCTTTCTGATCTTGCGGCGCAGACGGCCGTGCCGCTGTGCAGCTGGCGGCTTGGCGAGCGTGCCGGATCGCACAGAGAATCACTGACTCAGTGGTAGCACGGGCGCCGAATAGGACATCAACGCCATCGCTGAAAGCTTCTTTGCCACTTTCAAGAAGGAGCTCGTCCGTAACCAAGCGTACAGCATGCCCGGGGTGCCGCGCCCGGAACGCGTAGACGAGCGGTGGTGCCGGCGAGTGACAAAATATCCGCCCGCCTAATCTCCCAGTTGACACTACCAAGGCATGGAAGCCTTGCCAGTGGTCACTTTGGGTTTGATGCCCACGCTTCACCGGTCCAGCCGTACCCCACCTTCTAGTCTGAGGGAAGGTGACGCCGAACGCCATCGTGAAGGAGGATGGCTTCCATCCTCATCGGGCCCTTACGGGGCGGCTACTCGTCCGCCGCCGACAGGGAATAGAGGGCAGTGGGGCACGGATAATGTGCCGAGCAGCGCAGGTGATTCATGGCCGTGGTCGTCCGTGGTTTCTCGAGGGCAGGAGAGCTCCATGACCGTCACCCATTGCTTCCGTGGCCCCGCCCGCTCCCGGCGGTACCTAGTGGCCGCCCTGTTGGGGTCGACGATGGTTCCTCTGGCCAGCTGCAGCAGCGGGACGGGGAGTGGTGTGGGCGATGGGGGAGCTCGCGCCGGCGCCAGCGGCTCAGGAGGGAAGCAAGCCGTTTCTGGCGGGACGCCCGGTGGGGCCAGCAATGCGGGTGGCGGCACGTCCTCCCTGGGAGGGGCGGCGGCCTACGGTGGTGGAAAAGGGGGTACCCTAGCTGGCGGTGGCTCAAGTGGTGGCGGTACAGCGATGGCCAGTGGGAACACGACGGGCGCCGGCGGAGTGCTCGGCCGAGGTGGGGCGGCCGGCGGGAATGGCGGAGTGGGCAGTGGGCGTGACGCCTCCGCCGGCGCGGGGGGAGGAGCAAGCGGCCCGGATGCTGCGTCCACCACCGACGGAGGGAACACCTGTACGTTGCATGCCACGGGAGAGATAACGAGCTCGCTCGCCGGAACTTGGACGTTCACTCCGGCGGGCGCAGCCGCCACGACCATAGAGGTACCGGGCGGCGGCTGGATCGCCCAGGGGTTCTCCAGCGTCGACTCCGCCACATACCAGCACACGGCCACAGTGCCCAATCTAGGGATCCCGCAAGTCACCTACGTGGAGTTCGGTGCCATCAACCACCAGGCCACCCTGAGCGTCGACAGCACCCAGATCGGCACCAACACCACCTCGTTCACCCCGTCGATATTCGACGTGACCGCCGCTGTCACGCCTGGGGGAAGCCACCAGCTCAGCGTCGCGGTCAAGGGGCGCAAAGCGCTCGTCGGCTCGAGCGGGAAGAAGCTGGTTCCTGACGCGGCCGGGTGGTCGCCCAACGTGGCGCAGGGGATTTTCCGGTCGGCCGACATAAGGGCCGTGCCTGTCCTCCACGTGCTCGATGCCCTGGTGCACACCGATGTGGCAGCGGATCAGTTCAGCATCGACGTGTGGGTGCGGAACGGCGGGACGGCGCCCGCGAACGGGACGGTCGACGTCGCCCTGTCGAGTTGGAGCTGCAGTGCGCTCAGCTACCCGAGCCTGGCGTCGGTGCCCGTCACCGCGGTGGCGGCGGGAACGACGGTGAAGGTCACGCTGGGGCCGGTGACCTGGGGGCTGGGCTCCTCGTCGTACTGGTGGCCCAATGTACCTTACACCCCGGGCTACCGCACCCAGCTCCACAATGCCCTGGTGACCGTGACTCCCGACGCCGCCGGGGGCGGTAGCGCCGCCGCCCACAGCGTGCCCTTCCGCTTCGGCTTTCGCCAGATCGTCCAGAACGGTCCCTACTACGAGCTCAACGGCATTCGCGTGAACTTCCGCGGGGACAACATCCAGGGCGCCGACTACGACAGCATCAATAACACCGGCAAGGGTCCGGGCGATTCGTACGACCTGTTCGCCGGCTTTGCCGCGCCATCGGCCAACAATGCCGGCTGGCCGCAGGCGGTCGATAACTGGCAGCACCTCAACTACAACGCAGCTCGCATACACCAAGAGCCGGCCACCCCCTACATGCTCGACGTCCTCGACGAGATGGGCTTCATGGCCATCGAAGAAAGTGCCATCCGGGGTAGCAATAACGACCAAGACTTCGTCGCCGGCCTCGCCAACATGACCGGGCACCTCGATGCTCTCGTGCGCCGCGATCGCAACCACCCCGCCGTGTTGCGCTGGAGCCAGGACAACGAGCCAGAGGACGACTCGACCAACTCCTCCAGCTTCCAGCAGGCCCTCTACCAAACCGTCACGGCCGACGACGATACGCGCCCGGTGAGCGCCGACAGCCTGGGCGCCAACGCGGCCAACATGAACGGCTACCCCACCGCTGCCAACTTCTCGGTGATGGAGCACTATCCTAGCGGTTTCGCCTGTTACACCGACCATGTCGACACCACCACCGCTCGTCCCTTCGGGGTGGGCGAGTTCATCTGGGCGGCCGACAACACCAAGCAAGGGCTGGCCTGGTTCGCCACGTCGACCATGGCCTTGCGCCAGCAGGATTCCTCGGATATTCGGCCCTACACCCTCCTCTCCGGCTGGGCCGGCTTCGTTCCCGGGGTGAAGACGACCATGATGAGCATCGAGCAGGGAGGCCCCCCACTCTTCGGGGAGGACAATCTGCCCGCCCCCTGGTCGAGCCCGATCATCACCCGCATCCAGCGCGCCTTCAGCCCGGTGGCGGTGGCGGATGTCGCGTACTGGAGCGCCAACCACGAGTCCAACACCAACGGCGATTGGCCGGTGGCGCTGGAGGCGGTGAGCAAGGGGGCGAAGCTCACCCGCCAGCTCGTCGTCTTCAACGACACCTTCGCGGGCACGACCGTGGATGTCGCGTGGGAGATGCACAGTGGCACCGCCGCTGGCGCCATCGCCGATCAAGGGACGACCGAGCTCGATATTCCCCTCGGATCGAGCACCACCACCTCCATCAACGTAACCGCCCCATCGAGCGGAACCAGCGCCGTCCTGATCCTGGAAGCGAGCAAGAACGGCCAGACCATATTCAGCGACGACGGTGAGCAGTTCCAATTGAACTGAGCGACAAATCAAGACGTTACGAAATGGCCCAAGGGAGAAACCGATGAGGCGCAGTCGTTGCCCGAAGCATCTCCCAGTTGCCACGTTGGCGATTTTGGCCGTCGCGTGCTCGTCCAGTAATTCCCAGAAGAATGGCAGCGGTGGTTCCAGCCCGGGCGCAGGTGGCGCGTCCGGTGGAGCGCGCACCGTAGATACTGGCGGGCGATCGGCAATCGGCTCCGGAGGTGGCCCGAATCCGGAGGTCGGCGGCACAACCGGGGTCGCAGGCGGCGGCGGCAGCACTGGCGGGAGCGGTGGCAGGGCCGCAGATTCGGGCGGCGCTCCAGCCAGTGGCGGTGCTACGGGCAGTGGCGGCGCTTCTGCCGGTGGTGGCGCGACTGGCTCGGGTGGAGCGACCGGCACCGGTGGCGCAATTGGTTCGGGTGGAGCGAGCGGCTATTATTATGTTTCGCCTACGGGAACAGGTACCGCCTGCTCGCAGTCCGCACCATGCTCGATCACGGAAGCGCAAACGGTCGTGCAGGCCGCCGTCAAGACGATGCAAAGTGACATAACTGTCGAGTTAGCCGATGGGGTCTACACCCTGACGGTGCCCCTGGTCTTCACCGCTGCCGACTCGCCGCCCGCCGCGGCCGGCTCGGGAGCCCCGGCGGCCGATGCGGGAGCCAATGGCCCTACGGTCGTCTGGCAAGCCGCGGCGGGCGCTCACCCGGTGCTGTCCGGCGCGCAAAAGGTTACGGGGTGGACCGTCAGCGATTCCGGCAAGAACATCTATAAGGCCTCGGCACCGAATAGCTTTGCCACCCGACAGCTCTACGTCGACGGCAAGATCGCCGTGCGTGCGCGAACGTCCGTGAGCCGTTCGAGCCTCACGTTCAACAGCACCGGGATTGGCGGCGTTCCGAGCTCGGTCGCCGGCGCGTCCCAGCCCGGGCGAATCGAATTTCACGCGATCGGATCGTGGACCGACCGGTACGCGCCCGTGGAGGCCCTCGCGGGCTCGACGGCGACGATGGCGCAGCCGGCGTGGGCGAACAACCTGTGGGGGTTCGACACTATCAGCAACTCGTATCGGCCGTCGAGCACGTGGTTCGAGAACGCTTACGAATTCCTCGACAGCCCGGGGGAATGGTACCTGGACACCGCGGCCGGAGCTCTCTACTACATCCCGCTCCCCGGCCAGGACATGAGCAACGCCGACGTTGAGCTCCCCCAGCTCGAGTATCTGCTCGCCGTCGGCGGCACGCTCGATGCGCCGGCGCATGACATCGTGTTCCAGGGGCTGACGTTTTCGTATACGAGCTGGCTGAACCCGAACACGTCAGACGGCTGGGCGGATCAGCAGACCGGCGGGTACATCCACGGCGACGGAAAGGACGAGGGATACCCGAACGGCTACCCCGATTTCGACTCCACGCGCCCCGTCTGGTGGCAGATGCCCGGCAGCGTGCAGGTATCCGCCGCGAATAACGTCACGTTCCTGCGGGATCGCTTCGTGGGCCTCGGATCCGTCGCGCTCGGCATTGGCAACGACGACAACGCGCACAAGAGCGGCGTGGGTCTGGCAGCGGACGCGATTAACGTCACAGGCTGCGTGTTCACGCAGATCGCCGCTTCGGGCATCGTGGTTGGGGGGGTCCAGGCGAATGCCCACCACCCGAGCGACCAGCGGATGATCGACCAGAACATCACGATCTTGAACAATGTGATTCACGACATCGGCATCGACTACCGTGACGCAGACGCCATCCTGCTGACGTACGTAGCCAGCTCCCTGGTTTCGCACAACGAGGTCTACAACCTCCCGTATTCGGCGATCAGTAACGGCTACGGGTGGGGCCAAAACGACGACGGCGGCAGCGAAGACTACCAAGCGCGCGGTCTTTACCAGTACCAGCCGCTCTACACGACGCCGACGACGTCGAAGAACAATCAGTTCGTCGCCAACTACATCCATGACAACCAGCAGCAGATGAACGACGGCGGAGCGTTCTACGAGCTCAGCGCGAGCCCGGGGACAGTGTTCTCGCAGAACTACGTCAAAGCGCCGACCCAAAGCGCGGGAACGAATTTCGGCACGTACAGCGATGAAGGAACAAGGTATCTGACGTTCAGCCAGAACGTCTTCGACGGGTGGGGGGCGTGGGCGAACCTCAACTGCACCGACGTCAACGAAACCGGGAACATCACGTACACGGGCAACTGGGGCGCGACGGCAGAAATCTCTGGCCAGAGCGGGTGCAGCTCAAGCGCGCGTTCCTGCCCGGCGTCTTACGTCAACAGCGGGCCGACGTATGCAGGCAACCCGACGAACGTCAGCGTGCCGTCGCTCGTATCGACATGGACCGCGGGGAACTGCGGTGACGTTGTCGCCAACAGCACGGATCCGACGAGCGCGGCGGCCGCACAGGCGGTCGCGAACGCGGCGGGACTCGAGGCGGCCTACGCCGACATCAAGAACACGCCATGACCCCTGGGAGATACCAGAGCCTGGCCGCGACGAAGGCCGAGCGGGCTGTTTCGCTCGCTTGCGAAGTAGGCGCCGCTCCAAGAGCTGCGAGGCGACATGACTACCCCTGGCATTGCGGGGGCCGCCAGCGTAACGTTTAGGTATGAAGCTCCCTGTGGTGCTGACTCCTGGCGAAGACGGCTGGCTCGTGGCCGAATGCCCGCTGATTCCGGGATGCGTCAGTCAAGGCAAGAACCATGAAGAGGCCCTCGCCAACATCCGCGAGGCCATCGAGCTTTGCCTTGAAACCAAGGACCAGGAAGGCTGGTCTCTGCCTCAAGAGTACGAGGTCGTGGACGTCAACGTTATCGCGGCCTGAGCGTGCCACCTCTTCCCGTCATTTCCGGAGGCGCGTGCATCGCTGCCCTGGCCAAGCTCGGCTACACCGTTCTTCGCCAGAAAGGCAGCCACGTTCGGCTCGTGTGCCACAACCATCCGCCCGTTACGGTGCCACTCCATCACGAGATCGACCGGGGTACCCTTCGAAGCATCATCCGCACGGCCGAGATCTCAGTGGAGGAATTCAACAAGCTCGTCGGCTAGCGCTGATCCCGGTCTGCGCATTCGGGGCCGGCTCGCTGCGGGCTGGTTGGCGATGGACTCGTCGAATGGCTCGCCAGCGTTGACCCATGTGCAACGCTGGTCCTCCGCCAGGCGCGATCGACAGGTCGGACCAGTGATGTCCGGAGCGCCCAATGACCGCGAAGGACGCCGGCTATCTCGACGTAGCCATTCAGCTGGCCTGGCGCTTGGCCTCGGCGAGTCCGTAGTGGACGTCGTAGGGGGTCAAGAAGCCGGTCTCCGAATGAATCTGATCCTGTTTGTACCAGGCGAAGAAGTGGCGGCAGTGGATGCGGGCGTGCTCCTCACAGCCGAAACGGATGGGGAAGTCGGGCCGGTCCTTCAAGGTCTTGGACTAAGAATGCGCCGCGCACTGCGGCGGGGCGATCAACGCCAGCTGGCCGACGTTATGAACATCGTTCATACTTCACGCATGACGAAGCGCTTGCAGGCCATCGGGAACAGTGCGGGGATCATTATCGATCGGCCCATCTTGGATCTGCTCGGGATCACGCAGGAGACCGATCTGGAGCTCAAGACGGACGGGAGGCGTCTCATCATCACGCCGCTTGAGAGCGAGCGCACGCGGCGTGGACGATTGGCGAAGGTGCAGGCGCGCGCGCTGCGCCAGCATGCCGAGACTTTCCGAAAGCTCGCGAAGTGAACGACGATCCAATCTTCGACGATCCAATCTTCTTGACGGTCGATGACGTGCTGGTCTTGCATGCCGACCAGATTCACGAGTTCGGTGGTAGCGAGCTGCTCCGAGACCGAGGCGCCCTCGAGTCCGCGGTGGAGCAGGCAAGGGCAACGTATGGTGGGAAGTATCTGCATGCCGGCATCTCGCAATGGCCGCCGCGTATGCATTCCACATCGCCGAGAATCATCCGTTCGTCGACGGGAACAAGCGCACCGCCTTGAACGCGGCCATCGTCTTTCTTGGGCTCAACGGCCTTGATGTCGTCGACGACGAGGGGCACTTGTATGACGCCATGACGCGCATTGCTATTGGCGCGTCGAGCAAGAGGGAGATGGCGGCTCTGTTGGAGCATTTGTCGAAGCCGTGGAGAGACGACGGTCGCCTTTGATGAACCTCGTCACATCGCCCCTCCGGAACCGGATCGAGTTCAGCACTCTGAAATGCGGAATGTGGCAGCGCTCGACCAGCTTGTAGACGGTGGCGGTGCAGACCCTGAGCAAGCGAGCGAGGTCCTTGATGGTTAGCAGATCGTCATCTCGCTCCGTCACGGCGAATCCACCTCTGCCAGCGCTCCGGCCAAGTGCGGAAGGTGGAAGTACCGGGGAAGTAAATTTTCGCAAAACGCCTGCTAATGGCTGGGATGGTTGTACGGGTGCGTGATCCGGAACATGAATAGTTCCAAGGGGTTGTGAATCCCTGCGAAGCGTTGTGATGCCATTTTCAGCGCTTTGGGAGCAGGATGTCGTCGGTTCAAATCCGGCCGCCCCGACCAGTTCAAGTTCTTCCGATGATTCGGTTTTTCCGAGACGAGCGGTGGTGTCAGCGAGCAACAAATTATCCGCCCGCCTGATCTCCCGGTTGACACTACCAAGGCATGGAAGCCTTGCCAGTGGTTAGTTTGGGTTTGATGCAATAGCCCAAGGGAGAACCCGATGAGACGCAGTCGTTGCCCGCGGAATCTCCCAGTTGCCACGTTGGCGATTTTGGCCGTCGCGTGCTCGTCGAGCAATTCCCAGAAGATTGGCAGCGGTGGTTCCAGCCCGGGCGCAGGTGGCGCGTCCGGTGGAGCGAGCACCGTAGATACTGGCGGGCGATCGGCAATCGGCTCCGGAGGTGGCCCGAATCCAGAGGTTGGCGGCACAACCGGGGTCGCAGGCGGCGGCGGCAGCACTGGCGGGAGCACGGGCAGCAGCGGGAGCGGTGGCAGCAGCGGGAGCAGTGGCAGCAGCGGGAGCAGTGGCAGCAGCGGGAGTGGTGGCAGCACCAGCCAGGCGGGCGACGCAGGGTTGGGTGACAGGACCGGCTTCGGCACCGGCGGTACGTCGGGGACGGCTGGAGTCAGCGGCGGCGCGGGCGTTCCTGCCACCGGCGGAATGTCGGACGGCGGTGGGACTACCTGCACGCCGCCACAGGGCTCCGGAGGCGGAGACACGACGTGCAGCCCCCCCATGCCTCCTTCCGCCAAGGATTCGGTGACGCTCGATATGGCCACCACCCAGGGTGCGCCGACGTATCTCGCCTCCGGCTTCATCTACGGCATCGCCCAGGATGGTAGCCAGCCATCCGACGCTCTTTTGACGGACATTAAAGTGAGGGGACTTCGCGCTGGACGCGGGGTCGTCGACCAAGAGTGTAGCACCCAGACCTCCGGGCTCGAGACCACCAACTTTGGCGTAATTCAGGCGTACTACGGGAAGGCGAAAGCGATCGGCGCAAACTTTCGGATCCTCGTAAGCGACGACTATGGCTATGTTTCCTGCCCCATCCCCGGCGATGGTGGCGATTGGACGCAGTTCACGACGTTCATGAGCCAGCTCATCGCGGAGGTTCAGGCGGCGGGGATGACAGGCTCTGACGTGCTCTGGGAGCTGTGGAATGAGCCCGACGTCAGCATCTTCTGGAGTGGCACGCAGGCCCAGTGGCTGGCGACGTGGCAGCATGCCTACCAGCAGGTTCGCGCTGCGATTCCCGGCGCGGTCATTGAGGGGCCGAGCTTGGCCACGGGCCCGGGCGGGTCGTGGATGAACGCATTTCTCGACTACGCAAAAGCCAATGACGTCGTGCCGGACTACATCACCTGGCACGAAGAGGGCGGAGGGGCCGATCCAGTAGCCGACCTGGCCACGATCAATAGCGGTCTCACCACCCGTGGGATCACCGGCGTGAAAGGTTTCGACGTCAACGAATACGGGACCACCAGCGAGCAAAACCCGGGCCACTCCGCCTGGTACCTCGCAAGATTCGATCGAGCTGGCTTACAGGGGTTGCGCGGCAACTGGGCGGACGGAACGGCGTTCTTTTCGAACATGGCCGATCTCGTGGCGGCAAACTGGCAGCCGAACAGCCAGTATTGGATCTACAAGCGCTACGCCGATCAGACCGGCTTGCGCACCAGCGTCACGGCCGGAACGCAGGTAGACGCAGTGGCCTATCAGGATGGGTGCGCCGGCAAATCCATCATCGTCGTGGGCAACAAGGGTGGCGTGACGGGAGCGGTCAACGTCGTCATAAAGAACATCCCGTCTTGGCTGCAGACGGGCGGCTCAACGGAGGTCCTCTTGGAAAAAATGCCGACAGGCGACGCAGCGCTTAGCGCCCCGGTGGTCGTCACCAATGCCGCCGCCGCCGTGACTTGTAATGAGATGACCGTCACCATTGACTGGGCCACCGCTACCGACGGCTACGTGGTCACCCTGAGCCCGCCCTGAGCTACTACTCTGGGCCTGGTAGGCGGCCTGGATGACTCTGGCGCGAGCCCTGTCGCTTGGCCTCGGCTGTACAGGTGCGTGATCCGGAAGGCGACGGCACGGCGAGTCGTCGGGAGAGCGGCGAGCCAGCGTGCGCGCATCGGCGCCACGGTTGGCAGCAAGGGCCGGCACCACGGTTGGCAGGAATGGCCCATGGCGGCCAAACGGAACAGATTGCGCGGTGCGGATGCCATGAAACCTTTGGGCTGGACCGGCAATCGAAAGCTAACCCGTGGTCGGGCGAAGGGTCTGAGATTGGAGGGCGGGAGGGCGATGTGGTCTTGGTTGCCAAGGGGTCTTCGAGTACGCCGCTTAATTGCAATATCTACAAAAGGAAGTGCCATGTTCTCAGCACGCGGGATGGTGCCCACGATCCTGTCCATTATCCTGGGGTTGTCAGCCATTGGGTGCGGTGGCAGCTCTACGGGAAGTGGAGCTGACGGCAGCTATGGAGGGGGCGGCGAGGGTGGCACGGGTGCAGCGGGAGGCAGCGACGGATCCGTGGCTGCCTCCGCCGATATGGCGATTCCTCAGCATGATGTTGCCCTGGATTCACCGATGCAGCAGGCTGATGGGGGAGCGTCGTTGATTGACGCGTCAGGGGATGCGTCGGTAGTGAGTGGCATCGACGGCGGGGTCACCCTTGGACAATTAGAATCGCTTTTCACCAAGCGCTGTGTGGGCTGTCATAGCGGCACCGGGTCTGCCGCGACCCGAATTGATCTTTCGGACAATCCCGACGCGAGCACCTCGCTATACGCCCGTCTGATCGGGCCTTTGTTGCTCGAAACCTACTGTGGCGAGCATTTGGACGCTGGCAGCGATACGGCGGTGGCTCGTAGTGCGATTGTCCCTGGCGCTCCCGGCTCGAGTTTCCTCTACCTTAAGATCACCGGGACTCAGCCCTCGCCCGGCACCCCGCCCGCAAACTGTGGCGTACGTATGCCGCGCGTCTTGGTTCCCGGTGTCGATGGCGGGCCTGCCACATCGGTTGCGTGTGATTCCCTCGACGGAGGGGCAGCGAACTGTTTGGGTGCGGCGGACATCGATCTCGTACTCCAATGGATCCGGGAGGGTGCTCCGCAATAGGGCGCTTCGGGGAGCCCTTGGCGCGCCGCACGCAGGCCCGCCGCCGGGCGTGGCCCATCTGTTCGAGCTGGCCGATAATCCTGATTCGATTGGTGCTGGCCTCGCCCGCTTGCGGCCGGTCCGCCGATAGCTACATGCTCTTCGGCTGCAACAGGCTGACCCGATTCCCTTCGCTGTCCGTGAACGACACGTATTGTCCAACGCCTGGAATTTCCACGGGCTGGCCCAAGACCTTGCCTCCAGCGGCCTCCACCCCCTTCATGGCCTGCTTGATGTCGTCGACGGCGATCACCACCGAAGGATACTGCGCCGGGCCCTCGGGCTTCTTGGGGTAGAAGCCTCCGTTGATCGCGCCGGGCTGCGTGACCGTCATCCGTTTCTCGTCAGTCTCGGCCGTAGCAGCCGTGATGTAATTGCCCATGGCCTCGCCATGATCGTGCATCTGCCAGCCGAAGGCCTTCGTGTAGAAGGTGGCAACGCGGCTCGCGTCTTCGTAGGGCATTTCGAAGTGGACGACTGGATTTTTCTTCATGCTGGCACCATGCAAAAGGTTGTTACAGAAGCGCAAGAGCTGCGCCGACGCTTGGATGCTCCTGGGCTGAATGGGTGACGTCATGGTCGTCGAGCTCACTGCCACCTGGAAGGAAGCAATCGCACCTGCTCTGCGTCGTGTCCGTGCTGTCCCCCAAAGGTCGACGAACCCCCGAGACTCCCACTGGGGTGAGCACCGGCTAACCGGCTGGCGCGTGGAGTCCGGCCGAGATATAGAGAGGTCGGGTGAGCTCGCAGCAAAGCAGTCCGGCCGTCTTCTGTCACGGTTTGCGCAAAGTCTACGACGGCCGCCAGGGCCTGTTGCGCAGGCCGGCGCCGTCCGTGGTCGCGGTTGACGGGCTCGACCTCAGCATCGGGCCCGGTGAGTGCTTCGGCCTGCTCGGGCCGAACGGCTCGGGCAAAACGACCACGGTGGAGATGCTCGAAGGCCTGCTCGAGCCAACCGCAGGCCAGGTCGGCCTGCTCGGGCGATCGTGGTCGACCAATGAGGCTGACCTGCGCGAGCGGGTCGGGGTGGGGCTGCAGGAGACACATCTGCCTGAGAAGCTCACCGTCGAGGAAGTGCTCACCCTCTTTCGCAGCTTCTACCGTCGCCCGCGCGCGCTCGACGACCTGTTATCCGAGGTCGAGTTGACCGACAAACGGCGCGCATGGGTGGGGAGGCTTTCCGGGGGGCAGCGGCAGCGACTGGCCATCGCGTGCGCCATGGTCGGCGAGCCCGAGGTCCTCTTTCTCGACGAGCCCACCACTGGCCTCGACCCACAATCGCGTCGGCAGGTGTGGGGTCTCATCGCGGCATACCGGGCGCGCGGCGGCACCGTCGTCTTGACCACCCACTATATGGAGGAAGCGACACGATTGTGCGACCGCGTCGGGATCGTGGAGCGGGGCAGGATGGTGCGGGTTGGCTCACCGGCCGAGTTGATCGCCCAGCTGGCCGGCGATCACGTGATCGAGCTGGAGCTCGAAATGGGCAACGACGCACGGCTTACGCGCGAGGAGTTGCTGGCCTTGCCCAGCGTGGCCGAAGCTCAGCTCTCCGGCGAGGGGTTGTGGTCGATTTCCAGCTCGCAGCCCGAGGTCGGTGCGGCTGCGACGCTGGCGCTGGTCGAGCGCAAGGGGGTGCGGCTGGCTCGCCTGGTAACTCGCAAGGCATCCCTCGAAGACGTTTTCGTCGCCTTGACGGGAAGACATCTTGACGATGGCTAGGGGGCCCACCTCGCCGGTGACCAGCGAATCCCAAGCTCGTCGGCCGAACGCGGTCGTCCAGCTTACTCTCATGCGTCTGCGCGAGATCGGGCGAGAACCTGGTGTCCTGTTCTGGTCGTTTGGCTTCCCCATTCTGCTGTCCCTGGCGCTGGGAGTTGCGTTTCGTGCGCGCGGCCCCGATCCGGTCGTGGTGGCGACCCTGCCCGGCATGCCGACCGCGCTCCACCGGGCCCTTGTCCAGGCCGGGGTGCGAGTCGAGGACTTGGACCCGCAAGCGGCAGCGACCGAGCTACGTGCCGGACGGGTCAGCCTGATCGTCGTCCCATCAGCATTGCCCGGCCAGCCCCTGATCTTCAGGTGGGACCCGTCGCGCGCCGAGGCACGCAGTGCTCGCGCCGCGGTGTACGCGATAGCACAACACGCCGCCGGACAGAATGATCCTCAGCAAGTCCGAGATGAGGAGATCCACGACGTGGGCTCGCGCTACATCGACTTTCTCGTTCCTGGCCTGATAGCGATGAACCTCATGTCAGGCTCGATGTGGGGCGTCGCTTGGGTCGTGGTCCACATGCGCGTGCGCAAGCTGCTCAAGCGCTTCTTGGCGGCGCCGATGCGGCGGCGCGACTTGCTGATGTCGCTCGGCTTCGCGCGGCTGGCCTTGATTCCGCTCGAGCTGTTCGTGATTCTGCTCTTCGCCCAGCTGTTCTTTCGTGTCCACGTCACTGGCTCTTACGTCGCCTTGCTCGCGGTTGCTCTCGCGGGTAGCGGCAGCTTTGCCGCCATCGCCATCGCGGTTGCCAGCCGGGCACAGAACACCGAAACTGTCAGTGGTCTGATGAACTTGGTCATGTTGCCCATGTTCGTCACCTCGGGCGTGTTCTTCCCCTCCAGCAACTTTCCCGCGCCGCTCCAGCCCATAATTCACGTCCTGCCGCTGACGGCGCTGTGCGATGGCCTGCGTATGGTGATGACTGACGGGGCCGGTTTGGTGGCGGTCCTGCCATCACTCGTCATTCATGCCGCCTGGGGGATTCCGTCGTTTTGGCTCGGGCTGCGCTACTTCCGTTGGACATGAAGAGCCGCCCCGACCGAAAAGAACCGTGGGGGAAGTAGCTGGGCATCGGCGCTGCATGCGCTAGATTCCGGACTATGTTAGTCCACGATTTGCTGATCGTTGGTGGCGGGCCGGCGGGGAGTACCTGCGCGCGCTTCTTGACGCGGGCGGGCCTGCGGGTCGCCGTGCTGGATCGGTCCGAGTTTCCCAGGGTCAAGCTGTGCTCGGGCTGGCTGTCGCCGTCGCTGTGGAACGTCCTCGAGATGGCGCCGTCCGAGTATGCCGGCGGATCTTGGGAGTGGCAGACTTGCCACGTTCGCTACCGTGGTGCGGATCGGGCCATCGCGTGCCACGGGTGGTTCGTGCGCCGGTACGAATTCGACGACTTTCTTCTGCGCACCAGTGGGGCAGAGCTCCATCTCGGGGTGGCGGTGGGCTCGATTACCCGCGATGGGGACGGACTGTGGTCGGTCGCCGGTCTGCGCGCACGTCACCTGGTCGGGGCGGGCGGGACCCATTGTCCGGTCGCGCGCATGTGCGACCCACCGCGGCCGCTGGGACCGGTCGGGGTGCAGGAACACGAGTTTCGCGCGGATCGGGCGGCCATCGCGCGTACTCGCGTCGGTCGGGACGGCGAGCCCGAGTTGCTCTTGCATGACGATCTGTCCGGCTATTCCTGGAACGTGCCCAAGACCGACTGGCTCAACATCGGCACCGGAACCGTGGATCCCAGGCAGGTGCGCTCGGCCTGGCAAGCCGCGCGTGCCTCGTTCCGTGCGGCTGGCCACTTGCCCGCGGGCACCGAGGCCGACCTGGATGCGATGAAGGGCTACTCCTACTACCTCTACCATCCCGAGCACCTGAGCCGAGCCGCACGTGTCGATGACAAGGGCGGCGCTTACCTGATCGGGGACAGTCTGGGACTGGCGCAGCCAATTACGGCCGAGGGTATCTTGCCCGCCGCGATCTCCGGTCGCTTGCTGGCCGAGGCGATTGTGGCCGGCGAACCGGCAAGCTACCCGGACCGGTTGGCGGCCCATCCCATCCTGGCGGACTACCGCCGCGTGTTTCGCTTGCGCGAAGCCGCTGGCGCGCTGAGGCAGCGGCTCGCGCCCGCCCGGTCCGAGCGGTCGACCTCAGTCCTCGGCGGCCTCCTCGCGCGCAAAACCCGGCATGCGGTGGGCAGGGGCTTCGCCTGGATGTTCTCCGGCGCGCCTCTGCCCGCGCCCCAGCTCATCGACTTCGCCCTGGACCGGGGCGAGGCTCTGCTGGGCCGACGGGGTGGAGCGGGAGGGGCAACGTGATGCGAACCGCACAAAGGTTGCGGTCGGTATTCGACGACCGTCGCGCCGCTGCGACCGTGCGCGAGCACCTCGAGCAGGCCGGTATCGCCATCGGGGGCGGGGCCCCGTGGGACATTCAGGTTCATGACGAGCGCGTCTATGCGAGGGTCCTGCGTGACGGCACCCTGGGGGCCGGTGAGTCATATGTTGCGGGCTGGTGGGACTGTCCGGCCATCGACCAGATGCTGGAGCGGCTCGCGCGCGCGCGGCTGGACCTGGTCCTGCGCGAGAGCTGGGTCTTGTTGGCGAACGCAGTCAAGGCACGCATCGTCAACCTGCAGGCGGTCCGCGCTTTCGAAGTCGGAGAGCGCCACTACGACGTGGGCAACGATCTATACCGAGCCATGCTGGGCGAGCGCATGGTCTACACCTGCGGCTACTGGAAGCAGGCCGACAATCTCGATGCCGCCCAGGAGGCCAAGCTCGATCTGGTCTGTCGCAAGATCGGCGCTCGCCCGGGCATGCGCATCTTGGACCTGGGCTGCGGCTGGGGCGGCTTTGCCGCCTTTGCCGCGGAAAGATACGGGGCCAGCGTGGTCGGCTACACGGTGTCGCGCGAGCAGTGGGCATGGGCCAAGGAGCGGCATGCGGGGTTGCCGATTGACATCAGGCTGGAGGACTATCGTAAGGCGGCGGGCAGCTACGATGCCGTGGTTTCCATCGGCTTGATGGAGCACGTCGGTCCCAAGAACTATCGCGCCTACATGGAGCTGGCAGCGCGCTGTGTGGTCCCGGAAGGCATCGTCTTTGTCCACACCATCGCGGGCGAGGCGCCGCGCACCCAGATCGATCCCTGGTATCACAAGTACATTTTCCCTAACGCGGTCATCCCCACCTTGGGTCAGCTGGCGACCGCCACGGACCGGATCTTGGTGGTGGAGGATGTCCACAACCTCGGGCCGGACTACGATCGCACCCTGCTGGCTTGGTGGGCGAATTTCGATCAGGAGTGGCCGAGTCTGCGCGCGCGCTACGGCGACCGCTTCTACCGCATGTGGAGGTTTTATCTCATGACCAGCGCGGCCCAATTTCGCGTCCGGGCCCTCAACCTCTATCAGATCAGCGCTACTGTCGCGGGTGCGTCCCAGCCAGCGACCGTCCGGGCAAGCTGACGGATGGTCGCGGCCACATGGCCGGAATGGCAAGCTCGAAGTTACTCGGCAGCCTGGGCCGGCAGTTGCCCCATCGATAGGGGAGCGCGGGCGGGGCGACGGCTAGAATTGGCTAAAGAAGCCCCACACTTCCTTCGGCATCCACGAGGTGGTCTGACCCGAGTCGGTGGGGTCCCAGGTGTGGGGGCCGTCGAAGGAACAGAAGATCACCGGATCGGCGGCCGGGCAACCCGTGTAGTTGGTGCACACATGGGTTCCGCTCCCGCTGGACACGGTGGGCAGCGTCGTGATCTTGCACCCGTTCCAGGTGGCATATGGGTCGCTCTGGGTGGCCTGGGAATTGCCACCTACGTCGTTCGAGCCGAGCGAGCCCAGGTAGGGAATCGGGGCGCAGGTGGTAGGTGTGTTGGGGCCGTCCGAGCTCCCGCGCGAGTGGGCGGCCACAGCGCTGAAGATGCCTGGGCGGGCACACGCGAGAACCGCCGCCATCTGCGCGCCCTGGCTGAACCCCTCGATCTGGATATGGGAGGTGTCGATGCACAGGTCGGCCTCCACCTGGCTCAGCACCGCGTCGACGTAGCCGTCGTTATCACCGGTGCTCCAATCCCCATTTATGGCGGAAAGGGCTATGAAGATGGTGGTGTTGTTCGATGGACTCCACAGCCCGAAGTAGTCTTCTCCCGCGGTTTCCGAGTAGGAGCCCCCGTAGCCGTGGAAGTCGAGAATAAGACGGTACCCGGTGGTGTTGTTGTAGTTGGTAGGCCACCTGATGACATACTCCCGGGCGGTCGTGGAACCCGAGGGCGTGAGCGAATTAGGGGTGAAGGTCGTGCTCGAGGGGCTGTTGTGCAGCGACGGCGTCTTGCCGCAGCCTGCGCTCAACCCGGCGCCGCCGCCGTCGCCGGCGCTGCTCCCGCCGGCACCGCTATCTCCGTTCCCCGGGCCGCCGGCTGTGCCGCCATTGCCGGTGTGGCCGTTCGCGCCACCAGACGCGGGCGAGCCACCGCCCGCGATAGTGCCACCCTCGCTCGACCCGCCCGGCAAAGGAGAGCCGCTGACGCCGGCGCTGCCGCCACTGCCGGGGACAGTGCCGCCGGTGCTGCTGCCGCTGCTGCCGCTTCCACCGTTCCCGAGGTGGCCGCCGCTGCCCAGAGAGCCGCCCGCTGCCGAGGCTCCACCGGCCGAGGTCGTGCCTGCTCCGCTAGCGCCTCCGGATCTGCTGCCGCCGAGCCCGAGGGTGCCGCCGCTTGGTTGCCCGCCATTTCCGGTGGCGGCGGTGCTGTTGCTGCCGCATGATGCTAAAGATCCGCTCGTCAAGGCGGCCAAGAGCAAGAAGGCCAGTTTCGTCGCGGGTCTGGTCATGGTTTCTCCTACTGGCATCAGTCGCGGTGTGGCAAAGGGGCCGCCCCCCCTTCCACCTATTGGCCTTGCTGAGCTCAGATTGTCAAGGCTATTAGTCGTGGCCTGATAGGGCGGGCGCCGGGCGGCGGCTGCCTGTGGCGCTGCGAGAGCAGGGATTAGAAAGCGACGTAGCCATTGCCTCCGGGCGAGGAGGGCAGGGCAAAGCCGATGAACACCGCGCGACCGATGAAGAAAGGGAAACCCCAGTCGAATGATTGGCTGTCAAGGCCAGTGCTGGCCAGGTTATCGAACGCGGTGAACTGGCTCTGGAGAAGGGTGTCGGCGTTGGCCACGCTGAACGTGACCGTGGTGCTGACGTTGTTCCGGCCGGTGATGGTCGCGCTCTCCGCGGTCGCGGTGGTGGGGCAGTAAAAGCCGGCCGCTTCGCCCCGGCACTGGGTCAAGCTCCTGTCATTGAACGACAGCGAGTTGGTGCCCGAGTCGATGAAGCTCTCGCTCATCGTCGTGCTGTTGAAGACGGTCGTCAGATTGCCGTCGGCGTCCACCGTGAACGTCTGTGCGCTGCCTAGCGCATTGTTGGCTTGCGTGCCCACGCCGAAGGTAAGTGTGCCGCTGAGCGTCGCCGCACCAGCAGCGGGCACGGTGGGAAATGTCAGCACCGCACCGTTGTTATCGCCAGCGAAGAGGGTGACCGGGTTGGCGAGCTGGTTGGCGAGGGGCATCGCGACTCCCGTGCAGCTCGAGCCTTGGCACGAGTAGTAGCCGGGCGTCCCGGTTTGGGTGCACTCGCTGCCGCAATCTTGCAGTGACTGGCTGATGCCAAGGATACCGTTGCCGCCAAAGTCGGCGACGGTGTCTTCGGCGCTACCGGTCGCCTGGCAGTCCGAGGGCACGGTGGAGAAACCGGGATCCCCGATCAGCTGCAGCTGCATCTTGCCGGCGCTCTCACCGCCGATTTTTAGATCGGCGAGTCGCACCGAACCCCACACGTAGCCGTCAGCGAATGTGAAGCACTCGGTCTCGGGGTTGCCGCCCGTGGTCTGCTGCGGCAGGGCAAAGCCGCTAGGCAGAGCGGTGGCAATGAGGCGCAGGCCGGTCGAGCCGGTGTCGATGCTGACGTGATCGATGGTGGCGCAGGTGGCGGTGCCGGGTACGCAGACGGTGACGCTGATGAAGGCCACGTCTTCCGAGCCGATGTTGCCTGGCCCGTTGTCGACGATGGCGGGCACAACGTTGCTGCCCGTGGTTGTGCTGGTGCCGCCGCCGGCGCCGTCTGGGGCGCTTCCGGCCGCGTCGCCCGGACCGCCGTCCCCGTGGGCGCCGCCCGTGCCGGTCGAGCTGGTGCCGCCGCCGATCGAGCCGCCCGGGCCTCCCGAGGTCGTGGCGTTACCGCCGTCGCCGGAGCCCCCGCTGGCGGCGCTGCCGCCCTGGCCAACCCCACCGCTGGCGCCAGTGCTACCTCCCGCGACCGAGGCGCCGCCAGCGCTCGTGCCACCGCCGGTGCCGCTGACGTTGACGCCCCGGGTGGCGCCACCCGCGCTGCCGCTCGCCCCCCCGGCTGCCCTTGCGCTGCTGCCGCCGCTGCTCAGGTCAGTGGTAGGGCTCTTGCTCGAACATCCGGTAGTCGCAAGCAGTGTCGCTAGGAACCAGCGCAAACGCGTGGCACTCATCTTATTGCTCGCTTCCCACGGTGGCCGTGACGTCCACCCCGGCGGGCACCAGGGAAGGGATCCAAGCGCGGCCACTGAAGAGACGGCTGTGGCCGCTCGATTCGACCACCAGGTCGCTACCGGTGAGCGCCATGCGGTGGTGGCCGCCGCGACGCTGGCCCGTGGATAACTGGGCGAAGTAGGGGCCGAGAAGCTCGCGCAGATCGGGCGCGCCATGGCCGTGCCAGCTCACGGCGTAGACGGCACCGCTCGGCGAAAGGTACTCGTGCACGACGGGACCCGAAGCGGGCCGCAGCTCGTGGCATTCGCCGGTCGGCAATGATCGCACCTGCCGGGTCGCGCGCAGGTGTGCCTGATTGGTGGCGACGCTGGCCACATCCCCGCCGAGGGTGGCGTGCGCACCGCGCGCCATGCCGAGCGTGGCGCCGAGCGCCACCAAGATGCCGAGTTGAAATTGCCACATGCTCACCATCGGGCTCCTTTGTAGGAGTGCTGGCCTGTTCGAGCGTTTGCCGAACTGCGCACCGCACTGAGGAAAGGGGGATATTACCCTCTGCTAGTCCTAATCGACGAAGCTGTCAAACTGGCGCGAAGGGTGAGGGCGAATCAGGACAACTCCGGATCGATGCCACCCATGGCGACAGTAGTGGCGCCGTGGGCTGGGCCAGCACGTAGTCTTGGCGAATCGGGATTGACATGAGGTGGGGTCGGCGGTAGACGCGGGCTATGGGTGGGTGGGGGCTAGAGGTTTCCCGTGGGGGCGGTTCGCTGGCGGCGTCGCTGGTCCTGATCGTGGTCTGTCTACTGGTGCTGTGGCTGCTGCGCCGGCTGAGGCGGCAAGGGGGCGGCGGCGGGCAGATTGTGCGAGTGCTCGGGCATTGCCCTCTGGAGGCACACCGGTCGCTCTATGTGATCGAGGCGGCGGGGCGCTGCTTCTTGCTCGGGGTGGGCGAGGGATCGCCGAGCTTCATAAGCGAGCTCGACCCGGGGACCGTACCGCGCTATTCGTTGCCCGCCCGCCAGCGCGGCGTTTGGGGTGAGGGATTGGCAAGGCTCTTGCGGAGGCGCGCGTGAGTCAGGGCGGCGCCCTTGCCACCGTGGTCGACGCGCTTCCCCGCCTCGCTGCCCGGCCGGGGCTGTTCTTCGTCGTGGTTGCGATGTTGTCCATGGCGCCGTTCGTGGCGTTGCTCATGACCAGCTTCGTGAAGATCGCTATCGTGCTTGCGCTCTTGCGCAGTGCCCTCGGCACCGCGCACATTCCCCCGGCTCAGATCACCACCGGGCTGGCGCTGATCCTCACCCTCTTTGTCATGGCACCTACCGGCGAACGCATGCTCGAGGCCGCGCAGGACGACATCAACCTGGGGCTCACGGGTGCCGAGCATAGCGCGGGACGGAGCAGCAAGGCCCTGCGCACGGCTATCACCAAAGCCGGGGAACCGTTACGCGACTTTCTGCTCGAGCACGCCTCGGCCAAGGATCGATCGCTCTTCCACGTGCTCGCCCGTGACCTGCGAGGGGTGGGCGAGCGCTCGGCGACGACGGAGCGGGATTTTATGGTATTGCTGCCCGCCTTTCTCTCCTCCGAGCTGCGCCGGGCGTTCGAGATGGGGTTCTTGCTGCTGCTCCCCTTCCTGGTGGTCGACCTGGTCGTCGCCACTGTCCTGGCCGCGCTCGGTATGAACGCGCTTTCGCCCACCTCGGTTGGGTTGCCGTTCAAGCTGCTGCTCTTCGTGCTGGCCGACGGGTGGCCACTCCTTTTGCGTAGCCTGGTCGAATCCTATGTCAGGCGCTAGTGCCGCGAGCGAGATGATCCTACACGTCGCGCGTGAGGGCCTCATTCTGGCCATCCTGGTGTCTGCCCCGGCGGTGGTTGCCAGCCTCGGGGTTGCCATCCTGGTCGGGGCATTGCAGGCGGCCAGCCGGATCCAAGATCCGGCGATCGTCATTTTGCCCAAGCTGGTGGTGGCACTTACGGTATTGCTCCTGTCCGGATCGCTCCTGGCTCGGGTGGTCGAGTTCACCCACCGACTGTTGGTGCTGATGCCGACCTTGCGCTGAATGGGTATGCCGGTGCCAGACCTCGAATCATACCTCGGCGCCCTCGTGCTCGCGGCCGCGCGCTCGCTCCCCCTTTGTCTCATCCCGCCGCTACCCGGCCCGACTGTCTCGCCGCCCTGCGCTCTCCCCTTGCGCCTGGCCGCCGCCGTCGTTCTCGCCGGGCTGTGCCTGCCCTTGGTGTGCGCGCAGGTCAGCAATGAGCCAGGGATACGGACTTTGACAGCGATGGCGTTGCTGGCCGGGCGCGAGGCTTGCGTGGGCGTAGCCATGGGCTTCGTGTGCAGCTGCTGGTTCCACGCGGCGGCGATGGGGGGAGCCATGCTGGACGAGGTGTCGGCGGGCTCGGTCGTCCTGGCGAGGCGGGGCGGGTTAGCCGCGCTGACCCGGGTTTTCGCCTCGGTCACCTTCCTGGAAGTGGGCGGGCTGCGGCAGGTCGCCGCGGGCCTGGCCAAGAGCTACCACGCCATACCCTTGTCCCTCCGGGGTGGCTCGGGCATGAGCCTGCGCATGCCGGTCGGTGCGGCAGCGGTTGCCTCGGCCCAGCTCTTCGCCGCCGGGCTGGTCTTGTGCGCACCCCTGCTGGCGACCCTGCTCTTGGTCGAGCTAGTGTTCGCAATGGTCGAGGGCGCGCCCCAGCACGACGACCCGTACCGAGCCGTGAAGATAGCCAGCGGCATGGCAGCTTTGCTGCTAGGTTTGAGCGGACTCGGGGCCACCCTGCGGGCCACGCTGGCGCAGTTCCTCGCTCTCATGCTCTCCGCGCTGCGCATGGGTGGCTAGCCGAAGGCCAAGCTAGCGGGGGCGAGAGCCGCCGCGCTATGCTCAGCGCGGAGTAGCGGCTCGCCCGGCGGCGGGCAGCGTGCCCGTCATGGAAGACCCATCAAATCGTTGCTACGAGGCCACGCCAGCCCGGATGGCGCGGGCGCGGGCGGCCGGAGAGATCGCCGTGAGCCAAGAGCTCACGGGGGCGATTGTTGCGCTGTCTGCATGCGTTGTGATGATCGTCCACGGCAAGGCCATGCTGGGTGGGCTTGTCGTCTTCATGCGTGATACGGTGAGCTCCCTGGGCGGCGGACCGTCGCCCCGTCTGGCTCTGCTGAGCGGTGTCCGTGTGCTGGCTTGCGCGCTCGCCCCCGTCTTGGTCGTCATGGTAGGCGTTGCCGCGCTGGCTGGCGGTGTGCAGACGCGGGGACACATGATTTTAGCTGGTCGCCCGGACGGGGAGCATATGGGCCCCCATCTGGCGCCTCGCGCGGGACTCGCGGTCGTCGGCCGCGGGGTGGCCAAGGCAACGCTCATGCTTGTGCTGGGCGGGGTATGCCTGGCGCTGGGCGCGCCGGCCATGTTCCGGTGGGCCACGCTGCCCGAGCTGGCCGACCGGCTGTTCGTTACCGTGCGCAATCTGGTTGTCGTGTTGGCGCTGGGCCGTCTCGTTTTTGGTCTGGCCGACTACCTGGGACGGCGCCACCGCCAGCGCAAGGCGCTGCGGATGACCCGCGCCGAAGCGGCACGCGAGCGCCGGGAAAGCGAAGGCGATCCGGCGCGCAAGGCTGAACGGCAGTGCGCCCATGTCGAGTGGTGGGAGGGAGATCGGCGCCCGGGCGAAGGGCCTGGCGATGTCCGATGACGGCCAGCGCGACGTGCAGGGTCGCGAGGAGTTCTTGCTCGAAGTGGCGGTGGTCTTGCCGGTATTGGACCTGCACATCTACCGGGCCAGGCAGCCGCTCGCAGCGGGAAGCCAGGTCGTGGTGCCCTTCCGCCACCGTACCGTCACGGGGTTCGTGGTGGGGCAGGTCAAGGCGGTGGATGCGCGGGTACGCGAGAGCCTGCGCGATATCGTCCAGGTGGTCGGCGAAGGGCCCATTGTCGACGAGCCCATTCTCGAGCTTTGCCGATGGGCCGCCGGCTACTACCTCGCGCCGCTCGGCGAAGTGCTCAGCGCGGCCTTGCCCACGGGAGAGCGCGCGGCGCCGGCGCGACGGGTGTGCCTGACCGAGCTCGGGCTGCGTAGCGCGGAAGCCTCCGTTCCATCCGGGCTCTCGTCCCTGGCGCTCGACCAAGGGGATCGCGAGCTCTTGGCTCGCCTCCGGAAGGCGCGTACCTTGAGCCTCGAGGGCCTGCTGCGCCAAGATGGCGCCCATGGGGCGCGGGTCCGCTTTCTCGAGCAACGCGGGTTTGTGACCATCGCGGAGGGGGCAAGGCCGAGTAGGCCGCGGCCCCGCCCCGCCGCGGGGTTAGAAGGTAAAGACGGCAGCAGGGTTGTTGCGCCCGAGCTCAATCAGCATCAGCAGGCGGCGTATGCGGCACTGCTCACGGCTTTGGCCAAAGGCTATGCCACCTTCGTCTTGCAGGGCGTGACCGGCTCGGGCAAGACCGAGGTCTATCTGCGCATCATCGCCGAAGCCCGTCGCCGCGGCCACGGCGCCCTGGTGCTCGTCCCCGAGATCGCGCTTACGCCGCAGTTAGCCGAGCGCTTTCGCGAGCGCTTCGGCGACGACGTCGCGGTTTTGCACAGTGCTCTGCCCCCGGGCGAGCGGGCGGCGGCTTGGCGGAGGCTGCGCCGGGGCGAGGTGGGCATTGCGCTCGGAGCTCGGTCGGGAATTTTCGCGCCCGTGCGCGACCTTGCCGTGGTCGTGGTCGACGAGGAGCACGACAGCTCTTTCAAGCAAGAGGAAGGCTTTCGCTACCATGCCCGCGATCTTGCGGTGATTCGTGCTCGCCAAGCCGGTGCTATCGCGGTGCTGGGGTCGGCGACGCCCAGCTTGGAGACTTACCACAATGTCAGGCTGGGCCGTTTCTCCCGTCTGCTGCTCCCGGTGCGCGCCAATCCGGCGGCGGCACTGCGACCCCTGCCGGCGGTGGAGATCGTGGATCTGCGCCGGCATCCCCCGGGCAAAGACGGTCTCCTGTCGCCGCCGCTTGCCCTGGCCGTGGATGAGGCGCTGGCGGCGGGCGAGCAGACCATCTTGTTCCTCAATCGCCGCGGCTTCTCCACCTTGGTCCATTGCCACGTCTGCGGCCACGTCGTGCGCTGCAAGGCTTGCGCGGTGTCTTTGACTCTACATCGCCGCCGTGCCTGCCTCTTGTGCCACTACTGTGGCTATGCCGAGCCAATCCAGCAGATCTGTCCGCAATGCAAGAACACCAGTCTGCAGGGCATGGGTGCCGGCACCGAGCGGGTCGAGAGCTTGGTGGCCCAACGTTTTCCCACGGCGCGCATCGCTCGTATCGACCGGGACACGGCGGACGGCGCCCGCGGCAAGCTCTTCACTTTGCTGGCCCAGATGCACCGGCGCGAGATCGACATACTGGTGGGAACCCAGATGGTCACGAAAGGCCACGACTTCGTTGGTGTGAGCGTGGTGGGAATCCTGCAGCCGGATATGGGCATCAACCTGCCCGATTTTCGCGCGGCCGAGCGGAGCTTTCAGACCTTCGAGCAGGTAGCGGGCCGGGCCGGCCGGGGCGAGCACCCCGGCCGCGTTCTCGTGCAAACCTACTGCCCGGATCACCCCGCCATCACGTTTCTGCAGCGGCACGACTACGAGGGCTTCGTCAAGGACGAGCTGGCGCGGCGAAGCGCGGTCAATTACCCGCCGTTCACCAGGATGGTAGTGGTGCGTGTGGAAGGGAAAGACGCCGATGCCGCGCGCTCGTCAGCCGTTGCTGCCGCAGCGTGCGCGCGTGGCGCGGCAGGGCAGGGTGTGGTCGTGCTCGGCCCCTCCGAGGCGCCCATAGCCCGTTTGCGTGGCCGGACGCGCTTTCAGGTCTGGCTGTCATCGAGCGACAGGGCGCAGCTGCTGGCCACCAGCAAAGCGGTGCAGGGCGCGCGGGTATCCAAGGACGTTCGCCTGGAGGTGGACGTTGATCCGCAAAATGTCCTCTGATGCCGGAGTATCCTCTGGCGAGGATATCGCTGGCGAGGGTATCCTCCACGGACTTTAGCGGGCGATGATTAGCAAAGGCCAAGCGAACCAGTTGCTCGAGAGAGTCGCCGAGAGCATCGACGACGCCCTTGCCGCCGAGATGGCCAACGCTCTGCAGAGCGTGGTGATGGGCCCCCCTCCAGGTCGGCCGGGTCAGGTCGACATGCCTATCTTGCTCGGGCGCCTGTTTGCAGAAGGGGTGACCGGGCGACTTTGCCTGCAGCGCGACGCCGAAGAAAAGTCGGTGTACGTCGAGGCCGGGTTGCCGGTGATGGCCGAGTCCAGGGTTGCCTCCGACCGGATGTTGGCGCTGCTGGCGCGGGAGGGCGTCATCGATGCCAGCCAACACCGGGAAGCTCGGAACATGGTGGACGCGACCGGTAGAAAGGCGGGCGCCGTGCTGATCGAGCTCGGCTGCCTGGCCAGCGCCGACCTCCTTCCGGTGATTCGCCATCATTATGAGAGCATAATCACCGGACTCTTCTCATGGGATGCTGGATGCTGGCGCATCGAGGCGGGCGCGACGGCTGGCCCGGAACGGGCGCGGCTCCTGCGGCATCCGGCCGCTTTGATTCGCGAGGGCGTCGCCGCCGGTTATGCCCGCGCGCGGATGGTGAGCCGACTAGGCGGGGAGAGTATTCGCGTGAGCTCGGGCGGGCTTGGCCCGACCGAGCTCGCCCGCGGGGGATCTCAAGGACCCTCCCAGGGTCCTTTCCCTTTACTCAGTAAGGTGTTCTGGCTCGATGACTCGGCCGGGAACGCCGACGTCATAGCGCAGGTGCTGTGCGACCGTCGCGAGAGTCATGTACCCGTGCTTTTCGATGGGGTGCGATCGGTCGGAGAGGTGGTGCGTGCGGCGGGGTTGCCGGAGGACGTCGTGCTCCAGATCGGGTTTAGCCTCTATTGTGTCGGTGTTCTGCGCGACGCCAAAACTGGTGGATCGGGACGTCCGCGCGGCGGATTGCGTGATCAGGGTATGCGCAAGCGGAGGATCATGGCCGAGCACGCGCTGGCGCTGGAGAGCGACTACTTCGGGGTGCTGGGGTTGCCGCGCTCGGCCTCGACGGACGAGGTCAGGCGGGCCCACGCCGCGCTTCGCCGGGAGCTCGCGCCCGAGGCGGTCGGGGCCACACTGGGGCGCGAGCTTTGCGCGGAGATCGGCACCATAGCGGAAGTGCTCGACGAGGCTTTGCGGGTTTTGTCGAGCCCGCTACTGCGCCCGGCCTATCAGCAGAGCCTGGCCGATGATCGAGATAGCCATCCCGATCGAGCGAGTGGCGCTATGAGCGCGAAGGAGTAGAGCAGTGCGGATGGTATTCTTCGGCACCCCAGAGTTCGCCGTGCCTTCGCTGGCGGCGCTCCTCGGCGATCAGGGTGGCCATGAGGTCTTGGCCGTGGTCAGCCAGCCCGACCGTCCGGCCGGGCGAGGGGCAAAGCTGCACACCCCACCGACCAAAGAGCTTGGGCAAGAGCTGGGTATCGCGGTCTTACAACCGACCAAGTTGCGCGACGGCAAGCTGACCGAACAGCTCGCGGCGCTGGCTCCCGACATTTTCGTGGTCGTGGCCTACGGGCGCATTCTCCCGCCGGACCTGCTGGCGGTGCCCCGGCTGGGGGCCTTCAACGTGCACGCGTCGATCTTGCCCAAGTTGCGCGGGGCTGCTCCCATTCAATGGGCGATAATTCGCGGGGAAACGGTCACCGGCGTGAGCATAATGCGCATGGAGGCCGGGCTGGACACCGGACCTATCGCCGCAGTTGCCTCCGTGGATATCGCGCCCAACGATACTGCGGGCACGCTGTCGGTAAGGCTGGCGGCGCTCGGTGCGCAATTGCTGGTCCGCACTTTGCCGGCCATCGCGGACGGCAGCGCTACTCTGCGCGAGCAAGACCATGCCGCCGCAACTTTGGCTCCGCCTCTGGCAAGAAGCGATGGGCATTTGGATTTTAGCCAGGGCGCCGCCCAAGTCTGCGCCCGCGCTCGCGGAGTCGACCCTTGGCCGGGGGCCTTTGCCGTGCTAGCCGGGGAAAGCGTGAAGCTGTTCGATCCGGTAGTGGTTCCCGGCTCGGGCAGGGCGGGAGAGTTTCTCGGCCTGGCGGAGCGCGGCCTCGTCATCGCGTGCGCCGATGCCGCGGTGGCCTTCGCCCAGGCTCAGATGCCAGGGCGCAAGCGGATGGCAGCCAACGCCATGCTGGCCGGCCACCCAATAGTCCCAGGCAGCCGCTTTGCGTAGCCCGGAGATAGGCAACGCCGCCCACGCCGCCTAGCAGCCGACTCCGGCTATCTCCGGCTCCGCTCCGGGACGGCAGCGCAAGGCTGGCCCGCCCGCCGCAGCCCACATGCTACAATATGTCCCGCTTGGCCATCGCCTTGCGCATCTTGCCGAGCGCCTGCTCTTGCAGCTGACGCACGCGCTCGCGCGAGAGACGATACTCGTCCCCGATCTCTTTGAGGGTGCGCTCGTGATCGTTGATGAGGCCGAAGCGCTTGCGCAAGATATCCGCTTCGATGGGTTTGAGAACGCCGAGGAGCTTCAACATCTCCTGCTGGGTCTCACTGCTCATCATCTGCTCGGGCGGGCTGGGAGCCTCGTTAGGATCCACGAGCACGTCGATCAGACGGCGACCGTCGTCTTCGGAGAGCGACCGATCGAGCGATACGGGATTATCGGCCAGGAAGGTGCGCATCTTCTCCAGCTTCTCGGCCTCTATTCCTGTCACCGAGGCGATCTCCTCGGTGGTGGCCGGCCGCTCGAGCTTGGACTGCAGCTCGCGCTCCGACTTGGCAATGCGGTGGTAGGCATCGATCATGTGCACGGGAAGGCGCACTGCGCGTCCCTTATCGGCCAGAGCACGGCTTATGGCGTGCCGTATCCACCAGCTGGCGTAGGTCGAGAAGCGGAATCCCCGGCGATAGTCGTAGCGCTCCACCGCCTTCATCAGGCCGATGTTGCCCTCCTGGATGAGATCGGGAAGAGGCAGGCGGCCGTGGTTGAACCTGCGGGCGATCGAAACCACCAGACGGAGGTTGGCCTTCACGAACTCGTTCTTGGCGCGCTTAACCACCCCTGACTTGCGCGTGATGGCGTGGGCAAAGTCCTGGAAGGACTTGGTCTCGATGCTGAAGCCCAGCCCATCCACTTGGCGCTGCAGACGCGCAGCGGCACTGAGACGTTGCAGCTCGGTCAAGGCAGCGTCCACGAAGACGCGGTCGATGTCGAGCTCCTTGATACGGGGGGCCAGTGCGCTGACCAGCTTGGCAAGTCGCTTCTTCTCGATCGGGGAGCCTTTGCGCGCGAGCCGCTCGGAAAGGAGACAATATGGCTTCACGTCTTCCAATGCGCAGCCCATGGCGGACTCTACCGTGGCCACCAAGTGCGCGGCCCACGGGGCGTAGCAGAGCAAGGCCTTCCAAAGGTCGATCTCTAGCTCCTCGATCTGGCGCGCGGTCTCAAACTCCTGTTCCGGCTTGAGCACCGACAGCTCAGCCATGTCACGGAAATACATGGCCAGAAAGCTCTGAGGCTCTTCCGGCTTGCCGCTTCCGCTTGCCGCCGCCTCCTCGTCGGTATCAGCGGCGAGCTGACTTTCCTCGTCGTCGTCGTCCTCGCTCTCGTCGGCCTCGTCCGGCTCGGCTTCGGCCACCATGCCAAGCTCAGTGCTCGGATCAGCAGTCGGCTCCGCCCTCATGACCTCGGGCAGCGGCGTCTCATCGAGATCCGGCACCACTACGGTTTCGGATTCGACCGCGAGCGATGCGCCAACCGAGTCCAGCTCGGCCTCGGGCGCGAACTCTGGCTCCGCGGCAAAGTCGATGTCATCGATGTTGGTGTCATTGGCTGGACGATCGAAAGTGGCGACTGCCGCCGTGGCTGGTCGTCGCCCGGCCTTTGGCCTTCGCTCCGGTCTGAGTGCCCGGCGCTTCCGCGTCCTAGCTTTTGTGGCTGTCCGATGCATTGCGCCTTCCATTTCCCTTGTTACGTAGTATGTTAACCCACATCAGAGACCAATGTAATGAACGAGATGCTGATAAACCAGCCACAAGGGGACGATATTCCTGGCGTCGGCTGGGACTCGCATTATCGTTAGATGCCTTGACCTCTGATCGGTTTTAGGTTGTGAGTGGCAATTTGGATGCCAGCCCATCGATTTGGTACCCGGCAGACCGCCTTTTCGTGCAGATTTGGTGCCCGGCAGACGGCCTTGTCGTGCAGAAGATCGCAGCCGCAGGGGCATGTTAAGGCCGCAGCCTCCACGGCTCCCCACATCATCGGCGCACGCGACGACCATCGATAGAGGCAGTTGGGGTGCCCGACTCCCGGGCACTGCCGGGCAGGCCGCGGGCCTCGCCTTATGCCTGGATGGGGCTCACGGTGCCTGGCGCTCGCATAGCGCGATGATGCTCTTCGAGGCCGCTCCGAAGAATCTGGATTTCGTGGCCATCGCGCCCGACACCTCCAGCACACGCAGGCCAGCATGACGGAGAAGCCTGCCCATCTCGTGCAGGCTGTACGCGCGCACTGACACCTCTTGTTCGCTTTGGCGCCCATCGGCGAACACGACTGAGCGTCGGATGAGGATGCGGCTGGTGTGATAGTTGAAGTCGACCTCCTCCAGCACGACACAGCCTTCCCCTTCCCACCACACCCGGCTGGGCAGATCTCCGACTACGTAGTCGCGGTTGACTATGTCGAGGAGAAAGCGTCCACCGGGTTTGAGCGCGCGGCATAGCGACGAAGCAACGCGTAAGTTGGTCTCCTCGTCGAAATATCCAAACGACGATAGTACGCAATAAGCGCCGTCGAACTCGCCGTCGAACTCCATCTCGCGCATGTCGGCATGAATGAAATTCACGGATAGGCCGCGCTTTTGCGCGGTGTCGCCGGCCTTGATGAGAAGGGGTAGCGATAGGTCGAGCCCGGTGGTCTTGAAGCCGCGCTGAGCCATTTCAATGGCGTGCCTGCCATACCCGCAGGCCAGGTCCAATACCGCTCCCCCCTCAGGCATGGCCAAGGCGTCGCGAATGAATTCGACCTCGTTCGTGGTCTGCTCCGCCGTCATGGCCGGTGTCGTGCGCAGGTAGTCCTCGCTGAACACCTCTTCGAACCACGGCTTGGCTTGCTTTTGCAGCGGCCGCCGGGCCAGAGCCTCATGCACCGTGTCTTCCGCTTCACTCGGCGCTTGGTATTCCTCGAATAGGGCAGCAGCGACAATTTGTGATGCGGGGGAATCCGACACGGCCACGGTCGGCTCACTGGCAGATACTGGCCTAGCCACTCGCTGGGTCGAGGTTGCCGACTGGGGGGCATTGTCGGCAGCTGCGGCAGATGGCTCGGAGCGCTGCAGCTTGGCTAACTCTGCCTCCGGGACCGGCGGGGGAGTAGTCGGTGGCGCGGGAGGTGGGGTAAGCGACCCGGACGGGGGAGTAGTCCGCGGCGCAGGCGGTGGGGTAAGCGACCCGGACGGGGGAGTAGTCCGCGGCGCAGGCGGTGGGGTAAGCGACCCGGACGGGGGAGTAGTCCGCGGCGCAGGCGGTGGGGTAGTCGATCCTGGCAGAAGAGTAGTTGGCGCGGGAGGTGGGGTAAGTGACCCGGACGGGGGAGTAGTCCGCGGCGCAGGCGGTGGGGTAGTCGATCCTGGCAGAAGAGTAGTCGGCGCGGGAGGTGGGGTGGGTGGTGGCGCAGGCGGGGCAAGCGTGGCAGGGGGCAGGGTGGCGGCCTGGCCTTCGGTAGCCTCCAAGATGTTGAGCGATGAGTCGGTCACTATCACCGCCTCCGGCTCCACCTCGCCTATCTCGATGGGCTGAGATTCTGCGCTCGGGCCTTTCGCCATCGGATCAATGGCCAGGGCGGCCAAGGCGGCCAGGGCGTCCTCCACCTCGTTGGTCGAGGGCGCCTCGAACGACGGACTGGCTTGCCGCGCCTCGAACGATGGCTCGGCCTCCGGTGTCGCGAACGAGTCGGCCGCCATGCTGGCCGACGAGTCACTCGGGCTATCAGCCAGCGCCGGCGTTTCCGCGATGGCGACGATCGTTTCCTCGGAAGGGGATGCACCCGGGGGCGGTGGCGTGGGACCGGCGGCGAGAAAGTCTTCCGGAGTTGCGCCCAGGCTTATGCCCGCCTGCGCCTCAGTCGCGGGCTCTGCTGGTGCGGGAGGTTGCGGTTCGGGCACCGCCGCGGGCTTGTCCGGTGCGAGATCCGGCAGCACGATTGGCTCGGGAGTTTCGCCGAGCGCCATGTGGTCGGAAATGACCCACTGGATCGTTGCGTCGTGATGGGCGCCGGCGCTGGGCTGGGGAATTGCCCCTGCGCTGCTATTGGCCGAAGGATCGGCTTCGGCGTGATTGGGGGGTGGGGCGATGGGGGTGCGTGGCATGGTGTCGTTGGGCGTGAGGCTTACGGCAACCGAGCAATCGGCTCGCCCATCCGGACTTGCCGATCGGAGGCCAGGGCATCCATGGTAATCCGCCCTGGCTCGAATAGTGTAATGGTAGTCGAGCCCAGGTTGAAGATCCCTAGCTCTTGGCCCCTCTCTACCCTGATGGGGTCGGTGAAGCGCTTGCTCCTCGCCCTGTCCGTGGCGAACCCTGGCCGATGGGTCGCGACTTCCGCGTCGTAGCTTGCGGTAATGTGTCCGACCCCCACCGCCGCCACCATGACCACCGCGTAACGGCCCGCCGCGCTGTCGACCACCGTCACGAAGCGTTCGTTGCGTGCGAACAGTCCGGGCTCGCGCTCTACGCTCCTCTTGCCCACCGGAAATAGGGTGCCAGGGATGTGCATCCAAGCAACGACTTCGCCCCCGAGGGGAAAATGCACGCGATGGTAGTCGCGCGGCGACAGGTAGATGGCGACGTAGGGCCCCCCGGCCAATCTGTGGGCCAGGTCAGCATCGGCGAGCAAGTTGGGCAAGGTGAACAGGGCTCCCTTGGCCTCGATCGGCTCGTCCGCGTCAGCCACGCCGCAATGGCAGATGGTTCCATCCGATGGCGCAACCACCCGGCCTTCATCAGCGGGTATGCGGCTGCCCGGGGCGAGACGTCGGGTAAAGAACGACTGCAGGCTGCCGTATGCGGCCAAGGGATGCTCAGCGTCAGTGGAGTCGAGCCGATAGTGGCGGACATAGCCACGCAAAACCATGCGCTGCAGCGGCCCAGGCAGCTGCCGGCGCGCGCCCCAGCCAAGCAATTGCGACAGCAGACGTTTGGGTAGCAAGCGCCAGGCGCTTTGTGCCAGGCGCTCATGGAAGGAAAGACTTGGCATGATGCGTCTGAGGCTCAATGTGCAACTCTAGAGCACGCTGGCGCCGGGCTGCAACGGAATACCGAATATGGCAAGGCCCACCCGGGCAGGGTGGGCCTTGGGAGAGATGGTCATGCGGGACGTCGCATGGTGGCGCAGCCCCATGCAGCCGGCCTGCGCGACATGCGTCGACGCTCAGGCGTCGAAGTACTGCATGAACTCGAAGGCGGTCGGACGGAGACGAGAGGGTTTGAGCTCGTTCTCCTCTTTCCAGCTGATCCAGGTTTCCACGACATCCTGGGTGAAGACGTCGCTCTTGAGCAAGAAGGCGTGGTCCTTCTTGAGGTTCTCGAGGGCCTCCTCGAGCGAGCCCGGGGCTTTGGGAATCTCACGCAGCTCCTCGGGCGGGAGCTCGTAGATGTCCTTGTCCATCGGGTCGCCGGGCTTGATCTTGTTCTGGATGCCATCGATGCCCGCCATCAACATGGCCGCAAAGGCCAGGTACGGGTTGGCGGTCGGATCCGGGCAGCGGAACTCCACGCGCTTGGCCTTGGGGGAGGAAGCCACGGGCACGCGGATCGAAGCCGAGCGATTGCGGGAGGAGTAGGCCAGGTTGACGGGCGCCTCGAAGCCGGGCACCAGCCTGCGGTAGCTGTTCAGACCGGGGTTGGTGATGGCGAGCAGAGCGGGGGCGTGCTTGATGAGGCCGCCGACATAATAGAGCGCGGTCTCGGACAGGCCGGCGTACTTGTCGCCGGCGAAGAGATTCTTCTCCCCTTTCCAGATCGACTGGTGGCAGTGCATGCCCGAGCCGTTGTCACCGAATATCGGCTTAGGCATGAAGGTCGCCGTCTTGCCCCACTTACGGGCTACGTTCTTGACCACGTGCTTGTACCACATGGTGCGATCAGCCATGGTCACGAGCGGCCCGAATACCATCGACAGCTCGGCTTGGCCGGCGGTCGCCACCTCGTGATGGAAGACCTCGACCGTGATGCCCAGCTGCTCGAGCGTCAGCGCCATCTCGGCGCGGATGTCGGTCTGGCTGTCAATCGGGGGTACGGGGAAATAGCCACGCTTGTAATCCGGCTTGTAGCCGAGGTTGCCGCCCTCTTCGTCGTTGGCGGTATTCCAGCGGCCTTCCTTGGAGTCGAGCTTGTAGAAGGAGGTGTTGGGTCCCTCTCCGAAGCGAATCTCGTCGAAGATGAAGAACTCGGGCTCGGGACCGAAGTACGAGATGTCCGCGAGGCCGGTCTGCTTGAGGTATTGCTCGGCCTTCTTGGCGATCTGGCGCGGGTCGCGCGAGTAGGGCTGATGGGTCACGGCATCGGCGATGTCGACAATCAGCGACAGGGTTGGCTCCTTGATGAAGGGATCGATCACCGCGGTGGACGCGTCAGGGATACAGGTCATGTCCGACTCGTGTATCGCCTTCCAACCGCGGATCGAGCTTCCGTCGAAGTTGAAGCCCTCGCTGAAGGTCTCCTCCTTCAGTTTGTGGATGGGCATCGTGGTGTGCTGCCACTGCCCGAGCAGATCGACGAACTTGTAATCGACCAGTTTAACACCATGCTTCTTTGCGAACTCGAGAACCTCGGCTGGGGACATGTACGCTTTTCCCTTCTGCGCAATCGCGCTACTTGTGAGCTACGGATACCTCAGTTTCTCTAACCCGTTCACAGGGCGTCCTCACCGCGCTCTCCGGTTCGGATGCGAATGACCTCCTCGATGGGAGTGACGAAGATCTTGCCGTCGCCGATGTGCCCGGTGCGCGCCACGGTCATCAAGGCCTCGACAACGTCTTTCACCATGTCGTCCTTGACCACGATCTGGACGCGGACTTTGGGAACAAAGTCCACGACATAAGCCGAGCCGCGGTACACCTCTTTCTTGCCCCCTGTCCTGCCAAAACCTTTAACTTCGGAAACCGTCATGCCTTGCACGCCGATTTCGCGCAACCGATCCTTAACGTCGTCCAGCTTGAAGGGTTTGATGATCGCTTCGATTTTCTTCATGAGCCACCGGCCCGAGAGAGTAAACGGCCTTGCGCGTATCTTCAATCTTCTTCGTCAGCCCTGAGCGCCGAAGACTAGCGGCTAAAGGTTTCCGGCGCATTTCGCCTTCATTAACTTTTGGTAACCCGCGTTGTGGATGAGAGACGTGGGCAGGGGTGCCGGGCGAAGTGCGACCGACGCGTTGTGTGACGCATGGGATCAGAGCGGCGTCGCGTGCCGCGGAGATGGCGAACGGCGGGAGCTCAACCGGCGGGAGGGCTCAAGGAGGGAGCTCGAGCGCACCAATCAGCTCGCTCACGTCGCTGACCGAATGCTGGCGGCAATAGTCATCGATCTCGCGCCCAATCCGTTCGGCCGACGCCGGATCGATGAAATTCTGGGTGCCGACCTGGACGGTGCTGGCGCCGGCGAGGAGGAACTCGACTGCGTCGAGGCCGGTCTGAATGCCGCCGATGCCGGAGATGGGGATGCCCAGGCCGGATCGGTAAATTTGGTACACCATGCGGAGCGCTATCGGCTTGATAGCCGGTCCGGAGAGGCCGCCCAAGACGGTGGCAAGTCTAGGCTTGCGGGTCTGTGCGTCTATGGCCATTCCCGTGATGGTATTGATGACCGAGACGGCATCGGCGCCGTTTTCGGCGCAGGCGCGTGCCAAGGCTACGATATCCGAGGTGTTGGGGGTGAGCTTGACCCACAGAGGCTTCCGGGTGACAGCTCGGCAGGCACGCACCAGATCGCCCAGTACCCTTGCTTCGCGGCCGAATTCGATGCCGCCCGCCTTGATGTTCGGGCACGATACGTTCATCTCCAGCCCATCGACTCCGTCGAGCTGGCTGAGCTGTTCACCGCAGCTCACGTACTCGTCGAAGGTAGTACCGAAAAAATTTACCAGGACCTTGGTTCCGCAGGCGCGCAGAAAGGGCAGCTTGCTGCTGGCGAAACCTTCTACACCCACGTTCTCGAGACCAATGGAATTGAGCATGCCGGCCGCGGTTTCGCAGATGCGCGGGGCGGGGTTGCCGAACCGAGGCTTGGGCGATATGCCCTTGGTCACCATGCCCCCCAAGGCGGGCAGCGCCATCAAGGAGTCGAACTCCTTGCCGTAGCCGAAGGTGCCCGACGCGGTGAGCACCGGATTCTTGAAATCTATGCCCCCGCAGCGGACGGCAAGCCGAGCCTGGCCGGGCGACTCAAAGCCTGGCGCGCTCACCCCGCACTCCTTGGTGGCGGATCCGAGGTAGGGGGGATGACAAGCGTAGAGGCCAGGAAAACTGGCCCATCGCAGCAAGCATAGCGGTAGGGTCGACTATCGTGCACCGGGGTGGCGCAGCCGAGGCAGACGCCGATGCCGCACGCCATATGAGCTTCGAGGGACAGGTAGCATTCGCGGTTTACCGCCTCCGCGATCCTGGCCACTGCCCACAGCATTCCCTGTGGCCCGCACGCCATGATGCGCAATCTAGAGAAACGCGCCGAGCTAAGATGGTGGTCCAGACGAGCCTCTAGCGACAAAGTGACTCGGCCACGTCTCCCGACCGATCCGTCCTCGGTGGCCAAGTGGAGGTTGACGCCGAGGGCCCGCATTTCTGCGAGCAAGACCAGGTCGCGCGCGCTGCGCCCACCATAAATCAGCTCGCATCTGTCGATCAGGCCGCGTTTGGCGGCGTGCTCGGCCTGCATGAACAGGGGGGGCAACCCCACTCCGCCTGCCACCAGAAGGTCGATGGTCTCTGGCTCGGGATCGGGGAAGCTGCTGCCAAGCGGCCCCAGCACGGCGACGCGGTCCCCAGGCTGCGCTGCTTCGAGCAACCGGGTGCCCCGACCGACGCCCCGGGCGAGCAGGTCGGCGCGGCCGTCTGGCGCGACCGAGAGCAACGAGATCGGTCTAGGCAGAAGTGGGTCACGACCCCAGTCGCCGCGCAGCATAATGAATTGTCCTGCCCTGCTTCCCGCCAGGGACTCGCAACCGCCGAGGCGGAGGGTAAAGTACTCATTACCCAGTGCGCGATTCCCTGTGATTCTCGCGTCAAAATAGCGCATACTTCGTCTGCCGATGGCTCTCTCTATTCGGATTTGTTGCAGCTTGCAAGCTAACGTGTTACTAGGCGAAATCATAGAGAACCGGGGCAAACCATGGATTTCATGTTCGAGGACGATGTCGACGAGGTAGGGTCAGACGTGGAGGCCTATTGCCCGAAGTGCAAGGCCGACACAACTCACGTTGTCATCTCCAAGTACGAAGACGAAATTCGTCGGGTGCAGTGCAATCCATGTGGAGATGTGCATTCGTTTCGCAAGCCGCGTGGTGAGGCGGAGGAGGACATGCCCGAGCCAGTGGCGGCGCGCAAGCGCGCCTTGCTCAAGAAGCTGAGCTGGGACGAGTTTTTTGCCAAGCACGGGGAAAGAAACGCGAAGCCCTATGAATTTCGCGAAACCTATCGGGAAAACCTGGTGGTCTTCCACCCTAAGTTCGGCAAGGGCTTCGTGTCGGAGGTAGTTTCCGAGAGCAAAGTCGAGATTACCTTCAGTGACGCGCGCAGAATTCTGGTGCACAACCGTAGGGATATCCCTGGCTCGCCGATCGGCCATGAGGACGATGGTCTGCCATCGCCGCCACCCGTGGCCAAGGGGAGTGGCAAGGTAGCGGCAAAGGCGACGGGCAAAGCCGCGGCCGACAAGGCCGCGGGCGAGACGGCGGCCGACAAGACGGTGGCCGAGCTTGGGACGAGCAAAGGCATGGCCGAAGCCGGGGCCGAGGCCGGAACCAGCAAGACCGCTCCTTCCAGCAAGCTGCACGCCAAGGCGGAGCCCAGACCGGTGGCCAAGCACGACTCGAGTGCTAGCGCTGAGAAGGTCGTGAGCAAGGCGGCCGCCAAGAAAGAAGCCAAGAAAGAATCCAAGCAGGACCCCAAGCAAGAATCCAAGAAGGAAGGAAAGAGAGAAGGAAAGAAAGAGGGCAAGAAAGAGGCAAAGACGTCCTCTGCGAAGAAGCCGCAGCCCAGGTCGGAGCCGAAGGCCGCGGCCAAGAAGGTCATGGTCAAGAAGGCCGACAAGGCCGCGCCAAAGAAGCCCGCCAAGAGCGGTAAGAAGAAGTAGCGTCGCGGATCCCTCAAGGGTGAAGCCCGGCGGGGGCGGCCCCGACGCACATGGCGAGGCATACGACCACGACCTCGGAGGCCGCGTTGCTCTGCTGCTTGCGCTTGCGCCCTGGTTAGCGCACTACCAGGACGAAGATGTCGTAGAAGGCATGGGTGTAGACGGCCACGGCCAGGCCGCGCAGCTTGAATAGCAAGCCGAACACCACCCCGGCCAGCAAGCGGTAGGTGAATGACCCGAGCGTGAAGGCGTCGCCCATGGGGGGCAGATAGTGGACGAACGAGAACATGGCCGACGACAGCAGAAAGCCACTTATTAGCGCCGCCCACCTGTTCATCCCCAGCACCTTTTCCAGGGACGCCACACTGCCGCCGAGCAGGCCCAGGCGAAAGACGGTCTCTTCGTAGACCCCAGCGCCGAGCGACATCACGATACGGGTGGCAATACCCTGGCCGGGTAGCCCGAGCACCAGGCTGGGGGAAAAGCCTAGCAGCCTGGTCATGACCAAGACGATGAGCGACCCCATGGTCAAGGCGTAGATGATGCTCTCCAGGATGACCGGCACGAAGATCTGGCCGTTGAAATGTTGCCGGCGTTGCAGCAGGGCTACCGCAAGCGCGAAGAGTGTTACCACCGCTGCCAGGAAGAGCAGGTAGCCCTTGAGCGTGAGCCCGAGCGAGGTGAAGAGCAGGGTGGTGACGAAATCCGCCCCGTTCAGCATGGGTAGGGTGAACAGGACACCGATTTGGTAGATGAGGAAGAGCGGGAAGACCAGGATCAAGCTGGTGAGCAGGTTGCGCGGGCTCGCCTGAGGAAGGGGCACGATCAGCGCTCTGCCGAGGGACTAGCCGGCGGTTTGATCACGGCCATGATCTCGCGCTGGGGGGCAAGATACTTGCGCGCTACTCGGGTCACGTCTTCGGCCGTGACTTTCATTATGTTGTCGGCGTACTGACGATAGGCTTTGAAACCTTGGCCATAGGCTTCGTGGAAAGCCAGTGCCGCCGCCAGGGCGCTTTTTCGTTGCAGACCTATGGCGTGGGCGCCCACGAGGTAGCGCTGAGCGCGCACGAGCTCCTCGGCGGAAATGCCCTGCTCAGCCAGGTCGTAGAGCTCGTGGCGCACCACAGCCGTGGCTTCGTTCAGGTTTTTCGGGCTGCTGGCCAGGTAGACCGCGAAGTACCCGGGATCGAGACCTTCCACGGAAAAGGCACTGACACGGTAGGCCAGGGCGCGCTTCTCGCGAATTTCCGTGAAAAGGCGGCCGCCCTGCCCGGACAGCACATAGGCTAGCACCTCGAGCGGGAAGCGATCGGGGCTGGAGAAGGCCACCCCCTGGAAGCCGAGTATGAGATGGGCCTGCTCTTTGGCCATCAGCTTGGCGACCTGCACCGGCTCGTCGCGGGTGGGCTCGATCGCCACCGTGGGCTTAGCCAGCTTCTCTTCCGCGTGGTCGCCGAGCAGCGCGGCCACCTTTTCCTGCACGTGGGCGGGGTCGATGTCGCCCACCACCGCGAGGGTCAAGTTCGAGGTGTTGTAGCGCTGGCGGAAGTAACCGAGCACCTTCCGCCGAGTTAGCGCCGCGATCGACTCGGGGGTGCCGAGCGGATTTAGCCGGTAAGGATGCCTTTGCCACATGGCCGAGTGGAACAGCTTGAAGGCCACCTGGCCCAGGTTGTCATCCTGAGCGCGAATGTCATCGAGGATGATCCGCCGCTCCTTCTCTAGCTCGTCTTCGGCGAAGGTGGCATTGAGGAGGCAGTCTGCCACTAGATCCATGCCGCGTTCGAAGTTGCGCGAGAGAAACTCGGCCTGCAATCCCAGGCTGTTGCGTCCGGCGTAGCCGGTCAGGTTGCCCGCCATGCCCTCGACCTCACTCATGATCTGTTCGGCGCTGCGGGTTTTGGTGCCGCGTACGAGCAAGGCGGCCAGCAGGTTGGAAATCCCGTTGGATCGCTGGTCCTCGTAGCGTAAGCCGCCGACCCACGTAGCGCGCAGTGCCACGATGGGTACCGAAGCGTCGCGGAGGACGAGGAGCTTGAGGCCCGAGGGAAAAGTATGGCGATACACCTTATCGGCATCGGGCGGGTCGGCGCTGACCCGGGCGAAGCGCGCCTGGGCTCGTGCCGAAGCAGCCAAAGCGGCGTTGCGGACACGCGCCACGAGCTTGGCCACCGCGTCTTCGGGTGGCGCTGAGCGCCGGCTCGGCGTTTGCGCGTAGATGGACAGGTTGGGCAGGCGCAGGTACTGGGCCGCCACCCTGCGCAGATCGGCCGCGGTGGTCTTCTGGAGGGCCGCCAGATATCTTTCTTCGAAGTCGGGATCGCGGGCGATGGCGGCAAAGAAACCGAGCTTGCGCGCATAGCCCTGGACAGTTTCCCGGTCGTAGACGCGGTCGCTCTCCAGTATGGTTTTCGCCTTGGCCAGCTCGTCGGGGCGCACCTCTTCCAACGTCAAGCGCAAGATCTCGTCCAGGATAGCGCGCGTGGCATCTTCGATCCGGCCCCCGGGTAAGGCCGCGCTTACCACCATGGCTCCCGGGTCGCGGGCCGAGAAGAGATAGGCCGAGGTGCTGGTGGCGATCTGCCGGTTGCGCACCACTTCCAGATTGAGACGCGAGCTCTCGCCCTGGCCGAGCAGGACGGCGATGAGGTCGAGGATCGGAATATCGGCATGGCTCACGCCGGGAGTGCGGAATCCGAAGAGTAGCTCGGCCTCCTTGACATCGCGGCGGGCGCCGTCAGCCCTGAGCGAGGCTTGCTCGGGTTGGGCGGCACGCGGTCCGCTAGCCATGCCTTCCGGCAGCGCAGCAAAGGCCTTGGCGATCTTGGCCCTGGCCGCTTCCGGGTCGAAGTCACCTACAACCACCAGGGTGAGGTTGCTGGCCACATAGTGCCTGGCAAAAAAGGCCATGATGTCGTCCCGGCGCAGCTTCTTTACCGTGGCCTCGGTGCCGATGATGGGGCGACCGTACGGGTGGGCGTCGAATACGGTCTGGAACAGCCCCTGGCCAGCCTGGCGCTCGGGATCGTCCATGCCTTGCTTGATCTCTTCCAAGACGACATTGCGCTCGCGCTCGAGCTCGCCGGCATCGAAGCTGGAGTTCATCAGGGTGTCGGCCAGGATATCAAGCCCGGTATCGAAGAACTGGCTCGCCAGCACCAGGTGATATACGGTCTCGTCGTGTCCGGTCCAGGCGTTGATCTCGCCGCCGCAGGCCTCCACTTCGCGGGCAATCTGGCCCACTCCACGGCGCTTGGTGCCCTTGAAGAGCATGTGCTCGAACACATGGGCAATGCCCGCCAGCTCCGGCGGCTCATCGGCTGAGCCGATCCTCAACCAGGCCTGGAACGCTACCACGGGGGAGGTGTGGTTCTCTTCGAGAATGACCTCCATGCGGTTGTCGAGCTTGAATCTCACGCGTCTTGGTCTCCCTTCCACCGGCGGGACTTGGCTTGCGCTGTCTGCGACCTTCGCCAGCGTGCCGGCGCAGCCGGAGAGGGTTGCCAGCAGGCAGGCAGCGGCAAATCTCACGCCGCCACGGTAGCACGCCGGGCCGGTCTAGCGTGCTACATTACCAGCATGGAGAGAACGCGTCGCTGTCCGATTTGCAGGCGCGAGATCGAATCTCAGGCCGGCGCCGCCGCCAAGTGGGGGCCTTTCTGCTCGGCGAGGTGCCGCTCCATCGATCTCGGGAGCTGGCTCTCCGAAGCCTACCGGGTCGAAGCGACTGGTGAAGGCGACCCCGAGCCGGTCGAGCTAGACAAAGGCCGAGGCTCGGCTGGCGAGTGAGTCTGTCTGTCGGGGCGAGAGGATTTGAACCTCCGACCTTTCGGTCCCGAACCGAACGCGCTACCAGACTGCGCCACGCCCCGTTGTGCCAGCAGAATATAGAACTTATCAGCTCTCCGCGTATAGCTTGAGCTGTTCGCTCAACACGGTTTCGTTGAGCCCGGTGCGCAAGCTGTCTTGCAGGCAGTCGGCGAGCGTGATCTGCATCTCCTCTACGCCGCCGTCTTGCATTATCTTGTTGAGCAGGGCGCGTGCCGCGGGGCTGTCCTCATCGCGGAGAAACTCCTTGACCATGTCAATCGTGAGCTCGCCCGAAAAGTCGAGCATCGCGTGGTCGAGGAGAAAGGCGATGAGTTGTTTCACGGGAGCCTCCGGTGACGGGTAGATAGAGCGAAAAGAGCTAATACCTCGCCAACCCGGCACAAATCAAGGAGTTTGCTCCACTTTCCTGGCGATTTGTGCGCGACGCACCGACACTTGAGTACCCGAGCGCAGCTGGGGCGGGCCGCGGGGACGGAAGTGAGCCGGAGGGGCGAGGGGAATAGGGAGGGTAGCGAGGCGCGACGGCGGTGGGGCAATCGGGGAGCGGCGGCGTGGCGATGGGGGAGAGTGGCGGGGGCGATGGGGGGAGCCGGAGCGGCGGTGCGGCGATGGGGGAGAGTGGCGGGGGCACAGCCGTAACGGCATGGCGTGCTGGGCTGCAGGACTAGTGATCCCAGATGAGCAAAAGAGTATGGTCCTTTGCATCCCATCAATACACCGGAGCTATCCAATCTTCTCGATCCCAAAGTCCAGCAATCTAGCAATGGCAACGAGACTCCCGCGGCCCGCACGATGGTCGGGTCGAGCTCATGATCACGCACAACAGGAAGGAATCGCTACCATGTCTATAAAGGAACTACGGTGGTCAAGCCCCCAGACAATGATGAAGCCTCGGTTCCTCGTGCTCGCGCTGATCTGGTCGAGCACCATCGCCATCCTGACCACCGCGACCAACGCGCGGGCCGCCGATCAGAAAAAAGTGCGCGACAACATGGTCGACCTGAACAAGCAGGCCCTGCTCGCCTACGACGCCAAGGACTTCGATCATGCCAAGGATCTCCTCAACCAAGCGATCGCGGAGGCCAAGCAGGCCGGGCTCGACGACGACAAGATGACGGCGCGCACTTACTTGCATCTGGGCGCGGTATATTTCACCGGTTACAAGGACGAAGCGACGGCCATCCAGAATTTCACGCTGGCCAAGAAGATTCGACCCGACATCCAGCTTACGCCCTCGATCGAGACCCCCGAGCTCCAGGTCGTGTTCGAGCGGGCCACCGTCGAGCCCGAGTCAGCGCCAGCCGCCGAGCCGGATCGCACGCTGGCCGCGCCCCTGGCTGGGCCGCCGACCACGGCGTCCGAGAGCGGCCCCGAGCCCAACCTACCTTCCCGTATCACCTCCCCGCTCATGTGCTCGACCCCGCTGGAATCGCCTCCCGACCAGGAGATGACCGTGCGCTGTGCGGTCAAGCCCGGCCTCAGCGTGCGCGCGGTCGATCTCCACTATCGCGCCCCCGGGGCCGAGTCGTACCAGGACCAGCCCATGCACCGGACCGCCAAGGGCTGGTACGTCGCGACCGTCCCGGCCCACGTAATGCGCGGCCACAGCCTGCAAGTCTACTACGACGCACGCGACGGCCGCGATAAACCGGTGGCGAGCAACGGGCAGATCGACAGCCCATCGGTGGTCGAGATTCGCAGGCGCGGCTTGGCCGGAGGCGGTGATGAGGGTGACCCGCTGGCCAACATCAAGCGGCAGCAGCGCCTGGAGCGCTACGAAGCTGGGCTGCATCGGCGCCGCGAGGGCGCGTTCTATGTCGCCCCGGGGGGCGGTTTGGGCTGGGGCTTTGCTCCGGCGGGAAACCTGGAATGGGAGCAGAATATCAAGGTCAGCGCCATAACCACCAGCACCGGACTTTTTCACGTGCTGCTCGAGGCCGGCTATATGCTGCGCGATGACCTCGCGCTCTCGCTCCAGGGCCGGCTCGAGTATATCCGCCAGGATCAATTGGCGGGGGAGGCGAGCGCCCGGTCGGGCAATCCCACCACCTACGCGCCCTCGCTCTGTCTGCGCGGGCAGTGGTTCTACGACCTGACCGAGGATGGCAACTTGCAGTTCGCCACCGGGCCCCTGGCCGGCGGCGGCTACATCCGCTTTCCGGTCAAGCCGGTGCCGCCGACGTCGGGCAGCAGTCTCAGCCAAACCGTCGTCAAGACCGATACCAGGCCCATGGGCGTCGTTCTGGTGGGAGGCAGCGCGGGGCTGGCCTACCATCTGTCGCGCTACCTCAGCCTGACCCTCGACGGTCGCGGCTACCTTGGCTTTCCCGATTTCGGTTTTGCGGTCGAGGGCGACGTGGGCTTCTTGGTCGCTTTCGGGGGCAAGGGCGCTGCAGGAGAAGAAGGCGAGGGGGGCGGCGAAGGCGAGGCGAGTGGTGGCCGCGACGAGCCCTCATCCTCCGATCCCGATGGTTCGGTAGAGGAGTAACGGCTGAGCACTCGGCGGCGGCAGCCTTTCTCGGTCTACGGCGGTCCGGTCAGGACCTGGGGCGAGCCCGACTTGGCTCGCCTGGCCGGGCGTTTGTTCCAGGTGGATCGCGCCCTGGCGCGCGCGCTGACCCATGGCTTTCACAGCTACGCGGGTCGCATGCATCCCTCTAGCGCGCGCATGGCCATCGCCACCTGGTCACGGCCGGGCCAGCGGGTTCTCGACCCTTACGCGGGGAGCGGCACGGTCCTGGTCGAAGCCATGGCGGGGGGCCGGCAGGCCGTCGGGGTCGACATGAGCCCGCTCGCGGTGCTGATCGCGCGCGCGCGCAGCACGGTCCTGGGTCCCGTGGGTCGTGGCCAGCTGGTCGCGGTTGCGCAAGCCATGGCGGCCGAGGCGGCCGAGCGCGCACGCAAGCGTATCCGGCCGCTCATTCCCCCCTGGGCCAAGGGCGAGCATCGTCGCTTCGAGCCCCACATTGCCCTCGAGCTCCTGGGGCTGCGCGAGCTGGTCATGGCGACGCCGGAGGACGAAGTAGGGGCGGCGCTACGCGCCTGCTTTTCGTCGATTTTGGCTAAGTTCATGCGCAAAGCCGAGTGGGAGGACGCGCCCGCCGCCGGCGCGAGCAGCCGCGCCAGCGCGGGTAAGTCCCGCCCGCAAGGCGGCGTAGCCGCTTCCGCGGTCGCGGCAAGGCGCATCGGACGCGGAATACCCTCCCACTTCTTCGCCGCCCGCGCGGAAGAGTTGGCGCGCGCGCTGGTTATGCTGGCGCGGGTTTCACCTCCCGGCACCCCGGTGCCCGAGATCCGCCTCGGCGATGCGCGCTGCCTCGAAGGGCTGCGCGAAGAGGAGTTCGACTTGGTGGTGACCTCGCCGCCCTATGCGGGGATCTACGACTACGTGGAGCACCACGATGCCAGCTTCCTCTGGCTCGGTCTTCCACGCCATGGAGCTCGGGCGCAAGTGGGTGCTCCGGGCAAGGAGGGCGGGCCCGCGCGGACGCGCTGGCGCGCGGACCGCAAGCTCTGGCTGGGGGAAGTCGGACGGGTGGCCAAGCCTGGCGCCACGGTGGTGGTGTTGGTCGGCGACGGGGTGGTGGGCGGCGAGCCGGAAGATGCGGCCGCGGCTGTGGGCGAGCTGGCGGATGAGGTCGGGCTGCGCATGCTAGCCGGGGCGGCCCAGCCCCGGCCGCCCCGGACGGCGCGCCTACGCGCGATCTTCGGCGATCATCCGCGCCAGGAGCACGTCTTGATCCTGCGCAAGAGCTGATCAGAAACTGGTGAGCGCCTCGCCCCATCGTGGCCACGGCCGTGGCCGGGGCCTTTGCTGACTAGCCTCTGCCGACTAGCCTTTGCCGATTAACCGCTGCCGACTAGCCTTTGCCGTGCCTCGGCTATCCGGTGGCCTGGCCTTCCTTGCTGAGCTGGATCATCCTGACCAGCGCGCTGGCCATGCCCGTGCACACCGCCTGCAGCTCGCCCACCTGCGCGTCCGGCAGCTTGCTCCCATCCGGGGCGTGGGCATAGACCATACAGACGACCCGTTCACCGATGGCGACGGGAATGACGACGATGTCGGCAGGAGCGGCGGAGCGCAGGTACTTCCAGATTTGCGCGTGTAGATACGCCCCTTCAGGCGGCGGCGCGCCACGGAAGGTAACTCGCCGCTGCTGGGTGGCACGGAAAACCGACGGCACCGACAAAGGAAAGGCGATGGTCTCGATAGCAGGCGCCTCGACGGCGGGGGCGTAGCCGCGCCATACCTGGGCGTTTGCGCCGCGCACGCGGAAGATCAGGCCGCAGCCGAACCTGGGCAGCATGAAGTCGATGGCGATGTCGGCCACCTGGTCGCGGTTGAAAGCGACCGAGAGCCGGTGCAGGACATCCTCGAGGGTCACGGTCGCGCTGGGCGGGGGGGAAGGATGGTGGCGACCCCAAGGGCCGGCACCCCCATGGGTCGGGTGGAGTGGCGGGGCCAGGGCACGCCCGGTGCGAGCGCCGATGCTTGCGCGTTGGCGCGAGGCAGGTAGAGCGGACGCTGGTCGGGGGCCAGGGTCATGGGGGGCTTCACCTCCAGGTTGCACAGGCGTTTGAGATTGCGGGCGATGGCCAGCTCGGCCGCGACCATCGGCTCGACCCGGGCGCCCAGGGCGAAGGATAGGTTGTCAAGGAGCTGAACGTCCTGCGGCGTGGCCATCGCGACCACGATCCTGGTGATACCCGATCGGGTGGCGACGAGCGGGATGGCCATGAAGCGCGCGGCAAGCTCGGGCTTGAGCAGGCTGACCACGCGGGCGTCGGCTTTGTCGAAGTGGCGTTGCAAGGCAGCCGGCAGGCGCAGCTGTCGGCTTAGGGCCTCGGACACTTGGTCGGTGGTCAGAAGCCCCTTCTCGACGAGCTGGGTCCCGAGCCGCGCCGCCGGGCCATCGCGGTTAGCGATTACCAGGTTGAGCTGTTCAGGAGCAAGCCAACCGAGCTCTAGGAGGATTTCGCCGAGTTTCATCGCAGGGCCACGGAAGGAGGTTCAGGGCCAGATTCTCGCAGGTGAAGGCATGATAGACCAGACCTCTTCTACCAAGGCTCGTGCCCAACTTGAAGGCCGAACGACGGGCGAAGGGCGGCGCGAGATTTAGGCTGTACACGCGAATTTATGGGCCGTCGTGTCATGAGGCTTCAGGCTTCAAGCTAAAGGCTCCAGGCTAAAGTGGTGGATCATGAGTCGAGATCCTGAAGGTTCGCAGCGCCCGCAGCCTGCGGCCTGCGGCCTGCGGCCGTCTCGGGTTGCGGGCGCAGAGCGTGTTGGAAAGGATGCTGGGGCTTGCTCTGGCGCCGCCGGTCGCCATCTTGCACCGGCGCTCGTGCCGCGACGCGCTCCATTGCCGGTCGTCTTCGAAACCCTGTTGGCTGCCTACGGTCCGCAGGGTTGGTGGCCTTTGCTCGGCCACCCGGGCAAGAACCCTACCTCGACCGGGCGGCTCACGGGTTATCACCCGGGGGATTTCAGCTATCCCAGGAGCGACGGCCAGAGGTTCGAGATTTGCGTGGGCGCGGTGCTCACCCAGAACACCGCCTGGGGCAACGTGGAGCGCGCTCTTGCCCTGCTCGAGCGAGCGGGCTTGCTCTCGCCGACGGGCATTTTGGCCGCTTCCGCGCAGGCCCTCGAGGTGGCGATTCGGCCGTCGGGGTATTTCCGCGTCAAGAGCAGGAAGCTACGCGAGCTGGCACGCTTCTACCTGGAGCTTGGGGGACGCACCCCCAGCCGCACCCAACTGCTCGCGGTGTGGGGCATCGGACCGGAAACGGCCGACAGCATCAGGCTATACGCCTACGGGCAGCGCGAAATGGTGGTCGATGCTTACACGATTCGCGTGCTCGGCCATCACGGTCTATGCCGAGGCCCCATGGACTATGACCGGGCCAAGCGCTTCTGTGTCGATGGCTGGCAGGGGTCTGTGGCGGAGTACCAGGAGCTCCATGCTCTCATGGTGGAACATGCCAAGAGGTTGCGGGGCTCCGAGCGCGGGCCTCGCCCGCAAACCAAGCAGTAGCGTTAAGGAGTCATCCAGTAGCGTTAAGGAGTCGTCGCGCGCAGGGCAGACGGAGCGTCGTGGCAGCTCAGCGGAGGATCTTGGCCAGCACGGTGTCGAGCTCATCGAGCGAGTGGTAGAAAATCTCGAGCCGCCCGCTCTTGGCGGTCGACTCGACCAGCTTGACCTTGGTCGCCAGGGCATGCTCGAGCCGGCGCACCAGGTCGCGCGCGGCCGGCGACGGTGGTGGCGCGGCGGGCGGGGGCTGGTCGTTTGCGCGTTCGCGCTTGACCAAAGCTTCCACCTGCCTTACGGACAGGCCTCGGCTCGCCGCCTGCCGCGCTACTCGCTCGATGGCGGGATCGCTCTCCAGGCCGAGCAGGGCGCGGGCGTGCCCCATGTTCAGGCGGCCGTCGATGACCATGGCGCGGACGGCGGGCGGCAGCTTCAAGAGGCGTAGCGCATTTGCCACGGTGCTGCGGTCCTTGCCCACCCGGGCCGACAGCGACTCTTGCGTGTAGCCGAACTCGGCGACCAGACGTTGGTAGCCTTCCGCCTCCTCTATGGGGTTGAGATCCTCGCGCTGCAGGTTCTCGACCAGTGCCATCTCGAAAGCCTGCGATTCGGCCACCTCGCGCACCACCGCCGGGACTTGGTGCAGGCCCGCTCGCTGCGCCGCCCGCCAGCGCCTCTCGCCCGCGATGAGCTCGAAGCCGCCCCCGGCCCGCGCCCGCACCACCAGCGGTTGGATGATGCCTTGGCTGCGGATGGACTCGGCCAGCTCGTCGAGGCGGGCGTCGTCGAAATGCTTGCGCGGCTGCTTGGTCGAGGGCCTGATGCTCTCGATATCGAGGCTGCGCAAGCCCGAGCCCGCCGGTCCTGCTCCGCCGGGTCCGGGAACCGGATCGCCCGATGCGGGGATCAAGGCGGCCAGTCCACGACCCAGGGCTTGGCGCTTGCCAGCGGTGGTAGTCACGCGGGTTCTTCCCCCTGGGCCACGCGCGCATGGCGGACCAGAAATTCTCGGGCGGCCTCCATGTAGCTCTTGGCTCCCTTGGAGGCGACATCGTAGAGCAATATCGGCTTGCCAAAGGAGGGGGCCTCGGAGAGGCGGACGTTGCGCGGGATGGGGGTGTCGTAGACCAGGCCGGCGAAGTGCTTGCGCACCTCGGCCGCGACCTGCTCGGCCAGGTTCTGCCGCATGTCGACCATGCACAGGAGTATGCCTTCGATGCCCAGGCCGGGGTTGAGCGAACGCCCCACCAGGTTGATGGTGGCGCGCAGGTCGGATAAGCCCTCGAGCGCGTAATATTCGCACTGCAGGGGGACCAGCACGCCGTCAGCCGCGCACAGGGCGTTCAAGGTCAGCAGGCCCAGCGAGGGAGGGGTGTCGATGATGATGAAGTCGTAGTCGGGTGCGGCGATGCGCAGCGGGTCGCGCAGTTTCATCTCCCGTTCGGAGAGAGCGCAGAGCTCGATCTCGGCCCCGGCCAGGTCCTGCCCGGACGAAACAATCTTGAGGAAGGGCAGCTCGGTCGGGCGGGTGACCTCGGCGATCGATTTGCGACCGATGAGGACGTCATAGATGCTGCCGTCGTTGGCCCCCGCTGTCTGACGTACGTGGCCAAGACCGGAGGTGGCGTTGCCCTGCGGATCCATGTCGACCACGAGGAGGCGTTTCTCGGCCACGGCGAGCGACGCCGCCAAGTTGACTGCGGTCGTCGTCTTACCGACTCCGCCCTTCTGGTTCGCTACCGCGATGACCCGACCCATGAAATTGAACAGTAGTCGCCCGAGTCCCCCAAGTCCGTTGAGGGAGCATCCTCCTATCATCAACCTCCTGCGCTTTTCAATCGGGCAAATCATCGGACGGGCGAACATCGATCGTGGCCCGGGCAGGCTAGGAGGCGGGCGGAGCGAGGGTAGCAGCTGGCCGGGCGGATCTTTTCGTTGTCTTACGCGGGCCGGGCGACTCGCTGGCAAGAGAGGAAAAATTTGACGTCGGCGGTAGCGGTTGTACTACTTGTACCTACATGTAGCCCAATTCCCTAGATCAGGAGGCCACGATGAACGGCGACCAGAGAATCTACCGAACTTTCGAAGAATTCGAGCGCGAGGAGCTGCGCCGCGCGGACGGCATGAGCTCGACTATGGACGAGCTTCTGGGTGACGCCTGCGACGAAGAGCTCGATTTCGACGCCGCACCAAAGCGGGGCCGGGCTGCGCAGGACGACGAAGACTCCTAGACGAATGCTGACATAAAGAACCTGTCAGGGTCCCTCTCAGGGTCCTTTTAATCGCGTGAGCGCTGGCGGGCTTTGCCCGGCAGCGCTCTGCGCGCGGGAGACACAGAGGTCCCTCTCAGGGTCCTTTTAATCGCGTGAGCGCTGGCGGGCTTTGCCCGGCAGCGCTCTGCGCGCGGGAGACACAGAGGTCCCTCTCAGGGTCCTTTTAATCGCGTGAGCGCTGGCGGGCTTTGCCCGGCAGCGCTCTGCGCGCGGGAGACACAGAGGTCCCTCTCAGGGTCCTTTTAATCGCGTGAGCGCTGGCGGGCTTTGCCCGGCAGCGCTCTGCGCGGGGGATATAAAGGACCCTCTCAGGGTCCTTTTGTAAATCGGCAGCTCTTCCAGCGCAGAATGCGCACGCCATCGACGTTGGCGACCAGTTGGTAGTTGTCGGCGACGAACTTCGCCATGCGGGGATAGTTTTCGAGGGGGAACTCGCGCCAGTTGGCGAAGGCCTTGCTCGCATCGAGGAAGTACGTCGCCGGTCCGCTCGCCAGATCCGCCATCAATTGATCCCAATGCTCGGGGTTGATGATGCGGACAGCCTTGGTCTTGCCCGAACGGATGGCCCAGTTGCCCGGGACATAGCCGCAGATGGTGGCGTACGGTCCCACGAAGCGGCTCGCCGAGGGCAACTGGGCGGGGTAGACGAACATGGGTCCGGGCCCCCAGGAGAACATGGAGGCACCGGCGAAGCAGGCATCGCTCTTCATGACCTGGGCCACCCGCCGGTAGATGCTCTTGTGCTCTTCCCAGCGGAACTCGTGGCCGCTGAGGTAGAGGACGCCGTTGGCCGCGCTGAAGCAGAGCAGGCTGGCCAACGCGTAGCCCAGCATGAGCTTGGCCAGTCGGGACCAGGGAGGGCGAAAGAGCTCTGCGAACCACGGACCGGTGGCCAGGGCCAGGGGCACGTAGAAGGGCACGAAGTAGTGGGGGTACATGCGGAAGCCGATGAAGGCAATCGGCAGCGAGGCGAGCAGGAGACCCCAGGTCGTGACCTGCTGGTGGCGCGTGAGCAGGCGCGCGGCTCGGGGCAGCCATAGCCAGAGGCCGAGGGTCGCGGCCAGGAAGGGGACGAAGTACTTGAGGAACCGGAGCAGCACTTCGCCGATCGCCATCGGCTGCTGGGCGTACCTGAAATTATAGGTCAAGGTCCAGTAGATGAGCTGCGCGGCCTCTCCGCGCAGGGCAAAGAACCCCCAGGTTGCCAAGAGCGGGGCGGCTGTCCCGGCGAGCAGCATGAGCGCGGCCAGGGCGGCCCCCTTGCGCCCGCGCGCAGCGCAGACCGCGGCTACTAGCAGTGCCGGCAGCCAGGCGACGGCCTGTTGCTTGAACAGCGCGGCCAAGCCCAAGAGGACGCCGGCGAGAAAGAGGAAGCCGGGTGCGGCGGCCCGGCGCTCGTCGCGCAAGAGAGCCACCGCCCAGGTGGCAGGCAGGAGAAGGAGCAGCTCGCAGTTGACCGCGTGCATGTCATGGGCCAGGTACGCGGCGCTGGCCACCAGGAAGACCAGGCCCGCCAGCAAGCCCTGCCGGTTGTGGCGATAGAACGAGGAAACCCCCAGGGCGATGAGGGGCACGGTGACGAGCACCGTGAGGAGGTGCACGGCCAACATGCCCCGCCCGAAGAGCAGCTGAGCAGCTGCGTAGTAGAGGTAGAGGAGGGGGGGCTTGTTGTCCACGAAGCCGAGGTAGAGGTGGCGCCCGCGCAAGAGCTCCCAGGACCCGACGACGTGGGTGGCCTCGTCGACATCGAGGATGTCGACGCCCATCAGGAATCCGCGGGTGGCCAGGCTGACCAGCAGGAAGAGAAGCGCGGCGGCGGTTCTGGGCCGGCGCTGGGCTAAGCTCGCGCAGCGCTGGCTCAGCCGCGATGCCAGCTGGCGCAGGCGTAGCACGGCCTTCATGGCTCGGACCGCGCGGGCGCCTTGCGCCCCGAGGGGCGATGGCGGAGGAAGTACCAGGCGGCGGCGAGGCCGAAGCGTGCCTTGCGCAATGGTCCCAGGCCGCCGAGCCCAGGCCAGAAAAGATTGCAGGTGGCGCAAGGCGCGAGCGAGCGGCGCTTACCGGCCCATAGTCCTTCCCGGTAGCGGGTGGCCATCTTGCCCCGATAGATGTCGAGGAGGCGCTCGCTTTTGGCATCACCCCAGGCGAATTCGCCCTCTTGATCCATGCAGCACAAGGTCACCACCCCATTGGAGAGAATGTCCAGGCGATCGAGGTGCTCGCAGGGGAAGCCGGGCACCGGCAGCTTGCTCTGCACGTTGCCCTTGTAGTTGAACAGCCCCACGATGAAGTGTTCCACGCCCATGCGCCGGCAAAGCGCGATGAAGTCATCCTGCTCTTCCAGCGAGGTTTCATCCGAGCGCAACATGCGAAAGGTTATGCGCCTCGCCACCCGCGAGCGGCGCTTGGGATCGGCGAGGTAGCGGAGATTGTCGAGGGTGCGCTCGAGGTCGAGCCCGATATCGCGCCGATAACGCTCGGGATCGGTAGTGTTGAGGCTGATGAAAAGGTGATCGAGGTTGAGCTCGCAGAGCGCGTCGGTGCGGGCAGGCAAGAGCGCGTGGCCATTGGAGTAGAGGCGCAACTTGGTGCTGGGCAGACGGCGAGAGATGAGCTCGAGGCGAGGGAGGATTTTCGGATCGGCGAACGGCTCGCCCTGCAGGAAAGGCTCGATGGCGGCCAGGGGAAACTCGCGGCATTGTTCGACGATGCTCGCGAAAAGCTCGTCCGTCATGTGCTCGCGGCCGCGCGCCAGCGCGGCGTTGGGACAGAAGACACACCGGGCGTTGCAATAGTTGGTCGTCTCGATGGCGACCAGACGAGGAAACTGTGTGCGGTCGCGGAAGCTCATGGCACGCCCGAGCTCTCCGGCCATTGCCCGGCGAAGGCGGCGTGGCTGGCCAGGTAGGCGAACAGCTGGCGATCCTGCATGTGCCTCAAGTCGTCATCGCTTTGCGGAATCGAACGGGCGATGGTGCCGTTGCTGCTCCAGTGCACGGCATAGGCAAAACCCGCCACGCGCTTGGCCAGCCGGGCCACCGCCCTGGCGTTATAGGTGCGGAAGTACTGGAAGGTCATGGTCGGTCCGAGGGGCGAAAAGCAGCGCGGGGGCAGGATGGTGAGGTCGGGGTAGTGGTTTTCCTCGATCAGATCCTGCAACGCGTCCGGACCCAGCAGGGAGTAGCGCCGGGGGCGGTCCTGATAGCGCTCGGCGATGCGCAGGAGCACGTCGCGCATGAGCGGATGTCCGGGACGGAAGCCCATGATGGCATTGTGAACGGCGCGCACGTACAGCCCGGAAATCGCCTGGAAGAGCGGCACGCCCAGGGCGAAGCGGGAACAGAGGCTGCGCGCCAAGGTCAAGGGACCGGTGCGCAGGTAGCGCCAGCGCGAATTGCGTCGCCAAATCTTGCTCGAAACCAGGATGTGCTCCTCGGCCAGGAAGGCGGAGCTCTTGCGCAAAGGCGCCATGTCGCGCAGGGCGATAGTATCGGTATCGAGATAGATTCCTCCGCGCAAGTACAGGTTGAGGCTGCGCAGCAGATCGGATACCGAGCTATAGAAGTTGCGCTCTTTGAGAAAGCGATTGGCCGCGAGCAACTGCTCGGTGCAGGGCAGGCCAGCCTGGTCGAGCCAGGCCGGCAGGTCGATATCGATGGGCTCGAGGCACTCCACCTCGCGCCGCAGGCGCAGAAAGTTGGGCACCTTGTCCAGGGCGGGGGTCTTGAAGAGCAGGATGCGTCCCGGCCGACGAGCGCATGGCCAGCGAGCGTATGGCCAGGTAGGCCGAGTAGGGCAAGAAATTGTCGTCCCAGACGAAGAGGAATTGGTCGGGGATCTCGACCTTGTTCTGGCCGTGCTCGGGGCTCTCGATCTTGTCTTGGCCGTGATGGGCGGGGGAGCCGGCCGGGTTTTCGCCAGTTTGCTCCATGACAACCTACGTTATGGCCACGGCTTCGCCGTCAAGGCCGGCGGGCAGGGGCTTACCCAGCTCCGCCAGGATGGAGGGAAAGAGGTCGACGGAGCGCAGTCGGTCCCGCGCCCAGCGCCCGTTGGTCAAGGCCGGGACGAGGATGTGATCGCGGTGCAGACCGCCGTGGGAACCGTGGTGGGGCTGATATTCGAAGCGCGCGCGCAGATCGAAGCCGTGGCGGGCGCACACCACCAGATCGCCGGCGCGCGGCGAACGGAAGAACTCGACTACCTGCCAAGGGGCGTCGGGGTAGTCCGAGCCCAGGGTAAGATCGGCAATCTCGTTCTTGTCAGCGATATTCGGAGAGCCCTGGTAGCCGAGCGGATGCTTGCCCTCGCAGCTCATGTGCAGCAGGGGGTGGCCGTCGGAGCTCGCCTCCACCTTGATGCGCAAGGTACCGTCACGGCTGGCGAGCGCGTAGCCGCCCTGCGCGTCGCGGTAGATGACGTGCTCGACCGCCTCGTGCGCGAGTAGGCGCGCCTTCAGCTCGGCGGCCCGCGATCCGGGGGCTTCGAAATCCGGCCTTTCGCGCCAGCCCTGGGCCCCCTGCAGGTAGACGTTGGCCATGGAGTTGCCCGAAACCATAACCGCCGCTTGCGCGCTCAAGGAGAAGCGCCAGATTTCGGGGTAGCAGAATGTGCGCGGATAGGTCTTTGCCACCAGAGCATCGATCGAGACGTGGGTGTGCGTCGGCGTTTGCCCGTGGTCCGACGAGATCACGATGAGGGTGTCGTCGGCACGGCGCAAGCGCGCCAGGGTGTCCTGGATGCGGCCCAGGGCGCGATCGAAGCGCCGGTAGGCCTCACAAGTCGGTTCGGCCAGGGGGCCGAAACGATGGCCAAGCTCGTCGATGGCCGGAAACACGGCGTGGGCCGAGGTAAAGCCCTGCTCGAGAGCGCGGGTGAGCGCCCGTTCGGCCTGGTCTTGCGAGGCCTGCCAGTCGTGGGTGACGAGAGCGCGCGCGAAGGCGGCGGCTTTCGACCAGCGGGTTCGCCGCGCCCCGGCCGGGCAGCCGCGCACGAACCAGGAGTTGATGTCGGCCATGTCGGGAATGTGGGAAAAGAGCGTGCTCACCGACGTGGTGATATCGCGCTCCAGCTTCCAGGTCCGGAAGGGCGCCATATAGGAACGGGTGCGGCCGAAGAAGCGGCCTTTCTGGGTCGGTCGCTCGGCCCAGCGTATGCCGGGTAGATTGGCCGCCCCCGGGTGCACTCCGGCCAGGAGGGGGAGGTGGGCCGGCCCGCTTACGCTGGGGAAGACCGAGGTGGCGGAGGCCATGCCGCCCCAATCGATGAAATGTCGTTTGAGGATGGGCAGCTCGCCCGCCCGGGCCAGGCGGTCAACCACGTCGGCGCGGGCGCCGTCGATGAGTATGGCCAGAACTGCCTTGCGTGACACCGACACGAAGCTAGCACACGCGTCGATCGGGTGTCTCGCTTCCCAGGCCAGCGGGGCTGGCGGCGCGGGCCGGGGTGGACGCCGGGGCAGGGGCCGGGGGCGCAGCCGCGGCCGGGTCCATGGTCGACCTGTCCCAGCGCAGGAAAGCCAAGGGGGTCAGCACGCCGTTCACCAGCACGGTGCGAATGCGCAGCACCAGGTAGAGGATGAGCCCGAACGTGGGTTCGAGACCGAGGAACTTGAAGACGAAGAAGGCCGTGCCCTCGCACACGCCGATGCGCGCTGGCAGTATGGCGATCACATACTCCGCGACGTTCATGGTGGCGTAGACCAAGGTCGCCTGGGCAAACCCGTAGGGCAGGTGGGTGAGCTTGAAGCCCGCGTATATGCTCCACCAGCCGGTCATGCGCGCCACGGCCTGGTAGCAGAACACCTTCAGATAGGCTGTCCGTCGCTCTTGTCCAAACTGGCGCATCTCACGGTCGATGTTGCGCGCCAGATCGAGCCAGTGGTGGCTGGGCCGGTGCAGCCCGGGGAGGAGGGCGATGAGCTTGACCGCCTTTTCCGTGGCACCGAAGCGAATGACAAAACGCAGGATGAGGTAGGGCAGGAAAGCCAGGGCGTTGGCGGCGCAAACGATGGCAATGGTGCTGGCGCTAGCCTGCGGGCACAGGATGACGGCCAGCGCGGCGGTCGAGGCCGACACCGCCGGGCGTGACAGCTTGAAGATGTAGTTCCAGATGAGGGTGCCGCTTATGGCCGGTTGCGAGCCGAAATAGCCGCGCATGAGGCCGGTCTTGAGAATTTCGCCCGACTCCCAGGGCAAGATCAGGTTTAGGGTGGAGCCGGCGCTGTTCACTGCCACCGCATGGGACACGCGCAGGCGGGGGCCGACCACTGCGCACAGAGCGGCGCCATCGAGGATGGTTTCCGCGAGCCCGAGCGCGCACAGGACGAGGCTGCCCGGAACGCCGACCGAGTGGAGGGCGCCGGCGATGGTCGACCAACCGATGCGGCCGAGCAGCCAGAGCAGGGCCGCGAGGGCGGCAGCGACGGAAACCAGCTGGACGATTTTCTTGGTCACCGGCGGGCCTGGTCTCGCGCCTGGCGAGGGCGGTCATCCTGGCCGCCTTGCGGTGCCAATGCGGCCAGGATGAAGGGGATGGCAGTAGCCAGCGAATCGGCGATGTGGTCAGCCAGCTCGCGGCCTTGCGCGGCCAGCGCGGCCTCTACCGCCTGTCCGTAGCCGGTACGCACGAGCACGGTTCGGGCGGTCACCGCGCGGCCGGCCTCGAGATCGCTCTGGTTGTCGCCGACCATGACCGAGCGGCCGAGCTCCAGTCCGAGATCGCCCGCCGCCGCGAGCAGCATGCCGGGTCGGGGCTTGCGACAGGGGCAGCCCGCGTCGGGCAAGTGCGGACAGAAGTACCAGGCATCGATGTGGGCCGAGTGCTCGGCCAGCATGGCCGCGATGGCCCGGGTGACCGCCTGGTATTCCGGCTCGCCATAGTGGCCGCGACCGATCCCGGCTTGGTTGCTGACCACCGCGACCGGGAGGGCAAGACGGTTGACCATTGCTATGGCCTGGGCCGCGCCGGGAACGAGGATCGCGTCTTCGGGACGGTGGAGATAGTGGCATTCCTCGTTGATCACGCCATCACGGTCGAGGAGCAGCCCCGGACCGCGGGCGGTGAGGCTAACCATCGCGCGCCTGGAACAAGCTGTGCTCGACCCATTGGCAAAGGACGTGGCCGATGGTGATGTGGGCCTCCTGCACGCGAGGCGTATCCCGTGAGGGCACGGCGATCACGCAGTCGGCGTAGGGGGCGAGGAGCGTGCTGTCCGCGCCGGTGAGGGCGATGAGCTTGAGGCCGAGCGCGTCCTTGCTGCGCGCGGCCGCGACCACATTCTTGGAGGCACCGCTGGTGCTGATGGCCACGGCAACATCACCGGGGCGAGCGTGGGCGGCGAGCAGGCGGGCGTAGATCTGCTCGAAGGCATAGTCGTTGGCCACCGCCGTCACGGTGGAGCTATTGGCGGCCAGCGCCAGGGCAGGCAGGCCCGGCCGGTCAAAGGCAAAGCGGCACTCCATTTCCGCGGCCAGATGCTGGGCATCCGCGGCGCTGCCCCCGTTGCCGAAGAATATGGCCTTGTTGCCGGATTGGTAGGCGTGCACGAGCATGCGCGCGGCCATGGCGATGGGGGCGCCAAGCGTGCTTGCGACCTGCTCCTTGACGGCAATGCTCGTGGCGACCGAGTCGGCGAGGAGCTGTTCTATGGTCATCATGAGATCACGGGGGGCACGCCGGCGGAAGATAGCCGTCGGGCGCGATAGAACGCCACGAAGTCATGATAGCTCGCGGGGGTGCCGATGTCGAAGAAGGCGCCTCCCTGAGGCGAAACCCCGATGGGTTCTCCGGCGGCGAGCAGGCCGGGCAATACCTGGCGTTCGAGCGAGCTGGGAGCGACGATGCGGTGGAGCACGGCCGGCTCCATGACATAGACCCCGGCGTTGATAAGGCCAGGGCGTGCCCCGCCGTCCTTTTCGCAAAAGCCCGCGAGCGAGCCCTGCGCCGAGAGGTCGAGGCGGCCATAGCGATCGGCGTTGTCAACCGTCGCCGCAGCCAGGGTCACCAGGGCCCGCGCGTTCTCATGCGCTCGCAGCAGAGCATCGAGATCGAGGTCAAGGTAGGTGTCCCCGTTGCAGAGCAGAAAACGTTCGTCACAGAATCGGCTGGCCAGCTTGAGAGCCCCGCCGGTACCGAGCGGGCTCGGCTCGGTGGATGCCTCGATTTCCAGCCCGGCTGGCCAACTGCTGCGCCCGGCTTGTACGAAGTCCAGGACTTGCTCGGCACGGTGACCGAGCAAGAGCACGATGCGCCTGATGCCGCGTGCCAGCAGCAGATCTATGAGAATGCCCAGAAACGGGCGGTCATCTACCAGGGCCAGGACTTTGGGGCGATCGGAGACCACGCCCGCCAGCCGGGTGCCCAGGCCACCGGCCAGGATGAAGACGCGCTCACGCCGACAAAGCCGTGCCACGATGGTCTCAGACACCTGGTAGCGATGGCCGCGGACACACAGTCATGACGAAGGACCCTCCGAGGGTCCTTTATCTAGTAAACCGCCGGCTTCCTCGGCCAGGGTCTGCTCGGGCACTTGCCAGATCTGCATGCCCCCCGAGTCGAAGACCAGTGGAGTGGGGCGGGCGCCCACGCGCTGTAGTGCGGCGGCGACCTGCCCTTTCTTGGTGAAGGGAGTGAAGAATAGGAAGAAACCTCCCCCGCCGGCGCCTAGCAGCTTACCGCCGAGCGCGCCAGCTTTTCTGGCCTCCTCGTACACTTGGGCAAGGTAAGGGGTAGTCGTTCCGGGATTCATGCGTTGCTTTTGTAGCCATGCCTCGTGGAGGTGCTGGCCGAAGTCCTTCAGCTTGCCTTGCAGCAGGCACGCCATCATCTCACGCGTGAGCGCCTTCATGTCGGCGAGGGCGTCCAGGGTCTGCTGGCTCTCCCGGTAGAGCTTGACCTGGGCGGCCACGATGTCGTTCGAATCACGCTGCTTGCGCGTATAGAACATCTGCAGGTGGTAGCCCAGCTCTTCGAGAATCCACGGCTCGATACGCAAGGGGAAGATCACGGCGTCTTTGCCGAACTCCATGAAGTTCATGCCCCCGAATACGGCGGCGTAGTGATCCTGGTGTCCGACCGCACGGCCCAGATCGTCGTGCTCGACCTGGTAGGCGATACGAGCCATCTCGTACTTGGTCAGCATCAGGTTGAAGGCGTGATTGACGAGGCCGACCATTAGACATGAAATCGAACCCGACGAGCCCAGGCCGGTACCGGGGGGAGCGTCACTGTGCAAGTAGATGTCGAGCCCGCGGGGGGGGTTGAGCCTCCGGATCACCGAACGCAAGAAACTGAGCTTGTCACCGTCGTTGATTTCGTGCCCCAGCTCGTAGTGGACGAGCTCGTCATAGTCGACGGAAAAGATCCTGACCTGATGATCGTCGCGGACCGACAGCGAGCCCATGGCATACATGCCTATGGTCGTCGACAGAACACAGCCGCCGTATTCATCGCAGTAGGGCGAAACATCCGAGCCCCCGCCCGAAAAGCTTATACGCAGCGGGGCTTTGCCGCGAATCAACACGGGTGGCTCCCGGCCAGCAGAGTGGCGTAGGCGTCGAGGTGCATGCGGCCGACGTTGGCCCAGCTGGTGGCTTCGGCAAAGGCTCTGATCTTGCCACGCATTTCCGCGGCCCAGGTCTGATCGCTGAGCAAGCGCAGCAGCGTTGCGGCCCAGGCGGCGGGATCGCTGTCCGGCACGGTCAACGCCGGGTCGATGCTCCGGGTTACCTCGTCGAACTTCGCGATGCGCGAACAGAGCATGAGCTTGCCCAGGCCCGCCGTCTGGTGCACCACGCCGCTGGCGGAGCTGTAATCCTGGAGGTAGGGCATGGCGACGACGTCGGCGGCGGAATAGACGACGGGGACCATGTCCTCGGGGACAAACCCGCCAAAGAAGCGCACCCGTCGCCCTACACCCAAGAGCAGACAGCGGGTCTTGAGATACCCAACGTAGGCGGAGTACATCCGGCTGCGCGTGTGACCGCCCACGTAGAGAAAGGCCTCGGGCAGGTCGCGCGCGACCCGGGCAAAGACCGTGAGCAAAAAGTCGATACCCTTACCGAGCCAGATGTGGCCGAAAAAGAGCACCACCTTGGCGTCGGTAGGCACTTGCAAGCGGGACCGGCTTTGCGCCGGGTCATGGGCGGGCATGGCCTTGCTCCCGTGCGGGAATACCGCGACTTTTGCCGCGGGCACCCCGCGTGCGAGCAGATCGTTCTTCATGCGCTCGGTGTGCACGTAGATGAGCGAGGCTTGCGCCGCGATGGCGCGGTCGAGGTCGGCCGCCGTGCGGCCGGGCGCGTACGACGAGCGCATGCGCGCGCGATATACCGAATGGAGATTGACCACGGCATGCGTTCCCTGGCGGGCCAGGCGGGCGAGCAGTCGGGGCAGTCGATCGTCATCGCCGAAGAGATCGGGCGAGTGCTGGATGATGGCCAGGTCCGGACCAACGCTTTGTGCCGCGGCCGCGATGTCGTCGACGTAGTCGCTGCCCACGCGAAAGCAGGGAATGCACTGGTATTCCTCGTGGTTCGCCGCCGCGGCGGGATGGGCGGCCAGGATGTAGTGCTTCTCGGGTAGATGCTCCCGCATGCCGCGCATCAGGTTTTCCGTGTAGTGGGTGTGTCCGAAGCGTGAGGTCGGCCAAAAGGTGGTGATGTGACAGATCTTCATCGCGGTCCGGTGGGGCCAGATTACGCCTGGCGCAAGCCAGCCGGCAATTTCTCCTCCCCCCCTTCGGTCCGGGCTGGCCCGGTCATCCCGGTTTCTTCCCGCCTCGGGTGGGCAATTTCAGGGCCGGCCACCGGCTGCCCCTTGCCCATAACGCAACTATCGTAGAGCGCGGTGAAGCGCTCGATGAGCAGGCGGTTGTCGAGCGCTGCCGCGACCCGAGCCCTGGCCTTTTCGCCCATGACCTCGAGGTCGCCGGCCGGCGCATGCAGAACCTGGTCGAGCGCCTCGGCCAGGGCGCGCCCATCGGCGGTCGGAACCTCGGCTCCGGTTTCGCCGGGGCGCACCAGACCGTCAATATTGGCGGCGTGCGAAGCCAGCACCGGCCGTCCGCACGCGTGGGCTTCGATGGCGGCGTTGGGCATACCTTCGTAGAGGGAGGGCAGGACCACCACGTCGGCCGCATGGTAGAGCGACAGCACGTCCGCAACCGGGCCCAAGAGGCGAACCTGCTCGGCGAGTTGCCAGCGCCGGACCAGCCAGCGCAGCACCCGCGCATACACGGGGTCGCGATCGCGCCCGGCCAGCAAGAGCCGCGCCCCCGGCGGCAGCCGCCCCTTGCGCCGCAGGTTGTGCAGCGCCCACAGCAGGCCCAGCTGGTGCTTCTGCACGCTGATCCGTCCCGGCAGGAGCAAGACTCGATCGGAATCGCCCAGGCCCCAGCGCTGGCGGGCCGCTTGCCGCTCCCCGGCCTTTGCAGGGCGAAAGCTAGCGAGGTCCACGAAGTTGGGGATGACCTCGATCTTGTCCGCGGGCACGCGCGCCCAGGAGATGAGCTCGCTCTGCACCCCGACTGAGTTGCACAGCACTCGGTCGGTGAACTTGGCGAAGCTGGCTTCGGTGAGCAGGTTGGGCAGACCGATGCGGCGGTTGCGCACCGAGGTGATGAGGACGGGCACCTGCAGCCCGAAGAGCCTGATGGCCATGCGCGTCCAGAAGTTGGCGCGGTCGCGGTAGCTGTGCACGATGGTGGGTTGCTCGCTGGTGATGACCGCGGCCAGCCGCTTCAGCCCGCGCCAGCTCATGTGCCGCGTGCCCAAGACGTGGTGGGGCGCCCCGGGCGGCAGATACTGCTGGTAGTGGACCTCCTCGGCTTCGAAGAGGCACAACACGCTAGCGAAGCGCTCGGGCAGGCGGCGCATCAGCTCGAGGAGCTGGCGCTCGGCGCCCCCTTGGCGCAAGCCCGGAGTTACGAAAAGAATCTTGCACCGTGCCTGGCTCATCTTCTTGCGGCCGTGGATGAGACCATAACAGTTAGTGTCCAAAAATCGAGCAACCCGAGTCTCATAGCTCGGCTTTGTCCGCAACCCAAGACGTCTACCGGTGGTCGGCGCGGGCCAAGGCCGGGTCTCAAACCTGAAGCCCTCTGAAGCTGGTCAAGCTGGCCGTCTTCCTGCATGCTGGACGAAGGCATGTGCGGTATCTGCGGTATTCTCGCTCCGACCGAAGCTGGCCCTGCTCAGGAAGCGGCGGTGCGGGCTATGGCCCAGGCCCTGGCGCACCGAGGTCCCGATCACGAGGGCATAGCCAGCCACGGGCCGGTGGTGCTCGGGCATCGACGTCTGTCGATCATCGACCTCTCCGCGAGCGGCAATCAGCCCATGGCCAACGAGGACGGCACGATCTTGGCCGTGGTCAACGGCGAAATCTATAATTTCCGGGAGCTGCGCCAACGTCTCGAGGCCGCGGGGCACCGCTTTCGTTCGCACTCCGACTCCGAGATCCTCGTGCACCTGTACGAGGAGCGGGGCGAAGGCCTGCTCGAAGACGTGCGGGGCATGTTCGCCTTTGCCATCTGGGACGATCGCGCGCGCAAGCTGCTCGTCGCCCGCGACCGCCTGGGCAAGAAGCCGGTCTACTACGCGTCCTTCGCGGGCGGCTTTGCCTTCGCTTCGGAGCTGCCTGCCCTGGTGCGCGGCTTGCCCTTCCGGCCCGAGGTGGATGCCCAGGCCATCGAGCGCTACCTGACCTTGCAGTACGTGCCCGCGCCACTTTGCGCATTGCGCGGCGCGGCCAAGCTGCCCGCCGGGCACTTGCTGGTGGTTCGCCCGGGGCAGGCGGTCGAGGTCCGCCGCTACTGGCGGCTTTCCTTCGCCCCCCGGGCGGGAGCGCCGCAAAAGCTGGCCGAGGCCGCCGAGGACTTGACCCCGATGCTCGAGGAGGCGGTCCGTCTGCGCCAGATCGCCGACGTTCCCCTGGGCGCCTTCTTGAGCGGCGGGATCGATTCCAGCCTGGTGGTTGCGCTGATGGCCAAGAACAGCAACCAGCCCGTCGAGACCTTCTCTATCGATTTCGCGGGCAGCGCCGGCGAAGCGGCGTGGGCGCGCCAGGTCGCCACCATGTGGAGCACTCGCCATCACGAGCTCGAGGTCAAGCCGGACATGGTGGCGATTCTGCCCGAGCTGGTGCGGCGCTACGGCGAGCCCTTCGCCGACACCTCGGCCGTGCCAGTTTACTATCTGTCCAAGCTGGCCCGGGCGAACGTCGTGGTGGCGCTTAGCGGCGATGGGGGCGACGAGGTCTTCGGCGGCTACCGCCGCTACGCCTGGGATAAACTGGCTCGTCACGTCGCCGCCCTGGGCAAGCCGGTGAGCACCGCGGTCGGCCAGCTTTTGGCTCGTCTGCCGGGGGCCTCTCGGCACGCCGTGCGCGCGTTCGGGACCGCGCTGGGGCGGCCCATGGCTGACAGATATCTGCCACTGGTTGCCCATTTTTCACCCGCCGAGAAGGCCGGGCTCCTGACCCAGGCCTTCATCAGCAGCTTGGGCCAGTCCGCGGGCGCACCCGACCCGGTCGTGCAGTGGTTTGCCGATATCTTGGGGCGAAGCTCGGCCCAAGACGATGTGAATCGCCTGCTCGACCTCGATACCCAGACCTACCTGCCCGACGACATTCTGGTCAAAGTCGATATTGCCTCCATGGCGCACGCCCTGGAGGTTCGCGCGCCCTTGCTCGACCACGTCGTGGTCGAATGGATGGCCGGGCTGCCCGGCCACCTGAAGCTGCGCGGCCTGCGCGGCAAGCGGCTGCTGCGCCAGATCGCCAAGGGCAAGATCCCCGATAGCATCATCGCGCGTAGGAAGAAGGGCTTTGCCCTACCCGTCGACCACTGGTTCCGCGGCGAGTTGCGCGGCATGGCGCATGACCTGCTGCTCGCCCCGGGCGCTGGCACCCGCGACTATGTCGAGCGCGCTCGGGTCGCAGACCTGCTCGCCGAGCAGGATCGCGGCGCCCACCATGGCGAGCAGCTGTGGAACCTGGCGGTGCTCGAGCTCTGGCTGCGCGAGCGCTCTTCCGAGGCTGCCGCTTGACCCGGTCGGCGGAGCAGGCCAGGGCGGCCCCCGATGCCCGACAGGCCGACACCGCCCATGCCGCCAAGAGCGGCGCCATGCAAGTCGTGACGGTGGCGGCCCAGGCCCTCACCAGCGCCACCCATGTCCTGCTGGCCCGCCTATACGGACCGGTCGTCTTCGGCAGCTACCAGGCTTGCCTGGCCGTGCTCGAGGTGGTCACGCGCGGCGGTACCGGCGGCGCCGACAAGGGCATGTTGAGATACATCGCTGGCCATCGCGCACGGGGTGAAGCCCATCTGGTGCAAAGAGCCCTGGGCACCGGCTTGCGCCTCGCTCTCGGGGTGGGTGGGGTGGCCGCGCTGATGGTGATCGTGTTCGCCGGACGCATCGCCGACCTGTGGAAGGCCCCCCAGATCGCGATCGGCCTGCGCTGCTTGGCCCCGGTTACGGTACTTACCGGAAGTATGTGGGTGCTGGTGCAAGCCAGTCTCGCGGCCAAGACCACCAGGGCCAATTTCCTGGTGCGGGGCCTGGCCGAGCCCATCTTGCTCCTCGTCGCTGGTCTGGCCGCGGCCATGGTGGGACGCACGCTCGTCTATCTCGCCCTCGGCCATCTCATTGCCGCGTCCCTTACTCTGGCGCTAGCCATCGTGGTGGTCGGGCGGGTCTTCGGTCAGGGTGAGCTCGGCCGGGCGCTCAAGGCGCCGCGCTTGCCCGGCTTCACCCGTTTTGCCGCGCCCCTCGGACTGTCGGAGCTCACCAACGCCATCTTGCAAAGGGCCGACATCCTGCTGCTCACGGTGTTCGTCGGCCCGCGCGCCACCGCGGTGTACGCCGCCGCTGAATTCGTCACCCGCGTGATCGCCAATGCCCGCTACGTCCTCGACAGCGTCGCGGCGCCCATGTTCTCGGAGGCTATCCACCTGCATGACCGCCAGCGCCTGTACGACAACCTGCGCATGATGAGCCGCTGGGTGTGCCTGGCCGCCGCGCCCATCGCGGCCACCGCGATCGCTTTGCGTCGCGACCTGCTCGCCCTATACGGGCCCAGCTTCGCGCAAGGCGCAACCGCCTTGGTGGTGCTGGCTATTGGCCATCTGGTCAATGCCTGCCTCGGGCTGTCCGGGTGGATCCTGACGGTGAGCGGACGCTCGCGGACCCTGCTCGCCGACAACCTGGTGGCGGCCGTGCTGAACGTGACCATGGGTCTTCTGCTGATCCCGCGCTTTGGCCTCATCGGTACCACCCTTGCTGCCCTCAGCAGTGTCACCCTGCTCAACCTGATCATCATCGTGCAGGTCTGGCGCAGCCAGGCCGTGCATCCCTTCAGTCCTGCCCTGGGCAAACCGATCGTCGCCGCCGCGCTGGCCCTGGCGGTGGAGCTCACGATCGCCCACCACGTCGGCGCCACGGCTCCCCGCATCGCCGCCATGGTGCTGGCCGGGCTGGCCAGCTACCTGGGGCTCTGCTTCGCTCTCGGGCTGGGCCCCGAGGAGCGCCGCCTGGTCGCCCAGCTGGTCACGCACGTCCGCTGGCGGTCGCCGAATTAGATCGGTGCCGCCGCCGACGAGGGGCTCACTTGCGGGTGCGGGCCGGGCTCGGCGAGGGTGGGGTGGCGCTCGTGGAGCTGAGCTGGCTACCCGTGCAGCTGGGCCAGCAGGGCGAGGTAGCGCGGCAAGAGGGCGGCGATGGAATAGTCGGCTTCCACCCGCAGGCGTGCGGCCCGGCCAACGCGGCGACGCAGCTCCGGATCGTCGATCAGTCTGACGAGGTGCTCTTCCCATTGTTCAGCGGAATCCGCCAAAAATCCGTCGCTGCCCGGGGTGATCACCTCGGTGTTGGTCCCCACCGGCGAGGCCACGGCGGGGCGACCGATCGCCATGTATTGCAGCAGCTTGAACGCGCACTTGCCCCGGGCGTAGGGGCTGTCGGGAAGGGGCATGACTCCGATATCGATCCGGGTCAGGTCGGGGACCTCGCGCGTGGCCACCCAGGGTAGGTAATCCGGGCGCAGATCCGAGAGCAGGGCGGGAGGTGGCTTGTCGCAGATGACGAGGAAACGGGCGCCGGTGCGTCGGAGGGCGGCGGCTATGCCCCGCTGGGCGGTGGCGAGTTGGGGGTAGTTGCCGGCGGTTCCCGTCCAACCGACCACCACCTGCGGCCCAACCGTCGAGCGGGTGGCTTGCCCGGCGAAGCGGACAGTATCGATGGCCGTCGGGATTACCGCGGTCTTCTCGGGAGCAGCCGCAGCTTCCGCCAAGGTGCGATTGCCGGCGATCACTCGGTCCACGCAGCCAACCAGGCGCGCTAGCTTTGCGCGGCCGCCCCGGTTGAGATAGATGGCATCGTCGAAATCGAATATCGATTTGCGCCCGCGGGCCGCCCAGCGCTCGAGCCCAATCCAGGGCCACTCGAACATGGGCCGCTGGAAGAAGACGATATCGCTCTCGCGCAGATCGCGCAGCTGGGTCAAGCGCGAGATCAGCGCTGCGGGATAGAAGAGGGGGCGCCAATTGCGCAAGGGGCGAGGCAGGCGAGTGTCGCCGTATACACTTGGCACCGCCGCTCGTAGCGAGCTGCCCACACCCGCGCCGGCCAGGGCGCGTGCTATGGCAAAGCCGCGGGCTCGGGCGGCCGGGACATCACGTCCCTGCAGAAAAAATACCACCCGGCGCTCGGGCGGAATGAGGGGGGGCGCCGAGGAGGGCGAAAGGCCGGGCACACCGTCCACGGGGTTTGGTCTGTGCGTCAAAGGACTGGGCAGAGTTTTGGCATGTATTGACGCGAAAAGCACGGATGCGCCGCTGCGTCGCCGGTGCTCTCGATCGAGCTCTCGCGTCCTGGAGCTAATCGGGAGCAGATGCGGTCCACAGCGACGGGCTGCTTGCTGCGCGGCGGCGTGGGCGAATGGCCTCCGTGCCAGGGTGAAATGCTGCTAATGTGCGCGCACCCGATGGCTTCCCCAATGCACAGTCGGGTGAGCAAGTACCACGGCTGGCTCATCCGCAACTCCGCGAAGGTCTTGCTAGCGGTCTTCCTCATCGGCGCCGGCGCGGCGGCGTTGGCGGCCAGGCTCGAGCTGCGGACCGCGTTCGTCGAGCTTTTGCCCAGCAACGATCCGGGCGTGATCGCGCTGCAGCGCACGCAGAGGCGGATGGGGGACATGTCGCTCCTCCTTATTGGCATCTCTTCGCCCGACTACGCCGCGAACCTGCGCTACGCCGAGGCGCTCACCCAGCGGTTGCGCGCGCTCCCGCCCAACGTTATCAACCTGGCCGCCTACGAGTTTCACGACCTGCGCAGCTTCTTCAAGCAGAACAAGTGGTTGTTCGTGTCGGAGGCCGACCTGGAGGCCATCCGCGACCGCTTACACAACGAGATCGGCAAGCGCAAGAACCCGCTCTTCGTCTCGCTCGAAGACGAAGAGCCGCTCGACAAGATGGAGAACCGCCTCGAGCGCAAAAATGGCCTCGACGAGCGATTCCCGGACGGGGTCTTTGCCAGCAAGGACGGTCAATATGTCTGGATTGCCGCTCTCCCGCCCGGCGGCCTGTTCGTGGAGCACGCCGGCGAGGCCCTCTTCGCTGCCGCCCATCGGCTCATCAAGGAGAATCCGCCCGCGGCCTTCCAGCCCCAAATGCGCGCCGAGGTGGCGGGACCCATCGCCACCGGCATCGCCAACCGGGATGCGGTGGTCAACGACCTCATTGCCGTCACCACCACCTGCATCGTGATCGTCGTCCTCTCCATCGGCTTCTACTTTCGCCGCTTACGTGCCGTTCCGCTGACCGGGATCCCGGCGGCGGTGGGGGCGGCGGTAGCCTTTGCGGTGGCGGAGCTGGCTTTCGGCTATCTGACCGAGTCGACCGCCTTCCTCGGCTCCATCATCGTGGGCAACGGGATCAACTACGCCATCGTCCTGATGTCGCGCTACGAAGAGCAGCGTGCGCGGGGCGCCGCTCCCGACGAGGCGCTCGGTCAGGCCATAGCCGGTACCTGGCGCGGCACACTGGTGGCGTCGATCGCGGCCTCGGCTGCCTACGCCTCGCTCATGGTGACCAGCTTTCGCGGTTTCTATCACTTCGGGGTGATGGGGGCGGTGGGGGCGCTGTCGTGCTGGCTCGCCACCTATACCGTGCTGCCCGCGCTGCTCTGGCAACTCGACGGGCGGGGGCGAGCGGGCCGCGGCCGGCTGCCCCGCTCGCCGGTCGAGCTCGGGCCGCTGGCGCGCTTCATCGGGCGCCACGGGGCTGCGGTCAGCGTCGGCTTCATCGTGCTCGGGCTGGGCGGTGTGGTCGGGCTGCGCTACTTCCTCAAGGATCCGTTCGAGTACAATTTTCGCAAGCTCAGCATCAGGACGCAGCCGAGCCAGGAGACCCAGCGCTTCAACGACAGCCTCGAGAGCTTGTTCGGGCGCTGGCCTTCGCCCACCATCGTGCTGGCTGACTCGATCGACGAGGTCGATCCGATCAAGCAGACTATTCGCAGGCAGGACCACGACCACCCGGGACCCGAGGTCGTCGGCGACGTGGTCACCATCTACGATCTCCTGCCGGGTACCCCGGCGGCGCAGCAGCGCAAGCTCGACATCATCGCGCAGATTCGCAAGCTGACTCACGATCCGGCGCTGTCGTCACTAAATGAGAAGGAGAAGGCCGACCTGGCCAAGGTCGATCCGCCGGAGGGACTGCACGCCCTGGCGCCGGCCGAGCTGCCACCGCTCGCGCGCCGACCTTTCACCGAGACCGATGGCACTCTGGGGCGGGTGGTGCTGGTCTACCCCCCCGAGCGCGGCATGTCGGTGTGGGACGGGCGTGCCCTGCTGCGCATCGCTGGCGTACTGCAGTATTTGCATCTGCCGAGCGGGAAGGTGATCGAGACCTCGGGCTCCGCGGTGGTGTTCGGGGCCATGATCCGCTCAGTGGTGCGCGACGGACCCATCGCCACCGCTGCTTCCCTCATCGCGGTGCTCATCATCGTCATCCTCACCATCCGCCCCGCCAGAGCGGCGCTGGTCGCGCTGGGCACCCTGCTGCTCGGGGTCGTGATGATGGTGGGGGCGGCCGGCTGGGCCGAGGTGCGTGTCACGTTCCTCAACTTCATTGCCCTGCCCATCACCTTCGGTATCGGCGCCGAATACGCCCTCAATGTCATCACTCGCTACCGCGAGGAGCGTAACGTCTTGCGCGCCATCGTCTCCACCGGGGCGGCGGTAGCCCTCTGCTCGTGGACCACCATCGTGGGCTACGGCTCACTGCTGGCGGCGCGCAACCGCGCCTTGCAAGGCTTCGGAGCCATGGCCATCCTGGGCGAAATCTCCTGCCTGTCGGCCGCCATCGTGGCCCTGCCCGCCTTCTTGACCTGGCGCCAGGCGCGCGTGCTTTACGCCCACTCGCCGCCCCGCGTGGAGGAGCGCGCCCGGGCCGCCGACCGTAGCAACCCAGACCCGGCGTTGCTGCACGACGATAGCAGCGCCCGCACTTCGTGACGACCCCCTGACCAGGCAGAGGAAGTCGGGTAGCATAGCGCGCGTGAGCTCGACGCCAGCGGTATCTCTCGTCATCCCTTGCTACAACGAGGAGGACTCCCTGCCGCCTCTCCTGGCTAAGCTGGATGGGGTGGTGGGCGATCTCGAGCGGCGGGGTATCAGGGCGGAGATCATCATGGTCGACGATGGCAGCCTAGACCGGACCGGGGATTTGCTGCGCATCGCGGTGGGGACGCGACCCTTCCTCAAGAGCATTCATCTGGCGCGCAACTTTGGCCAGACGGCCGCGATGGCGGCCGGCTTTGACGCCGCCCGTGGCTCTGTGGTCATTCCGCTCGACGCCGACTTGCAGAACGACCCCGCCGACGTGGAGGCCCTGCTCGCCAAGCTAGATCAAGGTTACGACGTGGTGTCGGGCTGGCGCCGTCAGCGCCAGGATTTGCTCGTGACGCGGAAGGTGCCATCGTGGCTGGCCAACCGTTTGATCTCGGCAGTGTCGGGGGTCCGCCTCCACGACTACGGCTGTACCCTCAAGGCATATCGTCGAGCCGTGCTGCAGGATCTGCACCTCTATGGCGAGATGCATCGGTTCATCCCCATCTATGCGGCGCAGCGCGGGGCCCGGGTTACTGAGATCCAGGTCCACCACCACCCTCGGCGCTACGGCAAGACCAAGTACGGGCTGGGGCGAGTGCCCAACGTGATACTCGACCTGGCGCTGGCCCAGATGTTGTGGAAATTCGGTACCAAGCCCATGCACCTCTTTGGCAAGTTCGGCTTGGGCAGCATTGCCCTTTCCCTCCTGTTCTTCATGGCCATGGTCTGGTTCAAGCTCTGGGGGGCGAAGGATTTCGTGGAGACGCCGTTGCCTCACCTGACGGTGATGTGCTTCCTGGTGGGTTGCCTTTCCATCCTGATGGGATTGCTCGCGGAAATGACCATGCGCACGTATTACGAAACCTCAAAAACCGCGACCTATCTGGTGCGGGAAATTTGCTCGGGAGAAGGGGTGGCGGGCGAGGTGCCAGCCGGGGCTTCGGCAGCGCTCGGTCCTTCCCGACCGGCCCAGCCTGAATCCTAGCCGGAGCCCCAGCGCCCCAGCCAGCGCTCGAAGGTGAGCAGGGTCCACAGAGCCTTGCGCCAGTCGCGGCGACCCGACAGGTGGTCGTCGACCAGACGACCGACTTGCCCGGGATCGAACAGGCCCTCGCCCTTGATCTTGGCGGGCGCCAGCTCATCACGCAGGAGCGGGGCGAGCTCGGCGCGCAGCCAGCGGGCCACGGGCATGGCGAAGCCTTGCTTCTTGCGGGCCAGGATTTCCCGGGGTAGCCGGCGCGCGAGCGCGCGTTTGAGCACGAACTTGGGCGAGCGCCGGCGCAGGCGCAGGTTGGCGGGCAAGCGACAAGCGAAGTCGACCAAGGCGGTGTCGAGAAAGGGGGCGCGCACCTCGAGGCCGACGGCGCCAGAGGCGCGGTCTACCTTGGTGTTTATGTCGTCGGGTAGGTAAAAGCGCAGGTAGAAATCGAGCAGCTTGTCCGCAGCGCGCTGGGCGGGGCCTTGCGCCGCGCGGGCCCGGACTTGCGCCAGGGGATGGTCGGCCTGCAGGGCATGGTAGAGATCCGGAGCGAGCAGCGAGGCATGCTGCTCGGGTGGGAACGAGGCCAGCCAACGCTGATGGCGCTCGGGTCCGTGGGAGGGGCCGCCCTGCAGGAATTGGTTGATCTTGAAGTCGAGGCTGAAGTAGCCGCTGCCGGCGGGCAGCCAGCGGGCCAGGCTCGCCACGGCCTGCTGCAAGAGCCGTGGCGCGCCGTCGAAGTACAGGCGTCCCCAGGCCTCGGCCAGGAAGGTCTGATAGCCGGCGAAGAGCTCGTCGCCGCCATCCCCGCCCAGCGCGACGGTTACCTGCCGGCGGGCAAAGGCGGAAAGGAGATAGGTGGGCACTACCGAAGCGTCGGCGAAGGGCTCGTCGAGAAAGTCGGTCACCGCGGGCAAGACCTCGAGCAGGGTGCGGGGCTGCAGCCGTTCTTCGTGATGCACAGTCCCGAGCAAGCCGGCCACCCGGCGCGCATGGCCGCTCTCGTCAAACGACGCTTCGGAGAATCCCACCGAGAAGGTGTGGACATTGCCCGCCCCAGCCAAGTCGGTGGCCAGCGCCGCCACCGCTGAAGAATCGATTCCGCCCGAAAGAAAGATGCCCACCGGGACGTCCGCGACCAGGCGCCGGCGGATGGCAGCGCGCAGGAGCGAGCGCAGCTCCTCGGCCGCGTCCTCATCGCTGACCGCGACCGGTTGCACGGGAAAGCGCAGATCCCAGTACCGGTCGATGCGCGGCTCGCTGATAGCGTCACCGGTAGCCGTGATGCGCAGGCGCTCGCCCGCGCCCAGCTTACGGGCACCGCGAAAGATGCTGAACGGCGCGGGCACGTATTCGTGGACGAGATAGCGAGCCAACGCCTGGGGATCCAGGCGACGATCGAAGCCGGGAACGCACACGAGTGCCTTGAGCTCGGAGGCAAAGGCGACCAGGGGTGGCCGACCCGCCCTGGCTATGAGGGAGAAGTAGAAGGGCTTCTTGCCCATACGGTCGCGGGCAGCCAGCAGGCGGCGCTGGCGTGCGTCCCACAAGGCAAAAGCGAACATGCCGTCGAGGTGGGCCACGACTTCGTCGCCCCATTCCTCGTAGCCATGCACGATGACCTCGGTATCGCAGCGTGAGCGAAAGACGTGCCCCCGGGCCAGCAGCTCCGCGCGCAAGCCTTGAAAGTCGTAGATCTCCCCGTTGAACACCACCTGGACGCTGCCGTCCTCGTTGCCGAGCGGCTGGGCGCCGGCAGGGCTCAGATCGATGACGGCCAGCCGACGGTGGCCCAAGGCCACCCCGGGCGCGCGCCAAAACCCCTCGCCGTCGGGGCCCCGCGGCGATAGCGTTTGCGTCATGGCCACGATCACAGATGGATCCAACGCGGCCCCCGTGGGATCCCAAAGACCTGCAATACCGCACATGCTAGCCAGGTTAGCCTAGCTGGGGCTAGAGTCGGCCTAATTGTCGGGGCCTAAATTGTCGGGAAGGATCGGCGCGTTCGCCGCCGGCAGCTTGGCAGCTGCGCTCGGGACCGAGGTGGTAGATGACCACCTCGTCGGGGCCCTCCCGGAAGCGACGTTCCTCGACGAAGGGGGAGAGATCGACGTTGCCTTGGTAGCGAAGCTCGGGGTCGAAATCGGGGTCGAAGGCCGCGAAGGTACGAATCCGAGCGTCGACATAGAGCACCGGACCAGCAAATCCGCCGGCGCGCGCCCGCCGCACGCGCGCACAGTAATCGTAGTCATGCCTGGGCGGCGCCGTGGTGGGCGAGACCATCCGCTCGTTGCGGTGATCGAGGGCGGGCAAGGGCGCCCCGCTCTCGGTCTCGACCCAGGTCTGAGCGCGCAGGGCCTGGGGCAGTACGTTGGTGAGGCAGCCCCCGTGGCAGCGCTCTTCCAGATAGGGAACAGCGAGGTTGATGGCCCGGCTGTTGGTTACGCCGAGCTTGCCCATGCCAACCGTGATGGCTAGCGCCGCGACCAAGGTTACCGCGGCCAGCGCGCGCGCCCACTGCGGGCCAAGACGGCCGGCCAGGCGATCGGCCCCGCGCGCCAACGCAAGCACGAGCGGCACGGCGATGCTGACATAGTAGGCCGGGTTTTGCTGGGGGATGAGCAGCATGCCCAGGGGTAGGGCATAGGCGGCCAAGATCCACGCGCGCGCCAAACCCGGTCTTGGGACGGGCACGATGCCGCGCACCCCGAGCGTCGCCAATCCCACGCCGATCGGGGTAAGCCCGTACAGCCAGAGCAACACGGCGAGCATGTCGATCGGCTTGGTCAGAAAGCGTAGCAGGGCAAACCCGGGATGGTGAAGCAAAGCGTGGACAAGGCTGCCGTGGTTGTCGGCGAAGGAACCCAGGTAGGTGACGGCGGCGCGGTAGCGTCCATACTCGGTGCCGGGGAGATGGGGATACATCAGGAGGGGTAGGCCGTCGTAGAAGGTGTAGAAGGCGTAGGTTTTCTCGGCGGTGGCGCTGCCCGCGAGCGCCCGACGTATGAGCAACACGGCCGCCGTGCCGGTTAGGGCACCGGCGGCCAGGGCGAGGGCGGCCCGGCGGGGATGGGCAGCACCCGGCATGCGCCGGCCGAAAAACCACAACAAGATGGCCCCCGCCGCGCAGGCCGCCAACCCCTCATAGCGCCCGGAGCTGGCCGCCGCGGCGAGCAGGACCAGCAGGACGAGCGCTGGCCCCCGGGTCGCTGGCGTGCGCGGCACGAGGGCAACCCGGGTTGCCAGGGCCAAGGCCCCTGCGGTCAAGCCGGCCGCCAGGGTCACGCCGAGGTTGTTGCGGCCCGACTGCGCGGCCAGGAGCGGCACCAGGGCGAGAGTCGCGATCAGAGTGAGCCTGCGGCGTCGCGTGGCTTGGGGCCAGATGAAGCAGGCTAGGCCGAGCGTGCCCAGCGCGAGCGCGAGATGGGCCAGCAGGTACACCGCCTCGTTGGCGCGCAGGGCCGAAAGTCCCAGCGATCGCGCGCCCACGAGCGCGAAGTAGGCGAGGGGCTGTTCCTCGGCGACTTGCGTGCGGCCGAGGGCCAAGAGCCTGGCGTGATCGAGGTAGGCGAGGTTCATCCAGCCGATGTCCCAGCCAAACCTCGCCAGGTAGGCAAGGCGCGCGGCCAGGACGGCCGCCGCGCCGCCTAGGAAGCTCTTGGTCGACCAAGTCGAGCTGATCAAGGGTCTAAGCCGGCTTTCTTGCCAGCTTGCGCTTTGGCGCGGTGGCGCTGGTGGTGGAAAAGGATGAGCGAGGGCAGGGCGAGCAGAGCCGCGGTCAGGCAGGAGATCTCGCCCAGGATGGCCATCATGCCGAAGCCGCGCAAGGCGCGGTTGCTGGCCGCCAGCAGGGAGCCGTAGCCCACGATGGTGGTCCACGAGCACAGGGCGACCGCGGCGCCGGTGGCACCCACGGCCCGGATCATGTCGTGCTCGTCGCGGTAGCGTTGGGCGACGTTGAGTCCGTATTCGGCGCCGATGCCGAAGGTGATGGGGAGGGCGATGAAGTTGAGGAAGGTGATGCGCACCCCGCCGAGCCCGGCCACCCCCAGCATCCAGATCACACCGATGAGCAGGGTACCGATGGCCGACAGCGCGGCCGCGCGCGGGCGCATGATGAGGAAAGAGAAGAGCAGGACGACGACGAGCGCCGCCGCGGTGACGATGGGCCCGTCGTGCAGGATCGAGCGAATCATGGCCGCGAACACCACCGCGCTGCCCGAGGTGGCTATGGTCCGGTGCAGCTCGGGCAGGTACAAGTACTGGAGCACTTTCGCCAGGCGGAGCAGATCCCGGCCATTCCACACCGAGAAGTGCTGCTCGACCGGATAGACCAGCACCACCCGGCCGACGGTACCGTCGACTTCGGTGAAGGGGCGACGGGCCAAGGGGGGCACGTCGAGGGGGCCGAGCACGCGCAGGTCGGCCGGGATGTCGAGGCGGGCTAGCTGACGGCGCTGCTCGGCGCTGGCGCCATCGAGCACCGGATCGCGGGCGAGCTTGCGGATATCTTCCAGCAAAGCGATCTTGCGCGCTTGGGCCGCGGACGAGCCGGGCAAGACATCGTTGATGGTGACGACGTTGCCGATGACGTGCTCGGCCTGATCCTGGCGCCATATGGCGGCGCGGATGGGCTCCACCTCGGCCATGTTGTCGGCCAAGACTATGGTGGGGGAGGGCCAGCGCTCGAAAAGCGCCTCCATGCTCTGGTTGAAGTGGCGCTCGGTCTCGGTGCTCTCGAGGTTGGCGTTGAGCTTGCGGAAGTCGTACTCGAAGGGCGCCTGGGCGAAGTGGAGGAGACCCACGCTGCACAATAGCGTGAGCAAGATGGCGACCAAGGCGATGGTGCCGGGCCGGCGCGCGAGCCAGCGCGCGAGAAAGCCGAGGTCGAGGGGAGCACGCGGAGCCCTGCGCTCGCGTCCCTTGCTGCGCCGATCCATGAGGAAGAATACCGAGGGCAGGACGGTGAAGGTAAGTGCCCAGCAGAACAGCACGCCGAAGGCGGCCATGACCCCGAACTGGTAGAAGCCGCGGAATTTGGTCAGGGTCAGGGTGGCGTAGGCCGCCGACGCGCAGACCGCCGCGACCCCGGTGCCCCGGGTGACGCCGGCGATGGCATGCTGCATCGACGTCGGGCTGGAGTTGCCGGCGGCCCGATATTCCTCGAAGCGCGACATCAGTATGATGGCGTAATTGATGCCGTTGCCCAGGATGATCGAGCCCAGGAAGGCGGTGGAGGAATTGACATAGCCAAAGGCGAGCTTGGCCACCGCGAATGCCATGACCGTGCCGATGGCGCCCGAGGTGGCGATGAGGGGTAGGAAACGCAGGCGGCGGAAGTAGAGCACCAGCGACAGCGCCACGATGACCAGGCAGGTGACGGTTACCCAGAGGATGTCGTGCTCTACCGCCGCCCGGCTGGCGATGGCGGTCGCCACCGGGCCTCCGACGAAGCTTTCCATCTGGGGATGGAATTGGCGCCCGTCGTCGGCGTGCACCAGGCGCTGGGCCGCCTGGTATATGCCCTCGCCGCCGCGCTCGCCGAAGATGCCCCCGGGAGGCAGCGCCGCGATCCAGACGTAGGTGCCATCCTGGCTGCGGAAAACGCCGTCGGGGAAGCGCCCGCCTAGCTGGTCGCGCTTGGTCATTCTCTCGCGCATAGAGTCAATGGACTCCTCATCGTTATCGCCCAGGTCGACGAGCAGGGGATTCTTGTGGCGGGTGATCTCCAGGCGCAGGCGGTCGCGGATATCGCTGAGGTCCGGCTCGGCTGCGTAGAGCCACTTGTGGCGCTCGAAGAACGACCTGAGGTCGCGGATGTTGTAGGTCGCGAGGGTGACCGTGCTCTTGGGTAGCTGGCGCAGTTGGGTGGTGAGCGACTCGGCGTAGCTGAGGTTGGCCTGGAGGTTGGGCGAGTGTATGCCGATGAGGAGCAGCGACATGTCACCCACCCGGGCCTGCGTCCGCTCCAGCGCGACCACTCCCGGATCGTTGCTGGGCAAGAGCTCGGAAAATGCCGTGCGCAGCTCGAGGTGGGCGGCCAGCCATGCCGCGGAGGCACAGAGGAGCAGGGCCACGAGCAGGATCTTGCCCGCGTGGCGGGAGACGAAGGCACAGTAACGAGCCGAGCTCGACTCAAAGGGAACGCCCATTCGTATGGAACCTAACCGCCCGCCCGCGGCGAAACAAGGACCCGCCGGCTACGCGGATCTACCGGCTACAAGGTGGCCGCAGACTTTGGGCTCCCGGCTTCGGGGGCACACTCTCCATCTGGGCCTGCCTGGTCGAGCAGGCGGGTGGTGCCGGACACCGTGCTCTGGGCGAGCAGTTGCTGGGCGAAGGCCCTGGCCTGGTCGAGGTGGGTGAGGGCTATGGCCTTTTGCACCCGGGGCAGGTAGCGCGAGCTCATGCTGAATTTGCGCACGCCTATGCCGAGCAAGAAACGCACGAAGCGCGGGTCGTGCGCCATATCGCCGCACACCGACACGTCGCGTTCGTTGCGCAGGGCGGCAGACACGGCGCGGTGGAGGCCGCGCAGCACGGCGGGATGGTGAGGAACATAGAGATCGGCAACGTGCACGTTAGTGCGATCGACCGCCAGCATGTATTGGACGAAGTCGTTGGTGCCAATGGAGAAGAAGTCGGCGCGGCGGGAGAGCTCGTCCATCATTTCGAGCACGGAGGGCACCTCGATCATCATGCCCAGCTGCACGCGCTGGCACCCGGGTAGCCCGTCCCGTTTGAGCGTCGCGCGGCACTCATCCACCGCATCGGCAGCGGCGGCCAGCTCATCGGGGGACGAGATCATGGGAAACATGATGCGCACCTCGGTGTCGTGCGCGGCGCGCAGGATGGCACGCACCTGCTGCAAGAAGACCTCGCGATGGCGGAGCGAGAAGCGAATCGAGCGCAGGCCGAGAAAGGGATTGGCCTCGGCGCCGTAATCGAAATAGGAGAGCATCTTGTCGCCACCGACGTCGAGGGTGCGGAAAGTGATCTCGCAGCCGGGCATGCCCTCCATCAGCCGGCGGTAGATCTGCAGCTGCTCTTCCTCGCTGGGGAAGTCGTTGCGGATCATGAAGGGAAATTCGGTGCGATATAGGCCAATCCCCTCGGCCCGGTAGGAGCGGGCCACCTCGACGTCGGCGATCAGGTTGATGTTGGCGAGCAGGCGGACACGGGTACCGTCGGCGGTGAATGACTGCGGACGCATCTCGTCGGCTTGCTCGAACGCCGAGCGGCGTGCTTCCTCCTGCTCGCGAAAGCGTTGCTCGACTTCCTCCGAGGGGGCGATGTAGAGGTTGCCCTGGCGGGCATCGAGCACCACGCGCGTCCCCTCGGCGAGGTCCAGCAGACGCGGCTCGTCGGCGAAGATCAGAGGGAGATCGAGCGAGCGGGCCAGCACCGCGACGTGCGAGGTGATGCCGCCCGAGAGCAGGACGATGCCGCCGACCTTCTCCAGGCCGAGCTTGAGCACCTCGGACGGGAGCAGCTCGGCCGCGATGGCGATGCGCCCTTCCCGGCCCGATTGGGTGTCGCGGTGGCCCGACAGATTGGCCAGGAGGCGGCGGCCCACGTCCATGACGTCGTAGCGCTTTTCTCGCATGTACGCGTTGTCCATGCGCTCGAAGCGCTGGACGTATTCGAGGATCACGCGATAGACCCCTTCCGCGGGCGGGGCACCGGCCGCGATCTGCTCCTCCATGGCGCCCAGCCAGCTCTGATCGCGTAACATCAAGAGCTGGGCCGAGAAGATGACGGCGGTGATGTCGGAGAGCCTCTCCCCGGCCAGCTTTTCGAGATGCTCGAGCTGCTTCTCGGTGTCGGCCACCGCGCGACGAAAGTCGGCCATCTTCAGGGTGGAGCTGCCCATGAGGGCGCGGATCTCGGCCAGCGAGGGCTGGCGGATGATCACGGTCTCGCCCACGGCGCAGCCCTCCGCCCCCACTTGTCCATGCACGAGGCGCAGCTCGGGCATGTCGGCGCCCGGGCTGCCGGCCGAGGGCGTCTCGAGGGTGAGCAGCAAGCGCGCCATTTCGATGGTGGTGGCTAGCTGCATGGTGATGGCTCGGAAGACCTGGACGTCTTCGGCGGAAAAATGGCCCGTAAGCCGACTCTCCAAGGTCATGGCGCCAATGGGGCGGCGACCGCGCAAGATGGGGACGGCGACGAACGAGCGATACTGCTCTTCTCCTATACCGGGAAAGAAGCGATAGCTGGGGTTCGAGGGCGCATCGGCCTCGCATATCGGGCGACGCTCGGCGAAGGCGAGGCCGGTCAGGCCTTCCCCGGGACGCAGGCGCACGCGGCCGACCGAGTCGGGCAGCAGTCCCCGGGTTGCGCGCAGGACCAGCTCCTGGTGGGCCTCGTCGAAAAGGTACACGGAGCACACGTCGGCCTGCATGTGAGGGGCGACGGTGTCCACGATCTTCTGCAACATGGCGTCGAGATCCGACGCATCGGTGATGATGGCAGCGAGCTCGCCCAGGTCGCAGATGAGCTTTGCATGATCTCTACTGTTGGTCGCCATCGGGCTCTAGTCAGTCTGCTTTGATTGGCGAGAGAAAGCCAGAATTCGCGCACGGGCGTGGCGGCTATGGGTATGCCGGGGGCGGCGCCGGTGACCCTGTTGCGCATGACACGGGATGCTGGCAAGCTCCCTACCTCCTGACCATGAACAAATCCTGGTTGAAGCCAGCCCACTTGGCCGGTGCGATCGCAGTGGTCATCGCGTGCTCGCATACGCCGCCGTCGTCGTCGCCGCCGCCGCCACCCCCTTCGCCCTCCTCTTGTCCAACCCCCGAGCCGGTGCGCATCTCCATCACCGCTTCGCTGCGACTCAACCCGGCCGAGAGCGGCGAGTCGCTCGCGACCACGGTCAGGATCTATCAGCTCAGGGACGCGGCCAAGCTGCTCGAGACCACGCTCGACCGCATTCTCGACAATGATCGGGCGGTGCTCGGCGAAGACTTCGTGGCGGTACAGGAGCTCACCCTCTATCCCGGCGAGTGGGCGGCGCCCGTCCTCAGCCGGGGCGAGGGCGCCACGGTCCTGGCCGTGGTGGCTATGTTGCGCCGGCCGGTGGGGCCATCATGGCGGGCCGTGCGCAAGTTGCCGGCCCCCAATGCCAACTACTGCCGCGAGCCCACGGCCCGGGCGGTGCTGAACTTTGCGCTGGAAGACAGTCGGGTCGACGTGCGATGAGGTGGTCACCATGAAAGATCTGGAGCGAGTCGTCTGGTCGGAAGGCATGCTGGTCTCACCCCAGCACCTACAGCAGGCCGACCTCTATCATGAGCGCATGCTCGAAGCGCGCATTGCCGCCAGCACGCCGCTCGGCTGGGGCATCACCGCGCTCGACATCGATGTCGGGGCGCTGGCCACGGGTTCGCTGGTGCTGAATCGCTTCGCGGGGATATTGCCGGACGGGTTGGCGCTCGATTTTCAGGCCGGCGACGAGGAAGCCCCGGCGGCACGCCCCATCGCTAGCCATTTCCCGGCGACCTTGCCCGCCCTCGCGGTCCATCTCGCGCTGCCCAAGGAACGCGACGGTGTGCCTTCGGTGGCAGCCGAGATGGCCGGGGATGGTGCTCAGGGCAAGCCCGCCATTCGCACCCGCTTTCGCAGCGCCAGCCGGTCCGTCGTCGATATGACCGGCGAGGCGGCCAACCTGACCATGGCGTTCGCGCGGCGCAATTTGACGGTGCTCTTGGGCAGCGAGGGAGGCGAGGACTACGACTCGATCAAGATCGCGGAGGTCGTGCGCGCTGCCGACGGACACTTTCAGCTCAGCGAGGCCTTCATCCCCCCTATTTTGACCATTGCGGCATCGCCGTTCTTGATGGGTGCGGTACAGCGCCTGCTCGCGCTGATGGTGGCCAAGCGCCGCCAGCTCTCGGCCGAGCGCTCGCAGCGGGATGCCGCTTCGGTCGAGTTCAGTGCCAACGATGTGACGCGCTATTTGCAGCTGTCCGCCCTGAACGCGGCCATTCCCTTTCTGGTGCACGCCGGCCGCGCCGGCGAGCTCGACCCACGCGAGCTCTACCTGTACCTCATCCAGAGCGCGGGCGCCCTGTCCACCTTTGCCATCGATACCGACCCGGTGACCTTTCCAGCCTTCGCCTTCACCGATCTGCGCTCGACCTTCGAGGAGCTCTTCGCCATGCTCACCTCGCTCTTGCGCGCCAATCTGCGCGAGCTGTGTGTGCGGGTGCCCACGGAAGTGCACGAAGGTATCTACGTGGGCGCGCTTGCGGACGAACGCGTGCTCAAGTGCCAGCAGTTCGTGCTGGGCGCGCAATCCCAGATGCCCGTGGAGCAGCTCTCGCGCGAGCTCCCGGGCCGGGTGAAGATTGCGTCGTGGTCGCAGCTGCCCTACCTCATGCGCCAGGCCACGCGGGGGGTCCCCTTGCAGGTCACCCACCGGCCTCCGGCCGAGATTCCGGTCCGGCCCGGGGTGGTGTACTTCCTCTTGGACACGTCCATCGACCACTGGCGACACGTGCTTGCGGAGCGCAAGGTGGCGATCTATGCCCCGCCGCCCTTCGACCCCTCGCAGGTCAAGGTCGAGCTCTTCGGCATTCCGGGCAAAGGCTGAGCGGACGGGAGCATGCGGGACCTAGTGCAAGGGCTCACGGGGGAATGCTTCGCCGCCATTGCGCGGCTGCGCGAGCTCGACGAGACGGTGAGCAGGCCCGAGACCGTGCACGCGCGCATGTGCGGTTACTTCGATAGCCTCAAAGACCGCGCGCGCAGCCACGGGGTCCCCGAGAGAGACACCCAGGACATCCTCTACGCTCTGGTCGCGCTGGCCGACGAGGTGGCCATCAAGGCGCCCGAACCATTGCGCAGCTACTGGCTGAGCCAGCCGCTGCAACTTCGCTACTTCGGCGAAAACGTGGCGGGGGAGGGGTTCTTCAGCCGACTGCAATCATTGCTCGCCGATGGGCGGCGCTTGGAAGTGCTACGGGTCTACCACCTGTGCTTGCTCTTCGATTTTCAAGGCCGGTATGGCTTCCCCGGCGGCGCGGCCGAGCTCTTGCGTGTCACCGAAGGGGTGCGCAATCAGCTCGAGCGTCATATGGAGCTGCCCGAGGAGCTGGCGCCGGCCGGTCAGCCGCCCGACGAGCCGGCGGTACGACGCGGGGCCAGCAACGCCTTGTTGTGGCTGTCGCTCGGGATTTTCGCGCTGGCCCTGGCGGTGTTCGTCGGCTTGCGCATCTCCTTCGATCAACAGGTTGCCGACGTTGCCGCCCGTGTCGACAAGCTAGCTCACTGAGGATACCGCGTGCTCAAGTACGTCTTTGCCGCCATTTTCATCGCGCTCGCCTGGGCGGCGGCGATCGTCTTCCACGGGGTTGCGCCGCTCTTGTGGGCCGCCATCGCGGTCACCGTCTGTCTGGTGCTGGGGCTGGGACTGTGGGCCATCATGAGCGCGACCTTCACGCGCAAGTCGGCGGGGGCCATAGAGGCCGGGCTCGACAGTGCCGCCCGCGCTCGTCCTGACCAGCAGGCGGAGATCGGCGCCATGCAGCTGGAGTTCCAGCGGGCTATCGCCGGGCTCAAGTCCTCGCGGCTCGGCCACAAGGGGCGCGACGCCCTGAGTCTTCTGCCTTGGTACGTCATCATAGGCCCCCCGGGAGCGGGCAAGACCACGGCGCTGCGCAGCTCTGGTCTGCAGTTTCCCTATGCCAAGGGCGGCAAGGTGAAGGGGGTTGGCGGCACCCGCAACTGCGATTGGTGGCTGACCAACGAGGCCATCATTCTCGATACCGCCGGGCGTTGGTCGACCCAGGACGACGACCACGATGAATGGTTGGCCTTTCTCCGCCTCCTGCGCAAGACTCGACCGAAGAAGCCGGTCAATGGCATCCTGCTCGCGGTCAGCCTGCTCGATCTGGACGGGGGCGAGGCGGAGGTGGCTGCCCTGGCCAAGGCGCTGCGGGAGCGCCTCGACGAGGTGACCGGGTGCCTCGACATGGTGGTACCGGTCTATCTCCTGGTCACCAAGACCGACCTGGTGCCGGGGTTCGTGGAGATGTGGGGCGATCTGCGCGACAAAGAGCGCGGGCAAATCTGGGGGGTCACCCTACCGCTCCTGGCCAGTCCCGACGAGCGCACTGGGCTCCTGGAAGAGCAGCTGCAGGAGCTCTTCGATGTGGCGGGTCAGCGCGCTTTCTTCCGTATGTGCGACGAAAGGCGCCTCGAAGCTCGGCACAAGATTTTCGAGTTCGCACCCCAGCTCGAGGCCTTGGGGCGCAATCTGTCTTTGCTGGTGGCCGACTTGTTCGCCGACAACGTCTACCAGGACGCTCCCATCCTGCGGGGAGTGTACTTCACCTCGGGCACGCAGGAAGGGCGGCCCATCGACCGCATCATGCAGAATATGGCCAGTGCCTTCGGTGTCGCCGAGCGCGCCGCCGCGGCTTCGGTGGCCGTGACCAAGCCCAAGAGCTACTTCTTGCGCGACGTCTTTACCGAGGTGGTGTTCCCCGACCAGGCGGCGGCCGTGCGCAGCAGTCGGGTCATGCGCCAACAGCGGCTCTTGCGCTTGGGGTTGACGGTGGCCGCCTTCGCGCTGGCGGCCGGTCTGCTCCTCCTGCCGATTCGCTCCTACCAGACCAACTCGGGCTATGCCAAAGATGCCCTGCGCGCCATCAACAAGCTTTCCGCCAGCCGGGCGGCCAAGGACGCCATGGGGCTGCCTTCGGGTGAAGCCCTCGAGTCGGTGGAGGACCTGGCCAAGGCGCTGGTCGAGGGGGAAGGTAACTCCGTCCTCTTCCCGCGGGACAGCGTCACGCGCGAGCTGCACACCGCGGTCGAACGCTTGATCGTGCGTCCGCTGATCCGCGCCGATCTGAGCAAGGCCTCGGCGGTAGGTGGGCTGGGCACTTCCGAGCTGATGGACGCCCTGATCTTGCACCTGCTCTTGACGCAAGACAAGCAACCCGACGAGCCTACGCCGCGTAGCGACCGCTGGGAGGCGGGCGTGAAGCTGGCGGCCGAGAAGGCGGCGGCGCGATGGATCAGTCTCACCAATCAGTCGGGGGGCGGGCGGGCGCCGCGGGTGCTGGAAGGCCTGGTGCGGTTTTATGCCGGTGGCATCACCGATCCGGCCGATATGGTCGACCGTGACAAGAAGTTCGTCACCTACGCGCGCGCGGTCCTCATCGGCTCGGGCGACGATCCCCTGGGTGATGTGATCAATGACCCGAGCATGCCGCGCGACCTCAAGGACATCGACCTGCTCGGCAGCGCGGTCGTGCTCTTGACGCCGCAGCAGCCGCAAGGCAAGCCGGCCAAGAAGGAGATTGCCGTGCGCGGCGCCTTCACTCCGGCGGGCTATCTCGCGGTGGAGAAGCGGCTGCGCCAGCTGGAGAAAGCCCAGAGCGATGACGATGAGAGCTCCTGGATCCTGGGCAAAGAGCGCAAGGCCCGCGACGCCCGCGCCATCGCGAAGATAAAGGCCGACTACTTCGTCCAGTACATCGCCGCCTGGCAACGCTTTCTGCTCACCTTGGCGGTGCGCGAGCCGGCCTCCCTCGACGAGGCCCGGGCGCTGATCAAGCGGCTGAGCTCGGAGAAACCCTTCGAGGTGGCCTGGAAGAATATCAGCGCCAATCTGACGCTCAAAGAGGAGGAATCGCTCACCGACAAGGCCCTGGGCAAGGCGAGGGAGGCCCTCGATCGTGGCACTGGGGGCATCGCGACGGCTGAGCTCGCTCGGGGGGACGACCGGACGGCTGCCGGCCCGCGCCAGGTCGAGACCGCGTTTGCGGGCTTGATGCGCTTTGGCTCGGTGAAGCCGACCGGGTTCGAACAGTACGACCAACTGCTCGGGGAATTGGGGGGGGTGATGGGCGAGCAGGGCATGCCCGATGCGAAGACGTTCCCGAATGCCATTCGCACCCTGCGGACCAATCTGCAGAACCTGGTCGCGCGCTACGACGACCAGGGGTGGGAGCAGGGCGTGCTGGAGAAGATCCTGATGCCGCCCCTGCGCGGGGCCGAGGTGGCGGTGACGGGCGCGACCACGGATTCGGCCAATCGCAAGTGGTGCGAGACGGTGGTGGTGGCCTTCGACCAACTCCTGGCTGGACGTTATCCCTTCGCCACGGTCAGGACCACGGGTGAGGCCCGGATCGCCGACATCGAGAAGTTCTTCCTGCCGACGAGCGGAACTCTCTGGCAATACTACAGCGATGCCCTGGCCAACGATATCGAGCGGGTGGGTGATGTCTTCCGCGCCAAGGATGGCGCGGCCATTCATTATCGCGAGGAGTTCCTCAAGTTCCTGACCCGGGCGGCCGACCTGACGACCACCCTCTTCGCCCGCGGCGCGAGCAAGATCGCGATGCCGGTCGGGGTCCACATCCGCCCCTCGCCGCAATACTCCAAGATCATTCTGGATGTGGGTAGCAAGCGGATAACCGGGCTCAACGCTCTCGATCGCTGGGACGAGATCATCTGGCCGGTGCATCGCGCCGTCCTCCACCTCTTCGTCAAGAACGACGAGGTCGATGCGGTTGGCCCGCGCGATGACGGGGAGTGGGCGCTGTTCTACCTGCTCGGGCTGGGCGGCAATGCCACCAGAATCGGGGATGCGATCTCGCTCGCCTACCCCACGGCGAACGGGCAAGCCAAAATTCAAGTCGATTTCAAGCCCGAGGATATTCGTGAGCTCTTCCAGAGATTCAGCTTGCCCAGGTCGATCACGGTCGGGGGCGGCACCTGCAGAAAGTAGTGCCCGCCATGATGAGCTCATCTTCTCCGCTGCGACCCGTGCTGGGGCTCTACGGCAAAATTCCGGCGGAAAGGGACTACGTGCGCATCAACGCCGGGGAGTTCCAGCAGGCCGGGATGGACAAGTGGTTCCAGGAGGGCGTCGAGTGCCTGCACACGGAAGGGACGCGCCTGCCCGAGGAGCCGGCCCACTTCGTCTTGCTCGCGCCGGGCGGTAATGCGTTCATAGGCTGCCTGCGCCCGGGGGAAGATCGGGTCGGGCGGAGCTTTCCCTTGATCATCGCCATGCACCTGGAGATTGCTCCGGGACCTGACGCTTTGCCCCTCCTACCCACCATCTTCGCGCCCTTTTTCACGGCGGCCGCCCAGCTGGCGGAGCAAGCGAAGGCCATGGGGACGCAGGCGCTAGCCGGGCAGGTCGAGGGCTTGCGCGCCAGCCTGGGCTGCTCAGCCGAGCTCTTGTCGCTCGACGAGCTACTCGCACGGTCAAGCTTTTTCGAGCTGCGCGTCGCGGTGGGCGGCTACGACGAGGGCGCCGCCTACGCTCTGCACACCATGGTCACCTCCTGCCGGCAGGCGCAGGAGGCGGGCGCGGATACCGCCAAGCGGACTGTCACCGTCGACTGTCCCACGCCTACCGATGGGATGCGGATCTTCTGGCTGGAGCTGGTGCGCCGTCTCCTGGGCTCGGCCCCGGTGATGCCTTCGCTGCTGTGGACAGCTAGCCGACTCCTGGTCGCGCTCGGACCTCCGCCCGCGCAGCTCTTGGCCTACTTGGCCAACCCGGAGCACAAGAGCTCGCGCTACTGGCCGCTGCGCACCAATAGCCCGGCGGCCAACGCCAAGGCAGGGCAAGGGTTGTCGGCTGAGCAACAACGGCTACTGGGTAGTGGTCAGGTTTCGCTGGCCGGGGTGCTGGCCGCTTTTGCACCGCAGTAGCGGTCGTCCACGCCCCACAGCTGAGGTGAACCCCCACCCCGGGTCCCATAATCCTCCCCGGGTTCCCATCACCTTCCATCCGTTGGGGGGAGCTCGATTAGGGGGATCTGGTCGCGGCGTTTGGGCTGCAGGTCGGCGCCGATGAGCGGGGGTAGCTTGAGCTCTTGGCTGAGATCGGGGGGGGGATTGGTCCAATCGAGCAGGGGGACGGCGAGACGGCGCGGCTCGAGGCCGCTGTCACTGCTGAGAGTGTCGTGCGGCCAAGGGATGTCGACGTGAGTGGTGAGCGCGGCGAGGGTCATGAGAAAGGTTATCGGGTTGTAGGAGTAGATGATCTGGTTCCTGGGCAAACCGGCATGGTCGGCCAAGGCATCGTTCCAGAACAGGTAGGGGGCTATAGCGACCGCATAGATGCGCCGCCGTTCGGCCTCGGTGATGCCGGACAGCTCGCGCAGATGGACGAACTCGTCGAGCGTGGTGCGATCGCCCCATTCGTGGCGATGACGGATAGCGGTGCGCCGCAAGGCCTGACGCTTGCCGATGTCGCCCCCGTGGAACAGGGCGAGGAGCTCCTTGTCGTCGATCTGCCCGTCACCGTTCAGGTCCATCATTTTGACGATGGCGTCGCGTCGGGCGATGGGGCCGTCGGCGCTCGCGTTCAGGTAGCGAAAGGCGTGCTCGAGGTCGCCGGGCAGCTTTTCGGTGGTGAAGATCTCGAAGTGGAGCTCTGAGCCATGCTCGGGCCCGCGTTTGACGTGGCCCAGGTATCCGACGATATCCCCGGTCTCTAGTCGCTCATCGAGCAGAATGACCGCACCCGACTCGAGCGCGCGGCGCTCGGCTGCCCGCTCGGGCCGCATGAGCGCCTGCATCCAGGGTACCCGGTTGTCCGGCCCGAAGGCGGGCAGGGCGAGGTGGGCGAGCAGGGAGAAGAAGACCAGGGTCGACCCCTCCACCTCGATCTCGTGGCGCACGAGCACGAACGAGGTTGACGAGTCGTTGCGTTGGGCCCAGCGGGCAGCTACCAGGCGCCCGCGGGTGGGGGCGGAGACCGGCGCGTTCGCCCGTCCCCTGAGATGCACCCCCGAGTGCCACAGTCGACCCGGGGCCAGCGGAAAGAAACCAGTGGCGCGATCTTCGGCGGCGAAAAATGCGGCGCGGCGAGCGGCGAGCAGCTCATCACGGGTGCGCGGCACCTCGGTGAAGGCCCGGATCTGTATGGGGAATACGAAGCCCTGCAGGGCACGCAGGATGCGCTTCCAGTCGAGTGCGCCGGGATCCCACTTCCGCTTGTCGAGGTCGACGTGGAGATGGCCCACGATGCCGTGAAAGTCGAGCGGTCGTTCCAGGGTGTCCATGATCACTTCCCCGTTGCGCTCGGGAACCTCGGGTTTGAGATTGGGGAAGATGCGCAGCAGGGTACGCGTCAGGGCGACGATGGATTCGTACTGCTCGGGACGGAAATCATAAGCGTCGTACCGAAAGCCATTGACGACCACGTCGTGATGAGGCCGGGTGCGCCACTCGGGCGGAAGCCGGTTGAGCTCGGAGGGGTTGTAACGGCCGCGGTTGCAGATCTCCACTCCTATCGATATGGAGTTCTCCTGCTCGGCATGGTAGGCGCGCTCGACCAGATCGAGGGTTTGATAGATCGTCCCATCGGTGTCGATCATGAAGTGCGCCGACAGGCCGCAGCCGGTACCGCCGTTGGGACGAGTCCGATTGTGCATCGACTTGAAGCAGGAGCGGGAATTGACGCAGCCGTCGAAGTGCAATACGAATTGGGACACGATGGCTTGCAGGTTTTCCAGGGTCCGTTCGGTCAGGCCCTTGCGCGTGCCGTAGCGCTCGGAATCGAAGTCGCAGCAGCCCCCGCTCTGGTCGATGCAGCGCTTCTCGTAGGCGTTGAAGCCTTGTTCATCGTTCCACAGCACGACGGTGCGTCCCACGTCGAAGGCTTGGCCAGCTGCAACAATAGAAGTGCCACGGGTGGGGCCGGGTGGTACCGGGGCTGGCTCTCCGGCCAGTGCCGGGAGCAGGATCGGGAGGAGGTGGAGGAATATGGCAGCCATGGCGGGCAAGGCAGGGTGAGGTTTAGGTAGGACTACCGTTTGACCATCGTCGCCGGCAAATCTATCATCGCTGGCGGCGAGCAAGCTGTGTCCGACAAGGCAAGAAATGGTTCGTGGTCAGGCAGCGGGTCGGGCGATCAACCGGGTCGGTCGGGGAGATCTGTGCCGGGAGGCGAGTCGCGCGGCGCGGCTAGCGGCGCAAGCCGCGAGTCGATCGAGGAGCTCATCCCCTCTGCTCTGGCGACGCCCGGCGAAGAGAGGTTTTGCCCCAATTGCGGGCAGCCCATGCTGGCTTCCTGGGGTGCCACTTGTGGAAGCTGTCGGCCGCGCATGGCCTCGCCCAAGACCATGTTCGCCGCTTCGGCCGCGGATAGCCGGGGCGTGGTAACCCTGCCCGGGCTCAGCCTGGGTTGGTTCGTCGTGCTCTCCTCGCTCGACGCCGCGCGTGTCGGCACCCTCTTCGAGCTAGCTACCCCGCTCACCGTGATCTCGCGTGGCGCCAAGGCCAGCACCTCCGCGGAGACGTGGCTGGACTTCAACGACAAGTTCATCTCCCAAGGACATGCCATGGTCTATCGGCCCCAGCGGGCGGGTGGGGAAGAGGCCTTCGCCATCCGCGATCGGGAGACCCCGGGACCGTCGGCCAATGGGACCTTCGTCAATTCGCATAAGCTGGCGGCGGGTGAGCGGGCCGAGCTGGGCGAAGGCGACATCGTTCGCGTGGGCCGTACCGAGTTGATGTTCAAGTCGCTTTGGCTGGCACCTGGGGGGAAGGCGGGAGCGTGAGGCTAGCCGGTTTCGTGCTCTCGCTCTGGGTCCTGTTCGGCGCTCCGCTCGCGCGCGCCGCTCCCAGCCTGATGGCCTCGATGCCGGTGGTGGACCGGGATGCGGACGCGATGATACTGCTGGTGGGCGGCATCTCCGAGGAGGGCGCCACGGTGAAGCCGAGCTCGATCGAGGTGGATGTGGATGGCGCCCCCGGGCCGGCCCCGAAGTCGGTCGAGGTGTTCTCCGAGTACGCCGAGGCGGCGGCGGAGAAGAGCCAGGCCTGGAAGTCTCCCCTCGCGGTCGGGCTGGTGTACTTGTGGGTCAAGGAGGTGCCGGCCGGCCTTTCGGACGCGATTCTCGAAGGGGTCGAGGGCTTTGTCCACCGCATTCCGGCGCGGAGCAACGTGTACGTCACCCTCTATGGTCGCAAGCGTCAGCCGATTCCCAAGCTCAAGGCCTCGGAAATCGGCGGACAGCTCCACGACCTGGGCTATCTGGCCGGAGATCGTCCCAACCTGGCGGACGCGATTCGCGTCGACCTCAAGGCCCTGCTCGGCGACGAGAGCCCCTTCAAGGTCATGGTGGTGGTGACCGATGGCCGCGACTACAACGATGCCACCGGGGACAGCGCGGCCGATTTCGGTGCGATTGCCGACGAGCTCGACCGGGCCCAGGTCAAGCTCATGGTGGTGTCGTTCCCCCCCTCGGAGGTGGATGCGGAGCAGAGCACGAGAAACCTGGGCGATCTGGCCAGCGCAGGGGCGTTTCGCCGTGCTGCCGATCAGCCCATCGAGGTCGAGTCGACCTTGGAATCGCTCGGCCAGGCCATTGCGGACATGCGCCGAGTCAAGATCGAGCTGCCCTGGGCCTGGCGCACCCTGGGCGGCACGCACAAGCTGCGCTTGAACGTGACGAGCGAGGGCAAACGGCGGGCGATAGAGGTTGGCAAGATAACGGTAGAGGCCGGGATGACCTGGGTTCTCCTGGTGCTCGGGCTGGTGGTGGGGGCGCTCGCGATCGCGGGCGTGACGGTCTTGGCGGTGCGCCGGCGCGCCGCGGTTCGGGAACCCGAGGTGGCCGAGGAGTCCTCGGCGGTGATCGCTGCAGCGCATGCCCTGGTCGGGCGCGGGGTCCCGGCCCAGCGGGCCCTGGTCGAGCTAACGCGTAGCTACCCCAATGACGTCGGCCTTCTGGCCGATCTCGAGCCAGCGCTCATTTCCGCCGAGCTCTATCCCGTCTTTCATACCCAGGCCGGCCGTCGACGTTTGGAGCAGATCCAGTCTCTGCTCTCTCACCAGCCCGGCGAAAATACCAGGCTAGGAGCTGATCTGGCCGAGGTGCTGGCGCAGGCCATCTCCACCCAGACGCCGCCCGAGCAAGCGGCCAGCGGCATTGCCGCTCGCGTGCCGGAAGATCAGTGGAGTGCTTTCGTCCGCCTGGGACTCGACAGTCTGGCCCGGGCCTTGCGCGCATCGGGTACCGAGCATCCCGTGCTGGCCACCCCGCGGGCGCGTGGGGTGGCGCTCGAGATCCAGGCTGCTCTGCGCAGCGACAACCGGAGCAGCGGTAAGTCGCTCACGGTGGGCTGGCTGGTGCGCACCTCGGGACAGGGCCGCCGGGGTGAGACTCTGCGCCTGCCGGTGGGCGAGGGCAGCGTAGTGCTGGGTCGCGGGCCCGGCTGCCCCATACGCTTCGAGGGCGATCCAGAGGTCCTCGATCAGCATGCGGTGATCAGCGAGCGGGCCGGAGCTTTCGCCATCGAGCCTCTGCCGGGCGCGCTGCTCAAGCTCGAGACCAAGCCGGTGAGTGGCAGCGAACCCTTGGGGGACGGAGATACCATCGAGCTCGGCAAGGGATGCTATGTCTTCAAGTGCGTGTCGGTCGGCCACATTGCCGAGAGCCGGCCGGGCGCATGAGCACGAACCCACGCGGTCAAGGCAGGAGGGCAGTGCCGGTGCCGCGCTCTGGGGCTGCCCGTTACCGGCAAGATGTGCTGGTGGTCACGCTACTCTGCCTGGGCGTGGCCGGCCTGGCCCAGTCGTCGGTCGCGGCTGAGGGTGCCGGAGGCAAGGGCGCCGGCCAACCCGCGGTCGAGCACGCTCGTGTCATCACCGAGATCGAGCTGCAGCAAGAGCTCAAGCAGCATCGTGGGCGTCCGGTGGTGCTCCACTTTTGGGCGACTTGGTGCGGGCCGTGTATGCGCGAGCTGCCAGTCCTGGCCCGCTTGGCCGAAGAGGCACAGCGCCGGGGCATAGACTTCATAGCCGTGTCGCTCGACAGCCCGAGTGCTCATAGCGCCGAGCGGGTGAGCACGGTACTGGCCCAGCGGGTGCGTGATCCCCACTGGAGCAGCATTTTGAAGATTGCCGACGTCGATGCCTTCATGACCAGTATAGACCCGGGCTGGCAAGGCGCGATTCCCGTGTTTTTCGCCTTTGACCGCGATACGCGCTTGCGGCGTTCCCACCTTGGCGACATCACCCGGCCCGAGTTCGAAGACTTGATCGCAGGTCTTGTCCCGGCCGCGGCCTCCGGGCGTTGAGCCGAGGGCGGCAGGCCGCGGGCGCAGCCTGCCGGTCATGGTCCTAGGGTTCGTCCTCAGGGTTCGAAGGCGCCGATGGCGGGAGGTGAGCCGCTGGAACTGCCGTTCAGATCCGTGGCGGGACAGTCGGCGGGATCACCCGCCTGGATGAGGGGCGAGCCGGGCGCGGGCGCGCAGTTGCCGGGGGGGAAAACGAACATGGGATTGGCCATCTTGGAGTGAAGGTCGAAGGCGCTGGCGGTTTGCCAGGCGGGCAGGCTCATGCCCAGGCCGCCGGCGGTGCTGACCGCCCAGTGTGCCCCCGCGGGTATCTCGCCCAGGTTGTAGTCGACCAGGGTAACGGCGGAGAGGGCGGGCAAACTGAGGAACAGGTTGTCACTGGGCCCGGCCTGGCCGGCGGCGTAGGCGAAGGCGTTGTTCTCGATCCTGTCGCCGGTGCCCGAGCCGACCAGGACCGCCACGCCCGAGGGCGCGGATGGGGTAAAGTATACGGTGTTGTTGCGCACCGTGATATTGGCGCTCGGGTCATCGGGCTGGCCGTCCCACTTGGTGTAGGTCGGGTCACCGACCGCGCGGGGGTCCAGGGTGCCCAAGCTGATGGCATTGCCGCCCGTGCTCATGGTGATGAAGTTGTTCTCGATGAGGCAGCCGGTGCAGTTGTTGCTGTTGCTTCCCGTGTTGCCGAGATTGGTGATGGTATTGCCGCGGATGATGGTGTTGCGGAACCAGCATCCGTATGGGTATCCGCCACAGCCGACCCCCGGGCCCCAGCAGTCGGCGCTGGCGTTCACGGCGTCGACGAGATTGTTCTCGATCACCACGCCCGTGTGCCGTCCGTGTACCACCACCGGCGACCCGTTGCACACGATGGCGGAGTTGTGAATCTCGTTGCGCAGCAATTGCATGCCGACGGTCTCGTGGACCACCCATTGCCCGCTGACATTCCAGGCTTGCGAGGCGAAGTAGACCGCGTGGGTGGTGGCATTGACCACTCCGTTGTTGTCGAAGAAGTTATCCTCGACCGAGCATTGATCGCACACCCCGATGTAGGCAATGTTGCTGTTGTTGGTGAGGCGCGAACCGCGCAGCACAATGCTCGCGGGGGTGCCGTAGGTGGGGGCATCGCCGCCCGACATGGTGACCGACTCGTTGAAGCCGTCCATGGCCAGGTCGCACAGATCGACATTGGTGGTCTCGTTCCAAAAGAAGATCCCCATATCCTTGCTGGTGCCGTGCAGGTCGAAATTGAAGACGCGTATGCCCTCCTGGTGGGAGGGCAGGTGGGAGAAGCTCATCAATGTTGCCCCGTTGCTGCCGCCGTTGATCCAGATCGATGGCATCCCTTCCGATCCTTGCGCGGAGGGTGGAATATAGTCGCGCAGGTCGCAGGTATTGGTATGGCTGCAGTTGGGGTTGGCAAAGTTCTGTCCGCTGCTCACGCTCCAGCGCCCGCCGCGGCAAAGGGCGACGGTGTCGCCGGCATTTGCGCCGGCGAATACCGCGGCCGCTCGGGCGAACGACTGCAGCGGCGCCGAGGGTGAGGTACCCGGGTTGCTGTCATCGCCCGCGACACAGCTGGCCGCCGCTCCCGCTTGACAGTCGCAGACATAGTAGATTTGCCCGGTCGAGCGCAGGGGCTCGGCCGCACAGGCCTGGCCCGGGCTGGCAGGGGCGGCGCCGGCGTCGCTTGCGCCCGCGTCCGCGATGAGGTGGTTGCCTGCCGCTCCGCCCGTGGCCGAGGGCGTGGGAGCGGGGGTGCCTCCGGCGGGCGGGATAGCCGCGCTGTCCGTCGCGGTGGCGACATCGGCGCCGACGTAACGGTCCGCGGCCGGGGGGCGAGCATCGGGAGCGGCGGGGGCGCTGGCGTCAACCGCAGGTCCGCCGTCGAGCGGGGCGCTGCGGGTGGCCGACCCACCCGACCCACCCGACCCACCCGGCCCACCCGGCCCTGCGCCGCCCTGGGCGGGCGAGCCGTCGTTGCCCCCACTGGGAGCGAGAGTGGGGTCGGGAGACCCGCCACCCGGGCAGCCGGCGAACGCGAGCCAGAAAGGCGTGAGCAGGAGCACAGCGAGGTGTGTGGTGCGGGCAGATTTGTCCATGGTACCTCCGTTGACGGGCGCGGTCGTGCGCGCCGCAGTTGGGCGTTGCTAGTGAAATGCGCTGGCCAATAGACGGGCAAGCACACGCGAGGCGCGGCTGGGCGTAATAGAGGCAAAGCCGAGCGGCCTTATCCGAATTGACGACGCATAACCACGCTAAGACCGGCGCCGTCTTCGCTATGCTGACGCTCGCGCTAGCGCTTTCCCGGAATTATGGGGAAGGTTCTCGTTTTATACAGCGGAGCCTTGCGCCATCGATACCGCCGAAATTTCCCATAATATCGTCGGCTACCGTCCTACAGACAAGATAGCAGGATGTGGCGTTACGCTCGCCGGTGGGTTCTCGGGTGGTCGCCGGCGCAGAAGGGCTCAGGGACGGGCGGGCCCGAGCAGGCGCAGCAGGCCGGCCCGATCGATGGATTCATGAGCTATGAGCTCGGACACCAGGCTGTCGAGTTGGGCGCGATGCTCGAGCACCGAGCGGCGCGCGTCCTCGCGCGCCTTGACCAGCAGGTTGCGCGCCTCCTCCTCGATCATGTGCACGGTGGCGTCGCTGGTTGCGGTGTCGGCCGCCAGAGCGTGGCCGAGAAAGGGATGCTCGGAGCGATGCTCGTAGTAGACGGGTCCGAGGCTCTCGGACATGCCAAAGTGGGCCACCATTTTGAGGGCCAGGTCAGTGGCGGTCTTGAGGTCGTTTTCGGCCCCCGAGGATGGGTCGCCGAAGACCACGAGCTCGGCGGCATGTCCACCCATCAGGGTGCGCAAGCGGGCGCTCAGCTCGGGCTGGGTCATGATGTGCTTGTCGGCGGGCGGGGTCTGATGGGTGACTCCGAGGGCCATGCCGCGCGGGAGAATGCTGACGCGCTCGAGCGGCTCCGCATGCTCGGTGAAGTGGGCCAGCAAGGCGTGGCCGGACTCATGCACCGCCACGCGATGCTTCTCATCCGTGTCGAGGACGGCTTCGCGCAGGTCGCCGAGCACAATCTTGTCATAGGCTTCGTTGAAATCATGGGTGTCGATGGTGTCGGCGCGGCGGCGGGTGGCCGACAAGGCGGCCTCGTTGACGAGGTTGGCCAGATCGGCACCGGAGAAGCCCGGCGTGTCGTTGGCGATGGTGTCGAGGCTTACCTCGGGGGCTAGTGGCTTGTTGCGGCTGTGCACAGTGAGGATGGCCCGGCGCGCGAAGCGCTCGGGACGGTCGACGACGATGCGGCGGTCGAAGCGCCCAGGGCGGAGTAGGGCGGGATCGAGGACGTCGGGACGGTTGGTCGCGGCCAGGACGATGGTAAGCTCGCTCTGGACGAAGCCGTCCATCTCGGAGAGCAGCTGGTTGAGGGTTTGCTCACGCTCGTCGTGGCCGCCCCCGAATCCGGTGCCCCGCGTGCGCCCCACGGCGTCAATCTCGTCGATGAAGACGATGGAGGGAGCGACCTTCTTGGCCTCTTCGAAGAGTGAGCGCACCCGCGATGCGCCCACGCCGACGAAGAGCTCGATGAATTCGGAAGCGGTGATGGAGAAAAAGGGTACCCCCGCCTCGCCCGCCACCGCGCGGGCCAGCAGGGTCTTGCCCGTGCCCGGGGGGCCGACCAGCAATACTCCGCGTGGCGCCTTGCCGCCCAACTTCTGCACGCGTTTCGGATCCCGGAGGAACTCGACGATCTCGGCCAGGTCTTGCTTCGCGCTCTTGAGGCCCGCGACGTCGTCGAACTTGACGGGAACGAGCGACTCCTTCTCGTAAAGGCGCGTGCGCCCCTTGGTGATGGCGGCGAAAGGGCCCTTGGACAGCATGCCCTGGGCGCGGCGGGAAATCCAGAACCAGGCGAAGAGGACGATGATCCAGGGCAGGGCGGCCAGGAGCAGCTGCAGGACCAGCGGCTGCTCTTCGCTCTTGATGGTAAGGGTTACGCCCTTTTGCCGCATTACGGCCAGGTAGTCGTCGCCTTGGGCAGGGACGAGCGCGGTAAAGGCGTACTGCATTTTGCCGTTGAGCTTTTGCGGAGATCGGAGGACACCGTAGACGGTCTGCCCCTTCATGGTCGCGCTGGCGACCTTGGACTCGGCCACCAGCCGGTAAAAGTCCGAGTAGGGAATGGTGGGCTCGATTTCCTCGTGTGAGACCAGATGGCGTGTCCACAGAATGCCGAGCAAGATGGCAACCGGGACAATCCAGCTCGTCCACGGCCGCGGGGGCGGCGGGCGAGGCGGGGACGGAGGAGCCGAGGTGGAGTTGGCCATGGCGTTGACGTTGGGGGGCGGCGCTCGGGGAGGCTGAAGTCGCCGAGCTCGGACAGGCGGTGGCGGGTCAGTAGCTGATGACCACGAACAGGCTGCCCCCTTGGCGCACGATGCGCAGGAGGATCTGTCCGCTGGCTTTGGTCTTGTCCAGGACCTGGGCCAGATCGCCGACATTGGCGATGTGCTTGCGGTCGGCTTCGACTATGACGTCGCCCTTTTGCAGGCCGGTGAGGGAGGCTGGGCTACCCTCGGCGACGTCGGTGATGAGCACGCCTTCCTGAACGTCGAGCCCGAGCCCCTTGGCCGCTTTGGGCGTGAGGTTCTGTACGGTTAGGCCCAGCTTGGTGAGCTGGTCGGTGGAACGTGGTCCACTGGCCTCTGGCTCTCCTCCGGCTTGGACGCCAATGGTCACGCTCATGGACTGCTCTTTGCCGTTGCGGACGAGGGACAGGGTCGCTTTGCTGTCGGGAGGGGTATTGGCGACCATGTTGCGCAGCTGGCGCACGTTGGCGAGGTCCTTGCCACCATAGCGGATTATGACGTCGCCCGGCCTTATGCCGGCCTTTTCCGCAGGGGAGCCCTTGTTGACCTGGCTCACCAATACTCCCTTGGCCTCGCTCAAGCCGAACTGCTTGGCCAGGGTCTTGGTCATGTCCTGGATGAGCACGCCCAACTGGCCACGCACGATCTTTTCACCGCGGATGAGCCTGGGCAGCATTTGCTTGATCATCGCACTGGGTATGGCGAAGCCTACGCCCGCGAACTGCCCCATGCTGGTGGCTATGGCGCTGTTCATGCCGATGACCTCGCCGTGCATGTTGACCAGCGGCCCGCCCGAGTTGCCGGGGTTGATGGCCGCGTCGGTTTGCAGGAAGTCCTCGTAGTCCGCGATCCCGACGTCGGAGCGGCCGGTGGCGCTGATGATGCCCTGGGTGACGGTCTGGAGCAGGCCGAAGGGCGCGCCCACGGCCTCGACCATGTTGCCGACCTGCATGGCGTCCGAGTCACCCAGCTCGACGGTAGCCAGATCGGCTGGCACGCTGCCCTTGATGCGCACCACCGCGACGTCGGTCTGTGGATCGGTGCCCACGATGACGGCCTCGAATTTGCGCTTGTCGGCCAACTCGACGCTGATCTCGTCCACGTCGCGCACGACGTGGTAGTTGGTGAGGATATGCCCGGCGTGGTCGAGGATCATGCCCGAACCGAGCCCGCGTTCCTGGCCTCTGAACTGGTGCTCATGCGGGATGCCCTGGGCATGGTTGCCGAAGAACTGGCGAAAAAAGTCGTCGCCGAACGGGAAGGGGAACTCCGGCTGCCCGATGGTGATGTGTTTCTGGGAGGAAACCCCGACCACGGCCGGCATGACGTGCGCCGCGACCGCGGCGAAGGCGCGGCCTAGCTGATCCGCGGGCGCTACGACCGCAGGATCCAGGGGGGCGACCTTTTCCGGGAGGGGCTGGCGGTTTTCCCTATTCGCTCCCGAGAACAAGACCAGGCCCGCTGTCACGAAGGCCGCCACACCAACGACGGTACCCGTCGCCTTCAATGTCGTTCTTTGATCCATGGTTCGCCTCCCTGCTGCTGGTTTCGAGCAACAGCAAGGCTTGTGCCGCTACTAATGCCGTCCAGCGCGGGAAGCGATTCTCCCGGCGGCAACACCGGGATAAGCCATCGGGCCGAGTCCCTGCGCGCACAGGCAAGCGCCAGCCCCAGTCAGGGATAGCCATCGGGCCGAGTCCCTGCGCGCACAGGCAAGCGCCAGCCCCAGTCAGGGATAGCCATCGGGCCGAGTCCCGGCGCGCACGGACAAGCGCGCCAGCCCCAGTCGGGGATAAGCCATCGGGCCGAGTCCCTGCGCGCACGGACAAGCGCGCCAGCCCCAGTCAGGGATAGCCATCGGGCCGAGTCCCTGCGCGCTAGGGCAAGCAAGTGTCGGTCGGCCGGCTGGCATGCCGGAACGAGGGCCACAACGGCCGAGAACCGGGACGGGACGGAAACGTGCTGCTAGCGCCCCAGGGCGGCAAAGCGCCGCGGGGACGGGGACGGGGCTGCTTGGGCGGTGGCCACCGCACTGGGCGTGGCCCGCATAACCTGACCCCGTCCGTTGAGCGAGGACGTGCGGTGGAGCGTGGGCGCCGGCTTGACCAGGGCGGTCTGCGTCTGGCTCGCTGAGTAAGGGTGTCGATAGCTCGCCGTCGGGGTTGCGACCCAAAGGGCGCCGGAAACGGTCAGAATTGCAATCGTCATCATGATGACAACCTCCAGTTCCGGGCGCGTAGCCCAGAACCGATCATAAGATCGCTCATTTCTTGCTATTTAGCCAGTGACTTCACGTCCAAACGACTTGCGCGCCCCGGCGCCGGCCTATGCGGTGTGTCTCTTGCAAAAGGCAACCTCGGGAGCTGGCCCGAGTTGCATATTGATCACGGCGCGAGCAGGCCTCGCGTTGATAGTCGACGAAAATGGCGGGATCTGCTCGATAGCCCTGGGGAAGTGGCGCGGCATGGATATCGCAAAGCCCAGATGTGGAAGGAGGTCTCTTTATGACAGGCCCTTCAATCCTGGTGGTCGAAGATGACCGTAGGCTGTCCAAGCTCTTCCTGGCCAGCCTCGAGGTCGAGGGCTACGCCGTCTTCGATGCCACAGACGGACAATCAGCGCTGGCCCAGGTAAGATCCAGGAATCCCGACCTCATTCTTCTCGACCTTGGTTTGCCCGATACCGACGGATTGCTGCTGGTTCCCCTGATCCGCGAGCTCACCGATGCGGCCATCATCGTGGTCTCCGGGCGAATGCAGGAGCGTGACAAGGTGAAGGCCCTTGATTCGGGTGCGAACGACTACCTCACCAAGCCTTTCTCGGTACCGGAGCTGCGCGCGCGCATCCGCGTCGGATTGCGCGGCCGAGAGCGAGTGCGCGCAACCGGTGACCGCAGCGTTGCCTTCGGTGAGTACACCCTTGACCTGGGTGCTCGGCAGCTTCTGCGTGGTGACGTAAGGATCCACCTTTCCACCATGGAGTACAAGCTCTTGGCCGCCCTCGCTCGTCGTGCCGATGCGGCCGTCTCGACCGGGACGCTGCTGCGGGAAGCGTGGGGCAGCGCCTACTGCGCGAGGAAGGGTTACGTGAGGGTCTATATCCACTTGCTCCGCCACAAGATCGAGGCGGACCCGGCACGGCCACAGTACCTGGTCAGCGAAAGTGGCATAGGCTATCGACTGTTAACTAAAGGACCCTGGGAGGGTCCTTTAAATCCCCCGCGGACGAGCTCGGTCGGGCAAAGCCCGCCCGCGCTCACGCGACCATTAACCAAAGGACCCTGGGAGGGTCCTTTAGAACTCCCGCGGACGAGCTCGGTCGGGCAAAGCCCGCCCGCGCTCACGCGACCATTAACCAAAGGACCCTGGGAGGGTCCTTTAGATCCCCCGCGGACGAGCTCGGTCGGGCAAAGCCCGCCCGCGCTCACGCGACCATTGACGGGCCGGCCTCGCGGCGCGGGTGGGGCGGATGGGGTCGCGGCTGGCGCTGACGGGGTGGCCGAGCGAGTAGCTTCTTGAATCGACCAATAGGAAAGGGCCACTGGTGTTGCTAGGCTGCCGGCCATGATCCCGATTGCATCCAGCGTTGAGAACCGCTGGGCGCGTCTTGTCACGGCCGCCCTGCCTATGGCGCGCGTGATCATTATGCTCGTGGGCCTCGAGGCTTGTCGCGGGGCCGGCTCCGGACCGGTCCAGCATCGGGAGTCAGTTGTCGTTACGCCTCAGGCACTCGCCTGCCGGGACCTGGGGGAGTGCGAGCGTCAATGTCCGGACGCCCCAGAGGCTTGCGTTGCCGCGGGGCGCCTGTACGAGTTTGGGCACGGGGTCGACAAGGATCCGGCGCGCGCCTTTCGCTTCTACCAGCAGGCGTGTGCGTTGAGCTCGGCGGTCGGTTGCTACAACACCGCGGTGCTGCTCGAGGCGGGGCGAGGTGTTGCTCGGGATCCCAAGCGCGCGGGTGAGCTCTATGCCAAGGTATGTGCGCAGGGCTCGCGGACCGCGTGTGAGAGGTCAGCCCACATGGCGGGCAGCGAGCGGGCCACCGAGCCGTGACGGGTGGGGCGTGCGCGATCAATCGCTCTAAGTGGCGATCTCAGAAGACTTCCCGGCGCTGGGCCCGTCTAGTGCGTGCGCAGGTCAGCCGCTCTCACTCGTCTCTGACCTGCGCGTAACTCGTCGAGTCCAGACGTAAGTCGCGTTGCAGGATTGCTCTAGCCTCGCTGCGCCGTGAGGGCGGCCGCACGTCTACCGCTGGCAAAAGCCTAGGCGCAATCCCATCTATGATATGGTCTGGCCATGGGGCTAGAAGTAGACTGTACCTATATCGCGCCGCCCAGTGCGGGGAGGGTTTTTCTGTGCCGTGGTACGGTTACCAAGTACTCAATGGGTACTCTCGGGGCGCATTTGCTTAACAGTTCGCGTGAGCGGGGGCAGGCTTTGCCCGGCCGCGCTCTCCGCGGGGGATGAAAAGGACCCACCAGGGTCATTTTCATAAAGGGCGCCCCAGGGTCATCTTCATAATAAAGCGGCGACGCTTCACTGTCTCCTCACTTGATTATCCGTACCGAAACTCCGTGGTGAAACTCCAGGGCGGTTACGTCGGCTGGGGTTCCCATATGCCAAGAGAGGGAAAGCCAATGTGGTCAAAGGCATCGTTACCGCTCGCCCACCTTTCGCGCACCGCTTTGTCGCGCCTGGTTTTGGGAGCAGGGATCGGTCTTGCTGTCGTCGCCTGCCAATCAGGAGGCGCCATAGGTCCACAGGGCGGGACAGGCGGGATAAACGGCGGCGGGGGTGGTAACGGCCAAGGCACCGGTAATGTGATAATCGTCTCACCCGACGCCTTAGGGGTCCAGGCCAACACTAGCCAGTGTGGGGATGGTATTCGGCAGCCCCCGGAGCAATGTGATGACGGTCACTCGGCCCAGGACAAGGCCTCGTCTAGCTGGACCGATGATGGCTGCGACGGGCTGTGCCAAATCGAGGCCAACTGGACGTGCACTCAGACGGCGGGCCAGAGTT
>CAWKJE010000013.1:0-36281 GCA_963849735.1 uncultured delta proteobacterium
AGTCGTGACATCCGGTGCAGCGAACACAGTGGCCGCTGGCGGTGGTGGCTTGGCAGTCTGCGCAATGGGTGCAGCGGTAGCAGTCGCGACAGCCCTGGCAAAACGTACAATGCATGGAGCTAACGCAACGCTCACTGTGGTAGCTGCCGAGATTTTGGTCGGCCCCGCCCATTTCCCGCACCAGGCGTGAGAGCTCGCTAGTGAATTCAGAACCAGTCATTGGCGCAGGTTATCACTCCTCCCTATAATCCCGCCTCCATGCCCGACCCAGGTCCTAATCCCGACGCCAAACCGAGGAAACCCTCGAAGCTTGCCCGGGTGCGCAACATCGGCATATGTGCGCACATCGATGCGGGCAAGACCACGGTGACCGAGCGTTTCCTGTACTACGCCGGACGCATACACAAGATTGGGGAAGTCCACGACGGCGAGGCTCAGATGGACTGGATGCCGCAAGAACGCGAGCGCGGCATCACCATCACCGCGGCCGCGACTACCCTCGAGTGGCGCGGGCACGAGGTACACCTCATCGACACGCCTGGGCACGTCGACTTCACCATCGAGGTCGAGCGATCGCTGCGCGTCCTCGACGGCGCCATCGTGGTGCTGTGTAGCGTCTCCGGCGTAGAGCCGCAAACCGAAACGGTATGGCGCCAGGCCGACAGCTTCCACGTCCCGCGCCTGGCCTTCATCAACAAGATGGATCGGCCGGGCGCCGACTTCCGGGCCGTGGTCGAGGAGATGCGCGAGCGCCTGGGGGCCCGCCCCGTGCCCGTGCAGCTACCCATAGGCGCGGAAGACCAGTTCAGCGGAGTCGTCGACCTGATCCGCGAACGAGCCTACTACTTCTCGGGGGAAGAAGACGATCCGCCGCGCGAAGATAGCATCCCCGCGGCGATGGCCGGGCTGGTCGCGGCCGAGCGGGAAAAGCTCATAGAGACTGCCGCCGACTTCGACGACGCCATCGCCACCGCCTTCCTGGAAGGGCAGCCGATCGAGCCTGCCGCCCTCATCGCGGCCCTGCGCAAAGGCACTCTCGAGTGCAAAGTCGTGCCCACTCTGGCGGGCTCGGCTCTGCACAACCAGGGCATGCAACCCCTGCTCGACGCCGTCTGCGACTTCTTGCCGGCGCCCATCGAAGTGCGCGCCATCGAGGGCGTCGACCCTACCAGCAACCATCCCGTCCTGCGTCCGCCCGAAGACAGCGCCCCCTTGTGTGCCCTCGTCTTCAAAGTGGCCATGGACGAAGGGAGGAAAACCGTCTTTCTGCGCATCTACTCCGGCGTGCTCAAGCCGGGCGACGAAGTGCAAAACGGGCGTACCCGTCGCAACGAAAAGGTGGCGCGCCTGTTCTCCGTGCATGCCAACCGGCGCGAGCGCATCGAGCGCGCGGGCGCGGGGAGCATCGTGGTGGCCATGGGGCTCAAAGACGCGGGTACGGGCGACACCATCTACGCTCCGAAAGCTCCCATAGTGCTCGGCCGCATTGCCGCCCACGAACCGGTCATCGCCCGCGCCATCGAGCCAAAAACTCAAGCCGACAAGGAGAAAATGGATTTCGGCCTGGCCAAGCTGGCTGACGAAGATCCCACCTTCCGTGTCGGCGAAGACCCCGAGACCGGGCAAACCATCATTCGGGGCATGGGTGAGCTTCACCTCGATATCATCGCCGACCGGCTGGAGCGTGAGTATGGGGTCGTGCCCCACGTCGGCCGGCCGCAGGTCGTGTACCGCGAGACCCTGGCCGGCACGGCGGAGGCCGAGGCGCGCTTCGAGCGCCAGGTCGAGGACGAGAAGATGTTCGGGCAAGCGCGGGTCCGGGTAGCCGCCCGACCGCGCGGCAGCGGTAACGTGGTCAGGCTCGACATTCCGGCGCCGAGCCCCAGCGCGGGCGCGAGCAAGAGCGTGGAGCCGCCCCGGGCCATACTCGACGCCGCCCTCGAAGGCGCCAGCGAAGCCATGCGTTCCGGACCAGAGGGCTATCCTTTCGAAGATATCGAAGTGGTGGTCACCGGAATCGAATACCGGGCCGACGCCTCCACCCCGGCTGGTCAGAAGGCCGCGGTGGGGGAAGCTCTGCGCCAGGCCTCACGCGAGGCCGGCACGCGTCTGCTCGAGCCCATCATGAAGGTGGAGGTCACCGCCCCGGAAGCCAACGTGGGCGACGTGCTCGGCGACCTCAATGCCCGCCGCGCGCGCATCGAAGACGTCGGGATGCGCGGCAACCAGCGTTTGGTGGTCGCCCGGGTGCCCCTGCGCCGTATGTTTGGCTATGCCACCGATTTGCGCTCCGCCACCCAGGGCCGCGCCAATTACACCATGCAGTTCGAGTCCTACGATGCCTGGGACTAGCTAATCGTTGCCGCAGACCACCTTTACGATTGTCTCCCCCGCCTCCCGCGTCCATGTTGTATAGATTCCGGGAGGGTTCCTTTTGCCGCACGATCGTGATGCCATCGCCACCGCCGTGTCGGCCCTGCTGCGCGCGGCGGGCCACGATCCGGCGCACGACCCGGACCTGCTGGAAACCCCGGCTCGTGTCGCAAAGCTGTGGGAGAGCGAGTTCTTGGCTGGCTATCGCATGGATCCGGAGACCGTCCTGGGCGATCCCGTGCTGGGCGAAGCCGACCCCGATGTGGTGGTGATATCCGGGCTACGCTTCCATTCCATGTGTCCCCATCACCTGGTGCCCTTCCGGGGCGTCGCCCACGTGGCCTACATGCCCGCGGGCAAGCTGGCCGGGTTCAGCCGGGTGGCCGACCTGGTCGAATGCCTCACCAAGCGGCTGACCCTGCAGGAGCGCGCGACCTCCCAGATCGCGCAGGCCATGTGGCGCGGGCTGGGCGCGCGGGGCGCCGGCTGTATCATGCGGGCCGAGCAGTGGTGCCTGGCTCTGCGAGGCGAGCGACATAGCCAATCCCAAGTGATTACCGCGGCCTTCGTGGGTGAAATGGACCGGCGAGCCGACCTGAAGGCGCAACTTCACCGAGCGAGCGGCGAGGACCCAGGTCCGCAAGAGCAGGAGTAGCGATGGCTGCCCTGGCAGGACGCGTGGCGGTAGTGACGGGGGTTTCGCGCGGCATCGGCCGAGCCATTGCCGTCGGCTTGGCCCGGGCTGGGGCACGGGTCGCGGGCTGTGCCCGTCGCACCGATGCCGGCAGCTTTCTCGACGATCTCGGACCGGAGGAGCGAGGCGGCTCCATCTTCCTCGCTTGCGATGTGCGCGTGAGCGAGCAAGTGGCTGGCTTCCGTGCGCAAGTCGAGACCAGCTGCGGGCCCGCCGATATCCTGGTCAACAATGCCGGCATCGTTGCTCGCGCTGCGACCGAGTCGCTATCGGAAGGCGAGTGGGATAACGTGCTGGCCTCGAACTTGACCTCAACCTTTCTGGTGACACGCGCCTTTCTCCCCGGCATGAAGGCATGCCATGGGTCGCGCATCATCAACGTGGCCTCGATCGCCGGGCGCACGGGGACGGCCATGCTGGCAGCCTACTGCGCCGCCAAGCACGGCGTGGTGGGTCTCACCCGCTCCTGGGCGGAAGAGCTGCGCGCATCGGGCATCGCCGTTAACGCCATCTGTCCGGGCTCGGTCGCTACTGCCATGCTGGCCCAAGGCATGCCGGGGGCGGTGCCCAAAATGACAGCCGACGACATCGCCGTGGTTGCGCTCTTTCTCGCGCAAGCGGCCCCCGCGGCTCTGACCGGAGCGTGCATCGATGTCTTCGGGTAGGGTGTCACCCCGCGGCCTGGGGCGAGCGCTGCGTCGCCTGCCCCTCTTCCCGCTCGAAGACGTGGTGCTGTTCCCTCATTCGATGATCCCGCTGCACATCTTCGAGGCGCGCTATCGCAAGATGGTGCGCGATGTCTTGAGCTCGAACCGGCTCCTGGCCATCAGTCTGCAGCTCGAGAAGGAAGACGTGGCCGTCGACACCGCGCCACGAGTGGCTGCAGTGGCTGCGGTGGGCGAGTTGGTGCTGGCCCAGGAGCTGCCCGACGGGCGCTTCAACCTGGTGGTGCGCGGGCGCGCGCGCATCGGCATCGACGCGGAGCTGCCCAGCGAGGAACCCTACCGGCTGGTGGTAGCCCATGAGATTCCTGATGATTCCGCGGAGCAGGGCAATGAGCTGCACGAGGCCGACGCCGCGCTACGAGCCCTGGTCACCGGCTTGGCGGAGTCCATCCCCGACGGAGGCGATCTGCTCAAGCATGTCGCAGCAGCGCAAGATACGCCAGCGGCCCTGGCTAACGTGATCGCGGCATCGCTCATCGCAGACGCGAAGGCGCGCCAGCTTTTGCTCGAGACCACCGACGTCTGCGCCCGACTGGAACGGCTGTCGCTGGAGGTGGTGACGCTCATCGAACGCGTAGGCCGCCCCGGCAGAGTGAACTGAGCGCCGGGAGGGCTGGGAGAAACCTTTCACGGCCCCTGCAGGGCGGGTGCCAGGGACACTGCCTCGAGGACGGTAAGCGCCAGGGCCAAGGCCGGCTCGAGCAAGGGCTCGGCGGCGATCAGCCGGCGCGGGAGGTATCCGGCCTGGTCGATGCGCGGATGCTGTGACATTACGAGCACAGTCCGCTCTTTTTGTGGCCCGGGCACGAAATCGAGGCCCATCACCGCACCACGGGTATCGCCTGCCACCATGCGCGCCCGCCAGGGCTGCGGCACGATCTCCCAGATCCCGCCCAAAGAGAAAAAGGGCAGATCGCCATCCACCGCCCAACACAATGGCGAGCCGGCGCAAGCGGCGCTGGCCGGTGCGGGAGCGGGCGAGACCCTGTGCCAACCGGGCAGGCCGCGAAAGGACTCGGGGTAGCGGCTCTTGCCCGCGGCGTCCTCCGGAGCCGCGGCGATAGGTACCGCGACCTCCACGCGGTCGAGCTGCCCTTGCGCCTGTCGCCTGACTGCGGCAAAGACCCTCGGTTGGCCCAAGAGGATAGCGGCGCGGCCGGTGTTGATGCCGTCCAGGCTGCCCAAGTCGGCAGCGCCGCCGGTGCGAGGCCGAACGCCACCGCCCCGCTCCGCCAGGCCGGCCAGCCCACGCAGCAGCACGTACGCGGCCACAACCGTCGCTGCTGGCTCGACCAACGGCGAGCTTTGCACCAGCCTGCGCACCACCCAGTTGCAGGCGCTGAGATTCCCGTAACCGTCGATAGTGAGCACCGACTCCCCACCGACGCCTCCGGGCAAGGCGCGCAGGTGAAAAATCCCGGGCGCCCAATCGCCCTCGGCCAGCTCCAAGTCCACCCCCTCCATCCGGGGCCGCAGCCACAGCCGCCCCCTCATGTTCCATGCCGGTACCTCCAACTCCCAGGCGACCTGCACATCGCTCACCCCACCCGCCTGCTCTCGCCTGGCCACCACATTGGCACGGCGAAAAGCCGGCACGGCGACGCGATAATTGGCCGGCTCGGTCAACAGGCGGCGCAGCTTGGCCACGGGGGCCGCCACCTTGGTGGCAAGGAGCACGCGCACCGGGCGTGGCCCAGCCGGATCGCGCATCACTACCAGGTCGACATCACCCAGACGGTCGAGGGTGGCCACGATTTGATCGGGGGTGGCCAGGCCGGCGAACGCCGAAAGCCAAAACGAAAGGAACAGGACGGACGCCGAGGGCAGAGCTTCTCCCTACACCTTTTCGACCATCCGGTCGTAGAAGGCCAGGTACTCATCCGGCTGTCCGCTCTCGCGTACGGCGATGGCCGAGCGAGGATGCTCGTTGAGCGTGCCGGTGATCATGTAGGGGATGCTGTAGCCCCAATCCATGGTTTGGCGCAGCGGCAAGAAATGCTCCTGGATGCACTTGATGACAGGCCGCAAGCGGAACTTCGGATTCTTGAGAAAAGCCAACAAGAGCTCGAGCGGGCAATTGCCAGCGCCCCGGCCCAGACCGGCGATGGTGGCATCGAGACGATCGGCGCCCACGATCAGCGCCTCTATGGTGTTGGCGTAGGCGAGCTGCATGTTGTTATGGGCGTGAATACCCACGTGCTTGCCCGTGCCGTCCAGCATGGTCAAAAATCCCATCACGATGTCGTGCACCTGCTCGGAGTAGAGCGCGCCGTTCGAGTCCACCACGTAGACCGTGTCGACCGGGCTTCTGGCCGCGGCCGCCAGGGCATCCTCGAGCTCGCGATCCTGCACGGTCGAGATGGCCATGATGTTGAGCGCGGTCTCGTAGCCCTTGTCGTGGGCATCCTTGACCAGATCGAGAGCGCCGGGGACTTGGTTGATGTAGCAGGCCACGCGCACGCAATCGAATACGCTCTTGTCCTTGGGCGCGATGTCGGTGTGGTAGTCAGTCCGATCCACGTCCGCCATGACCGACAACTTGATGGGGTGGGGTCCGCTTCCGACCACACGACGGACCAGATCCTCGTCGCAGAACTTCCATTCGCCGTGCTCACCCGCGGCAAACAAGCGGCGCGCGGCTTTATAGCCCAGCTCGCAGTAGTCTACCCCGGCCGCGATACAGGTATCGAACACCGCCCGCACGAACGCCTCGTCGAACTTGTGATCGTTGACCAATCCGCCATCGCGAATAGTGCAGTCGAGAATCTTGATGTCAGGACGGTAACTGACCCAATTGCCCTTGGCGTCTACGTGCTTCCTGTGCAGCATGGGTGCCACTCATACCACGGACGCCATACCCGAGGGGAAGACGAGCTACCTGACGACCTTGGCCTTCAGCGCCCGCCGAAGATGAGCCAGGCGAACAGGGCGCCTATCACCGCTGCCCCCGCCATGATGCCGAGCAGTATGCCGCGCGACAGTGGCGAGCGCGGCTGCAGTACCTCCGGCGGAATGGCATAACCATGCGAGTCACGCACCGCGGGCGAGAAGAAACGCACCGGGCCGGCAAGCGGGAGAGGAGGTGGCGGCAACCCTTGCGGCACCAGTCCCTGCGGAGGCAAGCCTTGCCCTCCCGGCCCCAGGGTAGGCGGAATGGTAGGCGGAATGGCAGACGAGCCGCGTGCTCCCTGCCCTGGCGCCAACGGGAGCGCACCGTCTGGCGGCCCTCCCCCCGGCGCCACGCCCGCGGTGGGCTCGCCGGTACGGACCGCTATTTCCGCGATGGTATCCCGCTTGCCTCCCTCCTGACGTAGAGGGCCGCCGCCGGCGTCCGGTGTGCCGGGGTGTCGCACCGGCCAGTCCGCTTCGTTCGACCAGGCGCGCGGATCGATGAAGCTCCCCACCTGCTGGCCGCCATCCGCGGGCGCGAGCACGCGCCCCCCACCCTCCTGCGAGCTGTCGAAGTCGAGCGAGGTGAAGGCATCGAGCTCCGCGTGCAGCACGGTGTCGATGGTGCCGGAGCGCTTAGCCTTGGCTCCGGCCATTTGCGCGGCCTGCTCCACGATGCACGTGCGCACCATCTCCGCGATGTCACGCTGGATCATCTTGAGGCCGCGCGAGAACAGGTAGTGTGCCAACGCGTCCTGGAGATCGGTTGCGCTCTGGAATCTGTCCTCGGTACGCCTGGCCAGGGCTTTGCGACAGATTTCTTCGAACTCGGGCTCGACCTCGGGATTCTGCGCCGCAATAGGAGGGATCTTTGCGTTGCGGACCAGCTCGACGGTCTGATAGTCGGTGTCGCCATAGAACAGGCGTTTGCCGGTCAGCATCTCGTAGAGCAAGATGCCGACAGCGAAGATATCCGCGCGGTGGTCCACGTTCTCACCCCGAGCGGCCTCGGGCGCCAGGTAGCTCATCTTGCCCTTGACCACGCCTGGGTCGGTCGACTCGACCTGGCTCGCCGCCTTGGCCAAACCAAAGTCGGCCAGCTTGATCTCGCCATTGCGCGAGATGAGGACGTTGGCCGGCGAAACATCACGGTGCACGATGTTGAGCCGCTCGCCCGTCTCGGGATGAGTCAGCTCGTGCGCGTAGGCCAGACCCTTGCACACCTCCATTATGATGTAGATGGTCTGCCCGATGGTCAGACGTCGGCCAACCCGGCGCCTCCACTCCAGGAGCCACTTCAGGTCCACCCCGTCCACGAATTCCATCACAATGAAGTAGGTGTCGTCGGCGTGGCCTATGTCGAACACCTGCACGATGTTGGCGTGTTGCAAGAACAGCGACAGACGCGCCTCGTCCAGGAACATCGTGACGAACTTCGAGTTCTTGGTCAGCGCCGGCAAGACCCGCTTGATAGCGACATTCTTGCGGAAGCCCTGCAGCGACTCGGCCACGCCCTTGAAGACCTCGGCCATCCCGCCGGCCGCAATACGCTCTATGATTCGATAACGGCTATCGGGCATCGGGCGCGCCGCCAGGTTGTGGAGTGCCGGGGAGTATACAGCAGATGCGACGAGTGTCGACGGCCAAACGCAGGGATGGCAGACAGGAGGGGCGCGGTCCCGTCAAGCATCTCCTGGTGGCGTCGCGCGCTTCACGACGACATCACTCATCTGATGCCCCTATCTCGCCCAACCCACCCTCGATATTGGCGGCGCCCTGACCCGGTTGCTCGACCGCCGCCTCTTCGCGCTCGTTCTGCTCCTTGCAGTCGATACAGAGGGTCGTCACCGGACGAGCCATCAGTCGCTTGAACGCGATCTTCTCGCCACAATCCTCGCACACGTCGATGATATCGTTGGCCAGGCGCACGAGCTGGGTCTCGATCTTCCCGAGCAGGTACTTTTCCCGGTCGTGCAGGCGCATCTCGGTGGAGAAGAGCTCCTCTTCCATCGACTCATCGATGGAGTCGCGCCCGATGTTGCGCTCGTGGTTCATCGAGTAGTTGAGCGCACTCTGACCAACTCTCGCCAAGCGCTTCTTCGCGTTCTCGAGTACTTCGCGGAGCTGGTTCTTTTCCGGGTTAGTGAGCATGGTTTCCTATTCCTCGCAAGATGTGGGCCACCCTCATCACCTTCGGCTGGGCGGCCGACCGGGTTTAGCGCGGTACTCTGGTAACCCCAGGCCGTAACGGCGCTACGACGCCTTCTTCTCCTTGATCAACTGCGGGCGCCCGCGCGACACGACCACATCGCGGGTGACCACGCACTCCGTAACCCCACTGAGCGACGGGAGCTCGTACATCACGTCAAGCATGACCTCTTCCAGGATGGCACGCAGCCCGCGAGCACCCGACTTCCGGCGCGCCGCCTCCTCCGCCACGCTGCGCAGCGCATCCTCGGTGAAGCGCAACTTCACCCCTTCCATATCCAGCAAACGCTCGTATTGCTTGGAAAGTGCGTTCTTGGGCTTCCACATGATCTCGGCCAGGTCGTCCACGTCGAGCTCGTCGGCGCCGACAATGATGGGCAAGCGCCCCATGAACTCGGGAATCATACCGAACTTGATCAGATCCTCGGTGCGCGCCAAAGCGCGCAGCTCATTCTTCGATTCCTCTCCCTTGCTGATGGAAGCGCCAAAACCGAGGCCACTCTTGCCGATGCGACGACGAACGATTTCCTCGAGGCCGTTAAAAGCGCCCGTGCAGACGAAGAGAATATTCGTGGTATCGACCTGTATCAGCTCCTGCTGAGGACGGTTCCGCGCTCCATCGGGGGTGATGGTCGCGTGCTTGCCCTCGAGGATCTTGAGCAAAGCCTGCTGCACCCCCTCACCCGACACATCCCGGGTCACCGATGGACCGCCACCCTTGCGCGAAATCTTGTCGATCTCGTCGATGCATACGATGCCGCGCGAGGCCTTCTCGGGATCGTTGCCAGCGTTGCGATAGAGCGACTTGATCACACTGTCGACGTCCTCGCCGACGTAACCAGCCTCGGTCAAGGTGGTCGCATCCGCCATGGCAAACGGCACATCGAGCTTGCGCGCCATGGTCTGCACCAGCAGGGTCTTTCCGCAGCCGGTGGGGCCGATGAGCAAGATGTTGCCCTTCTGGATGTCCACATCGGCGGCCTTGCCTCGCTGGCTGATGCGCTTGTAATGGTTGTAGACGGCGACCGACAGGGCTCGCTTCGCTCGGTCCTGCCCGATGACGTACTTGTCGATTTCGTCGTAGATCTCACGCGGGCGCGGGTAGCGCGGACGCTCGGCGGCCTCTTCCTTGGCGATGATGTCGTTACACAGCGCAACACACTCATCGCAAATGAACACCCGGGGCCCGGATATCAGTTTCCGCACCTCACGCCGGCGTTTTTGGCAGAAGGAGCAGTGGAAGTCGTCCATACCTGTGTTCGAGTATTGCACCCGAAGGAAGAGGAAGCCAAGGGGAAGGCGACGATTTGATGATTTGCCGATTTGCTGACTTGATGACTGCCAGATGATGATTGCCGGATTTGGGTCAAGTCTTTCTTGCGCACCTGCCGCATTCATGATCCAGCCGAACGGAGCCCACAATCGCGCGGCCTATCCGAGGGCCCAGGGTGTATGATACCCACGCATGGCGGGCCCAGCGCGCATCGCGGTTTCCATGGGTTGTCCGGCCGGCATTGGTCCGGAAGTGGTCGTGCGCGCCCTGGCCGAGAGACCGTCGCTAGGCGTCACCGTTTTCGGCGATCCTCAGGTACTAGATCGCGCTGCTCGCCGCATGGGTGTCACCGTGCCACGCACTGCGGAAATAGTGCAGGTGACCGCCCTCGCTGAGCGCGACGTACAACCCGGCCTACCGAGCGAGATCACGGGCCGCGCTCAGATCGAGTACCTCGCCTCCGCCACCGACGCAATAGTCAACGGCAGGGCCAGCGCCCTGGTCACCGCCCCCATCTCGCGCGAATGGGCGGCCAAAGCGGGCATGCCTTTCCCCAGTCACATGGCCTATCTCGCCAACCGCGTCAATGCCAGAGACTGTACCACCATGCAGATTGGCGCCGGCTTGCGCGTCACCCTGGTGACCGGTCGCGTACCGCTGCGTCAGGTACCATCGCTGCTCAACGTCGCCAGCATCTCGCAAGCCATCGTGCTCACGGCGCAGGCACTTTCGACCTACTTCGGGGTCCGCTTGCCACGCGTCGCAGTGGCGGGGCTTAATCCGCTGGCCGGAGAGGGCGGTCGCCTGGGCGATGAAGAGATCCACGTCGTGCTGCCCGCCGTCAACCTGGCCCAGCGGCTCTTATCGACGTCGGGGCTGGCCGCTAGGGTCAGCGGCCCGCACGAGCCTGACACCATCTTCCGCCAAGCCGTGACCGGGGAATACGATGCCATCGTGGCGCTCTACCACGATCAAGGACAAATCCCGGTCAAGCTGGTAGCGTCGGACGAAGCGGTCAGCCTGACCCTGGGCCTTCCCTTCGTGCGCACCTCGCCCGATCACGGCACCGCGTATGACATCGCGGGAACCGGGCGGGCTCGCCATCAGGGCTTCCTGGCCGCCTTGGATTTAGCCTGCTCGCTGGCCGAGAAGAGCCTTGCTGTGCCCGACGCTCCCTAGTATCGTTCCTCACAGTATCATCCCCGGCGCCAGATGTGTGGAATTGTAGGCTACATTGGCACGCGCGAGGCCACCCCGGTGCTGCTGGGCGGGCTGCGCCGTCTCGAGTACCGCGGCTACGATTCCGCGGGCATCGCCGTCCTAACTAAGGGCACGACCCAGCTCCTGCGCTGCCGTGGCCGTCTGGCCGCCCTCGAGCGGCTGGTCGCGGACCGGTCACCCGTGGGTACGACGGGGATCGGACACACGCGATGGGCGACCCACGGCCGCCCTTCCGAAGAGAACGCCCATCCCCATCGGGTGGGGGCCGTCTCGGTAGTCCACAACGGCATAGTGGAAAATCACGCCGCCTTGCGCGACAGGCTCACCGCTACCGGGCGGAGGTTTTCCTCGCAAACCGACACCGAGGTGATCGCCCACCTGATCGACGAAGCAGTCGCGGGCGGAGCCGCGAGCCTGGCGGATGCGGTGCGCGCAGCGCTGAGGCAGCTCGAGGGCAGCTATGCCGTGGCGGTGCTGTCCGAGCAGCACCCGCACCAGATCGTGGCCGCCAAGAATGCCTCGCCGCTGGTGGTGGGCTTGGGCGTGGGGGAGAACTTTCTCGCTTCCGATGCCCCCGCCATCCTGGAGCATACCCGCCAGATGATCTTCCTCGAGGAAGGTGACGTGGCCATCCTGAGTGCGAGCACCGTCGAGCTCACCGACGTCGATGGGCGCCCGCGCGCACGGGCGGCCAAGACCATCACCTGGACGGCAGCTCAGGCGGAAAAGGCTGGCTACCCTCATTTCATGCTGAAGGAGATTCACGAACAACCGCAAGCGGTCAGCGATACGCTGCGCAGCAGACTCCTGCTCGACGCCAGCGACGTGAGCCTCGACGGACAAGCGCTGGGCAGCGTCGACGGGAGGGTGCTGATCCTGGCGTGCGGAACCTCCTACCACGCCGGCCTGGTGGGGAAATTCCTGATCGAGAACATCGCGCGCGTCGCTTGCGAAGTCGATTTGGCGAGCGAGTTCCGCTATCGCGAGCCGGTGGTGACCGGGGGAGACCTGGTAGTGGCGATCTCGCAGAGCGGAGAGACCCTGGATACCTTGGCCGCCGTCAAAGAGGCCAAGGCCCGGGGCGGGCAGACCCTCGCCATTTGCAACGTCGTCGATTCCGAAATCGCCCGCGCTTGCCAGAAGGTGCTCTACACCCACGCCGGACCCGAGATCGGGGTAGCCTCCACCAAGTGCTTCACCGCCCAGCTAGCCGCCTTGACCCTGCTCGCGATCCACCTCGGCCGGCGTAACGGCGCTCTCGGCGATCGGGCGGCGAGCGAGCTGATGGCCGAGCTGGTGCACATGCCCCACAAGATGAGCGCCACCCTGGCCGCGCTGGGGAGCATGCGCGAGCTCGCCCACAGGTACATGCACGCGCGCGATTTCCTCTTCCTCGGCCGCGGCACGAATTATCCCATCGCCCTCGAAGGTGCGCTCAAGCTCAAGGAGATCTCGTACATTCACGCCGAAGGGTACGCCGCGGGCGAGATGAAGCATGGTCCTATAGCCCTCATCGACGACGGCCTGCCCGTGGTGGTGATCGCAACCAAGGGCAAGGGCTACGACAAGGTACTCTCCAACCTGGCGGAGGTGCGGGCGCGCGAGGGGCATGTCATCGCGGTCGCCACTCGGGGTGACGAGGCCATCAAGGCTCATTGCCAGGATGTCCTTTGGGTCGAAGACGCGCCCTCCTTGCTCCAACCCCTGCTCACCGTCTTGCCACTGCAGCTCTTGGCCTACGCCATGGCGCTGGCGCGCGGCACCGACGTCAATCAGCCGCGCAACCTGGCCAAGAGCGTGACCGTCGAGTAGGCGCGGCCGCCGACAGGCTGCGGGTGCGGCTACCGGGCAAGGCGGCCAGGCGGAACGAGCCGCAGCCGGGAGCTGGCAACTCGGAAGCCGGATAGAACAAGGCAAGCCGGGAGGTCATGGCCATTCCCCCATCTTGTTGCCAAAGCCTGGCCATCGTGATACAAACTGTCTTGTTTCACAGCGTGATCGATAGACGCTTTGCGGCTATATTCGACAACTTGACGAGGAAATTGCAAACATGGCGACGAAGGGCGGAAAGAAGCTGGCAACTTCAATGAAGAATGGCTCTGGTCGACCTAAGAGCAGCGGATCCAACCTGCCGGCCAGCGACAATGTCCCCAGCGGAGGCGAAAAAGTTGTGCAGTGCCTTGAGCGTGCCGGGGTAGATGTGGTGTTCGGTCTGCCAGGTGGAGCAGCAATCCCCCTCTTCGACGCGCTTTACCAGTCGAGAATCAAGCTAATCCTCACCCGGCACGAGCAAGGCGCCACCCATATGGCCGATGGCTACGCGCGGGCTACCGGAAAGCCGGGGGTAGTGGTGGTGACCTCCGGCCCGGGAGCGACCAACACGGTGACCGGGCTGCTCACCGCGCTCTCGGATTCGGTGCCCATGATCGTGCTCTGCGGCCAGGTCGTGCGGCCCATGCTGGGCAAGGACGGGTTCCAAGAGGCCGACGTCACCGGCATCACCTACGCGGCGGTCAAGCACAGTTTCCTGGTCAAGGAGGTAACCGACATTCCCCGCGTCATGAGGGAGGCGTTCTTCATCGCCAGCAGTGGGCGCCCCGGCCCTGTGCTGATAGACCTCCCCAAGGACGTCCTGGCCAGCCCGTGTTCCGCTCCCTTCGTCGACCAGATCGAGCTGCCCGGCTATCACGTGCCCGATCACGCGGACGCGGCGGCGCTCAGACAAGCCGCCACGTTCTTGGCCCGCGCGCGCCGGCCGGTGTTGCTGGTCGGCCACGGCGCCGTGCTGGCGGGCGCGGGCAAGGCCATCCTGAAGCTGGCCGAAAAGCTCGGCGCCCCGCTGGTCAATACCCTGCTGGGCAAGGGTGCTGTGCCCGAGGATCATCCACTCCACCTGGGCATGCTCGGCATGCATGGTACCGCCTACGCCAACAAGGCGGTCGACGCCTGCGACCTCATCATGTCGATCGGCTCGCGCTGGGATGATCGAATTACCGGCAAGCTGTCTGCGTTCTGCAAGGACGCGGTCAAGATCCACGTCGACATCGATGTCGCGGAGTTCGGCAAGGTCTTGCGCCCCGATGTCTGCCTGGCCGGGGACGCCCGCCTGGTCGTAGAAGACCTGCTTCCCCTCGTCGGCCCCTGCGACAGCGCGACCTGGATCGAACAGGTGGAAAAGTGGCGCGCGCAATTCCCCTTGCACTACCCGAAGAAGGGCGGACTGCGCGCGCAGCACATCCTCGATCGCCTGGACAAGCTGGGCAGCCGCGACGCCATCGTGACCACCGACGTGGGCCAACACCAGATGTGGGCGGCTCAGTTCCTGCTCACCACCAAGAACCATCATTGGCTTTCGTCGGGCGGGGCGGGCACGATGGGCTTCGGCTTCCCCGCTGCCATCGGCGCCAAGCTGGGCTGTCCGGACAAGCCGGTGTGGGCGGTGGTGGGCGACGGCGGCTTTCAGATGACCCTGGCCGAGCTAGCGACCGCCGCGGTCAACGGCATTGCGGTCAAGGTGCTAATCATCAACAACCACTTCCTCGGCATGGTGCGCCAGTGGCAAGAGCTGTTCTACGATAACCGCCTATCGGGTACCGACCTGGAGGGCAACCCCGACTTCGTGAAGCTGGCCGAGGCGTATGGTGTGCGCGCGTTTCACCTGCGTCGAGCCGCGGACATTGACAAGGTGCTCACGGCGGCCATGGCCTATAACGACGGCCCGTGCGTGGTCGAGGCCGAGGTGGTCAAGGAAGATAACGTCTTCCCCATGATTCCCGCTGGGGAAGCGTTGAGCCAAATGATCATCGAGCCGCCTAGAGAAGCTCTGGCCAAGCCGACCGGTTCCACTTAACCCTCCCTCTTAGCAAAGGCACCGTTCATGAGCTCCGTCGCCGCGACCGCAACCCATCCTCTCACCAACATGACCACCAATCTCCCCCTCCACACCATTTCCGTGCTGGTGCGCAATCAACCCGGCGTTCTGGTGCGGGTGGCCCTGGTCTTCGCCCGGCGGGGCTACAACATCGAAAGCCTGGTGGTCAGCGCCGATCCAACCAGCGCCGAGTTCTCGCGCATGACCATCACCTGCAGCGGCGATCCCGATACGCTCGAGCAAATCATCAAGCAGGTGGCAAAGTTGGTCGACGTAGTGCGCGCCATCGACCACACCGGCCAGGCGGTGGTCGAAACCGAGATCGCCCTGATCAAGATCAAGGCCGGCCTGGCCGAGCGCACGGAGATCCTGCAGCTGGCCGAGCACTACAAGGCCAAGGTGGTCGACTGCAGTGCTACCTCGCTCATCCTGCGCGTAACCGGCGCCAGCGAGAAGCTCGACAGCTTCATCACCTTGCTGCGTCCCTTCGGCCTGGTCGAGTTGGTCCGCTCGGGCAAGATCCTGATGACGCGCGGCCCCGAAGCCACCTAGCCCACCACTCGCCGCACAAGCCGCTGCCAAGTCACTCCGTTCCCATGGCCACCGTGGCCGCCGTGGCCGCCGTGGCCGTGTGGACTGCCGGTCCCTGATTCTGGTATCGTCCAGAGTCGGGTAGGGCTGGGTACCGTGATCGGTCTGAGATGACAGCCTGCCCCGGTCATGAAGAAGATCATCGTCAAGGGCGCGCGCGAGCACAACCTCAAGAACGTCGACGTCGAGATTCCGCGCGACAAGCTCGTGGTAGTCACCGGGCTCTCGGGCTCGGGCAAGTCGTCGCTCGCCTTCGATACCATCTACGCCGAGGGCCAGCGCCGCTACGTCGAGTCGCTCTCGGCCTACGCCCGGCAGTTCCTCGAACAGAGAGGCAAGCCCGACGTCGACTCCATAGAGGGTCTCTCGCCCGCCATAGCCATCGAGCAAAAATCGGGTAGCCGCAACCCGCGCTCGAGCGTGGGCACCATCACCGAGATCTACGACTACCTACGGCTGCTGTGGGCGCGCGCCGGCGAGGTGCACTGCTGGAAGTGCGGCCGGCGCATCTTCTCCCAGACCATTGCGCAAATGGTCGACCGTGTCCTCGGCTTCCCCGAGGGTACCCGCTTCTCCGTCTTGGCCCCGATAGCACGCGACAAGAAGGGCGATTTCGTCGCCGACCTGGCCCGGCTCCGCCAGGACGGCTTCGTACGGGCCAATATCGACGGCGATCTGCACGAGCTGGCGGAGCCGCCCAAGCTCGACAAAGCCCAGAAGCACACTATCGAGGTCTTCATCGATCGCCTGGTGCGCAAGACGGGCATCGAAAGCCGGCTGGCCGAATCCATCGAGCTGGCGGCCAAGCTCGGCCATGGCCTGGTCAAGATCTCCCCGCTCGAGGGGGAGGACCTGCTCTTTTCGCAGAAATTCGCCTGCCCGGAATGCGGCGTCGGCTTGCCCGAGCTGGGCCCCGGCCTGTTCTCCTTCAACAATCCGGCCGGCGCCTGCCCAGCCTGCGACGGGATCGGTTCCACCATGTATTTCGATCCCGAGCTGGTGGTGAGCGACCCTGACCTCTCCCTGCGCGAAGGGGCCATCGAGCCATGGGAACGGCGCAACAGTGCCTTCTTCCAGCAGGTACTGGACGCGGTGGGGGACGCCTACCACATCGACCTCTACCAGCCCTGGAGCAAGCTGACGGACGAGCAGCGTCGGTTGATCCTCGAAGGATCGGGCGGCAAGGAGATTGCCTTCTCCTTCGACAAGAACGGACGCAAGCACACCTTCAAGAAAGAGTTCGAAGGCGTGCTGCCCAACCTGCAGCGTCGCTTCGACGAATACCAGCGGCGGAGACGGGAACAGGGGCGAACCACCGACGAAGACTTCGAGGCCGTGTACGACGAGTTTCACCGCTATATGTCGCATTCCCCCTGCGCCGAGTGTGGTGGGGCGAGGTTACGCAAGGAAGCCCGGCACGTGCAGGTGGGTGGCAAGAGCATCGTCGAGGTCAGCGCGCTCACCGCGGGCGAGCTGCAAGAATTCATCCGCGGCCTGCCGCTTTCCCGCCGGGATTGGCAGGTTTGCCACCGCATCGTGCGTGAGGTGACGGCCCGGCTATCCTTCCTGGTCAACGTCGGGGTGGACTATCTGTCGCTGGATCGCTCGGCCGTCACCTTGTCGGGAGGAGAGAGTCAGCGCATCCGCTTGGCCACCCAGATTGGAAGTGGCTTGCAGGGAGTCCTGTACATCCTCGACGAGCCCTCCATCGGGCTGCATCAACGCGACAACGCCCGTCTCATCGCCACCCTGGTCAAGCTGCGCGACCTCGGCAACACGGTGCTGGTGGTGGAGCACGACGAAGACACCATACGCGCCGCCGACTACGTCATCGACATGGGTCCGCGCGCGGGCGAGCTAGGGGGCAGAGTGGTGGCGAGCGGCACGCCAGCCCAGATCGAAAATGAGCCGCAATCGGTTACCGGCGGCTACCTGTCCGGGGAAAAGGGAATCAAGGTGCCCAAGCACCGCCGCGCCGCCAATCACCGGAGTCTGGTTCTGCGTGGGGCACGCACCCACAACCTGCGCAACCTGAACGTCGCCTTCCCACTGGGAGTGCTGACCTGCGTGACCGGAGTTTCCGGATCAGGCAAATCTAGCCTGGTGGTGGACACCCTCTTGCCGGCGCTCAAGCACCGATTGCATGGCGCCCGTCAACCCGACGCCACCTTCGACGCCATCGACGGGCTAGCCAATGTCGACAAGGTCATCGACATCGACCAGGCGCCCATCGGACGCACCCCGCGCTCGAACCCTGCCACCTTCACCGGCATATTCACCCACATACGCGATCTCTACGCCAGCTTGCCCGATTCGAAGGCGCGCGGATACAAGGCCGGGCGCTACTCCTTCAACATCAAGGGCGGCCGGTGCGAAGCGTGCCAAGGTGACGGCATCCTACGCATCGAGATGCACTTCTTGCCCGATGTTTACGTCGAGTGCGAAGCGTGCGGCGGCCGACGCTACAGCCGGGAGACCCTGGAGGTGAAGTATCGCCAGGCAAGCATCGCCGACGTGCTCGACATGACGGTCAGCCAGGCGTGCGGCTTTTTGCAGAACATCCCCAAGCTGCAGCAGAAGCTCGAAACCTTGCGCGAGGTGGGGCTCGGCTATGTCAAGCTCGGGCAGGCGGCGACGACCCTGTCGGGTGGCGAAGCACAAAGGATCAAGCTCTCCAAGGAGCTGGTCAAACGTGCGACCGGACGCACGGTCTACGTCTTCGACGAACCGACGACGGGGCTCCATTTCGCCGACATCGACCAGTTGCTCCAGGTCTTGGCTCGCCTGGTCGATGCCGGCAACACGGTGATCGTGATCGAGCACAACCTCGACGTCATCAAGTGCGCCGACCATGTCATCGATCTCGGCCCGGAAGGAGGGCCAGGCGGCGGACAAATCGTGGCGCAAGGAACCCCCGAGGAGGTTGCCAAGGTCGCCGCCAGCTATACCGGCCAGTTCCTGCGCAAGGTACTGTGAACCATCGCGCAAGGTACTCAATAGCAGTGGTAGCACAGCGATTGCGGAGTGGTCTTCCACGCCACCGGGTATTCCGTGCAAGTGCGCCCCTCGGCCGATACCGCTGCGCGAAGCACGTCGAGATCGTGCGCGGGGCCGAGGCGGTAGATGTCACGCTCACGGCTCACCCAGAACACGCACGTGCCCGGCTCACGCGCCGGGGCGAAAAAGGTCTGCGTCCCCTGATGGCGGCCAAGAGCACCGTTCATGAAGCTGAACATGGGAAAGAAGGCGGTCAGATACCCGCCAAAGCGCTTGTGCTCGGCGGCCAGGATGGCTTCGATGCGCGCCATGGCGCCGGGATCCGCGAGTGGCCGCAGGAACTGGTAGGGCGGTCCGTGCGGGCGCATGCGCTCGAACAGAGTCTTGCGATAGCCAGAGAAGGTCGTCACCCAAATCGGCGTCACCAGCGTGAGCGCGGCCCCGACGGCGAGCAGGCCGAGCCAAGTCCGGGGAGAGCGCAGAGCGCCCCTGCGCCCCAGACCGACCGCGAGATGAGCCAGGACGACCACCAAGGCCAGCGCAAGCAAGGTGCAAGCCCACATCTGGTATTTCCAGGGGTAGTAGCGCTGCACGCCCTTGCCCTGGGCGAAATGCGTGAAAAAGGCCGCGTTGGCCGCGGCGAAGAACACGGGAAACCGCACGGCCCTGACAATGGGCGAAGCCAGCAGTGGCCGCCAGCGCGAGCCGTAGCCTTGCGTCGCGAGGTAAAGCACGCATCCCCCGAGCAACATCATATCGGCCTTGCGGAGCTCGGCGGTCGAGTAGCCTTGCATGCCACCCCAGATACGGAAAATGGGGGCGATCTGCGTAGCTACCCAGAAGGCAGCTGCGGTCAGGCCCACCGCAACCAAGGCGTGCCCGACTTTCCGCCACCCTCGGGTTTCATCTACCAACAGCACGGCCGCCACCGCGACGCTGGTATCGGCCAGGTTGAGCGAGTAGGTGTAGCGCACCATCAACACTCCGACGCCGAGCGCAGCCAAGCGCAACAGGGGTGAGCGTATGCGCGCGTCCGCGAGCCAGAGGCCGAGCAAGGGCAGAAGGCCAAAGGTGTGGACGTAGTAGCCCGCCGCCTGGTTGTAGTGCAGGAGCGGAAGAATCACCACCAGCATAACCCCGACACTCGCCAGCGTGGCGACAGCAGTCCCCAGCGCAAGCTTCGGCCACGTTCGACAACTGATCGCCACCGAGGTAACCGCCCAAGGCAGCGTGGCGCTCCCTACCACGGTGACGTAGAAGGCAAGAGCGAAAGAGCGGAAAGAGCTCACGCTCATGATCCGCTCAATCAACCAGGCGAACCCGTAGTAGGCGACCTGCCCGTTGTAGATCGCGGGGAAGCGCTGGGCGAATTGGTCTTTGATGAAGACGTGCGTGCCACCATCCCAGCCGTCCAGGTTCATGAAACCGTCGAAATCACGATTGTAGAGCGCCCAAGTGGCAAAGCCCGCCAGCAACAGGGCCGCGGCTTCGGTCAAGAGCAGCCTCGTCGGGTCGAGCCGCCAAGCTCGGCTGCCCTTGCGCACATAGCACAGCCACGCCAGCCCAGCACAGAGCAGGCAAGCGAGCACGAACGAGGTCGGAAGCGACAGGCCCGTGTCACAGCGGATCGGACCAGCGCAGATGAGCGGAGCGGTGAGGACGAGCAAGAGCCACGCGATCAGCGGCCCACGGCTTTCAACGCATCGAGGTGTAAGCCTGAGCAAGCTTTGGATTCTGCTCAACCGGAGAAGGATCGTCTTCATGGCGGAACGGTGGGGGTTGCCAGCGCTTCTAGCATTGGCAGTATCCGCGCGGCGGCCAACCGCACGGAATTCTTGGCTGCGACACATTTCGACCACCTCGCAACCTCCAACCCACGGAAACGTGCGCTTTTCTCGCACCTTTTGCCCCACCTCTCGCGGCCGACACGGAAAATCCGCGCATTTCCGGGCTTTTTCGTCGCACGACCCTGGAAATTTCGAGTAAAGTGCCTCGGCAGTCGGGCGCCAGGCAGCGACCACGCGTCAGCCGCTGGGCAAACGGCAGTGAACAGCTTGCATTTTTCGAGAGGAGTGAAGATGGCTAAAGGTCCCTTGTCCAAGTCAGCCCTGATCCAAACGATCGCCGACAAATCCGACGGAAAGCTCACCCGTAAAGATGTAAAGGGCGTGCTCGAAGCCGTTGCCACCATCGGCCACGCCGAGCTCAAGAAGAACGGCATCTTCGTCGTTCCCAGCTTGGTCCGCCTGGTCGTGATCAAGAAGCCCGCCACCAAAGAGCGCAAGGGCATCAACCCCTTCACCGGCCTGGAAACCGTGTTCAAGGCCAAGCCGGCGCGCAAGGTCGTCAAGGCCCGTCCGGTCAAGGCCGCCAAAGACGCGGTGGCTTAGCCACGGTGGGAACGGCACGGGACCGCGCGACCTTAGCCGGGAGGCGCGGTCCTGGCCCATGGGGGATCTTTTGCAGCGTTCGTCCGGCATGCCAGCCGCGGCCCCCTCGGCCAGCGACGCCGTGACGCTGTTTGTGCTCGCTCTCTCACTCCTATACTTCGTCTTCCTGCCCATAGAGAGACACCATCTCGGCGCCGGGCTTCTCGCCGCGGAATGGATTGGATTGTTGGGGCTGACTCTGCTCTACGCCCGCGCATCCGGTCGGCACTTTCTCACCTTGATCGTCATGGTGCGACCCTCGGCCCGGGCTCTCGCAGCCGCCGTCCTGGTGGGCAGCTGCGCCTGGCCGGCGGTGGCCATAGTGAGCGAGTGGCTGTTGCCCGTACCCGAGCATGTGCTGGGAGAGCTGCGCAAAGCGGTCGCACCACAGGACGGTAGCCGGGGTTTGGCCGCCACCGTGGTCCTGATGGCGGTGAGCCCGGCCATCTGCGAAGAGACCCTCTTTCGCGGCCCCATCCTGCGCGGCCTCGCCAGTCGCATGGGTCCAAAGTTGGCCGTCGCGACCAGCGCGGTGCTCTTCGGGGCCTTCCACCTGGACAGCTATCGCCTGATCCCGGCCACGGCACTCGGCATTCTCCTCGGCATCCTGGCCTATCGAGCTCGATCCATCGTGCCCGCCATGCTCGCCCATTTCTGCAACAACACCATCCTGATCGCCCTGGCGCAGAACGGGCTCGACCAGCGCATGGCCAGCCTCGGCCATCTGGCTCTGGCCATCATCGTCGCGGCATCGCTCGCCCTCACCAGCGCCGGGCTATCCCTGGTGTACGGCAGCTCAGCATGATATGGATTTTGCCATGTCCCAAGCGGAAGAGAAGCGCGCGCTCCAGATTCTGCGTAAGTGTCCGGTGCTCGTCGACGCTCCTTCCGATGCTCTCGCCCGCATGCTGGCCGCGGCCCAGGTGCAAAGCTATCGCGCCCGCCAGGTGATCTACCTGCCGGGCGATCGGGCCCAGAGCGTCCATTTCATAGCCAGCGGGCGGGTCAAGGTGTCCAAGGTAACCCGCGACGGCAAGGAGCTGACGCTCGCTTATCGCACCGGGGGTGACTTCTTCGGCGAGACGTGTCTGCTCGACGGGGGTCCGCGCGAGGAGATGGTCGAGGCGATGGAGGCCACCACCGGCGTGGCAATCGATAGGACGAGCTTCGACCACCTCTTGACTGGCAGCGCCGCCGTCGCCTATGCCTTCGCCCGCTCTCTCATTGCCCGCTGGCGTGGCCTGGAAGCCAAGGTGGAACAGCTGGTGTTCAAGGACGTGGGCTCGAAATTGGCCGAGCTGCTGCTGCGCCTGGGGTCCGAGCATGGCATCGAGCATCGTCGTGGCCTGGTGCTGGATCTCAAGATCACACATCAGGAAATGGCCAATTTGATCGGGTCGACCCGGGAGACGGTTTCGCTGACCCTGTCGCAGTTCAAGCGCAAGGGGTACGTCTCCACCGAGGGTAGAAGGGTCATCTTGTCGGACCGCGAAGGATTGCGCGCCCTGGCATGAGTCGCCCTCCGCCCGAACCTACCGTACAATAGCCAGCGAGATGGCCGAAACCGGCTACCAGGAAGTCGCCGAAGCGCTGCGCGCGGCCGCACGCGCTACCAAGGAAAAGTTCTTGGTCGGTATCGCGACGGCATCCGAGCGCACGCGCGTGGTGGCGGCCCTGGCCGCGGAGGGGGAAGTGGTCGAGCTCCCCTCGTCCCGGGCGGCGCGGGAGAGGCTGGCCGAGGAGGCGTTCGAAGTGGTGGTGCTGAGCGAAGACGAGGACGGCGACGGAGATTTCTGGGGCGAGGCCCGCGAGCTCTGCCCCTCGGCCGATCTGGTTCCGCTGGTCGAGGGCTCCCCGGCGCGCGTGGCCGCATTGTTACGCGTGGGCGTAGCAGCGGTGCTGCCGCGGCCCCTCCCCACCAGCGATGCCCTGGTGCGCGCCCATCTCAGGTATCTGGCGTCGTGCCGGCGGGCACGGACCAGGGCGGCCGTGCTCGGCCGAGTCATCGCCGACCATCGCGCTGTGCTACGCGCGGCCGAGCCGGGCCTCGAAGCGGCCCTGGTCGCTCTGCTGGAGACGAGCAGGCAAGCGCCGGCAGTGGTAGTCGTCGGCGATAGCGAGCTCGCCCGCGTAGCAGGAGGTGGCCCATCGAAGGGGCAAGCCGACGCCACTGTGGTGGCGCTCGACGCGGCGGACCGAGTCGAGCTCCGCCTGCGGGAAGCGCGCGAGCGCTCGGCGGGCGCCGCCGTGATAGCTGTTGACAACGCTGCCACGCGAGAACGCTTATGTACTGCGATGTACGGGGGCGCCCGCGCCTACGTGGGCCGGGACTTTCTCCCTCACCTGGCGGACTTGGTCGCGGCGGTAGCCAACCGGCGGCGGGCCGAGCTAACCGGCCGGCAGCTCTCGGAGACTTTGACGCGTTTCGGGGTCATGGAAGGACCGCCGCGTCCGGTGCTTTCGCCCAGCCTCGATCTCGACGCCAGCTTGATCGCCGATGCCACGTCCGGTGATTCGGGTGCATTCGTCCCCTCGGCACACGAGGTCCTGGTGGTGGACGACGAAGTGGTAGTGCTGACGGTCCTGCGCGAGCTTTTGCGCCGCAGCGGCTACCGCGTGACCACGGCCGCTTCCGCCGAGGAAGCCGTCGAGCTCATGCGCAAGCGCAACTTCGACCTCGTGCTCACCGACAAGAATCTGCCAGGCGCGTCGGGGCTGGAGGTGCTGAGGGTCGCGCGCGGGCTCGACCCCGCGCCCGCGGTGGTCATAATCACCGGCTACTCTTCTTACGACTCGGCGGTGAGCGCGCTGGAAATCGGCGCCCAGGATTACATCGAGAAGCCGATACGCGATGCGGAGGCCTTGCGTTTTCGCATCAGGCGCGCCTTGTCACGACGCAATGAGCAGCTGGCCCGCAGCCGGGAAGCCGGCAAAGGGGAGGAGCAGGCGCGCATAATGGTGGTCGAGGTCGACCCCAGTCGCCGGCAGCTTATCACCGAGTTCCTCGGACGTACCCACGAGGTAACGGGGGCGGCCAACGGAGAACAAGCCTTGGCACTCTTGCGGCAATCGCGTTTCGACCTGGTCATTGCCGATCGCAACCTGCCCGGCATGTCGGGCCTGCGCGTGATCGAGCAAGCGCAACACCTCCTGCCCCACTGCGCCTCCGTGCTCTACACCGCTTATCCATCGTACGAAACCGTCAAGGAGGCATTCGAGCTGGGAGTGGACGCATATCTGGTGCGCCCCAGCCAAGACCTCAAGCTGCTGGCCGACAAAGTGGCGGGAGCGCTACGCAGCCATGGCGGCATTCTCCTGGGGTGAGAGGCGAGGGCAGTGCCACACGTCGTTGTTGGTTGACGGGAAGGGGAGCTTCTTGCTTAATAAGTCGGTACGAGAAAGCGAGCCCATACGGGCGCCGACCATAGCGTGAAGATCGCATTTACCCACAACCTCCGTCTTACCGACAGCGAAGAGGAGGCAGAATTTGACAGCATAGCGACCGTCGACGCGATTGCCAACGGGCTCCGCGTCGGTGGTCACGAGGTCGAGAAGATCGAGGTTACCGGTCCGGCGTCGCACCTGGCCGCGCGTATCGAGTCTTTCGCCCCCGATTTGATCTTCAACACCGCGGAGGGACGGCGCGGGCGCAGCCGCGAGGCGTTCTATCCGGCTCTCTTCGAGGAGCTGGGCTTCCCTTACACTGGCTCGGACGCCTACGTGATGACGGTGACCTTGGACAAGTGGATGACCAAGCTTGTCCTGGCCGCGCAGGGGATCGACACCCCGCGCGCTCGCATGGTCGTGCCCGACGATATGCAGCGAGGACGCGACGTCGGCCTGCTTGGCCTGGCCTACCCCGTGATCGTCAAGCCCAACTTCGAGGGCTCGTCCAAAGGCATCACCGACGACGCGGTCGCCCGCGACCTGCGCAGCCTGAGCGAGCTTTTGCCCCGTGCCCTGCGCCGATATCCCGCCGGGGTGTTGGTCGAGGAATTCGTCCCCGGCACCGACGTTACCGTTCCTTTCGTGGAGGGAGTGGGTGACGACGACGGCGTGCTCACACCGGTGGACTACGTGATCGATGTTGGCGCCAAGACTCGCTTCAACATTTACGACTACCGGCTCAAATCCAGCGAGGCAGGCCGGGTGCAAGTGCGCTGCCCCCCGGATCTGCAGCGCGACGTGGTGGCGCGCCTGCGCGCGCTCACCAAGGTGGCGATCCGCACCCTGGGTGTCCGGGATCTGTGCCGGGTCGACTTCCGCCTGGCCGACGATGGCCGCATCTTTCTGCTGGAAATCAACGCGCTGCCCTCTCTCGAGCCGGGCGGGAGCACCTTCTCTGCCGCAGCCAGAGAAGGTCTCGACTACGAGGCCACGTTGGCCGCCGTGGTGACCAGTGCGGCAAGCCGGCAAGGCCTGATGGTGCCCCAGGTGGGCCGGCGCAAGCGACAACCCGAGGCCTTGCGCATCGGTTTCAGCTACAACGTGAAGCGGGTGGATTCGCGCGGTGGCGACGACACCGAGGCCGAGTACGACGCCCCGGAGACCATAAACGCCATCCGCGACGGCATCGAGAGCTACGGTCACATGGTGGTGCCGCTCGAGGCAACCGCCGAGCTGCCCCGCCAGCTCATGGACGCCCGCCTGGACCTGGTGTTCAACATCGCCGAGGGAGTTTCGGGGCGGAACCGGGAAGCAGCCGTCCCGGCCCTATGCGAGCTGATGGGCATCCCCTATACCGGCTCGGACGCCGCCACGCTATCGATCGCCCTCGACAAGGCTTTGTCGAAGCGCGTCCTGCGCCAGCATGGCATTCCCACCCCCGAGTTCCAGGTGATGGAAACCGGCCGCGAGCGCCTGCATCCCAGAATGAAGTTCCCCCTCATCGTCAAGCCCAACCAGGAAGGCTCATCGAAGGGGGTAAGCGCGCATGCCTCGGTGGTGGACGATGAGGAATCCCTACGCCAGGTGGTGCGCGAGCTGGTGGAGAAGTACCGCCAACCCGCCCTCATCGAGTATTACATCGCTGGCCGCGAATTCACCGTGGGTCTGCTCGGCGACAAGCGCCCGCGGGTGTTGCCGCCCATGGAGATCATCTTCCGCGACAAAGGCAACCCGAGGCCAGTATACGACTACCAGATCAAGCAGGAGTGGGAGAAGCACGTCTTCTATGAGTGTCCCGCCCACCTGACTCCGACCGAGCTCAGATCCATGGAGCGCATCGCGCGCGAGACCTTCGTCGCGCTCGACTGTCGGGATGTGGCGCGGGTCGACCTGCGCATGGACGACGCGGGCGAGATCTACGTCCTCGAGGTAAACCCCTTGCCTGGGCTCACGCCTGGCTACTCCAATCTCTGCCTCATCGCCAAGGCGGCCAACATCGACTACCGCTCGCTCATCGGAGAGATCCTCGCGGGCGGGCTCAAGCGCATGCGGGAAAAGCGCCGAGCCGAGGCTCGCGAGGCGGAAGCGGCGCGGGCGCCGAGCAACGGCAACGGCAACGGCGAGAGCGCGCGGGAGGGCGGCAAGGACAATGGCAAATCCGAGAACGGGGGCCGACCCGAAGCCAAGACGTCGTCCGTCGCCGAAGGCGTGCCGCCGATTCTACCGCCCAACTCTTGACGGGAGATCGGGTGCGTTCACGCCTGCGCGAGCTGGGATTCGCCATCGGCCGCATGCCGACTGGTCCGGCCAATGCCATAACCGACGTACCCGGGGTTCGGGTGGGACACACCACCTTGATCGAGGGTGAGGGGCCACTGATCGTGGGCCGAGGCCCCGTGCGCACGGGTGTAACCGCCATCCTGCCGCCCGACCCCATCTTCGCCGAACGTGTGCTGGCCGGTTCCTTCGTCCTCAACGGAGCGGGCGAAGTATCGGGGCTGACCCAGGTGGACGAGTGGGGTCTCCTCGAAACCCCCATTCTCCTCACCAGCACCATGTCGGTGGGCAAGGTTTCCGACGCCACGGTAAAATGGATGACCCGTCGCTTCCCCGGGATAGGCCGCGAGTACGACGCCATCATTCCCATCGTAGGCGAGTGTGACGATTCCTGGCTGAACGATGCCGTCGGTCGGCACCTCCGCTCCGAGCACGTCTACCACGCCATCGAGCAGGCGAGCCCGGGCCCGGTAGCCGAAGGCTCGGTGGGCGCCGGCACCGGGCTCATCACCTGCGACTTCAAAGCCGGCATAGGCACCAGCTCTCGGCGGGTTACGGCATGCCGGCCGGGCGAGGGAGAGAGTCAGGTCTACGACCTGGGCGTGCTGGTACAGTCGAACTTCGGGCTCATGCGCTCACTGTGCATTGCCGGGGTACCGGTAGGCGAGATCCTGGCGCCCGCTTTCGCTGAGGACAAGCGCTCGCGCAATGCCGGTTCCATCATCACCGTGCTGGCCACCAACGCACCTCTCCTGTCCTCCCAGATTTCCCGCCTATGCAAGCGCGCCGCCCTGGGCATAGGCCGCGTCGGCTCGTTCGCCGCGCACGCCTCGGGTGAGATCGTAATGGGCTTCTCCACCGCGAACAAAGTTCCGCGCACCACCTCACGCACGACCCACATCCTCGAAGTCCTCCTCGACGATGCCTGCGACGATCTCTACGAGGCCGTGGTCGAGTGCACCGAGGAGGCCATCGTCAACGCCCTGTGCGCGGCCGAAGATATGCTCGGCCAGTCTGATCATTTCGCTCCCGCCTTGCCGCTCGACCAGCTAAAGGCGATGCTCGCGCGTCATCGGGCCGCCCAGGAGCAAAAGAGTTAGAGGATCGTCGCCATGCGTATCGGCTTTCTGGTGGGCCCCCTCGCCACCCTGCAGCCCACCTTCGCGGGCATCTATCTGGCCTGGACAGCCCACCTGCGCGGGCACGAGGTCCGTTTCGTCCTGCCCGATAACCTGTCCTTCCTCGACGATGGCAGCGTGTTCGCGTCTACCTTGCGCGTGCGCGCGGGCGACTACCCCAGACCCGCCGACTACTACCGTGCCCTGGTCTCCGACAACGCCGTGCGGGAGGACGACAGCTTGTCGGGCTTCGAGGCCGTGTTCATACGCCACAACCCCATGCGTGAGCCACCCGGCTCGCCGCCCTCGCCCTTGCTCGACTTCTGCTGGCGGCTGCGTCTGGGAGGGACTTTCGTGGTCAACGATCCGGAGGGGGTGTTCCGCGCCTGGGGCCGGCTATACTTGTCCGATCTGCCGCCCTCGGTCTACGCCCGTACCCTGGTCTCGCGCTCGCCCGACAAGATCAAGGCCTTCCTGCGCGAGCTCGACGGGAACGCCGTGCTCAAGCCCCTGGCCCACGCCGGGCGGGAAAAGGTCTTTCGCGTCCGCCGTGGTCACACCCGCAATCTCAACCCCATCATAACGGCCATCACCGACAGCGGTTATGCCATAGCGCAAGAGTACCTCGACGAGGCCGAGGCGGGAGAAAAGCGCCTTCTCCTGCTGGCGGGCGAACCCATACGCGACGGCCATCAGGTGGCGATATATCGCCGCCAGCCCGGACTAGGCGAAGGCAGGCGGCCGAGGAGCGCCGCACGCCGGCGCTGCGCCCTGGGCGCGGCCGAGGAGCGGGTGTGCGAGTTATTGCGACCCAAGCTACTGGCCGACGGTCTCTATTTCGTCAGCGTCGATCTGGCGGGGGGCAAGATTCTCGAGCTCAACGCGTTTTCCCCCGGAGGCATCCATTCGCTGCGCGAGGTGTACCACATGGACGTGGCTCAGCTAATCTTGACTGACGTGGAGCGGCGCATCCGGCTGCGCCAGACCTACCATGGCAGTCGCGATCCCGAGGCAGCTGGAGTGGTATAAATGTAGGGGGCCTCCGGGCGCCAGCAGCAACTTCGCTAACCCGAGATCACGCGTGGTCGACTTCGACGTAAAGGCGAGACTAGACAACCTGGCGGTGGCCACGGTTGCCTCGCCGGCCGGCGCAGGCCCGAGCGCCATTCCCCAAAGCCAGCTCGCGGAGGAGATGTCGATTCCCAACCCCGTGGTGGAGCCCGGCCCCATCCAGACCCTCTCGGCCGAGGAAATAACCCGGTTCTTCGTGCGCTCGCGCCGCGATCCCGACCCGGAACGCTGGGACGTGCGCTTGGACGCAACGCTACGTGAGATCCTGGAGCGCGCCAATGATTTCGTACCCTCGGAGGCCGGCGGCATTCTCCTCGACGATCCCCGCGCCACCCTGGCCGGCGTGCGCACCCCTCGCCTGACCTTCATCGCCTCCTATGGGCCAGATTCGGGGCGGCTGCTAGGCAAGCGCGTCCCTTCCGATCGCGGCTTGGCCGGTCAGATCTACCGCTCCGGCATGCCCTACCGCAGTGACCACCTAGAGCCCGACGATCCGCTGCTCATGCTTACCGGGCGCGCGGCCTCCTCCACCCCGGTCTCGGTTATCGGGGTGCCCGTTCTGGTGGGGGAAGCCATCTGCGGGGTGCTGGAGCTGACCAACCGCCGCTCGGGCAGTCCCTATTCGGCCCGCGACCACGAGCTCTTGCGCATTTTTGCCGCCTACATGTCGTCGTCGATCCAGAATGCGCTAGACGCGCTGCGCGCACGGGCCATGGCTCGTCTCGACCACCTAACCGGCCTCTTCAACAGCCGCTACTTCCACGTGCGCTTGCAGGACGAAATCGCGCATGCCGACCACAACGCCACCGACCTGTCGCTGCTCTTCATCGACCTCGACCATTTCAAGCTGGTCAACGACCGCTTCGGACACATAGCGGGAAGCTGGACCCTGCGCGAAGTCGCCCGCTTGCTCTCCGAAAATTCTCCGCCCGCGACGGTACTGGCCCGCTACGGCGGCGACGAGTTCGTCGCCATTTTACCCGGCGCCGACCTGCAACGCGCAGTGCAAAGCGCCGAGCTGCTCCGCCACGTCATCGAAACGTCCTCCTTCTTCGACAGCGACACCGAAGCGGTGGAGCGGGCCACGCCGCTGCCCGGTGTACGCGCCTCCATCGGCGTCGCCTCCTACCGCGACCACCTGGCGCCGAGCGGAAATCGCCGCCGACGGGAAAACCTCCTCCTCCGTCTGGCCGACACCGCGATGTACCACGCCAAGGCCAACGGGCGCAACCGAGTGGAAGTGGCCGAGGCGGAGGACTAGCACTAGCCTATGGGCATGCGGCTATTCTTCGCGGCTTTGGCGGCCTCCGCGGCCTCGGCCCTGCTGTTCGCGGGCTGCTTCCAGAACAGCTCGCCCCAAACCAGCAGCTTTCTCCCGCTCACCTTCCCCACCAATTTCGAGTCGGTGCGCGACTGCCGCCTCAACGTGGGACACAACGGCAGCTACATGGATGTCTGGGCCAACCCGGTTGCCGCCCCTCCCTATCTGGCCGCCACCTATCCCCTTCCCGCGGGCAGCGTGGTGATAGCCGCCCAGTATGGCAGCGACGCGACCTGCGACGGCAACAGCGGCATAGATGCCAGCAGCTACTACGTCATGGCCAAAGAGCCTTCCGGTTACGCCCCCGCCGCCAACGATTGGCGCTGGCAGAGTCTGGACGCCCAGCACCACATCCTGCAGGACGGCCAGCTGCAAACCTGCATCTCGTGTCACGCCAATTGCGCCGGCGGCGCCGATTCCGCCACCACCGCCACCGACTATCTGTGCTCGCGGCCATAGCCGCCCTCATAGTCGGGCCGTCGGCCGCTGGCCCCCATGTGTGCAATGGCTGCTCAATGGCTGTTCAATGTCTGCTCAATGGCTGCTCAATGGCTGCTCAATGTCTGCTCAATGTGTGCTCCCGAGCTACACTTCCCCACTTGCCACCTGCGCCACGTGCAAGCGACTGCGAGACAATTGCAATCATATTGACATTAAGCCAATGTTCTTGCCCAATAGGGGAGACAGTCGGTTGTCTGCCGCTCCGGCGCGCCCACGCTAGCCAGGACCAACCCCGCCGCCATGACCAACAGCACCCATGGCGCAACCTACAATCGAGAGAGCCTCCATGACAGTAGCTTACCGGACCCTACACCTCGCCACGCTCATATTGCTCGGCCTATCCTCGAGCGCCTGCTCCTATCTTTTCGTCAGCGGCCCGCCCGATCGCCACGAGGAGATGGAGTCATTCGATTGTACCACCAGCAACGGTTGGCCGATTTTCGATATTGTCTACGGCACCCTCAATACCATCGGCGACGTGGCCATCGCGAACAAGGGTGGCCCCAACCAGGCCGCTTTCGTAGCGGGCGCGGTGGGTTCGGCCGTTCTGTGGGGAAGCTCGTCCATAGTGGGTTTCGGCCGCACCGCACGCTGTCGCGAGGCCCAGGCCATGGCCGACAACCGCATACGCCACGAGATCATGATCGAGCGGAATGAGCGCCAGATGTGGCTCCAGCAGCAACGACAGCTCCAGCAACAGCGATCGCAACAACAACAAGGCGAGCCGCCGTTGCCACCCCCGGGCCCACCCCCGTTTCCGCGCAGGGCTCCCCCGCCCGACCCGTCAACTTCGGCGGATCCGCCCTCCCGCTAGCGTCGGGCTCTCCGCCGCGGCGCCTTTGCAGCAGCCCGAGCGGCAGAGGTTCGGAATGCAGAGCCGTTGCGCGGTCCCAGCTCGCGCTGGTTCACTGGCCGCGCCAGTCGCGGTCGGGGAACATCTGCTCGGCGGTGGGGTGGGGCCGGCGGGTATCGATCAGGGTTTGTGCGAAGGTGAGCTCGAGGATCTCGCCCGCTATCCGGCTCTGCAAGCTCACCTCGTTGGCGCTGGTGTCGCGGGTGAGGTACACGAGCCCCGTCACCCGACCACCCGGCGGCAGCGTGGTCTTGCGTAGCGCGGAGCCTTCCCAGCTCGCTTGCTCCGCCTGGTAATCCGCCGCCTGGGTTTGCGCGCGGTCGAGACTCATAGCGACAATCGGCGCCACTGCCCCCGCCACCTTGGCCATGGGAGCATGCTTGGCGCCTGTCCCCAACGCCCCGGCCAGATCGAGCAGGCAGAAAGCTCCCGCAAAGGCCTGCAGGTTTTCGGCGTCAGCTTCCTGCCGAGCCCGAGCGATGTCCAGGTCGAGTAGCACCTTCTCGGGATTGGTGACCCAGTGGGACGGCCCACATGTGCGCTTCGTGCCGTCTTGCGAGCGCATGCAAGCCGCCCAGTAGAAGTTAGCCGGCCCAACTTCTATAGGCATGGTCGAGAGGTTCTCAATCTCCACGTGAAAGCTGGCCAGATTGTCGCGTTGCTGGACGAAGGCGACGCCCACCCGGGCGGATTTGCCCTCTTTGACCACGGCCGGTACGCCGCCCACCCACAGCAGGTTATCCGCCAGCGGAGTCATGCGCACAATCGGCGGCGGGGGCAGACACCCGGCTCCCAGTGCCACCCCGAACAAGAGCGAGACTGGCCAACGCAAGGGACGGTCCACCTTGGGTGCCACCTCAAGTGTAACGGCCACCGGCTCCGCCATGGTTCGTCGCCATGATACGCCCCCCAGAGCAACATCCACAATCTCACAACGGTTGGCCCGGTTGGGGGCGAGCCGACCGCCACGCGGTGCGCTGCGCATGGTCTGGCAACTGCCAGGCGCGCCGTCAGCCCGGATCGGGGCCGGTAACCTGCCTCATGCGGGCGATCACGCTCTCCTCCATGAGGTCTTCCATGGTCTGGCCGCCGTAGCGGGCAGCGATGCGGTCGTCGTATTCATCCGCCACGAAGGCGAAATCCCGGATGGTCTCGGTGAACTCCTCCCGGTCACCCAGGTCACGGTCGAGCAGGGTGTGGCACAAGACGATGGCCTGCCCTTCCGGGACAAAAGCAAAAGCGCCGAAACGTAGGACCGCATTGAGCTGCAAGAGATCCACGGCGAGCATGCACTCCATGCTCACCCCTTTTACCAGCTGAGCCACCAGGCGGACCAAGGCGCGGTCCTTCCAGGGATGCACCTTGATCATGATCATAGAGCTACCCTGCTTGATGGCGAAGAGGCCGTCCTCGACCTTGCGATAGGCCGGGCTATCGCCCAGCATCTTCTCGATCTTCTGACTGGCGGTCTGCACGGCTACCCGGGCGCGAGCCTTACGTTCTGGCATGCCCAAGAGCTAGCACGAACTTGGCGGAATGCGAAGCCCAGCCGGCGGGTCCGCGTTACGATTCACGCTATCGTCACCTGGACCGGGCCGAGCGCCGATCACTTCGTCGATCCCTCGCGCCGATCATCGCGCACGATCCCGAGCGCCCTCATCTTCTTGTGCAGGTTGGTCCGCTCGAGGCCCAGCACCTGAGAGGTGCGCGAGATATTCCAGTCATTCTCGTCGAGCTTGGCGCGCACGTACTGCCGTTCGACCAGATCGCGCAGCTCACGCAAAGGCAAGCTCTTGACTTCCGGCGGTAGCTCGAAGCCGGCCAGCGCGGCCGCGGCCAGGCTCGGTCGCGCAGCCTCGGCTGCGATCTCTTCCGGCAGGTCCCCGGCGCCGATATTGTCATCGGACAGGATGACCAAGCGCTCGACGACGTTGCGCAGCTCGCGCACGTTACCCGGCCAGCTATAGGCCGACAAGATCGCGAGGGCCTCGCTAGCAATGGTCTTCTCGTGCAGCCCGTTTTCGCGTGCGATCTGGGCCACGAAGGCCTGGCACAGCAAGGGGATGTCTTGCGCCCGCTCGCGCAGCGGAGGCACGCGCAGCGGTACCACGGCCAAGCGAAAGTACAAGTCCTCACGAAATTGCCCGGCTGCAACTCCGGCTTGCAGATCGCGGTTGGTGGCGGCCAGCACCCGCACCTCGACCTTGAGCGTGCTCTCGCTGCCCACCCGTGAGAGCTCGCCCGACTGCAAAACCCGCAAGACCTTGGCCTGCGCGGACAAGCTCATATCCCCTATCTCGTCGAGAAAAATCGTCCCGCCATCAGCCAGCTCGAACAATCCCCGCTTCCTGGCCGCCGCGCCGGTGAAAGCGCCGCGCTCGTGGCCGAATAGCTCGGACTCGATGAGCTCAGGCGGGATGGCGGCGCAGTTGACCTTGATGAAGGGCCGTTCGCGCAAATTGCTCTCGCGATGGATGGCCCGCGCCACGAGCTCCTTGCCCGTGCCCGACTCCCCGGTGATGAGCACGCGAGTGCGCGTCGGCGCCACCTTTGCGATCTGGGCATAGAGGGCCGCCATCGCCGGGCTTTGACCCACCATTTCAAACCTGCCCTCCGCCAAGGCCCGCAATCCCGCCACCTCGCGCACCATCGCCCGGCGTTCCAGCGCGTTCCGCAAAGTCACCATCAAGCGCTCCCGATCGAGGGGCTTTTCCAGAAAATCGTAAGCGCCCGCCTTGGTAGCGCGCACGGCATCGGCAAGAGTGCCATGCCCCGAGATGATGATGACCACCGGCTCGACCTGGGCTCGGCTAGCCTCCTCCTGCGCCCGGGTCTTGGCCAGCGCCTCCATCACGTCGTGGCCGGAAATGCCGGGCAACTGGATATCCAGCAATACCACATCAGGCGCGATGTCAGGCAAGCGCGCCAAGGTCTCTTCTCCGCTCGAAGCCTCGTCCACCGTGTAACCCTCACCCTCGAGCACCATGCGCACGGTGCGGCGAATGTTCTTTTCGTCATCGACGATGAGGACCGTGTTGGCCATGCCTGGCCAAATCTACAACTTTAACCCGCCTTCTCCAATCGACCGCCGATTCCGGACGGGCTCGTCACGAAACCAGCCTCTTCGTCGATTACGGACCGGCTCACCACGAGACGGAATCGGCCAGGCCCGCCAGGGCGCCCAGCGATGACAGGAAGGAGCGGCCCCACCCTGCGAGCCCGCTCTCCGCTAGAGGCTCGGGCGGCAAGAGCACCCGGTAGTCGACCAGCCGGATGGGCGCTTTACCCGTGCGGTCAGCTCGTACGTTCTCGGCGTCGACAAAGTCTAGGATGCGCGCCAAGGCATGCACGGCGGCCACGCTGCGGTCGTGCAGGAGAAGGATCACCGGTCCCGTGGCACGTCGCAGCCCCACGGTAGCATGCGCGACGATAGCGTCCTCGTCCTCGCCCTGCCACTCCTGTGGATCGAGATTCCAGCCGACCTGGATCATCTCGCGCTCGGCCAAGGCCCGGTCGAGAGCCCGGCAACGCGCACCGTAGGGCGAGCGGAAGAGCATTGGCCTGACCGAGGTAGCGTAGGCGATCAGCTCAGAGGCGCCATCGATCTCGGCGGCGAGCACACCCGGCTCGCGGCACAGGTCTTGGTGGCTCATGGTGTGATTGCCGACCAAGTGCCCGTGCGTGGCCAGCTTACGCAGGAGATCGCGACGCGCCAGATCTTCTGGCCGATTGCGCACGATGTGATGAGCGTTGACGAAGAAAATGGCCTTGGCGCCGCGTCGGGTCAGCTCATCCAGGATCAAAGAGGTGCCGACCAGGTTGGGCCCATCGTCAAAAGTGAGCAGTAGGCTACGCCCCCAGCGCGACCAAGCAGCGGGCGGGGTCACATGCTCGCCGGGCAACGGCCGGAGAAACAGCGGAAAGCCGGGAGCATGGCCGGCCGACTCTCCTGGCTCCACCCCCGCCGCGCCAACCGCCCCCGCCGCGCCAACCGCGCCTGCCGTCGTCACACCGCCAACCGCGGCCGCCCCGGCCCGGCCAGCAGCACCACCTATAACCTCGCGAGGCGAGCGCGGATACTGGTCATCCGCAGCGACCACATCGAGGCAGAGAATCGCCCCGGCCAGAGCGCAGAGGGCGGCCTGCCTCATGCTCGCGGCCCACGGCCCCCATCACTTGCCGCCGTCGCCTCCGTAGTCCGCCGCCACGCCGCTCTAGAACGGAATGTCATCATCCCCCGGAGGCGGAGCGGCCGGCGCCTCGGCGGCCGGAGGGGATGCGGGAGATTCTTCGCCAAAGCCGCGCTTGCCCCGACCGCCCACCGCGCTATCCGCACCGCCCGCGCCCCCGCCCGCACCCTGGAGAAACACCACCCGTTCCGCCACCACTTCGGTGCTGTAGCGCTTTTTGCCGTCCTTGTCGTCCCAGGACCGGGTCTGTAGCCGTCCCTCGACATAAACACTGCGGCCTTTGGCCAGGTAC
>CAWKJE010000014.1:0-11746 GCA_963849735.1 uncultured delta proteobacterium
CGAGCAGGAGCAGCGAGAGCGCCCAGGCGAAGCTGAAATTTAGCATACCCATGGACACGAAGAAGCCATGCACGAGCGGCCAGGCGAATGTGGCTCCGGCGTAGAGCGACCGCCGTCCGGCAAAGCGCAACTGGAAGGTCGGCAGGGCCACCGCGGCCATGGCTAGCACCAAAGCGGTGAAGGCGCGCGCCGCGGGCCAGAGGCCGAGCCCGCCCAGCAAGTAAAGCCAAAGCGCCAGGAGCGAATTGGACTTGCAGAAACCGTTGAACACGTACTCGGGATAGATGTCGGGATGAGCTATGATGTGGGAGGTGGCAACGTGGTTGGGCAGGTCCTGCAGGGGCGGCACCTCAACCAAGACGAGCGGCCAGGCCGACAGCACGAACAAGAGCGTCGCGCACACGGCAACCGCGCCGCTATCCGATAAACCGGCTAGCCGAGCTCGGATCGCGGCCACTCTGTGCACGGATTCATCTTAGCCCCAGGGCGGGGCTTCGCTGACGATTTCGGCGGGATGGACACCACCTTCGTCATGGAGATCGACGGCGGCGCCGATCGGAACCGCCGTGGCCACAATGGCCAGAGCCACCGGCGTCTCCCCCGGGATCTGGGCGGAGCTGGTTACCACCCCAGCGTTGGGCTGCCCGGGCGCGACCAATTTGGCCCCAGCCTTGGGCAAGACGAGGTCGCGCAGCCGTAACAACACCAGACGCTTACGCACATTGCCCCGGTCGCGCATGCGCACGATCGTTTCCTGACCGACGTAGCAGCCCTTGCCATGGTCGATGGCTCCGCCCAGGCCAACCTCTACAGGAAAACGGTCTGAAGTGATCTCGGCGCCTTGCCTGGGCTCCATGGCCAAGATACGCAATGCCTCGCCCATCTCGTCGGACAGGCGGGGGATGCCATTGGCCAGCAAGGCTTGCACTAGCGCCTCACTCGTGGCCCGCCCAGCCACCAAGCATAGCCCATCCGTACCCATGGCCCGCACACGCGCCAACCACAGCGGCGCATCGGCCTGCCCTGCCACCTCGCGATTGGTATAGGGCGGCGCTGCCATCAGCTCGGGTGGCACCGATACTCCGACTGCGGCCAGGGCCGTACCGGCCCGGGGCCCGAGCAAAGCCAGCGCTGCCGAGTCGCTCTCCAGCCCGATCTGGAAGTCGTCCATGACGGCGTACCTCGATAGCCCATCCACCACCAACTGCCCCTGCCCGGAGGGAACCATGATGCGTATGCTCCTCTGGCGCACGAAGATGCGCAATTCGGCCAACACCCGCCCGCGCACATCGAGCAGGAGAGTCGGCCCACCCTGGCCGACTTCCAGCCCGGCCACCTTGCCCGAGCTGATCCGCTGCAAGAAACCGACACGGTCGTTGCCGGTCACGCGCAAAATGTCGTGGCCAGCGCCTTCCGTCAACACGGCGGCTTCGCGTATCGCTTGCAGCTCAGAGGCCGACGGCATAGCTCACCTTGGATGCTGGCGGAGCCCACCGAGTTCCGCTCGCTCCCGCAAGCGGGCGGCCCGCCTCTTCTTGGCCTCGGCAAAACGCCGCTTCTCTTCCGCCGTTCTGAGCACGAGCGGAGCCACCCGGCGGGGCCGGCCCGCCTCGTCGAGCGCCACGAAGGTCAGGAACGCGTGGGTAGCCGGCGCGCGCTCGCCCGTCCAGGGGTCCTCGGCGAGGACCTCGACCTCCACCTCGACCGAGGTGCGCGCCGCGAAGCTAACCTCGGCCCTGACCACCACGAACTCCTCGGCCCGGACCGGGCGCAAGAAATGTAGCCGGTCCATGGAAGCCGTTGCCACCGGGCCCCTGGCGTGGCGCGCCGCGGCTATAGCCGCCGCCACGTCAATCCACTGCATCACCACCCCGCCAAAGAGGGTCCCCATGGCATTGGTGTGGCCAGGTAACACCGCGTGAGCGGTTTCAACACGGGTGGCCGCCACGGTATGGCGCGGTTGGGAGCGACTCTTCATGGTTGGTTTGCGGTATCATGCGACTCCTTCTTCGGTCAACCGCCTTCGGTCAACCGCCTTCGGTCAACCGCCTTCGGTCAACCGCCTTCGGTCAACCGCCAACCCACCTCCCCCCAATCGCCATGAAGAACCTTCTCCTCCCGAGCCTGATCCTGCTGGTCTTCACCTGCCCGCCCAGGCCGGCGGCGGCGCGGCCGTACAGCCTGGACGAGATGCTGGCTCTCGCGCACAAGGGCAATCCCGGGCTGGCGGCAGGCGCACAGGCAACCGCCAGCATCGCGGCCCAGCTTCTCGAGGCGAGACGGAGCTACATGCCCTCGGGAGAGCTCAACTCGACCCTAGCCCAGGCTCCCAAGATCAACTGCAGTCAACCCGAGATCCTCGATGGCAATGGCAACCCCACCGGCTACAAGTTTTCTGGCTCGTCTCAGGACACCTGCATCCAGACCAATGCCGTCGGCTACAGCCCCTCCAACATACTGAGTGCCATCACCCCGGCCGGGGTCTACACCCGCACCGAGCTCAAGCTGGTGCAGCCCATCTACACCTTCGGCAAGCTTTCCGCCGGGGTTGCGGCCGCCGAGTCCGGGATCAAGGCCTCGCAGAGCCGCGAAGATGGGCTATGGGCCGACCTCGAGCTCAACGTGCGTAAGGCCTACTGGGCGGCCAAGCTGGCGCGCGAGATCGTCGCCACCCTGGAAGAGGGCAGCGGGTACCTCGATTCGGCCCAGGAGAAGATCGAGAAGGAGCTGGCCGAGGGCACCGGCGATGCCCGCGTCACCGACCGTTTGCGCCTGCGCACCATGCGGGCGGACATCGATGCCCGCCTGCTCGAAGCCAAGCGCGGACGCGATCTCGCGCTGAGCGGCCTGCGCGCCTTGATCGGCCCGGGTGCCCCAGCCGATCTCGACATCGACGCCGAGGCCCTGACCGCCCTCAGCGTACCGGGCCGCAGCCTGCCCCAGTACGAAGAGGAAGCGCAGCGCTCACGGCCCGAGGTCAGGGCCCTCGAGTACATGGTGGCGGCCAAGCGCGCCCTGGCTGACCTCGAGACCAAAAAGCAGTACCCCGACCTTTTCCTGGTCGGCACCGCGACCTATGCCTACGCCAGCAGCGTGGACACCCCCCACAATGCCTTTGCCAATGACCCCTTCCATGTTGCGGGTGGAGCAGTAGCCGCGGGCTTCCGCTGGCCGCTGGACCTGGGCGTGCGCAATGCCCATGCCGTTCGCCTGCGCGCCGAGGCGGAAGAGGCCGAGCAGACGAGGCGCGAGGCCATGACCGGTATCACCTTCGACGTCGAGAAGGCCACCACCGAGCTCAAGGAAGCCGAAAGCCGCATGAGCACGACCAAGGTCGGGGAAAAGGCCGGCCGGCAGTGGGTGGCGGCCGTGGCGCAGAATCTGGCGGTTGGTTTGGCCGAAGCACGCGACTTCTCCGATGCCCTGCTCGCTTTCTTCCAGGCCCGCATCCGCCTCATGCAGAGCATATACGACTTCAACATCGCGGCCGCGCAGCTCAGCCGCGCTACCGGCATCGACGTCACCGCCGCCCGGCTGTGACCCTGGGAGGCCGCGCCACGCCGCCTCAAATACCGAGAAAGAGACGGGTGCCGAAATTGGGCTCCAGATCGGAGGCCAGGATTTTGCCGGCGGCGCTCTTGGTGTCGTACTCCACTCGCTTGAATTCGAAGGTCTTGCTCTCACTGTCGTAGATGGTGTAGCTGGCGCGCGGGTCGAAGTCGCGCGGCTGGCCCACCGAGCCCACGCTGACGATGTACTTCCACCCCTCGCGCAGCTTGAACTTCAGCGTTACCACCTCCTGCGCGCCCGAGTGCTCGGGATTGATGGCAAAGGCCTTGCACAGGTGCGAATGCCCGATCAGGGTGAGCTGCGGCAACCGGTCCCAGATGCCCAGGCACTGCGCGGCCTGATCGCGGGCAAAGATATAGTCGAATTCCTCGACGCTGATGGGCGAGCCGTGACAGAAGAGCACCCCGTTTTCGCGAAACTCGTAGGGCAGCGATTTGAGCCACGCCATGTTGGCCGGCTCGAGCGTCTGGGCGTGCTTGTCCAAGACATGGCGCGCAGCGTGATAGTAGTACGAGTAGTCCATGCGCCCGGACACAGCCGCGTCGTGGTTCCCGAGCACGGTCTGCGCCACCGTGGCCCGCATCAGGTTGCACGCCTCGTTGGGGCTGGCCCCATAGCCTACGGTATCGCCGAGGCAGATAAACTTGTCGATGCTCTCCGTTGCGTACGCCTTGAGCACCGCATCGAGTGCCTCGATGTTCGCGTGGGTGTCGGAGAGGATGCCGTATCGCATCGAGCAAAGACTATAGCATTTGGCGCGCGCCGAGGCCGGCAACAATCCCACCCGTGCTAGAAAGGTGCCCTGCGCTGACCATGCCATCTGTCGTGCTCTCGTGCTTCTTTCTCTCGGGCGCCTCGGGCCTCATTCTCGAGTTGCTCTGGACCCGGATGCTCACCCTGGTGTTCGGCTCCACCGCGCTGGCCTTGTCCACCGTGCTGGCCACTTACATGGGCGGGCTTGGGCTAGGCTCCTATCTTGCGGGAAAGCTCAGCGATTGTTTGCGCGATCCGGTACGAGCCTATGCCTTGACCGAGGCCATCATCGGCTGCTCCGCCCTCGGAGTGCCCTGGCTCATCGGCTTCTACCCCGGGCTGAACCAGTGGCTCTGGCTCTCCTTCGGCGACCGCTACACCCTGCTCTCGCTGCTGCGTTTTCTGGCCTCGGCCGGCCTGCTCATCGTGCCTACCACACTCATGGGCGCGACCCTGCCGATTCTGGCCCGCTACTTCGTTGCCCGGCCGCATGAGCTCGGCCGCATCAGCCTGCGCCTCGGGACGCTCTACGCCGTCAACCTGTTCGGAGCCGTGGCCGGCTCCTTTTCAGCCGGCTTCATCTTCCTGCCCCTCATCGGCGTGCGCCGGACCAATTGGCTGGCCGCAAGCTTCGACATATCGTTGGCCATAGCCATCTTGATCGCCCAGCGCCTGGTGGGTGACCGGCGACGAACCGCGGATCCGTTACTGGACGAGCTGGCCGCGACGCAACCCGACGCAGCCCCTCGCTTGCCCCTGCCCAGCGTGACCTGCCGGCGGACGGTCCTGGCCTGCTTTGCAGCTTCGGGCGCCACCGCCATGGTGCTGCAGGTGCTGTGGACGCGAGCCTTGGCCGTGCTCATCGGATCCTCGGTCTTTTCCTTCACCATCACCTTGCTGGCCTTTCTGATCGGGCTCGGCAGCGGCTCCGCGGCCTTCGCTCGTCTGGCCACGCGCGTGCGCGATCCGGTGCGCAGCCTTGCCTTCACCCACCTGGGCATCGTGGCCTGTATCGGCGCCTCCTACCTCATCACCGACCGCTTGCCCTTCGTCTTCACTTACCTCTTGTCTTCGACCCTGGTCGGCGCTGACGCGGTCCTCATCTGTCAGTTTGGCCTGGCCTGCCTGGCGGTGCTGCCCTCGACCTTTCTCATGGGCGCGATCTTTCCCCTCACCGTGCGCGTGGTAACCGGCAATCTCGCCACGGTAGGGCGAGATGTGGGCCGCGCCTACGCCCTCAATACCGTGGGGGCCATCGTGGGCTCGTTCTTGTCGGGCTTTGTCATCCTGCCCAGCTGCGGCCTGCAGCGCGGGATCTACCTGGCCGCCCTGGTGGACCTGCTCTTGGCCGTGCTGCTCTTCGCCACCGCCCCCGGCTTGGCCAGAGCAAGAAAGCTCGCTGCTGTGACCTTGGCAGTGGCCATGGGCCTGGCCGCACTCGCGCTGCCGCGCTGGAACCTCACCAATTTTTCCGTGGGCTTCTTCCGCATATCCATGGCGCGCGACTACATCGACATGGTCGAGCACCGGCATCAACGCAAGAAGTGGCAGATGCCCAAGCTGGTCTATTACAAAGACGGCATCGCCACCACGGTATCGGTCGACCAATGGGGCAAGGTCTTCTCCCTCAAGAATAACGGTAAGGTCGACGCCTCGAATGACGCCGACATGCCCACCCAGATAAGCGTCGGGCTGTTACCGCTCTTGCTCTACCCGCACGACCACCCGCCCAAAGTCGCCTTGATCGGCTACGGCTCCGGCGTAACTGCCGGAGCCGTCACGCAATACCCCATAGCCAGCCTGGAGGTAGTAGAGCTCGAGCCTGCCATCTACGAAGCCTCCCGCTTCTTCGACGACGTCAACCATCGCCCCCTCGAGAACCCCCAGGTCAAGTCCCGAGTCGGCGATGGCCGCAACTTCCTCAGCCAGCGCAAGGACCCCTTCGACGTAATCATCAGCCAACCTTCCAACCCGTGGATAACCGGAGTCTCCAACCTCTTCACCCGCGAGTATTTCCGATCCGTCAAGGCGCGACTGGCCGACGACGGGATCTTTTGCCAATGGGCCCAACTCTACGAAATGGCTCCCTGGAACATCAAGGCCATCTACCGAACCCTGGCCGACGAGTTCCCTTACGTGATGGTCTTTGCCGCCGAGGATCTGTCTTCCGATACCATTCTCATCGCCAGCTCCAAGCCGATCGACCTCGACCTACCGCGCATCGCGGCCGCCTTTGCCGATCCCACAACCGCGGCCGAGGCCAAGCGGGCCGGCTTCGCTTCGCCCCACGACATACCCGCCTTCCTCTTGCTAGGGAACGAAGAGCTGCGATCCTTCACTGCCGGCGCACGCTCGAATACGGACGACAATGCCCTGATCGAGTTTGCCGCGCCGAGGGATCTGTTGCGCTATCAAGCTTATGATCCGTATCTGGCCAAAGTCTACGGACCGATGTGGCCATACGGTCACCTGAGCGGCCTAGTGGGCGGCTACGACGGACCCGACCGAGCCACCGACATGGCGGGCCTGGCACGCAGCCTGCTCGCCCACGGCAAGGCGCGCGAGGCCAGGCTCTGGCAAGGGCGGGCCGAGAGTGCCACCCAGCGCACCGAGGGGGAGGCCAACCCCAGCGTGACCCACACTCGCCTTCTCCTCGACCTGGTCGACACGCGCGAGGATCGCGACCCCGAGATTCCCCTGGCCCCCGCTGGCGGGCTCACTCCCCCCGTCATTCCGGCCGACCTGCCCTCCCCGATTGCCGCACGAGTGACAGAGGAATATCGAGACATCGCCGCCGAGGTGGAAAAGAACAAGTACGCCAGCGCCTTCAAGGTACTGGAAGACTGGCCCGAGCAGACCTGGGGCGGCAAGCTGGGCCACGACTTTGCCCTGCTGACCGGCTTCCTCGACTACAAGGCCGAGTTCTACGGCGATGCCATCGACGAGCTGAAGCCGTTAGCCGATGACGGCGACTATGCTCGGCGCCGTCCCGAGCTGCTCTATTACCTGGGCCGTGCCTATTTCGCCAATGCCAACTGCGCCAAGGCGGTGGCCACCCTGGAGCGCTACATCGACGCGCAGAGTGCGCTGGGTCGCCCCGTCCTGCCCCTGTCGGCCAAGTCGCAGGAAACAGGCGAAGGCAGCGGAGGAAGACAGGAAGAAAGATAAGACAGGAAGGAAGGCAGACCAACGGCCGAACCGACCGGCGCGAGGCCGTCGGAACCGCCCAGTCCGTGAGGGCCGAGCTCAGGGCCCTGAGTCCGAGCATGCGATGTGATATCATGAGCGCGTGAGCCCCCAGCACAGGCGCAAGGTGGTCGTCGCCGCCACCCGCAAACGGCCTCTCCGGAAGCGGGCCGCCGCCAAGCCCGCCTGCGTGGTCGGCGTCGGTCTGGCCTCGGCGGATCTGCTCTTCGTCTGCCCTCGGCACGAGGAACGTCTGGTCGAGGCCTCGGTCTTCAGCATGCAGGGTGGCGGCTCAGCCGCGAACATGCTGGCCGCCCTGGCGGTCATGGGTCAGGCGACGCGATTTTTTGGCCGCATCGGGGGAGACGAGCACGGACGCTTCATCACCCGCAGCCTACAAGACCTCGGCGTGGACATTTCCATGCTGCTGATCGAAAAGGACAGAGTCTCGCCGGTTTCCATTCTCCAGATCGACGAGCTGAGCCGGCGGCGCAAGATCCTGCGCTCGCGCGGCAACGTGACCCCACTGGCCGCCCGCGATATTCCATCCCGGTTGTTGGTCGATGCCGCCATGCTGCTCATCGACGGCAGTCAGCCCGAGCCGCAAGCGGCGATTGCCGAGCGCGCACGCGATCAGCATATTCCCGTGCTCCTCAACGCCAGCCAACTTTCGGGCGGCATGGGCGAGCTACTCTCCTTGTCCGAGATCGTGATCGGCTCGGAGCGCTTCGCGCACGAGCTGGCTCCCGCCGATAATCTGGGCGACAGTCTGCGTGAGATCCTGAGCCTCGGACCTCGCGTGGCCGTGATCACCATGGGCGAAGCGGGCTCGATCGGGCTAGAGGGCAGCAAGTTGGTCGAGCAAGCCAGCCTCGATGTGCTGGTCGCCGATACCTCGGGCGCCGGCGACGCTTTTGCCGGCGGGTTCGCCTTTGCGTGCCTGCGGGGATGGCCGCTCGAGCGCGCGGTTCCCTACGCCAACGCCGCAGCAGGGCTGGTGTGCCGTAACCTGGGCGCGCGCGCAGCCTTGCCAACTGCCGAGGAAGTGATCGCCGCCATGGACGGGGTAAGGCCTCAACCGGCACCTTAGCCGAGCAGGGTGTGAGGCTATTTCGCGGGCTCGGGAGGTGGCGATGCGGGGAACAGCTGCGGGAAGGCCTGCAAGCCGAACTGAGCGCTCAAGTGCTTGAAGAACTCGGGCGCCTCGCCCAGGCTCAGGTTGCTGATGTAGCTCGCGACCTGCTCGCGCGAAGCGGGTAGCTGGCGCGCCGCAATGAAACCGAGCACCAAGCCCACGACCAGGCTCACGACCGAGGTGACGAATAGCCGCTTCATTTGCGGCAATGCTAGCATGGATGGGGCCGCGACCACTGCCCCAAGGGAACCCTGGAGTTTCTTGCGCCTTGCGCGCTTTGTGACAATCTGCGGGCACGCGATGAACAAGGAATTCGGAACCAACGCAGTGTTGCTGGTCCTGCGGGTCGTGGTTGGCCTCAACCTCGCCTGTCTGCATGGCTTCGAAAAGCTGCATCACTTCAGCGCCAAAGCTGGCAGCTACCCCGATCCACTCGGTCTCGGGCACAAGTACGCCCTGATAGTAGCCGTAGCTGGTGAATTCATCGGCGGTCTGCTCTTGGCCGCCGGACTGCTCGGACGCGCGGGAGCCTTCATGGTGGCGCTGGCGGTAACTTTGACCATGCTGACGTGGCGATCGCTGCCCTGGCAGGGGCGAGAGGTGTGGACCCTCTACCTGGCCGCTAGCCTGGCGGTATTGGTCCTGGGCTGCGGGCGCTTTGCCCTCGACGCGGTGGTGTGGAAGAAGATGGGCAAGGGCTCCGCCAAAGCGCCCCAACCAGCACGCAAGTAGCGTGCTACCGCCTCCCCAGAGCTCGTCGCGCTAAGCTAGCTATGGCGGGGATGGGGTCCAGGCACAGCCGCTCGAAGGCCTCGACCGCGGCCGGGCGGCCAGCAAACCCCGAGAGCGATTCCAAGGCAGCCAGGCGAATCCGCGCCTCGGGATCTCGGGTAGCCTGGACTAAGCGTACCACGGCGCCTTCGCTCGTGTACCGGCCAAGCGCGACCACGGCGCGACTCTGCACCTCGGGCTCCAAGCCGTGCATCTGTTCGGCCAGAAACGGCTCACTCGCGGGCGCAGCAATCATGCCCAGGGCGTCGATGATGGCCAGGCGGGTTCCTTGGTCGTGGTCGCGATAGCAGGCGATCAGACGTCGAGCCGCCTGACCGTCGCCGATGCGACCGATAGCACGCAGGGCGCAGCCACGGCTCTCACCGTCGCGCTCGAACGCCTCGAGCAACAGCGCCAACGCCTTGCGCGACCCATGGCGGCCCAGGGCCTCGATGACCTCGGCCCGAACCTCGACCGAAGCATCATGCAACAGGGGCGCCAGCAACTCTATACTCTCCGCGCTGTCGTGCTCAGCCTGCGCCCTCACGGCGGCCCGTCTGACCTCAGCACGCGGATCAGCAAGGGCATCGATGACGAAGGGCTGCTGGGCGGCACACGGGGCGCCCCGCATGACCTCGAGCACCCGCGCGGTGTGATCCTCGGCTAGGCGCGGCTCGGCCAGCAAGGCCACGGTCACGCGGTTGGCGTCCATCCCTGCCAGCGCCGCCACCGCAGCCGTCCGCAGAGGCTCCGCCGGTTCGGCCAGGCAACGTACCATCGCCGGCAAGGCGTGCTCCGCGCCCAGAGCGGCCAAGGCGCGTAGCGCCGCAAGCCGGACGCGCAGATCGTCCCCTCCCAGCAGCTCCGCGCAAGGCCCCGTCGCCTCCTCGAGCCCCAAAGCCGCCGCGGCCGTCGCGCAGAACGCGCGCACCTCCGCGTCGGAGTGGGCCAGCCCTTCGATGATGTGCGGATGGATTGGCGGTCCGATGAAGACCACCGCATCGAGTAGGGGTTCGCTAACCGCGACGTCCCAGGCGGCCTCGACCAGTGCCGGGTACAGGTGGGGCAGACTGAGGCTGCGAATAAGCGTAATCGCGGCTTCTTTGAGGAAATGCTGGTCGATCGCGCCGTCGGGCTCTTCCTCGCGCCCGACCAGGAGCGACACCAGACGAGCGTGAATCGGGTTGGCCTCGGCGGAAGCTAATCTTTGCCAGGGTCGGCTGTTGTCGAGGCCGGTTCTATCGACTATGCGCGCCAGGGCGCTGCTCAGGGCGAGCAGGCAGCCGTCAAACCCTTCGCCCTCGATCCTGCCCAGCAGTATCTCGGCCAGAATGGTCGCAGCCGGCACCGTGGCCACCTTGCCCAGAGCCTCGATGGCCAGCTCGGCAAGCGCCGGATCGGCCGCCGCCTGGAGCAACGCGTGCACGCTGCCTGGGTTGCCAATCTCGCCGAGCGCGTGTGTCGCGGCAAAGCGCAGCCACGGATCAGCTTCGAGCATGGCCTCGATATGCGGAGCGGCCGGCGCCGCCCGCAGCTTCCCCAGAGCATCTATGGCCGATTGTGCGATGTTGAGATCGGGATGACGAAGCAAGCGTACCAGGTGCGGAACCGCCGCCGAATCGCGCGCATTGCCCAGCGCGATGGTAGCGACCATGACCACCTCTCGGTCGTCGCTAGCCAAGGCATTAACCAAGCTCGACAGATTGCCCTTACCGGCGCGCGTGAGAACGCCCAGCATTACTGACCGCTGCGCGCTTTCGCCACCGCTTGGGCCAGTGCCATCGCCGTCGCTGTCGCCCTCCTCGCTCGGGCCTTCACCCTCTTGCGCTTCCAGCAGGAGAGCAGGCAGCCCGCCCTCGAGCTCGGTCCCCAGCCCGTCGGGGTCCGCCTGCGGCGCAGGGCGGTTGGTCGTGGTCAGGCTGGCCAAGAGGGCGGCGTCGAGCGAGCCGGGAGGGCGAAAGTTGTCCATTAGGGAGTGAGAGTCTCCAAGCCTTGCCTTGCCGCACGTCCATAATAGCGCCGATGGCGCGGATGGGACCGGCATATGCAACCGGCACATGCAAAAGGTCGCCCGAAGCTATCCGGAGACCTGTTGCGTCGCAAGGCGGCCGATTATCCTGAGCAGGTCCTCGCGCTGAAAGGGCTTCTTGAGGTGCGCGATTGCACCCGCCTGCAGCCCGCGCGTAAGCTCGCCCTCCTTGCCTTCGGTTGAAACGACAATGACCGGGATGTGCGCCAGCTCGGGCTTCGCTTGAACCTGCTCCAGGAACAGCCGCGCGGTCATATGCGGCATATTGATGTCGAGAATGATGACATCCACGTCCGGATGCT
>CAWKJE010000015.1:0-32288 GCA_963849735.1 uncultured delta proteobacterium
TGCCAGCGACTAGTAGTTGCTGCCATCATCTGATGCCCCAGGCAAATGCCGAAGGTCGGGATCTTGCTCTCTAGCAGGTCGCGGATCACCGGCACGGCGTATTTGCCGGTTTCGGCCGGATCGCCAGGGCCGTTCGACAAAAACACGCCGTCGGGACCGAGCGCCAATATGTCTCGCGCCAACGCGGTCGCCGGAGCCACCACGACCTCGCAGCCGGCGTCCGCCAATAGCCGCAGAATATTGCGCTTGACGCCGTAGTCCACGGCGACGACGCGGAACTTGCCCGCGCCCTCGCGCGCGCCAAATCCCTCGCCAAGCCGCCAGCTGGTCTCGCGCCAATCGAAGTTTTTCGTCGCGCCCACGGTCGGAACCAGATCCATGCCATCGATGCCCGGCCACGCCGCGGCCTTGGCGCGCAACGCGTCGAGGTCGAATTTTCCGTCCGCCGCGTGGGCGATCGCCGCGTTGGGCATGCCCTTGTCGCGGATCAGCGTCGTCAGCGCGCGCGTGTCGATGCGCGCGGCGTATACGTCACAAAGAAAAGCTCGCAGCAAGCCCTGCGACACGATCACGTTGGGCCGCGCGCTCAGCCCTTCCCCGTCGAAGGGACGCGACCCCGGTCCACCCGGCAGCAAGGGATCGTCGACGATGCTGACCAGGGGCGAGGCCACCGGCGTACCTTCGCGCTCACCCAGGTAGGATCCCTTGCGCCAAACCGCGCCGCCGGAAACCAGGGCGGCGAAGTGCCCCAAGAGCGAGCGCGCGGCCTCGGGCGAGAATACCGCCGGCACCCGGCAGGTGGCGATCTTGCGCGACCCGAGCTTGGCCACCGTACGTCGTGCCGCTTCCCGGCCGACTTCCTCGGCCGGGACCAGCCCGTCTGCTCGCCTCGACCAAGTCCAGTGGTGACCGTTGCGCTTCTTGCCCTCGACATCGTCCGCGACCGGTTGCACCACGAGCGAGACGCTGCTGCTCAGGTAGGCCGCGGAGAAACCCGCCGAGCTGGCGAACGCCACCGCGCCCACGCCGCGGCTGGCGCTGGCGCCGTCCGAGTTGCTGACGCGCCTGTCAAAGCCAAACGCTGCCGCCTCACCCGCCCGTGCCCGCAAGGTGGCTTCGCCGACGTCGAAGGCAAGCACCGCCTCGTCCCACAGCTCCAGGTCGGGCACCGCACGTGCCATCTCTTCCCGATCGGGCAACGCGGCCAACGGATCCGGCTCGGCCAGGCGGCAAAGCGCCACCGACTCCTCGGCAAACCGGCGCATGGCCTGCGGCGCAAAATCGGAAGTGTAGGTCACGGCGGCCCTAGCATCCTTGAGCACGCGCAAACCCAACCCGCGGCTGCCCGCCTCTTTGACCAGCTCGGGCTCTCCCTGGCGCACCTTGACGTGAAGCTCGGTACCCTCGCGCACCAAGACCTCGGCCGCCTCGGCGCCCGCGCTGCGCGCCAGCCCTAGCATCTGCTCGGCCAGCTCCTGACAGCACTGGGCATCGACCACGCGACCTGGGCAGGACGGCGCGCTCATGTTCGCGTGCCTCCGACGGTGATTTGCGCGATCTTCACGGTGGGGGTCCCGATACCGACCGGTACCGACTGGCCGTCCTTACCACAGGTCCAGGTGCCGTCGGAAAGCTCAAAGTCGTGCCCGACCATGGTAACCTTGCGCAACACATCCGGACCATTCCCGATCAGATTCACGCCGCGCAGGGGCGCGGTCAGCTTGCCGTTCTCGATGAGATAGCTTTCGGTCAAGGAGAAGACGAAATCGCCGTTAGAGATGTTGACCTGACCGCCCGAGAAGCGTTTGGCATACACCCCACGCGCGACCGAGCCAATGATGTCCTCGGGCGCGTCGTCACCAGCAGCCAGCATGGTGTTGGTCATGCGCGGCAGCGGCGGCTGGCGAAAACTCTCGCGCCTCCCGTTTCCCGTCGGAGCGGCACCGAAATGGCGGGCCGAAATCCGATCTTGCATGTAGCCCACCAGCTTGCCCTTCTCGATTAGCACGGTGCGCTGACCGGGCGTTCCCTCATCGTCGACGTTGATCGAGCCCCGGGCGCTGGCCAAGGTGGCATCGTCGATCACGGTACAAAGGGGCGAGGCGACATCCCGGCCTAACTGGCCCGAGTAATTGGAGGTGCGCTTGCGATTGAAATCGGCCTCGAGGCCGTGTCCGACAGCCTCGTGCAGCAGGATCCCGGACTCACCAGGAGCAAGCACGACCTCCATCGGCCCCGCAGGGGCCTCCTGCGCATACAGCATGGCCAGCGCCAGCTGGGCGGCCTGCCTGCCGTAGTCCTCGGGCGTCTTACCGGGCTCCTCGAACAAGTCTAGACCTCGTCGCTTGGCCGTCCCCGATCTGCCGCTCTGCCGCCTTCCCTTTTCCTCGGCCACGACGTTCATGGCAAGACGAACCATGGGTCGTCGATCGCGGGCCATGGTGCCCGTGGAGCTCACGACCAGGACGTCGGCAAAAACTTCGGCGAAGGCCACCTCGACCCGCACGATACGGGCATCGCAGCTCCTTGCCGCCGCGTCAGCCCGGCGCAACAAGGCCACCTTGTCCTCCCCGGGGCGCGCGAGCGACAGCTCGGACACCGGATAGTAGCTGGGCACCGAGCACGAATGGAGCGCGACGGGCAGCGGATGCCCTCCCTGGGCGGCAATCTTGGCCGCCGTCCGTGCCGCATCCAGCATTCTGCCTTCCCCGAGCTCCTCCGTGTAGGCGTAGCCGGAAGCCTCACCGCGCACGACGCGAACGCCCAGACCGAGGGTTATCGCGCGCCCGACGGTGCGGACTCGCTGCTCCTCGAAAGCGAAATCCGCCCCCGATTGGTATTCGAAGAACAGGTCGGCATGATCGCCTCCGCTCGCCATGGCCTCGTCCAGCAGACGCGTGGCTAGCTGAGCGTCTATGGCATCGAGCGGGGTGGCGGGATAAGGCGCGGTTTCTTGGGCCTGGTGCTCAGATTTGGCGAACGACATCTATGGCATGGATAGTGACGTACTCGCGCCAGCGCCACCAGGAAATCCCGCCGCGTGGGCTCGGCTCGGCCCGGACAGCCTCGGTCCGGGTCCGCATGCCGCGGAGCACCTTCAGGACTTGCTGGGCGAAGGGAATGACGAGGTCACGCTCGAGCTGCCGCCGAGGTCTTCGCCATTTACCGTCCGGATTTTGCTCAGGCCGCGCACCTCGACCTGGCGGATGCGTTCACGCGTCAAGTTCAGGATGGCCCCGACCTCCTCGAGCGTGGTACCCCCGCGATCTGCCACGTCGAGAGCGCAGGTCTCAGCCATCTGCCACACTTCCAGCTGGGGAAAGTTCAGCTTGATGGCCCCGGTTTGCGGATTCACGTCGAGATATAGGTGGTGCTCGCAGCTCACGAATGGGCAGGGCCGCTGCCCATTCTGGCACTCGGACCGCAGCTTGGGGCGCTCCACCTCTTCAGGATAGACGAGAGCGAGGGCCAGGCGCCGCTCGTCACGGCTCAGCCGCTTGGGCGCGATGGTCTTCGAGCGAAATCGTCCGTCGGCCGACGGGCGAAATTTCTTGCGAATCTTCGCTACCTCGGGCTGCGGCAGCTCCTCTGCTGACAATCCCTCTAATTCCTCGTCTCTTGCATTTTCCATTTTCTCTTCCGCTTTTTCTTCCGCCATGGCACCTACTCCTTGCTCGTGGTTGGGACCCACGTGCTTCAGAACAAATCGCTGCCGCTCCCGACGGCAGTGCCCGTCCGGCCCTCATCGGCGCGAGCGGCCAGACTCGCCTCGACTTCCGTGATCCGTCGCACCAACTCGCCCGCCGCCTGCTTGGCTGCGACAATCTCGGACTCGATGGCGGCCCGCCGCTCGGGGTCGACGCCTGGCCCCTTGGCCTCGCGCTCGAATCCCGCAATCAGCTCGCGCACGCCCTTCTCGACCTTGTCGATCTCGTCCTTGAAGCGGGCAAACGAGCGCTGGATGTCCTCGATGGTGAGGTCAGCGGCCATCATGGCGCGCACCTGGTTCACGCGGCGCACGACCTCGGCCGGATAAATGCCACACGAGCCGCGGTGCTTGCCTTTCCGGCCGACGCGCACCGAGCGAGGCAGGAGACCTAGCTGAACGTACTTGCGCAGTGTCGCCTCGGAAAAGCGAATGCCGTGCGAGGTGAAGAGATCAACGATCTGGCGCGAGGTCAGGCCACCCGGTGACTGACGCTCGATTGCGTCGATCTCCTCATCGACCAGGAGCCCGGCTGCTCGGTTGGCCGCAACCGAGACCTCGTGGCCGGACACCCCCTGGCGCTCATCGATCATGACATAATGAGTGTATTATATTAAGTGTAATATATTCAATAGCGAAACTAGCTAGGACTTTGTTCAGGTGTGACAACCTGGGTGCGTGCAGGCAAGCAGCGTCTGCACACGTGGTCGTGGCCGACGTCACCCAGCGTGGCCGCGGTCCTTGCCTCTTGGTCGTGGTCGTGGCCGACGTCACCCAGCGTGGCCGCGGTCCTTGCCTCTTGGTCGTGGTCGTCGCCTACCGTGGCCGCGCTGGCCGTGACCCTAATGGTGGCCGCCGTCCTTGCCTGGCCGTGACCATAGTCGTGGCGGTGACCGTGGTCGTGGTCCACCTGGGACCAGCACCCAGCGTGGCCGCGGTCCTTGCCTCTTGGTCGTGGTCGTGGCCGACGTCACCCAGCGTGCCCGCGGTCCTTGCCTCTTGGCCGTGGTCGTGGCCGACGATGGCCTACCCTGGCCGCGCTGCTAGCCAGGCCGTGACCCTAATGGTGGCCGCCGTCCTTGCCTGGCCGTGACCATAGTCGTGGCGGTGACCGTGGTCGTGGCCCACCCGGGCACCCAGCGTAGCCGTGGGCTTCGCCGCTTGGCCGTGGTCGTCGCCGACGGCGGCCTGCCCTGGCCGCAGTGCTAGCGCTCTAGCGCTCTAGCCGCTGGCTAGCCGTACGCCTTCTCCATGCGCTCCTGGTCCTCCTTGCAGCGGATACAGAGCGTGGTTTCGAGACGCGCTTCCAAACGCTTCATCGAGATGAGCTCTCCGCACTGCTCGCACAACCCAAAGGTGCCCTCCTCGATTTTCTCCAGCGCATGGTCGATCTTCTGCAAGAACGTCTTCTCGCGCCCCCTCAACCTGAACGTGAACGACTGCAAGTATTCCGACGAAGCCAGGTCCATCTCATCCGGCAGGTCGTCGGACTCGAGCGTCATATCTTCGTTGAGAGTCCGTTGCGCGTTCCGAAGGATATCCTTCTTCCGAGTCAAAAGGATGTCGCGGAAACGCTTCAGGTCCTTCTTCTTAAGACCGGTCCCTTCCATGTATCCCCTTGTTACGAACGTTACAAGTGACCAAACGACGCCAAGAGACGTCAAACGTCAAACGTCAAACACGAAGGCGAAAAGTAAACGTGAGCCGAGCCGATTTGTCTAGTCTACTACGGCGGGTTTGCAACCAATTGCGTGCGGTTAATGACCATGCCATGCCTTGACAGGTTAGCCGAATACTGCCTAAATGCTCAAAAGTTAAACGGGGAACACTGAAAGCGGGGTACTCCATGGCCGGTTCGGACAAGAGGAAACAAAGTCTCTACTTCCCAGAGGAAATGCTGAAGGAAATCCAGGAAGAGGCCACGCGTCAAGACCGCTCGCTCTCGTGGATTGTGCAGAAGGCGTGGAAGATTTCACGCAAAGAGATCATGAAGTATCCGTCCGTGAACGAATTCCCCGGCGAAGAAGACGAGCGCGGTGCCACGGAGTAGGTGCCGACCGCCGCGACGCCTAGATGCCTAGACGCCCGGCGAGCCAATTTCCTGGCGTTACAGCTCGAAAGCATGTCCGACATCCTGATAGTCGGTGACGAGGTAGCGCCCGTTTGCGACAGTGAGACGGCTATTGCGGCCGCCGCACTGAGCCGAGCGCTGTCGGGCGCGAAGCACCGGGTCACCATCTTGACCCTGGCGAGCGAGACCCGGGCCGCGGCCGCTCCTGGCATGGCGCGGCGCTTGCGAACCGTGATCGCGCATTTGGCTGACGGTGACCGGGAGTGTCCCCTCTACGAGGGACGGTCGGCCTTGAGCCAGTGCGCACTGCACGTGTTGGGGGCCGAGCCCATCGATCGTGGCCACAGCGCTGCCCTGCTGGCCAACGCCGCATCGGCGTTGATCCGCGACGAGATCTGCCGCCCCGACGCCATAATTGCCTGGGGTGAAGCTGCGGCTGCCGTGCTGCCGGCCGTGCAGGCCAACGTGAGGGTCTTCGTTTTGCCGACCGGCACCTGGGGCCCCCCCCTGTTGCCGGCGGAGCGCGCCGCACTTGATTGCGACGCCGCCGACATAGCCATTGCCAAGGGCTCGCTGGCCGGGCTGGGAGCGGTGGATGCAGAGGTGGTGGTCTTCCCCAGCCCGTCTTCGGCCCAACGCTTTGCCTCGGCGCGCGAGTTCTCATTCCGAGCCTCTGACCAGGCCGTGGTCTCGGTCAGATTCGGCTGCGATGAAGCTCCTCACGACCCAGCGAGCGACCCCGACCTGGCCGCGACCTTCTCCCCCGATTCTTTGCGGGGCAAAGCCGAATGTCGCAATGCGCTGGCACGACGCACGTCACTGGCACTCGGTCGACGCACCTTGCTCCTGGCCACCGCACCTCTGGCGATAGCCGAGGGCGGAAGACTGCTCATAGACACAATCAGAAGAGCGACGCGGGACGATGTGGTCGCTGTCGTGCCCGGGGATGGGGAACGAGCCCTGGTCGACGAGGTCAAGCGCCTCGCGGTAGAGACCCCGGGCAAGATCGCGGTTTATCCGGCGGGCCCGCTGGCCGAAAGGCAGATCCTAGCGGGCGCAGACGCACTCTTGCTAGCCGACAAGGACAACCACCTGGCGAGAAGCGCGGGGTTGGCCATGCGCTATGGAACCCTGCCCCTGGTGCCTGACTGCGCTGCTTACCACGACTATATCGTTGACTACGACACTGCGTCACGCAGCGGGACCGGCCTCCTCTACAAACCGGATGATGCCTATGAGCGAGTCTCCGTGGTATCCCGTTGCGCAAACCTGCGCGGCAATCCCGACGTCTGGCGCCCGCTGCAAGAGAGCCTAATGCGTGCCGCGCCCCAATGGGCCCAAGCGGCGGCCCAGTACGAAGCGCTGTGCCTTAGCCAGCGAACACCCGGGTGACCTGCACCCCGAGCCGACCGTCGAGCTCGCACACTCTGCCTTCAGCCCAATCCCGGCCTGCCAGTCGCAACAGGACGCGATCACCAGAGATGGGCCCAGGCCGTGGTCCTCCTTCCAACGCAGGGCCATCGGGCGAAGGGTGAGCATCTGGCAGCGGACGCGCCTCTGGCGGAGGTGCCTCTTGGGACGGCAGAGCATCATCGGCGCCGTCGGTCCAATGACCAACCTCGGCGGTGATTTCCACGCCGTTGGCCAGATTGCTCACGCTACCCGCATCTTGCGTCCCGATTGGCATTGTCGCTTCTCCCTGGTCGAGCTCGAGACTGCCATCTGGCGCCAGGCGCACGCCGACCTTGCTGCCCTCATGGCAGATGTGCAGCGCTATGGCCGCCGCCGCCGACGGCGCCCGCGTCTCGGCGAAGACGATCACGTCGCCGGCCACCACCGTCTGAGCCTCGGCCCTGGGCACCGTGGTCTGGGCCAACTCGAGCCGCAAGAGCGGCGTGCCGAGCTCCGACCATTTCCGCGAGCTGTGCCAACAGCGCTCCACCCACCGCGCGGCAGCGCATATCCAGGCCCTTCCACTTGGCCCGTCGCCCTGGACAGCCAGCTCGAGCCCAAGGACTTCCCCGGCGAGCTCGACCTGGGCGGGAGGGCTACTACCCAAACCGAGGCCAAGGCCTAGCTTGCCCGCCCAGACAGCCATGAGCCCACACAGCAGGCCACGCTCGATCCGTGACAGCGGCGTTGGCATGACGGAAAGCTCCCGCCCGAGCAACCGGTCCACGAGCTGGCGCGCCAAAGGCCGCTCCAGCCACAAGACACCTGCCCCCTCACCCAGCGAGAACGACTCACCTAGCGAGAACGACTCCAAGATCGCTGTCCTGGCTCGCCCATCAGCTGCCGCATCGTGTGGACAAGTGAGCCCAAGTCCAACCCGCCCCACCCCTGGCAGCACCACCTCCGTGGTTTTGGGCAGCAGTAGGCGGACCAGCGCCGGCGCTGCGCCAGGACGACGGATAAAGGTGGGCGCGGGCTCGCGTGCAAACGGCACCGCCGGCGCTAGCGATTGCCCAGATTGGCTCGTAGACCAGCCCATAACCCACCTCCCCCAAAACGCTAGCGGCGCTCCGCATGGCCTCGCGTCTAGTTTACACCAAAACCCAGGCCACGCCGTCCGATAGGTCGGGCAGGCGTGATAATTGGGCGGAAAAACGCACAGTGCCTGCACCATCGGGAGTGCCAACGGCATCTAGCTCGTATATAGTGATCTTTGCGACCCCGGGGCCTCGCCGTGAAACCATACGAAAGAGTCATTGGCATCAGTTGCCGCCAGTTGGTGGACTATTGTATGGACTACCTCAGCGGCACCCTCCCCGCCGAGGATCGCGAGAATTTCGACGGCCACTTGGCCTACTGTCCTGAGTGCGTCAAGTTCTTCTCGACCTACAAGAAGACGCCGAGCGTATCACGCGACGCGCTTGCGCTCGAGATGCCTGAGCGCGTACGCAGCGAGGTCCGTAGCTTCCTGCGCGAGCGCTATCGGGAAGTCCCCTGACGGGGCAGGTCCGGGCAAGACCGAGCTTGCTTGACAGACACGGCGACAAGGGCAAGATTGCGTCAGCAGCATGCCCGTCGGCAGCCAGCCCGATCGCCGCATCTCGTCCGGAGGAGCTCATGGCGCCCAAAACCTGTCCCGCCTGTGGGAATAACGTTCCCGAACTAGACCATTTTTGTGGCCAATGCGGCGCACGCTTGGACGCAGCGCCCGCGGCCGTCGCCGGACCTTCGGGCAAGACCATGTTCTTCTCGGGTGTGCAGCCAGCTGGCCTGGCCAAGCTGGTGCTGGTCAAGGCCGACACGGGCGACGGCTTGGCATACCAGCTGAGCGGTACTGAGCACGTGGTCGGCCGCACCGAAGGTGCCATCCTCTTCCCCGACGACCCTTTGCTGTCTCCGCGCCACGCCAACTTCTTCTACCGCGACAGCAAATTGTTCGTGAACGACGAAAGCTCTACCAACGGCATATTCATTCGCATCCACGCGCCAGCCCGCCTCGAGTCTGGAGCCGCGTTCCTGGTCGGTGAGCAGCTGGTCCAGATCGAAGCCTTGCCGCCCGACTTCGGCCCCGAGCCCGATGCCGAGGGCACCTACTTCTATGCCAGCCCCAAACGTCCGTCGAAGATGCGCCTCATCCAGCGTCTGCGTGGCGGTGACATCGGCCTCATCGTGCGAGCTCGCGGTGAGAGCGTCACCCTGGGACGGGAAGGCAACGACGTGAATTTCCCAGGCGACCCTTTCATTTCGGGTCGGCATGCCGAGGTGACCATCGGAGTGGACGGCGCCTTCACCATCGTCGACCTGGGCTCGAAAAACGGCACCTTCGTCCGCATCGTCGGGGAAACCCAGCTACTGCACGGTGACTATGTCTTCGTCGGGCAGCAGCTCTTCCGAGTCGAAATATCCTAGGAGGCCCGTCGTGATCATCTGCTCCCGTTGCGGCAAAGATAACCTGGATCTCTACAAGTTCTGCCTGGGCTGCGGGGCCAAGCTCGATGACCCGGCCCCGGCCGCCAAGCCCATTGGCGCTGCCCTGGCCGCCTCTGGCAGTCCCACGGCGCCGCCCGACCGGCTGGAGCACGCTCCGATAGTGGCCAAGACCGCGGTCGCCGCCAACGTCGCCGGTGCGGCACCCGCCCCGGCCCCCCTGGCCGCGGCTAGCCCATCCTCGGCTAGCCCGCACCCGTCTGAGCCCAGCCTGGCCGCGACGGCGCTGCCCGTCCGTCCCACGGCCGCCAGCGTGGGAGCCGCCAGCCCTTTCGCCGGGCCAAGACCCATCATCACGGCGGCGCCGGCGGCGGCCATTCCCACCACCCCCCTGTCCCACTCATCCCCGGCTGGCTCCCCGTCTCCTGACGCCATTGCCTGCCCGGCTTGTGGCAAGCCCGTGGCGGCCGCGTTTGCCTTCTGCGGTGCTTGCGGTCACCGCATGAAGCCCGGGCCAAGCTCGGCCCCAGATCCGGCTGGCCTACGCGCCGACGGACCGGCGCCAGCCCCGGCTAAGATAGCGCCGCGCGGACACCTTACCTTGATCCGCCCGGACGGAACCGAGGGCGGCGTTTTCCCCCTGTCGGCGGGCGAGGTCAGCGTCGGCCGCGGCCAGGGAGCGCTCTTCGATGCCGATCCCTATCTCTCGCCCCAGCACGCGCTCCTCACCCTGAGCGAATCTGGCCTGGAAGTGCGCGATCAGCGCAGCTTGAACGGCGTGTTCGTACGCATCGCGGACGAAGAAGAGCTCGAATCGGGCGACAGCTTTCGCATTGGACAGGAGCTGTTGCGCTTCGACGCCATCAACCCGCCCACCCCGCTCGAGGACGGCACCGAGATCATCGGCACGCCCAACCCCGGCTACTGGGGACGACTCTCGGTGGTGGTGGGGCGCGATCTCGACGGACCCGCCTTTCCGCTCTTCGAGGAGATGGTCCGCCTGGGCCGCGAGCGCGGCGACATTCTATTCCCCGAAGATGGTTACGTCTCCGGCGCCCATTGCCAGCTGTCGGTGCGCGAAGGACGCATCTACCTGAAGGACACCGGCTCATCCAACGGGACGTACCTACGCGTGCGCGACGGCCGCAGGGTCGCCTCCGGAACGCTGATGCTGATGGGCCAGCAACTCTTCCGAGTCGCCTACCGGTAGCCGAGGCGACGAGAGTACAGCCCGCGAGGGTAAAGCGAGCAACACCCGATCGAGTGGGTCGGGGGTGGCGTTACTTCTTCTGACCTCCGAAATAGGCCTGACGAACGTCTCCGGTTTGCTTGGGCTCGACGTAGCGAAACCCGTTGGGAATCTTGTAGCGGGCGCCGTTGTCGAAATCCACGGTCACGTCCACCGGTCCCTTGTCACCAGCGGGCGTAACCACGTTGATCTTGTTGGTCGATGAGATCACGACCTGTTCGCACACGTGCTTGCCGAACATGATGCGGGCCTGGGTCTTGCCCGGCTGGAAGCCCGCACCAACGATGCTGATATGATCGCCACCTGCGCTGATGCCCTCGGGCGGCTCGACTCGGTCGATGCGGATCTTCCCGTTGTCGTCACAGGATGCCAACAGGCCGAGCGCAAGCAAAGTCGTCATCAGGCGATAGACGTGTCTCATGTGGGCTCCTCCTCGATGCGCCGGCCACCTTAGCCCCTGCGCCTCGGGTGGTCAACGCATGACTGTCGATGCTCATTGCGTTATGCAAGAATCAGGATGTCGTCTACCTCCTTGGGCCAGCATCTCGGCGCGCGCACCATGAGCCGCTTCGGCGCCACGCGCTTGGAGGAAGCACCCCGCACTTGGGGGAAGCGCCCTCCGCTTGGGGGAAGCGCCCTCCACTTGGGGCAAGCACCCCGCGCTTGGGGGAAGCGCCCTCCACTTGGGGGAAGCGCCCCGCACTTGGGCCGAGCTGTACTAAGCTCGGGGTTCCCGTGAGCGAAGCCGTGTCTGCCCGTGAGTTGCTTGCCGTCCTCGAGACAGCATGCGCCGACGGCCCGCCTATCCTCGAGGTGTACGGCGTTCCTCGGCCGCTCGGAACGGCGCTAGCAGCCGATATCGCGCAAAGCTCTCGGCGCCTGGTCGTATACGTGGTGCCCGAAGAAGACGACGTCGACACTTGCCGGGCAGCCTGTGAGTTCTTCCTGGGTGGCTCCGAGAGCGACGATGCTGCTGCCCGGGTCAGCTGTCTGCCCGCCTTCGCCAGCTCACCTTACGCCGAGGTTCAGCCCGACCGGCAGACCACGATGCGCCGTTTGGCCCTGCTCTACCGTCTGAGTCACGGCCAGCCCCCTGCGGTCCTCATCGCCTCTGCCGCTGGCCTCTTTCAGCGCACCATCCCGCCGGTCGGCTTCACCGAGCTCTGCCGTGAGGTCGAGCCTGGCGCCTTCCTCGATCGGGATACGCTGGTGCACGACTTGGTCAAGATGGGCTTTGCCCGAACACAGATCGTTGACGACCCAGGTACCTTCGCGTTGCGCGGCTCCATCATCGACGTCTATTCGCCCGCCCACCGGCATCCCGTGCGCATCGAGCTCTTCGGTGATGAGGTGGAGTCCTTGCGTCACTTCGAAGTGAGCACCCAGCGTACTCTGCCCCGGCCCGTGGCGCGGCTCTTGCTGCATCCGGTGCGCGAGACCATCGTCACCCGAGGCGCCGATCCCCAGGCGCGCCTCCTGGCTGCCGCGGACCAGGCCGCCTACCCTTCGCGCAAGACGCGCAGCATCCTAGAGCGCATCGAGACCGGCGAGGAGTTCTTCGGCAGCTTGGCCTTGACCCCGGTCTTCCACGAGCGGATGGCATCGCTCTTCGAATACCTACCCGCCTCCAGCTACCTGATGGTGGACCATCCCGAGGCCATCCTCGAGGAGGCCAGACGACACTTGTCGCGTCTGCGGGAAAATGCCCATCATCGCCGGGCCGACCATCTCCTGGCCCTCGATCCCCACGAGTTCTTCATGGCAGAGGAGGAGGTGGTGGCGGCCATCGCGGCCAAGCCCCGCCTCGAGCTGCGCCCCCTCGAGGTGGAACCTTCCGCCGGGGCGTCTGTCCCCACCCCGGCGCGGCGGCTACGTCTGGAGGCCCGCCCCACCCACGGGCTAAGAGGCGAGCTCCTCGCCGCAAGCGCGGGCGGCGACATCGGCCCGGCCCTCGCCGAGCGCCTGCGCGACTGGCTCGCCCGCAACCGTGCCGTCCATCTGGTGGCCCCTAGTCGGGCCCACGTCGAGCGCCTCACCAGCCTCTTGACCGCGCTGGGGATCGCGTCCTGTCCTCCCGCCCGGGGTCATGGACACCCGTTGCGCGCTCTGCTCGAGGATAGTCCGGCGCGACCCCAAGTTTGCCTCTACCCCGGGCCACTCACCCGAGGCTTCGAGCTCCCCCTCGATCGCGTGCTGGTGGTGGCCGAGGAGGAGATATTCGGCCCGCGCGCGCACCGGCCACCCTCGCCTGTCCATGCTCCTGCCCCGGGCGAGCTCGCCGGCATGGCCCTGGGCGACCTGATCGTCCACGACGAGCACGGCGTGGGCCGCTACCGTGGCCTGACCAAGCTGTCCATCCGCGGAGTAGTGCAGGATTATCTCAACCTCGAGTACAGCGGGGGCTCTCTCTATCTGCCGGTGTACCGCATCGGCGTGATCCACCGTTTCGTGGGCGCTACCCCAGAAACCGTTCGCCTGGACAAGATTGGAGGCTCGACCTGGGCGGAAAAGCGCCGCCGCGTATCCGCCGAGGCACGCAAGATGGCGGAGGAGCTACTGCAGCTCTATGCGCAGCGCCGGGCGCTGCCCGGCCACGCCTTCCCGGCACCTGACCCGATCTTCCGCCAGTTCGAAGAAAGCTTTCCCTTCGAGGAGACCGCCGACCAGGAGCGCGCCATCGCCGAAGTCTTGGCCGATATGCAGCGCGAGCAGCCCATGGACCGACTGGTGTGCGGAGACGTCGGCTATGGCAAGACCGAGGTTGCCCTGCGCGCAGCGCTGCTGGCTGCCCTGGGCGGACGCCAGGTGGCAGTGCTCGCGCCGACCACGGTCCTGGTCGAACAGCACTTCGTTACCTTTGCCGAACGGTTGCGCGATTTCCCGGTACGCGTGGCCTCCCTGTCGCGCTTTCGCAAACCAGCCGAGCAGAGAGAGGTGGTGCGCGGCCTCGCGGCCGGGACCGTCGACATCGTCATTGGCACTCACCGCCTGCTGTCGCGCGATGTCCGCTTCCGCCAGCTGGGTCTTCTGGTCATCGACGAGGAGCAACGCTTCGGTGTGAGCCAAAAGGAACGGCTCAAGGGGTTGCGCTCCCAGGTCGACGTCCTCACCCTGACCGCCACACCCATTCCGCGCACCCTGCAGATGAGCCTTGCCGGACTGCGCGAGATCTCGGCCATCACCACGCCCCCCGCCGACCGGCTGGCCATCCGCACCTTCATCTGCCATTTCGACCCCGTGCTCCTGGGCGAAGCCATCAGCCGCGAGCTCGCGCGCGGCGGCCAGGTCTTCTTCGTCCACAATCGCATCGAGGATCTGGCCAAGTGGGCGTCGGCCATCCGCGACCTGGCGCCCCGGGCGCGCGTCGCCGTCGCGCACGGGCAGATGCCGGAGGCCAAGCTGGAGAAGGTGATGATCGACTTCGTCGACGGCCGTTACGACATCCTCTGCTGCACGGCCATCATCGAATCGGGCCTGGACATTCCGCGCGCCAACACCATGATCGTCCATCAGGCCGACCGGTTCGGCTTGGCCCAGCTCTACCAGCTGCGCGGACGCATCGGCCGCGCCCGCGAGCGCGCTTTCTGCTATCTGGTCATCCCGGCTGAACAGGGGATGACAGCCGAGGCTGAGCAAAGGCTGGCTGTGCTCCAGCGCCTCACCGAGCTAGGCGCGGGCCTGCAAATCGCCACCTCCGACCTGGAGATCCGCGGCGCCGGCGAGCTTTTGGGCGCCCGGCAGTCAGGGTTGGTCGCCGCGGTGGGCTTCGACACCTACGCCCGCATTCTGGAGGAGGCGGTAGCCGAGCTGCGCGGGCTGCCCATACGGAGCGAGCACGATCCCGAGATCTCGGTCGACATTCCCGCCTTCCTGCCCGACGATTACATTCCTGACACCGGCCAGCGCCTGGACTTCTACCGGCGGCTAGCCCAAGCCCAGACCGAGGACGAGGTGATAGCCATCGCCGATGAGCTACGCGATCGCTATGGCCAACTACCCGACGAGGCTTTCCTCTTGCAGGAGGTCATGATCGACAAGACGCTGGTACGGCGCATAGGCGCGCACGCCTACGAGCTGGGGCCCAAGCGCATCATTCTCACGCTAGGTCCCGACACCCGCCTCGATCCCGCCAAGATCATGCGCCTGGCCCAAGATGAGCATGGCCGCTTCAGGCTTACGCCCGACATGCACCTCAGCTACGCCTTCACGGAAGAGGAACAGAAGGAGCGGATGGCGGCCGCCCGGCTGCGCCTAGGCGAGATCCTGGCCTGCCGCGCGTGAGTGCTTGCGCGCTTTGAGGGTCTATGCGAAGCAAACCGCTCATGAGCACATCGATCCAGCGGCCGGCGCTGGCCGCCCTCACCGCCCTCGCCCTCGCGGCGACCCTCTCCACCCTCTCGTGCCGAGGGCGCGCCCTCCGCGGCAAGAGCGCGGGGGGAGAAGCGATCTTGGCTCAGATCGACGATATCACCATTACCAGCAAGGATATGCGCGAGGTGCTCGCTCGTTACGCCAGCCAACCCTTCGTGCTCGCCCGTTACTCTTCAATCGAAAAGAAGAAGGAGCTCCTCGACAGCATGATCCGCTTCCAGGTCCTGGCGCTAGAGGCGCGCAAGCGCGGGTACGATAGCGACCCCGAGGTCGTGCGCGTGGCCAAGGATAAGATGGTGAAGCTTTTCACCCAGCAGGAGGTGGTGGACAAGGTCCAGCCCTCCGACGTGACCCCAGCAGAGGTGGAGAGCTACTACCGGAAACATGCGAGCGACTACCTCCGTCCGGAAACCGTTCGGGTAAGCGAGATTGTGGTCAAGGGGGCCGCGCGCGCAGCTAAAGTCCTGGCCGAAGCCAAGGCCCTGGATAAGACGGACATGAAGTCATTTCGCGAGCTGGTGACCAGGCATTCCGAAGATGTCGATTCGCGGCAACGGGCTGGCGACCTCATGCAATTCGACCGAAAGACCACGCTCTATCCCGCCGCCGTGGTGGCGGCGGCCTTCGCGCTCAAGCAAATCGGCGACCTGTCAGAGCCGGTGAGCACCCCCAATGGGCTTGCTATTCTCAAGCTGACCGAGCGCCACCCGGCTGTTTCGCGATCGCTCGAGGACAGCAGGGCCGAGATAACGCGGCATCTCCTCGAGGATCTGCGCAACCAGCGCAAGAAGAAGCTAGTCGACGAAGCGCGCCAGCAGATCAAGATCGAGATCTTCGAAGACGAGCTAGCCAAGCTCGATCTTGCCGGCTCGAGCACCAACCTGGACGGCGGTATGCTAGGAGCAACGCTATGAACAAGCCCGGCTATCATCTGCTCCGGCGCAGCTACTACCTCGCGCTCACCCTTGGGTTACTCTCCACTGCGCTGCCCCAGAGCGCCGAGGCTCGGGTGGTCGAGAAGATCGTGGCCTTGGTGGGGGATGACGTCATCCTGCAAAGCGAGGTTGAGGATCGCTCCGCGCCTCTCCTGGCGGAGGTTTACGCCAGCGCCAGCTCGGGCGAGCGCGAGGCTCGCGCCAGCGCCATCAAGCACGAGGTGCTCGATCGCCTGATCGACGATCAGCTCCTGGCGCAGCAGGCGTCCGAGCTCAAGCTTACCGTGGGCAACGATGAGATCGACCGTGCCATCGACCAGATCAAGCGTGACTATGGGATCAACGATACCCAGCTGCGGGACGAGCTGCGCAAGCAGGGCATGAGCATGGCGGCCTACCGGCAGAGCACCAAGAAGGAGATCCTGAAGTACCGCGTGCTCAACATTGCCGTGGGCTCCAAGATCAACGTGGGCGACAGCGAAGTCCAGAGCTACTACGACCGACACATGAAAGCGGCCAACGTTCAGCTACGCGCCAGCCACATCTACATCGCCATTCCCGAAGACGCCGACAATGCCGCCGTGCGCGAGCGAGAAGATTTGGCCAAGCGGCTGCTCGCGCGCGCCCAAGCCGGCGAGGATTTTGCCGCGCTGGCGCGTGAGTACTCACAGGATGCCGGCACGCGCGCTGACGGGGGCGACTTAGGCTATATCGGTCGCGACATACTGCCCAAGCCGCTCGAGGAGCTGCTCTTTTCCATGACGATAGGTGACGTGCGCGGCCCCGTGCGCGCTGACCACGGCTTCCACATCATCAAGCTCGTCGACAAGCGCACCAAGGACGCCAAACCGTTCGCCGAGGTGCAAGACGAAATCCGCGTGCGCTTGCGCCAGCGCGAGATGGAGCGGCAGACCAAGATCTATCTGGGAGACTTGCGTAAGAAAACCCTGGTGGACGTTCGCCTATAAATTTCCGGGGCGGGTCCGGCTGGAGGAAGGGGAAATCATCATGGCCAAGCAGATCGTCGGCATCGTAGGTTTGGGGGTAATGGGCGAAAATCTTGCTCTCAACCTGGAGAGCAAGGGTTTCTCGACCGCTGGCTTCGATTTGGATGACAGCAAGGTCAAGAGCTTCGCCGCCAAGACCGCGGCCAAGCAGGCCGTGGCCGCCCACAGCCTGGCCGAGCTCGTCGCCAGCCTGCAAAGCCCGCGGCGCATCCTCATGATGGTGCCGGCGGGTAAGCCAGTGGATGCCGTGCTCACCAGCTTGCGTCCGCTCTTGGCCAAGGGCGACCTCGTTATCGATGGAGGCAACAGCCACTACCTGGACACGGCTCGGCGCATCACCGAGCTTGCGCCGACCGGCATACTCTACCTGGGAGTGGGGATAAGCGGCGGAGAGGAAGGAGCACTGCACGGCCCTTCCATCATGCCCGGCGGCGACCCGGAGGGCTGGCCCATTGCCAAACCCTTGCTGCAAGCCATTGCCGCCAAGGCCGCCGACGGCACACCGTGCTGCGATTGGATCGGCAGCGGCGGCGCGGGCCATTTCGTCAAGATGGTCCACAACGGCATCGAGTATGCGGACATGCAAATGATCTGCGAGGCCTACGGGCTGATGACGAAGGTGCTGGGCATGACCGCCGCGGAGTCTAGCCGCGCCTTCGCGCAATGGAACCAAGGCGAGCTCGAGAGCTTCCTGGTGTCCATCACCGCGGAGATTCTGGCGCGCACCGATCAGGAGACCGGCAAGCCCATGGTCGAGGTGATCCTCGACGAGGCCGAGCAAAAGGGCACCGGCCGCTGGACCGCCGAAGCCGCGCTCGACCTCGGCGTCCCCGCCCCCACCATTGCCGAGGCGGTCTTCACGCGCACCCTGGCCGCGCTCAAGGACGAGCGAATTGCTGCCTCGCGCGTGTTGGCGGGACCGACCACGAGCTGGACCGGGGATCGCGCCGCAGCCCTGGACAGGATCGGCAAGGCGCTCATGTGCGCCAAGATCTGCGCCTATGCCCAAGGTTTCCATATCCTGCGCAGGGCCGAGGAGCAGCTCCATTGGTCGTTCCGCTACGGCACCATCGCCTCGCTCTGGCGTGCCGGCTGCATCATACGCGCCCAGTTTCTGGGCAAGATCAAAGAGGCCTACGATCGCGATGGCAATCTGGCCAACCTGCTCCTCGACCCCTACTTTGCCGAAGTGGTTAATCGCCATCAGGAGACCTTGCGACACGTGGTCGCACTGGCCATCCAGCATGGCGCTCCCGTGCCGGCCTTTGCCAGCACCCTCGCCTACTACGACGGCTACCGCAGCGCGACCCTGCCCGCCAATCTTCTGCAAGCGCAGCGTGACTTCTTCGGTGCCCACACCTACCGCCGCGTCGACAAGCCCGGTACCTTCCACACCGACTGGCAGAGCTGAGCTACCTTGAGTCTGTCGGGTAATTCGGCAGCCAGCCCAAACGGGTGGGTCGCGGATGAACGTGGCGCAATGCCCGTACAGTCCGCAGCCTCCCTCCCTCTCCTCAGCCCGGTGGCCAGGCCAACGTCCGCCCGGCGAGGACGTGGAGGTGAACGTGCGCGACCGACTGCCCGGCTTCCGGCCCGGCATTCATGACCACGCGGAAGCCACGCTCGCCATAACCAGCGGCCCGGGCCAACTCGGTGCCCACTATGAGCAGCCTGCCCAAAAGTCCCGCTTGCGCGGCCTGGGCGTCGGCCAAGCTCGCGATATGCTGGGTGGGAATCACGAGCTGGTGGAAGGGCGCCTTGGGCGAGATGTCCTTGAAGGCGATCACCTCCTCGTCTCGATATGTGATGGCAGCCGGAATCCGACCCTCGCGGATCTTGCAGAAGAGACAATCAGTCATGGGCCCCCTTTATAGCAAAGCGAGCAAGCGCTGGCGGGTTTGCCCCGGGCTCGATCGCTCGCGTAGCCCCTGCCGCAGAAAGCCATCAATGGCCGCCATCTTGGCCAGGGCGCGATCGACGCGCGCGTCGCTGCCAGCCCGGTAGGCCCCGAGCGCGATCAAGTCGCGCTTCTCCTCGTAACAGGCGATGAGCTCCCGTAGCTTGGCCGCGGCCTCCCCCTGCCCGGCATCGACCACCAGCCCCATAACCCGGGAAAGCGAGGCCAGCACGTCGATGGCCGGCCAGTGGCCGCGTTCGGCCATATTGCGCGAGAGCACGATGTGACCGTCGAGGGCCGCGCGCGCCTCGTCGGCAATCGGCTCCTCCATGTCACCCCCCGGCAAGAGCACGGTGTACAGCGCCGTGATCGAACCGTGCTGGGCGTTGCCGGCCCGCTCGAGCAGGCGCGGCAGCAGGGCAAAGACACTCGGAGGATAGCCCTGGCGAACCGGTAGCTCGCCCGCGGCCAAACCCACCTCGCGCTGAGCGTGGGCCAACCGGGTGAGCGAGTCGAGCAAGAGCAGCACCCGCCGGCCCCGGGCACGAAACCACTCCGCAATGGCCGTGGCCACCAGCGCTGACTTTATGCGCAACAGGGCCGCTTCATCACCGGTAGCACACACCAACACACAGCGGCCGCGCCCTTCTTGACCGATCGCCTCGTCCCAGAGCTCCCTAACCTCGCGCCCTCGCTCGCCCACCAGGCAGACCACGTTGACGTCGCTGTCGGCCTGACGAGCGATCTGGCCGAGCAGCTGAGATTTTCCCAGCCCGCTACCCGCGAAAACTCCGATGCGCTGGCCCTCCCCCACGGTCAGACACCCGTCGATGGCACGGATACCAAAGGACAAGGGACGCGCTATCCTCCGGCGCAGCAATGGGTCGGGCGCGCCCCGGTCTACCGGCCACTCTTCCGTTCGTCCCGCAACCAGACCGCCGCCATCCATGGGGCGGCCCAGTCCGTCTAGCACTCGCCCGAGCAAGCCGTCGCCCACCCGCACCAACAAGCGGCGCCCGGTCGGGCTCACCACGGCATCGGGCCCGATGGCGGGGAGAGGTCCGAGCGGCATGAGCACCACCTCGTCGCCGCGAAAGCCGACAACCTCGGCCGGTACGCGCGACAACGGATCGGAGCCATCGCCCGAGCCCAAGAATCGCAATCTCGCCGAGCCGCGCTCCCGCCACCGTGGCGCGCACCACGAGGCCGGTCACTTCGTTCACTCGCCCCGCCTTCCGAGGAGCGCTGCCCAGCCCCGGCGTCGCGCGGGTCGAAGGCTCGCTAGCTCGCCCGAGCCGCGAGCTCTGCACTAATGCCCCGGCCGTCGGCTCCCGGTCGGGCCATGAGGTCTGCGCTAGTGCGCCGGCAGTCAACTCTCCCTCCTCCTGTCCCATTCCTCCCACGCCCCGCCCCACGGCCTCCTTCGCCTTCACGATGTACCCCATACGCCGATCCTCTACCCCGCCTCGCCCCCTCAGCCAACATCGGTCAGCATCGGTCAGTCATCGGATGTCGCATAGCACGGCTCGAGCGCCACTTCAGCCTGAAGTCTCGCGCGTAAAGCCGGGCGTTTCAGCACGCGGCTACAGACTATCGACCAGCTGCCGCGCCCAAGGAAGACCGAGCCGGCCCGCCACCCGAAGGAGCGAGCCGGGATGTTCGCCGGCCAGGGCAACCTTGAGCGAGGCCAGGCCCAGATGCGCCAGCCTCTCGCCTGGCGTGCGCAGAGCCAGATTGACATTCGCCACCGCACAAGCGATGGCGTGCTTGCGCTCGACCTCGGACAAGCTATCGGTGAAGGCAGCGGACATCATCGCCGCCCATGGCTCACCCACCGCGGCCAGCGACCGGGCGCGCACGCTAGCGTCGGTGCGCGCAAGGCCATGACCGAGAACGCGAGCCCCGGTGCCCATCACCTCCCGCTCGAGATCCGCGAAGGTCAAGGCGCAGAGGCGCTCGGCGAGCGGCCCGCAATCGCTCTCCCACAGTTTGCTCAAGTGCGCGAAGGCAACCCGGGCAAGGTCGGGGGCAAAGGCCCGGGCCACGCGCCTGGCTCCGCTGGGCCTTCCCGCCGGCAAAAGCTGCGCGAAATTCGTGGGCAGAAGCGAGCGCAGACCCGCGATCACGTCTGACGGCTCGCCTGCCAGCGCTGCCGCGATGAAGCTCGGGTGGAGACGGGCCAAGCCAGCGGGAAGCGCGCCTGCGGTCTGCGCGTGCCCGCACGCCCAGCGCATCGGCACCGCGCTCGCGCGCCGCCGCGACCAGCCCAAAGCCTGGCACCTCGCGCTCTCCTCACGTGCGAGTGCGGCAATGGCCTCCGGGCCCGCGCCAAGAATGGCAAACGCCAGCGCTATCCCCTGGCTCTCGCTACTCGCCTGCGCCTCCGGCTCCGCCACCCCGCCAAAGGTAGCGCAAGAACGGTGGAGGCGCCCGCCAGCACTTCGTGCTATGTCTCGCCGGCCCGTATGAGCAATTTCGCACCGCCCGCGTCCGACTCCTCCTCCCGCCGCAACGACGTCCGCAATATCGCCATAATCGCCCACGTCGACCACGGCAAGACCACCTTGGTGGATGGCTTCCTGCGCCAGGCGGGAAACTTCCGTCCCGGCGAGGTCATGGCCGACTGCGCTATGGACTCCAACGAGCTCGAGCGCGAACGCGGCATCACCATCTTGGCCAAATTCACCGCCATCACCTGGAAGGGGATCCGGCTCAACATCGTTGACACTCCTGGTCACGCCGACTTCGGGGGCGAAGTGGAGCGGGTGCTCAAGATGGTCGACTCGGTCCTGCTGCTCGTGGATGCCTTCGAAGGACCGATGCCGCAGACGCGTTTCGTTACGCGCAAGGCGCTGGCGCTGGGGCTACGCCCCATCCTGGTGGTCAACAAGATCGATCGGGTGGGCTGCGACCCAGACGGGGCCGTGAACGACACTTTCGACCTCTTCTGTGCCCTCGGCGCCAACGAAGAGCAGCTCGACTTCCCCGTCATTTACGCGTCCGGGCGCGAGGGCTACGCCGTGCGCCACCTGACCGATCCGCACACCGACCTGGCCCCCCTTCTGGATCTGATCGTCGCCGCGGTGCCGCCCCCTGCCGCTGACGTGGACGGGCCCCTGGCCATGCACGTCGCCACTCTGGATTACGACGACTACCTGGGCTATGTGGCCATCGGGCGCATGCTCTCGGGTAAAGTCCGGCAAGGCGACCGTGTCCTGTGCGCTCATCGTGACGGCACGCGGGAAGCGTTCCGGGTCGCCCGCATTCTGGGCTACCAGTCGCTCAAACGCTTCGAGCTGTCGGAGGCGATGGCCGGCGACATCTGTGCCATCACCGGCATGCAGGATCTGACGGTAGGCGAGACCATAACCGAGGTGGCGCGCCCGGTGCTATTGCCCCTGCTCGAAATCGAAGAGCCGACGGTGAAGATGCAGTTCATCTCGAACAACGGACCGTTCGCGGGCAAGGAAGGCAAGTTCGTGACCTCGCGCAATCTGCGCGAGCGGCTGCTCAAGGAGCTGAAGTCGAACGTTGCCCTCCGGGTGCAGGAAACCGACTCGCCCGACACTTTCGACGTCCTGGGGCGAGGCGAGCTGCACCTCTCGGTGCTCATCGAAACCATGCGCCGCGAGGGCTACGAGCTGATGGTCTCCCAGCCGCAGGTCATCTTCAAAGAGGGGGCCGCGGGTGAGAAGCTGGAGCCCTACGAGGACGTGGTCATCGACGTCGATGAGAGTTACACCGGGGCGGTCATCGAGGAATTGGGCCGCCGCGGCGGCCGCATGCAGGAGATGGGTCCGGAAGGCGAAGGCCGCATGCGTCTCGAGTACGCCATGCCCTCGCGCGGTCTCATCGGCTACCGCTCGCAGTTCCTAACCGACACGCGCGGCACCGGCATCATGCACCACAACTACAGCCACTACGGCCCCTTTGCCGGCCCCCTCAAGGCACGCAGCAATGGCGTGCTGGTGATACAGGATCCAGGCAGCACCAACACCTACGGCCTCTTCTACCTGCAGGAGCGCGGCTCGCTCTTTCTCGGCCCGGGTGTGCCGGTTTACGGCGGGCAAATCCTCGGGCTCAACTCGCGCAACAACGATCTCATCGTCAACCCCTCGAAGGCCAAGAAGCTCACCAACATACGCACCACCGCCGCGGACGAGAAGCTCTTCCTGACCCCACCCATCGAGCTCACCTTGGAGGCGGCGCTGGAGTTCATCAACGAGGACGAGCTGGTCGAGGTCACGCCGAAGAGCATCCGCCTGCGCAAGCGCATTCTCGACCACAACGAGCGCAAGCGCATCGAGAAGGCGCGCGAGCAAGGCGCCCTGGCCTGAGTAGCTGTCGTGAAGAAGCTGCTCTTCAAGGTCATCTTGGGCAGCGCGGCGGGTGCCGCCATCTACGTCGCCTTCTCCATCTGGGCCGATGCCCGCAGCGTCGGGCGCGCCCTCGCCGACTTCAATTGGCTCATCGCCTTCGGCGCCCTTGCCCTCGCCTTCCTCAACTACCTGGTCCGCTTCGGGCGCTGGCACTTCTACCTCAAGCGCCTGGGCTTCCACGTGCCCGTGGGCCACAGCTTCCTGGTCTTCCTCGGCGGGTTCTCCCTCACCGTCACCCCGGGCAAGCTGGGGGAGGTCGTCAAGGCGCTCCTCTTGCGCGCATCCCACGGCATCGCCGCGACGCGCACCGCGCCCATAGTGGTGGCCGAGCGCCTGACCGACCTCATGGGGCTGCTCCTCCTCAGTTGTGTCGGTCTCTTCACCTTCAAGACCAACCCCAAGCTGCTCATAGCCGGTGCCGTCATCATCGCCGCCGGGTTGCTCGTCATCGCGGTCAAGCCCTTCGCCATGTTCTGCCTGCGGCTATGCGGCGCCATCCCGGGCTTGCGCAAGATCGCACCCAAGCTCCAGGAAGCCTATAGCACCACCTCCGCCCTCCTCCGCCCCGCTCCCCTCGCCCTGGGCGTGACCATGGCCGCGGTGAGCTGGTTCTTCGAGTGCGCGGCTTTCTGGGCAGTAGTGCATGGCTTCGCGGGAGCATCAGTCGATCTGCAGGCCGCCACCTTCATCTACGCTTCCATGACCATTGCCGGGGCGCTTTCGTTCCTGCCGGGAGGGCTGGGCGTGACCGAGGCCGGCATGCTCGCCATGCTGGGCGAGGGCGAGCTGGCGCACGGCTGCGGCCGCAGTGTCGCCGCGGCGGCAACCTTTGTCACACGTTTGTGCACCCTGTGGTTTGCCGTCGTGCTCGGCATCGCGGCCTTGTTGATTTTCGCGCAGAGGACTAAGATCCGCGTGGAGCTACCTGAAAACTCCATCCCGTAACCGCGTGCACGGCTGAACCCGGCACGAGGCCGGCCGGATTTCGTTACCCCGCGCAGGGAAGCTAAAGCTGCGAACGACTTCTGCCGAGGCGACTGTGACCGCGGTTTTATGTTCATGGATTTCCACTAGACGAGGACATGTCCCATGGCAGACGAGCTACGCATCAACATCTTCAAGATTACCCGCGGCGGTTGCCGCAAGCTCCCTGGTCCCTGCCCCCACGCGGTATGCCGCTTCAACCTGACCTCGGAACGGCGCGACAGTCGGGGCGCCAAGCCGGCATCCGTGCACCTGCCGGTGGTACGCGAGGCGTGTGCGCTCGAGGCGGCGGAGCAAGGAGGCATGACTCTGGAAGAGATTGCCTTGCGCCTCTCCCTGACCCGCGAACGAGTGCGCCAGATCGAGCTCGGGGCGCTCAAGAAGCTGTGGGCGCGCCTGGGTGGCGACGAGGGCGAGGCCGAGGTCGAGCACGAGAGCGATCCAGCAGTGGCCGGCCTGCGCCGAGCAGCCCGCGTGGCAGCCTAATTCATTCGCCGACGTCCACGGATAAGGCCATCCCGATATTGGTGGTCCAGCTTACCGTGGGAAGCTGACCACCCAGGCTCATGCTCACCACGATTGTGCTCGACTCGGTGCCACTGGGGCGGAGCAGCGGGAGCAAATCGACCGGCTCGGGCAAGGGCACGTCGAAGGTGCTGCCCACCCCACTGTCGTGCCCCCGCTTATAGTCGGCGATCTCCACTTGGCGCGAGGTCTCCTGCAGGGTGGACTTGCTCAGGGGCACGAAAGCCACGGCATGCAGGGTGGCGATGAATGAGAGATCGGTGATGCCGCTCTCGGCCGTGAGGGCAAGTTGCTCCAGCTCGACCGAGCGGATGAGGCTCTGGTTGCTCGGGTTGGAGCTAGCCCCCAGCTGACCGCTGCTCAAGTAGAACTGGAAGTCGACCACGGCCAGGGCGCTGCTCGGTGCCGCCGGCACGGGTACATCGAGACGACTGACCTCAATCTGAGAAAACTTCGCGTCGACCACCGGCGAGCATCCCAAGAGCGTGGCACAACCGAGCAGCAAGGCGCATCGGAGCAACCCACCCGGGCCCGCAGTTAAGAGATAAAGGCGCGGTGACACTAGCGTCCCCCGAACATGAGCACGGCTCCCAGCTTGGCCGACAAAGTGTAGGCTCGCACATCCCCGACCTGGGCAGTCACGGTCGTGTTGGGCGTCTGGGCCGCGTCGCTATTGCGGCTCACCACCACGGGGCTCGGGCCACGCACTGTCCCCGCCAGGTAGGTGTACCCCCCGTGCAAAAACAGCATCACCCGGCCCACCGGATATTCGATGCCGAGGTGGGCGTTGAAGTAGGTGTAACCCAACTGTTGCACGTAAGGCTTGACCCAACCCGACACCTTGAAGAACGTGCCGAGCAGGCTGTTCATGTCCGCCACGGTGCAATGGCCGACGTCGAAATCGAACGAGGGCCCGAACCCGACCGGCAATAGCGACAAGCTACCCCGATAGTCGAAGCCGGCCGAATTGCTGCCCACCGAGGCGCCCACCCGGACCCAGCTCGCTGGCACGACCACTGGACCCACGTTGAGACCGTCCGGCATGCCCACGTCCATGGCCACCCCGACGAGCCCGCGCGCGCGCGCCGTGGGCGGGAGGGCCCGCTTGGCCACCGTGGGCGAGGCCAGCCCATCGGTCGCAGCCGCCGGCGGCGGAAGGGACGGACCTAACAGACTCGCCGCAGGCGAAGACGTCGCGTTCGGGTAAGGCGCTGAGTACGGCGCTGAGTACGGCGCTGAGTACGGCGCTGAGTACGGCGCTGCCGTCGCTGCAGGCGCAGACGACCCGGGCGGATACCGCGCCCCGGGCGGGTAAGGCGCTGAGTACGGCGCCGCCGTCGCCGCAGGCGCAGGCGCGGCCCCTGCGGCCTGGGTGGGGGTGGTGGCGCGCATGGGGGTGTAAGTCACGGTCGGGGCCGGTGTGCTCGCGCCGTTGCCCTGCACGCTCTGGGCACGCGCCGCCCCGGACAGCACCAGCACGAGCCCCAGGCCAAGGGACCCCGTGCGCTTTCCGACCGACACCATGGCGGTCATAATACCCCAGAGCCACGAGCGCAGATCGTTAGCGGCGCACCGAACAGCTGTTCACGCCCGCCGAGGGCAGGTAGCACTCGAAGACGTAGTCTCTCAGCATGCGGTCGGTGTTGAAACGCCACCCGAGAGTGCGGATAGCGCGCTTGACGTAGGCCACCCAGCCGTGGGGTACGCCATGCTCGTCCTGCTGGTAGTAGAGCGGCACGACCTCATTTTCCAGCACGCGGTAGAGCGAGTCGGCGTCGCGCCGGTCTTGCTCGGCGAAGTCGAGGTGCGAGACGCCGCTACCGATGGCGAACCCGTTCTGCCCGTCGTAGGCCTCGGCCCACCAGCCATCGAGGACCGATAGGTTGAGGCCGCCGTTGAGCAGAACCTTCTCTCCACTGGTGCCGCTCGCTTCCTGCGGGCGCCGTGGAGTATTGAGCCAGACATCGACTCCCTGCACCAGATGACGCGCAACGTTTATATCGTAGTCCTCCACGAAAACTACACGCGAGCGCAGAGCGGGCGACAGACTGGCCCGGATGACCGTCTTGAGCACCTCCTGACCGGGCCGGTCCGCGGGATGGGCCTTCCCCGACACCACTATCTGCACCGGGCGAGACGCGTCACACACGATACGGGTCAGCCTCCCCATGTCGGAGAACAACATAGCCGGACGCTTGTAGGTCGCGAATCTGCGGGCGAAACCGATGGTGAGCGCATCGGGATCAAGTGCGTTTTCGGCTGCTAGCACCAGGTCTTCGCCGAGACCGTTGGCCTGACGCTGCGCCGCCACTTCGCGCCGGACGAAGCTCACCAGCGCGGCCCGCAAGGTGCGATGGGTCTCCCACAGCTCGGCGTCCGAGACACCATCTATGCGCGCCCACATCTGCGGGTCGGTCAGGTTGTCGGCCCAGCTCGGACCGATGTGGCGAATGTATAGCTCCTGCATGGCGAGAGCCAGCCAGGTGCGGGCGTGCACGCCGTTGGTGATGTGACCTACCGGGACCTCGTCCTCGCGATGGTGGGGCCAGAGCACCTGCCATGCCCTGCGCGTAACACGTCCGTGCAGGCACGACACCGCGTTGGCGTAGCGGGACATCTTGAACGCCAGCACCGTCATGCACAGGGCTTCGTTGTCATCGGAGGGGCGAACGCGTCCGAGACCGAGGAACTCCTGCCGCGTGAGCTTGAGCGAGTGGCGCAAAGGCTCGAGGTGATCGTTCGCCAGGGCGGGCGGAAAGCGATCGTGCCCGGCATCGACCGGCGTGTGAGTGGTGAATACGGTTGACTGCGCTACGTCCTGAGCGACGTCGATGAAGGAGCCACCCGTCTCGACCATGCGCAGCCGTGCATATTCCAGCGTGGCGAAGGCGCTGTGGCCCTCGTTCAGGTGCAGGCCGCTCCATACGATTCCGCACGCGCGCAGGGCGCGTATGCCACCTACCCCCAAGAGCAGCTCTTGCCGTATGCGCACCCGCTGATCGCCGAAGTAGAGGCGGGCCGAGAGGCGGCGGTTCTCCTCGCTGTTGCCTTCGACGTCCGTATCGAGCAAGAGCAGCTGGTTGCGACCGACGTTGACCTGCCAAATTTGCGCCAGGAGCCGCTCGTGCCCCAAGGGTACGTCGATGATCAGAGGCTTGCCGTCAGCGCCGGTCTTGATCGCGATGGGCAGATAATCGACGGGGGCGCTGACATATTTCGCGTGCTGCTGGCCATCATGATCGATGTGCTGGCGGAAGTACGACTCGCGATAGAACAGACCCACCGCGACCAGGGCCAGCCCAAGGTCGGAGGCCGTCTTGAGATGATCGCCCGCCAGCACCCCCAGGCCGCCGCTGTAAATGGGCAGCGATTCGTGAATGCCGAATTCGGCGGAGAAGTATGCAACGGGGCGAACGCGCAAAGGCGCAGCGTGGGTCTCGGCCCAGGTGGCCGCCGCAGGCGAGATGTAGGCCCGGAATTCGCGATAGGCGCGATCCAGGCGAGCGCGCATGGCCGCATCGCTGGCCAGCTGCTCCAGCCTCGCGCCGGATAGCCGCTTGACCACCATCAGAGGGTTGTGTTTCGAGTCGTGAAACCCGGAGGGATCGATGTCTCGGAAGAGCTTGATCACCGCCGGGTTCCAGGCCCACCACATGTTCATGGCCAGTTCGAAAAGCTGCCGCCCTACCTTCTCAGCCGACGTCATAGCGAGAAGAGTGTTGCACAAAGAAGTCGGGGAACCAATTAGCGGATATAATGCCGACGGACCAGATCATGGACGAACCACGCATACTTGCCTTCATCATGGCGGGCGGGAAGGGGGAGAGGCTGTTTCCGCTCACGCGCGATCGCGCCAAGCCCGCCGTTCCGTTCGGCGGACGCTACCGCATCATCGACTTCGTGCTGTCTAACATGCACAACTCCGGCATACGTGCCATGTACGTGCTGACCCAGTACAAGGCCCAGTCCCTGGTCGAGCACGTCCAGCACGTTTGGGGAACACGCAGCACCCACGCGGACTTCGTAACCATCGTTCCCGCCCAGATGCGCATGGGCGAGAGCTGGTACCGGGGCACGGCTGATTCGATCCACCAGAACTTCCATCTGGTCGAAGACTTTCGCCCCGACGTGGTCGTGGTATTCGGCGCCGACCACGTCTACAAGATGAACGTGCGTCAAATGATCGATTTTCACGTGGCCAAGAACGCGCTCGCCACCATCGCCTGTCTGCCCCTGCCGATTTCAGAGACGTCGCAGTTCGGGGTGGTCGAGTCTGACGCAGATGGACGGGTAATCGGGTTCCAGGAGAAACCCACCAGTAACGTGGCCACCATCCCAGGCGACCCGAGCCGGGCCCTGGTCTCGATGGGGAACTACATCTTCGCGCCGCTGCCCCTCCACGATGCCCTGGAATCGGACTCGCAGCAGGACACCCACCACGATTTCGGCAAGAATATCCTGCCCTCGCTGGTCAAGAGCGGGCGGGTTTATTGCTACGACTTTTCCAAGAATCGCATACCGGGGGTTACGGAGAAAGGCGAGCTCGCCTACTGGCGCGACGTCGGGACCATCGAAGCCTATTACGAGGCCAACCTTGACCTCAAGAACGTGCAGCCCCACTTCAATCTCTACAACTGGGAGTGGCCCATCGTCAGCGTCAACCACCCCGATCCACCATCCAAGCTGGTCTTCGACGACGACCGCAGACGCGGCATGTTAGTGCAGTCGATCATGTCGAGCGGCTGCGTAATTGCCGGCGGCTTCGTGAAGGACAGCGTGCTCGGCCGCAATGTATGGGTGGATGAGGGCGCCGAAGTGCGCGATTCGATCCTGTTCGACAACGTTCACGTCGGCAAGGGCGCGCGCATCCAGCGGGCCATCGTGGACAAGAACGTCCGGGTCGCGCCTGGCGATCATATAGGCCACGACCTGGCCCGCGATACCGTCCGCCATCATGTCAGCCAGGGCGGCATAACCGTGGTTGGCAAGGCACGCGACACCTGGCTGACCCGAGCGCGCAACTTCTAGCCCCCACAGCCTGACTCGCAGAAAGCCAGCAGCAGCGCCGCCGGCCAAGGAGGCTGCTCCGTGCAAAAGCCTCCGGGTCACGGTACATTCGTGGACGAAAATGAGCAAGCGCCAGCCGATTGCCCTCGTCGTCCACGGCCATTTTTACCAGCCTCCGCGCGAAAATCCCTGGACGGACGAATTGAGACGCGAGGCGACGGCTGCGCCGTTTCCCAACTGGAACGCGCGCATCCATGCCGAGTGTTACCGGGCCAATGCCTTCGCTCGCATCTACGGCGCATCCGGACAGATCCTATCCATCGTCAACAACTACGCCCGTATGTCGTTCGACGTCGGCCCGACCCTGGCCCGCTGGATTGACCGCCACGACCGCCACGTCATGCGCCGGATGCGCGCGGGCGACGCTGTCCAACAAGACCGGCTAGCGGCCGGGGGCGCCATGGCCCAGGTGTGGGGCCACCCCATAACCGCGCTGCTCTCGGAACGCGACCTGGTGACCCAGATTCTCTGGGGACAATTCGATTTTCGCCGACATTTCGGCCGCGCGGCCGCGGGCATGTGGCTGCCCGAGACGGCGGCTAGCCCACGCGCCCTGGCCGCGCTCATCGAGGCCGGCATCGAGTACACCATCCTCGCGCCCGAGCAGATCGACGCTGTCCGCCGTCCGGGCGGGGAATGGGAAGAGGTGGCAAGCGATACGGTCGACACCAGCCGCGCCTACCGCTTTCTCCACCCCGACGGTTCCGGCCGGGCCCTTGCCATCGGCATCTTCGATGGTCCGCTCTCACGCCAGCTGGCCTTCGGGAAGGCAACCGGAGACGCAGCCAGCCTGCTTGAAGCTGTGCGCTGCTCGAGCGAACGCAGCAAAGGGGAGGGCCGGCCCCTGGTACTAGCCGCCTCCGATGGTGAGCTCTACGGTCACCACAAGAAGTTCGCCGATCTGGCCTTGGCGTACGCGCTTGCCGTCTCTGCCCCGGCCGAAGGCATCGAAGTCACCAACCTCGGCGCCTACCTGGCGCAGAATCCGCCTACGTGGGAGCTACGCCTGCGGCCCGGGCCAGACGGGGAAGGCACGGCTTGGAGCTGCGGGCACGGGCTGGGTCGGTGGCAGCGCGATTGCGGCTGCCGCATAGACTCGAGCAAGGCCAGCAGCCAGGCTTGGCGCGGCCCCTTGCGCAAAGCTCTCGATCTGCTACGCGACCGCGGCCAACCCTTCTTCGAGGAGTTGGCGGGCGAGCTCTTTCCCGAGCCTTGGCAGGCCCGCAACGCCTATGGCATGGTCGCCGATGACGAGCCGGAAATACGCAAGCGCAAATTGCGCTCGCTCGGTCATCCGCCCTTGCGTAACGATCGCGGCGATGGCGCGGCCCGGGCGCTCCTCCTCATGGAGATGCAGCGCTCGCTCCTGCTCATGTACGCAAGCTGCGCCTGGTTCTTCGACGACATCGCCGGACCCGAGGCCGCCATCGCCCTGCGCCGCGCCGCCCACGCGATGGACCTGTGGACCGAGCTCGGCGGCCGTCCCCCCACCCGGTCATTCCTCGACCTCCTGGCCGATGCTCGCAGCAACGACCGCAAGCTGGGCACCGGCGCGGACGCCTTCATGCGTGCCACCCGCGACCGCGTCACCCCCAAGACAGCGCTCGCTCGCCACGCCTTGTCCTCCCTGGCCCAGGCCAGTCCCAGCGACGACGCGCCGGGCTTTGTCGTGACCGTCGTGACCATTGATGGCCAGGGTTCCGAGAGCGCCCCACACCTGGCGCGGCGCATGGCGGGTAGGGCCACGGTGACCGACCGGCGCAACGACGTCCACACCACCCTGGACTTCTCCGCTTCCTACGATGGTAAGGCCGGCTTTGCCTGCCAAGTGGGTAAGGCGACCCTGACGCTCGATGATCTGGACGACGAGACCGCCGCTACCCTGCGTTTTCAGGCTCTCGACCATATGGCGGCCAACTGCCACGACAGTGCCACGGGCAAGGCCGTGCTGGCGGTCGCGGATGGCCTCCCCGCCTTGTCCACTGTCGAGCAAGCTGCCCTGGCTGGCCTGCTCGCCCGCGCCCTGGTCGCCTTGCTCGAAGCCCCGCTCGCGGGGCAAAACGCCCCCCGCCCCGACTGGGAGCTGGCCCTCGAGCTGTCCCAGCGGGGAGCCACGCAATTCACCGATGACCGGCGTCGCTTGCAAGAAGCTGTCTGGGAACACGTGGTCTGGTTGCGCGAGCGGAACCAGCCCCTGCCCAGTGCCCTGACCACGCTC
>CAWKJE010000016.1:0-186439 GCA_963849735.1 uncultured delta proteobacterium
GCTTCCCCGTGTCACGCTCCATGCGCCGAGTCCACAGCCTCAGCGTCTCCGCCTTGCAACCCATCTTGGCTGCGATCGCAACGATCGCGGCCCACTGCGAAGGATACGACGCTTGCTGCTCCAAGACGAGCCGGACCGCTCGTTCTTGCACTTCCACTGGATACTTGGATTTTCTTCCCATGGGCACATCCTCTCAAGAGTTTGTGCCTCCGGGAAATTCGGGCCGGTTCACTTTCGTTTCGCGGGCATTCCCTCCTTTCGCGTTTCTTCGATCTTTTACGTCAGGGTGGGATCAACACCCAGACGTTTGGGGACGAGGCCGTGGAGAAATACCTTCGCGTTCATCCCGTTGACGAACAAGGCAGGACGCACATGAAGATGGTCCGGCTAGAAGTGGAAGCCTTTGTCGCGTGACGAGCGACCGCTCCGTCGGGACGTAGCGAAACGAGCAGAGATACCGCCGGGCTCGCACGAGTTCTCCAGGTCTCACCCGTGTAGTTCATCGACCAGCCTTTTGCCGAGAGCGCGGGCTTTGTCGATCAGGTCAGGCTTAGTGGAAGCGCCCTCGGTCGGCCCGAGACCCGAGAAACTCAGGATCTCCGGAGGCGCGAAGTCTCCAAAGCTTGGTACATACTGCATGATCCTGCCCGCCATCTCCGGATAGTGGTCGTTATCCGGATCCTCGTAGGTCAACAGCAGGGCAGCCAGCCGCTGTCCTTGCAGTCTGGGCTTGATCGTGGTCCCCTGACGGCGGAACCAGTACAATCGATCATAGAAGATCTTAAACTGCCCAGCGACGCCGTCGAAATAGACGGGAGTTGCGAAGATCCAAAGGTCTGCCATCTGCAGCGCGGCCAGGACCGCAGTCATAGCGTCGTGCTGGCGGCACGATCCCTCCGGGCACGAGACGCACGCCTGGCACCCTTTGAAGGCAAAGTCGTTTAGGCGAATGATAGAGGATTCAGCGCCAGCAGCGGTGGCTCCCTCCAAGGCGGCACGCAGCAGGGCGGTCGAGTTACCATTGCGTCTGGGGCTGGCGGCGATGCCGAGAGCGCGAAGGATGGGCTTCATGGGATTCCGTCAGCATACCATCTTCCGGGCACGCGGAATGCGACGAAGGCCGCCCGCGCGGCAACTCATGGGCCACTGCCAGTTGTGGCGATGACCAACCTGTACCCGAGGTCCAGTTCTTGGAGTGATACCAGGTTCCCGTTGGTGCGGGTCCAGGTACCATCGTCGAGATCCGACCGAAGCCGGGCCACGGCTGCGGTGGCGTCGACTCGCGAGAATGTCGAGATCGCACGACGAACGTCGGCGTCGAGATAGGCTTCCGGCCTCCGCCAGTACGCTCCGAGGAAGCCATCGACGCAATCATGGGGAATCGCGACGGTTCGAATCTCGATGGTGCCCAGGTGGTCACGAAGCTCGTCGGTGGACGGGAACAGCTCTCGATCTGTCCACAAGATCTCTGGCATGTAGTCGCGCACCAGCCAGAAGCCCGGATGGGAAGGATCCCAGGTCAACAGGACCACCCGCTTGCGGGCAACGCGGAGCATCTCCCTGAGCCCGGCACCACGATTCCGCCAGTGATGCATGGTCAGCACAGCCAGCGCAGCGTCGAAAGATGCATCTCGGAAGGGTAGCTGCTCTGCCGTCGCTCGAATGACCTCCGCCCTTCTCGACGGCCGCTGCGAACACATCTCCCAAGAGGGCTCCACCGCCACGACCGGCAAATCGTCGGGCTCGTATGAGCCGGTACCAGCCCCGACGTTGATCACCGTTTCCACGTTCCCTATGGCGCCGCGAATGGCGACGGCGATCCGCGGGTCCGGTCGTCGGTACTTGGCATAGCCAAGCCCGATGGAGTCGTACACGTGCGTGGCCATCAGGATTTCTGCGTCCCACAAAGGTCAGCACCGCTCATCTGCCCGTTCCAGTCGCGCCGTCAGGTTTTCGCGGAGTACGCAGCGCACACGTCGTTCGTTGCGCACACGTTCACCCGTCAGATCTCCAGCCCCTGCAACCACGGCAGCGCCTGGCGGACGGAGAGACCTCCCTGCTCGTTCTCCACGCGGAGATCACCCACGAGCTGCACGCCAGGCACGCCGTACCTATCGTGGAAGTAGTGCAATCCTGCGCTGAGCGAACGATCACTCGCTTTGACCTCGACCATAAGCACGGGCCGTCCGCTCTCGACCGTGACGAAATCAACCTCTTTGCCTTCCTTGGTCCGCAGGTAGTTGAGCGAACGCCGTTTGCCGTCGCGATCCTCGAGATAGAAGAGGCTTTTCTGCAGACATATATGTTGAACTACTACCACCGAGATGCCGCATGACCACTGCGACGGCTTTCGGGACAGGACGGGGTACACATCCCTCGATCCAGGCCTCGCAGCTATCTAGAAGTCAATGCACGCTGTTGCGCCACCGTCAGCACTAACTTTCCCTGGGTCTCCCGGCCTTCCAGGCGCTGGTGGGCCTTGGCCGCCTCGGAGAGGGGCAACGTGGCGAGATTGAGTTTCAGCCAGCCTTCCTTGATTCCGGCCACGACGTCTTTGGCCCGCTGCTGCAGCTCCCCGGGCGTGCGCACAAAGTTGCGCATATTGCCCCCGGACACCGAAATGGAATTGGGCATGAAGGTGTTGGGCGAAACCGGGTCCGCGGAACCGCTAGCCCCGCCGAAGATCACGATGTGCCCCCGCACCGCCGCTGCCTCCATGTCGCCGTTGAAGGTGCTCTTGCCCACGCCGTCGATGATCAGGTCCGCGCCATGGCCATCGCTGAGGCGCTTCACCTCCACAGCAAAACCGTCCCGAGTGTAGTTAATCACGTGATTGGCTCCGGCTTCCTTAGCCGTGGCCGCCTTAGCCTCGCTGGAGACCGTTCCCATGACCGTGGCGCCCAAGTGGCGGGCCCACTGCACCAAGAGACCGCCCATGCCCCCCGCGGCTGCGTGGATAAGCACAACGTCCCCGGCCCTGGGCTTGCGGTATTCGTGGATCAAGTAGTGGGCCGTGATGCCCTGCAAGGGAAAGGCGGCACCCTGCTCAAAACTTATACCCTCCGGCAGATGGATCAGCCGTTCCGCTTCCGCCAGGACCGCCTCGGCATAAGCCGCCGGCACCCCGGTAAACGCCACCCGATCCCCGGCTTTGACCGCCGAAACTCCTTCCCCCACTGCCTCTACCACGCCCGCACCTTCCGCCCCGGGGATGAAGGGCAGAGGACTCGGCATGGGATACGTGCCACGGCGATGGCCCACATCCATGAAGTTCACCCCGCTGGCCTTGAGGCGCACCAAGGCCTGCCCAGGCCCCGGCTTGCCGAGATCTGGGACATCGACATACCGCAACACTTCGGGTCCGCCAATGGCTACGATGCGGATAGCTTTCATGATCTTGCTCCGTTGGTTGGGATTGAATTCTTGGATACTGACCGGGAGTTGCCTTCCGGGCAATCGCCGTGACCCCGGGGGTGGTGGGTGCGGCGTAGCATGCGAGTTGTCGGCACGCGGAATAGCCCTACCACGAGCTCGGTTATGCCTCCCGTGAGGTTGTCTCACATCCGCTGGACCATGGTGATCGCCGTGCTGTTGCTCGTTGGCTGGGCGGCGGTTCGCCCCAGGCGACGGCTGTGCAGCGCGGGAACCCGAGCCAACTCACTAGCCAATGCGGGCGTGAGAAGCGAAGCCCGCGTATTACGTTCTCCGTCTCCTGTACGTGCTCCGCTATAGCTCCACCTCGCCGTACCTGCGACAGGTGGGCCTCCTTATCTGTTCGGCGGTGTACTTGAACGTAAATGTCGTTCGGGGGGAATCTTCATCCTCGCTGACGGATATTTTGGTCGGGACGGATCCCTTCTTGGGGGCTTTTATCTGACCGGGAATGTCGACGAACCCGTATGACTGGATGGTTTGGCTCTTGTCTCCCATATAGATCTCGAGCTTGTCGCCTTCCTTGTTGGTCTGACAAGTCAAGTTGAACAAGAGACTGCCGTCTTGCTGCTCCTTGCAATTGGAAGGGCTGCACATAAACGAGATGCTCTTCCCCTTGGTTCTCAACGTATTGATTGTGCGCACAGGGCCAGATTTCTTCTCTCGTCTTTCCGACTTCTTGGCCAGTGAAGACGAAGTCAGCATCAAGAGGATGATCACGGAGCCAACGATTCTCATCTTCCGTACTCCTTTCTTTCCGTTCGAGAGGATGGGCGGTTGGGAAAAGGCGGACAGGATAATTCTGGGCCAGATCCGGCGTCGGCCGGGGAAGCAAAGGCCGTCCGTCGTGGCTGAGCGCGGCGCGCCATGGCGAAGGGCAAGGTCACGAGAGAGACTATGCCCGCCAGGTAGGTCAACCGGCAACCTTGTTGGCCTTCCTGGGCGGCTTTTTTCGTTGATGCGGGGAGCTCCCTGGGTTCGTGCGCAGTTTGAGAGACGGGACCCCAGCCAGCGAGGCCAGCAGGCATCCTTGTCCTGAAGACGGGTGGGCGCGTCCTTGCGCTCGGCGATCTTGTGGAGCTTCGAGACCATCAACGCGGCGACTCCAGCCACGGAGACGTCGAAGGATCGCGGATCGGCCACGTCGAGAGAGGCCAGTCGAACCCTGGCGTGGTCCACGAGCGCAGGCGCCACGTACAGCGAGCCACCGACTTCGAGATAGAGCCGGTCGCCAAGCACCTGCACGCGACTGCCCTCGACTTTTGCGAGGATTTGCAGCTGGCCGCCCGTCACCGGCACCCGCGCGAGGTAGCCGTCGGGGAAGAAGTACGCAAGACCGTGCACGAGCCCTGCGGAACGCATCGAGCCCAGGTGGTTCCCGAACGCTACGAGATTCCGGACCGCTCCGCTGCGCTTCGAAAGCCGGAGCAAGCGCCGATGAGCATCCGTAAAGTAGAAGGATGTGTGAGCGTAGTAGTTGTTTTAAGCGCCCCTCTTTCCTTCACCGAAACGCATCCGGATTAAATGTCCGGTAAGAAGCATTCCGTCAACCACAAAGACCTACATGTCAGCCTACTCAGTCTATCCCTATAACCGGCAAGAGGCATTGGTCGAACTCGCAACCAAGCTTGGTGCTGGCTTGGTGGTGATGGGGGCCTTCGCCCGTTCTCGGATCAGGGAGCTGTTCTCAGGTTCTCTTACCCGGGCACTGGTAGCGGACAGCCCGCGTCCGATTTATCTTCAACACTAACACGCGTCCCAGCTCTACGAAATTTCGACGACCATCCTCACGACCGAGTGAGGCCTAGCTCACGGCGCTCCAAGGTCGTTGGATGCTCGGCCCCGGAAGAAGGTGCGGTGGACGCGTCGTTATGTTCTCACGAGCCCGCCACGTTGACAGACCCGTAATTCACCGAGCTGTCACGGGAGAAAAGGGGAGGGCCTACTAGATTAACTATAACGGACGCATCTCGCGCCAAGCGGATCCTATATGCAAAGACAAACTCCCCGTCACCTGCCCGTTTCCAACACGTGAACACTTCCAGGTGGCGCTGGCTTGCGAGCGGTGTGCTGCTATAGTCCGAGGCAAGTTGGTAATCGCAATATACTAGGAGGTGAACAATGCTGATTACATGGTTGTTTGCGGTGTTCCTCGCAGAGGGGGCGGAGGGACAGATCAATCGACCTAATGAGGTCCCCCAGATCAATCAGGCCAGTCGGATCGCCATGGTGCCGCTGTCGGACGCCGCCATGACGTGCACTAGAGAAGGGGACCATCTCGTGTGTGTGATTCCACTGGACGCGGAAGCCGCTCACGAGCCCCAGTCCGTTATGTCCCTCGAGCCCAAAGCAAGAACTTATGGGCCCAGCCAGTCCACACTCGCTACGCCGGGCCCGGAGGCTTTGACCCAGCTCAAAGCAGCCGCAGCAAACATCGAGCTGGCGAAGTTGTTGATGCCCCAAGCGACGACGCCGGAAGAAGCGGTTCTTGCGGAGCAGCTTCTCTACCGGGCCAAGGAACAGTACCGAACAGCGCGAGCCCTATTGCACACGGTGCAAGGAGATCTGCACCGTGCCCCTGATCCATTCGACAGCGACAAGGACAGGGTAGGCAGTGGCCCGATGGCCCTGTGCCAAGGGGACGTGACCGAAGACTGCAATACCGCGACGCCCTGAGTTGGCGAGCACGACGCGAACAAGAATTGGAACGGGCCGTATTTCGGCGCGGACTGGGGATTCTCGATGGACCCCACGGTACTCCTGAAGATGTGGGTCCACGACAAGCGGGTCTACATCGAGCGCGAAGCCTCTCGCCCAGAACCCTCGACGTTCACCTGTTAACCAACGGGTCACTTGTTCGAGTCTAGCTCGGGGATCCGCTTTCGTGACCCGCGAGCTTTTGGTCGCCGTTGGTTGACAGCGCGACGGTGCGGCGGACGGTGAGGCGATCGCGAGGAATGCCCCCAACCAGCTTGCCGCGGCACGACGACATTGACGGTGACGCTCATACAGCAGTCTAGCGCCGATTTCCAACCCTTGCCCGTTTCTGCCGAGTGACCTGCCGCGAGGTCCATCGCCATGCAGAAAGGCGTGTCCTCCGGATGGATGCAGAAGCTCGAATTTGACGAGCGTTCTCGCCGGTCCCGGCTCGGCCAGCCACCGCCAGACGCGGTTGTTGTCCGGCTCGAACTCGGCGTTTCGGGAGTGCGCGTTCGAGCCGCGCGGTGTTCACTGCGCCACAGGCGATCTCGAGGTCGACTTGTACATCGACGTCGGTGGTCCCGGCGTGGGCGAACGGGCTACCGGCACAGAGCAGATCCGGGACGAGGCCGCCGAGCAGCACGAACTCCGGCTCGGCACCATAGTGGTGGGCGATCCGGACGAGAGCGCGCTCCGCCGCAGAACGGGCCACGCGAGAGCGAGGCTCTTCATCGTCCACGAACGATCTCCCGCAGATGCTCGGCTGCTTCCTCGCCCCGCACGCCGGTGTGGCGAAGATCGGCATAGACCCGCGGCCAGGGTGCTACGCGAAGACCAGCGACCTCTTCGGCGAGCCCAAGTGTCGTGACGGTCGGGCAGGCACGAAGAGTTAGTCTGCCGCCGTCGATCGGTCGCAGCGAGGCCGCGGCGGCAGCCGCCGCTAGCTCGGCTGTGGTGTGGGCGGCGACATAGACGTCAGCCGTGCCCACGGACGTGAGGTAGGGGGCCATCACCGATGCGGCCGCGGCGCCCGTTGGGCCCGGATAGCAACGCCGTTCACCATCAGGTCGTGAGGGGCCACCGCCGCGCGGACAGTTGCGCCGCGGGGTAGTACCGCGCGAAGCGCGGCTTCGGCTCGCTTGAACACCGGTTCGTCACTCATCCGCATGTGACGCATACATACCCTATGGATCATCTATATATCACCATGAAAGTGATATATCCAACAAGCCTGATATATCGACGTCTGGCCCGAGCCCCGGCCATCTCCGGAAACTTCGTGCCGTCCCCGTTGCCGGCCTATCCATTTATGCCGGCAATAGGTCGCAAAACCAGAACCCACGCGTGGGGCGCGGGCCAGCCGGACAGACATGGGACGAATTGGCATCGCCCGGATGGGTGACTTCGATCGGGCGGTAGACCCTATCACCGACCTTGAACTTCACCGACTCCTTGAATACTGGCCCAGCAAAAGCGAAAGAATGGAACTCCCCGTTTTCGCCACAGACATCGATCCAGGCAGGCAGGGAGGCGATGAAGTCCGCTGTCAATGTGCGGCCAACAGCATCTTCCCCGAGATAGGCATCGTTGGCGCAACAGATGACGGCGCCGAAGCCAAATTCCAGAAACTCGCGCATGAGCTCACGCGTATCGATTTTCCAAAGGGGAAAGATTCCGTGCAGGCCAATGCGCGCCAGATTGGCCTCCCGCCATTGCCGCAGGTCTTCGAGAAAGATGTCGCCGAACGCGCACGCGGACACACCGTGCGCCTGGTGCGCGAGCAGGCACGCGGACATCTTCGCTTCATACTCCTCGTTCGAGCTGCGCTCGCTGACGAAGATCTTCTCCAGAGGCAAGCCGATGGCGTCGGCCTGCGCGTCGAGCAGCTCCATGCGCACGCCGTGCATGGACACGCGCTGGAAGTGCTCATTGCACGTTGTAAGCAGCGATACGATTTCGTAATGTTCGTCACGCCGGAGACGATGCAACGCGAGTGCAGAGTCCTTCCCACCGCTCCAGCAAAAGACTACCTTTTCCTTCATGGTCAGGCCGCGGTCGGGACGGTATCGGCCAGTGCAGGCCAACGCTTTTGCGCGAGCGCCAGGATGCCGAAGAGCAGGGCCGAGTAGATTAGGTCGCTGGTTAGCGTGTTGCGGAAGAAGGGGACTGCCGCCGCAAAACAAGCGGCGAGACCAGCCCAGGTTCTGGGATACCAGCCGCCCAAGGCCCAGACACCGAAATTGGTGAGCACGAAAAACAATACCGCGCTGGCCAGGGCAGCTGACCCGATGAGTGCGACGCTTTGTCGATGACGCAGCCAGAGGCCGAGGCAAGCGATGAGCGCGAAGCTGCCGTACACCACAGGCGCGAGCGGATAGAAACCAAGCACCAGGTCGCTCAAAACCAGTGCCATGAGCGGCACAAGCAGCGCGGCTCGCTTGCTTGCAAAGCTCGCACCGGCGAATAGGGCCAGGGCAGCGATGGGACTGAAATTAGGCGAATGCGGAATCAGGCGAGCGGCCACGGCGGCCAGCGTGATTCCGGTCAGGACCAGGAAGCGCTTGTTCATGGGCATCTCCTTCAGGCTTCGCAAACGAGAAATTGGAGGCGATGCGCCGGGTCGCCCGGGATGCGAGCTACCCCACCTCACCCTTCTCTTTGCGGAGAAGTTGCTCCGAGGGACTCGGAGCCGACGAGTACAATCAGACCGGTATCCTGACTCCGGCTTCAAGCCCTATTCCCGCCTTCCCAAGCCTCAGCTCAGTGGCGTTGGGAGCGGGTAGCCGTTACAGTGGCGCAACCGTCCCGGATTCACACCGGGTTCCCAGATGTCTGACTGCGATGTGGCGGAAACTCTCCCGCCGATTTCAGAGAGCGGCTTCTTTTACGCTCTCTGTCTTTCTTTTCAAGTAAAACCTTCACCGCCCATGCAAAGTCTGACCATGCACGATTCCCTCGTGTCCCTGGCCGAGCTAGGTCGCGTCCCTCAGCGCATCGTTTGCATCGCGCCTTCCAATACCGAGATCCTGTATGCGCTCGGCGCGCACGATCGCATCGTTGGGGTCTCACGCTACTGCGATTGGCCGCCGGAAGCCGCGTCCATGCCCCGTGTCGGTGGTTTTCAAGATCCCACGATTGACAGGATCCTGGATCTCAAACCCGATCTCGTCCTGGCCCAGTCCTTCTTGCAGCAGAACGCCGTCAAGGCGTTGGCAGACAACGAAGTCAGGGTGCTCTGCTTTTCCTGCACCTCTATCGCCGAACTCCTCGCGGACATCCTGCTGCTGGGACGCCTCGTCGAGAAGGAGAGCGCCGCTGAGCCGCTGGTGGCTACGATGCAGGCAGATCTTGATGCGCTGGCCAGCCGAGGCCGGGCCTTGGCGGAGAAGGTCGGCCGCCGCCCGCGCGTACATCTGGAGGAATGGGGACCAAGCGAGCCGTATTACGTGGCCGGCGATTGGGCTGCCGAGATGCTGACCCTGGCTGGAGCTGACAATGCCTTCGATGATCGCAAGCTACGGTGCCGCTCGCGAGACCGCGTGGTCACCGAGGCCGAGATCGCGGCACACGATCCCGACATCATCATCACCGCTTGGTGTGGCTGCAACGAGAAGGTCGACCTCGAACGGGTCGCTCGGCGTCCGGCCTTGGGCGACACCAGGGTGGTGCGTGACCAGTGGCTGCGAATGGTTGATGACCGCTTTGTCATGCGCCCTGGTCCGCGCGTGGTCGAGGGCGTCCGGCGGCTTCAAACCATCGTTGAGGAGTGGGGACGGTCTCATTGCGTATGAGTTTGCACTTGCGGCCTTCTGAGGACCTTCTGAGGACGCCGTGCGAACCATCCGACGCTACGCCAATCGCAAGCTGTACGACACCCAAGAAAGCCAACGCGTCACGCTCGCGCAGGTGAATTGCACCCGGGCAGGGCATGACCGGCGGCGCCATCGCCTATCTGTGCCAGCGTGCTCATGTGTTGCGTCAATGACGCTGCGGCTATAAATTGAAGGATTGCGGCCGGTGCGTTAGCGCCGGATCGATGGCATGTCCGGTACCTGGACCGCTCCCGGAATCCCGGAGCGAGCGGCGGTTTTGGCCGAGGACGTCGGTCTAGTGCATCGGTGGAATGGATCTCTGCGCGGCCTTGCCCAGCTGGCCGCACTTTTAACGCCCTCTTAATGGAGGTGACGAATCTTACGAATGACCTCAAGAAGAGGCCGAAGCTAGGAGAATTCGTCATGACCACTAGAGTAAGGACATTGCTTTCGGTAGTTGCTATCGGCGGCGTTTCTATCATTGGAACCGCGGCTCTAGCCGCGGAAGCGAGTGGAACACCGACACCTGCGCAATACGCAGCCATCGCGGACGATACTTGCGCCGGGGTGCCGGGCAAGGAGCGCAAGATGGGGCTGATGGCCTACCGCGAGGCAATCGTGAGTGTCGCGCCACTCAAGGCGGAGCATTTCGTCGGGAAGATCAAGACCAACCGCACGGAGGGGGCCGTCATCGGACTGCGTGCGACGCCCGGGATGACCGTGCCGTGGCTCGAACGGGTCAATAGCTGTCATATTGCCCTGGTAGGATCGGGCCGTATAGTCGGGAACGCTGCAGCGTCGGATCCATTCATCGTCGCGGGCACCTCGATTGTCGCGGCTGAGACGTACGCAGGGTACGTGCTGTTTGTCAAAGGAACGAACACCAACACGGTCCAGGAGATCATGAAGCGGTCGGTCGGACTGCTGTCAACAACAGCCACTCCCACGACAGCGTCGCTTGAGTCGCGATAACGTTTGGACGTCGCTGTGTTCGAGACACCTAATCCAACCAAGGAGCGCGTGGAGGCCGCGCTCCCGTCACCTTGTCATCCCGCGGTGCGCCTCGGGACCTGGCGCAGAGTCCGGACTGGAAGGATTCCGGGGCGAGTCCGCTTGCCGTTCCACGGACGACCGTGGCCGATATCGAAACGGTAAGAAGACAGGATGCAATGGCACGGCGGAGACGAGGATGCAGACTGCAAGCCCAAGCTCCGTTTCAGCACCAAGTCCGGGCGGAAACTGCGGAGGTTCGACGGCACGCGGTATGCAATCTTGGAGAGCTGAAGCCATCGTCCGGTCATCGTCGACGTGAGACGGCATCCATTTGGAGGAGACCCATGTTTAAGAATATTCTGGTCTGTATCGACGGTTCAGCAAGTAGCGAAGATACGACTCTCACTGCGATCAAAATAGCACGCGAACGGAATGCGACCCTCGTCGGGATGGCCATCGTCCGTGAGCCCGACTCCCATGCTTCCGTCAACGGTGCTAGCTTCGCACACAGCTCGCACACGTCACGGCCTGTCAATGTCGGCGCCCGCGCAGCCATGCTATTGGCAACATTTGAGAGACGCTGCGAAGCGGCAGGGGTGCCCGCACGAGTCCTCCAAGTCGCGGAACGATCACCTGACGATGTTATCGCCGAGATCGATCGCCACGACCTCACACTGATCGGTCACGATGCAAACTTCGCATCCGCAGCCAATGCCGACCATCGAGCAATGCGCGAGAAGATCCTTCGGCACGTCAGTCGCCCGGTCCTCCTAATTCCCGATGACGCGGCTGCGACGTCCGATCCGCTCGGCCCGACCGTGCTGGTAGCCTACGATGGCGGCCCGGCCGCGGCGCGCGCCCTGGCCAGCTTCGCGGAAAGCGGTCTTGGAAAATCGAGAGACGTCCATGTCGCCACGATCGGCGACGATGGCGAGGAGGCCATGGAGACCGCGATGAAAGCGGCGGAAAATTTGCGAGCCTCGGGAATCAAAGCGACCGCCCACAGCATCGTATCGGCACTGCCTGACGGTGATGCATTGGTCGAACTCGCAACCAAGCTTGGTGCTGGCTTGGTGGTGATGGGGGCCTTCGCGCGTTCTCGGATCAAGGAGATGTTCTCAGGCTCTCTTACCCGGGCACTGGTAGCAGACAGCCCGCGTCCGCTTTATCTTCAACACTAAGCAGAACTTACAGGCCAGCCAGCCCACGCTCGCTATGCCGGTCCCCGAGGCTTTGACCAAGCTCAAAGCAGCTGAAGCAAACATCGAGCTGGCGAAGTTGTTGATGCCCCAAGCGACGACTCCGGGAGAAGCGGTTCTTGCGGAGCAGCTCCTCTACCGGGGAGGAAAGGCAAAGTTGTCGCCGCCATCGACAAACCAGAGCTGGGCCACGCCATGTCGCGCCTGTCCGAGCTCATCTCCCCTACGTGCGGTCCCGCCGCAATCACCCTCCCTGTAAGTTACCCTATGCCCACCGTGCCACAGGCCAGGTTGCCGTCGTCTTGCATGAGGTCCAGGATGGAATCCATGGTGGCTTGGTCCGCTGGAGGGAATGGGTAGCTCTCCAAGTCTTGCGCGGCCACCCAACGAAGGTCTGCTACACGCAAAGGGCGCCACTTTTGGTCGGAAAGGATCTGGGCATCGTAGAGAACGCGTTCCAGCGAATACCCCACATAGAAGTGGGTTCTTCGCGCTCTCAGCCGGCCAACTGAGATCTCCACGCCAATGCGCTCGCGGATCTCCCGCTGCAGGGCCGCTTTGTCGCTTCCTCCGGGCGCAACCTGAACGGTTGGAAACTCCCACAGCCCGGCCAGAATGCCAGGACCGGAACGCTGGGTAATGAGGTAGCACCCTTGCCGTTCGATAACCGCAGACACCATCCGGACGCATCGTGCGGACTCAGCCATGGGGATGCCTCGTGCTCAAGAATCGCACCCCAAGCGGGGTGCTGCTTTGGCTGGTCTGAAGTTTTGGGGTACGCCGGCCGGCCGTTGCGGCAGTCGATATGCCAGCTTAGGCGCGCGCAGCAACATGTACGACACCGTCTGCGCTGCCACACGTGACACCTCCCTCTCATCGGCGCTGTACTGCTCCACCTCGTCGAAGACAGCCAATACCAACTCACCGAGCGAAACGATCTTGGAAATCTTGGTTTTCAAGCTTTCTTTCCTTTTTGGTAGGCGCATTCCCCCGGTGGCGGGCCTGATCCACCCTCCGCGCGCCTGCCGCAAATTCCGGGCTATCGGAAAGCTCCGGCGCTCCTTTCTTCAGGCCGGCCGTCGGTGCGTAGGCTATTGATAGGCCGACGCCGGCCTGATCCACCCGAATCTGCACCTTGGGGCGGCTAGGTGTAGCGGGCTCTCCACAAAACGGGAAGCTGCAGAAGCCTCCCGGCTGGCTTAGTCCTATATTTCGGTTTGGTCCTCCCCTTCCCAGTGTACTGTCCGCGATTTAATGCTCAGTGGCGAGACAGTATTATAGTCGGCAGCATGCAAGATAGACAACAATCGCGCGCGTGGCCATCACTCCAAGCTCCCACCCTCGTGCCTCCGCCGACTCCGACCACACATCCACGCCGGCATCCGCCAACGCTGTCTCCTTCGTTTGAGCTTCGAAGATAGGCTCTGGCGCCGCATTGAATTCAACCTCCTTTCGTAAACATCGTAAGCGTAACCTACAGGGGGTTTCGCGTGCTCGATCGGAATTGTAAATTTGTGGTGGCGCCATGTGATCGATTCCGAAACAAGGAGCGCAGCGGTCCGCTTGCCCAGGCTGCGATACAGGCGGGAGCCACAGCCTAGACGGTCTTGTCGTGGCGTTGCTTTCCGAGGCTATCGGCCTCGCCGCCGTGGCCATTCCCGGTATCGTCAAAATGGCCGGCCAAAAACGGCGTGCGAAACCCTGCGTCCTGCTGCAGCGTTCCAGAATCGTCGCCCTCTTCGTATCCAATATTTTCAACTATTCGCAAGCCAGTGCTACCGCCTGCCAACCCCTTCTCAAGGGCTGTCACGCCAGAGGCCGCGGGTTCGAGTCTCGTCCACCCCGACCCCTAGGGGATAAATCCTTAGGTATTTCGCATATTTATAACAAACTGTGCGCGCGGGGTACGGGCCAGACGGCCATGGCGCCTACCATGCATACCGTCTCCGTACCGCCAGAGTGGTACATTTCACCAGAGGTGGCGTATGGGATTCGTCATCCGACGTGGCACGCGGGATAAGCCCAAGTATTACGCCCGGTACGTCGACATCGACGGGGGCGAGAAGACTCGACGTCTCAAGGCTGCGCGGACCAAGGAGCAGACCGAGTGGTGTCTCCGTGGGATCGAGACGCGCCTTATGGAGGGGCGCCCCGGCCTGGAGCCCAAGGCGCCGGCCACCCAGGTGGTTCCCCTCATGGACCAGGCTAGGCGCCAGAGATATGAGATCTAGGAATCAATCTCATCTGAGCGAGTCGCCAAGTCCGGAGAGGCCAAGATCGCCGTGGCTGACAGTCCTGCTTTTCAGCCTGGTCGCGGTCTCGGGTTTTTTGTTCGGACTGCACAAGATCACGGACTCGGACACGCTCTGGCACCTCAGGGTCGGGCAACTGGTCTTGCAGCAGGGTCCGCCGCATGTTGACACTTTTTCCTTCCGCACTGTGGGAAGAGAATGGATTGACAAGGACTGGCTCTTCCAACTATTCATCTATCTGGTCAATCGCCTCTTTGATTTCAACGGCCTAAGCGTTCTTGCTGGATCGATGATCGCGCTCGCCTGGGTCCTATTTCTATACGGCTGCTGGGACGAGCGCACGGGCCCGCTCTCGGCCTGTCTGTTTCTGTTCTCACTCTGGGCCGCAAGCGACCGGTTGAATTTGCGGCCGGAAATCTTCAGCTTCGCAATCATGGCCGCTTATTTCGTTATCCTGGAAAGAAACCACGCAAAGCCCACCAAGCTCTTGTTTCTGCTCGTCCCGCTCCAGGCTCTCTGGGTGAACATCGAGGGCATCTGGCCGATCGGCCTCTCCATCATCGGCGCCTATTTCGCCGAGGCCATGGTCTCGCGCCATGTTGCCAAGCCCTGGATTGAACGGCCCGAGAAGCCCGCGCCGGCCCGGCTCCTGGCCCTGCTCGCGCTCTGCACTGCCGCGTGTTTCGCTAATCCATATTTTGCCAAGGGTTTCTTGTTCCCGCTCACGCTATTCCGCGAGGTAAGTATGGCGCACTATTTTAAGGAGACGATCGTGGAATTGCGTCCGCCGTTTGCCGAAGGCGACAGCACATTCGTTCGCGTCCCGTTTGTAATCATAGCGGCACTCTCGTGCCTGAGTTTCATCCTGAATTTCCGCAAACTCCGGCCCGCTCATGTCATGCTGTGGGCCGCGCTGCTGTTCCTGGCTTCGCGCGCCACCCGGAATGCCGGGCCGTTCGCGCTCTGCGCGTGCTTCTTCGCTACAATCAATTCAAGATCTCTTCTGCCGCACCCAAATTCCGGGCTTCGAGCCGGTTTGCTCGCAACAGCATCGGCGCTTGCGCTTTTCTATTTCATCTCGCTCCCGACCAACAAGTTTTATCAATTGGACAGCACCACGCGCCTGTTCGGTCCAGGTTTCCCCGCGAATTATGAGCTAGAGCGACCCGTGGACATGCTGAAAGCCCTGGGCTGGAAGGGAAAGATCTGGTGCGACGAGATCTCGGCCGGGTATCTGATGTGGCGCGGCGCGCCGGACTTCAAGGTATATGTTGACGGCAGACTCGAGCTTTACGGCCCGAAGCTGATGCAGGACGCGTTTGAGCGGCGCAACGACTTCTTCTCTTTCGAGCAGGAGGACTTGCGCTGGAACTTTGACGCCGCGATTTTCGCGCGCGCCCGGAGCATGGACCCGGGCTCCCTGACTCTGGTCGACAAACTATTCGCGGACCCGCATTGGGCCCTGATCTATGTGGACCAGGCCGCCGCGCTCTACCTGAAAGACACACCGGAACAGCACGCACTGATCAAGCAATACCGGTAGGCGTGAGCCCTTTCGAAGATGGGTCAGTATTGGCTTCCCGAGAACGGCCACATTGGCTCGGGCGGCCCCGGATTCGATGCAGCCGAGGCCGCCCGTTGGGGTACCAACACGAGTTGCTTTGTTCTCCTCCTTTGCACGGCGTGGGTTGTGGGCCTCAAGGGGTCGGGAGTTCAACCATTCATCGCCCGTGCCAGTTGCGAGCGAAGAGGACATTGGCGAAGAAAGGTGCCTTTTCGGATCGCCCGGGGTTCAGGGTTGAGTGGCTGGCACGAACTCACGTGGCGGGCGCGCCAGTTTGGCAAAGCCTTGCGCCGGCCTCAACCTGCTCCCGAAGAACGCGCACCTCTTCCTCCGGGTACACGCCTTGCGCTACGCTCCCTCCTTGAAGCGATCTCGCAGCCGTCACCAAACCACCGCCGCGCAACGGGATAGCGCGCGGCGCAGTGACCGACGCTCCAATACCATCAGGGCGACCAATGGCCAAACGGCAGTCGCGGGTCTCGGGGCGTCTGAATCATCGAACGCGAATGCGCATCCGCTCGATGACCTACCCGCAACTGTCCCCCCAGCGCCGGCCGAGGCGGTGGTTCCGCCTGCGACCAATCCAGGGGTCGCATCCGACCCACCCGATTCGATGGATTCCCCCGCCCCATTTCCGCCAGGCGTCCCCCGCGCGCCAGCCGACACGACAGTTCCTACTTCCCCGGCGCTGAAGCCTCCGTGAGCGGAGGTCCCCCCGTTTCCGCGGTTGCCCCCGAGCGATACCGCACTGCCCGTCTCTCCGCTGGCGCCGCCCGAGCTCCCTTCCTCCCCGACGGTTTCAGTCTGACCGCCGCCGTGGGTTCCGCCCGAGCCGCCAAAGCCGCCAGCCTCCGCGGTGCCGCCACCGCCCGCTCCAGCACCGCCGGCCCCGGCGGTGCCACCACCACCCACACCAGCACCGCCAGTTCCGGCCACGCTGCTGGGCGGAAGGAAGACGAAATCCCGAACGACGATCTCGACGGGGTTGCCGTCGGAGGGAGGTGAATTGAAGCACCAGAGATTCATGCCCAGGGGCAACGCTTGTTGGGGAATATTGACAGTCGGATCCGGCGGCGCATACGTCCAGGTCTTGATGAGCCCCGTTACTCCGTCAACCGGTTGCAGCCCGCTCAGAAGAGCGTCCGCGATGGTGGTGCTCGACCAAACGAAGCGCGACGTCGAGAGGGTCGCGCCCGCGAGAGAGAACGAGTAGCTGAGCTCGCCGACCGCAGTCCCGGACGCCGGGTAGTCGGTCCAGTCGCCGTTGGGTCCGCTCGCCTTGCCCCAGCGCGAGTATTCGATGTCGATTTCGTTGGTGCCGTCGCTTCCGATCCCGGCGGCCGGTCCGTACGGGAACAGGCCGAAAACAACGTTCTTGTCGTACGCGTCAATCGGACCGTCGACCTGCCACTGGTAGGTCCCGAAACCTAGGAGGTCGGTCGTGAACAGCTCCGAATCCGTCCACCCGGCGGCACCATTGGCGATTCGCAGATGCAAGTAGCCATCCGAGTCCACAGTGACATTGTTCGGGTCGCCTTGGCACACACCCGCCATTCCGCCGGAGGTCAGCTGCCACGTGTGCCCCTTCCAGATGACTGTCGCTGCGTCAGCTCCGGCGCCGAAGGCGAAAACGGTGGCAGCGAGAGCCAGCGGCTGCGCCACCGAGGGCCACGAAGAGGTGTGAACCCAGGAACGCGCGCGGCGCGGTGGCTCGGCCACCGACGTCACACGGGGAGCGCTCATGATGAGCATGTTACCACTCTTCGAGTGGCGGTGAAACCGACCCACGAAGCGGGTCGCAGCGCGTCGCTGACCCGCGACGGGGGCGAAGACGGCCGCGCTCCTATTCTGTCGTGGCGGCGGCCGACGCCGGGCTCCGCGCCCGCTCACTCTACGGTAGTGCGTGCGCTCGGCGGTCGAGTGAGGCTAGAATCCCTGGCATGCGAAGTCCCTTCACGCTGCCGACGTCGTAAGAACGAAGGTCGCCACAACGGACGAAGATCTTCGCGTGGGATCACTGCGACTCACTCCGTCCTTCGTCGAAACAACCAAGCGGCGGCTGTCAGCGTGATCGCCGCAATCAGAACCAACGGTGCCGTGTTCCTTGCGACATCCGAGAGCGCCATGCCCTTGAGGAACACGCCTCGCGCCACGGCCAGGAAGTAGCGGAGCGGGTTGATGACGGTGACTGCTTGAAGCCACACCGGCATGTTCGCGATGGGCGTGGCAAAGCCCGACAGGAGGGTCGCCGGCACCATGAAGAGGAAGCACCCTAGGATCGCTTGTTGCTGCGTCGCCGAGAGCGCGGATATGAAGAGCCCGACTCCGACGACGGCCGCGAGAAAGACGAGCGCGCTGGCATAGAGAAGCAGCAGGGATCCGCGGAGTGGCACGTCGAAGATGAAGATCGTCGCGAGCACGTAGATCGTCACGTGCACGCAGCCGACCATGATCGGAGGGAGCGCCTTCCCGAGGAGGATTTCGTGCGTACGGAGCGGAGAGACCATCAGCTGATCGAAGGTGCCGAGCTCCCTCTCCCGGGAGACCGAGAGCCCGGTGACGATTAGACCGATCATGAGCGCGATCGACGCGATGAGGCCGGGTACCATGAACCACTGAGACTCGAGGTTCGGGTTGAACCAGTTCCGCGTGACTACGCGCGGGACCGTCGCGACACGATGCGCGGCCTCGTTCTCGTCCGCGATGTAGGAGCTGACGATCTCTCCCAGGTACCCGTTGACGAGCTGCGCTGCATTGGACCTTCGTCCGTCGAGGAGGATCTGCACGCTGGCCGGCCGGCCGGCGACGAGGTCACGCGAGAAGCTCGGCCCGATTTCCATTGCGGCGATGGCATGCCCTTGATCAATCGCTTTCCGTAGAACGGCCGGGTCGTGCACCGGCGTGACAGTGCGAAACGAGGGCGAGCCCTCGATACGGCGAGCGAGCTCGCCACCCGAGGCCCCCTCGTCGCGATCGAGTATCACGACATCCACGTTTTTCACTTCGAGCGTTGCCGCGAACGAGAAGACGATCAGCTGGATGACTGGTGGAGCGATCAGGATCACCCGGCTCCGAGGATCCCGGAGCAGCACGAGGAGCTCCTTGACGATGAGTGCGACAAGCCGCGTCCACATGGGTCACGCCACCCGCTTCCTGCTCATTCGAGTGGCGAGCGCCAGAAAGATGCCGCCATACAGCAGCATGATGGTGATGCTCTTGTGGAACACGGGCCAAAGGTCTCCGGTGAGAAAGACGCTCTCCAGGCTCGGAATCAGCCACCGTGCTGCCACCAGCGGCGTGACGAGCTGGATCGCCCTGGGCATCGAGCCGATCTCGAACAGGAACCCGGACAGCAGGAAGGTCGGCAGGAACGAAGTCATCAGCGCGAGTTGGGAGGCGAGGAACTGGTTCTTGGTTGCCGCGGAGATGAGCAGCCCCTGCCCCAGCGCTGGGAGCAGGAACGCCGCCGAAACCGCGTACAGCGCGCCGACCGAGCCACGAAAAGGCACGTGAAAGAGAAAGACGGCTATGACCGTGCAGAGCGTCATCGACCCGAGCCCCAGCACGAAGTACGGGACGACCTTCCCCAGAAGCAACTCGACGGACGACACAGGGGTCGCCATCATGGCCTCCATGGTTCCGCGCTCCCATTCACGGGCTACGACGAGCGCCGTGAGCAGGGTTCCGACGAGCGCCATCACGATGGCGATCGAACCGGGGACAAGGAAGTAGCGGCTGGTCAGCTCGGAATTGAACCACATGCGGCTCTCGGACCCGGAGACCGCTTCCATTCTGCCGTATTCGACAGCCCGCTGCGCCACCCAGTTGCCGATCACGCCCTGGACGTAACCATTGACCAGCCCGGCCGTGTTGGGATCCGTTCCATCCACCAGCACCTGGACGGCAGGCGCTCGGCCTCGCCTTGTCATGTCGGAGTCGAACGTCGAAGGAATGACGACGACCCCACCTACGCCGCCGCGCACGAGCGAGTCCTCGAATTGGCGCCGGTCGAAGCCGGTGCTGGTGGCGAAGTAGGGAGACGCCTGGAACGCGGCCGCGAGCTCCCGCGACATCGGGGTCGGCGACTCCAGCACCACGCCGATGCGGGTTCGGGTCGTGTCCAAGGAGACGCCGTAGCCGAACAGGAAGAGAAGGATGACCGGCAGGACGAACGCGATGAGGATGCTGCTCGGGTCGCGCACGATCTGGAGTGCCTCTTTCTTCATGAGGGCCGCGAGCCGGCGCGCGCGCGCGCCCAGGGAGAGCGCGCGAAGGGCGATCGGACCGGTCTCCGACGCTCTGGTCACGCGGCCACCGTTTGTCCGCTCGGGTCCTGCGCTTCCACCAGCGCGACGAATGCGTCCTCCATCGTCGGCTCCGGGCGATCGGCCGTGGCAACCTTGGCCTTCAGATCGTCAGGAGAGCCGAGTGCGATCGAGCGTCCGCGATACACGAGCGAGATCCGATCGCAATGCTCTGCCTCGTCCATGAAATGCGTCGTAATCACGACGGCGACACCTTTCTCCACGAGGCCATTGATATGCGTCCAGAACTCGCGCCGCGTAATCGGATCGACCCCGGACGTCGGCTCGTCGAGGAAGAGGGCTTCGGGCTCGTGCATGACGGCGCACGCGAGGGCGAGACGCTGCTTGAAGCCGAGCGGTAGCTCCTTGGCCGCCCCACCGAGACGGTCACCCAGCGAGAACACGTCGGTCATGCGCTCGACCTGCTCGCGCTTCCGGGCGCCCCGCAGCCCATAGACGCCGGCGAAGAAGGAGAGGTTCTGCGCCACGCTCAGATCGCCGTAGAGGGAGAACTTCTGCGCCATGTAACCGAGGCGACTGCGCGCTCCCGCCGTGTCGCGGCGGAGGTCGATCCCGGCAACACGACCCTCGCCGGCTGAGGGCTTCAGGAGTCCACACAGCATGCGAAACGTCGTCGACTTCCCTGCGCCATTCGGCCCGAGAAGGCCAAAGATCTCGCCTCGTGCCACCTCGAAGGATATGTCAGCGGCGGCAGTGAAGTCGCCGAAACGCTTGGTGAGCCCGCGGGCGACGACCACCGGCTGCTGGGTCACCTCGATCGACCGGTTCGACTCCGCGAGCAACGAGCGCCCACCCGGACCGCCGCCTAGGATGTCGATGAACGAGTCCTCGAACCTGGGCGCGGCGGGCACCAGTTCGGCGTGTCCGCCGGCTTTGCCGGGCACCGTGGGGAGCGCCGCTGCGTCCCGGGACACGAGCCGAATTGCATGGCCCCGGATGACGCCGTCGATGACCTCGGGCTCGGCGAGCGCGGCGGCGAGCACCGGCCGTCGACGTCCTTCCACTCCCACCAACAGAAAGACCCGCTTCGCGGTGCGGTCGGTGAGTTGGCGCGGCGGGCCCTGGAACAGGAGCTTTCCCCCGTTCAGCAGGAGCACGTGATCGCAAGCCTCCGCCTCGTCGAGATACGACGTGGACCAGACGACGCCGACGCCTTCGTCCTTGAGCCCGCTGACCATCCGCCATAGCTCGCGACGGGAGATGGGGTCCACGCCGACTGACGGTTCGTCTAGGAGCAAGAGGCGCGGTTTGCGGACGAGCGCGCAGGCGAGCCCGAGCTTCTGCTTCATGCCCCCGGAGAGCTTTCCGGCTCGGCGCGACGTGAACCGCTTCAGGTCCGTGAACGCCAGCAGCTGCTCGAAGCGGAGGGCGCGTTCGTCAACAGGCAACCCGCGGAGATCGGCGTATAAGCGGAGGTTCTCCTCGACGCTCAGGTCCTCGTAGAGCCCGAAGCGCTGGGGCATGTAGCCGATGGATGCGTGGAGCCACCGGGCATGCTTCGTCGGGTCTAAGCCGAGGACCTCGAGAGATCCCTCCTCCGCGATGACGAGGCCAGCCATGATCCGGATGAGCGTCGTCTTGCCTGCTCCGTCCGGTCCGACAAGACCCGTGATTGCGGCAGCGGCAACGGTGCCCGATACCGCGTCGAGCGCGGGGGGGCCCGCGCCGAAGCGTTTGGTCAGGCGCTCGACGCGGACGAGGGGACCGGACATTCCTCATTCTCCCTTGCCGGAGCTCGTCGCAATATGAACGGTGACGGGCATTCCCTGGCGCAATCCGGCATCCACATCGTCGACGATGATCCGGATCCGGTAGACGAGGTCGGTCCGTAGCTCCGGAGTCTCCACGGACTTCGGCGTAAACTCGGCCGTGGGTGAAATGAAACCGACGTGACCTCGCACGAGCCGCGACGGTGCTGCGTCCGAGGTCACGCCTACCTCCATTCCTGGATGCAGCATCCCGAGCTTGGTCTCCGACACATAGGCCCGCACCCATACCGAGTGCGTCAGCGAGACCACGTAGACCGGGTCGTTGGGCGATACGATGGCCCCAGGCTCCTTGACGCGTGAGATCACGATGCCGTCCGACGGCGCGACGAGCTGGGTATCGGCGATAGCGGTCTGGGCGGATGCAACGTTCGCCTGTGCGACCGCGAGCATCGCACGAGCGGCGGCGATGTCTTCGGCGCGCGAGCCCTGGACGAAGAGACGCAGAGACTCGCTTGCCGAGGCCGCGCGCGCGTTCGCCTCGCGACTCGCGGCGAGCGCGGTGTCGTAGTTCGCGCGCGGGATGGCGTTCGCGGAGACGAGCTTCTCCGCTCGCCCCAGCTCCGTTCTGGCGTATTGCTGGGCAGCCGTCGCTTCGTCGAGGGCAGCCTTTGCGCGCGATATCTCCGACGGCCGGAATCCGGCGACGACCTTGTTCAGGTTTGCTTTGTTCGCGGCGACCTGGGCCTCTGCCGCATGAAGCTGATCCTCGAAGGAGCGGACATCGAGCTCCGCCATGACCGCACCCGCGTTGACGGTCCCTCCCTCCTCGAAGCGCATCGACTTGAGACGGCCGGGCACCCGGAACCCGAGTTCGACCTGGCGGATGTCGACGTTGCCGTACAGAGTCAGTATGTCCGAAGGAGGCGGACGGCGGCCGATCTTGCCGGCATGAAGGAGCCACGCTACCACGCCGGCTGTAGCCGCGAGCAATAGGACTGGGATCAAGGCTTTCGTCGGACGCTTCATCGCTTCCCCTTCCGTATCCCGACCCGCCGGTTAGGGCTGGAAAGCTGAGCTGTAATGCTCTTGCGGAGATGCGTCTGAATGATCGCGAGCTCCTTGTCTCCGATGGTCGACCAGCCGAGCTGACGCAACACGGCCGCGCGCCCCACACGAAACATGAGCACCTGCCCCATGATCGAAACCATCGCGAGGCGAGCATCCGCCTCCGTTCCCCCGCCGCGGACGCCCAGCACGAGTCGCGTGAGCAGGCCAGTTGCCCGCCCGAGGATTCCCCCGTAGAGGATCTCGAAGGCTTCCGTGGGCTCTCGTTGCTCGCGCGCGATTAGCTGAGCCCACTGCGCCGATTCCTCGCGCACCAAGAGCGCGACCATGTTGTCCAACATTCCGAAAAGCAGGCCGAGATGGCTGTCTCCGGGGCTGCCCGTAGCTTTGACTCTCGGAGGCTTGGCGAGGGTCTCCTCGATCGCGGCGATGACAGGCCCTAGTCGCCCCTCCAGCTGACCGGCGATGTGCTCGAAGACGGCGAGGTACAGCCCCTCCTTGCCCCGAAAGTGGTAACCGATCAGGGCCTGCGGCACCCCAGCAGCCTCTGCAATCTCTCGGGTGCTTGCAGCGTGGAATCCATCTTGGCTGAACACAGCGATTGCCGCCGAGATGAGCGCCTCACGGGTCGCGCCCCCGCGGGCATCCTTCATTGACCTGGCCACACCTATCTTCTAAGTTGCTCGAACGACTCAGTCAAGCGCTCAGGTGAGCGCCTGCCCCATCCACCGCCAGACCAGAGGGCCCACAGCGCCTTGGACAAACCGCGGACGTTTTGCCCACATTCCCACGATCGGGAAATAACACGGAGAAGAACGACGAAGAACTCGACTGACCTTCACACCCCACTTGACGAGACGTAACCCCCTCCCGTCGGTTGTCGATGAAGGCCCTCGGACTCGACTTGCGCGCGGCAAGCACCAGGACAGCAATCAACTTGTAACAGACCCGTGCCCGAATGTTCACTGGGAGAGATCATCTGCGGCGCGATTCTCGCGGCGGTTGGCTGGGATCAGCACGCCAACTCGACCTATAGCGAGAGGACACAACCGCCGTGACCGCAAAGGCAGTGACCGCAAGGGCGCGCAGGAGAAATCCCCGCACGCGGAAGGGCTCGCCGACGGCGCCGCATGTCTCTTCGCCGCTGCTCGGGCTTGGCTACCCACTGGTGGCCGGCACCTTGGCAATCGTCTTGCTTGCACTTTACTTCTATCCCTACGCCGAAAACGGCCCGTTCATGGCGGCCACCCGGTCCTATCTTGCCACCTATGCAAAGGTGGTTGGCGGCGTGCTAGCTATGTTCAACTCGCAAGTTGTGGTTAGAGGGACGACCATCCACGGTCCGCTCTTTTCGATGCAGATCGTAAAGACCTGCGACGCTATGGAGGTTAACATTCTGCTCTTGGCCGCCCTGGCCGCGTTCCCGATGCGGTTAATGCGTCGCTTGCTTGCGGTATTCGCCGCGCTGGTCGTGCTTGCGGCCACCAACCTCGTACGTCTGTGCATCCTTTACTGGATTGGCGTTCATGCCCCGCGGTGGTTTGACCGCGTTCATCAAACCGTCGCGCCGATCTTCATGGTAGCTGCCGCGTTGGCGATATTCATCGTCGCGATCAGGCAGCCAAAATGCTCCCCCGCAGCTGTGGACGCAAAGCGCTAATGCCCATGGCTCGAGGAAGACTACTTCGCTTCGGGCTCGTGTTCGTACCTTCTCTCGTCCTCCTGGCGTGGCCCTTCGGCTTCGTCGGCAGAGCCGTGACATCTGCGGTCTGCTCGGGCGTGAATCGGGGAATCCTGAACACGCGTGACCGTGGCGCCGTCCCCACTCTAGAGCTGGATAACCGGCCAGGTTTTGAGTGGCAAGTCGTCGAGGTAGTTCGTAACCGACCCGGCCACTTCGTCCTCGCCAGGTTCGAGGTCGACCTTCACCAGACCCTTTACCTGCCAATCATGGTATTCGTCGCCCTCATCCTGGCCGGACGGATATCCTTCGGAAATCGGGACTTTCGTTGGGGCCTCGAGGTGGCCGGTGTCGCGCTGCTGGTTATGCGAGCCTCGCTGCGCTTCATCTTACTCGGGCGCTGGACCGACGGGCTCGCGCACGACGGTGCCTTCGATACCTTCCTCCACATTGCCCAGCTTGCGCTGGCCGCCCCACGTGGCATGGCGGTCGCCCTTCCCCTCATCCTCTGGCTACTCATCTCGCGCAAGGCAATGTTGGAGGCGACTCGGGCGAGTTGAGCCGCAACATACGCCAAAGTCCCCGACGGGCGTCAGGCCTCCGGCGGTGGCGGGCATCCTACAAGGCCCTTCGGCCGCGACGGCAGCGCCACCGGCCCACAACCCATGAGGCTAATCCGGTAAGGACCGCTGCATTCCAGAACCTGAATCTAGGCACTCCTGCCCTGATCGCTCGCCCCCACCAATGGAGACCGGCGGATCATCCCTACGCGCCACCCAGACCCGATCCGTAACTAGGGTGTTGCAAAAGAGTGACCAATGACGATTCGTGAAGGCGTAGGTTAGCCTCGCGAGTTCAGACAACGAAGGAGTTTCGACATGTGCTCTTCCACTCGAAGCGTCAGCGCGTTGGCCAAGCTCCCGCACGGAGCGCTCGCGGTTTTCTTCGTGCTATCGGCTTGCAAAGGCAACCACTCCCAGATGGGAAGTGCGGATGTGACTGTGCGTTCGCTTGGCGCCCTCGACGTCGCTAGCGTCGTCGCAACGGTCAGCGGTCCATCGCTCCCGACTCCCGAGACATTCCAGCTCACCCGCCGCGGGGGCGTCGCCGCCTCCGATTCATGGGGTGCGGTCCTCGGTTCGATCCCGGTGGGAAGCAACTACGTCTTCACCGTGACGGCCGTCGATGACTCGAACGTGACCAATTACGCGGGTGCCGTGTCCGGAGTCACGATCTCCGCGGGTACGGTCACGACCGTCACCATTATTGCCCAGCAAACCACGGCGCCGGCACCTTTCAGCGACGCAGTTCCTGTCATCGATTCCGTGGTGTTCTCCTCCACCGAGATCGCTCCCGGCGACACCACCACGATCAAGGCTACGGCGCACGACGCGGACGCTGGGGAAGCCATCACCTTCACGTGGTCTGCGAGCCCAGCCTCTGGCGTGTTCTCGGCTCCTTCCGCCGCCTCGACGACGTGGACCGCGCCGAACAGCGAGGGTGACCAAACCCTTGTCCTCACCGTAACCGACAGCCAAGGCTCGTCGACTTCCGTCTCTACGGTCGTTCACGTCTCAGCCGCCTATGCCCGCGGGCAGTCCAGCCTCACAGTTGATCTCAACAGTTGGCCTGTGGTCACGGGCGTATCCGCCTCACCCGCCTACCTCGTGCCTGGCTCGCCGACATTAATGACGGTACTGGCCAGCGATGCTGACGGAGACGTTCTCACCGCTGCGTGGACCAGCACTTGCTCGAGCGGAAGCTTTGCGAATGCGGCGGCCACGTCCACTAGCTTCACTCTCCCCGCCGGAACGGGCGACTTGACTTGCAATTTCCTTGTCACCGTTAGCGATGGACGCGGCGGATGGACGACAGGCCAGACCACCCTGCCGGTGGGCCAGCCGACCGTCATCAGCGCGCCCGTGATCACGGGTAGTCTCGAGTCCGCGGATACCGTCGTGGCCGGCGCCAGCGTGCATTTCTCGGTCGATGCAACGGATCCGCAAGGAGCAGCGCTGACCTTCCGTTGGTCGTCGGCTACCGGTGTGATTTCGAACCAGGTCGACGGCGCCAACACCTCGCAAATCCTTTGGACGGCGCCGGCGACGCTCGCCCAGACCTTTACGGTGTCGGTGATCGTAACCGATGCTGACGCCGCCAGTACGCAATTCGATTTTTCCATCGCGGGCACCTGCGAGTGCAACGGCATGGGACCGAGCGGCGCCGCGGTAACCGCATCCTGCGGCCAGTCGGCCTGCGGCTCCGACAGCACGCTCTATTCCTGCAGCGCCTCCGGCTGGTCGGCAACCGGCCAGCCCTGCGGCGCTCTCGATGCCGGCACCTGCGAGTGCAACGGCACGGGACCGAGCGGCGCCGCGGTAACCGCATCCTGCGGCCAGTCGGCCTGCGGCTCCGACAACACCCTCTATTCCTGCAGCGCCTCCGGCTGGTCGGCGACCGGCCAGCCCTGCGGCGCTCTCGATGCCGGCGCTTGCGAGTGCAACGGCACCGGACCGAGCGGCGCCGCGGTAACCGCATCCTGCGGCCAGTCGGCCTGCGGCTCCGACAACACCCTCTATTCCTGCAGCGCCTCCGGCTGGTCGGCGACGGGCTCCGCCTGCCCGTAGCCGGTGCGGACCTAGAGCCAACCACTTATGTTTTCTGAGAAGGCATCCCCACTCCTTGCTTTGACCGCGTCGTCCCTGTCCGTGACAATGGCCGAGCCCGTGCAGTCTCCATTTGTCGTCGCAGGTACAGTCCAAACGACGTTCGGAGCGCCGGTATTGCGGACCTGATTCGAGAGCCTCCCGGCCCGGGCCGCTCATTGACAGGGGTCAGCGTTTTGCCCTGGCAGTCGCTATGCCGCCCGCCGCCCGCGCGGAATTTGATTCTTCCGTCACCGAGGCAGCGGCAGCAGCACGGGGGGACCTGGCGACGTTGCGGCAACCGCGGTCTGGCAACAATCAGCGTCGGCTCGTATCATGTGATGCCCGCGGCGCGGTTATGGCGGCTATGCATGCAGCGTCTCGAGTTGGGCGGCAACCCGCACCGCTCGCCCGTAGCTGGTGCCGACCCGCGGGCAACTACTTCTGCCTTCTGAGCCAGCACCTCCGTTCGGGGCTTTGACAACGTCGTCGCTGGACGCAAGAGCGAGGCTACGCGTGATACCTTTGTCTTCTCTTCCCTGCAACCGTGCCAATGATCGCAAGGGCTCCCGCAAGAAGCCAGCAAGCGAATCTCGGGATCGGCACGGCCGCCACCACCGGAGGCGGAGCAGGCCCCGAAGTGAAAACTGGAAAGGTATCGGTAACGCTCGCACCTAGGCTGTCGGTGACGATGGCCGTGACGGTGAAGTCTCCATTTGTCGTAGCGGGGGCTGTCCAAACGACGTTCGAAGTGCCGGCGCTGTTAACCTGATTTGAGAGCGTCCCGTCCGGGGCCACCCATTGAAAGGTGAGTGGGCTGCCTTGGGGATCGCTGGCGTGAACCGTCAAATTCACGTTGCCGTCCGGATCCACAACGCTGACCGACTGGGCGCCCGTGGTGATGACCGGCGCCACGATGATCGTCGGCTGGCCCACGGGGAGAGTCGTCTGACCGGTGGTCGAGCCTCCGCGGCCATCGTTGACGGATACAACGAAGTCGCAGCTCGTATTGGTGGCACCGGCGGGTAGCGTGAAGGTGGTGACAGGGGCGGTTGTGCTCGAAAACCTTCCGCTCAGGCAGCTGCTCGCCCAAAGGTACGACAGAGTGTCGCCGTCATCGTCGCTCGCCGTGACGGTCAGCCCGATTGGAGCGCCGAACGTAATGGTGCTTGGGCTTGCGAGGACATTCGTCACCACTGGCCAATCATTCAAAGTGACCTCAACGTCGGCTTCGGCACCTCCTTCGTCAGGGTTGGCCGTGACGTGTACCACGACGGAGGCGGAGGTCGAGGCTCCTTGGTCGTCGGTGGCGGTGAGAACCAAGGTCTGGTCGCCTGCGGTGGGTGGCGCTGTCCAGGTGGTCGCGGCCGAAGAGAGTTGCGAGAAGCCGCCGGCCACCGGAGAGGACGACCAGGCCAAGGTGATGGTGTCATCTGGATCGGCGTCATGCACCGTAACCTCGACCGTGGTCGAGGCGCTGGGAGCCACGTAGGTCGACGACAGGACCAAGGAATCGATGATGGGAGCGGAATTCCCGAGGGTTGCCCGAACCACCGCTCGACGGGCAGCAATCACGACGTCTGGAACCTGGTCGGTCGTGATGGCGACACCGGAGGCGGAGCCGACCAGCGGAGAATCGGTCGACGCCTGGGATTTTCCAGCGACCTCAAACTGGTAGTCATTCCCTACGGGCAGCGGCCCGATGATCCCCCCCAAGATTCGGCATTACCACGAGGGGAAAGCGGGTAGGACTTGGCCGTCGGCATGGCTGGACCGCTTACCGTTACAATCGCGCTGTCGAGATCGACCGCACCAACGGGCTGCACCGTAAGATTTGCGCTACCCGTTGGGTGTCGCGTGCTGCTACATGCCGGGAGAGCGAACAAGACTGCTAGGACTACCATCGGCAACCCGGCGGGGATCGTCATCTCGCGATTCGGACAGGGCATGGCGAAGCCTCCATGGGTTTGAGACTACGCCGAGTAACCTATGCTAGGACGGTCAGAGCTCGCGTCACGCCTGCGCTACGTTCCGGAGTACATTCGGTTACCGTGGATCCTTCTTCATCCATAGACCAAGGCCCACGTGGAGTCGTCAGTCTTCCCGGCCACGACATGTCAATGCCTCGCTAGTGGTGGGATTAGGTGGCGAGGCCGCTCTCAGAGTGGACGACGTCGCCAGCTGATCCTGGGCATGCAGCCCCGCAGCGCTCGGGAGGTCAGCTTGCCACATGCCGGGGCAAACAGATCTCGAAGGTCGCTCCCTGGCCGGGTTCGCTGGTGACGTTGATAAAGCCGTTGTTCTGCTTGACGATACCATACACGGTGGCCAGTCCCAGGCCGGTTCCCTTTCCCAAACCCTTGGTGGTGAAGAAAGGCTCGAATAGCCTCTCCCGCGTCGCCTGGTCCATGCCGTGCCCATCGTCGGAGACTGCGAGCCTTACGTACTCACCGGGGACGACCTCTGCGTGCGTGGCGCAGTAGGCGTTGTCAATGCTGCGGTTTGCCGTCTCGATGGTCAACGTGCCAACCTCGCCGCCCCCATCGCCGATGGCGTCTCGAGCATTGACACACAAGTTCACAAGTATCTGGTCGACTTGCGATGGGTCCACCCTGACCGGGTACAACTCCACGTCTGGCAACCACACCAGATTGACGTTCTCACCGACAAGTCGCCGTAGCATCTGGAGCATGCTCGCCACGGTCTCGTTCAAGTCCAATACCTTGGGGGCGACGGCCTGCTTGCGGGCGAAGGCGAGCAGCTGCCGCGTGAGGTTGGCTGAGCGTTCAGCTGCCTTGCGGATTTCCCCCAAACTGCCACGGAGCGCCGTCTCGGCCGGTCCCATGTTCTCCATGGCCATTTCGGCGTGCCCGATAATCACGCCCAGCATGTTGTTGAAGTCGTGCGCTACACCGCCTGCCAGGCGACCCACTGATTCCATCTTCTGCGCTTGCTGGAGTTGGGCTTCGAGCTTGGCCTTCTCCGCCTCGGCCCGCTTCCTCTCGGTCATGTCGGCCAGCGAAACAAGAACCCTGGACAACGTTCCCTCGGATCCAGGACAAACGACGAAAGAGACGCTGACACTGCGAAGCTGAGTGGACCTCGGACGGTTTGTGAGGAGTCTTCTTCATCGCAGGCAGACCTCGACGTCAAGGACAGGCCAGCGCGGAAAGGCATTTCTGCGCGTCCGCGCTCTGAGATCTTGGCGGCTCGGCCTGGGTCAAGACGTCAAACCGCTCGACCTGAGCGAAACCAATGACCCGATGGACGATGGGAACTGCCCAAAGCGTGGGGCAGTCTGTGACTACGACTGTTCCTGAGCGCGCTGCGACAAACCCGTGGCGCTCCCAGGTTTCGACGGCGGCCTGGGCCGCTTGCTCCGTGAAGAACGTGATTCGCATGACCACACCAACCTGTCGAACCGCTGGGAAGAGCAAAGTATTCCCGCACTCTGGCGAATGGGAAAAGTTGCCCACTAGGCCACTTACCCTACCGGAGTGGGATTACGCTCTTTGAACTGTCGCTGGTGCCAGTAGGGGTAGATCGGAGTGGTGGCGCTGGCCGTGTCCAGGCAGGCTACCTGCGCCGCGCTGAGGCTCCAGCCGACCGCGCCTAGGTTGTCCAGAAGCTGCGTCTCGTCGCGCACCCCGATCACCAGGCTCGCCACCGTAGGCCGTTGCAGAAGCCAGTTCAAGGCCACCTGGGGAACCGTCTTGCCTGTCTCCGCGGCCACCGCATCGAGCGCATCGACCACGCGATAGAGGTATTCGTCATCGACCGGCGGGCCACCCTCTTCCGCAAGTCGGCTGTTGAGTCGGCTTGTCCCAGGGCGCGGCTGCCCGCGACGGATCTTACCGGTCAGGCGAGCCCAGCCGAGCGGGCTCCACACCAGCGTGCCGATGCCCTGGTCGAGCGCCAGCGGCATTAGCTCCCATTCGTATTCGCGCCCGACCAGCGAGTAGTAGGCTTGATGCGCGACGTATCGGCACCGGCGGTCGCGCCTCGCGATCATGAGGGACTTCATCAGGTGCCAGCCCGAGAAGTTCGAGCAGCCCACGTAGCGGACCTTGCCACTGCGTACCAGATGATCGAGCGCCTCCAGAGTCTCCTCCACCGGCGTGAGCGCATCGAAAGCGTGGATCTGGTAGATGTCGATGGTCTCGGTGCCAAGCCGGCGCAGACTAGCCTCACAGGCCCCGACCAGGTGGTGCCGCGAGGAGCCGATGTCGTTGGGACCCGAGCCGGCGCGCTGGCCGCCCTTGGTCGACAGGATCACCTGGTTGCGCCGCCCCTTGATCGCCTTTCCCAGGATCTCCTCAGCGAGGCCGTTCGAGTAGATGTCGGCCGAGTCGAACATGGTGAGCCCCGCTTCCAAGCAAAGGTCGACCAAGTGCGTAGCCCCGGCCACGTCGCTGGCACCCCACGCCTTGAAGAACTCGGTTCCGCCGCCGAATGTGCCCGTCCCCAGGCAGAGCACCGGAACTTCAAACCCTGATCTGCCGAGCCGTCTGTACTCCATGATGCCTCCCTGTCTACCCCGAAAGCCGGCCAAGCGCATTCAAGGGCCCGCTAGCCGGAGGCTCGACGTCTCGATCCCGTCCGCCCTCGGCAGCCTCAGGATTCCGATGCCACGGTGCAGCTATGGCGCCGAGATTCCGGGGATTCATGGCATTCACCCCGCGCCGGCACCGCGGCACGAAGCTTGCCTCCAAAGGGCCAACAGGTACCTTGGAGGATTAAATGTGCTATAGATCGACGGCTTTGGTCATCCTCCTTTCGGGATGTGTGATCATGGTGGCCTGTGTGAACGACTCGGGCCTTGGGGTCAGCGGTGCGGGAGGAAGCAATGCGAGCGGCGGTAGAACGCCCAGTGGCACCGGCGGCAGCGGCGGAAGCTCCACCAGTGCGGGAGGCACGGCCGGCGATGTTGGTGGCGCTACCAGCGGCTCGGGCGGAAAGGTTGGCGGCTCCGGTGGTGCGGCTGGCCGCTCCGGAAACGGCGGCGCGGTCAGCTCTGGCGGCGTGCTGGCAGCGGGTGGCGCAACCGGCGCCGGCGGAGTGACGGGGAGCGGCGGGCTTACGGGAACGGGGGGCATGGGCGGGACGGGTGGTGCCGCTGGCCGAGACGGTGGCCAGGGCCTCCCCGACGGTGAGCGCGGGAGCGATGGGGGTGAGACATGTAGTCAGCTGGTCAACGACTACGCAAACGCTCTGGCGGCGGCGAAGCAGTGCACGCCGGGCGGGGTGAACCAGTGCCAGCAACTCGTATCGGACACGCTCAGCTCGTGTCCTGGCTGCGACGTCTACGTCAACGGCAGCACGACCTTGACCAGGATTCGCACGCAATGGACCGACCAGGGCTGCGCGGTCCCAACCGCTTGCCCAGCCCTCGCCTGCGTCAATCCCGGACCCAGCACGTGCGCGCCGGCAACGCCTCCTCCAACCGACGGCGGGACGGCCGGCATGCCCGCATACGGCCTCTGTGCTTCGACAGCCCCGGCCACGAATTAGAAGTCGTCCCTTTGAGCTGCGGGACCTCATCGCCGTCGGGAAACCACGGGGGTATAATAGGCGTGGAACCCGGATTCCTCAGAGACGCACATTGCCGCATCGCCGTTAGGGGCAACCATGGAAAATGCAGGGCTGCTAGCAGGCAGGGCCAAGCGGGTTCGCATCTACGTGAACGAGGGCGACGCCCACCACCATCAATCGATCAACGCCGCGGTCTTGGCTCTTCTGCGCAAGGAGGGCGCCGCCGGAGCGACGGTCACGCGCGCAATCGAGGGCTTCGGAGCGTCCGGCCTCATCCACACGGTTCACTTCGTCGACATCGCTCAGCATTTGCCCATCCTGATCGAGTGGATAGACAGGGCCGAGGAGGTCGAGCGGCTGCTCCCGCGCATCAAGGAAATGGTGAAGCGCGGCCTCATCACCGTCGAAGACACCGAGGTGGTGCTGTGCTGCGCCCATCCCGTCCGCGACGTCGCGTCGTCGCTGCGGGCCGCGGACGTCATGTCCCGCGACGTCGCGTCGGTCGGCCAGGACGTAGCGCTTCGCGACGTGGTCCAGCTCATGTTGGGCAAGTCGTACCGTGCGCTGCCGGTGGTGGAGTCGAGCGTTCCGGTCGGTATCATCACCAACTCGGACTTGATCCGCCGCGGCGGCCTCACCATGCGGACGCAACTCCTGGAGGCTCTCGACACCCCGGAGCTGCACGCCGAGCTCGCGCGTCTCGCCCAGGGCGCCAAGACCGCGGGGGGCGTGATGACCGCGCCGCCGGTGACCGTCCCGGCCACCGCACCTCTCACCGGGGTTGCCGAAATCATGTCGTTCCGCCGCCTCAAGCGGCTTCCGGTGGTCGACGAGCACGGCGCGCTGGTGGGCATGATATCGAGGCTCGACGTGCTGCGCACGGCAGCCCGAACTTTCGCGGCAAAGGAAGGCGTGGCACACAAAATTGGCTTGGCGGTGGACGCGCCGGTCACGGACATCATGCGCACTGATATCCCGATGGTGTTCGCGGACGCACGGATACCCGAAATCGTCCAGGCGGTGACCTCGACCCGGCTAAACCGCTGCCTGGTGGTCGATCTCGACCGGCGTGTTCTCGGCAAGATCACCGACGCTGAAATCCTGGACCGAGTGACGCCCAGCTTGCGCCCGAGCGCTTTGCGTTCGCTCATCCACCGGCTGCCTTTCGTGCATCCCAAGCCCGAAGAGCTGGCGGTCGAGCAGCACGCCACAGCCCGCACCGCAACCGAGCTGATGGTGGAGACCTCCGTCGTGGCCGAGCAAGCCCCAATCCGCGAAGCCATCGCCGCTATGCTTGGTGGCGAGCACAAAATCGTCGCCGTCGTCGACGCCCAACAGCGGCTGGTCGGCGTCCTCAATCGCGCGGATCTGCTGCACGGCCTGGTCTCGCGCAACGGTAAGGACGAGTAGCCCGGCTTAGGGCCTGCTTACGGCCACCGCCCCAGGCCGGCCCCATCTGGGTATTTCTTGGGATACGCGAGATTGTGAACAACTCGCGTACGCTCAGCCGAGGCCGGCGCGCCCGTAAGTCATTGATTCTCTTGGCCTGTGGTGAGCGTTGCCGGGAGCGGGGAGTCGGCGGTCTGTACTCCAACTAGTTGCGCGACCGTGGCGAACCGTCCACGACCAATTGCCTAGCGTACCCCCGGACCCCAAAGGAGGTAGTTATGACCCACCGACCACGACCGCTGACCCGTTTTCTGCTCCCCCTCGCAACCCTTGCTGGCCTAGCAGTGCTCCCCGGCTGCAGCCACGACACCAGCTCCGGCAACGGCACCGGTGGTGCCGACCTGTCGACGCATCTGCAGAGCAGCGCCGACGTCGCCGCCATCACGGCGACCATCTCCGGCCCGGCCCTGCCCGCCCCCACGACCGTTGCCCTGTCCTCACGCAATGACAACGTCTGGGGTGCCCTCATCGGCTCGCTCCCGGTCGGGAGCAACTACGTCTTCACCGTCAGCGCCGCCGATGCGTCGAACACCCCACTCTACGCTGGCTCGGCGACCGGAATCGCCATCATCGCCAACCAGGTGACCAGCGTGGTCATCATCGCCCAACAGGTGAGCGCGCCCCCGCCCTACCAAAGCGCGGTGCCCATCATCGATTCCCTCCTGGTCTCCTCCAACGCCATCACTCCCGGCGCGAGCGTGACCGCAAAGGTGACCGCCCACGATCTCAACCCCAGCAACACCATAAGCTTCGCCTGGTCCACCAATCCCGCCGCTGCTGGGTCCTTCTCGGCCCCCACGGCAGCGACCACGCAGTGGACCGCGCCTAGCAGCGACGGCCCGGTCACCCTTATAGTGACGGTCACGGACAGCACCGGCGCGACGACCTCCGCCTCGGTGGTCGTGAGCGTGGCCAACGCCAACGCCACCGGGCAGGCTGCCGTCACCGTCGGCCTCAACACCTGGCCCGTCGTCACCGACATCCTGGCCGCGCCCAGCTACATCACGCTCGGGCAGCCGGTCGCCCTCAACGTGGTGGCCACCGATGCCGACAACAACCCCCTGACCTACGCCTGGACCAGCACCTGCGCTGCCGGTGTATTCAGCGCGGCCGGCGCCGCCTCGACCAGCTTCACCCTTCCCAGCTCCGATACCGACAAGAGCTGCACGTTCAACGTCGCCATCAGTGACGGCCAGGGCGGCTCGACCAGCGGCCAAACCGTTCTGCCGGTGGGGGCGCCCACCGCGCTCGGTGCTCCGTCGATCACCGCCAGCTTGCAGTCTGCCGCCGTGGTCGATGCCAATGGTATCGCCACCTTCTCGGTCACGGCCAGCGATCCCAACCAGAGCGCTCTCACCTTCGCCTGGCTGGCCTCGGGCGGCACCCTGTCGGCCCAGAGCAATACCGCGAGCACTTCGACCATCAACTGGACGGCACCGGCCACGGCCTCGGTCAGCCTCACAGTCTCGGTCGTGGTCACCGACGCCCTCGGCATCAGCACCCAGTTCAACTTCGCGGTGGGCACCGCTGCGATCACCACCGCCTGCACGCCTCCCGCTTCCACGGCCTGGAGCTTCGGCGTGATGTCCGATACCCAGTGGACGTGCACGAACAGCAGTGGCAGTTACGTCGATCCATCAGGTGCGAACCAGAACAGCACCTCTGCCGTGTCGATCGCCGATCAGATCACCCCGCAGTTCGTCGCAGCGGGCGTCAAGTTCGTCATCCAGGTAGGTGACCTTGCCGACGTCGGCGACGACGCCGACGAAACTGTGCGCGCCAACGCCGCCCAGACGCTCTACAACGCTGGCATCGGCTTCTTTCCGATGCGCGGCAACCACGAGTACACCGCCTCGCCGACCGGCAGCAACAGCTACGCCCTCCCGATCTTCAAGACGCTCTACCCGCAGACGCAAGGTCAGGGCAATAACCTCTTCGGCGCCACCAACTTCACCAGCCCGAGCTCTGTCGTTGGTTCTTCGATCAGCGAGCTCGATGGCATGAGCTACTCCTTCGACTACAACAACGTCCGCTTCGTCATCATCGATCCGTGGGTGACTCCGCTCATGGACATCTCCGCCGCGGGCTACAGCTACGGCTACTCCATCGCGCAGCAAGAGCCGTGGATCGACAGCCGACTCGATAAGAGCACGCGCGGCACCGACCATGCCTTCGTGCTAGCCCATCAGCCCCTCATGGCGGAAGATCATCAGGACACCATGTTCCAGGGCTACACCAACGCCAACCCGGCCTGGCAAAACGCCTTCTACACCAGCCTGCAGAGCAACGGAGTCAAGTACTTCCTCGCCGGTCACGACCACATGAACCAGCACTCGATCGTGGCCAGCCCCGACGGAACCGCGAGCGTGCACGAGCTCATCGGCGCTTCCGACTCGAGCAAGTTCTACACCCCGGAGCCGCTCAACGACGCGAACTGGTTCGGACAGAAGACCCGCGAGACATCGATCGCCCAGGAGCTCTACACGGTCGGTTACTACATCTTCACCGTGGATGGCCCGAACGTGACGGTGGACTACTACTCCGACACGCACGGCAACTGGCAGTCGAGCGGCAGCTACCCGATGGGGGCCAATAATGCCACCTATCCTCTCTGGGTGACCCCGGTCTTCACCTTCGCCAAGCATCAGACCTGGGGCTACAGCCTGAACGGCTCCGAGTTCCTGGTGGCCCAAGGCGCGTCCTACCCCACCACGCCCTTCACCTTCCAGGGCACCACGGCGCAGTTCCTGGCCGGCAAGAACAGCAGCACCGCCCAGGACTACAACGGCCGCGCCCTGCCCCATGCCGTGGACATCGGTTGGGATGCCGGCAACTGCTCCACTTACGGCTCCGTCCTTAACCTGTGGGGCACCTCCGACATCGCTGCTACCAAGGGCGACACTATCGTCCTGTCGATGTCGTTCAATGGCAGCCAGGTCAGTGACGCCACCTTGGTCAGCGGCGGCTTCGGCTTGGCCACGCAGGGTAGCGCCGGGACATGGACCAATGCCGTCGCGCAGAACGTGGGCGGCGCGCCGACCTTCGTGATCGGCGCATGGAACGCCAGCTACGGCCTCGGCACCTTCGGTGTCGACCCCGCCACCGACACCGCGTGGGCCGTGGTCAACCACGCCGGCCACTTCGCCATCGCGCAATTCTAGCCGCGCCAGCAGGTCACGACTAGCTTAACGGCCCGACAACGCGGCCCTGGCGCCTTAACTGGCCCAGGGCCGCAGCCTTGTGTGGCCCTACCAGTCGGCGAGCTGTCCTTTCATTCGCCCCTCATCGTATCCGACCAGCAAGCGACCGAGCACATCGAGCGTGGGCACCCGATCTGCCGCGACACGCAGGAGCGCGGCTTTCTCCCGCAACTCGCGCGCGGCGGCAGGGTCCTTTTCGATATCCTTGCCCAGGAAGGGAATGCGATTGTCCACCAGGTACTGGCGAGCGGCAAAGCAGGCCTGGCACCAGCGCGTGCCGTAGAGGATCGCGACGGGCGGACCGTCCAGAGGCTCGGGGCTATCCAGCTCGCCGGCCAGGGGCGCACCGTGCGGCTGCGCGAGCAGACAGGAATCGCCAGGCGGCAGCAGTGCCAGCGCGCCGGTTTCGAATTCCGCGTGGGACATCACCCGCGGCTGGGTCTTGCCTTTGGCCAGAAGCTCGCCCAGGTCGACGACCTCGACCTCGGTATCGTTCTTGCGCCGTGGCCCGCGGTTGTCCTGGCCCATTATGCGCACCAGACGTCGTGCCACCTCCGGCACTTTGTCTGCCTGGTCGGTGGTGGCGAATATGCCCTCCGGTTCGACGTAGGTGAAGAGCAAGGCAGAATCCTTGCTCACCTCGGCCGGAGCGGCTCCGGATTGCGCGGAAGTGGAAGGAGCTCTCTTGCAGGCGCCGACCAGCACCAGGAAGGCAAGAGCCGTGGGGCCGCCAAGGCCTATGCGAGGGAGAGACATGGTCCCTTCACAAACCATAATGTCTGGGCCCAATTGTGATAACGGTGCAACATTCGCGCGGACGAATCGTGAACGCCGCGAAGGCCGCCGCCGCGTTGCGCCGGGGCAGTCGATGCCGCATGGCAGAGCTAGAGAGTTAGGCAGATGCGGCCTGACGGCCGCGCTGGCCATTCTCGCTGACGCTGCACGCTTGGCGGCGTGATACCATCCGCGGGTGCGGACCAGACACCATGCCATGCAGCTTGGGCCCCAGCTGCTCGCCCTTGCCGCGGTGCTGGCGCTCGGCTGCGACGACGGAACATCGCCCTACCGCTCGGATGCCGGCGGCTCGGCGGCCGCTGGCGGCTCATCAGCCGTGGCTGCTGGCAGTGTCGGGGGCGGGTCGGGCGGCGGTGAAACCGCCCATACCAATAGCTTCGGGCTGGGCGGCAATGGCGGGTCGAGCGGTATGGCGGTCGGAGGCTCCTCCGGCTCCGGCGCCTCGGGACACGGCGACGCTACCGGCGCGAGCGGTGGCGCGGGCGCCGGCGACAGTAGCGGGGGAACGACTGCCTCCAGCTGCGGCACGCCAACACCCGCCCAGGCCCCGTCCAGTAACTCCGCCGCAGGCGGCGCCGCGGGCACGGGCGGCACCAGCAACGCCGGCGCCACGGGTGGCACCGGCGGCGGCTCGGCCGGCACCGTCACCCCGCTGCGAGCCATCGACGGGTTCGTGACTCGCAGGGGGACCACGCTATCCTTGTGCGGCCAGCCCTTCCAAGTGCTGGGCGCCAATCTGTACTATCTGCAGTCGTATTCCGTCTACGAAGCGGGAAACCTGCGTACCGTCGCCGATGGCCTCGACGACGCGGTCAGGATGTCGCTGCCGGTGGTGCGGACTTGGGCATTCAATGACAGCACGGACACCAGCGATACCGCTGTCATTCGTCCTTCGCCGGGCACCTATCTCGAGCCAGGCCTGGTGGGACTCGACACCGTGGTAGCCGAGGCCAAGAAGCGCGGCATTCGCTTGATCATGACCCTGACCAACTACTGGGACGCCTACGGCGGCTTCCCTCGCTATGCCACTTGGGCGGGCGCCGCGGGCGCCGACGATTTCTACACCAACACGACCATGCAGGGTTACCTCAAGGACTACGCCACCACGCTGGCCAAGCGAGTGAACACGCTCACCGGCGTGGCCTACCAGGACGAGCCGACCATCCTGGCCTGGGAGATCGCCAACGAAATGCGCTGCCCGTCGTGTGCCGATACCAGCGCCCCGCTAGCGGCCATCGACAGTCTGTCGCAGTTCCTCAAGACCCTCTTCCCCAATCAGTTGATCGCAGACGGCGGAGAAGGCTTCGACGACACTCCAGCCAACTGGGGGCCGCTCAGCAACACCTACCCGATAAGCGGGTACGAGCGCATGAGCTTCTCCAAGATGGCCCAGCTCTCCGCTCTCGACATGCTCAGCTACCACTACTATCCGGATCCAAACTATTGGAATCTCGATATCACCGATACCTCGGTAGTGGCTAGCGATGCCCAGACATGGATAGACGGCCACGCCGCGCTCGCGCAGGCCGGCGGCAAGGTCGCCTACTGGGGCGAGCTCGGGGTCGACAACCTGGTGTCGTCGACCGAACGCGACGCCGACCGTGCCCCGATCTATGACAATTGGTTGTCGACCTTCTTCGCCACGACGAGCAACGACCCCGTGGTTACGTTCTGGCAGCTCATTCCGGAGAGCCGAGGCGCCGACGACGGGTTTGGCTGCATGCTGGGGCGGGATCCCCAGACGGTTGCGGTATTCGAGAAGTATTCCCAGCCGCGCGCGCCGCGGGCCAACTGACAGGGCCGGGGAGCGCAAACGGCGAGCGCTGGCGGGCCGCTACCCGAGCCTTGGCGCCGCACGGTCGCCCTCGACGGCAACTGCCACGGACCGAGCATGGGCGACGGGGTCGAGCTCCCGTGCCTTCCCTAGCTTGATCACCGAGTAATCGTAAGCGTGCTGTTCTCCTGCTGGCGGTAAATGCCCACCGTCACCTTCTGACCAGCGCTGGTCGCGGCGTACAGGGTATTCAGGTCATCGAGCGAGCCCACGCTCTGACCGGCAAGCTGCAATATGACGTCAAGCGGCTCAAAACCGTCGCTCGCCGCCTGACTGCCCGCCGGCACGGCGGCGACGTATACGCCCACCGGGTAACCGAGACCGACCACCGAGAGCTCGCCGGCACACAGGTTTTGTATGGTAGCTCCGCGCCAGGTGCTCTGGGTGGTACAGTCACGGGTCGCACTGCTCGGGTTGGCCGGCTGCAGGCCGACATTACCGAATGGCGGAGTGGCCGCCTGGGCGCGCAATTGGGGCAGCGTGACGCCGTACTGTTCTGTGGTCGGCGAGGGCAGGCTGACGATGCCGAGCGCGGTCGCAGGCGAGCTTGCACCAAGTTGGAAGTTGCCGTTGGTCGGGTCGACGAAGTTGGGATTGCCCGATGCCGAGTGCGCATCGGTGTGGTAGGTGCCCTGGGCCGTCGACAGCTCCGCCGCGCTTTGGTACAGATTGTAGTCGATCTCCTTGCCGTAGGCGTCGGGGCTGTCGGGCGCGAGTCCCCAGAAAATATTGTGGATGAACACGTCGCCGCTGCCCTTGGGCCAGACGTGGACGCTCAAGCAGCCGGACACATCGCTAACCGCGGCGTTCGGTGCGCACGGTGTGGTATTCTGCTGGACGAGCACGTTGTTCTCGCCATCGCGGTAGTAGCCCTCGCGCCACTTGAGACCGCCCGATAGGAAGATGTTGTCCGTGAACACATAATTGGTCGAGCCGTCGTCGAGATCGACGTCCCAGCCCTGGTCGCAGCGCCAGCGGTTGTGCGCCATCGTGATCGGCTTTACGGCGTCGAGGAGCGGTAGGCTGTTCGGGGTGGTGCCTACCCGGGATTCGATTGACCCCGTGCTGGAGTCCCAGTAGCGGTCGCGCCCCCAGCTGTTGTACGAGCCATGGTCGCCGGTGAAGAGCACCGTGGCGAACACGTCGTTGTATGAGATCATGTGGCCGCCCCAGCATCCGTCTCCGACGTTGATGCCGGCGCGCGGCATGTTGTAGATGCTGTTGTGGCTCACGGTGATGCTGTCAGCCATGTCGATGGCGACGCCCGCCACCTGCAGCTCGGGATCGCCGATGTCGTGAATCAGATTCTCCGTGGCGCTGCAGTTGCTCGGGTAGTCGTTCGTCTGCGGGCCGGGTGTCATATCTAGTTGGTTGACGGGAACGGTCCCGGCACCGTAACCGAAGAGCGCGTTGCGGACGGCGTTGTTGGTCCCCATGAACAGAATCGCGCTCGATCCCGTGTCGATGAAGAGGTTGCCCGTGACGGCGACGCTGTCGTTGTAGCCGCTGACAAAGACACCCGCCCCGCCGATCTGGTCGAAGAAGCTGTTCGAGATGGTCACGTTTTCGCCGCCCGTCACGAAGATGGCGCCCCCTCGGTAGATGTTCCAGTCGGAACGCAACAGCTGCTCGTTGCAACTCGGAAATGTCCTCAGCGTATCGACGTAATGGAATCCATCGAGGGTGACCCACTGCACGGGCGGCGTCGAGGCGCACGTACTCGCCTTAGAATACGACGTCAAACCCGCTCCCCCATCGCCGAGCGTGCGGGCGGCTCCCGAGCCGCAGCCCCCGTCGAACTCGAAGATGCGCTCGATGACGGCCATCTCGAGGGTGTAAGAGCTCGCCTGGGTGAGATCGACCCCCGCCGGCGGATAGAAGTAAAGCGTGCCGGCCGTCCCGGCGATGCCGGTGCGGTCGTAGTACCATTCGCCCGGAGCGTCGAGCTCGTCGAATCCGTTCTCGATAAACTGCGTGCCGTTCACCCCTTGGGGCCGGCCGTTGCAGAGCGGCCCGTTCTGCTGGCTCTTGCTCGTCACGACGTAGTCCTCGCTGCCCCAAAGCTGGCCGTGCACGCCGTGCAAGTAGGCAGGCTGCGAGGAGGTAGGCGGGTGCGCCCAGCTGCCGGGCCGTGAACCCGCGTCGCTCGCATTGCCCCCATACGCCTGGGTGGGGTCTTTGTAGTTGGGATAGCGCGCCATGTGCTGGCGCTCCCCATTGAGGAAAAGGACGCTGGAGAAGCCGTAGGTGGCGTTACTCGACCCCGGGGTGGAGCTATTCACACCCGGCGCGGCCTTGCCGTCGTCGAACGAATAATTGGCGAAGGTGCTGGCCGGCACCGCAGCCTGCATGATTCCGTTCTTGTACGCTGCCCACGTCAGACCACCGAGCGAGACACCGCCGCTCAGGATGGCCGTGCCACCGCCCCGGTAGGTTACGGGCGCCGCCTGCGTTCCCGAGTCGGCCGAAGTGAATACTATGGTCTTGCCGACGTGGTACGTCCCGCTCGCCACCGTCACCCAAATCGGCTTGCTGCCGCGGTTGGCGTCGGCGCGCACGGCGGCTTGGGCGGCGGCCAGAGTCTGGAACGGCTTGTCCTGGGTGCCCGGGTTGCTGTCATCGCCGGTGGTAGACACGAAAAACTCATCGCCGCTGACCGGGGGCAGCGTGGTCTCTGCGCCCGCGGCATCGGGGGAGGTGGTTTGACCACCTTTTCCCGTCGTGCTGACCCCGCCCGCGCCACCGCCCGCGCCGACGGGGCCCGATTTGCCACCGCCGCCTTGGCCTCCTCCGGCGCCGCCCTCGGAGCTAGAAGCGCCGCCCGCGCCGGCTTCGCCTCCTTTGCCTTTGCCCCCGGACGACGAAGCCGGGGAGCCACCGGCTGGCGCCGACCCACCCGCGCCGGCCTCTACCCCCCCGCTGCTGGAAGGTGAGTGGTTGGCTGACGTGCATCCCGTGGCCGCCGCCAGCGTCAGCGCGCCGGCCAGCATAAGAAGGCGCCTGGTCATCATAGGAAATCTCCTGTCGCTGCGCATAGAGCCAAGGAAGGACCAACGCCGCTTACACGGCGCAGCGCCACCGGGTTAGCCACGTTAGTCATGGGCACCAAATTGTCCGCTTGCTGTGCTCTTACTCGCAGCACGTTGTACCGCACTCGTCGTTCCGATACGGTTAGGATCCAGGATCAGAGGAAAATGGCTCGCGGCAGCCGGGTCCACTGCCAGCCGGCCTGTCGTCGCATCGCCCCGTCGTCGCAGAGAGGCCTTGGCAGGCCGGGGTAGCTGGCATAGCCTGACCGCCTCAGCTGAGGCTAGCCTTTTGACCATTCGCACAAAGGAGCGCCCATGAGATCATCGCCCGTCAGCCACAGCGCATCACTGTCACTAGCCTTGCTCGTCGTATCGGCAACGGGGCTGCTCGGCTCCTTGGGCTGCGGGAGTGGAGAAGTAGCCCCGGGGGCGGGCGGCGACTACGGAGGGAGCAATGGCGGCTCCGCCACCGCGAACGGTGGAACCAGCGCCGGCGGCACGAGCGCAAGCTACGCGGCCGCGGGCGGCGCGGGCAATGGTGGAGCCATCGCCAATGGTGGAGGCACCGCTAATGGCGGATCCACCGCTCCTAAGGGAACGCCCAATGGCGGAGCCACCGGCCAAGGCGGGAGCACCAGCAGCGGCGGAAGCACACCTACCCCTGGCGGGGGAGCGACCGGCTCCGGAGGCTTCTCCTCCCGGACGGGTAACCCACCCACCGGCGACGCCGCCAGCGGCACGGGGGGAGCGACCGGCAGCACGACGACGGTCGATTGCTCGGCCACCATGCCAAGCGGCGGCAACACCCAGACCGGTAACAACGTCAACGGCACAGCCGATGGCCTAGGGTATGGCATATGGTCGAATGGCAGCGGGGGCAGCATCACCACCTTCAGCAACGCCCACGCCTTCAGCGCCACCTGGAATAACGGCGGTGACTTCCTCGCTCACCTCGGCCTTGATTTCTCGGGCAGCGCCAAGAGCTACACCACCTACGGAACCATCGCGGCCCAGTACGTCGAAACGAAGACCGGGAACGGCGGCGGCTATTCGTCGATCGGTATGTACGGGTGGATGCAGAATCCCTGTGTCGAATGGTACATCGTCGATGATTCTTTCAACGGCATGCCGACCCAGAAGAGCGGCGTCACCGCCCCGATCGACGGGGGCACGTACTACTTGATCAAGAACACCACCACGGGAAGCGGCGGCAACGACTGCGGGAGCAACGTCTCGTCGTGGGCCCAGATGTGGAGCGTGCGCACCACGGCCCGCCAGTGCGGAACCATCACGGTCAGCGACCATTTCGCGGCTTGGCAGAACCAGGGCTGGAGCCTGGGCAACCTGACCTCGGTTCACATCAATGTGGAAGTAGGCGGGGGCAGCGGGAGCATCCAGTTCCCCGTCGCCGACGTCACCACTACCAGCAACTGAGCCTGTCGGGAGGCGGCGCGGCCGAGCGGGCTAGCCCCATTTTGAAAAGGACCCTGGAAGGGTCCTTTAGATCCCCCGCGGATGAGCGCAGTCGGGCAAAGCCCGCCTGCGCTAGCCCCATTTTGAAAAGGACCCTGGAAGGGTCCTTTAGATCCCCCGCGGATGAGCGCAGTCGGGCAAAGCCCGCCTGCGCTAGCCCCATTTTGAAAAGGACCCTGGAAGGGTCCTTTAGATCCCCCGCGGATGAGCGCAGTCGGGCAAAGCCCGCCTGCGCTAGCCCCATTTTGAAAAGGACCCTGGAAGGGTCCTTTAGATCCCCCGCGGATGAGCGCAGTCGGGCAAAGCCCGCCTGCGCTCACGCGAGTGCTTATCGCCTCTGCTCATCGCCAACCCAGCCGGCCGCCCTTCAGACCGCAGTGCACAAGCCGGCGCTGAAACCGGGGACTATCAGGCTGGCGAAGCGGGTGGGATTTTTCACCCCTTGCCCGGCCAGCCACTCCATTGCCCGCGCCCGCAGCTCCTGACCACGACGCCCCCCGACCAGACCGCCCAACCACAAACGCGCGGCCTCCGCGATGAGCGGCGAGCCCGCGGCGTCGGCGGTCGCTACCGCCCTTTCCAGGATTGCAGCGGCCAGGCCGCCGGTTTGCCCGTGACCGAGCCATTGCGCGGCAGCCTCGATCGCGGCCCCCATGGCCAGGCCGGTCTGATGCTCACCCTCGCGCAGGAACCGAATACTGCGCTGCGCCTGCCGAAGGATGGCCGGCCGCTCGGCATCGGCCACGCTCTCGGCCATAGCCACCACGACGCGACCACTGATCCAGGAATACTCGACGCCCAGACCGCGGCTCCGGAGCAGTCCGGAACGTCGTAGCTTGGGACCGTCGTCCATGATGGCCCGATACGCGTCAGCGGGGCGTCCCTGGTAGATGGCATGCTCGCAGCGCGCATAGAGGTGGAAGAAGTGCTGCACCTGATAGGCATCGCTCGGCCAGCCAGCGAGGATGCCTTCGATGTCGCGCACCGCGCGCGCGCAATCATCGCGGATCATCCAGGGCAGCGATTGGTAAGTCCGCATGTTTGCAGCGAGGTAGCGATCCCCGGTGCGGTCGGCATCGGCAACGTAGCGATCAAAGCGTTCGCAGAGCTCGGACAGGCGGCCGGCCAGGCGCAGAGAGAAGCATATGAAGGAACGGACCGTGGCGAGCTCCCAGCTAACCCCGTGGCAGTGGCTCAAGAGGTATTGCTCGGCGGCGATGAGGAGATTCGCAGCCCCGTCCCATTCCCCCATGAAGTAGCGGATGACGCCCTTGCTGAGAGAGGCGATGCCTATGGTGGTGTGGTGCCCGGAGCGACGCGCGAGCGCCTCGGCTTCGCACAGCAGACGCATGGCCCAGCTGTAGTGCGATGTGCCAAGCGCAACCAGTTGCGCGGCCAGTACGGCCAAGCCCTGGGCCACCCGGCGAATATCGCCCACCTTGAGGGCGAGCATGATGAAGCGCAAGAGAAAGTCATCGGAGCGCAACATGTCCACTACCCCCAAACCGGTAGTCACCGACCACAGCACGTCGAGCAAACGGCGGTCCTCCGGCGAGGTATTGCTCGCGGAGCGCTCGGCGAACTTAACCCCGCGCAGGCGCAGCAGCGCCAAGCGCCACAAGATCGAGAAACGTGCCCGCCGCGGGCTCGAGGCCAGTCGCAGTCCTTCGAGCTCGAGCACCTCCCTGAGCGCCAGCAAACCCTGGGCAATCTGGCCACCGCGCAGGAGCTGCTCGGCAGCGAGATGGCGCAGCTGGGCCGAGGTGGCGGCGTCGCAAAGCGCGGCGGCTTCTTGGTAGGCCAAAGCCGCGAGGCTGGAGTGGCCATTGGCTGCCCGACAGTCGCCGAGAGCCCGGGTGAGCCATAGCCTCTGTTCCTGGTCGGATTCGAGCGCTATGGCGGCCTGGTATAGCTCGGCCGCACGGTCGAATGCCAGCTTGGTCAGGGCCTCGTCCGCGGCCACCTTGGCGTAGCGCTTGGCGCGCTCCTTGTCCTGGGCCAGGAGCCAGTAACGAGCCAGCAGATCGGTGCGCTCGCCCTCCCATTGCTCGATGGCCCTCGCGAGGCAATGGTGCACCTCGAGCAAGGCGGACTGGTCGAGGTGGCTGCTCACCGCCTCGGCAATGCGGTCATGATAAACTTCCACGGCGTCAGTCGCCTGGCGCCCGCGCCGTGTGATCAGCCGTTCCCCGACCAAGGCCGAGATGCCGCGCTCCCATGCCGGCGAGCCTAGGCCCACCTCGATGGCGTCGGCCAGTGTACGCTGTGACAGAGGATCACTGGCCACGGCAATGACCTCCAGCATACGTTGGCCTTCCGCGGGCAAGCCGGCCACCCGCTTGAGAATCATGTTGTCGAGGCCGAGCTCGTCGTCCACTCCCGCCTCACCGCCGCTGCGCGCCCAAGACGAAAGCAAATGCCGCACCAACTCGACCGCGAAGAAGGGGTTGCCACCCGACTCGCTGGCCACTCTGACGGCAATGCGTTGACGTTCCGCGGGCTCGATATCATGCTGGTCTATGAGCGCGCCGGCAATGACCGCGGTGACTTCCGCCGACAGAGGGCTCAAGTCCAGCTTGGCCACCCCCGGCTGGGTCTCGATCTCGGCCAGCAGGGCTCCCACGCTACCCGGTCCGGCAGCCACGGTAGGCCGGCTACTGACAATAAGGAGCAGAGACGGCGCACGCGGGCCGGGCAGCAGGGCACGCAGCAGGGCACAGCTGTCGCCGTCAGCCCACTGCATGTCGTCGAGAAAGATGACGATGGGCTGGATGCGGGCCAGACGCAGCATCAACTCACCAAAGGCGAGGAAGGCTTTGTTGCGGATTTCCTTGGCGTCGCGCAGAGGCGGCAAGAAGTAGCGCGCCTCCTCCATGAGCTTGAGCCGGCGCAAGACCGGGAAGATCTCGCACAGGTAGAGGATGCCGTCAGGCAGGACATAGCTCTGCTCCTCGCTGGACAAACTCGCCAGACGACGGCTCAGGCCATCGATCACACTGTCGAAGGCCTTGAAGGGAAGAGTCTCGCGCTCGTGACAGCGCCCGCGCAACACGAGCGGCGGGTGGGCGGCCGTGGCGCTGATCAGATCGCCAAGAAAGGCGTCGACCAAGCTGGTCTTGCCAATGCCCGAGGTGCCGCGCACGATCACTCCGGCAAACTGGCCTCCGCGCACCCGCGCGTAAGCTGCGCACAGGGATGCGAGCTCGGTTTCCCGGCCGAGCACATCAAGCGCCGGAAGGCTCACCGGGGTGACGGACCGACCGGCCGGGGCGCCGGATAGCCCCGGAACGGTCTTGGCCGAGCTGCCGCCCAGGCGTGCCAATATCTCGCCCCCGCTGGGGCGCGCAGCCGACTCGCGCCGCAGGAGCTGCATGCACAGATCGCTCAAGTCCTCGTCCACCTCCCCGGCTATCCGGTTCGGGGGCAGGGGATCCTCGCTCTGCTTGCGCAGCAGAATGTCGAGCATGGCGCCCTCGAACGGACAACGTCCGGTCAAGACCTCGTAGATCATGGCACCCACCGCGTACCAATCGGTGGCCGGCAGGCTTGGCCGCTCCAGGGCCTGCTCGGGTGCCATGTACTCCGGGGTGCCCGACATCCCTTCCCCTGACAGCGAATTGCTGCCGCTCTGCTTGGTCAAGCCGAAATCCATGATGACCACCCGACCCTCGTTGGTCACCAGCACGTTGGCCGGCTTGAGATCGCGGTGGATAAAGCCGGCCTCGTGCAAGGTGTGCACCCCCACACAGAGTTGGCGAATCGCCTGCAAGCGGCGCGCGCGGCTGCGCTCCTGGCACAGAGTGTCCGGCATCACTGGCAGGAACATCGCGTCAGCCTCGGCCATGATCGGCACGGCCAGGAGATAGCGGTCGAATGGCTTACCCGCGACGTATTCCATGGTGAAGAACCACTCGCCGCCGTCGAAGATGAGCTCGTGCAGGGTGACCAGGTTCTCGTGCTTGAGATCGGCCATGGTGCGAAATTCGCGCTTTAGCTGGTAGAGATCCTGGCCGGTCGAGACATTGATGGTCTTGAGCGCAACCTCGATACCAAGCTGCTGATCGCGCACCAGGTACACGCTGCCCATGCCTCCCGTACCGAGTAAGCGAACAGGTCGGAAACGTGCTGTGCCCGAAAAAGACATACGGTGGCAGGAGGCGCCTCCCGCCACGGTATCATGTTCTAGAGCACATCGTGGGGATAGAGCAGTCGCTTGACGGGCGCAAGCACCTTTCGTGCCAAGAGCGTGAAAAAGCCTCGCCTCATGAAGGGGAAGCGCTCGTCCATCGCGGTCAGGACGGAGAAACACCAGTTGCTGAAGGCATACGCCTCCTCGATCAGGTCGAGAGCATAGATGAAGACCGGGCTGACGTTGCGCCAGCCGGGGTAGACGGACTTGTCGCCCAGCCACTCGACGGTGGGCTGGCCGAGCGCCCGCACCGCCAAGGGATAGAAGCGACCGACCCGGGGATGGTCGGGGTCGAGGCCCATCTTCTTGGCCCCCACCCAGTCCACCGCCATGAGGTTCTCGCCGCCAATGATGGTCCGGGTCGGCTTCGGCTTGGGATCGGCGATGACGCCGAACTGCCCGTCGGCACTCACGAATGCATCGATGAGACCGAAGTGCACGGGGAAATTCCTGGGCAGGAGCGATTCGATGGTGGGCCAATCGTATTCGCGCTTGGTGTGATACGCCCTGAGCTTGTCCTGCACCGGCAGCGCCCCGTACACGTTCTTCAGGGTTAGGGTGTAGTAGCAGAACACGTGCGTCTTGTTCTTGGCGAACGAGATGCGAAAATCGGCGTCCCGCCAGGTGCGCCCCACCACGTGGCGACCCAGGCGACCGCCGTAGTCGTGCTCGACCATCTCCTGGGTCAAGTCGACCACCCGGTAATTGCGATCGAAGTGGTAGCCCACATGCTCGGCCACGGTGAGCACGTCACGATTGGCGTAGTAGTTGCCATAAGTGCTCTGGGCCTCGACCAAGGTGATGCGGGAGAAGCCACGGGCGTAAATGCGATCGACGAGTGCTTCCACCAGCTCGGGATCGGTATAGGTGGAGATGTCGGCCTTGGCGTGCATGAACATGAAGTTGGGCTTGATGACGACGCTGAAGTCACCGCGCTGCTTGCCCGAGCGCGCCAACTCGCGCTCGAGCACGGCGAAGAACCCGGTCGCCTCCAGCACTCGATCGAGCACCGTGAGCTTGTCGTCCGCCTTATCATCCGCCTTATCTTCGCCTCGGTAGGCCGCCACCGTGGTCGGACCGGAGCTGGGCGGGGGCGGGAGCTCGCCGTAGTAGTAGCCCGTCTGGGCCCGCAGAAAGGCGCGCAAGAAGAAGTAGAGGGTGAGGGAAAAGAGCGTGCCGTCGACGAGCACTATGAACAGGCTGGCCAGTTGGTGGTGGGCCGGCATGAGGAAGTACCACAGCGAGCACAGGGTCGAGGTTGCCTTGGCCATGAGCAAGGCCGCGACATAACCCCTATTGCGGTGGAGCGCGCTGGCCGCGCAGAAGCTCAGCATCGCGATGGTCATCATCATCGAGAAGGCCAGAGCGACCCAGAAGCGCTCACGCGGCAGCCCGGCCAAGGCCAGCCCGGGCGTGAGGATGCGCGAGAGATAGTTGAGAGCGCGGAGTACCCCGTCGGGGGCGATAGCGAAGAGCAAGCCCACCCCGAGATAGACCAGACCGCCCCCCACCAGAAAGACGCGCAGTTGCCGGAAGGCCCGGCGCGCCTGTTCGAGGCCGGATGCCGGCGGGGCGGATTCGCCGCTCAGAGGTTCACCAGCCAGCCAACCCGACAGGACATACTGCGCCACGATCTCCAGCGGCCAGCACCCGGCGAGCAGATAAGAGGGCGGATAGCGGGGATGGTCGGTGAAGATCCAGAACCGGCTCACCACGGAGCCGACAAATTCGCTGGGATTGCCCACCATCCAAGCCGCGAGCACCAGGCCGGCCAGCACCTGCCAGGGCAGCTCTCGTCCCGCCCACAGAGCCAGGGCCAGCAATGCCGCGTAGAACGACCAGTACCAGAGCGCAGCGCCCACCGGCCCGGAAGGAGCTGGATCGACGGTCAGCGGAATAAGGGCGAAGAGCAGCAGCAAGAGTGCCAGGTTGAGCCAGCGGGGCGCCCGGCGACGGATCTTGAAAAGAAGCGGGATGATGGCTCCCCAAGCGATGACGAAGGCCGAGCTGCCGCCCACCACCCAGGCGAGAACCCCGAAGAGATACTCGCGCTCCCGTCCCGTATAGCTCCACAAGCCAGCGTAAATGCCCAGGCTCTCCTTGACGACCTCGACCAGGAAGATGGTCGAGAACAGGGCCAGCAGGCGCGCGGTCGACACGCGCGCCATCAGCCAAAGCCCGAGCAGCAAACCACCCGCCAAGATTGCCGCGAAGGGCAACCCCATAGTCGCCAGGTAATCCTCCCGCCGGGCCACGAGCAAGAGGGCCGCGAACAGGAGGAGCAGCAACATCAGGTTGCAGCCACGGGTCAGGCGAGCACGTCTGGTCCACGTTGCCATGCCCGTCACCCTCGCATGGATCGGGCCGCATGCATAGCCCACGTAGCCCAGGGCCGCATGCATACCCCACGGGGCCCAAGGGGCCCGCGGGCCCAGCCCAGCCCTCGACTACACCATGGATTATGCTACGATGGATTGTTCAATGAATTTGCTGGAAGCCGTTATTCGCCTGCGCCGAGCGCTGTCTCGCGCCGCCAGCGCGAGCTTTGGCCCCGAGCTCGGCACGCGACATGCTGCTATCCTGCGCGAGCTGCGCGCCTCGGGGCCGGCCGCGCAGATTCGGGTCGCGCGCGCCACTGCTATCGATCCTTCGCTGGTCGTGCGCCTGCTCGACGATCTGGAGGCTTCCGGCCTGGTCAGGCGCAGCCGCAACGAGAGCGATCGCCGGGTCATGACAGTTACCCTGACTGACGACGGGCGCAAGGCTTTGCGGCCGCTCGATGCCGCTTACAAGCGCCTGGCGAACGCGATGGAGCGACCGCTTTCCCCTGACGAACGAGCCAGCTTCATCGCGTTGGCGGAGAGGATGATCCATTCGCTCGATGGCACGGCCTCCCACATCGACCGGCGCCCCGAGTACGAGCATGCAAGCGGTTGAAGCCCTCGAAGGCGAGCAGGCCGCCAATGGCAATGCTCAGCCGGTGCACTGGTTCGCCGCGATGGCGCACCGTCGTGTGCGCAGAGTTGCCCTCGGGCTCGCGTTCGCCCTGCTGCTCCTCCTCGCCCTGTGGTGGCTGCGTTTTCGTCCCTTTGTCGCCACCGACGACGCGCGGGTAGCCGCGCCGGTGATCGTGGTCGCACCCGAAGGCAACGGGGGCCGGGTCGAGCGCGTCCTGGTCAAGGAAGGCCAGCAGGTCGAGGCCGGCCAAGCCCTGGTCGAGTTGGACGCCGCCGAGGAGCGGGTGCGCGTCGAGCGGGCCAAGGCGCTGCTCGCGGTGGCGGACGCCAAGGTCGAAGAGGCGGAGGCACAACTGGCCCTGGACCGTCGGCTAGCTGACGCCTCGCAACGCCGGGCCTTGGCCGGCGTGCGCTCGGCTGAGGCCGCCCGGGATCGGACCGTACGCGGTGCCCGGATCGAGGACATCGCACGCGCCCGGGCCCAGGTGGGGGAGGCCTCTGTCCTCGCCGACCAGGCCAAGCGCGATCGAGGGCGCGCGGAAGTCTTGGCCAAAGGCGGTGCCATTCCCGCCGCCGGCCTGGACGCCGCTCGCACCGCGGCCGCGTCAGCCGGGGAGGCGCTGGCGGCGCACCAGGCCGCGCTCGCCCTGCTCGAGCGCGGCAGCCGGCCCGAAGACGTTGCCATCTCGCAGGGCGCGGTTCTACAGGCCAAGGCGGAAGCCATCGAGGCCGGCGCCGGCGAAGATCGCGTGCTGCTACGGACACGACAGCTGGACGCAGCCCGGGCGCAAGCCGCGCAAGCGCGGGCTGAGCTCGCCTTGGCCGAGGTGGCCCTTGGGCGCATGACCTTGAAGAGCACCAGCGCTGGCGCGGTGGTGCGTGTACCGATCGAGCCGGGCGACCACTTGGCGCCGGGACAGGGCGCGCTCACCATAGTCGACGTCGCCCACGCCTGGATCGCGGCCAACGTCGAAGAAACGTCGTCGGGCCTGCTGCGACCAGGACAGCCGGCGCACGTCGATGTCGACGAAGGGGGCGAGCTAGAGGCGCGGGTAGAAGCGGTCATCCCATCCGCGGCCTCGCAGTTCGCGCTGATCCCCGCCGACAACGCCGCTGGCAACTTCACCAAAGTCGTGCAGCGCATTCCCGTCCGCCTTACCATCTTGCCCAGCGCGCGCAATCCTGCGCTGCGCGTAGGCCAATCGGTGGAAGTGCGGATTCGCGTGCGATGAGCCCGCGCCCGCCCGAGGTGAACCGCCACGGCGGTCACGACGCCCGCTATCCTGCCCAGGTCCTGGCCGTGGTCATGCTGGGCACGGTGATGTCGGCGCTCGACGCCAGCGTGGTCAACGTGTCCCTGCCCAACATGATGGCCAGCCTGGGCGCCAGCGTTGACGACATCGAGTGGGTCATAACCGGATACATGCTGGCCTTCTCGACCTCCATGCCGCTCACGGCATGGTTGCGCGATCGCCTGGGCTACCGCGTGCTCTACCTCGCCAGCCTGGCCGTGTTCACCCTGGGCTCGCTGCTATGCGGGCTCGCGCCCAACCTGGGCGTCTTGGTGGGTGCCCGGGTCATTCAGGCCATGGGCGGCGGCGCGATCACGCCCACCGGCATGGCCATGATCGCAGAGGTCTTTCCCCCCGAGCGGCGCGGGCGCGCCCTGGGAGTATGGGGCGTGGGCGCGATGGCCGGTCCCGCGTTAGGTCCGACCTTGGGTGGCTACCTGACCGATGCCTTTGGCTGGCGCAGCATCTTCAACGTCAACCTGCCCATCGGCGTGGTCGGGCTATGGTTGGCTGGTCGAATTTTGCGCGAAGACATGCCCCAGCCGGGCAAGCGACGCGGCTTCGATCTGCCGGGGTTCGTCCTCTTGTCGTCCTTTCTGGTGAGTACCCTCTTGGGCCTCTCCAAAGGCAACCAGGAGGGCTGGACCTCGCGCTACGTGCTGGCCTGCGGGCTGGTCAGCGCGATTTCCCTGGTTATGTTCCTTGCGGTGGAGAGTGTGGCCAGCGAACGCATCCTGGATCTGGGACTGTTTCGCAGCGGCCAGTTCACCGTGGCCATGGTGGTGACCTGCGCACGCTCGGTGGCGCTCTATGGCGGCACCTTCCTCTTGCCGCTGTTCCTGCAAAACCAAATGGCTCGCAGCGAGATCGACACGGGATTGTTGATGTTGCCGGGGGCACTCGCCATTGCCGCAGTCATGCCGGTGTCAGGACGCATCGCCGAGCGCTTGGGCACGCGCGTGCCCACTCTAATCGGTTTGGCGATGACCACGTGGTTCTTGTGGACCTATCGCAGGCTGGACGTCACCACCAGCACCTGGAGCGTGCTCTGGCCCACGTTGATCCGCGGCGTGGGCCTAGGTCTGCTCGTCACCCCCGTCATGACCGTGGCGATCAACGCGGTTCCCACCCGCAAGGCGGGCATGGCCTCGTCCATGCTCAGCCTGATTCAGCAAGTTTCCGGCTCGCTGGGCATCGCCGCACTAGCCGCCGTGCTGGTTCGGCGCACGACTTTTCACCTGGCCGTGGTCGGGCAGGGCCTGGCGGCGGCCAATCCCGTGCTCGGGCAGGCCACGCGCGCGGTGGCCGAGCGCGTGCTGGCGCTAGGTCGAGCGCCGGCCGATGCGACGGCAGCGGCCCGGGCACTCGCCCTTGGCCATGCCGCAGGCGCCGCCCAGGTATTGGCCTTCGACGATGCCTTCCTCGTGGGCGCGGGCATCGTGCTCCTGGGTATGGCGCCTGCGCTGTTCCTGACCAAGCGGGCGGCTGCGCGTGCGCAACCGGAGGGAATGGTCGAGTAAGCGACTCGGGCCTCTGGCGAGCGGGCGAACGCTTCGGCGCACTAGCTGGTCGCTAATTGGTCGACACCACCCCGGTGGTGAGGTTGATGGACCACTGCGCGGAGTAGCTCAGGCTCCAGGTCCCGTTGCTATAGGTGAGCGGCAGCCACAGGTAGGTGGAGAGGCTCAGGTTGTTGGAGTTCCAGATGTCGGAAGCATAGATGTAGGTCGTGGTCTGGGTACCCACGATGGGGATCACGTAGGTGGGCTGCGAGTTCCAGGTCGAGCCGTTCGCCCCGAGGAATGTGAAATTGGTGTTCCACGGCCCGGTGATGGAGCCGGTGGAGGTCAGGTACCGCGCCTGGTTGGGCGCCCACCCGGTCTGGCCCGAGCTGACGCCGTAGTAATCGCCGTTGGCCTTCCAGAACGCGTAGGCCTCGAGGGTGTCGTTGGCCCAAATCTTGGTGGTGCTCTTTACCGTCAGATAGTCGCTCGAGAGCAGGTAAACCTCTGTGTCCCTGAAGTCTCCTGCCGCGTTGCCGCCCGGCCCCCCGGTAGACACGAAGTAGGCCGTCCCATCGGGATCCTGCCACAGGTTGCAGTCGCGGGAGCCGTTGCCGCCGGGCTGGAAGTGGTCCACGTAGGTGTAGTTCCCGTCGATGGTGGGGCTGGTGAAGACCACCGCCTCGGAGTCACAATAGCCACCGCTGGCCCCGGAGCATGATTCCATGTCCCAGTGGGCCCACATCACGTAGAGGTTGGTGGAGGCGTTGTAGATGACCTTGGGCCGCTCTATGATCAAATTCGTGTTGTTGAGCACCGGATTGGTCTGGGTGGTGACCACTGAGTTGCGATGCACCCAGGTGGTGAGATCCTTCGAGGCATAGCAGCTGACGGCGTGGAAGTTGCCCGTCCCGTTGGTGTTGAGGGTCTTGTCCTCGCCAAACCAATACCAGGTGTCGCAGACCTTGATGAAGCCCCCCCCGTGGGCCTGGATATGCGTGCCGGTGCTGTCGTTCCAGGACCCGGTGTTGTTGATGGTGGCGGTGACATCCCCGTCGGCGCTGGCTGGGCAGCTGCCGCCATCGACGGCCGACGTGCCGCCCAATCCAGCCGCGCCGTCAATCCCGTTCGCACCACCCGTCCCAACCGCGCCGCCTTTGCCAGTCGCCCCACCCGCACTGGTCGTGCCTCCCGCCCCGCTTGCACCGCCGCTGCCGGTGGCACCGCCCGCGCTCCCGCCGCCCGTGCCGCTCGCCCCGCCGTTGCCGCTCCTGCCACCCACACCGCTCTCTCCCCCGTTGCCGCCTCCTGAGCCGGCTGCCCCACCCTTGGCGCTCACTCCGCCACTGCCGCTGGTGGCTCCGCCACTGGTCTCCCCGCCTAGGCCCGAAGCACCGCCGCTTACGTTTCCTCCTTGCCCGCTCCCTCCCGTACCCGAGGAACAGCCCGAAAACCCGAGCAACATGGCGAGCAGGGACGGTCCCAGAGCTGCGTTACGCTTCACGATCATGGCTTCTCCTCGGCGCGGGTATGCGAGCGCTCTTCGCAAGTTGCCATGATCCATCGACAGCTGGGAGCCGGCAATGGTCCACTCGATCTATCAGTGGTCCGTCTGTGAGTCTACGGAAGAGCTACCGCGGGCAGGTGCTAGCTCATGGCGTGACGGTACGCAGCCGGGCTCAAGTGCTGAAACTGACGGAAAGACTGGCAGAAGTGGCTCGGGTTGGCAAAGCCGCAAGCCGTGGCGATTTGCTTGAGCGGGGCGCGCGAGTCGAGCAGCATGCGCGCGGCCTCGTGAATTCTCACCTCCGCGGCGAAGCGCGCAGGCGTCAACCCGGTTCGCAGCCGGAAGAGGTGACTGAAGTGGCTTCGCGTCATGCCATGCTCGGCCGCCATGGCAGCGACCCCGATGGCCTTGGGCAGACGGGTCACGATGAGCGAACGCACGGCGTCTAGGAGGCGGTCACCTTCGCCCGACTGGCGCCTGGTCTTGAGCGCCCAGCGTTCATAGCCAAAAACCAGCTCGAACAGAGTTTGCTCCACCTCGATGCGATCGCGGAAGTCCTTCTTGATGGCGCCGCGGAAAAGGCGCAGGGCTATGGCGGTGAGGGCCGCGTCCGGGGGAGTCTCGACCAGCGAGCCCACGGCGGCGACTTGCTTGGCTACCCTGCCCAGCAGGTAGGGGTGGTAAACCCCGATCCAGCCAAACGTCCACCCGGGCGAGTCGGCGGGGAGGTAGTAACGATGGCGCGACGGCACGATGGCGAAAAATCCCGTGCCGGGAACGGCTCTTTGCGGCTCTTTACCGTAGAGTTGGAAATGTCCCCACCCGGCCAGGGTGAGCTGGAAGAAGAAAAGATGTGGGTCCCTGGGTCCCAAGCGGCGCATGCCATCCCAGCGATAGCTGTCGGGATCAGTGCGCGTCTCGATGTTGCCGAAGAACGCGGTAGCTGGCGTCCACCACACCGGGGCCCGCACCGGCGCGCGCGACAGATCAGAGAGCTGGCGCAGCACCTTCGCCCACTCCGGTGGCGGCGCCGGACCCGGATTTCTGCTCGCCACCACCTCGGAAGCGAGCACCTCGTCCGAGCGGCGGCGCCAGAGAGCCGCGCGCGATCGGGGAGGGCTCTTGATCCTCATCAATAGAACATACTTCTAACATCCCCGACATTGCAGCGCGAATCGCGCGTCCCTATCCTCACTAGACGAGCCGTTAGCTTTGGCGCAAAATAATGTCGGTTACGCCTATCGCCAATACGGGCGACTTCAACACGGCGACTTCGGACCGGGGAAGCGACCCGCTCATGGGTCATTTCCAGTCAGGCCACTAAGGGTCAAAGGATTTTCCATGACAGCAAGAGGTTTCCTCGCTAGCAGTGTGTGTATCCGCCGCGCTCTCGCTTACCAGCCTGGTGGCCGAGCGCGCCCGCCGCGGGTGACATATGGGTTTGCGCTAATCGGTGCCCTGGCTTTCGCCAGCGCCGCTCCCGCCTTCGCCGCGCAGACCAATATGACCATCTCGACCACCGCCGCACCCGCGACACCACGAATCCTCGGCTCCTCCGTGGTCGGCGCGATTGCCGGCAGTCCGTTCTTGTACACGGTTTCCGCAACCGGGCAGGCGCCTCTCACCTTCGCCGCCACCGGGCTGCCTAGCGGCCTCACCCTCGACGCGTCCTCGGGCACCATCTCCGGCACCACGCCCGCGGCGGGGAGCTATCCCATCGGCCTGACCGTGAGCAACGGCTCGGGCAGCGCTAGCGCTACCCTGACTCTGACTGCCGGATCAACGGTCGCCCTGACCCCGCCCATGGGCTGGAACAGCTACGACTCCTTCGGCTCGAGCGTGACCGAGAGCCAAGTGCTGGCCGCGGCCCAGGCCACCAAGACCTTGCTCCAGCCCTACGGCTGGAACACGATTGTCATCGACTATCTCTGGTACGATCCGGAGGACGTCATCGACCAGTATGGGCGCTGGCTGCCCTCGCCGAGCAAGTTTCCCTCGTCGGGCAGCGGTGGCGCCAATGGCTTCAAGCCGCTCGCGGCCCAGATACATGCGCTCGGGCTCAGCTTCGGCATCCACCTTATGCGCGGCATTCCGCGCAAGTCGGTCAGCGCCAACAGCCCTATCGCCAACTCGACCTATACCGCGTCGCAGGCGGGCAACACCAGCGACACCTGTGCGTGGGACCAGCACATGTACGGGGTCAACGCCACCACCGACGCCGGCATTGCCTGGTACAACTCCATATATTCGCAGTACGCCGATTGGGGCATCGATTTCGTCAAGGTCGACGACATGATGAATCCCTATACCGCCGGCGATCCCCTGCACACCGCCGAGGTGGAGGCAGTGCATAATTCCATCGTGGGCACTGGCCGCTCCATGGTATTCAGCCTCTCGCCCGGTCCCATCCAAACCTCGGACGTGGCCGTGCTGAACGTCAACGCCAATATGTGGCGTCAGGTGAACGACTTCTGGGATACCAACGGTCTCAGCACGGTCTCGGATGAGTTTACCGCGTCATTAAGCTGGTCGACCACAACCGGCATCACCCCAGGGCACTGGCCCGATGCCGATATGCTGCCGCTGGGAACCATCGGGACCCGTGCCTGCGCCTTCAGCCACAACCAACAGGTGCAGGTCATGACCCTGTGGGCCATCATGCCGTCACCCCTGATTTTCGGTGGCATGCCGACCGATCTCGCCAATGACACCTGGACCCTGCCTCTGCTCACCAACGAGGAAGTGCTGGCGGTCAATCAAGACGCCCAGGGCAGCCGTGGCGTACAGGTCGCCAAGCAGGGCAACACCGAGGTGTGGAAAAAGGCCATGTCGGGCGGCCGCGTGGCCGTCGCCCTCTTCAATCACGACAGCTCCCAGGACGACAGCGTTTCGGTCACTTTCTCCACGCTTGGGGTCACCGGGACGCCCGCGGTACGCGATTTGTGGCAACGCGCCGACGTGACCGGCATGACCAGCGGTATCTCGGCCAGCGTTCCCTACACTGGCGCCCTGCTCTATCTGTTGACTCCGCCAGGAGCGGGAGGAACCGGGGGCACTGGTGGCGGAGGTGGCGTGGACGGCGGGGCCGCCGGGGCTGGCGGCGGTTCCGGGGCAAGCGGAGGCGCCGGAGCGACGGGCAGCGCTGGCACGGCGGGCGCGGGCGGAAAGGGCAGCGGCGGCGCCGCGAGTGGCGGATCATCTGGATCGGGTACAGGTGGCAGCCTGGGCGGCGGCGGCGCGAATGGCAACGGCGGCGCGGCTGGTCGAGGGTCAGGGGGAGCGGAAACCGGAGCACAGGGAGGTAGCTTGCCCGGCAGCGGAGGCACGGCGGTGTCCGGCTCCGGCGGGGCCAAGACGAGCGCTGCCGGCGGAGGCGCGGTAGCCACCTCGAGCGCAACGGCGGGAAGCAGCGGTTGCTCTTGCACCGTGGGCTCGGCCCATGGTCGGTCGGATTGGTACTGGTGCAGCACGGGGGTTGGCTTGGCCTTCGCCCTGGCGGCGCGCAAGCGGCGTGACCGCTCCTCACAAAAGTAACCTATTCGTGCAGCGTCGTTCCTCGTAAGATTCGTGGCCGGAGGCTCCGCCATGATTCGAGATCCGCGCCGCACCGTTTCCATGCTGATCGCCGCCGTGGCTGCGCTATCGGCCAAGCCCGTGCTGGCTGCCTCGTTGCAGCAGGTGACGGACTGGGGGGCCACCGGCGTCCCCACCTACATCGCCATGTTCATCTATGTGCCCGACAAGCTGGCGACCAACCCGCCGATCCTGGTGGTTTCGCACTACTGCTCGGGAGATGCGGCCGGGGTTTTCTCCGAGGCCCAGGGCGGCGGCATCGTGGCGGCCTCCGACCAATACGGCTTCATCATGATCTATCCGCAGAATCACCTCCCGGGCACCACCCGCAACTGCTGGGATGTGGGCTCGACCGCGTCGCTCACCCACAATGGCGGGGGCGACACCCAGGCCATCGCCGAGATGGTGCAATACACCATCACAACCTACAAGGCCAATCCCGACCGGGTGTACGCCACGGGGACTTCGTCCGGGGCCATGATGACGGAGGCCTTGCTGGCCGTCTACCCCGATGTGTTCAAAGCCGGCGCCGAGTTCTCGGGCGTGCCGGCCGGCTGCTGGTCCGACGGCTACGACCCGAGCAATCAATGGAGCGGCAACTGCGCTACCGGCGTGACCACGTTCACGGCGCAGCAATGGGGTGACAAGGTGCGCGCCATGTATCCGGGATATTCCGGCTATCGTCCGCGCATCCAGCTTTGGCACGGCGCGGCCGACACCACCATAAGCCCCAACAATCAGACAGAAGCGATCAAGGAGTGGACCAACGTCCTCGGGCTCGGCAGCGACCCGACCTCGACCACCAGCGTGTCACTCAACAGCCACTCCTGGACCCGGCAAAGCTGGCAAAACGCCTGCGGCTACACGGTGCTCGACGCCTGGCTGGAGGCCAATGGCCCGCACGGCACCGACGCCAACCTCAATGCGCAGTACGTGATCCCCTTCTTGGGGCTGGACAAGAGCGCGGCTACCGATCCGGAAATTGCCCAGTGCGGAACTACCGATGCCGGCACCCCCAGCGCGGACGGAGCGGTGGGCGGTGGGGGCGGCAGCAGCGAGGGCAGCGGCGGCAGCGGCGGCAGCGGTGGCGGCGCAGGGGCGGGCGGCAGCCCAAACACCGGCGGCAGAGGTGGCACCAGCAGCGCAGGGGGCGCGGCGGGTAGCGCAGCGGGCTCCGGGGGGAGCAAGAGTGGGAGCGGCGGAAGTCTCGGCAACGGCGGCGGCAGCACTAGTAGCGGCAGCACTAGTAGTGGTGGTACGAGCGCGGGCGGCGCTAACGGAAGCAGCGGCGGCGCGAGCGCGGCGAGCGCCTCGGGCGGGTCGGCAAGCGGCGGTAGCGCCTCGGGCCAGGGTGGCTCGGCGAGCGGCGGCGCATCGGCGAGCGGGTGTAGCTGCAGGTTGGGGCAGAGGTCGGCTGCTCATCCACGCCGCGCCGAAGTGGCCATGGCCATGGCGCTATTGCTGCTGGCCTGGACGGGAAAGCGTCGCCGGGCCTAGACCTGCTACCCTTCCCTACCCGGTGCCATGACCGCTGCGCGTTGCCCGCGCAGGCCATGCGCTGGCGCTTAGAGTCAAGAGAATGCGGACTCTGCCCCCTTCTCATGCTCTGCCCCTGCAACGTTCTACAATAGAGCCCAGCCATGAAGCCCAACGAGTTCAACTATTTGATCGCCGTGACGCTTGCCACCCTGGCGAGCGCGTGTAACTCCCACCTCCTGCTCTCGTCGGGCGATCCCAACGTCGTGGTCATCAGCCAACCCACGATCGTCGGAGGAGGAGGAGGAGGAGCCCCCCCCCCCACCCCCACCCAAGAGTGATGCCGGAAGCTCGCCTTTCACCACCACCGTTACCCTCACGCCGGATGCTGGTCCCAAGCCGGTGGACACGGCCCCGCCGGTGGAAAATCTCTCCTGTCCGGCGGGCGAGGTCAGGCTGCACGTGCGCGACGTCTGGTCTGACCCCGTGGATCCGCCCAGCATGAAGACCCTGACCACTCCGCCCACCAGCGTGCAGATCATGGATCCCAACAACAACTACATCGTCTACGCCGCCCGCGTCGATGGCCCCAACTGCAGCTACTACTCGGTTTGCCTGCCGAACACCATTACCACCATCCAGCTCAAGCCGGTGGGTGCCGACGGCTGTGCCACCGGCAGCCAGTCGGGCAACTTCAACCTTTCGGCCTATACCAAGAACAGCGACATCTGGATCGAATACACCGGCACCGACGCCACCATCCAGGCCGACTACACCGCCTATCCCACCGCCAATGTCGGGCCCAACCAGTTCCACATCACCTCCGACAGCTCCACCCTCCAGTACCCCGCGTGCAAGATCGGCACGCCGCCTGACGAGACCACGCCCAGCGGCTACACCAAGGTCGAGTTCCGCTGGCCCTGGAACGATCCCACCGATCCCGCCACCCCCTACCCCGGCTCGGGCTGCCCGGTCAATTTCGCCAAAACCATGGGCTTCAGCGTGCCCCCCTACCCCTCGAGCCTCAGCGTTACCGGTCTCACCTGCCCCATGGAGGCCGTGCTCGAATTCCAGGACGGGCAATGCCCATGGTACTACGTGATGATCCCCAACAGCGACTGGCCGACCACCGGCACCGGGCCGTCGATCGTGTTCCGCTATCCCGACAACTCCAAGAACCTCTACACCAACAGCATCCAACTCCCCGCCCGCGATCCGAGCCAGACCGAGTACTGGATCGCCTACGCCGGCGCCCCCGACAACACCATCGCCTCGGTGACGGTGTGCCAGGACTGGTCGCTGCAGCCCAACTCCTACTTCATCTACACCGCCAATCCCGGACCTGGCTATCAGAACTGCGGGGGCAGCGTGGCGGCCGTCGATCCTTGCAGCCCACCCCAGCCGGCCAATTACCACACCGTGCACTTCCGCTACCTCTGGGCCGGCCAGAAGACCTTCACCATGTTCCCCAGCCAGGACATAATGCCGAAGTGGATTGAGCTGGAAGTGACCCCCCCGAACGGCGGCGCGATCGAGGTCATCTGCCAGCACGAGCAGGAACGGCCCTGGTACGAATGTCCGGTGCCCGACACCGCCTTCAGCGCGACCACGACCTGGCGCGCGGTGGACAAGCTCCACAACCCGGAATGGAACACCGTCCAGCCCTGGCCGTTCGGGACCGCAGCGGCGACCCCGGGCGAATACTGGATCCGCTGGTACTACGGTAAGCCCGACATACCGCGCAGCTCGCCCCCGCCCAATTTCATGATCTTCAACTACTACCCCGACGGGACCAACGGCGACTGGTCGGCCACTGGCAACTGGAACGACAGCATGTGCGCACCCAAGCCGCCCGCCACTCCGGTGGTGGTGGGCTTCAACCAGGGCGGATGGTTCCCCTACAGTCAGACCCAATATCAGTACCCCTACGGCGGCTCGCTGGCCTACATCTACCCGCAGGCCAACCAGAGCCAGGTGCAGGACCTCTTCAATGCCTTCACCTTCGAGCGCTACAATTTGTGGAAGCAGAACTGGGTCCTGACTGATACCAACGCCTGCGGCGCCGGGACGGCCCGGGTGTACAGCGATGACCCGACGGGAACGGTGAGCGAGGGGCAAGGGTACGGCATGGCCATGGCGGCCGCCATCGGCGACAAGGACCTCTTTGATCAGCTCTGGAACTTCATCCGCGACTATCGCTCCGAGGCGAAGTACTGCGGCCTCATGGGCTGGATGTTCCCGGCGGCGGCGACTGACGCCACGGCTCAGTATTGCCAAACCCAGGACTCCTTCGCCCCCAGCGGGGGCGACCACGACAGCGCTTTCGACGGCGACGTCGACATCGGCATCGGCTTGCTCTTCGGTGCCCTGCAATGGCCGGAATACCTCAGCGCGGCCCAAGACTGGCTCACCCGCATGGAGTGCGAGGTCAACACGGCCTACGGCGACGGGTACAACTACCCCTCCGCCGGGGACAGCTGGAACAAGAACTGCGAAAACGACACCCAGTGCGGCTACGACCCCAAGACGGTGAACCAAGTCTACCTGGATTACTATCCCCCGGGGTACTTCCGCGTGTTCGGCGACTTCTTGACCAAGTACCCGCCCTCTTCCGGCAACAACGCCGCAAACGGCCAGAGCCATCACGACTTCTGGTACAAGACCGCCGAGACGGTGTGGAAATTGGTGGAGATTCTGCTACGACCAAGCGGGCGTGCATCCCGGCCTCATGGGTGACCAAGCCACCATCCTCACCGCGTGCAGCTCGGGCGGCGGCGAGCCCTACGAGTGGGGCCGCGCCCTCTGGCGCCTTGCCATCGACGCCGCCTGGTTCGGCAACAACACCAGCCTGCCCGAAAACGCTCCCAATTCTTCCACTCACTACGCGGGCAAGTCGCAGATCCAGGCCAAGATGGACAACATCCAGGACTTCTACGCCAACTTCTACAAGAAGAACCCGCCCGTAACGGACGCCAACCAGTTCTCGACCATCTGCGACCAGATGGGCACCGACGGGACCATCACCAACTGCGACCCCGCCTACGGCCACAACTCCTACACCGTCAACCTGGCCCTCTGCCCCTTCGCCACCCTGTTCAACGACGGTGGCGCCACCACCAGCGCCATCCGCCAGGCTGCGATAGAGGAGTCGGTATCCACCACCATACAGAACGACCACTACTTCCAGGAATCACTGGGCGTGTACTCCATGCTGTTCCTGTCGGGCAACTTCCCCAACCCGATGACAGCGGCGGGCAACTGAGACAGCAACCGTCTGAGCGGGCGGGCGCGCCTCGGCCGGCACGGTGGCGGTCTCGCCGCCACCGGCGCTCTCGTCTCGCCCCGCAGCGGTTGCGTCGCTTATCCTCTTGCCAAGGGCCAGCGAGACCCCCAAGATCGTGCCACCATGAGTCAACGTTTCGCTTGGATTGCCTTCGCCACCGTCTTGGGTGCCGCGGGGCCCGCGCTTGCCATCACCAAGACTGACCGGCGCGCCAAGGAGAACGAGGCGCGCGAGGCATGCCTCGACGGCAACTACACCGGAGGAGTCGCCATCCTCTCTAAGCTGTTCGTCGAGACCAAGGACATGACGTACATCTTCAACCAGGGCCGCTGCTTCGAACAAAACCAGCGCTATCAGGACGCCATCGCGCGCTTTCGAGAGTACCTGCGCGCCGGGCGCAATAGCCCGGACGCCGCCGGCCAGGCCGAGGCCGAGCGGCACATCGCCGACTGCCAGGAGATGCTGGCCCAGGAGCACGCATCCCCCGCTACGCCTCCACCTGTCTCGGCCTCACCGCCCGCGACTCCTGCTGCGTCAGAGCCTGCCCCGACGCCCGGACCCGCCATCGTCGGCCGGCCCACGGCGGAGCCCGCTGCCACCGCCAGCGAGGCGGGGTTACGCACGGGCGGCGTGGTAGTGGCGGCGGTTGGCGTCGCAGCCCTGGGCACCGGCGTCGCCCTCAACCTGAAAGCCAACAGCGCCACCGAGGCCATGTACTCCACCAACGGCTACACCCAGGACTCCGACCGCAAGACCTATACCACCCTGGCCTGGGTCGGCTACGGGGTCGGCGCGGCCTGTCTCGCCACCGGTGCCGTCCTCTACACGGTCGGGCTCCGGGCCAGGGGGGGCAGCAACGTCGCGCTCGTCCCTGCCGTCGGCCCCACCTTCGCTGGCGCTGCCCTCGCAGGAGGATTCTGATGAAGACATCATTCCTCGCACGGCGAGCCCGTGCTCTGTCCGTCACACTCCTCGGCATCGCCTTGGGTGCCCTACCAGTCGCGGGTTGCTTCAAAGCGGCCCCCGACACTTCCCAGCTCAAGTGCACGACCCAGGCCGGCTGCCCCGCCGACTACTACTGCGCATCCGACCAAAAGTGCCACCTGGGGGCCGCAGATGGGGGCGCGGGCTCCGGCGCAGGTGGCGCCGGGGGAGCTGCGCTCGACGGACCAGGCAATACCGGCGGCGCACGCGATGGCGCGTTGACGTACGGAGGGTCCGATGGCTCATCCGCGCTCACGGAGGGTGGGCCAAGCAGCCAAGGCGGAGGCGGAGTTGGCCAGGGCAGCCTTGGCTCGGGAGGAGTTGCTGGCGGTCCCGTAAACGGGGGCGCCTCTGGCGGCGCACTGCCGGGCTCTGGAGGCTCACCCGGCGACGCCAGCCACGGAACCGGAGGGATGGCTCCCGACGCTCCACTCTCCGCCGGGGGCGCTGGCTCGCCTGACGCGCTCATCACTCCCGATGCTTCGACCACGTTGGCCATAGGCGCAACGTGTACTAGCCCCAGCCAGTGCACGAGCGGCTACTGTGTCGACGGCGTTTGCTGCTCCGAGCCATGCAGCGGTCAGTGTCAATCGTGCAGTCAAGCCGGATCGCCTGGACAATGCGTTGCGATCAAGGGCTCTCCTATCGCGCCGCGGGCTGCCTGCGCCGGCAAGGGTACCTGCCAGGGGCAGTGCAACGGGAGCGGACAAGAGTGTACCTTCGACAACACCACGGTCTGTGCGCCCCAGAGCTGCTCGCAGGGGGTGCGCACCAACAAGTCAATATGCGATGGCAAGGGCGACTGTCCAGTTCAGACCACCACCGCCTGCACCGACAACCAGTGCACAACCGACGGCACCGACTGCTCGACCTGCACCGACAATTCCTCGGCCACCACTTGCTCGGGCGGCCACTGCGGCCCGACAGTTGATAACTGCGGCAACACGGTTAGCTGTGGGACCTGCGCCACCGGAACGTGCGTAAGCGGAACCTGCTGCGTCCCAAACTGCACCGGCAAGTGTGGCGGCGCCGGCGACACCTGCGGAGGAACATGCACCGGCACTTGCGGGGCCGGGAAGACCTGCGTGAACGAGTCATGCGTGTGTGCTCCGAACTGCACCAACAAGTGTGGCGGCGCCAGCGACGGGTGCGGAGGAACGTGTACCGGCACCTGCGGATCCGGACAAAACTGCTATCAGCAACAATGCTGCACTCCAGTCGGGCAGAGCCAAACCTGCGGAACTGCCACGTGTGGCAAGGTGACTGACAACTGCGGCAACCAGGTTACCTGCGGCACCGGTACCTGCCCGTCGGGACAGACGTGCAACACCAGCGGGTCCTGCGAGTGCCCGCTCGGCAGCTATCTCTGCAGCACCTGCCTCGGCTGGGGTTTTCAATCGGGCGTCGGCTCGTGGGAAGTTAACACCACCATACCGAACGCCATTTTGGGTAGCCTCGCTCAGGCCGCGCTGCATCCGCCGGATGCCACCAACTCTCTGACATTCTTTGCCAGCACGGATCCCAACGGTCCCAACGCAGCGACTATCATGACCCCGTTGTGCTCAGGCGGCGGCGCGGTGAGCCTCAACGGGCTGACCTTGAGCCTGGAGATCTATGTCGACGCTACGCTCGACGGCAGCACCATCATGTGGCTCGGTGAATACCAGGGTGGGGAACAGACGGGCGGTTCCTTGGGGGATGGCAGTACGCTGACCGCCGGCACGTGGTACAGCTTCACCGCAACCGGCCCCGTCAGCGACGCTCCGCCCTTGGATACGGTCTGGCTCATCATCGGCACGAGCTCCTCTTCCTCCTGGAGCGGCGACGTTTACCTGGCTGACATACAGTTCAAGTAGCGCGCTGCACACACAAATGCGCCAGAGCCGAGCGTTCTTCCCGTCCGCGGCTCAGGATCGGGTTAGAACGTGGTTGCTTGCTACTTACCGTACCCGGCGGCGACTACGGTGACTTGCACGGCGTCTTCCGTGGCATCGGTCGGGTACCCGAAAACGATGGCCCCTTCATAGAAGGTTCCGTCGCTTTGGTTGGCGCCCCCGTTCGGTTTGCAGCAGTCGCCGCCGCAGCCAAGGATGAGCGCGCCTTGCTTCTTCATGGGGCTCCATCCATTTGCCGGAAGGGAACCCTGATAATACGTGCTCAAGCTGCCGGATGTTGCGTCGCCCCCACGAAGTACGAACTCCGTGGTCCCGTTGTTCCTGAGCACAGCAGTTACATAGGCGCTGGTCTGGGTCGGGTCGCTCTGGTTCTTGCCATATTGCGGCGAGCCTTCGGAGAACAACCCAGCCTCCAGATCGGCCATCACCCACGGGCCCGACCCAGCCCCGGTGCCCCAGGCCGCGGTCGAGCTGAAGTTGATGGCATCCATAGCGGCCGGGCCATCCCCAGTCCGATCGGTTTCACTATTCCCGTAGTCGAAGCAACAACCCCCGTTGGAGTGCGTGCCGCTGGTCACCATGTAGATGCCCTCGGGCTGGGCGCCGGTGGCCATGCCCGTTTTGGAGCCGTCGTGCCAGTAGCAATTACCGGGTTTGATGAAGAGCGAGTAGACTTTGTGGCCGCCCACGGTGAGCGACTCATTGGTCGCATTGGCCGGGCTGCTGGACGTCGAGGCCGGGACTTCAGTCGACCCCTGGTACCACAGGTCGTTGCCCTTGCCCGACTGGTCGTACACCACTGTTATCACGCAGGTGGAGCCCGCGCAGAAGGTGTCCTGGGGCCCTGAGTCGGCGATGCCACCCGGGGCAAGGGTCAGTATATCCTGCGTCGTATTGTCCGAGCGCCTCACCTGGTAGAGCTTGCCGCTGTAGGCAGCATAGAGAGCGCGCACCGTGCTGTGCGCGGCCACGCACGGGGTGTTGGCGGCACCATAGATATCGCAAGGCCCCATGGCTCCGCTCGCCCCCGCCGCTCCGCCATCTGCACCTCCCGAGCCAGGCGATCCGCCCGCGTTGCCTCCGGCCGCCGTGGAGCTGCCACCCGTGTGACCGCTAGCGCCGCCCGCACCGCTGGCTCCTCCCCCATGGGAACCACCTGCACCCGCCTGCCCACCACCCGCTCCCCCGCTAGCCGCACTGCTCTTTTGCAGCACGATCGATCCGGTCAGGGTTGGGCTGGTGCTCTGGGGAGTCAAGGTGAGCCCGGAAGCGGTAGCGCAATACTGGTATTGGCCATTGCCATCGATGGTCATCGTGTTGCCCGACGTGGCGTAGTTGCCATTGTTTGAGGCGCTGGGGGATACCAGGCCAATTCCCCCTGACTGACTTACCGTGCCAGTGCAGTTGCATCCGCCACCGCTCGCCGACTCGCAATCCAGGGCGGTGTAGCCAAGAGCACTGCCGAGCAGGCTGGCCCAGCCCGAGCATCCCACCTGCGTCCCCGACACCAGCAAACACGAGGCCGCCAGGGGGAACTGCTCGGTGCCCTGTGTGGTTGTGTTGTCCGTGTAGGTGTAAGTGGGTCCGGGGCTGGCCGTCCACGTTCCCGTCACCTGCAAGGACCCGGTCACCGACACCGATGGGCAACTGGGGCCGGAGCCGATATCCTGCAAGTTCAACTGCCCGGTGACGCCCAGACAACCCGAGGCTACGCTCCAGGTTCCCACCAGGTCGCCTCCACAGGGGGTGGCGCTAGAGCTGGCGGCACAGGTGCTGCCGGCCTGGGATCCACCTTTGCCGCCGGCGCTTCCTCCCGCGCCGCTTCCCGCGGCACCGTTGCCAGCACCGCCCGAGCTCGTAGCTCCCGCAGCCGTGCTCCCACCTCTGCCGCTTGCGCCACCCGAGCCGCTACCTCCGCCTCCCCCATTGGAAGAGGATTTCACGGAACAACCGGTGGACACGACCGCAAGACAAAGTGCGGCATTCAGCAGGGCTGACCTGGGGAAAGCGTGGGTACGTGACATAAAGCTCCTCTTGCCGTGACGGATAGAGTCGGGCCAATGGGCCATCGCCTGAAGACACGCCGGGACATGGGATCGCGACATGTTCGTCTCATCTATTGTCAGGACCAAGCAGAATTGCCAATCGCCCCGCCCTCGTGGGTGCGGCCGCCCCCCGCTGCCGAGACGTCGCCGCGTGCGGGCCGGACACTCCGCCCACGTGCGTGCGGCCGCCCCTGCCCATTCACGCGGGCGACGGTGTCTAGCTACCAAGATGACACCCACCTCAGCGCTACCCAGGGCTTCCTCGGTTCTTGCCCTCCTCCTGGCCGCCACCCTAGGCTGCTCGACCAATAACTCGACCCCTCCGGCTGGCAGCGGCGGCTCGGGACGCGGGGGCAGCGGGGAAGGCGGCCGGCCGGCGAGCGGCGGCATCGTGGCCAGCGGAGGGTCCTCCGCCAGCGGCGGCACCACCTCGACCGGGGGAATGGCAGCCGGGGGAAAGGCGAGCGGCGGCACGGCCGGAAGCGGAGGCCAGGCCCCGGCGGGCGGGGCGGGAGGTGGCTTGGGCTCGGGCGGTGCCAGCGGCTCCGGGACCGGGACCGGAACCGCAACGGGCGGCGGGGCGGGGACGGGCGGCCAGAACGGCGGAGCCACCGGCCCGGGCGGCAAGGGCTCGGCCGGTGCCACGGGCACGGGCGGGAGCAGCGGGCCGTCGACGACCTCGGCGTGCACGCCGTCATGCGCCAACAAGACCTGCGGCAGCGACGGTTGCAATGGCACCTGCGGCGGGTGTCCTCCCACCCAGATGTGTGGCGCCAGCGGCAGCTGCCAAACCCCGAGCGGCTCGGGCATTACCGTCGATACTACCTCCCAGCTCACCCCGATTTCCCCCGACATCTACGGCGTGGCCTTCGCTACTGCCACGGGCGACGACTCTTACAAGGTCGCCACCCTGGACCGCTGGGGCGGCGATGCCGAGACCAGCTACAACTGGCAGAAGGATCTGCACAACTCCGGCGGAGACTGGATGTGCGCGAACTACACCGGGGGTGGGACCGGGAACAGCAGCGACACCTTCGTGCAGACCAACAAGACCTGGGGGATCGACACCCTGATGACCATTCCCATCACGGGCTGGCTGGCCAACGTGGCCACCTCTACCGATACAACCTACAGCTCACTCCTCGGTCAGAACCTCAGCTTCTGCAACTATCCCCAGCTCGCCGACGGCGGGCTCCTGACCTCGAGCACCTGTTGCCAGGCCATCGGCGCCCAGGAATCGACCCTGGTCGACAAGGGCTCGAACCACCTCGACACCAGCTTCATGGGTAACTGGGTGACACACCTGGTCTCGACCTTCGGATCGGCGGCCAGTGGCGGGGTGAAGTATTACCAGCTCGACAACGAGCCCGACAACTGGCAGGGCCTGCGCCAGGACATCTATCCCTCGCTCTATCCTCCGGGCACCAACTGCATGGATTACTCGGTGGCGATTGCCTCGGGCAACGAGGCGGGCGCATCGCCCAACGAGGACATCATGAACCGCTCGGTGGCCTACGCTACCGCCATCAAAACCGCCGATCCCACGGCCCAGGTGCTGTTCCTGTCCGTCATGAACCCGGACGACACCATCAACCTGATGCAGACCGAGTGCGGGGTCGGGAGCTGGGGCAGCGCCACCGTCCCCTACACCGCCACCAACTCTTACGCCATGGCCATGCTGGCCAGGGGCAAGCAATACGAGAGCACCAACCAGCAGCGCATCTTCGACTGCATGGACACCCATTACCCTGGCACCGCGCAGGCCATGTGGACAAACACCTTCTCTAAGTTCCAGGGCTGGATCGACTCCAGCTACCCCGGCACCGCCACCTGCATCAGCGAGTACAACGTGGCCAACGACACTTCCGACCCCACCACGACCAGCCAGGAGGCCGACTATCTCGGCACCTTCGGGGTGATGGGCGTCCGCCTGGCCGCGTACTGGACAACCCTTACCCATACCGACTCGAGCAGCAACAGCCTCGTGCACAATTACACCTACAACGCCTTCGCCATGTTCCGCAATTACGACGGCGCGGGCAGTACCTTCGGTAACGTTTCCGTGGGCGCGGCCAGCTCGTACAGCGGCGTGCATGCCTACGCCGCCACCGATTCGGCCACCAGCCCGAGCAAGCTCTGGCTCATGCTCGTCAACACCGGCACCACCGCCCAGAGCAGCATGACCATCGCCATCAAGGGCTTCACCCCCGCTGCCACCGCCCAAGTCTATCAATCGACCGGCGGCGCCGCACCTGCGGCCGGCACCAGCGTGGCCATCGGCAACGGCCAGATCTCGGGCGTGTCCATCGCCGCCAACACCGTCATGCTCATCGCGCTGACCCACTGACGCGGCGATCGCGGCCCGGGTCGCCAGCCGCCGGTCGGCAACCGCCGGGAAAAGGGCTTGACTTTGTCGTCCGCAGGGACAGCATGTCCCTTCTAAGAGACAACGATCCCTTGGAGTAGCTCACGATGAAAATCCGACTAGTCGCATCCCTTTTGGCCCTTCTCGCCGGGCTCTTGCCCACCGCGCTTGCCCAGGGCAAGGAGGTTTCCCTGCTCAACGTATCGTACAATCCCACCCGCGAGCTCTATAGCGCGCTCAACGCCGCCTTCGCCCGCTCCTGGAAGGCCAAGACTGGCGATGACGTCAAGGTCAGCCAATCCCACGGCGGCTCGGCCAAGCAAGCCCGCTCGGTCATCGACGGCTTGGATGCCGACGTGGTCACCTTGGCCCTGGCTTACGACATCGACGCCATCGCCGAGAATACCGGCAAGCTGCCCGCTGACTGGCAGAAGCGGCTACCCTCGAATGCCTCGCCCTACACCTCGACCATCGTGCTAGTGGTGCGCCCGGGCAATCCCAAAGCCATCAAAGGCTGGGACGACCTGGTGCGGCCCGACATCAAGGTGATAACCCCCAATCCCAAGACCTCGGGCGGCGCGCGCTGGAACTACCTGGCGGTGTGGGGATACGCCACGAGTAAGTGGGGCGGTGACGAGGCCAAGGTGCGCGATTTCGTCGCCCGCCTCTATCGCAACGTCCCCGTGCTGGATTCCGGAGCGCGCGGCGCCACCACCACCTTCGCGCAGCGCCATATCGGCGACGTGCTCATCGCCTGGGAGAACGAGGCGCTCATGCTGCAAGCCGAGCTCGGGCGCGACAAGATCGAGATCGTGGTGCCCACGCTGAGCATCTTGGCCGAGCCCCCGGTGGCAGTGGTGGACAAGAACGCCGCTCGGCACGGCACGGCCGCCCTGGCCAAGGCCTACCTCGACTACCTGTACTCGACCGAGGGCCAGGAAATCATCGCCAAGAGCTTCTACCGGCCGCGCGCGCCCGAAGTCGCGGCCCGGTACGCCTCGCGCTTCCCCAAGCTCAAGCTGCTCACCGTCGACCAAGACTTCGGCGGCTGGCAGAAGGCGCAGAGGACGCATTTCGCGGACGGCGGCACCTTCGACCAGCTCTACTCGGCGGAGAGGTGACGCGCGCCCACTACGGCGCGACGAGCCACCCGCACCCGACCGTCAAGCTCATAGACGCCTGTCCGTTTTACCAGAATTGGGGTTGACAGGCACGATGAGCGGCGCCCACACTTTATCTCGAGCATGAACACCCCGGCAGCCTCGGATGCAAGGTCGCGAGCAGCGCGCTCGGGCTGGCGCGTTGGACCGTTACCTGGATTCCACCCTACCTTGGGCTTCGTCGTGCTCTATCTCAGCCTGGTGGTGCTCATGCCCCTGGCCGCCCTGGTGCTGAAGGCTTCTGGTCTCGGATGGTCCGAGCTGTGGACCACGATCAGCAGCACCCGCGCGCTGGCAGCCTACCGCCTCAGCTTCGGTGGCGCCCTCGTCGCCGCCGCCATCAACGCTGGCGCAGGCTTCCTCCTGGCCTGGGTTCTGGTGCGTTACCGCTTCCCGGGCCGCGCCCTGGTGGATGCCGTGATCGATCTTCCCCTGGCTCTCCCCACCGCGGTAGCCGGGATTGCCCTGACCGCCATCTACGCTCCCACCGGCACCTTGGGCGCCTTCCTCGAAAGCCACGGGGTCAAGGTGGCCTTCTCCCCGCTCGGAGTCGTGCTGGCCATGGTCTTCGTTGGCCTCCCCTTTACCGTGCGCGCGGTGCAGCCGGTCCTCATGAGCCTGGACCCTCAACTCGAAGAAGCGGCAGCCGTCCTCGGCGCATCACGCCTGCGCACCTTTCTGCGCGTCATCCTGCCCGTGCTCATCCCCCCCGTGCTCACGGGCTTCGCCCTGGCGTTCGCGCGCGCCGTGGGTGAGTACGGCTCGATAGTCTTCATTTCGGGCAACATGCCCAACCAGACCGAGATCGTGCCCCTGCTCATCGTCACCAAGCTGGAGCAGTTCCAGTACCAGAATGCCGCCGCGCTCGCTCTCGTCATGCTAGCGGGCTCCCTCGTGACCTTGATGGGGGTGAATCTACTGCAAGCCTGGAGCCGGCGCGGGAGCGACCATGGCTGACCCCGGCGAGGCGGCGGCGTCCACCCAAGGGGGGGCGGCCCCGGGCGCCCCGGCCGACTTGCCGCAAGCGCTCACCCGGATCCGCGCCCGACCGGCCCTGCTCGGCGAGTCACTAGCAACCCGCGCGGTGCTCATCTCGATCGCGCTCGTCTTCCTCGTCCTGGTCGTGATCCTGCCCCTCTTGGCCGTCTTCTCCCAGGCCCTGCAGAAGGGTGTTGGGGGCTACCTCGAGGCCCTCGCCAAGCCCGAAACCGTGTCCGCCATCAAGCTCACCCTGCTGACCGCGCTCTTGGTGGTGCCCCTCAACACCGTCTTTGGCTTGGCGGCGGCCTGGCTCATCGCCAAGTTTCGCTTTCCCGGCCGCAACCTCCTCATCACCCTCATAGATCTGCCGTTCTCGGTATCCCCCGTCATCTCCGGGCTGCTCTTCATCTTGCTCTTCGGCGGACGAGGTTGGTTCGGCGACTGGCTGGCCGACCACAACCTCAAGATCGTCTTCGCCACCCCCGGCATCGTGCTCGCCACCGCCTTCGTCACATTCCCCTTCGTCGCGCGCGAAGTATTGCCAGCTCTGCAAGCGGCTGGGGACGCGGAAGAAGAGGCCGCCCTGACTCTCGGGGCGGGATCCTGGCGACTGCTCCGGCAGATTACCCTACCCAAGATCCGTTGGGCCCTGCTCTACGGCATCATTTTGTGCAACGCCCGTGCGATGGGCGAGTTTGGTGCGGTATCGGTGGTGTCAGGACATATCCGCGGTGTCACCAACACGGTGCCCCTGCAGGTCGAGATCTTGTACAACGAATACGACTTCGTGGGCGCCTTTGCCGTGGCGTCGCTCCTCACCTTGCTCGCCCTGGCCACCCTGGTGGTGAAGAAGGTGGCCGAGCACGTTCAGGCCCGCCATGAACCGGGAGACTCGCGATGACAGCGACTTCTAATGACCTGGTGGTCGAACAGTTGGCGAAGCGCTTTGCCACCCACAGCCCCGCGGTGGCCAATGCCAGCTTTACCGCCCCGGCGGGGGGATCACCACCCTCCTCGGTCCCTCGGGCTCGGGCAAGACCACCGTGCTACGCATCATCGCCGGTCTGGAAACGGCCGACGCGGGCCGAGTGCGGGTGGGCAGCGCTGATGTCACGGAGGTCCCGGTACAAAAGCGCGGCTTCGGCTTCGTCTTCCAGGGCTTCGCCCTCTTTGGCCACATGACGGTGGCGGACAACATCGCCTTCGGGCTGCGCACCCACCGAGTGCCACGGGCGGAAGCGAACAACCGTGTCGCCGAGCTCTTGCAGCTAGTCCAGCTCGAGGATTATGGCCAGCGCTACCCGGCGCAACTCTCCGGCGGCCAGCGCCAACGGGTCGGCTTGGCGCGCGCGCTGGCCCCAAGGCCCATGGTCTTGCTCCTCGACGAGCCGTTCGGTGCCCTTGACACCCGCGTCCGCGTCGAGCTGCGCGAATGGCTGCGGCGGCTGCACGAGGCCACTCACCTCACCACTATCCTGGTCACCCACGACCAGGAAGAGGCCTTGGACCTGTCTGACCAGCTAGTGATCATGGACGGCGGCAGAGATCCAGCAGGTGGGCGCCCCCGCCGAGATCTACGAAAGACCTGCCACCCCCTTCGTAGCTTCCTTTCTGGGGGTGGCCAACGTGTTGCGCGGCCAGGTGCGGGCGGGACGTGCGACCATGGGGTCGCTGTCCATGCAAGCTCCCGCCCACATCCGCGACGGCGCATCCGTGCGGGTCATTGTTCGCCCCCACGACATACGCGTCCTGCCCAACACGAGCGCCGCCTTGCCCACGGGCGCCAACAACGCCGTCATCCGGCGTGTGGTCAGCCTGGGCGCCTACGTCAAGCTTGACCTCAGCCTGCCCAACCGCGACCTCATCACCGTTCATGTTCCCCGACGCGAGTTCGCCAATCTAGCTCTCGAGCAGGGCGAGCAAATCGTGCTCGATCTGAGCGAAGCCCGCGTGTTCGAGGAAGACTACGCCATCTGATCTGCCCCTCCTCTGCTCTGCCCCTCTCGCCTCCCCCTGAATCGCGGCACACGACGGCCGGGGCCCGGCCACCGCGCCTCAGATCTCCCAGTCGGGCGCAGCCGACTTCGCCCCGTCTTTCGCGATGACCCGGACCCGCACATCGTCGGCCAGGACCAAAGAGCGCGGCGGCACACTATGCAACAAGAAGGCGTTAGCACCGATGGTGCTGCCCTCCCCGACCACCGTCTCACCACCCACGATGGTGGCGCCCGCGTATATGGTAACGTTGTCTTCGATGGTCGGGTGGCGCTTCTTGCCGCGCAACTGTTGCCCGGCGGCGAGCGAGCGCGCTACCAGACCGACGCCCTGATACATCTTAACGTGATTGCCGATCGCCGAGGTCTCACCGACCACCGTGCCCGTGCAATGGTCCACGAAGAAGTGATCGCCGATCTTGGCCCCGGGGTGCAAATCCATGCCCGAGCGCCCGTGCGCCCACTCCGTCATCATCCTCGGGATGAGCGCCACACCGCGCAGGTAGAGCTCATGCGCCATGCGCTGGGCCGCGATGGCCTCGACGAAGGGATAGGCCACGATGACCTCTTCCTTGCTCAGGGCGGCCGGATCGCCGTTGTAGGCCGCCTCGACGTCGGTCGCCAGCACTTCCCTGACGGCGGGCAAGCGAGCCAGGAAGGCCATGGAGATCAGGCGGGCCGCCGTGGTCGGGTCCTTGTCGGGCAACTCGGGGGGCGGCGCGTACTCGATACTGCGGGCAATCTCGCGGCTGAGGCGACCAGCCACCTCGTCCACCACCTCGGAAACTGCCGAACGCACCGCGGCCGTGGCAATCGCCGATTCGTCGAAGAATCCCGGAAAGAGCAAGCGCAGCAAGTCTTCCGTGATGCGGCCCACCGCACGCCGCGAGGGCAAGTTCTTCCCGTCGAGGTGGTTGATGCCTCCCGTCTCCTGGTATGACTTGATCAGCGCTTGCGTCAGCTCTTGGGTGCTCATCTTTGGGCTCCACGCCCGGCTTCGGCTCCACGCCGGGCACATGCGCCCGGACCAGGCTCCGCGCACCGAACTATGAACCCTGGCCGCGCTCTCGACAACCCATCTGTGCGGACCGGAGCGCCAGCCTCGCCAGCTTGGCCATCCTCACCATGTTCGCCATCCTCGCTATCGCCACTGTCTTCGCCATCTTCGCCGTCTTCGCCATCCTCGCCGTGCTCGGCATGCCGCCTCCAGCCGTTTCCCCTTCCGCGCAGGGTGGCGCAGCGCTGGCATGTCTTGCCGAGTCAACGGCACCACTCGGCGAGCCGCGGGCTAGCCTGCTCCCTTATGCTAGACGGATGTCTCCCGCCCATGCCGGTTGTCCGCGTGAGCGCGCCGGTGCTTCGTGCTAGGAAGGGGAGCATGACAAGCTCAGGGCGCGCCCGCGCATATCACACCGACACCATCTGCGTCCAAACTGGCTCCCGCAAGGACACCACCTTCAACGCCGTCGCGGTTCCCATATACGCTACCTCGACTTTCGCTTTCGAGGCCCCCGGTCAGACCAAGGGCTTCGACTACAGCCGCACCGCCAACCCGACGCGCTCTGCCTTGGAGGAGTGCCTGGCCGCCCTGGAGGGTGGTGCCGGCGCCTCGGCTACCGCCACCGGCATGGCAGCGGAGACCACGGTTATGGCTCTCTTCCCGGCCGGCAGCCACGTCATCGCCGGACACGACATCTATGGCGGCAGCTACCGGCTCTTCGCCAACGTGCTGTCCGCGCGTGGCCTGGAGTTCTCCTTCGTCGACATGGCCAGTCCGCGCAATGTCGAGGAGGCGATCCGTCCCAACACCCGCGCCATCTGGATCGAGACCCCGAGCAATCCCCTGCTCAACCTGGTCGACATCACCGCCATCTGTGCCATCGCGAGCCGCCACGGCCAGGTCACTATCGTCGACAACACCTTCATGTCCCCCATCTTCCAGAAGCCGCTGGCCTTGGGCGCTGACATCGTGGTCCACTCCACCACGAAGTACCTCAACGGGCACAGCGACATGGTGGGCGGCGCCATCATATCCCGCACACGGGAACAGGCCAGCGCGGTGGCCGCTTTGGTCAACGCGCTGGGTACCTGCTCGTCGCCCTTCGACTGCTGGTTGGTATTGCGCGGTATCAGGACCCTGCCTGTCCGCATGCAGGCCCACGCCCGCAACGCTCACGCCCTGGCGGAGTTTCTCGCCCGGCACCCGGCGGTAGAGCGTGTCTATTATCCTGGTCTCGCCAGCCATCCCCAGCATAGCCTGGCCCAGAGCCAGATGAGCGGCTTCGGCGGCATGCTCTCCTTCGACATCCGCGGGGGCAAGGACGCGGCCTTCCGCTTCATTCAGACGCTCGAGCTCTTCGCCTTCGCCGAGTCCCTGGGCGGAGTGGAATCGCTGGTCGAGCACCCGGAAACCATGAGCCACGCATCCATGACCGCGGAGGCACGTCGTGCGGCCGGGATCACCGCGGCCAATATCAGACTCTCGACCGGCATCGAGAGCGCGGATGACCTGGTGGCCGACGTCGCCAACGGCTTGGCCGCCGCCAGCGGCGCGTGAGCGAGCGCAGGGGCCGTCCCTCGCGCACCTCCCGGCTCGCCTGCCCTACCCCTTGCCGCCGGGGAGGGGAGCGAAAGGGCTTGCTATGTCCTGTTTAGAAGACTAGTGTCTTATCATGCCTAACGATCAGCAGACAACGACGTGGATGGCCCCCGTGAACACCTATGCCCGCTTGCGCCTTCTGTTCGCGGTTTGCCCGGCGCTGACCCTGATGGCCGGGCTAGCGCTCGCCTCGGCCGCGCTGGCGCAAGACAATCCCACGCTCGCCCCGGCCGCGCTGGCGCAAGACAATCCCACGCTCGCCCCGGCCGCGCCAGCGCAACCAGCCGCGGTAGTCCAGACACCAGCGGCCCCTTCGGCGGCGGAGCCCGCGCCGCTTCCGCCCCTGCCCGCTTCCGCGCCGCCGGCCAGCGCGAGTGCCGCCGCGCCCACTGCGATCATCCCGGCCGGGCCGCCGCGCCAGAGTCCCATCGTCACCGCCGAGGAAGCCGGGTTCGGCATCAGCAGCCGCGACGGTGCCTACCAGGTGCGCATCCACGGCCAATTACAAGTCGACGGTCGCGCCTTCTTCGCCAACCCGGCCTTACGCGAATCCGACACCTTCCTGGTCCGGCGTGCTCGCCCCACCATCGAGGTGACATTGGCCGGGCTGGCCGATGCGCTCATCACCCCGGACTTCGCCGGGGGCACGGCCCAGCTCTACGACGCCTACATCGACTTGCACCCGCTGCCCTGGCTCCGGTTGCGCGCGGGCAAGTTCAAGCCGCCCGTGGGGCTCGAGCGCCTGCAATCCGACAACAACCTCGTCTTCACCGAACGCGCCCTCGACCAGGACCTCACCGCTCAGCGTGATATCGGCGCCCAGCTCTGGGGCGACGCCGCCGGAGGCATCCTGCGCTATGAAGCTGCCATCCTCAACGGCGTGCCAGATTCGGGCCTTAACGACACGGGCGGTGCCTTCAGCAAGAGCCTAGCCGGGCGTCTCTTCGTCCAGCCCTTTGCCCTACCGCCCCTGCGCGGGCTGGGACGCCTGGGAGTCGGCTTCGCCGCGGAGACGGGCGACGAAACCGGCAGTAGCGCCATCACTGGCGGTGCCGCGACGGGAACCTGGCTGCCCACCTATAAATCGATCGGGCAGAACACCATCTTCTCCTACCTGACCAGCACCACCGATCCCACCCAGAACGTGATCGCGCTCAACCGGCATACCCGCCTAAATCCTCAAATCTACTACTACTACGGCCCAGCTGGTCTCGAGGCCGAGTACCTGTTCGAGAGCCAAGGAGTAGCGAAGAACGGCGTCGCCACCGAGCTGCATAACTCGGCTGGCCACCTGACCCTGGCCTACGTCATCGGGGGTAATTGCAGCTACGAGGGCCCCCGGGTCAAAAAACCCTTCAGCCTGGCAACCGGCACCCTGGGCGCGCTGGAGCTCGGAGCCCGCTACAGCCGGCTGGCCATCGACAGCGCGGCCTTCCCCGCCCTGGCCGACCCGACCAAATCGATTACCACGGCGAATGCCTTCGGCTTCGCGCTCAACTGGTACCTGACGCAAAGCCTGCGCGTTGCCGCAACCTACGACCAGACGACTTTCGACGGCGGAGCCAAGAGCGGCACCATCACCGCCGACCGGACGGGCGAGAAAGTCCTGATCGCCCGCCTTCAGGTGGGCTATTGAGAAAAGGACCCTGGGAGGGTCCTTTACATCCCCCGCGAGGAGCGCAGTCGGGCAAAGCCCGCCTGCGCTCACGCGACTAAGAAAAGGACCCTGGGAGGGTCCTTTACATCCCCCGCGAGGAGCGCAGTCGGGCAAAGCCCGCCTGCGCTCACGCGATTAAGAAAAGGACCCTGGGAGGGTCCTTTACATCCCCCGCGAAGAATACTGAGGGCTGGCCGCGGCCGGCAGCCGACCACCAGTTGACCGGCAGTTGACCGGCAGCTGACCGGCAGTTGACAGCACACGCATCCATCGGACATTCTGAGTCTCCCATGGAGCAGCGCAGAATATCCTTTTCCACCACCCGGGAGGGAGCATGAGCCCGAGCGACGTCAGACAGGCCATAGCGAGCGGCCAGACCGCCCTGGGCATCGAGCTCGGCTCGACACGTATCAAGGCGGTCCTGATCGGGCCCGATCATGCGCCCATCGCCTCGGGCAGCCACGCCTGGGAAAACCGCTACGAGAACGGCGTTTGGACCTACCCCATCGAGGAAGTGTGGACGGGCGTACAGGAGAGCTTTCGCGCCCTGGCTGACGATGTGCGAGCCAAGTACCAGCTTCCGCTCAAGACCGTGGGCGCTCTGGGCTTGAGCGCGATGATGCATGGCTACCTCGCCTTCGACAAGAATGGCAAGCTCCTGGTCCCCTTCCGCACTTGGCGCAACACCATCACGGCCCAAGCGGCGGCTGACCTCACCCGGCTATTCCAGTTCAACATCCCCCAGCGCTGGAGCATCGCCCATCTCTACCAGGCCATCCTCAACCAAGAACCTCACGTGCGCGACATCACCTTCCAGACCACCCTGGCCGGCTACGTCCACTGGCGGCTCACCGGTCAAAAGGTGCTGGGAGTAGGCGAAGCCTCCGGCATGTTCCCCGTCGACAGCGCAACCAACACCTACCATGCCGGTATGCTGAGGTCACTGAGCTCGGAGCTCCAGGGGCGGAAACTGCCCTGGCAGCTGGAAGCCATCCTGCCCAAGGTCCTGATGGCGGGCGAGCCCGCCGGCATCCTCACCCCAGAGGGCGCCAAGCTCGTCGACCCCACCGGCCAGCTGGCCGCGGGCGTCCGACTCTGTCCCCCCGAGGGCGACGCCGGCACGGGCATGGTCGCCACCAACAGCGTGGCGGAACGAACCGGCAACGTCTCCGCGGGCACCTCCGTGTTCGCCATGATCGTGCTGGAAAAACCGCTAGGCAGGCTTTATCCCGAGATCGACATGGTCACCACCCCCACGGGCAGACCAGTGGCGATGGTGCACAGCAACAACTGCACCTCTGATCTCAACGCCTGGGTCGCGCTGTTCAAGGAGCTCGCCCTGGCGCTAGGGGTCGAGACCAGCGAAGCCAAGCTCTTCGAGATCCTCTATGGCCGGGGCTTGGCTGGCGAAGCCGATGCCGGCGGTCTTCTGGCCTACAACTACGTTTCCGGCGAGCATCTCACCGGCATGGAAGAAGGCCGACCGCTCTTCGTCCGCACCCCGGAAAGTCGGTTCACCCTCGCCAATTTCATGCGCGTACACCTGCTCTCGGCGCTGGCTGCGCTGAAGATCGGGCTGGCCATCTTCGCCGAGGAAGAGGTAAGGATCGACCGGGTGCTGGGACATGGTGGGTTCTTCAAGACCGAGGGCGTGGGACAAAGGATCATGGCCGCGGCCATGAACGTGCCCGTCTCGGTGATGGAGACCGCGGGCGAGGGGGGAGCCTGGGGCATGGCCTTGCTGGCAGCCTATATGCTGCACAAGAGGGCCGACGAGGCCCTGGAGGCGTATCTGGCCACCAAGGTCTTTGCCGGGCAGGTGGGCACTACCGTCACGCCCGACCCGGTGGACAGCGCGGGTTTCGCCACCTTTATGGAGCGTTACCGGCGCGGGCTGGCCATCGAGAAGGCGGCGATCAGCCACCTCAGGGCCTGACACTAGGGCCTGACACTAGGGGCCTGGCCAACTCGTCGGGCGCCCCATAGCGCTTGCACGTAGACGCCGGAAGGCTGCTGCAATAAGCGATCCGACTGTAGTCGAGTTGCATCGTCAGCCCCCTCGGCGCCGCCGCTTCTGGCTTCACGACCCGCCCCATTAACCCTCTGGCACGGCTCGACTCACCGCTGCCGCAGGCCAATGATTACGACAAGTTACGCCGGGCATTTGCCACAGTCCCCCCCGCCAACGCGACGGACCTAACATCCTCGCCACCGGGGCGGGCAAGGGGGTGGCCCGACCAGTTTTATTGTTGACATTACGGGCCCTTGTCTTCATCGTCCTACCGTCTGACGGCTAGCAGCCGAACAGCCGGGAAATGTCAAACCCAGTGGCACCAACGCCTCCTACTGCGAAGGCGACGAAATAAAGCCGCTGAACACCTAACCAGCGAGAGTGCGCAAATGAGCAACACCCAAGAAGTATGGTTCTTGACCGGCACCCAGGACTTGTACGGCCAGGAGACCCTGAACAAAGTGGCAGAGCACTCCCGCACCATCGCGGCCTACCTCGACGCGGCAGAGAGGCTGCCCGTGCGAGTCGTCGGGAAGCCTATCCTCAAGGGCCCGGATGCCATTTCCCAGATATGCCTCGAGGCCAACGCGGCTCCCGCCTGTGTGGGTGTAATCACTTGGATGCACACCTTTTCCCCGGCCAAGATGTGGATTCGCGGCCTCACGCAGCTAACCAAGCCCCTCGCTCATCTGCACACTCAGTTCAATCGCGAGCTGCCCTGGGCCACGATCGACATGGATTTCATGAACCTCAACCAGTCGGCCCACGGTGACCGTGAGTTCGGCTTCGTGGCGGCCAGGCTACGGCTCGAGCATAAGATCGTGGTCGGGCACTGGCAAGACAGCGACGTGATCGCCGAGCTGGCGGACTGGGCGCGTGTCGCGTGTGCCGCGGCCGAATCGCGCAAGCTCAAGATCGTGCGTTTCGGCGGCATGAACATGCGCGAAGTGGCGGTGACAGGCGGTGACCGCGTCGAGGCCCAGATCAAGCTGGGCTGGTCGGTAAACGGCCACGCCGTCGGCGACTTGGCAGGGCGCATAGCCGAAGTGCGCGACGCCGACGTCGACCATCTGGTCGATGAATACGAGACCCAGTACACCCTCGCCCGCAGCTTGCTCAAAGGCGGCGAGCAACGCGAGATCCTACGCGACGCTGCCAGGCAGGAGCTCGGGCTACGCGCCTTTCTGACCAGTGGGGGCTACGGCGCCTTCACCACTACCTTCGAAGATCTCTACGGGCTCCACCAGCTCCCCGGGCTAGCCTGCCAGCGCCTCATGGCCGAAGGCTACGGCTTCGGAGCCGAGGGGGACTGGAAAACCGCCGCTCTGGTGCGGTTGATGAAGGTGATGGCCGCTGGCCGCGCCGGTGGAGTGTCATTCATGGAGGACTACACCTACCACCTGGTGAAGGGGGAGGAGAATGTCCTGGGCGCCCACATGCTCGAGATCTGCCCTTCGATTGCCGAGGGCAAACCCTCCCTCGAGATCCATCCCCTGGGTATCGGGGGCAAGAACGATCCCTGCCGCCTCGTCTTCAATGCAGCGCCGGGGCCCGCGGTGGCTGTCGCCCTCATCGACATGGGGGGGCGGATGCGCCTCATCGTCCACGAGCTCGACGTCGTCAAGGCCGAGCATGCCATGCCCAAACTGCCCGTGGCACGCGCGCTCTGGGTACCACGCCCTGACTTCCGCCGCGGTTGTCAGGCTTGGCTCCTCGCGGGAGGAGGTCATCACACCTCGTTCAGCCGAGCCGTGACGGCCGGTGCGCTCGAGGACTTGGCGGCTCTCTTGGGTGTTGAAAGCGTGCGCATCGGGCATGGCACCGAGCTCGCGACGCTCAAGCAGGAGCTGCGCTGGAACGACGACGCTTTCCGCCGCAACCGCTAGGGGTCGACGAGGCAAATGAATTCGAGCTACGGCGAGCTCAAGGAGCAGGCCTTCCGGGCCAACATGGAGATCCCGCGCCGTGGTCTGGCCATCTACACTTTCGGCAACGTGTCCGCGTTCGCACCCGAGCGCGCGGTCTTCGCCATCAAACCGAGTGGCGTGGCCTACGAAAGCCTCACCGCCGCCGACATGGTGGTGGTCGACCTGGAGGCCAAGGTGATCGAGGGCGGCATGCGCCCCTCCTCCGACACCAAGACGCACGCCGCCCTCTACCGGAAATTTCCCGGCCTCGGTGGCATCGTCCACACCCACTCCACCTACGCCACCGCCTGGGCGCAGGCCCGTCTGCCTATTCCCATCTACGGCACCACCCACGCGGATCACCTCGGAGAGGACGTCCCTTGCACCGCGGTCATGACCGCGCAGGCTGTGCAGGGTGACTATGAGGCCGAGACGGGGGCGCAGATCATTGACTGCTTCCGCACCCGCAACCCCGACCAGACGCCGATGGTGCTGGTAGCAGGGCACGGTCCCTTCACCTGGGGCAAGACGGCGGAAAAGGCGGTGTACCACGCGGTCGTGCTCGAGGAGCTGGCCAAAATGGCGGCTATCACTCGTGCTCTCGATCCGCAAGCCGATCGTCTGCCCGACTATCTCGTGCGCAAGCATTTCGAACGCAAGCATGGCAAGAACGCCTACTATGGACAGGGGTAGGGCGGGTGGCCGCTCCCGCCCGAGCTTGCCCGCTCTCCGCTCCGTGATCCCCGCTTCCTGATCGATGACAACGACCGCGACCGAGCTCAAGTCACTTTAACCCACGAGAGGACTGGTCCACCATGCGACGAGCATTACCACTGTTATGGCTACCGGGACTGTTGGCAGGTTTCGCGACTGCGGCCCGCGCACAAGAGAGCGAGGGCACCAATGCTCCCCCCAGCCAGGGCTCGGCGCCTGAGCAGCCGGCGCCCGCGGCTGCCGCCCCCGCTGAAGTGGCCGCCGCTGCTGAAGTGGCTGCCGCTGCTCCCGCCATCGCCCCCCCCGGGTCGCTGGCGCCCAAGCTGGGCGACTTCTCCGCACATGGTTACTTCCGAGGTGGCTTCGGCGCCAACATCGACCAAAAGGGCCGACAGACCTGCTTCCAGCTCAGTCTGCCCAACGGCATGTTCTCCAAGTACCGGCTCGGCAACGAGTGCGAGGTGTGGGCCGAGCTCGACACTCGCACCGTGGTCTACGTTGGCGACGACGGCTCGGTGGCGAGCGTGCACTTTATGCCGGTGGCCTACATCCCCACCACCTATGTCGGCTATGTCCCCAACGGCGCCACCTCGACCTTCGCCGAGTCGGGTCAGCCCTCAACCGGTGCGACGGTGGCCTTTCCCAACCTCTACGCCGACATCAAGGGCATTCCTTGGCTATACGGCGGGACGGCCTGGGCGGGCACCCGCTACTACAAGCGCGAGGAGGTCTATATCAGCGACTTCTTCTACTGGAATCCCTCCGGCGTAGGGGCCGGAATCGAGGACGTCTCCCTCGGCCAGATCTGGCAGGCCGCGCCCGATTCTTTGCGAGGCGTCACATTCAGCTATGCGGCTTTCGCCGTCGATGGCGAGCCCAATGCGAATCCTCCCTTGCCCCCCGTAAACGACCTCGGGATACGTAGCGATTTCCAGATACGCGGCTTCCGGCCCTACCAGGGGGGAGAGCTCCAACTCGGCTTCCAGTTCATTGGCGATCGGAGCAACGACAATCCCACGGCAGGCGTCGGTCTGGCCGGTCCCACCTATGGCGGGTGGGGCATCACCATCCGTCACATCCAAGAGGTGCTAGGCGGCGACAACAAGCTGGTCTTCCAATATGGCAGAGGCGGCGGCACCGGCTTTGGTACTCTTGCGCGCTTCTACTACCCCGACTTTTCCCTGAACTACAGCACGAGCGAGTCGCGCTGGCGGGCACTGGACGTGCTCACCATCCAACCCACTGACTGGTTCGGCTTGCAGGCTGACGTCGTCGCCCAGCACGACAACTCCACCCCCTCGCAAACGGGGTACTGGTTCTCCGCCGGTACCCGCGCCAGCATCGGCTTTACCCAGCATGCCAAGTTGCTCGGTGAAGTGGGCCACGACAGCTTCTTCGTGACCAACGGCCAATCCTTCACCTCGAATTGGCGCGATCTGACCAAGCTCACTGGCGCGGTGGCGTTGTGCTCGGCCAAGGGCTTCATGGCCCGTCCCGAGCTCCGCCTCTTCTACACCTGGGCGATGTGGAACGGCCGGGCGCGCACGGCCGGCATCGATTCGGGCAACGTCTATCAGAACACCAGCAACCTGAGCGGCGCCACTGCCGGTCTGCAAGCCGAGGCCATCTGGTAGCCAGAGAGGAGACGCCATCATGAGGTCCATAGTCATCCCCGCCGCCACCCTCACCGCCATTGCCCTGGCACTGTCTCTGACCGGACCAGCGTCGGCCGCCGCCAAACCGGCCAAAACGACCGGCCCGGCCGTCACTTCCCGCCCGTTCGGCGAGCTTGCCGACGGCAAGAAGGTTACCCTCTACACCCTGAGCAACGGCAACGGGGCCGAGGTCAGGATCATCGACTACGGGGCCATCGTGGTGTCGTTGACCGTGCCCGATCGGCAAGGCCACCCTCGTGATGTCGTCCTCGGCTACGACAATCTCGCCGGCTACGCCAAGGACAAGGATTTCTTCGGCTCCATCGTCGGCCGCTACGGCAACCGCATTGCCGCCGGCAAGTTCGAGCTCGATGGCAAGAGTTACCAGTTGGACCTGAACAACGGGCCCAACCATCTCCATGGTGGATCCGACGGCTTCTACAAGAAGCTGTGGCGGAGCGAAGCGGTCAAGGGCAAGAACGGCCCGGGGGTTAAGCTCACCTACGTCAGCAAGGATGGCGAGGAGGGCTATCCCGGCACCGTCACCCTGACTGTGACCTACACCCTGACCAAGGACAACGGCTTGCGCATCGACTATCGCGGCACGACCGACAAGACCACCATCCTCAACCCGACCAATCACTCGTACTTCAATCTCAGCGGCGACGCCACCCACCCCATCCTGGACGAGGAGTTGACCATCGCTGCCGACCAGACCACGCCCGTTGGCCCCGGCCTCATTCCCACCGGCAAGCTGGCCAATGTCGCCGGCACGCCCATGGATTTCCGCAAGCCGACCCCAATAGGCGCTCGTATCGCGGCGCAGGACGAGCAGCTCGCCCTAGGCAAGGGCTACGACCACAACTGGGTGTTGCGCAAGACCGCCAAGCAGGTAACTGAGGCAGCCGAGCTCTACAATCCGACCAGCGGCATAGTCATGAAAGTGCTGACCGATCAGCCCGGGCTCCAGTTCTACTCGGGCAACTTCCTCAACGGCACCATTCACGGCAAAGGCAGCGTCCCCTACCAACATCGCACCGCCCTGTGCCTGGAGGCCCAGGACTTCCCCGACGCCCCCAACCACCCCAACTTCCCCAGCGCCGTGCTCCGGCCCGGCCAGCAATACACCCAGACCACCATTTATCAGTTCTCCACCCGCTGAGCGGTCTGCCGCTCTGCCGTCAAAAGCCACCCGGGCGCGCGGTCGCGCCGCCACTTCCCTCACCCCACTAGGGAGACCAGAGTTATGAACAAAGGTGCCATTTTCAATTCGGCTGACTGGGTAGCGATCACCCTCTTTTTCCTGGCCATGATCGCCATCGTCTGGGCCTCCGTGCGCAAGAAAGTGCAGGACGGCGCCGGGTACTTCCTTTCCGCCCGCGACGCCAAGTGGACCACCATCGGCACCTCCATCTTTACCTCGAACATCGGCTCCGAGCACCTGGTGGGTCTGGCCGGCGCCGGATTCGCCACCGGCCTGGCGATGGCCCACTGGGAGATGCACGCCTGGCTCATCCTGGTCCTGGGCTGGGTCTTCGTGCCCATCTACGACCGCATCAAGGTCTTCACCATGCCGGAGTTCCTCGAGCTGCGCTATTCCGCCGGCTCGCGCACCATCCTCAGCTTCCTCACCATCGCCAGCCTCGTCCTCACCAAGTTGTCCGCCACCCTGTACGCCGCCGACGTCGTATTCAAGGTCTTCCTGGGCGTCGACTCCATCCAGATCATGGGCCACCAGGTCGACATGTTCTGGGTCATTTCCCTCAGCCTGGCCTTCATCACCGGCATCTACACCACCGTGGGCGGCATGCGGGTCATCATGTACACCTCCGTGCTCCAGACCCCGGTTCTCCTCCTCGGTTCCTTCTTCATCCTGTTCATGGGCCTTTCCGCTCTCGGTCACGGCAGCCTGATCTCCGGCTGGCATGCCATGTTGACGGCCGTCGGCACCAACATCCACCTGGTCCGTCCCATGAGCGACAAGTCCTTCCCCTGGCTGGCCGTGCTGCCCGGCTCCGCCATGATCGGCTTCTGGTACTGGTGCACCGACCAATACATCGTCCAGCGTGTGCTCGCCGGACGCAGTGAGAAGGATAGCCGCCGGGGCACCATCCTGGCCGCCTACCTCAAGCTCACCCCGGTCTTCATCTTCATGATCCCCGGCATGATCGCCCTCGCCCTGACCAAGATGCCCGGCAGCGGATTCGCTACCAGCGGCGACGCCGCCTACACCTCGCTGGTGGCCCAGCTCCTGCCCCACGGCATCCGTGGCGTCGTGGCCTGCGGCATGCTCGCCTCCCTCATGGCCTCGCTGGCCTCCAAATTCAACGCCTCCGCCGCGCTGTTCACTATGGACTTCTACCAGAAGTGGCGCCCCAAGTCCTCCGGCCGCACCCAGGTAGTGGTCGGTCGCATCGCCACCGCCGCCATCGTCCTCATCGGCATCCTCTGGATCCCGGTTATGAAGACCCTGGGCAAGAATCTGTACGAGTACCTCCAGAGCGTGCAGGGCTACATGTCCCCCGCCATCGCCGTCCTGTTCGCCGCCGGCATCTTCTGGAAGCGCGCCACCGCTCCCGCCGCCTTCTGGGCCTTCCTGGTCGGCGCCTTCGGCGGCTTCTTCCGCCTCGGCCTCGACCTCGTCATCGACCGCCCCCTCAAAGACGGCCGCGCCACCGCTGCCCTTCTGCAAGACAAGTGGGGCATCCTCTTCAACCTCGACCAGATCCACTGGCTCTACTACGCCGAGCTCCTCCTCATAGTCAGTGCCATCCTCCTCGTCGTCATAAGCCTCCTCACCCCGGCCCCCGCCCCGGAAAAGGCCAAGTACACCGCTTTCGGCACCACCCCCGAAGAGAAAGCCGCCAGCCGCGCCAGCTGGAACAAGTGGGACGTCATCCACACCGCCATCATCGTCGGCGTGGTCGTGGCGTTCTATGCGTACTTCTGGTAGAGGGGGCGACCGAGATCACAAGATCGTAACACTCACCCCTGCCCCGAACGTCTCGTTCGCCAGGGGCAGCAGGTGCTGGTGATGGGTCAGGAAGATCACCTGGGTCTGCTCGGACAGGCGAGCCAAGGCTTGCAGTCCGGCGCGGGCGCGCTCGTCGTCGAAGTTGACAAAGAGGTCATCGGCGATAAAGGGCAGCGGATGGCCTTTGGCGATCTGGAGCTCGAGGGCGGCCAGGCGCAGGGCCAGGAATAGCTGATCCCGGGTACCGTCGCTCATGTGCTCGGCATCCACCGCCTTGCGCTCCGGTCCCGGGCGAATGCCGGTCAGCTTGGGCGGATCGGCGTCGGCGTCCACGGTCAGACGGGCAAAGGATGCTAGCGTCAGCCCGGCAAAGATCTCGCTCGCCCGCGCCAGCAGGGGCTCTTGGATCTGCTCCCGGTAGCGCTCGATGGCCCAGCCCAACAGGCGCTCCGCGGTCCTGACCTCGAGGTAGCGTTCGGTGGCCTCGGCCATGCGCGCCAGGGCACCTTGCCTGCGGGTGGCCGCACTGGCGGCGTCGTCACCCCCGGTGATATGGCCCAGCTCCGTCTGAGCATGGCTGAGCGACGCCGAGAGGGTCTGCACCCGGTCGCGCAGCTCGTCCTGGTCGCGCTTGACAGCGCTCAGGCGCTCGGGCAACCGGGCAAGCTCGACGCCCGCGGCCTCGGCCTCAAGCTCGGTCAAGGTCAAGCCATCCCCGGCCCGCTCGGCCGCCGCCTTGGCCTGGCTCGCCTGCTCCGTCAGAGCGCGGCTCAGGTCCGAGCGGGTGATGGCCAGGCGCAGAGTCTCGATCTCGGTCGTGCCCGCCGCCTCAAGGAGCGGCGTCAGCAGGGCGCGCTCCTCTTCGATCTTGGCCGCGGCCGCCTTCACCTCTTCCCTCTGCCTACGGATTTCGTCGTCCAGCCGCTTTGCCTCGCGTTCCTGGTCCCTGGCCGTCGTCAGCCTGGTGGTCAGGGCCATCGATAGCTCCAGCGCACTACGCCCCTCGAACCCATCGCCATCCGGCCCCATGGTCAGCGCCAGCTCCATCGCTTGCCGCTCGAGATCCTCCAGGTCCCGCCGCATACTCTTGATCCGACCTTCCGGATCGCCAATCGCGGCTAGCCCCTCTTCGATCTGGGTGAACAGGGTCAGGGCACCGTCCACCGCCGCCGCGTCCAACCCCGCCAGCCCGGCCAGCCGGGTGGCTTCGCTCCAGGCGTTGCCCCACGCAGCCTTGGCCAGGTCGGCCTGATCGGCTTTGTCGACCAACTCCACCAAGGCCCGCCGCCCATTCGCGACCTGGCGGATCAGCTCGTCCCGCCGCGCCTGTCCTTTGACCGCGGCGTCCACCAGTCCCTGCGCCTCCTGGAGCAACACCGCGGGACACGTCTCCCGGGCCAGGGCGTGCCCGACAGCGTCCAGGGCGCGCAGCACCGCGCCCCCCGCCACGGTGACCGCCTCCGCGAGCTGAGCCGCGTCCGCTTGCGCCTGTTCCAGTGCCTCGGCGGCCTTGAGCACACTGGCCCGAGCCCCCCGCCACTCCTCATAATGACTAAGAGGCAGGGCGGGAAACCCAAGCTTTCCAGCCTCGGCCTGCCAGGCGCCTTCCGGCGCCGCCAGCTCAGCTCTAAGATGATCAAGACGCGTCTCCGCGTCGGCCAGCTTGAGCCTCGCTTGCTCGAGCTGATCCAGTTTCGCCTGCAGCTCGGCCGCCTCCTGGGCGCCAGCGTGACGTTGGTCGGCCTTGTCGTCGGCCTCCTTCACCTGCCGCTCGAACTCAGGGGCGGCTTGCGCCAGCAGAACCCTACCATGTCTTATCTCCTGCCAGGTCAGGTCACGCCGCGCGCGGGCGGCGCCGAGATCGTCGCGGGTCACGGGGTGATGGGATCGCCGGTACTGCTCGATGCCGAGCGTGGCTGCCGCTAGCTCGCGCGCCAGCTCACCCCGCCGCTCGGTGGCCGCGCGCAACTCTACCTGCAGCCGCTCGACTTGAGCCCGGAGGCCGATGACGAGATCCCCCGGCGGCAGCGCCAGCGTCTGCAGCCGCGCAACGGGAAGCTGCCAGATCCCGAGCTTGCTCTGCTCCCCGCACAGGACCCGCTGTGCCTTGCTGACCTTGCCGGCTTCGCGTCTGGCCGCGGCCTCGCAATCCCCCAGTTTCACTAGTGCATCCAGGGCCGCCTTTAGCTCGGCCGAGATTTCCACCGTTGCCTGCTGGGCGAGCTCGACCTGGTTCTCGGCAATCTCCCGCTGCTTGGCCGCCACGGCGCCGGCGGCCGCAGCGCAGGCTTCCCCGGTGGCGCCCTGCTTCTTGAGCAAATCCTGCAGAGTGCGGCGCAAGGGTAGCGGAGGAAGGCGGGCGCGCAGCGCGACGGCGTCGCCATCGGGCCAGCCGAGTTGCCGGGTCAGGTTGTGAACAGTCACCCAGAGGGTAGTAATCTTGGCTTCCAGCTTGGCTATGTCGCTTGGGTGCCTGGCCGTCTGCTGCCTCGCGGCCTCCAGGGCCAAAATGCGTGGCGCCTCCGCCAGAGTCAGTCGATCCAGGGTGACCTTGGCCCGTTCCCCGCGCGCTTCCGCAAGATACCGGTCGGCGCTATCGCGCAAGACGGCCGCCCTCGCCATGGCGGCAGTGGCCTGCTCGAGCTTACGGCCGGCATCCGGCGGGAGCAACACGACATCTCGATTCGCCTGCAAGGCCAGGCTGGCCTCCGCCTGGGCCCGCAGGAACGGCGCCACCCTACGCACGCGCTCGAGCCGGATACGCTCGCGCTCGCGCTCATCGAAACGAGCATTAGCCTCGGCAAGCTGCCGCTCGAGCTCGCACACCTGCTCGCTGCGCTCGAGCCAAACCCCGGCTTTGACCGTGGTGCGCTTCAACTCCGCCTCGGCCTCCTCCAGAACGATCTGGGCCTTGTAGTACTCCCGCTCGCTCGACCTGCGCTTGGCCCACAAACCGTCGGCTTCCTGGTCGAGAGCCTGCTGCAGGTCCCTCAGGTGGGTGATATTCCCGGACGACTGGAGCAAAGTCTTGCCCACGTCATTCTTGGCAGCCAGGATTTGCCTGCCCCCGGACACGAGTCGTTCGTGGTCCAGGCCGAAGACCAGACGAAAGACATCGCGCGTGGCCCCGCCCAGGAAAGTCGCCAGGGCATCCTCCGGCAGCGGCTCGCCCTTGGCTCCATAGAGCGACCTCGGCTTCCTGACCCGGCGAAGCTCCAGCACCCTCTCGTCGTGGGAAAGCACGGCCCCGATACAGAGCTCCGCCTTGGGGTGAAGAAAGCCGTAGCTGGTCTCCCGCTCGATGCCGAAAAGCAGCTCGAGTATTGCCGCCTGCACGGTCGATTTGCCCGCTTCGTTACGGCCGACGACCAGGTGGAAGTCACGCGGCGTGCGCGGCCAGTTGATGGGCTTGCAGGTAAAGTGGCCGAACCTTACCAGGTCCAACCGATCAATGCGCACGGCATCATCCCTCCCCGACGAGGCGAGCGAGCAGCCCCGGTTTGACGGCCTCGAGCAGGGCCGAGACATCGCCATCGCGAATAGCGCGCAGGTGCGGCACCAGGTCGAGTAGCTCACCCGGCACCTTGCCCGCCAGCACCTGCAGGTCATCGAGTAGGGAATGCTTCAGCTCCGGGTCCCGAGGCGCCTGGTCGAGCAGGCGCGCCAGATCGGAGATCGCGTCTTGTCGGGCCCCGAAGTCTGCGGGACGCAGAGCAGGAGAAGTCCCCACCACCACCTTCTCGATCCAGACCTTGCCGCTACCCAGCGCGGCCGCCTGACTGGTCACCTCGGCGCGCAGCTGATCACGCCCGCCCAGGAAAAGCTCACCGTGTGCGAGGGTCCTGCCGACCAGCTTAACCCGGACGGCCAACGGCCGGCCGTCCGCCTGCCGCTCGACCAGCTCCGCGAGCTGCCTGCCCACCAGGAACACGACCTCATCCCGGTTGCGGGCCGTGTCGACCGCGACCTCGAGCATATGCCAGCGCACGACGTCGGTGAAAACCCGCTCGATCCCGACGATTTCCCCACCCTCCGCGGTGATGAGCACCGCCCCCCGCGGTCCCGTCTCGCGCACGTGACGCCCCTGCAGATTGCCGGGGAAGACGATGGGGGGCTGGCGGCTCGGCAGACAATACTCGTGGACGTGCCCTAGCGCCCAGAACTGATACCCGCGAGCGACCAGGTGTCCCACCGTGCAGGGCGCGTAGCTCCTGTGCGACTCGTATCCCTCGAGGGCGGTGTGGAGCACACCGATGTTCAGCCACCCGGGCACCGGGTCAGGATAGTGGACGACCAGGTTATCCTCGACCGCGGCCTGCCCGTAACTCTGGCCGTGCAGGGCCACCTGCAGCTCCGGCAGGCGGAAGGTTTCGGGACGCTTCTTGCCGAAAACCCGCACGTTGCCCGGCAACAGCAGCCGCCGGGTGACGTCGCTCTGGGCGTCGTGGTTGCCGAAGGCGAGGAAGACGGGGATACCTGCCTTCGCCAGCCGTGCCATCTCCTTGACGAAGAAAAGGCCGGTGTTGAAGTCTTTCCATTCCCCGTCGTAGAGATCGCCCGCTATGATCATGAAGGCCACGCCATCCTCGATGGCACGGCCCACCAGCCCAGAAAAGGCCTCGCGCGTGGCGGAACGGAGCAGATCCGTGGGAGCGTCTCCATAGCCCGCCAGCCCGGCCAGGGGGCTGTCGAGGTGGATGTCTGCGGTATGGAGGAACTTCATGGGGCCTCGGATCAGTTGGCTCACCTTAGCGCCCGGCGCTGACCGCCGTCCACATTCCCACGCGCAGGCCAGCGGGTGAAGGCTGAGCACCACGATCGCAGGACGGCCAGGCTGACGGCGGCAAAATGTGTGCGCTTTGCCCTCGCATCGTCCTTGCCTATCCCACTGCACATCCGTATAGTACGTGGGTATAGCATACCCGTGGCGGGCGTCGAGGATCTGCGCCGGCAAATCGCGGAATTGGCGGCCAGGTGGCAGGTTGGACGTGGCGACGACTACGACATTGCCGTGGCCGGGCTGCTCGAACTCGGGTAGACAATGCCGGAATGAAACTGCTTCATTTCGGATGGCTGGCGCTCGCGGCCTGCGCAACAGGCACAACCGAGGCGACCCCGCCCCGCCTTGCTCCTGCGGTTGCATCGCCGATGGGCATTATCGGCACGGCCGGGCCATCCGGCCTGACCGTGGTCGGCGACACCCCTGATCTGCACTTCCGCCTGCTCCTGAGCGGCAATCACGTCGCTATCGGCCATGGCGATGGCAACTTCATCGTCGACGACATCGAGGCTCAGGTGAGCACGGTGGCGGCGCGCGATATCAGCCCCGCCACCGCCAGCCAGAGCGGAATCGAGCTGCTGCGCACCCATGCGAGGTGGCAATGCGCACGCATGTCCGAGGCGCTCGGCCACGAGGTGGCGCCGGAAGAGATAGAGATCTTAACATCGGAAAAGATGCCCGCTGCCCTGGTCTGGTCTGCCGGCGACCTGCTGTACGTGACCGCCGCGTACGACCACAACGTGGTGGCTCTGTCGGTGCGGTCCAAGGCTGGAGTCGACTTGGCCGCCAAGGCCGAGTATTGGATGGCCTCGCTCTCCGTCTCGCCCTACCCTATCGCATCAGCGCCCTAGCGCTCGTCCCCTCTCTCGGAGCTCGGTCGTCGTATTGCACGGGCAGGAAGACGGTGAAGGTAGATTCATGGACTCTCGGGGCTTTCCTCCTCGACATCGCCTTCTGCCGTGTCCGCGCCGCTGCGACGGATGAGGTCGAGCAGATCTTCGCTATCCAGGCGGGCGGCGGCGTCGGCTCCGTCGAGAATGCTGGCGGCGAGCTGACGTTTCTCCTCGTGCAAGGACAGCACGGCCTCCTCGATCGTGCCACGAGCCACCAGACGGATGACCGTCACGGGGCGCTCTTGACCGATGCGGTGGGCGCGGTCGGTGGCCTGATCTTCGACGGCGGGGTTCCACCAGGGATCGAGGTGGATGACGTAGGTGGCGGCGGTGAGATTGAGCCCGGTGCCGCCAGCGCGCAAGGACAGGAGAAACGCATCGGCCTCTCCCGCCTGAAATGCAGCTACACGCCGGGCGCGCTCCAGTGCCGGCGTTGAGCCGTCGAGGCTAAGAGTGCGCAAGCCAGCCCGGTCGAGGAGCGGTCGGGCGATGTCGAGGAAGCTGGTAAACTGGCTGAATACCAGGGCACGGTGGCCCTCGTCGCGTAGCTCGACGAGCAAATCGACCAGCGCCGCTAGCTTCGCCGAACCGGCACTGCTGTCCTTCACCACCAGGCGGGGGTGGCAACACAAGAGCCGCAAGCGGGTTAGCGCAGCGAGAATCTTGATCCGTTGTTGCGCCTCGTCGCCGCCAGTCGCAGCGCCCGTGGCCAGGCTCTGCAACGCCTCGATGCGCGCGGCTTCGTAAAACCGCCGTTCCAGCGGGCTAAGCTCGATAGTCTGGTTCATCTCGGTGCGCGGCGGCAGCTCGGGCGCCACCTCGGCCTTGGTCCGGCGCAGGAGGAATGGCCGCACCACCCGGGCCAGGGCGGCTTGGCGAGCGCGGTCGTGGTGGCGCTCGACGGGCAAAGCAAAGCGCGCTCGGAACTGCTCCCACGAACCGAGCAAGCCCGGGGTCACCAGGCGGAAGATGGCCCATAGCTCGCCCAAGTGATTTTCGATCGGGGTGCCCGTGAGCGCCACACGGAAGTCGGCCTGCAGATCACGGATGGCCCGGAACCTTTGCGTGAGGGCATTCTTCACCGACTGGGCCTCGTCGACGATCAAGGTCGCGAACCTGATGGCGGCCAGGGCTTCGGCGTCGCGCGCGGCGATGGCATAGCTCGTGACCAAGAGATCGCCGTGACCCAGAGCCGCGCACAGGGCCGCGCGCTCGGGACCGCGGTACACGCGCACCGCGAGCCCGGGCGCGAACTTGGCACTCTCGGCCGCCCAGTTGGCCACCACCGAGGTGGGGGCGATGACCAGGGCCGGCCCGAGATCGGAGCGCCGCAGGAGCAGCGCCAAAGCCTGCAGGGTCTTACCGAGTCCCATGTCGTCGGCCAAACAAGCACCGAGGCCCCACGTCGCGAGCCGGGCGAGCCAGCGAAAGCCATCCTCTTGGTAGTGGCGCAGGCAGGCCTGCAAGCCCGCCGGCAACACCGCCGCGTCGCCCCGCGCGGCCTCGATCTTGCCCAGCACGGCACGAAAGGCCGGCACCAGGTCGAGCTGGCGCGGATCCTCCACTACGTCGGCCAACACCGGCGCGGCCAGCAAACCGATCTCGAGAGCGCCCTGGTTGTCGAACACCACGTCGTCGAGGGCGGCCAGCTTATCGCGCAGATCGTCCTCGATGGCGGCAAAGCGGCGCGGACCCAGCTTCACGAAGCGCCGCCCCGCCCGCACCGCGGCCAACAACTCCAACAGCGAAATCTGCATGTCGTCGATCTCTGCCCCACCCTCGGCCCCGAACCAATCGCGCCGGCGGCTCACCGCGACCTTGAGCGATGTGCGAAAGACCCGATCCACACGGATCTCACCCGCCGGCCACTCGATGGAGCCGAGCTCGGGCAGTCCGCGCAGCTTGCCCAGCACTTCCAGTGCGCTTCTGTCGTCGCTCACGTCCCAGCACCATGGCCCGCTCGACGTGGCGTCGTCGAGGCCCAACGCCTGCGCCAGGTGAGCGCCCCGCTCGCGCTCGGCCCCGAGGGGGCGGGGCGAATGCAGGCGTCGCCCATCACGCGCCAGCATGACCTCGGGCGGGCCCTCACCGGGCGCGAAGACCGGGCCGTCGGCAATGGGGCGCACCACCATCGCTATGCGTAAGCCCGACTCGGGCAGCGGCTCCAACCTACACACGATGGTGGTCGGCGGTTCCACCTGTTCGCCGCGTACCCCATCGGGCAAGTGCACGTCCAGCGAGTCTTGCATGCGCGGCAGACGGAGCACCAGCTCGTCGACCGCCTCGTTCGGCAGCACCACGGGAAACTTGGCCATGGCCCCCAAGAGCGCCATAGCATCGGAGCCCAGCAGCGCCAGCACACAAAGGTGGCGCTCCTCGTCCAGCCACACCAGGTGGCGCCCATCCTCGACCAAAGTCAGCAGCACCCCTGGATCGACCTCCACCCCGCCCAAGCTGGTACGCAAGCGGAACCCACCCTCCACCTCGTCCAGGGTCAAGGCCACCCTCGCCTTGCGTACTGACAACGGGGTGGACCGATCGGCAGCGAACACCCGCGACGAGCCCGCCAAGGCAGCGAGCGCTCGCCAGCCCTGGCGTGGGTTCAGAGACTGCGAACGCCTGTAGTAGTAGGCGCTTGGCTCTCGGGCATCCATCAACACTTCGAAGACGGCCTGGTCCGCGGGATCGCGACGCACGGCTCCCTGGTCATCGAGGCTCTCCAGACTCAGGCGCTGGCCTCGCGACCAAGCCCCCCGCTTGCCCAATTTCTGCACGATCGGAAGCACGGATATGCCCTCGGGCTGGCGCGAGATCTGCCAGATGAGTCGTTGGGATTCCTCGGCCGCCGGAACCGCGACTTGGGCTAGCCGGGAGTCGAGGTGGCCGAGCAAGCGCGACCAGCCGGGAACTCGCAGTATGGGTGCGAGCAGATCGGCCAGCGCGTCCGCCGGATCGCACAAGGCCGCGCTGATCTCCTCGAGGGCCGTCACCACGTGGACACAGGACGAGCGATCGCGACAGCGTTTGCACACGAAGCCGAGCTGGCCGCTGTCCCACGCCGCCAGCCGCACGGTCAAGAAGGGCTGGCCTGCCGAGCTAGTAGGCACGCCCCCCTCGGAGATGTGCCATTCCCGGTAGCCGAGCTCGGGTGGATCTGCCTGCAGGGTGATCCGGCCGGGTAGGAAAGTCCCCGCCGGGCGCAACGGGCATTGGGCAGCCACCTGGTCGCGACGGTCCCGAACCAGCTGCAAGAAGCGCAATAGGTTGGGATCGGAAGGCAAGCGGGCGCGGGCCGTACGTTCGGCCTGGAGATGCGTCATCGAGGCCAGCACATGGGCCGCCCGGTGCAGGTATGCCTTGGCCGAGGACACCAAGTGCTCAGCCAACTCGGCCCGAAAGAATCTCGGTGCCGCCACGGTTTTGGCCGTCACCAGCACGGCATCGCGCACGGTCCGAGGCAACTGTTGCGGGGGAAAGCCATAAAAATTGTCAGCCGACGTCGATGGGTACGGATCCCCCAAACGCTCGCTCACGCCGTGGCGCTCGCACCACGCCTCGAGGGCCTTGATCTCCGTAGGCGGAGCCAGGATGCTGGGCGAGGCAGTTGTCTCCGCTGCCAGGCGGCCGCGCTCGGGGACAGGGATGGCGATTTTCGCGAGACCGGTCGCGGGCTCATCGTCGTCAAAGTCGTCGAAGTCGTCGAGGTCATCGAAGTCATCTGGGTCATTGTGGTCATCGGGCCTGCCGGCGGGGGGCGAGTCGCTGAGCCAGTTCCACAAGTGGTCCCGCACGTTAGCGGCGACCTCGGAAGAAAAGCGATTCGCAACCAAGACCTCGGCCTCCTCACGGCACAGGTCCCGGACCTGCCGACACCGCAGTATGGATGAAACCACCTTCACCACGCGCCTGACCGCCGAGGGCAGCCCGACAAGGAATTCCGCAACAGGAGCGGAGAGCAGAAATTCCTGGCTATCGACATGGAGAGCTGCAGGAATGGCGGCGAACGATGTGGGTGCGGGCATGGACGCGAAATCCTACGTCCATGGCTAGCACAGGCCACGATGACTAGAATGTAATTCACCTCATCATGTGTATCTGGTGACATCTTCGATCGCGGCCATGGTCGGGAAGTGCGGCACAGCGTCAGGCGCGTCGAAGCCGGTATGAACCGCCACTGCCAGGATGGCCGTCGCGGGATCCCTCGAGCAGTACGCTACCGAATTGCCGACCGGGTTGCCTCGGCCGCCGGCGATCTCGGCACCCTTGCCGCTATCCCCAATCCGCATCAGCGGTTCGCGAGAGTGCGAAATCCTTTCCCGCGCAGCAACCGTTGGTCACTGGTCACCAGGGTCAGGTCGTAAGCGGCCGCGCTAGCCGCCAAGAAGCGATCTGCCGGATCGTCGTGCTCGGCTTGGATGCTCCGGCTATAGAGCGCCACCTCGAAGGTTAGCCGAGCATCGTGCATGGGCACCTTGGCCAGCGCGGCCTCGACCCAATCCCGGGGGCTGCCCCGCACCGACACCCGCCCCCGCTCGGCCAGCAGCAGGAACTCCCACACGCTGATCGGCGACAGCCACAGCTCCGTCTCGCGAGCAAGCAGCAACTGCGCCACACGCCGGGAAAGGTGCTCGGGGGCGAGGTGGCTCCAGATCCAGATGTGCGTGTCGAGGAGCAGCTTCACTTGGTCGCCTCCCAGCCGACCAACGCACTCGACGGACCAGTTATGTCGTGCGCGATTGCCGCGGTACCCCGCATGTCGCCCAACCAGTTGCGCGTCGCCGGCGGAGGGGTGGGGGGAATGATCTCCGCCACCGGCTTGCCAAAGCGAGTGACCTGCAAAGGCCGCCCTGTCCTCCGCACCCGTTCGAGCGCCGCCAGGCAAGTCGCCTTGAACTTCGAAATCGGCATGCTCTCCATGATCTGGCGATCCATTGCTTCATTATTACCATGGTCAACGACCATGGTCCAATCGGCGTCGAGGCTCTGGGCCACCCGAAAGGCGTTAGGCACTGGAGCTCAGTTGTCGGTAAACGGGCCGGAGCGCTGCTTGGGTGCCGTGCCGCCTTGCGCTCTAGATCGCGTGCCTCACCCCGCCAGCCGGTTGCTGTACACGCGCGGCACGCGGGTGTTGATGCTGGTGAGCACCTCGTGCGGGATGGTGTTGGCCCAGGCAGCCATCTCTTCGATGGTGACGCCCGGGCCATCGCCTCCTAGTAGCACTGCCTCGTCGCCGTTCCAGGCACTGTCCCAGCCGATGGCCACCATTACCTGGTCCATGCAAATGGTCCCGACCACGGGATAGCGGCGGCCGCGGATGACGACTTGGGCTTTGCCCGACATGGAGCGCAGGTAGCCGTCGCCGTAGCCCACGGGCAAGGTCACTACCCGGGTCTCGGCGTCGGCCTGCCATCGGGCGCCGTAGCTCACACTGGCGCCGGGCTGGATCACCTTGAAGTAGACGACCTGGGAGGACCAGCGCAAGGCCGCCCGGACGGGCAGGGTGCGCGCGATGTGGGGGGAGGGATAGGCGCCGTAGAGCAAGATGCCGGGCCGCACCATGTCCAGCCGTGCCTCGGGTAGCTGCAGCACCGCCCCGGAGTTGGAGATGTGGCGGGTCGGACAGGGCAGCGAGTGGACGCGGTAGAAATCGACCGTCTCCAGGAAGCGCTCGAGTTGCAGGTGCGCGAAGGAGAGGTCCTCCGCGTCGGCAGTGGCGAAGTGGGAAAAGATACCCTCCACCTTGGTATGACGACAGCGTAGCGACGCCTCCAACAGTTTGGCCGCGTTGTGCCAGTGCACGCCGATGCGCTCCATCCCCGTGTCGACCTTCAAATGCACGCGCGCGGTCCGCCCCAGCGCCGCCGCGCAACTCTCGATGGCGCCGAGCTTGTCGAGCGACGAGGCGGTAAGTATCAGATCGTGGGCGAGGAAGAGGGGAATCTGCTCACCCACGATGCCGCCCATCACGAGCACCGGCGCCCGCACTCCCGCGCTGCGCAAGCGGAGGCCCTCTTCGAGGTAAGCAACGCCGAGGCAGGGTGCGCCCAAGCGGTCGAAATGGCGGCCAACCTCTACCAGCCCGTGGCCGTAGGCATTGGCCTTGAGCACCACGAGCACGGGCACGCCGGTCAGCTGGCGCAAGAGCTGGTAGTTGGCCGTGAGCTGGCCCAGGTCAACGTGCAACGCAGTTGGTCGCGGCCCCTGCCCCAGCGCGATCGTCGGCTCGTTGATCTCCGGCATGACTGCCCCTGTGTACCACGAGAGCCCGATGGGCGAATTAGGCTTGACGGCCTCTTCGTGCAGAGTCGCATCGTCGAAGCCTCGACCCGGGCTTCCCCGCGTCCTCCTCTAAGCCCCCATGCGGCGGAGCTGTGCCGCATGGCGCCATGGCTTGCGGCTTGAGAGCGAGACCAGCAAGTGTCACCATGCCCCTGTCCACGATCGTTCGTAGAGTTGTGCATGGCAAACCTCGCGGCAGGCATCTACGCCATAATGATCATTGCCCCTACCTCACCGGCCGCCGACTCGGCTTTCCTGGCGGCCGAGCATGGATTTGGGTTACGGTATCCACGGGATCTTCCCAACAGTAGTGGCCGATGCTATCGCGGCGGTGGTGGTGCTCGAGACCCACGATCCAGCTGCGGTCACGAGCGTGACCGGGCGGACAGCAGCACGACTGCCGAGGCGTGGTCCTAATAGGCTATGCTACCTCTGCGCGGAATTCTCAGGCTTTACGACCCGCTCGACGGCGAGCTCGTCCTGATCGCACGCTCCGAATGGTTCTTCTGCCGAGCCGAGAGCGGATACCACGAGGTAGATTCCGGAATAGCGATCTGGCGCTTGCGCCAGCTCTCGGGCTACCGGCTGGAGCGCGCGCACACCTTCCTGCAAGAGGCGCGCCTTCCCGACTTCGATGTCGGGCGGATGTGCCACGTTGGGCTGCACGACTATCGGCCGATCAACATTATCATCGCGGCCATCCGCGACCACCGTGTGGTAGTCGTGCAAAGAGGGGCAGCGCCCCCCCCCGCCAAGAGCGCCACGGCCGAGCTGCGCGGCCTGGTGGCCCAGATCGACCAGCGCGGCACACTGCTTTTTCAGGGACGGCAGTACAAGTTGGTGCTGGCTGGTAACCTCGATCGACTTTCCAGCCGCGACCGATATGAGGTGGTCTCGCAATCCGCGGCCCGCGGCGTGCTAGATGGCCTGGCCAAAGAATCACCCGCTTCCGCGCAGGCCCTCGGCCAGGCGAGTGAGAAGATCGGCAAGGACTGGCGTCCCCCGTTTTCGCAGCCCGAAGGCCTCGTGCTGTTACGACGGATTCCCGTCCCAGCGGCGGCATCCAGGGGCGATGGGCCGGCCATCACGCCCTCGCAGATGAGAGAGATGCTGGAGAAGGGAGATCCGGCTGAGCCGACAATTCGCCTGGTCAATGTTGAATCCCCGGTTTTCGTCCCCGGGGTGGAGTCGAACAGAATTTCATATGCCATCGATGGACCGGTGGCCAAGGTCGCCTCGGTGAAGATGCTCGTGCGCTCGGTGCCGAGCAAGGGAGATCCGGCGGTGGTTCAGACATTGACCATCGATGGGCCCTACGCGGCATCGGGTGATCTAGACTGGGACGGCAAGGCGCTTACCCCAGGTGGGTTCATCACCCTCCGGGGAGCGCCGTACGAGATCGCCTTCGAGCTGACTTCGAAGTCGGGCAAGGTATCCACCAGCAATACGGGCAAGATAAGCTTGGAAGTGCAGGAGACAAAGATCTTGGTCGACGACACGGGACCGCTGTCGGTGGACGACGACTGGAAGGCGACGGTGGCTGCCTTCATCGCGGAGCTCGAGAAGAGTGGCATGCCGGGCGACTGCGAAGGCAAAGTCGTCATCGATAGCCCACTCTTCAAGACCAACGAAGGTGAGATGTACACCGACATTTCCTTCCTGGCCTACGAAGCGAGCGCTGACACCGGGCCGGCGCTGCCGTTGCTGGCTGCGATCAAGCTCAAGTCCAAGGACGGTTCCGGCAAACGGTTCGCGCCGGCGCTGGTCGGGACGCGCCTCTTGTGGGACTTCCAGCTCGAGACATCGAGTGAGCTCGATGCAGCGCTGGGAACCCGGGGCGTAGCGCCCCCAGCTAAGACCTTCATGAAGAAGGTCGGCGCGTACGAAGAAGCGGCGACGCAGCCCAAGGGGGCGTCCGCGCACCTGAAGGTGGGCGGATTGCGGGCCAAGTCAGAGGACCGCGCACGGGCCGGACGACAGTGGCAGGCGGGCGGCGATTGGACTATGACGGCGCCCGACCACCGGGATTGGGCGGCATTCACGGGCTGCGGCGCCAGCGCATCCGACGCGGTCGCCGATTCCGCGGTCTACTTCAGCGCCGGACGGATGGCCGGCGACACGTTCAAGGTGCGCGCGGTCGTCGACGTGGACGAGAGATTCGACGTGGTCGACGACGCTGCCCCTTACAGCGCGCCGCCGGCGAGAGTATCGAACGTCATCAAGATCGTCGTCTGGCGGCGAGTGGCGATTGTCGGAAACTGGATCGTGGGCACGACCACTACGCCGGTCACCATCCCGCCCCTGACCGCCGAGTACAAACGCGCGGCCATGTTGATCGAGCCGGCACCCGGGGTGGTCCCGACCGATATCGAGGCGACTTGGATCAAGGCCTATCAGGTGACGGTCGACGCCTACGTGAACGACGAAGAGGCCTTCGTGGACAAAGCGTTGGCGCGTGACTCGCAGGGATGGCCCGTCAGATACCTCGATTTCATGGAGTACTGGGAGAAGGACAAACCCGATGCCGGCTTCTTCGGCGAGCTTTGGGAGCGCATCAAGACATTCTTCGGTGGCGCCGACGAGCAAAGCTATAAGGAGAAGTGCGAGAAGCATTGGTTGAAAGTAGTGAAGCAAGTAACGCGTGGCATGGCGATCCCGGACAACGGCATTACTGCTATCAAGTTCGGTCGTGTAGGTCCGCACAACCAAAATCCTAGCCCAAGCAGCTATACGGCTGGAGTCGCTCCGGCGATTGCTGGAGTGACGACTCGGACGAAAGCCGTGTTCTTTCAGTTCACGCTTGGGGCTGACACCAAGACCTTCATCCATGAGGTAGGCCACACGCTGTTCCTCGCGCACGCTCCTGGCCATTTCCAGCCACCTAAGCAACCCGACGGGTACGTGCCCGAGGCGCACGACAAGGATCAAGTCTGTCTCATGTCGTACCATCCCAATAAGATGCATCTCTGCGGCCTATGCCTGCTCAAGCTCGGTGGCCGCGACTACCGGAAAATCAAGAATGACGGAACGCTCCTGTAGAATGAGTAGCTGTAGCGCGACTCGCTGCTCTGGACATCGTTCGGCCATGGTGGCACTTGCGGCATTTGTATTAGCACAGGGGTGTCATGGTTGTGCGAGCGGGAGCAATGTATTTTCCGCGTCGGCGGTGAACAGTGAACAATCGAGGGTCATCATGCGACGTTTTGGGCTTGCCATCCCTGGAGTAGCGACTTCTTACGCAATAGATGATGAGGCGATCTACGTGCTCGGCACCTCTGGCAGCCGCAATCAGCTCGTAACAACGGAGTACTACGAGTCCGGCGTGGAACCCCACGAGCTGCGCTCTTTCAAACCGTCTTTCTGGGGCGTGGACGTGCCCGACGGGGCGGAGCTCTTTGCCCCAACCGGCGGAATTACGCCGGAAAACGCACGCCAGTACTGGGTAGGGTGGCTGCTGGGCCAGCGGGTTTCCATGCTCGCGCTGATGCAAAAGCACCCGGTCGAAGCGGATCTGGCCGCCGACGAGACCGCCCTCTTTCCCCCGGTCATGGACAAGGCCGGGGTGGCCGCGCTCTATTCCTGGCGGCCGGTGGCTCAAGGGGTTGCGCTCTGGCGGCGCCTGTTCACAGGCGCGGTCAAGACCAAACCTTCAGTCACCACCGAGGCACTGACCGAGATACCCGGGCGGCCGGTGGTGTCCGTGGTCGGGGCGATTCCGGGGGAGCCGACACAGCACGCCATCATCGGATGGGCGGAAGACACGGCCGCCGGCGCCGTGCTGGGCATCGCGGTCGTGCGTCCCGACCAAATACGCGTCATGCGCTCCGACCCTATCCCAGGGTTCATCCCATTCGTCCACCAGCGCCCCGGGATCTGGGCGTCGGCGCCGCCGACCGCCGAACGCTATGAGTTGAAGTTGGCGCTGGAGTCCCGCGAAGAGCCCCACCGCTACCAAACCGCGCAGCTCTCCGTCGCTGCGCAGTCAGGCGAGCGGATGACCTCGCTCCAGGCCGACCTACCCACCGGGCAACTGCATGCGGCGGCCTACGACTACGCGAAGGACCACGTCGGGGCCTTTGCCAACCAGGAATTTCTGACCAAGGACGGCCGGCTGTGGAGCGGTCCGCCATTCAGGTTGACGAAGCAGGGAGTCTCGCTCGATGATCCGCTCACCATCCTGATGACCTACACACAAGCCTACTGGGGCGAGCGGTCCGCCGACGGTGGGCTGTCGTTTCATATACTCTGAGCTCGATATCGGCACGAACGCGTACCGACCACGGGGATAACGGCCCAGAATGACCGGAGCACCGCACGCCGGCGTTGCGCAGGCGAAGCCCCTCTTCGAAGTAGTCTACGCCGAGGCGCAGCGCGCCACTCGGTAGAAATGGCGCCCACCTCCACCAGCCTGTGGCCCTAGGCATTGGCCCTCAACGCCACGCGCACCGGCACCCCGGTCAGCTGACGCACAAGGTAGTACTCGGCCGCAAGCCGCTCCGAGTCATCGAGCAACGCGACAGGTCACAGCCCCTGCCCGAGCACGATCGCCGACTCGTTGATCTCCGCCATTACCGTTTGTGCACCACGAGGTTGCCCCGATAGAGCCGCTAGGGCACCTCCTAAGACCGCTCACATCAGGGTGTTCTCCGGGATGGTCCATTTGTGCGGCGAGTTTCCTGCTGCGCGCGCGATGCAAAAAGGGTTAATGTAATCCCGCTGTCCGTTCCCCCTCACGAGGAACAGCTACCACCCTGCAAGGAGATATTCGATGAAGATGAAGTCCGCTGTGCTTGCGATGGCGATGGCATCCGGCGCAATAGCGTCAGGAATCATGCCCGGCGCGTGCGGCTCCGGGACCACGGGCCAAGGAGGCAACGGGGGAGCAGGGGGATCGTCCCAATCCGGTGGCTCTTCCGGTAGCGGTGGGAGCAAGAGCAGCGGCGGAAGCGCCAACAGCGGCGGGAACAGCGCCAGCGGCGGGGCCACCAGCCCGTCGGGTGGCGGAGCGGGAGGGAGCGCCGGCAGCAGCGGAACGGGAGCAACCTGCACCGCCACTGCCGACGTCAAACCCTGCGGCGGCAGTGTGACGGGAACCTGGACCGTCACGTCGGGGTGCCTGCAGATATCGGGTCCGGTAAACGCCCAGGCAGTCTTCGGTCTTACTTGCCCGACGGTGCAAGTGACCGGAAGCCTTCAGGTAACGGGAACCTGGACCGCCAACTCCGACACCACTTTCACGGACAACACAACTACGACCGGCAGCGAGCAGATCACGCTGCCAGCCGGCTGCCTGCTCCTCTCCGGAACGACTACCACATGCGCAAAGATAGTTCAGGAAATGAGAAGCACATACGATACGGTATCCTGCACGGACGCCACGGGCGGAGGTTGCACTTGTTCGGCAACCGTCAATCAGCAGGGTGAGATGGGTCTGGTAGTGGGCTCCGCAGCCGCGCAGACGAGCGGCAATTACACAACGTCCAGCAACACCATCGCGAATTCCGGGGACTCGAACACCTACTCGTACTGCGTCGCGAACAACACTCTGACCGTGACCCCGGTTGATCCGTTTTCGGCGACCGGCACCATCGTTCTGCAGCAAGGCACCGCTGGCACTAAAGGAAGCGGAGGAGCAGCAGGAGGAGGAAATGGTGGCAGCACTGGAGCGGCCGGGACGAGTGCCACCCATGCTGGTGGCGCGGGCGGCACGTCAGGCGCTGGCGGCGTAGCCGCCAGCGGCGGTTCCTCCGGTGGTGGCGGGGTCGCCCAGAGAAGCAGCGGGCCATGCGACATCTACGCGGCCGCCAAAACCCCCTGTGCCGGAGCCTACAGCATGGTCCGCGCGCTCTCCAGCACATACACTGGCCCTCTGTTTCAGGTGCGGAGTGGAAGCTCGACAACGAACACGGGCACGGGCGGCAGCACCCAAGATATCGCAATGACCACGGACGGCTACGCGGATACTTCCAGCGTGGATTCGTTCTGCTCTGGCACGACGTGCACCGTCTCGAAGCTCTATGATCAGTCCGGCAACGCCAATGATCTCGTGACCGGGACCGGAGGTCCCGCGGGCAACGGAACCCGCTCGGGGGACACTGACTACGAGTCGAGCATTACGACCAAAGGCCAGATAACGGCGGGAGGCCACAAAGTCTACTCGCTCTACATGAATGAGTACGAGGGCTATCGGACCCCGCTCAAGGCCGTGGGCAAAGGCATGCCCACCGGCAATGCCGCGGAGGGCATCTACGAGCTCGCCGACGGCACTCACTTCGGCGGCGCGTGTTGCTGGGACTTCGGCGATGTTTCTCCCGATCCCAACACGTATGTCACCATGAACACTATCTTCTTCGGCACCGGCTACTGGGGTTCCGGCGCGGGTAGCGGGCCATGGTTCATGGGGGACTTCGAGGGCGGTGTCTGGGCCGGAGGCTCGGGAGCGTCGAGTGCGAACAATCCCCAAAGCCCGTCCATGGCCGTGCCTTTTGCCCTCGGCATCCTCCACACGCCGGTTGGGCAATATGAGCTCAGAATGGCCGATGTGCAGAAAGCCTCTGATCTGACCACTGCATATAATGGCACTTCGCCTAAAGGGTGGGGTAATGCAGGAGGAATCGGCCTGGGTATCGGCGGTGACAACAGCAACAACTCGTACGGAACCTTCTACGAAGGCGCCATCACCAACGGCGCCCCGTCAGAAGCAACCGACCTCCTGGTGATGAAGAACATCCAAGCGGTGGGTTACTCGAAGTAAGCACGGCAGGCGCTAGGAGAGCGGCACGTGCCGGAAGGAATTCGGCGGCGTGCTGACCGTCTGTCAACCTTTAGACCAAGGGCTCGACCGGCAGCAGCCATAGCAGTCGGGCCCAGTCTCGTACGCCCCACAGCCAGTATTCATTTTGGCATCTAATGGCGTGACGCTGCCGGCGCCACCTTGGTGAGCACACATCTGGCCACCCAAGCGCCCCCAACCGCAGTTATTCGCCGCAGTTATTCGCACCGCTGCGCCGATGAAGTGCTATAGTCAGATGGCTGGGCTATGACCATGCTCGGCTTGTCGCAATGTGAGATGGCGATGCAGGACGGTTCACGTGCCCCACGTTCACAGCGGCTTGCGCTGCGCAGCATTGCGCCTTTGCTCGGATTCTGCCTGGCCTTGGGTTGCGTCGACCTCACCCCTCCGGCAGCGTTGGTGAAGTACCGCAATGGCGCCGGAGGCGGAGGGTCGGGAGTAGCCGGGGACAGCGCGGCGGGAGGGGCGGGAGCGGGTGCTGGAGCCGGGGCGGGTGCTGGAGCGGGGATGGGGACGGGGGCGGGCGAAGCCGGTGGAGGGCCGGCCGGGGGTGGGGGAGCTGGCGGGTTGGGCCCATCGTCTGGGCTGGGAGGCGGTTCGCCGGATACGGACGGTGCGGCGGCGGGAGGGGCGATTGACGGCAACAGCCAGCCCGGCGGCGGGGGCAATCCCGGTGGGGGCGCAACGAAGCAGGATGGAGCAGCGGGGGGCGCGGCAGCGGGGGGCGCGACACTTGGGGCGGGCGGGGCTCCGGGCACGGGCGGCCAGTCTGTGGCGAGCGGTGGGACTAGGGCCATGGGCGGCAGCTCGGGAGCTGCGGGAGCCACGGGCAAGGGCGGCACAACGGGAAAGCTCGATGGCTCGGCGGGCGCCGGCGGAGCGGTGGCGTTCGATTGCGCTCAGGCGATCAAACCCACGGGCGGCCTCGTCACCGACTTCACCGATTGGAATGCGACGACCAAGACTTGGGGGGGCACGAGCGCGCTGACCGGCAATGTCTGGCAATACGGCAACTCGGGCACCAGCGTGGCCATCGCCCAGGTCGAGGGAACCCCTCCCGGCTTGCACATGGGCGGGACCATTCCCAACGGCGCATACTACGGCGGGGTCGGGATGACCTTCTATTCCTGCGTTACAGCGGCCTCATTCAGCACCATCTCGTTCAAGGTCTACGGCAGCGCAGCAGGCTGCTCGATCGCGCTCCAGCTTGACACCTACGACGAGTGGCCGGTCGAGAGCACGCCGCCGGGAGGGTGCAAGGGGGACGGGGGCACCAGCTGTTACCAGTTCCCCGCCAAATCCGGTGTGATAGACTTTTCGTCCGCGGTGGCGGCGCCGGGCACGACGGTGTCGGTGACCCTCTCGTCCCTGAGCAACTGGTCGGCGAGTGTGGCGGGTCAGATCGTCGGCTTGCAGTGGCAGTTCACCCCCAACGGTGGGGCATGCACGCCCGACGTGACCTTCACCGCTATCGAGTTCCAGTAACGAAGCGCACCGGTGACGGTGCTAGCGCGCGGCCGGAAAAGCAAGCGCGAGATCGCCGCAGCTCAGAGCGGTAGGCCGCCGGCCTTTGGCATAAGGGAAGACCAGGATGCGGGTGCGCTCTTGCCCGGGCTCGATGGACTCGGATTTGTCGGCGGGCTGGTTGAATTCGGCCTGGGCATGCCAATCCACGACCAGGGGATGGAAGGCCTGGCCCGGCCCGCTCAGCAGGCAGGTGTCGTAGGCGAAGGTCTGTTCTTGCGCGCTCTGGTTGCGCACGGTCACCAGCGCCCAGATCAGAGATTGCCCCTCTCCGGGGGCGAGCAAATCCCACCCTCGCCCACGTACTCATCCGGGCCTTGCTTGGCTTCGCTGAGGGTCAGCCCCCAGCCGTCGGAGTTCTTTGACACCGGCTTGTTCATGAGGACCGAGGAGCAGGCGGAGACGCCGGCCAGGCAGACCACGGCCAAGATGGCGCCGGCGGAACGCTCGGTGATGCTTGCGCTGACAGAGTGCTTGGTCCTCATCTGCATGGCCTCCAAGTTTTCCAAGTTCCGCACCCGCGCCTACCACCAAATCCTGGGTTTCTTCTAGGCCAAGCGCGAGCCGAAGACAAGCCCCGCACCACCGACGATGGCTCGCCCGCTGCCTTGACCGTCAACAGGCTTCTACAGCTTGCACAACACCCGGGGCGGGATGAGCCACAGCAAGGTGCCGCGATCCTCGCGCCCGCGCTCCACCCGGATCAGAGCCACGCCCCCCTTGCGATAGTCGAAGGCCTGGTGCCGCTTGCCGCCCAGGAGCCGGGCGGTCACCATGGATATCCAGTTCTCGTGGCCGACCAGCACGACGGTATCCTCGTCGGCAAAACCCGCGAGGGCCTTACGGATGCCGCCCCAGTCACCATCGGCCAGCGCAGGCACCACGGTCGGGCTGCCCTGGCCCCAGGCCTGGGCCAGGATGTCGGCGGTCTGGCGCGCGCGCAGCAGAGGACTGGTCAGGATGCCCTTGGGCGCAGGGGCAAAACGGACCAGACGCTGGGCGACTTGCTGGAAGCGCCGCTCGCCCTCAGCGGTCAGACGTCGTTCGGCGTCGTTCTTGACGTTTGCGTCGAGGGGGGCGGCGATGGCGTGGCGAATAAGCAGCAGGTCCATTCTGGCTACTTATCTAGCACTCGCCGGTCAGGGGTAAAGGGCCAACCAAGGTCAGCCCCTTTCTCACCAGTGTCAATGGAGCGGCGGAGAGCAGCTCGTCGTGGAGCTTGTGCATAGCCTCGGCCGCCCACGCGGTTTCGGCCCGCGCCGCCGAGGCTGCGGCCGGATTACCTCGCTTGCTATCGGCAACTGCCTGCCGGGCCAACCACTCCGCCAGCACGTGGTGATCGTGGAGCGCCCCGATGCGGTCTTGCAGACTCTTCCAGGGCTTGGTCGCTCCCGGTTCGAGCAGGGCAATCTCGCCCAGGATTTCCACCCCATAGCGCAACCGGCGGGCCCGCCGCCGCAGCGCATGCAGCGCCGTGATGTCGAGGATCGCGCCCAGTTGCTCGAATCCTTCCAAGACGAGCTTGCCTTCGCGATCGAGAAGGCCGCCGCAGCGCATGAGCACGACCGGAGGCGAGGGCACGGCGCAGGCGATAAGGGCGGACAGGTCACGCCGCAAGCGCGAGATCTCCAGGTCGAGGAGGGTCCCCACCATGCGGGCGCGCCCGCGCCGCCGGCTGTCGCCTAGGCGGTGGCGCAGCCGCCTTTGCTCCGGCGTACGCTCAGCCAGCGCATCGAGGTGCGCGCTGTAGGTCGCGAGCAGCACGTCTAGATCGCGAGCCAGCCCTGCACTACGAGCCAGGTCGCGCAGCAGAGCTTGGGCGCGCCGGGCACGCTTGCCCTCGGGCTTGTCAGCCAGGAGGCCGATGGCAACCCGCAGGCGCCGCCCAGCCACGCGCAGCTGGTGAATAGCCTCCTCATCGCCAGCAAGCGCGGCTGGAAAATGGCGGAAGAGCATGTCCGCGCGTTGGCGGAGCAGGTGTGCTCCCAGGCGGCCCGCGGAGCGCGCGGCCCTGCTGACTCTCGCTGGCCTGGTCGGTTCAGCCAAGCCGGCGGGCGGGGCCAGGGTGACCGGCGTCTCGATGACGCGGGGATGGGGGTCGACGACGTGGGGCTGGGCGGCGATGACGTGGGGAGTGGTCACGATGGCAAAGGACGTCCGAAGGGGGGCAAGCTAGCGCTGATGGCGCGCAGGTCAGGCTAGCACTGATAGGGGAGGCTGGCGGGTGATACTGCAAACCACAGCGATCGGGTGCTAGGCGCGTGCCAGGGGCACCTGCTGGACACCTCCCCGGGAGCTCAGCCGCGCTGCCCCGGCTGTCAGGGAATTTCGCCACTCCGGCAGGGTTCCTGACTGGAGTAAGGCTAGCGCGAGGTTGGTGAAGTCGTAGAATTAAAGCGTCGACTCGACCGTCTGAGCGGTAATACAGTTCCAAGCATGAGGTGCATCATGAAGACGATGTTGCTGGCTGTCATTTGCGTTGCGATGGGCCACGCCAACATCGCCCTGGCCCAAGTCGAGGCGGCTCCTGACCAGATGGCCGGGCCGGATGGTCAGCCGCCCCAGGCAGTACAGCCCCCCACCCCTGCCCCCACTCAGCCTCCCCCCGCCCCACCTGCGCAGCCACCTCCTCCCCCGCAAGACGTGGCGAGCCAGCAGGCGCAAGCGCCGGGCATGCCCGCTCAGGGCCCGGCATCCGGACAATGGGTCTACACCGGCCAATACGGCTGGGTTTTCATGCCCTACGGCGACCAGTACGTGTACGAGGGCTCGTCATATGACGAGTACCCGTACTCCTACGTTTACTATCCCAGCTACGGTTGGGCTTGGTTGGCGGCGCCCTGGGTCTGGGGCTGGGGACCATACCCGTTCTTTGGCGTGTGGGGTCCCGGACGCTTCGGCTGGTATCACGGGCTCTACCACGCCGGTTACGGCTGGGGCGGCTATCGTGGTGGCGCGCCGGGATATGGGGGAATGCGGGGTGGGGTTGCGGCTCACGGCGCCATTCGTGGCAACAGCTTCCATGCCGCTCCCTCGAGCGGCAGCCGCGGAGGCCACATCGGCGGCCACGTAGGCCGCCACTAAGGTCGGCGCCCCTTAGTTCTTGACCGATTGCGCGACCACGACCGAGTAGTTGGCAAAGCTCTCGATGCGGGCCGCGCGCGATTGAAATCGGTCCACGTCGCGGTTGTCGAGGATCCACGCTTGGGTATCGGAAGGGCAGCGGTCGATCCCGAAGGTGTAGCGCCCGAAGGAGCGCACGCCCTGAAACTCGCCGCCGCCAGCCTCGTACACCACGGTGCGGGCGAATTCGCGTGGGTCTGTCCGATCATAGAACAGGACGAAGGCGTAAGAGAAGCAAGGGTTGTTGGTCGCGCAGATGTTGCCCGAGACGGCGTGGCTGGCAGCGCGGATAGCGGGTCCGTAGCCGGGATAGAACGCCCCCGCGGTCCGATCGCGGTAGTCCCCGAAGTAATCGTAGCTGAAGGCAGCGAAGAGCGCGACATGCACAACCACCAGCAGGCCGGCCACGAGGCGAGTCTTCGCCACCGCGCGCAGCCCGACCGCGGCGAAGAATACCAAAGGTGGCCAGAGGAGATTGATGCGGTTGATGTTCACCTCCTGCACCATGGCCAGAAGGATGGCGCTGGCCAGCCAGAGCAAGAAGAGCACGCGCGGCTCGAAAGTGCGCCATCTCCGCGGACGCGAGATAACCGCAAGGAGCCCGACCAAGGCGAACGCCATGCCGAAGGGATAAAGGATCCCGTGATTGGCAAAGGCGTTCCAGATGAGGCCGTCGTCTTGCTTCGCCACCACGCTCCACAAGGTGTTGAGGTTGTCCCAACAGCGCGCGAGCACGTGGCGGCCGAAGAGTGACGAGACGGTCTTGTAGCGGGCCACGGTGGGCATGACCGGGATGCCGATCCCGGCCAGGCGAAAGCTCTGCACGCTATGGCCATGGTCGCCGTTGGCCCAGATGACAGCCGCGATGGGCGTCGCCACGGCAGCGAAGGCGGCGACCGCGAGACCCAGCGCGGCGAGGCGAACGCGACGCGTCCACAGGAGATAGCAGGCAGCCATCAACAAGAACGCGGGCACGGCAAAATAGGCGGTGCCATAGGCGTAAAGGCACAGCCCGAAGACCGCGCCAGCGACGATCAGAAAGCGCGGCCGCCGAGTACCTTCGAGGAGCAGCCAGAACGCGAGCAGAAACATGCTCGGCAGCAGATTGCACTCGAGGGCCCAGCGGCTCATCATCACGTGCCACGGGCAGAGGGCCAGCAGCAGGACCGCCCAGAGCGCGGTCTTGCGGTCGCAGCTCTTGCGCACCAAGGCGTGGAACACCACGAGCGACGCCAGGCCGCCCAGCAGATTGACCGCGCGCACTGACGCTTCGCTGAGCCCGAACCAGGCGATGAAGGGCATGGCCAGATAGGCGGAGAGCGCGTTCATGCCCGAGCCCCAACCAATGAGGAAGGCGGGATAGGCAATGCCATGGCGATCGACGCCGAACTTCAGGATCGAGTAGGCGTCATAGCCCAGCGATGCCTCGTCGTTGTTGAAGCCGTTGGGCACGCTCTGGCGGGCCACCACGCGCACCGCACAGCCAACTGCCAGGATGGCCAGCAGCAATAGGCGTTCCTGACCGAGCCAGGTGGGGAAGGCCCGGCGCAGAGCCGTGCCAAAGTCAGCGAGCCGTCGGCGCATGCGCTCCCTACCATACAGGGAATGGGCAGCCAGATCCCAGCACTGCTAGAGCACCGGATGGTCGGGCACCCATCGGGGAGGTCCGGGATCGGCAGCGCGGGTTGCCCTGGCCCAGACCGCCCCATCGATGCTATGAGGGCTATGCCATGGACGAGCTCAAGCTCCGCTACGGTTGTAATCCCCATCAGGCGCCGGCTCGGGTTTATGCGCGGGAGCGCGCCCTGCCCTTGCGCGTGCTCGGGGGTACACCGGGCTACATCAACTTGCTCGACGCCCTCAATGCCTGGCAGCTCGTGCGCGAGCTGCGCTCCACCCTCGAGTTGCCCGCGGCCGCCTCGTTCAAGCATGTCAGCCCGGCCGGGGCCGCGGTCGCCGTGCCCATGAGCCGAGAGCTCTTGGCCGCATCCTTCGTCGCCGATCTGGAGCTTTCGCCCCTCGCCACTGCCTACGCCCGCGCCCGCGGTGCCGACCGGCTGTGCTCGTTCGGCGACTTCGCCGCCCTTTCCGAGGTGGTGGACGTGGCCACGGCCAACGTGCTCAAGCGCGAGGTCTCCGATGGACTGATCGCTCCCGGCTATGAGCCTGCCGCCCTCGAAATTCTGCGTAGCAAGCGCAACGGCACCTATTGCGTGCTGGAAATGGATCCCGCCTGGCAGCCTCCGGAAACCGAGAGCCGCGAGGTCTTCGGCATCGTGTTCGAGCAGCGGCGCAACTGGGTGGTGCCCGGCCCCGCCCACCTGGCCGATATCGTGACCAAGAAACGCGAGCTTCCCGCTACCGCTGTACGTGACCTGTTGCTCGCCCTCATCACCCTGAAGTACACCCAGTCAAACTCGGTCTGTTACGCCTACGACGGCCAAGCCATAGGCATCGGCGCCGGACAGCAGTCGCGCATCCACTGCACGCGCTTGGCGGGAGCCAAGGCGGATCGTTGGTTCTTGCGTCAGCACCCGGCCAGCCTTGCTCTCCCCTTCCGCCCCAGTCTCGGTCGACCGGAGCAGAACAACGCCATCGACCTTTTCCTGGAGGACGCGCTCTCGCCGGCCGAGGAGGCGGCCTGGCTCACCACCTTCACCACCCCTCCCCGGCGCCTGACCAGCACGGAAAAGCGGGCCTGGCTGGACCGCCAGCATGGGGTCAGCCTGGCCTCGGACGCTTTCTTCCCCTTCCGCGACAACGTCGACCGCGCCTCGCAAAGCGGGGTCTCGTACCTCGCGCAGCCGGGCGGCTCGGTGCGCGATGATGTGGTCATTCAAGCCGCCGACGAATACGGCATGGTGATGGCGATGACCAAGCTAAGGCTCTTTCATCACTGAGGGCGCGCTCGGGGCGGGCGCTCGGGGCGATCGGTGCTGGCTACGCCCCGTTGCTGTCGCTGAAGTTGATCCCGCAGTAGTGCGGCGCCTCTGAGCCCGCGCCCGCATCTGAGCCTTGCACGCGCAGGTGACGCCAGCGGCCGGCCCGCTCGTCTTCGCCAGGCTCTATCGGGGTGGTGCAGGGATAGCAGCCAATGCTGGCGTAGCCCTGGGCATATAGGGGATGATCGGGAAGGCCGTGCCCGGTTAGGTACGCCTCGACCTCGCTCTTGCTCCAGTCGTAGATGGGCGAGAGTTGGTACCCCTTGGTGCGCGGATCGGCAGCGAGGGGACGCAGATTGGCCCGCCGGCCGCCCTCTTCCCGCCGCAGGCCATTCACGAGCACCGGGGTGGTCTTGCCAGCCAGGTAGCGCAGCAGGGGCTCCTCCTTGCGCAGGCGGCAACATTCCGGCTGCCCGTCGACGTGGGCAAAGAGCTTCTTGCCGAAGCGTGTCTCCTGCTCCTCCAGGGTCAGCTCTGGGTAGAGAGTGACCAGGTTCAGCTGCCACTGCCGCATCACCAGGTCGCGTAAGCGCAATGTAGCGGCAAAGTGATAGCCCGTATCGACAAATACGATCTCGCTCGCCAGCCCCAGCTCGTGGAACATGTGCATGAGCACGAGCGAGGTACGCTGCATACTCGAGAGCAGCACCACGCTGCTACCGAAATGATCGACAGCCCAACGCACTCGCCCGCTCGCCGACAGCTGCTCCAGCTCCGCCTGGGCAAGCTCGACGCTGGTGCGGTCGCCAGCCGAGATCGGTAAGGCCATGACGATATTGTCTCTAGCAGACCGAGCCGTAGGTGCAAGCCACCCCTAACCCGGCAGCTTGGTCTTGATGCGCTCGACCGCCTCCTCGATATTCTCTCGGAAGCCAAAGGCCGATAGACGAAGATAACCCTCGCCGCAGGCACCAAATCCGGCGCCAGGGGTGCCGACCACGTGCGCTTCCGCGAGCAAGCGATCGAAGAACTGCCATGAGCCCACGCCGGCGGGCAGCTTGAGCCAGATGTAGGGTGCGTTCACGCCGCCGTACACGCGATAACCCGCTCCGGCGAGCCCGGCGCGGATGATGCGCGCGTTTTCCATGTAGTAGTCGAGGTTGGCGCGCACGGCTCGACTGCCCGCGGGGGAGAAGACGGCGGCGGCCGCTCTCTGCACGGGGTAGCTGACCCCATTGAACTTGGTGGTATGACGGCGGTGCCACAGCCCATGCAGCGCCACCTCGGCACCGCTGGCGTCGCGGGCACACAGATCTTTGGGGATCACGGTGTAGGCGCAGCGAGTCCCGGTGAAGCCCGCAGTCTTGGAAAAGCTGCGAAACTCGATAGCCACCTGGCGCGCGCCCGGAATGGCAAAGATGGTGTGGAGGTAATCGGGCTCGCTGATGAAAGCCTCGTAAGCCGCGTCGAAGAGGATGATCGAGCCGTGCTCCCGTGCGTAGGCGACCCATTTTTCCAGGGCAACGCGCGACATCACGGCTCCCGTCGGGTTGTTGGGCGAGCACAGGTAGATCAAGTCTACTCGTCCGCCGGGCAGGGGCGGATCGAAGCCATTTTCGGCGGTGGTGGGTAGGTACACCAGCTTGCCGTAGCGACCGTCGGCCGCCATCGCTCCGGTGCGCCCCGCCATCACGTTGGTGTCGACGTACACTGGATAGACCGGATCGGTGACCGCCACCACGTTGTCGACGGCGAAGATCTCCTGGATGTTGGCGGTGTCGCACTTGGATCCGTCGGAGACGAAGACCTCGTCCTCCGCTACCTCCGCGCCTTGGCTGCGCAGATGGGCCACGATGGGCTCGATCAGGAAGTCGTACCCGCGCCCACGATCGTCGTAACCCCGAAAGGTTTCCCGATGCCCCATCTCTTCCGCGGCGGCCTTGAGGGCATCTACTATGGGGGGCGGCAAGGGCAGCACCACGTCGCCGATCCCCAGGCGAATGATGCGCGCCGACGGATGCGCGGCCGCGAAAGCGCGCACCCGCTTGCCCACCTCGGGGAAGAGATATCCGGCCTGGAGCTTGGCGTAGCTCGGGTTGATAGTTGCCATGGCCGCCACCATAGCGCTTTCTTTGCTAGCCATAAACGCGCTTTCTTTGCCGGCCATAAACGGTCAGACTGCTCATGATGATCGCCCCCAGGCTCGCGCCCACGCCCAGGCTCACGACCACCCTCACGCTCCTCCTCGCCTTACCCGCCCTGCTCGGCTCCAGCTCGACCGCCGGCGCCGATGCCAGCTCGGCCAGGCAAGACCCTCGCCTGGTCGTGCTGAGCGCGCTCAAGAGCGAGCTTGCGCGTTCGCAGCAAAAGCTGCGCCTGCCCGGTGAAGATGCCCCGTATTTCATCCGCTACCTCGTGCGCGACTATGATGACTACGACCTCTCCGCGCGCTTCGGTGCCCTGGTCGAGGACAACTACCAGCATGCTCGCCAAGCCGCGGTCGAGGTCCGCGTTGGCAGCTATCAGTTCGACAACACGGCGGACGACCCGTCGGAGAAGCCCTTCGACCTCGACGATCTCGATCGTTACGAGCCGCCCGTGTTCGTTCCCGTCGACAACGACCGCGACGGCTTGCGCGCCACCTTGTGGCTGCAAACCGATGCCCGCTACAAGCAAGCCCTGGCGGCGTTACACAAGAAACGCGGAGCCCGCGTGACCAAGATGGTCGAGGACGAGAAATTGCCAAGCTTCTCGCACGAGAAGCCCGAGCGAGTAATCGACGCACCCATCGAGCTCCACCTCGACCGCGCTCAGTGGGAGACCCGGCTACGGCGGGTCTCCGCCCTGTTCAAGCAGTATCCCGAGATCTTCGACGCCCAGGTCAAGCTGTCCGTCGACCACCAGACGCGCTTCATCGTCACCAGCGAGGGCAGCGAGCTGGTTACCGAGCGCCTCATCTACTCTTTGCAACTGCTCGCCGCGGCCCGCGCGGCCGACGGCCTGCTCATCAACCATTTCAAGAGCTTCTATGGCGCCCGCGAGGCGGAGCTGCCCGACGACGCTGAGCTTGCCCGGGCGGCCTCCCAGCTCGCCGATGAGGTGAGACGCCTGCGCGTCGCCCCCATGTTGGACCCGTTCAACGGTCCCGCCATCCTGCTCCCCGAGGCTGCGGGAGTCTTCATGCACGAGGCGCTGGGGCACCGCCTGGAGGGCGAGCGCCAGAACGATAACAAGGAGGGCGCGACCTTCAAGGGCCAGATCGGCAAGACCATCTTGCCGACCTTCATCAGCGTCATCGACGACCCGACCTTGGCCAAGGTGGGCAATGTCTCCTTGAATGGCCGCTACCGCTTCGACGACGAGGGGGTGGCCGCCCGCCCCGTGACGCTGGTGGACCATGGGGTGCTGCGCAACTACCTCAAGAGCCGCACCCCGGTGAAAGGCTCGCTGGCATCGAACGGTCACGGTCGCGCCGAAGGCACCTTGGATCCTATCGGCCGCATGGCGAGCACCATCGTCAAGTCCGACAAGGCGGTACCCTACCCCGAGCTCAAGCAGATGTTGCTCGAGGAAATTCGTCGCCAGAAGAAGCCCTTCGGCCTCATCATAGCCGATATCAGCGGCGGGCAGACCAACACCACCACTTACGACTTCCAGGCCTTCAAGGGCATGCCGCGCATCGTGTACAAGGTCGACGCCGAAACCGGCGCGGAAACCTTGGTGCGGGGCGTGGAATTCGTCGGCACTCCCATCGGCTCGCTCAACCGCATCGTGGCGGCAGGCGACCAGCCCGCCGTGTTCAACGGATTCTGCGGGGCCGAGTCCGGCTATATCCCGGTTTCCACCGTCTCACCGGCGCTGCTCATCAGTGAGATCGAGCTCCAGCGCACCCGACGGGCTTTGGAGCGGCCACCCATCCTGCCCGCCCCCTGGCAGCACTAGGGCGTGACCTAGCCCGACCGCGCCTAGGCGGTCGCCGGACCTTTTTCCCGCGCCGGCAGGGCCGGGGCCGGCTATCCTGCTCCTGATGTCTTCGTCTGCCGCCCCAGCCCTGGGCCCATTTCGAGGTCTAAAGCCCTACGACGAGAACAGCGCCGCCCTCTTCTACGGCCGTGATACCGAGAAGGCGGCGCTCCACGAGCTCATCACCCGGGAGGGCGCACAGGTCTGCGCCCTTTGTGGCGAGCCGGGGGTGGGCAAGACTTCCCTCATCCGCGCCGGTCTCTTTCCCCAGCTGGCGCAACATGACGTCGTCGCGGTGTACCTCGGCAACTACGCCAGCTTCGACCAAGAGCTGTGGCAGGCCCTCGGCAAGGTGCGCGCGGTACCACCCACGCCCGGCGAGAGCGCCCCCGCTTACCTGGTCAGCGTCGCCCGAGGATCGCGCAAGGGAACCCTGCTCGTGCTCGATCATCTGGAGGAGCTGCTGGGCGGCGACGCCGACACCGAGGCAAATTTGGCCGCGCTGGGTGCTTTTCTCAAGGTGGCTACCGCGGGGGCGGGCGACCGCCTCCGCATCTTGGCGGTGATCGACTCTGCCTTCTTCCATCGCCTGCAGCGTCTGCAGGAGGCGGCCGGCATCACGCCCGCGGCCGGAGCATGGATGGAGCTGCGCGGGCTGGGTGAGAGCCAGACCGCGGAGATTGTCGAGCAGACCGCGCTCAATACCAGCACATTTTTCGAAGCCGGCCTGGCGCAGGTCATGGCCAAGGACTTGTGCCAGGGCGGCCCCTGTCTGCCGGCCGACCTGCAAATCGTAGCCGCCACCGTGATCGATCAGCGCCTGACCACCTTGCGCCGCTACGAGCGCGCGGGGGGCTCCGCCCAGTTGCGCTACAGCTTTCTCCAGCGCGCCCTGGCCGAGGCGGGTGAGCCGATTGCCATGCCCATCTTGCTTGCCTGTGCCGCGGGCGAGCAGGTGTCCCTGCGAGAATTCGCGGCACAACGCGGCCTCACCCCGGACGTCGTGGAGAAATGCGTGACGGTGCTCGCTCGCCGCGGCGTTCTGCGTGAGATGTCGCGCCCGAACGGCGACCGCATACTGCTCGCCCACACCTGTCTGGTGTCCCGTATTCGCGAGCACGCGGCCATGGTTACCGCCCAGGTCCAGCAAGCCCGCCGCATCTTGCGCCGGCGGATCTTGACCGGCACTTTGCTGAGCCCGCTCGAGATTCGTAAGGTCAAGCGGCAGATGGCCGGGCATCTGACGGGCGAAGAGAGCGCGACCTTGCGCCGCAGTATCCGGCACACTCTGCTCGGCACCAGCTTGGCGGCGCTCGCCGTGCTGGCCATATTCCTCGGCTTGGTCTTCGAGCAGCGCAGCTCCTACACCTTGGCCCTCGAGCCGACCAAGGACGCGCCCTCGAGCCGGGTGGTGGTGCGGCGGGGGCGCGCCAGCCTCTCGTTCCTCGACTTCCTCCCCGCCCAGCCTCGCTTCGGCGAGGTGATAGCCGACACCGGTTTTGCCGCCACCAGCGTCGCGCGACCGCTGATCGAGCGCATCGCCGCAGGCCGTGCCTCAGGCACCCTGGACAAGAACCGCAGCACGCCCATCCCGGTGTGGCTGCGTACGGTGCTCGACGAGCTTGGCCCCATTCCCCGCGCCATCTCGCTCGTCTTGCTCGGCGACCCGGCCGGCATCGTCTCACTCAAGCAGGCCTTCGTCGATCCGACCATGCGTCGCGATGCGCTCGAGGTCCTGGCCGTGATCGGTAGCGGTGGCGCGGGCGAAGACGAGATCCTGGCGGCCGCACTCAACGACCAGTCGCCCGACGTCCGCCGGCGCGGTGTCGAGGTCGCGGCCGCCATCGACCGCCGTCAGGGCAAGGGCATGCACGCCAGCATCCTGCGTAGCGCCCTAGCCGACCAGTCCTTCGCCGTGCGCAGCGCCGCACTACACGAGAGCGAGACCCTCGATGCCGCCACCACCGCCGGCGTGCTCGCCATCGCCCTCGCCGACAAGGACCCGGCCTTGCGCCAGGTCGCGGAAAAGGGCGTGCTCGCCCTCGCGCACCGCTCGACCGCGGCCGCGACCGACGCGGTCCGCCGGGGGCTGGCCTCGAGCGACGCGCAAGCCCGCCGGACGGCCCTCCACCTCCTCGACCAGGTTGCGGCGAGCATGCCCCAAGCCGCGGTCTCCGCGCTGGCGCAAATCGCCGCGGATGAAAGCGCCCCCGAAGAAGCCAGGATCATTGCCCTGTCGTTTCTACGCAAGAACGGCGACACTCAGGCTGCTCTGCGCCCGGCCCTCGAGAAGGCGGTCGCACCCGACGCGCCGCCGCGCCTGCGCGCTGCCGCCCTGCCGGTCTATGCCCGCCTCATCGACCAGGGCGAGGTGGAAGAGTTGGCCGCCGCGGCTGGGAAAGGACCGCCCAGCTCACGCGTCACCGCCGCCGCCTTATGGGGCGTAATCGCCATCAGGCAGCCGGACACCGCCAGCAAACCCCTCAAGGCCCTGGTCTACGATCAGTCGCCCGAGGTCAGAGCCGAGGCCGCGCGCGCCTATGGCTACCTCAGGAAGGATGGCGCCGAGCTGATCCGCAAGGCCACCACCGATCCGAACGCTGATGTCGCTCGCGCCGCCATCGAGTCCGCCGTGCGCTTGGCCAGCCAGCAGGCCGCGGTGACGGATGACCTGGGCCATGCCTTGCTCAAGGTCAGGCCGGCCACCCGCCGCTTGATCGTCGAGGCCCTGGGACAGATCGCCCAGACCCGACCGGCAGCGGCCCTGCCCCCGCTGGCCAAGGCGCTCAAGCAGGGCGAGACGGCCACCCGCGCGGCAGCGGCCCGCGCCATTTGCGGCATCGCCAAGCGCGCGCCCGCGGCGGCAGCCCCCTATCTGCGCATCGCCTCGCGCGACGCTGATCGCGAGGTCCGGACCGAGGCGGCCGCCTGTCTGGGCAGCCTGACCGAGGGAGACCCCAGGGCGGCGGCGCGTATGGCCGTGGAGCTGGCGGCCTCGGATGAGACGGGAGTGCGGGCGGTGGTGGCCGCTTCGCTCGGGGCGCTGGCCGCCCAAGCCGGGGATATCGTGCTCGGACCGCTCGTCACCTTGCTGGATGATGCTGACCGCTCGGTGCGCATGGCCGCGGCCACGGCGCTGGTGGGATGTAGCAAGGCCAAGGTGCCGCTCGCGGCCCACGCAGGTGCTCTGGAAAAGCGACTTTCCGCTCTCTTCGGCCAGGGCGACCTGGAGGAACGGCAGCTGGCCCTGCGCACCGCCGCCGGCCTTGGCGTGCCGGCCATCCTGCGCCAGGCCGCACACGATTCCGACGAGAGCATGCGCCTCGAGGCCATCAGAGCGGCCGCCGCCATGGATCCCATCATGGTCGACATACTGCAAGCCGGGACCGACGATCGCGACGCATTCGTCCGTTCGGAGGCCGTACGCGCGCTGTCGACCACCTCGATCGCGGGAGGTGCCAAGGTGCTGCCGGTGTTCGAGGCCATGCTCAGATCGGGCGATCCGGCCACCCGGCGCGCAGGGGCTGTCGCGCTTGGCGAGCTGGGCGACTCGGCCGCGACCACCACCACTCTGCTCGCCGCCGTCCTGCGTCAGCGGGGAGAATCGGTGCGTGCCGCCGCCGCCGAGGCGGCCGCCCGCATAGCCCAGCGCGATCCCAAGGCAGCCACGCCGCTACTGGAGAGCGCGCTGACCGATCCCGCGCACGACGTACGGTCAGCCGCCATCCGCGGGTTGGGCGCAGTCTGGGCCGCCGCGCGCCCCCCCGCCGAGATCGCGCATATTCTTCTGACATCGGAAGCCGACAGCGTGCGCCGCCTGCTGGCGCTCGAAGGCTTGGTCGACCAGGCCAGCCAGCCCGGCGGGGCCAAGGCCAAGGGCGAGCGCGGCACCCGAGCCAAGGAGGCCAAGGCGCTCCTCGAGACCATCGCGGCCAGCGGCCCGCCCCTGGCCAGGCTGGCGGCGCAAGTGGGCCGCCTCTTCCTCGACCGCAAGCTCGAGGACATGCACTCATTCCTCGAGAAGCTGTACGGCGGATAAGGGCGCCCGCGCAGGCCCTGCTCAGCGGCGACCAGCTCCTCGGCGAGGCTCTTTGACGGGCACGTCGGCGGCAGACGGGCTCGCCGCCGGCCGCGCGGGCTTGCGGCGAAGGACGGGCGGTGCCGTCTCGGCCGGGCTGGCGCTCTCCCCTGGCTGGCTCACCTGGTTAGCGGAACGCTCGCCCTCGGCCAGGCTGGCCTTGAGCGCTTGCATGAGATCGATCACGCGTCCGGATTCCGGCAGAGAAGAGGTGGCCGCGACCTCCTTGCCGGCGACCTTGCGCTCGATGTCGGCTTCGATGCGCTTGCGCACATCATCCTGGTACTCATTGGGATCGAAGGTCTCGGCCGCGATCTGCTCCACCAGCCGCTTGGCCAGATCGACCTCGGCCGGCTTGACCTCGGCGCCCGCTATGGGTACCTCGGCGAAGGGACGCACCTCGTAGGCATAGAGCAATGTCTGCATGACGATGCCTGCTCCCCCTTGCCCACTGCTCGCGGCACGCAACATCACGATGTATTGCTTGCCCCGCGCCGCATAGCGCGCCACCGCGGCGCGATCGGTTTCCTGCATCACGGTGGCGAGCAGCTGGTACGCCTTGTCGCCCCCCCGGTCGGGGCCAAGGTAATACGACTTGTCGAAGTAGACTGGATCGACTTGGGCGCGCGGTATGAAGTGGGCGATGTCGATGGACTGGGTCGCCTTCTCTTCCAGCGCCTTGAGCTCCTCGGGGCTGAAGGTGACGTACTGGTCCTTGGCAAACTCGTATCCCTTGCTGGTCTGATCGCGCGGCACGACTTCGTTGTCCAAGGGGCAGACGTACTGCTGCTTGAGCCGGGTACCACACTTGGCGTGCATGAGGTGGAAGGCCACCCCGGTCGAGGGCTGGGTGGCCGCATAGAGCTTCACCGGAATGGAGACCAGCCCGAAGGATATCGTCGCTGAGGATATTGCGCGCGCCACCCGCTAAGCTTGCCTGACCAAGTTGGCTAGCGCAGCTCTAAAAGCAGATATGATTAGTCGTCTTTGGGCGCCGCGCCATTGGCGGCGGGCAAGGCCTGCAGGAATTGCGCGGCGAGCTGCGGTCCCCGGCCGGCCTCCTCATGCTTGAAGAAGACGAAGGCCGCGTCCCAGGCCTCACGGTGCGCCCACACCCTTTCCGCCCAGCCAACCAGCGCAGCCTGATCGTAGTCAGACCGGCGCAGCCGCAGATAGCCCCAACCGGTGGTAGCGACGAAGGGGGTGGAGAGGCCGTCGGCATCGCCTATGCACAATGCCGCCCCGCTGGCCCGCAGCTCTTGGTAAACCGTGTCATCAAACCAGGAAGCATGGCGAAACTCGAAGGCTGCCCGCGTGCCCCGGGGAAGGAGAGCGAGGAAGTCGCGCAGCCTGGGCACATCCTTGCGCAGAAACGGCGGCAGCTGGAACAAGATCGGTCCCAGCTTGGTCCCGAGCGCGGCCAGGGCGGGCAAGAACCTTCCGACCGCGTCGGAGGCGTTGGCCAGCTTCTGCCGATGGGTCACCTGCTGGGGCGCCTTGGGCACGAAACGAAACTCGTCCGGCGTGCTCTTGGCCCAGCCAGCCAACATCTCCGCTCTGGGCATGCGGTAGAAGGTGTTGTTGATCTCGACCGCGCGCAGCCGCTCGGCGTAGTAGGCCAGCATCTTGGCCGGGGCCATCTTCTCCGGGTAGAAGCTGCCCCGCCACTCTGGGTAGCTGAAGCCGCTGGTCCCGACCCAGGTCTGCACTCATATTCTATGACACGAGTTCCTGACGCCAGCACGAGTAAAGAGAGCCCGCCTCATGGCTTTGGAAGAGTACCGGCGCAAACGTAACTTCGGTCTGACACCCGAACCGCCGGCACGCCTGGCGGCCGGCCCCGGCCACAGCTTCGTGGTGCAAAAGCACGCGGCTCGCCAGCTCCACTACGATTTTCGTCTCGAGCTCGACGGGGTGCTCAAGAGCTGGGCCGTACCCAAGGGCCCTTGCTTAGATCCGAGCGCTCGCCGGCTTGCGGTCGCGGTCGAGGACCATCCCCTCGCCTACGGCACCTTCGAGGGCATAATCCCCGCCGGACAGTATGGCGCTGGCACCGTGCTCTTGTGGGATCGCGGCACCTGGCATCCCCTCGGCGATCCCAGCCAGGGCCTGGCCGCAGGCCACCTCAAGTTCGAGCTGCACGGGGAGAAGTTACAGGGGCGCTGGGCCCTAGTGCGCATGAAGACGCCGCACACGAAGCCCCGGGCCGGCAGCAGCCACGACGGCGACGGCGACGGCGGGCCTAATTGGCTGCTCATCAAGGATCGCGACGAGCATGCCCGCTCCGAAAGCGAGTGGAATGTCACCCTCGCCCGCCCGGACAGCGTGGCCAGCGGGCGCGACCTGCCGGCCATCGCGGCGGGCACCCCGGCAAAGGCAAGCACCCCGGCAAAAGCCGGCACCCCGGCAAAAGCCGACACCCCGGCAAAGACCGGCACCAGCGCCCTAGGCCAGGGCACGGGTCAGGTTCGGGTGGCCGGGGTCAGGCTGACTCATCCTGAGCGCATGCTCTATCCCGCCGTCGGCGTGACCAAGCTGGACCTGGCCAGATTTTACGAGCGAGTGGGCGAGCGCATGCTGCCCTATCTGATGGACAGGCCGCTGACCCTGCTGCGGGGCCCGCAGGGCATGACGGGCCAGCGTTTCTACGCCCGCCACACCGGTGCCGCCACCCCGCGCGAGATCCGTCACCTCGACATCAGCCGAGGCACTGGCTCGGGTACCGCCATGATGGTGGACGACCTGCCTGGCCTGATCGCCCTGGCCCAGATGAACGTGCTCGAGATTCATCCCTGGAACGCGCGTGCCCAAGACCTCGATCACCCGGATCGCATGGTCTTCGATCTGGATCCCGGCCCCGAGGTGGCTTGGCTCGAGGTCGTCGCCGCGGCTCGGGACGTGCGTCAGGTGCTGGAAACCCTGGGTTTGGTCAGCTTCGTCAAGACCACGGGCGGCAAGGGGCTACATGTCGTGGTCCCGCTCGATCGGGGTCCGAGCTGGGAGGACACCCTGGAATTCTCCCGCCTGGTGGCCCAGGGTCTGGCCCTATTCGCACCTGCCCGCTTCTCCGCTGGCCTGGCCAAGGCACGCCGCGCCGACAAGACCTTCGTGGACTACCTGCGCAACCGGCGCGCTGCCACCGCGGTCAGCGCTTACTCCGCCCGGGCCAGCGACCAGGCCACGGTGTCGGTACCCCTCACCTGGGAAGGTCTAGGCAAAAGCCCTGGTCCCGCTGCCTTCCGCCTGGACGAGGTGCTGGACTGGTACCCGGCCGATGACCCCTGGGCCGGCCACGCCCAGACCGTCCAGCAGCTCACATCCGCGCAGATCAAGGCGGCCCGCCAGGCGCTCGCTAGCGCTGACCGCGGACCTCGACGCAAATCCTAGGGTAGGTCGGGAACGTGGCGGCGGCTGGGCGAAATGGGGAGGGAGCTCACCCCGAGGCGGGCAAGGGCTGGCTCGCCGCCTCGGCCGCCCGCCGGGCCAAGAGCTCCGCTGCCAAGGCCTGGCGGTGGTCACGGGCCAGAAGCACGTAAATCGACGGGACCACGAAGAGCGTGAAGAGCGTGCCAATGGACATGCCGCCCACCAGCACCACCCCGATGGCATTGCGGGCGGCCGCTCCCGGCCCGGAGGCGAAGGTGAGGGGAAAGAGTCCAGCGATGGTGGCAAGGGTGGTCATGACGATGGGACGTAAGCGAATCTTGGCCGCTCGCTCGACCGCCTCCAGCTTCGACAGCCCGAGCTCTTGCTGGACGTTGGCGAACTCGACGATCAGAGATCCCGTTCTTGGCGATGAGCCCGACCAGGGTGACCAGGCCGACCTCGGAGTAGATGTTGAGGGTGACGGTCCAGCCCTGGGTGAGCGCGAAGCTGAGCCCGGGGGGCCCCTGGAACTTGAGAAAGGTGAAGATGAGCGCCCCGAACATGGCGAGCGGGGCCGACCCGGCCATGATGACGAAGGGATCGCGGAAGGAATTGAACTGGGCCGCCAGTACGAGGAAGATCAAGATGAGGGCCAGGCTCATGGCGGGCAAGAATTTGCCACTCTCCTGCCGCAGCTGGCGCGACTCGCCCGTGTAATCCACGTGGTACCCCGGGGGCAGGATGCGCGCCGCTGCTTGCTCGAGCACCGCGAGCCCCTGCTCGACCGAGCGCGAGGGCACCCCCGAAAGGCGTACGGCATTGAGTTGCTGGAAGCGATTGAGGGTGCGCGGCTCGACGCCGCTGCTGAGACGAGCCACCGAGGCCAGGGGAATCACCTGGTGGGCCGGGCCGCTGACGTAGATGCGCTTGAGATCATCGGGCGTCAGGCGACCGCTGCGCTCGATCTGGGCGATCACCTTGTACGCCCTGCCCTCGATGGTGAAGCGATTGACGTAGTTGCCCCCGAGCATGGCAGCCAGATCGCCACCCACCTGCTGCAGGCTGAGCCCCATCGAGGCAATCTTGTCGCGATCGAGCTCGATCTCGACCTTCTCCTGATCGATGAGTACGTCGCTGATGGGTGGAAACAAGAACTGCCCGCTGGCGGTCGCCTCCTCGCGGATGGCCTGGACGAAACGCAAGATCTCGCTGTGGTCCGCGGTGGAGCCGATCACGAACTCGATGGGGAGCAGGCCGGGATTGGGCAAGGCGGGGGGTAGGAAAACCGGTGCACGCACGCCGGCAATCTGGGCCAGTTGGCCATTGACCTCCTGGTTGATGGCAAAGATACTGCGCCGGCGCTCGCCCCAGGGCTTCAGGGTCATCCCCCCGATGGCCTGGGTGGGGAAGGTCAGCTGGAATACGTTATCGCACTCCGGGGTGGCCAAGAAAGCGCGGCTCACCTGCTCCCGGTACGGGTCGATCTGCTCCAAGGTGGCATTGGCGGGGAGCTGCATGGAGGTGAACATCACACCCTGATCCTCGACCGGCGCCAGCTCCTTGGGCGAGAGAAGGTACATGGGCACCACGGCCAGAGTGAGGAGGATCCAGCCTACGTAGATGGCGCCGCGGGCCTCGAGCGTACGTCGCAAGAGACGACCGTAGATGGCGCGGAACCAGTCGAAGCCCTGGTCGATGTGACGTGCCAGCCACCCGGGCCGGTATTCCGCGTGGAGCAGACGCGAGCACATGGTCGGCGACAGCGTCAGGGCAACGATGCCCGAGATCAGCACCGATCCGGCCAGGGTGAAGGCGAACTCACGAAACAAAGCGCCGGTCAGCCCGCCCTGGAAGCCGATGGGCGCGTAGACCGCAGCCAGAGTGATGGTCATGGCGATGATGGGACGCACCAACTCGCGGGCACCCAGAAAAGCTGCCTCGAGGCGCGAGCGGCCTTCGCGCACGTGGCGCTCGCAGTTTTCCACCACCACGATGGCATCGTCGACGACCAGACCCACGGCCAGGACTATGGCGAGCAGGGTGAGCAGGTTCACGGTGAAGCCCATCACCTGCATGAGGAATATCCCACCCACCAGGGAGACCGGAATGGCGATCACGGGAACGAGGACGGTGCGCAGGCTGCCCAGAAAGAGGAAGATCACCACGATGACGATGCCCACCGTGAGCACCAGCGTGTCGGTGACCTCGGCAATGGCGCTGCGGATATAGCTGGTGGCATCGTAAGCCACCCCCCCGGCCATTCCCCCGGGCAGCTCACGCTCGATCTGCCGCATCTCCTTCCCCACCTCGCTGATCACGTCCAGGGTGTTGGCGTTGGGCAAGACCCAGATGCCCATGAACACGGCGCCCTTGCCGTCCATGCGCACGTCCTGATCGTAATCGTCGGCCCCCAGCACCACGTCGGCGATATCTTGCAGGCGGATGAGTGTCCCGTTCTGCGAACGCACCACCAGCTTGCGAAATTCCTCCACCGTGCGCAGATCGGTGGAGGCGGTGAGATTGATCTGGACCAGCCGTCCTTTGGTCTGCCCCACCGGAGACAACGCGTTGTTGCCGGCCAGGGCGTTATGGACCTCGGACGGGCTGACGTTGAGGGCCGCCATGCGATCCGGCTTCAGCCAGGCGCGAATCGCGAAAATGCGGCCGCCCAGGATCTCGGCCCGCTGTACGCCCGAGATAGCGCTGAGACGCGGCTGCACGATGCGGATCAGGTAGTCGGTGACCTGGTTGGCCCCCAGGATATTGGAGCTGAAGGTGAGGTACATGGCCGCGGTCTGCGCATCGGAAGGCTGCAGGCTGATGGCCGGAATCTCGGACTCGGGCGGCAGGTCCGCGCGCACCTGATTGACCCTCGTGCTGATGTCGGCGAGCGCGGAGGCGGCGTTGAAATTGAGGCGCAGGCGGATGCTGATGGTCGACAGGCCCTGCACGCTCTGCGACTCGATATAGTCTATGCCATCGGCGGCGGCGATGGCCTGCTCGAGCGGGGTGGTGACGAAACCGCGCACCAGATCCGCGCTGGCACCCACGTAAACCGTGCGCACGACGACGCTCGCCGATTCCAGGCGCGGGTATTGTCGCACGTTGAGCGAACGAACGGCCTGCACCCCGGCGATGATGATGACGAGGTTGACCACCACCGCGAGGATGGGGCGCCTGATGAAGAGATCGACGAAACGCATGGGCGGCGACGAGGCGAAGGACGGACGACGGGCCGGGCTACTCCGCTAGCGATTCTCGACCGCGGGCGCGAGCTCCGGGTTGAGCCTGACCGAGTCGTTGACCGCCACCACCACCCCGTTGCGCAGCTTGAACGCACCCTGGGTCACCACCTGCTCCCCCGGGGTTACCCCGCTGGTCACCTCGACCAAGTCGCCGCGGGTCTCGCCCGTCTTCACGAACTGCTGCTGGGCGACCAGGCGCGGTTTGCCGTCCGTGCCCTTGACCGCAACCCCTTCCTTGTTCTTCTCCGGCTCGACCAGAAAAACCGAGTCGCCGAACGAGGCGTGCACCACCGCGGTGACACTCACTGCGGTCACATTCCGCTTGTCGGGCATCACCACTTCGACGTTGAGGAACATCCCCGGGGTTACCGGCTGATCCACGCGATCGACCATCGCACGCACCCGTCCGGCGCGCGCCACCGGGTCGACCAGCGGCTCGATGGCGACAATGGTCGCCTCGCCATGCACGCCGGGCTGCCCATCGGTGAGCCGCACCAGCATGCCATTCTTGAGTCGGTCGATATCCTGCTGGGGCAAGGTGAAGTCGACGTACTGTCGGTCGGTGGATTCGAGCTCGGTGATGGGTGTCCCGGGGGTGAGATACTGGCCAACGTTGACCATGCGGATGCCCAGGCGTCCGGCGAAGGGCGCCCGCACCACCTTGTGGGCAATCTGGGCCTCCAGCCCAGCCACGCTGGCTTCCGCTGCCTGCAGGGCGCTCTCATCGGCGTCAAGCTGCGCCTTGGCCACCGCATGACCCTTGAACATGGAGCGAGTCCGATCGGCAGTGCTGCGCGCCAGCCGCGCGCGCGACCGCGCGGAGGCAAGGTCGGCCATCTCCACCCTCCGATCGAGCTCCACCAGGATCTGCCCGCGCTTGACCACGGCGCCTGACTCGAAACGAATGCCCTCCACCATGCCGGCCACCTCGCTGCTCACCGTGACGCCCCGCGCTGGGGCCACGGTCCCTACCGAGTAGAGGCGGTTTTCCCATACCTCCTTGCGCGCCGGCAAGGTGGCCACCACCTCGGGGGGCGGTCCCGCAGCAGCGGCAGCTTTACCGAACGAGATCAGGGTGTGAATCTGCCCGACCTTCACCCCAGCCAAGGTACCTAGAATAACGAGTAGGCTCAGAGCCGCAACGATGTAGCGCATGGTGCGTTTGATGCCAGCGGTACCGCGCCGGGCTCATGCCCGCGCTGACGCGCCTGGCGCCGCGGCGGAAAATTCCTGGCTGCCCCCACCCGAACACCATCCCCCCGTCACCCACCGCACAAAGACGAATACCGTGGTCTTGGTCGTGGTCTTGGCCATGGCCGTGGTCTTGCTCGTGACCGTGGTCTTGCTCGCCCGTGGTCCCGGCCGTGGTCTTGGCCGTGGTCTTGGTCGTGGCCGTGGTCTTGCTCGTGACCGTGGTCTCGGCCCTGGCCTTGGTAGTGGCCGTGGCCGTGCCACTTGTCAATGCTGCCCCCATTCCGCTCTGATGTTAGGATGGCGCCATGAAGACACTTCGCGTCCTCCTCCTCAGCTCCCTGTGCGCTGGCGCCTTGGCTTTGCCGGTGCTCGTGCCCGCACCCAGGACCCAAGCCGCACCGCCCAGTGCACCTGCTGGGCCCGCCGCCGCCGCTGCCGACTGCAAGACCTATGGTGCGGGCAAGTGTTGTAGCCCGGACGTGACCATGCATCTCTCCAAGGGAGCAGTCTTCGCGGCCTGCGGGCAGAGCGAGGCGAGCTACCTGGGCGAGAGCGCGGACAAGGACACCTGCCAGTATCACTTCAAAGTCGCCGGCCAGAACGCGGACGAGACCTTCGTCCAGATCTACTCGCCCGCGGCTAAGGAGGTGCTCGACAAGCCCACCGACCCATTCATGAGCTTCAAGAAGGTGGGCAAGGTCTGGGTCACCGACAAGGCCAAGTCGCCCAAGGCTGCCGCCCAGGTCGCGGCGAGCACCGGCCTCTACCTGCCCGGGCGGGGTTACTTCGTGAGCGTGGCGGCTTCCACCAAGGTCTGCACCCGACAGCAAGCGGTGGCCTTGTCCAAAGAGCTGAAGTAAGCCCGCCATGCCCGTGAGCGGGCTCGTGCTGCTCGTGGCCGGGCTGTGCCTCGGCCCGGTGGCGGAGAGCGACGTCTTCTTCCGCATTGCGGCTGGCGAGCAGTTCCTGCGCACCGGACACCTGGTCCAGCGCAACCTCTTCTCCTTCACCTTCCCCGACACCCCCTACCTCGACAGCGCCTGGCTCTTCGACACCGCGGCCGCCGCCTTGTACCGCCTGGCGGGTTTTCCCGCACTCGCGCTGGGCAAGACGCTGATCGTGCTCGCTCTGGCCGGGCTGGCTTACCGGGTGTGCCGCCGGGCGGGGGCGGGCAAGTTGCTCGCGGCCTTGGTGCTGGGGTGCGCATTCTGGGCTATGCGGGAACGCCTGGTGGAGCGGCCGCACTTGTTCTCGCTCCTGGGCGAAGTTGCGCTGTGCGGGCTCTTGCCCGACATGGTGGCGGGCCGGCGTCGCCAGTGGCTGGTGTTGCCCCTGGTCGTGGTGTGGGTCAACTGCCATGCCGGCGCCTTCATCGCCGCGCCGATGCTGGGGCTCGCCGCCCTGGGCGCCCTCCTCGATCGTCGGCCGCCGCCCGTCGCCCGTCGGCTCGCTCTCTTCGCTCTCGCCGCCCTGGCGCTCTTGCTGGCGTCACCCGCAGGCAGCGGGATCTTCCGCTACCTGAGCTTCCATGTCGGCATCTTCACGCTACACCCCATCGATGAGTTTCGCGCTGCGACCTGGCGCTCGGACGCCCCCTTCGTGATGTTTGCCCTGCTGGCGCTGGCGCTGCTCCTGCTCGCGCGCCGCCAGCCCTGGACGCGGCGCTTGCCCGCCATTGCCCTCGCGCTACTGGCCGCCGGCTACGTCCGCTTCAGCGCCGACGCTCTCATGGTGCTCGCGCTGGCGAGCGCGCCGGCCCTGGCGCAGCTCACTGCGCGCTTCACCCTGCCTCGCCCTCGCCTGGTGGGTGCTGCCTGGCTTTGCGGGATGGCCGCCACCGTGCTCGGTCCGCGCCTGGCCGAGGCCAGCCGCGGACAGCCCTTCTTGACGCTGGGCCTCGATACCCAGGCGCTGCCCCTCGCCGCCCTCGCCTTCGTGGAGGAGCACGGCTTGCGCGAGCACATGTACAACGATTTCGAAACCGGGTCTTACCTGCTCTGGCAGGGCTATCCGCGCTTCCGGGTATTCGTCGATCCCCGCCTACCCGCCTATCCCCGCGCCTTCCACCGCCTGCTCGGACGCACCGATATCTCGCGCGCGGAATGGACCTTGGCCATGGATGGGTTCGGGGTCGAGACCGCCCTGCTCGACTACGCCGGGATCAACCGCCGGGTGGCCTTCTGGGACCCCCGGGCCTGGGCCCTGGTCTTTCGCGCCAGCAACAGCCGGGTGTTCGTGCGCCGGCTGCCCAAGTGGCAAAGCCTGATCGCCGACCTCGAGATTCCCGCTAGCTTCGCCTTCAACGTGGAAAGCGGTGCCACGGTCTTGCCCATGGCGCTGCCTCCCGCCGAGTCGCCGGTCGCGCTCTGCGAATGGCAGTTCCGCCTCGGCGAGCTGTACTTCGATCTCGAAGGCCCGCACAGTGACCCCGCCGCTCGCGCCTACCGTGCCGCGCTGGCCGCGCCCGCGGGCTGTCTCCAGCCCAGCCACGAGCTGTCGGCCGCCATCTGGACGAGCTCCCTCGACCTGTCGGCCGGCCGCGTCGCCCGGGCTCTGCCCGTGCTCGACCGCGCCTTGGCCCTGGCGCCCTCCGATACCGCCCTGCTGACCCAGCGAGCGCTCGCCCTTGAGACCCTGGGCCGGGTGAGCGAGGCCCGCGCTGCCTGGGCTCACCTCGCGGGCATGGCGGCGCACTAGCTAGCAGCCGCCGGGTCCGGGAACGCATGCCCCCGCCGGAGCAGGTAAGCCTCACGGTAGAGCTGCTCGTAGGCGGCCGCCGCTCGATCCCAGGAAAAATCTTGCCCCATCGCCCGCTGGCGCATCTGGGTGATGTGGCCGGGCCGGTCGAAGTAGGTCGACATGGCCCAACCCACGGTATCGGCCAGGGCGCCCGGGGTCAGGTCCCAGAAAACGAAGCCGGTCCCCTGACCGGTCGCCTGGTCGTAGTTGGCCACCGTGTCGATGAGGCCACCGGTGCCGCGCACGATGGGCAGGGTGCCGTAGCGCTGGCTGTACATCTGATTGAGGCCACAAGGCTCGAAACGCGAAGGCATGAGGAGAAAGTCGGCGCCCGCTTCGATGCGGTGGGCCAGCCCTTCGTCGAAGCCGATATGAGCGCGAAAACGATCGCTGCGTCGGCTGGCGATATGGGTGAAGAAGTGCTCGGCCTCGGGATCGCCATCACCCAGGAGCACCAGCTGCAGATCCCAGGACATGATCCGATCGAGAGCGTGCGCGAGCACGTCGAACCCCTTCTGCGGCGTGAGACGGCCGACGATACCGAAGATGGGGACCTCGGGTCGCTCGGGCAAACCCAGCTGGCGCTGCAGAGCGGCCTTGCAGGTCCGCTTTCCCGTCAGGTCCTGTGCGGAGAACGGCGCCGCCACCAGCGGATCGGCGGCCGGATCCCAGGCATGCGTGTCGATGCCGTTGAGCACCCCGCGCAGATCGCGGCTGCGTTGGGCCAGCTCACCGTCGAGGCCGAAGCCGTAGGCCGAGGTCTGAATCTCGCGCGCGTAGGTCGGACTGACGGTGGAGAGCAGGTTGGCGTGGCGGATGGCGGCCTTCATCAAGTTGAGATCGCCGAAATGCTCGAACTCGGCCGAGTTGTAGTGCTCCTGGCCCAGCCCGGTGATAAACATGGCGCCGCCTTCGAAATTGCCCTGATACGCCAGGTTGTGGATGGTGAAGAGGCTGCCGCAGCCATGCAGGGGCTTAGACCACTCCACTGTGTTTACGTACACCGGCACCAGGGCGGTCTGCCAGTCGTTGGCATGGATAACGTCAGGGATGAAGCACAGGGTCTTGCACAGCTCCAGGGCGGCGCGCGCGAAAAAAGCGAAGCGCTCGAGGTTATCGCTGTATGCCTGCCCGGGCGGGCCATACAAATGCGGCCGATCGAAAAAGCGATTGTACTCGATGAAATATACCGGCACCTCGCTCTTGGGCAAACGGCCCAGCCTGACCCCGGCGCGAGCCTGGCCGAAGTACATGGGCACGGGTAACGTTCCTTCCAGGCGATCGAGCCGGTCCCACGGTATGCCCTGGTAGAGCGGCATCACCACCCGCACGTCGATGCCTCGCTGAGACAGGCTGCGCGGCAACGTTCCCGCCACGTCAGCCAGACCACCCGTCTTGCGGAAGGGCGCCACCTCGGAAGCCACGAACAGCACCTTGAGACGGCCAGGTTGGTCCCGCACCGGCGTGGGTGTTACACGAGTCTCGCGGGCCAGCCGAGCTTTGCGCGGCGCCGACACCTTACGAGGCGTAGATGCGGTAGTCGATGTCGGGGAAGATGTTGTCTTGTGCTTCAACGGAGGCCAGGTACTTCTCGTCCACTTCGCCCTTCTTCAAGTCGTCGTAAAGGCGGGAGAAGCGAATGATATGCTCGTTAAACCTGCGGGTGGCGTAGGGCACGGTCGTGCCTGTCGACATGATAAACGTCCAATCGCTCGACTGCGCAAGCATTAGTTCGCGCGAGGCCTGCCTGAGCGCTCGCACGGTCAAGGGGTTCGACGCCCCCCAGTTGGTGCGGGCCAGCTCGACCATGCGTTCGCCCGCGGCGTGGATATGGCGCCAAGTCCAGGCGTTGCTCTCGTTGAGCCATTGCTCGGCATAGCCCTTGAGGCCCCACGAAGAGGCGCAGGGCGTGGCGAGCTGGTTGGTCGGGTGACGATCGAGGTACTCGCCCGGGGTGATGGGCTGCACCGCGCTTTGATCGAAGTGGAGCTGGCGGAAGAGATCGGCCAGGAAGGTCGGTCCTTCATACCACCAGTGACCGTAGAGCTCGGCATCGTAGGGGCTGACGATGATGGGGGGGCGGTCCATGCCCGCGGCTAGACGCGCTACCTGCTTCTCCATGTTGCCGCGGAAGTGCGAGGCATGCAGGCCAGCCTTACCGCGCGCCACCTCGGGATCGTACACCCACTTGTCGTGCAGCTTATCGTGGGTTATGGCGTGATACTTGAAGCCCGTGTACATACGATGGCCCTCGGGATGGATGTGGGGGCCGATGTAGTCGAGCGGCAGATCAAAGCCGATATCACGATAGAAATCGCGGTAGTGCGGGTCGCCGGGGTAGCCGAAGCGAGCGCTCCAGACCTGCTCGGAAGACTCGGTGTCGCGCCCGAAGGCCGCCACCCCCGTCGAGCAGTAGATCGGCGCGTAGACGCCATACACGGGATGCCGATCGGCGAATTGTACGCTGTGGCTGTCGACGAAGAAGTAGCGAATCGCCGCCTCGCGCAAGAGCTCATCGACGCCGGGTACGTAACCGCATTCGCCGAGCCACATGCCGAGCGGGCGGCGCCCGAAGTGGCGCTCGTAGAAGTTGGCGGCGATGTGCACCTGAGCCCGCAGCGCGGCCCAGTTGCGATCGAGGAGGGGAAAGAAGGCGTGAGTCGCGGTCGAGGTTATGACCTCGAGCCCGCCCGCGTCTTGCAGCTTGCGAAAGGCCTGTACCAGGTTGCCGTCGTGACAGCGCCAGGTGTGGCGGAGGCTTTGAAAGCGCTGGTGGTACATCTCGGCCAGACGGTGATAGTGAGGCTCGTTCTTGGTCCGCTCTAGCTCCTTCTCGGCGAGCAGGATCAAATCGTCGAGGTGGTCGGCGTAGCGCAGCTTGAGCAGGTCGTCGGTGAGCATGGCGATGAGCGGGGCCGAGAGCGATACCGTGCAGCGGTAGGGAACGCCGTCGGCCTGCAGCCCTTCGAACATCTGCACCAGCGGCAGGTAGGTGCCGGTGACGGCCTCGTACAGCCACTGCTCCTCCATCACCGTCGGATCCTCGGGGTGACGGACGAAGGGAAGATGGGCGTGGAGGACCAACGCGAAGTATCCGGTAGCCATAGTCGCTATTCCTTGTGCTCACGCGCCGCTTGCACAGGCGCGTCGGTGGATGGGTAAGAACCGACAGCGGAGGGCGAGGAAGCCTCGCTCGGCGGCGCCGCCAAACGAACTTCGCTCGCCCCGCCCAGGCGCTGCTCGCTTGCCCCCGTCTTTTCGCTCGCCCCGCCCAGGCGCCGCTCGCTTGCCCCCGACCTTTCGCTCGCGCCCCCCAGACGTCTTTCGCTCGCCCCGCCCAGGCGCAGCTCGCTCGCTCCGGCCAAGCGGCGCTCGCTCGCGCCCCGCATCTGGTACTGGCTGGCGCCCATGAACATGCGCTCGCTGGCGCCCCGCGCCCGGAATTCGCTGGCGCCGAGCAGGTAAACCTCGGATGCGCCGCCCAGGCGCATCTCGCTGGCATAGCGCCAACGCCTCTCGCTTGACCCCACCATCAGCTTCTCCGAGCTACCGGGAATGGTCAGCTCCTGCTGTCCCTCGCGCGTCTGGCCGATGACGGTCTCGTCCCCGGCCCACGAGCGATAAATCTCCCAACGCGCCACCACCGCACGACCTTGATGCGCCCCTACCCCCTTGATCACCACCTCCCAGGGCCCGTGTACCACATGAGTGCGGCCGCCCACTCGATACACCCGGGTGGGCCCCACGAAATCTTCGCGCACCGGCTCGGGCGCGGACACGGGAAAGCTGAAAGGACCGGCCTCCCAGGCCGACACCATGACCGGGCTCTGCCAGGTGGTCTCGCGATGGAACTCGGTCGAGCCGTCGGTGAAGTGCTCTTCCCACTCGACGACTTCCTTGTGCTCCTCCTCGCTGGTGGTGACCACTTCCTCCCAGGGCAACAAGGCTACGTGGCGAGGCTGCCCAGGCCCGTTGACCGTGGCCGGCGGGCCCGGCATGATCCCGGGCGCGTGGCGGCGCACGTGTGGCCCGCGCCCGGCGTGCTCGACCGGCCCCGCGAGCGAGCGCACGCTCAGCCATTCCGGTTCATTCCATGGCGCCGGTTCGCGGCGAGGGAATTCGATGCGACCCGAGCGTACGATCTTGACGAAGTACCCCTCGCTCGACTTGAGCCCGATGTCGACGAAGGCCGACGATGACGGCTTGCCGATGTTGAAGAACCAATGCCGATCGCCGCGCTCGACCCGATGATCGAAATAGGAGTGGGCATTGGTGCCGTCGAAGATCCGATCGGTGGTGTCGTAGATGCGCAGGCTCAGCCACGCGCTTTGCCCGCCCCTGCCCAGGCTGGCCCGCGCCCGCTCCATGGCGTCGTCGGTCACCTCCCAGTACACGAACAGTCGGTCGGGATCCACGGCCATACCGGTAACGCGATCGTAGCCATACGACCACGGGATGGTGGCAGGCGCCTCCTCCTTGCCGTGGTCGGGAATTTCGAATTTGTGCGACCAGGCGGTCTCGGCACTGCCCGCCCCTACCGCCGGAGCGGTAGCGGGCTTGGGCCCGTCTTGCTCGCCCGCGGGGCTCTTCTCCCGAGCCGCCGTCGCCTTGCCCAGCGCGGCCAACTCCGTCTTCACCGCGGCGGCGAGCTGGTCCTTGCTGAGCTTGGAGATCCCTTTGAGGTTGAGACGCTTGGCGCACTCGAAGAGCTGCCTCTGGGTGAAACCGCCGAGCTTCTTGCGATCGAGCTTGGCCAGCTCGTCAACGTGCTTGAGCCCAAGTGCCGCAGCGGCACCCCCTAGTACCGTGTCGTCCATAGACTTGCCTGACCCCATGAGTTTGACACCTTAGCCTATCCTTGGGCTTCTCGCTCGTTGCAAGCTGCCATAAGTTGACCTGCCTCCCAATTTTGCGACGCGCCGGGCGGGACGGGATCTGGCCGGGCCGACCCCTGCCACCCGCCTGACGCAGGAGCGCTACGAAATGGCAGCGGGCCACCATCGAATGACCATCAGAAAGCCGGCCCACCATCAGCCATGAGCAAGAATGCGACCAAGGATTGGGCGACCGGCGGCCCGTGCTATGGTTGGCCTCGATGCGCATCGGTGAGCTCGACATCGGACCGGGAGCCCTCTTGGCCCCGATGGAGGCGGTCACCGACCTGCCCTTTCGGACCATCTGCGAGGAGCACGGCGCCGCCCTGACCTACACCGAGTTCCTATCCGCTCAGGCCTTGACCCACGGCGCTACTAAGACCGCGGCCCGCATGTGGCGCAGCATGGAGGGCCGGCGCTTCGCGGTTCAGGTGTTCGGTCGCGAGCCCGAGGTCATGGCCCGCGCGGCGCTGCTGGCGGTGGAGGCCGGCGCGAGCATTGTCGACATCAACATGGGCTGCCCGGCGCGCAAGATAACCGCCGGCTTGTGCGGGTCCGCTCTGATGCGCGAGCCCGATCTGGCGGCGCGTATCGTGGCCGCGGTGCGCGCGGTCCTACCGGCCACGGTGCCGGTCACGGTCAAGCACCGCTCGGGCTGGGACGAGCGTTCGCGCAACGCCAGCGCTTTTGCTCGCCGGCTGGTCGAGGTGGGTGCCGCGCTGATCACGGTGCACGGCCGTACCCGCGAGCAGGGTTTCTCGGGCACGGTCGACCCGCGCCCCATCGCCGAGGTGCGCGCTGCCCTGCCACCCCAGATTCCCGTGGTGGGTAACGGCGATGTAGCCACGGTAGCCGACTATCTCGATATGAAGGCCGCAACCGGCTGCGATGCCGTCATGATCGGGCGCGCCAGCCGAGGCAACCCCTGGCTCTTCCGCGCCGTGCTCGCCCTCGAGCGCGGCGAGCCTTTGCCAACGCCCCCCTCCGTGGCCACGCGCTTCACGGTCTGGCGCCGCCATGCCGAGCTGGTGGTGGCGTACGCGCCCGTGGGCATGCGCCTGCACGAGCTGCGCAAGACCCTGGCCTGGTATTCGCGTGGCCTTTATGGCGGAGCGGAGATGCGCAACCGCGCCTTCGCCGAGGCGGCCCCCGCCGCGCTCCTGGCTCTGGGCGAAGCCTTCTTCGCCGCCCTAGCCGAGCGCGAGGCCAAGAGCCCCGACTCCTCGATCAGGGAATCCCAAGAAGGACCCCTGGCCAAGAGCATGCGCCGGCACGTGGGCAAGACCAGCAACGATGAGGGACAAGCGAGTTGCGGCTCCGCCTGACCATCTTGCTGCTGGTGCCGCTCTCGGGGTGGGCCTGCGAGGATCGCTCATACCGGGAGATTGGCGCCAATATCGACGTGCTCACCCAGAGGAGCAACGACCTGCCCGCCCAGGCGATCGCGCGTCTGGCAGCCCTCGGCCGCCGGGCCGTGCCCCAGATCGAGACCGCCATGCACACCGCCTCCTCCCGGGGCAAGGTCAACCTGGTCTCCGCCCTGGCTGCTATCGGCGAGCCCGAGTCGGCGGCGATTGTCCAGCACTTCGCCACCTACGATGCGAGCCCGGAGGTGCGCAGCGCCTGCGAGGAGCTCCTCCGCCAATGGGCAAAAGCCAGCGGTGCCCGCCACTTGGCGGCCGAACAAGCCCTGGCGCGGTTGGCGGAAAAGCGTCGTCTCGGCCAGACGGAATGAAGAATCAAGGGCGGGCCGCGCCTCACATACCCGCTCCTTGCCCTGCGGCCAGGGCAAGGAGTGAGAGGCCCCGCGCTAGCCTTCCGCCTTGGGCGGGTTCGGCGCGGGCGGAGCGAAGGGGGAAGCGCCTCCGCTGGCGGCGAGCGCCTCGTAGAACTTCACCCGCGCGACGGCCTCCTGCTGTCCCTGAACCATCAAGGCCTTGGCGCGCTCGGGCATGCTCTGGGTCAGCGAGCGGAAGCGGGTCTCTTTCATAGCCCACTGCTCGTAGGTCAGCTTGGGCGGCTTCGAGTCCAGCTTGAGCGGGTTCTCGCCCTTGGCGTAGAGGGCTGGGTTGAAGCGATAGAGCGTCCACGCCCCGCTCTCGACGGCCATGGCCTGATGGTCGAGGCCCTTGGCCATATCGATGCCGTGGGCGATGCAGTGGCTGTAGGCGATGATGATGGACGGCCCGTCGTAGGCTTCCGCCTCGATGAAAGCGCGCACGGTCTGCACGTCGCTGTAGCCCATCGCCACCGTGGCGACGTAAGCCTTGCGATAGGCCATGGCCATGAGACCGAGGTCCTTCTTGCCCGTCGGCTTGCCCGCCGCGGCAAACTTGGCCACCGCGCCGGTCGGCGTCGACTTCGAGCACTGGCCGCCCGTGTTCGAGTACACCTCGGTGTCGAGCACCAGGATGTTCACGTTACGGCCACTGGCAATGACGTGGTCGAGCCCGCCATAGCCGATGTCGTAGGCCCAGCCGTCGCCGCCCACGATCCACACGCTCTTCTTCACCAGCATGTCGGCCACGGTGAGGAGATTCTTGGCATCGACGTTGCTGCCCAGCTTGGCCAGCTCCTGCTTGAGCGGGAGCAGGCGCGCGCGCTGCTCCCAGATGCCGCTTTCGTCTTTCTGATCGGCCTCGAGAATCCCTGACACCAGCTGCCCGGGCAACTGGCCGGCCAGCTTCTTGAGCAGCACCCGGGCATAGCCGGCCTGCTGATCTATGGTCAAGCGATAGCCGAGACCGAACTCGGCGTTGTCCTCGAAGAGCGAATTGTTCCAGGTCGGGCCGGTACCCGACTTGGTCGTGGTGAAGGGGGTGGTGGGCAAGTTGCCGCCATAGATCGACGAGCAACCGGTGGCGTTGGCGATGATGGCACGGTCACCGAAAAGCTGGGTGAGCAGCTTGTAGTACGGGGTCTCGCCACAGCCCGAGCAGGCGCCCGAGTACTCGAACAAGGGCTGCAGGAACTGCGAGCCTTTGACGGTGTCGACCTTGACCAGGCGACGATCCACTTCAGGCAGATCGAGGAAGAAGGCGTAGTTGGCCCGTTCCGCCTCGCGCAGAGGCATCTGCGGCGCCATCAAGAGGGCGCGCTTGCTCGAATCCTTCTTGTCCTTGCCCGGGCAGACCTCCACGCACAGGGTGCAGCCGGTGCAATCCTCGGGTGCCACCTGGATCATGTAGGATTGGCCGTCGAACTCCTTGCCCTTGTACTTCATCGACTTGAAGGTGGGCGGCCGCGTTTCGAGCAGCTTGGCATCCGCGACCTTGGTGCGGATAGCGGCATGGGGGCAGACCAAGGTGCACTTGTTGCACTGGATGCACAGATCGGGGTACCAGACCGGGATCTCGAGCGCGATGTTGCGCTTCTCCCACTGCGCGGTGGCGGTGGGGAAGGTTCCATCCACCGGGAAGCTGCTCACCGGCAACTTGTCGCCGCGGCCGGCGATGATCTCGGCCGTCACCTCGTGGACGAAGCGCGGTGCCTCCTTGGCCACGATGGGCGGCATCTTGAGCTTACTCGAGGCCAGGGCCGGGACCTTGACCTCCATCAGATTCGCCACGGTCTGGTCGACGGCGCGGAAGTTCTTCTGCACCACCTCCTCGCCCTTCTTCGTGTACGTCTTCTTGATGGCCGCCTTGATCTTCTCGATGGCAAGCGCGGAGGGGAGCACCCCGGAGATGTTGAAGAAGCACGTCTGCATGATGGTGTTGATGCGGGCACCCATGCCGGTTTCCTTCGCCACCTTGTAGGCGTCGATGACGTAGAGCTTGAGCTTCTTATCGATGATCTGCCGCTGCACCTCTACCGGCAGGCGATCCCAGATCTCCGCGGGGCCGTACACGCTATTGAGCAGGAATACCCCACCGGGCTGCAGGAACTGCAGCATGTCGTAGCGCTCGAGGAACGACCACTGGTGGCAAGCCAGGAACTGTGCCTGGGTCACCAGGTAGCTCGACCTGATGACGCCAGGGCCGAAGCGCAGGTGCGATACCGTGACCGCCCCGGCCTTCTTGGAGTCATAGACGAAGTAACCCTGGGCGTAGAATTGGGGATCCTCGCCGATGATCTTGATCGAGTTCTTGTTGGCGCCCACCGTGCCGTCAGACCCGAGTCCGTAGAACAGGCAGCGCTTCACGCTGTCCGGCTCGGTGGAGAAGCTGTAATCGACCGCGAGCGAGGTGTAAGTCACGTCGTCGACGATGCCGACGGTGAAGTGGTTCTTCGGGGCGGGCCGCTTGAGCTCGTCGAGCACGGCCTTGACCATGGCCGGAGTGAATTCCTTCGACGACAGGCCATAGCGTCCGCCGACGACCTTGGGCATGGGGAAGGGCAGCTTGCCCGCGGCTACGGTCTCCGCCAGCGCGGTCACCACGTCCTGATAGAGCGGCTCGCCGGCCGAGCCCGGCTCCTTGGTGCGGTCGAGCACCGCGAGCGCCTTGACCGACTTGGGCAACGCCGCAATGAGGCTCGCCATGGCGAAGGGGCGGAACAAACGAACCTTGACCAGACCCACCTTCTCGCCCGACTTGCCGAGGTAGTCGATGGTCTCGTGCGCGACTTCGGCGCCCGAGCCCATGAGGACGAGGACGCGATCGGCATCGGGGGCACCCACGTAGTCGAACAAGTGATAGGCACGCCCGACCTGGGCGGCAAACTTGTCCATCTGGGCCTGAATGATGGCCGGCGCCGCGTCGTAAAACTTGTTGCAGGCTTCGCGGGCCTGGAAGAACACGTCGGGGTTCTGGGCGGTACCGCGCAGGACGGGGCGATCAGGCGACATGGCGCGCGCGCGGTGGCCAGCCACCAACTCGTCGGTCACCAGGGCCTTGATATCATCGTCGGTGAGCTGCTCGATCTTCTGCACCTCGTGCGAGGTACGGAAGCCATCGAAGAAGTGCACGAAGGGGATGCGTGAAGCCAAAGTGGAGGATTGGGCGATGAGGGCCATGTCCATCGCCTCCTGCACCGAGCCGGAACAGAGCAGACCGAAGCCGGTCTGGCGCACCGCCATGACGTCGCTGTGGTCGCCGAAAATCGACAGGGCGTGGGTGGCCACCGTGCGGGCCGACACGTGGAAGACGGTTGAGGTCAGCTCACCCGCGACCTTGAACATGGTCGGGATCATGAGCAGGAGGCCCTGGGCCGCGGTGAAGGTGGTGGTCAGGGAGCCGGACTGGAGAGCACCATGAGTGGCGGCCGAGGCACCGCCCTCGCTCTGCATCTCGACCACCGCCGGCACGACCCCCCATATGTTGGTACGACCTTGGGCCGACCACTCGTCCGCCCACTCACCCATGTTGGAGGAGGGCGTGATGGGGTAGATCGCGCATACCTCGTTGGTCTTGTGAGCGATGTACGCAACTGCTTCGTTACCGTCGATGGTTACCGTCTTGCGAGCCATTTCCTTTTGGGTCCTTCCGTGAAGCGGCTTGGGGCGATGAAAGCGCCCTGTTCTTACGTCCGCCGCTCGGTGGGCGCAACACAAATTTCCCGCGCTCAAAACCTCGGCAGAGGCAGGGGATAGTCGGGATGCGCGAAGTAAAATCCCTGCAACAAATCGACCCCGAGATCGACCAGAGCCGCCACCTCTTCTTTCCGCTCTACCCCCTCGGCCACCAGAGGCGTCCCCAGCTCGCGACACAACCCGACCAAGGTCTGCACCAGCTTCCGCTTGGCCGCCACGCGATCGAGGTCGCGGATGAGCGACATGTCCAACTTCACCGCATCGGGCTCGAGCGCCGCGAAGCTGTTGAGGCCGGAGTAGCCTTCGCCCAGGTCATCGACCGCGATGCGATAGCCATGCTGGCGCAGACGCGCCACCCGCTCGCGCGTGTCGGGAACCTTCTCGAGCGCCATGCGCTCTGTGATCTCGAAGTGGATGCGCCGTGCGTAGGGCAGGAGGGGGCTGCTATCGGCATAGAGCTGATCGTCGAGCAGATCCAGGACGTGCAGGTTGACGAACACCCCCGGGAGCTCGGGATGGTGCTTCATCACCTCGGCGATCAGGCCGCGTGTCATGTGGCCCAAGTTGTGGACTTCGCCCAGGCTCTCGGCGACCTGCAGCATGGCGGTCGGCGATGCCAGGTTGGTGGCCGTGCTGCGTAGCAGGGCCTCGTAGGCTACCACTGACCTACTCGACCAGGACACGATGGGCTGGAAGGCCATCCACGCCTGTGCCACCGCCTGCCCAAACTGCTGGCGAAGCTCGTGCGTCTCGAGCACGATGCGCTCGCTCGAATCGAAGAGCGAGCGCTGGCTGCGAATGAACCGGTAGCTCTCGACCGTCCGCTGCAGGATGTCGCGCAGGTTCGGCAGCGCCAGGGGCTTGATGAGGTAGTTCTGCGCCCCCCACTCGACCGCCAGCCGGGCACTTTCCAGCTCGGGACCTCCCGTCATCAGGAGAAAGGGGACGTCGCGATCCTGGCTACGCACCGCGCGCAAGAGCTCGATCCCGCTCATCCCAGGCAGGTTGATATCGCACAGGATGACATCGACCGATTGCGTGCGCAGGGCCTGCAGGGCCTCTTCGCCATGACGTGCCTGGCGCACCGCGTAGCCCCAGGCGCTTAGGGAGCGCGCGCAAGCCGCCATGAACAGCGGCTCGTCGTCCACGAGCAAGATCGTCGCGACGGCAGATACCGGCGCCGAGCAGGTCCACCCTGGCCCTTCGTTTGGTCGGTCGCTCACGTTGCTTCGAGTCCCCATCCCCCACGGGATCTCTGCCCAAGGTCATCGGCGGGAAAAGCACGAGATTGAGCTGGTGCGGGTTGGGGCGTACAGTGCGCCAGGTCCAAGCCAAGCAAACCCCCGAGTTGAGTATCGAGTCATTCTCCATGGCCAGCCCGCTTTTCGCGACCAAGTCCTTCGCCAAGCTGAGCTTGGATGCCGCAGACAGCCACGGCTTCAAGCGTCGCCTCACCGCCCCCGACCTGATCCTGCTCGGAATCGGCGGCATAATCGGGACCGGCATATTCGTGCTCACCGGCCGGGCAGCGGCCGCCAACGCGGGCCCCGCGGTCGCGCTCTCTTTCGCCGTTGCCGGCGTCGCCTCGGCCTTCGCCGGCCTGTGCTACGCCGAGATGGCGTCCATGATCCCCATAGCGGGTAGCGCCTACACCTACGCCTACGCCACCATGGGCGAGCTGGTGGCGTGGATCATAGGCTGGGATCTGATACTAGAATACCTGGTCGGCGCGGCGACGGTGAGCGTGGGCTGGTCAGGCTATGTGTGTGCCTTCGTCAAGAACGTCACTGGGCACGAGCTGTCGCCCAGGTGGACCCAGGCACCGTTCGTCTGGAGCGAAGCCAGCGGGCCGCTGCATGCCACCGGGGCAGTGGTCAACCTGCCAGCCATGCTCATCGTCATCGCCGTGACCGTCATCCTGGTGGTCGGCATCAAGGAGTCGGCGCGCTTCAACAGCGTCATCGTCGTGGTCAAGCTCGCGGTCGTGCTCATGTTCATCGCCGCGGCGGCGCCCTTCGTGCAGCGCACGAACTGGGTGCCTTTCATACCGCCCAATCGGGGCAGCTTCGGGCGCTTCGGTGTTTCCGGAGTGCTGCAAGGAGCGACCATGGTCTTCTTCGCCTATATCGGCTTCGATGCCGTGTCGACCGCGGCGCAAGAGACCAAGAACCCCCAGCGCGATCTCCCCATCGGCATTCTGGGGTCGCTCGCGGTCTGCACCGTGCTCTACATCGCGGTCTCGCTGATCCTCACCGGCGTCGTGCCATACACCAGGTTGTCGGTGCCCCACCCCATAGCGCTAGGCATCGCCGTCACCGGGCTGCGTTCCCTGGAGGTCGCGGTCGAGGTCGGTGCCATTGCCGGGCTGTCCTCCGTCATGCTGGTGCTCCTGCTCGCCCAGCCCCGCATCTTCTTTGCCATGGCCAGGGACGGCCTCTTGCCTCCGCTCGCCGCCAAGGTCCACCCGCGCTTCGGCACGCCCCACGTCACGACCATCCTGACCGGAGTCACCTGCGCCATAGCGGGCGGCCTGCTCCCCATAGATGTCCTGGGCGAGCTTACCAGCATCGGCACCCTCTTCGCATTCGTGCTGGTGAGCCTGGGCGTGATGATTCTCCGCCGCAAGCAGCCAGGGATTCCGCGCGCCTTCCGCGTCCCCGGCGGCGACTACCTCGTTCCGCTGGGCGGCGCCCTCACCTCGGGCCTGCTCATGTATACCGCGACTACCTACACCATAATCCGTCTCTTCGCCTGGATGGCGCTCGGCCTCGTCGTCTACTTCACCTACAGCGTGAAGCATTCGCGGCTGCGCACGCAAAAAGACCGGGCGTGACCGAGACTACCGGCGCTTGCGCCGCGGAGCGGGCGGCGAGGGAGGGGCGCCGAGCGCGGTCAGGGCTGCATCGATATCCTTGCTCACGCAGCCGTTGCCACCGGTGGAAAGAAAACCGCCGAGCAAGGGGCGCCGCTCGGCCCGCGCTTTACGCAAAGGCTCGATGGCGCGCGCATCACCAGTTGCCCCGAGCCCCTGGACGGCGACGCGCTTGTCCTCGCAGCTGCGGGCCTGGGCCAGATCCATGGCATAGCTTGCCACCAGGTCGACCTGGGATGCGCAGCCAAGAGTCTCGCACCCATCTCGCGCTGCCTTGCGAAACTCGGCCCGCCGATCGTTCGAGGCGATGTCGGCCAGAAGCTCATTAGCCGGCTTGCCGACTTGCCTTATGAGGATTTCCAAGGCGAGGAAGCCTAGCTTCTTGTCGGGCAGCTGGGAACGGATGTTCACGAGCAGAGCGGCATCGCCGCGCAGGGACGGCTCCATCCGGAGCGCCTCCTGGTAGGCCAGGAGCCCCGCGCTGGGGCTCTTGTCGGCGAACTCCAGGTTGCCGAGCAGGTAGCGCACCCTCCCCTCCTGGGGGTGAGCCGAGATCTGCTGCATGATGAGAACCCTGGCCTCGGTGAGCTGCCCATCGGCCATAGTCTCCTCGATGCGCCTGATGGGCGACTTGAGCTCGGCCGCCACCGGCTTCGGCTTGGGTGGCTCGGCCTTCACCGAGGCAAGCTTGCTGCGGGTCGGAGGCCGGGAGGGCCACAGCACCAGCATCAGGAAGAGCACGGCCAGGGTGGGAGTGACGAGGCCGCGCAAGCGCGCGGGCAGGTGCCGGAGGACCGGCTGCGCCGCCCTGTCTACCGCGGCCTTGAGCCCGAGCGCCCTCGCCCCCATCCGGCGCAGCGCCGTCACGGCCGAGGCCCGCCGCGACCACAGCTTGGCACCTGCCGTAATACCCGCCCGCACCGAGCGCGCGGCAATGCGGGCTCCCAGCTCCGCCACGTCGGTCGACGAACAATCCAGCGCGTGACGAAACTCGGCGGCGTTGGCGAAGCGCTGGTTGCGGTCCTTGGCGAGGGCCCGCATCACCACCGCCTCCAGATCGGCGCTGATGTGCGCCTCGGGAGCGATCTCGGACAACCTCGGGGGTGGCGCCGTGATCTGCATCGCCATCACCTTGACCAGGTCGTCGCTCAAGAACGGCCTACGCCCGGCCAGCATCTCGTAGAGCATGATGCCGCACGAATAGAGATCGGCCCTGCCGTCGACTTCCTCTCCCGCGGCCTGCTCGGGCGACATGTAGCTTGGCGTCCCGAATATCATCAACCCGCGCGTGAGCGGCTCATCATTTCCTTGTCCTTGTCCTTGTCCTTGCTCCGGCCCGCACCCCGGCGCCGCCACCATCTTGGCGATGCCGAAGTCGAGAATCTTGACCGTCTCGGGCTTGCCTGGATCCGCGTCCTTGACCAGCATCACGTTGGCCGGCTTCAGATCGCGATGAATAATGCCTTGCTCGTGGGCGTGGGCGAGAGCCGACAGCATCTGGCTGGCAATGTGGCAGGCTCGCGTCGGCGCTAGGCGGCCCTCGCGCGCCAGCACGTCGGAAAGCGTCTCACCCGCCACGAATTCCATGACCAGGAAGAGCTCGCCCTCCGCGCCATGACCAAAATCGGTCATGGCGATTATGTTGGGGTGCGAAAGTCGGCTGGCCGACTGGGCCTCGCGCTCGAAGCGACGTGCGGCGTCGGGCACCCTGCTGTACTCGGAGCGCAGGAGCTTGAGCGCCAGCACCTTCTTCATGTGCATGTGCTCAACCCGGAACACAGTGCCCATGCCGCCTTCGCCGATGCGACCCAGCACGCGATAGCGTTCCCCGATGACAGTGTCGACGAGCAGATCGCGCGCGACGTCCACCATCTGCGTGGGCGGTATGGTCTCTGAATCCGGCATGCGGGAAAGTACCATTGCGCGAACGGAGTGCGCGATCAAGTGCGGTCATCCGCGCGAGTCATGCCGGCGCGACTATCGCGCCCAGGCCCTCACGCCGGGAACGCTGCGGCGGCGCGATCCCCCTTTTCGATCTGCGCCACTTCCAGATAGCGGATGCGAAAAGACTGGCGGCCATAGGTGCGAAGGCCCCAGTCCATCGCGTCCTCAATCTCGATGAATAGGGCCGCGGGCAGGCTTTCTCCGTCGGGAATGATGGCATAGCAGCACAACATGATCGGCCTCCTCACTTCATCATGCCACCCGGAGTGCCGCCCCGTCGATAGCCGAGGAGCCCACAAGCATCCTCGTCGCGGTACATACGCACCGTGACCTTGTCGGCATTGCCATCACGGTTGTCGCGATCCGTGTAAAGACGGGTGTGGTAGGGCAGATAGCCGTCGGCCCTGATTTCCAGGTCGAGCGGCCCACTGCCCCGCGGCCTGACGATGTCAGCCTCCATGCGACCGGGTGCGAGTTGAGCCAACGTCTTTCCACCCCACATCACGACCGCCTTCAGGGCTGGCGTCACGGTCAAGCGTAGCGTCACGTCTGCCGAGTAGGGATTAGCCTCTGGCGTCTCGGGCTCGAGCTTGCCATCCGACGCGGCGGACAGACTCGCCCGGGGCGCGGCTGGAGCGCGGGTGCCGGCAAGGACGATCAGCAAGAGCACGAGGCGCGCGTAGCCGCGCCCTGACCTCGTGCTGCCGACCGCACGATGGATCGCGCTGCTCACGCCCCGGCGTGTCCAACGCATGATAGCGGGCCTCATGGTGCACCTCGGTCGTCAATGCCAGACTTGCCGCCCTCGAGAACCGGGGCTGGCCGGCGATGGTCGTAGTGCAGGCCTGGGATTGCCACGTAGCCCCGCAGCGGTCGTTGCTCCTTGCCCTTGATCGTGCCAGGCAGAGTTTCGATAGGCAAGGGCGGCTCGAGCTCATAGTAGAAGCCGCGGGTGGGCAGACGCATGTCGTAGATTTCGCCCTCCCAGTAAAAGATCCGCCGGAAGCCCAGGGCCATCGGCCCCAGCGCTCGGGCATGGCGGTGAGCCAGCACGAACGAGAACAGGCGCACCGCCAAGTTGTTGTAGAGGCGATGGCAGCCGTGAGAATAGCGCCCCCGCAGCGACAGGTAGTCGAACGAGCCGTGGGTGCGTATTCCGTCGTCGGAGAGGGCCAGGCTGCCATCGGCCCGGCGCCGCATCTCTTCGTGAATGCCGGCCACCAGCCCGTAGGCCGAGAGATAGCCGGGGCCGGTCTCGTCGTAGTTTACGACGTGAGGGTAGGCCCCGGCCACCCACTTGGTCTTCACCATAGACCCGAGGGGTGAAGTAGCCGGGGGCAGCCACACCGGCGCGGCCACGATGTGCCGCCACACCCGCGGCCCCACGTCTGATTCCTTGTAGCGATAATATTCCTGGCCATCGGTGGCCAGCTCCGAGCGCCAGCCGCCAATCGTGGTGCGCCAGCAGACCAGCGGAACCTTCTCGCCGCGCCAGCGCACAAACAAGGTAAAGGAGGGAAAGCGCGCGCGCGGTTGGGGCAGCCGCTTGCCCCTGCCGTCGAAGGGCAAGTCATACCAGACATCGCCCCTGTCGATTTCCGCGAGCAGATCCATGGCCGGGCCGTAATATTCGGGCAAGGGCGGGAAACGTACCGCCGCGCGCAGAGCGCGAAAATCACTCGCGGGGTGACGTCGAAAAAATGCCAAGGCATCGGCCGCGCGGGAGAGCCCCAGCCCTGCCATGAGGGAGAGGGTAGCCTGCCCCACCAGGTCAGGCACCGGCACCGCCTCTCCCGCCCGGTTGCGGTAGGTCGGCACCTGGCGCGGCTCGCCGCGCGGGGCGGGCGGCATTGCCTCAACAGCGCTGCCGTCCTCCACTACGCCACCGGCATGGGCCGCCCGCTCGGCCAGCACGCGCCGCAGGGCCAGGAAGTCGTTCTGCAGGGGCGGCCGTGTCATCGCCTCCAGCGTCGAGCGCGTCAGGTCGGCTTGCGCGAAGATCCCGTTCTTCTGCTGGAAATTCATCGTCGCGTTGCGCATCGGCCCGTCATACCAGCCGGGCTGATGCCGAGCGGGATCGAGCAAGCCCTCACAGATCAGACGCTTCTCCACTTCGGCAAATGCGGCCCGCTCATTGTCCGCCCGCAGCTGCTCTTTGACATCCTTGCGATAGCGAGGCTCCTTGGCGGCTAGCTCCGCCAAGGAAGCGACACCGGCCCGGCTCTGCGCCGCCAGGAGCCTCTGCGCCAACCCGTGCTGACGAGCGAGCTCCTTCTTTTCCGAGGTCTTGCCCCAGGTGGCGATGCCATCGACCGCGAGCAGCTTGGCCGCATCCACCCCGCACTCGCGCTCGGCATCTTCGATAAAGCGCTGGCGCAACACCGACAGCGAGGGCGGAATGCCATAGAGCTCGAGATAGTTGCGCTCGCCCGGTCGCAGTGGCTCGCCGTCGCCGTCGCTGCGGTCATTGGCCAGCCCGACGAACACCGCGCGGTAGCGATTGGGTAACGGCACCCCGGTCGCGGACTTGCCGTCCTGAAAGATGCCGGGCGCGAAACCGTCGGAGAGGTCGACCAGGGCGAGACCGCGACGACGCGCTTCCTCGCCATCGACCCAGCGCTCTCCTTCAGGCGCCACCTGAAGGGCGAGACGCTCGCGGGCAAGGCCATGCGCTTGAGGGAGAAGATCGTTGGGGTCGGCCCCAGGCTCATGGCCCGGCGCCAGCCCGATTTCCCCGGCCGTGCCCTCGGAGCGCGGGCCAGCGAGGGCGGCGCGTGCGGCCCCGTCAGGCTGGGCGGTCTGGCCCGCCGAGCCTGCAAGCTGGCCTGCAGCCTCACCCGAGCCGGGCGGCGGCGGCCCGCCTTGGCCTCGACCGTGGCCCAGATCGGCCTTGCCGCGACAGGCGACTGCGCCGGCACACGCGAGGGCAAAGACAGCGGCGCCGGTGCGCACGCAATGCACGCGATGCACGCGTGCTGGAAAAGGGCAGCTCACGATGACCTGGCCAATCTATAGCCCAAATGCGCCCTCGCGCATCCCTACCCCGCAGCTGCGTGGCGTGCTCGGCCATGATCGCATAGTATTGCCCCGATGAAACGTGTCATCCTCTCGGTTCTTCTGCTCGCCTCGCTCGTGCTCGGCCCCGGCTCCGCGCGCGCGACCGAAGTCGGCACCTCGCGTCCGTTCGGCCTTGGGGTGCAGATCCTCGACCCGACCGCGATCGTCGGCAAGCTCTTCCTGGACCGCAATGATGCCCTCGACTTCGGTCTCGGCTTTGCCGGCTACGGCTACTGCAACAATAACAACGGCAACTTCTGCAACAGCACTTACCACTTCTTCAGCATCAACGTCGACTATCTGTACGAAAATCTCGTGGTGCAGTGGCCGGCGGTGAAGCTGGACTGGCACGTGGGCGCCGGTGGGCGCATGGCGTTCAACGGCTATGTCTACAACAACCAAACCCGCGATGCCGCCCTCTTTGCGCGCGTGCCCATAGGACTCGACTTCACCTTCCGCCGCCCGAGCTGGCTCGAGGCCTACCTGGAGATCGCCCCCGGGCTATGGATCTATCCGCCGCTCGTCTTCGACATCGACGTGGGACTGGGCGTCCGAGCGTATTTCTGATTGGGAGCCGGAGCCGGGGATTTCCCCCGCGACGGCACCGGAGGCTGCCGGGGCCGCGGGCTCGGGCGCGCCGGTTGTGCGGGCCTTCCAGCGTTGGATGGCGAATTCGAGGTCGGCGTACGAGATCATGGTCTTGTGATGATAATCCCTTTCGCGTCCAGTCCGCAAATTTGCCTAGTCGCGTGAGCTCGGGCGGGCTTGGCCCGAGCGCTACTAGTGGACAAGCTTCTTGTACCTTATGCGGTGGGGCTGAGCCGCCTCGGCGCCTAGTCTGCGCCTGCGGTCGGCTTCATAGTCCTGGTAGTTGCCCTCGAACCAGACCACCTGGCTGTCGCCTTCGAACGCCAGCATGTGCGTGGCAATCCGGTCCAAGAACCAGCGGTCGTGGCTTATCACCACGGCGCAGCCGGGGAAGGATAACAGCGCATCCTCCAGCGCACGCAAGGTATCGACATCGAGGTCATTGGTGGGCTCGTCGAGCAGGAGCACGTTGCCGGCGCTACGCAGGAGCTTGGCCAAATGAACGCGGTTGCGCTCACCGCCCGACAAGTCGGCCAGACGCTTCTGCTGGTCCGGACCGCGAAAGCCGAAGCCCGAGACGTAGGCGCGCACATTGATGAGCCGCTTGCCGATCTCGAAGAGCTCGGCCCCTTGGGAAATCTCCGCGAACACCGAGTTGGTGCCCGTGAGAGCGTCGCGCGTCTGGTCGACATAGGAGAGCTTGACCGACTCGCCGATGCGCAGCTCGCCGCTATCCGGCTTCTCTTGGCCCATGATCATGCGGAACAGAGTGGTCTTGCCGGCACCATTGGCGCCGATCACTCCGACGATGCCACCCCGAGGCAGATTGAAGGACAGATTCTCGATCAAGACGCGGTCGCCATAGCCCTTGCCCAGCTTGTCGGCCTTGACCACCACGTCGCCCAAGCGCGGTCCGGGCGGGATGCTGATCTCTACCACGTCATCGCGCTTCTGGGTCTCCTCCGCGAGCAGTTGCTCGTAGGCCGCCAGACGGGCCTTCGACTTCGCTTGCCGTGCCCGCGGCGAGGAGCGCACCCACTCGAGCTCGCGCGCCAAGGTACGCTGCCGCGCCGATTCGGCCTTCTCCTCCCCTTCCAGACGCTTGCGCTTCTGCTCCAGCCAGGAGGAGTAGTTGCCTTGCCAGGGAATGCCCGCACCCCGATCGAGCTCCAGAATCCAGCCCGCCACGTTGTCCAGAAAGTAGCGGTCGTGGGTAATAGCCACGATGGTGCCGGGATATTCCTGCAGGTGATGCTCCAGCCAAGCGACGCTTTCGGCGTCGAGGTGGTTGGTCGGCTCGTCGAGGAGCAGGAGATCGGGGCGCTCGAGGAGAATCTTGCACAGAGCTACCCGGCGGCGCTCGCCACCCGACAGCTTGGTCACGTCGGCATCGCCCGGCGGCAAGCGCAGCGCGTCCATGGCAATCTCCAGCGTGCGCTCGAGGTCCCAGCCCTTGGCCGCCTCGATGGCATCTTGCACCTTGGCCTGCTCCTCGAGCAACTTCTCCATCTCCTCGGGCGAGATGTCCTCACCCAGGCGTTGGTTGATTACGTCGAAGCGCTGCAGCAGCTCCTTGGTCTTGGCTACCGCCTCTTCCACATTGCCGAGCACGTCCTTGCTGGGATCGAGCTGCGGCTCCTGCGGGAGAAAGCCGACGCTGATGCCATCCGCTGGCCGAGCCTCGCCAAAGAAGTCCTTGTCCACGCCCGCCATGATGCGAAGCAGGGTCGACTTGCCGGCGCCGTTGCCCCCGATTACACCGATCTTGGCGCCCGGGAAAAAGGACAGATAAATGCCTTTCAGGACCTCCTTGTTGGGGGGATGGACGCGCCGCAGATCCTGCATGGTGAAGATATATTGATGGGCCATGGGCGGCGCAGTTTAGCCGATGATTTGGCCCATGATGGGATGAATGATGGGCATTCGTTCGCAGTTGGTGCGATTCGGGTGCTTTGACCTCTATCCGGGGCGTAGCGTGCTATTTTGCCGCTGTGGACAAGCCGGTAGTCATCGTCAATCCACGCTCGGGCGGCGGCCTGAGCCAGAAGCGCTGGGCCGCTCTAGTCGGCCCGCTCAGCGACGGTCTCGGTCCTTTCGAGGCCCGCTTTACTGAACGGCCGGGGCATGCCCGCGTCATTGCCCACGACGAAGCCATGGCCGGACGCAAACTGGTCATCGCCTGCGGGGGCGATGGTACCATCTCGGAGGTGGCGGATGGGCTCGTCGAGGCAGGAGGCGACGCGGAATTGGGCGTAATCCCCCGCGGCACTGGCGGTGATTTCTGTCGTGGCCTGGGCATCGGCAAGGGGGTCTTCGCCGCCGCGGAGCGCGTGCGCACGAGCGCACCACGCAGACTGGACGTGGGCCGCGTGACGTTCTGCGACAGCGACGGTGAAGAGCGGTCAAGGCACTTCGTCAACGTCGCCTCGGTCGGGTTCTCCAGCGTAGTCGCCGAGCGGGCCAACCGGAGCTCGAAGCGACTCGGCGGGCGGCTTTCCTTCCTCTCCGCCGTGATCAGCTCCCTGGCCACCTACGACAACGCCGAGGTACTGGTAGCGGTGGACGGCCGGGAGGCGCGCCGCACGACCATGCTCTTGGCCGCGGTGGGCAACGGGCGCTTCTTCGGCGGGGGTATGAAGATTTGCCCCGAGGCCGTCCTCGACGATGCCCACTTCGACTTCGTCGTGGTGGGCGACCTCGGCCGCGCAAAAGTCGTGGCAAAGATACATCGCATCTACTCTGGCCACCATCTGACCATGCCCGAGGTGCAGCAGGTGCGTTGCCGCAAGCTATGCCTTACACCAGTGGACGGTAAAGCGATCCCGATCGAGATCGATGGGGAGACTCCAGGGCGGTTGCCCGCCACCTTCGCCATCCTCCCAGGCGCACTGCGACTACGAGGTTAGGCGCCCACGCCGGAGCGGTAGCCCCGCCGGCCGAGGCTATTGCCGACCGAGCCTATTAAGGTTGAAGCTCGGCCGAGCTTGATGCTACGGTGGCACGGCCGTCGCGCGACGGCGCACCGTTATATGCAGATCCACCTGGCGAAATCGGATATCAGCGAGATGGCGGTCGACGCCGTGGTCAGCCCGGGCAACTCGCTCGGGATCATGGGTGGCGGTGTGGCGGGGGTGCTCTCGCGCAAGGGTGGGCCGACCATCCAGCGCGAGGCGATGTCGCTGGCGCCCATCGCCATAGGAGCGGCCGTGGTGACCAACGCGGGAGGGCTGTGGGCCAAGAACGTGATTCATGCCCCCACCATGGAGGAGCCGGGGCAAAAAGTTGCGGTCGAGAACGTGGGCCGCGCCATGCGCGCCGCATTGCTAGCAGCCAACCAACGCAGCTTCCAGGTGATCGCCGTGCCCGGGCTCGGCACTGGGCTCGGTGGCGCCGATCCGGCCGAGGCGGCCCGCGCGATGGTGAGCGAGCTGCGCGCGCACCGGCAGAACAACCCCGCCACGGTCTGGCTGGTGGATACCAACGAGAAGATCCTCGTCCATCTGGAAGAGGCGCTCCAGACCACGACGCCCTAGCTGCCTTGTTCGAACGAATCACTCCTAGGAGGTCCGCGTGAAGATCCTTGTGCCCTGTAAGCGAGTTCCCAACCCCGAGCTGAAGCTGAAGGTCGGCGGCGGCACCGTCGACCTCTCTGGCACTACCTGGCAGGTGAATCCCTTCGACGAGTACGCCGTGGAAGCGGCTTTGCGCCTGACGGAAAGGAGCAAGGGCGGCGAGCGCTCGGGCGAGGTAATAGTGGTGAGCATCGGCCCCAAGGACACCACCACGCAGCTGCGCCAGTTGCTGGCCATGGGTGCCGATCGCGCCATCCTGGTCGCTGGCGACGACGCTGCCCTCGATGCTGACCTGGTCGCGCGCACCCTCAAAGCGGTGGTCGAGACCGAGAAGCCCGACCTGGTGGTCATGGGCAAGCAAGCCGTCGACGGAGATGACAATCAAGTTGGCCAGCTGCTGGCCGGCTACCTGGGTTGGCCCCAGGCGACTTTCCTATCGTCGATCGTGCTGGCGGCTGACGGCAAGTCCGCCACGGTCGAACGCGAGGTCGACAACGGGGTGGAGGCTAGGCGCGTCCGCCTACCCGCCGTGGCCACCGTCGACCTGCGCATCATCGGCAAAAAGTCGGTGCGCAACGAAGCGCTGGCCGCTCCGGGCGCCGAATGGGACGATACGCAGCGCTTGGCCTCGCTCAAGGGCATCATGGCCGCCAAGAAGAAAGAGCTCAAGGAAGTGAGCGCGGATGCGCTCGGGGTGAAGGGCGATGCCCTGGTAAAAACGCTGAGTCACGCCAGCCCGCCAGCGCGCAAGGCCGGCATCAAGGTTGGCTCGGTCGAAGAGCTGGTGGCCAAGCTCCACACGGAAGCAAAGGTGATCTGATGGCAACCCTGGTCTTGCTGGAAACGACGTCCTCGAACCTCCGTTCTGCTTCGCTGGCCGCGGTTACCGCGGCACGCGAGCTGGCCAAGCATCATGGCGGCCCCCTGGTCGGCGTGACCATCGGCGCCGGCATCGGTGCCGCGGCGGCTGACGCCGCTCGCTTCGTCGATCAGGTGCTGTGCTACGACAATCCGGCCCTGGCGCCTGGCTTGGCCGAAACCTGGGCCCCCGTGCTCGCGGCGGCCGTCAAGGACAGCGGGGCGACGGCCTTGGTCGCCTCGGCCACCTCCACCGGCAAAGACGTGCTGCCGCGCGCTGCAGCCCTCCTGCGCGCCGGGATGGCTAGCGATATCGTCGCCGTGCTAGGGCCGCGCTCGTTCCGCCGCCCAACCTACGCCGGCAACGCTCTCACCGAGGTGGAGATCACCACCCCGGTGGTGTTGTGCACCGTGCGACAGACCGAGTTCGCGCCCGCGGCACCGGCACCCCAGGCGGGAACGGTGGTGAGCAAGCCCGCCCCTGCCCTCGACACCCTGGGTAGCGAGCTGGTGGCGTTGCACGCGACCAAGAGCGCCCGGCCCGATCTGGCGGAGGCCAAGGTCGTGGTGTCAGGTGGACGGGGCATGAAGGAAGCGGCCAACTTCAAGGTCTTGGAAGAGCTGGCCGATCTCCTGGGTGGCGCGCTGGGCGCCAGCCGGGCCGCCTGCGACGCCGGCATGGTGCCCAACGATCTGCAAGTCGGGCAGACCGGCAAGGTGGTGGCGCCCGAGCTCTACTTCGCCGTCGCCCTTTCGGGCGCCATCCAGCACCTCGCCGGCATGAAGAGCTCCAAGGTGATCGTGGCCATCAACAAGGATCCCGATGCCCCCATCTTCCAGGTGGCTGACTATGGCCTGGTGGCAACGTGGGAGGCGAGCATTCCCGAGTTGATCGGCGCCATCAAGCGAGTCAAGGATGTATGATTGATGGATGAGCCGGCTCCTGGCGGCTGAACCCCGCAACAGCGTCGCCGACACCGTCGAGCGACTCGAAGCCAACGTGGCCCGCGTGGTGCGCGGCAAGCCCGAGGCCATCCGCAACTGCGTGCTCACCCTGCTGGCGCGCGGACACCTCCTCATCGAGGACGTGCCTGGGGTGGGTAAGACCACCCTGGCGCGCGCCTTGGCGGCGTCCATCGGCGGCACCTTTCACCGCATCCAGTTCACCAGCGACCTCCTGCCTTCCGACATCATCGGGGTATCGGTTTTCGACCCCACCACCGGCGAGTTCACCTTCAAGCCTGGCCCCCTCTTCGCCAACGTGGTGCTCGCCGACGAGATCAATCGCACCACCCCACGCACGCAGAGCGCCCTGCTCGAAGCAATGAACGACAATCAAGTCTCGGTGGACGGCACCACCCACGTCTTGCCGCCGCCCTTCCTGGTGGTGGCCACCCAGAACCCCGAGGAGCACTACGGCACCTACCCCCTGCCCGAGTCACAGATGGATCGCTTCGCCCTGCGCATCCGCATCGACTATCCCTCGGCCGAGACTGAGCGCGCCCTGTTGCTGGAAGCGCCAGCGCCGGCCGAGGAGGGCCTGACCCAGATCACGGCACTGGTGACGCTCACCGAGATCGCGGCCCTGCAGGACCAGGCGAGCAGAGTGAGGCTCGCACCCGAGCTGGCCGGATACATCGTCGATGTGGCGCGCGAGACTCGCCATTCGCCCTTCCTTGCGCTCGGAGTTTCCCCGCGCGGCGAGCTGGCCTGGCGCAATCTCGCCCGGGCGGCTGCCCTAGTGGCAGGGCGCAATTTCGTATTGCCCGACGACCTCAAGACGCTGGCCATGCCCGCGCTGGCCCACCGGTTGGTGCTGACCTCCCAGCTCGATTCGACGGGACGCGCTCGCGAAGAGGCCGAGCGCATCATTGGCGATATCCTCGAGCGCGTGCCCGTTCCCGGGTAGCAGCCGTGAGCCACCTCCACGCCCGCCTGCGACGTTGGTTGCGCCCACCGCGCAGGTTCAAGCTGACCCGCGAAGGCAAGTGGTTCATCGCGGCCACCCTCCTCCTCGGCTTTGCCGCCGTCAATGGCGGGATCAATCTCCTGTTCTTGAGCTTCGGCTTGCTCCTGTGCCTGCTCATCGCCAACGGCGTGATCTCCGAGTCATGCATGCGCAAGCTCGAGGTAACCCGCCTGCTACCCGCGACCCTGCACGCTCGCGAGCCCTTTCTGGTGGGCATAAGAGTGCGCAACTCCAAGGCGCGCCTGGCCGCCTTCGCCCTCGAGGTCGAAGACATCACGGGGAATGGCAAGCCCGTGGATCGACGCTGCTTCTTCCTCAAGATTCCCGCCGGCCGCCAGCAAGAAACCTTCTATCGCAGGACTTTGCCCGAACGCGGGATAGAGCGGCTGCGCGGTCTGCGCCTATCAACCCGCTTTCCCTTTGGGCTCTTGCGCCGCTCGCTCGACATCACAGCGCCAGCCGACCTGCTCGTCTACCCGGCGCTGGTGCCGGTGAGCGACGAAGATGTGCCCGCGGAACCCAGCGCACTGGGTGACGGGGCGGGCGTCACCCGCGCCCGCAGCGGCGACTGCCACGGCCTGCGCGAGCTGCGGCCGGGAGACGATCCGCGCGACATCCACTGGCGCACCACCGCGCGGCGCGGGCGGCCCTTCGTGCGCGAATTCGAAGAGGACACCGAACGCAGCGTGGTCATCGTACTCGAGACCAGAACCGCCGCCAGCACCAAGGCCTTCGAGGCGGCGGTTTCCCGGGCCGCCTCCCTGGCCATCCTGTTCGTGCGCCGTGGCCTGCGGGTCGGGCTGTGCGCGGGCGACACGTTCATAGCGCCCGCCAGCGGCAACGCGACCGCGCTCTTGCGCTGCTTGGCGCTGGTGCAGATGAGCAGCGGCGAGGCCGCCTCGCCCGCAGTGCTCATGCGGCACTGGCGAGGCAAGCAAGTGACCGTGTCGGTGGCGGCCGGTAGTGGCTGAGCCTCGCCCGGGTTTGGTAGGCGGCGGGCTTGCGTCTAATATAATGGAGTAGAACCCTAGCTTGGGGAGCACGGCGTGAGATTCCGGGTCATCCACAAGATAACCACCTTCCTCCTGGCCATCGTCGCCGTCCTCACCCTCGCCGCGAATGGCAGCCTCTCGCCCCTGGCCCTGACTCTCGTCGCGCTCGGGCTAGGCTTGGCCTTCTACCTCGAGCCCGGGTCCCGCCTGGGCGATCTGGTCGAGCGCGCGGCCCGGCTGGTCAACGCCGTCAGCTTGATTCTCCTCGCCCTGGTGGTGGTCAAGATCGGCCGCAGCTTCCCCGACGTCGACCTGTCGCCCTTCCTCGACTTCGTGCTCTTCCTCTTGGTGGTCAAACTGTGCCAGCGGCGCAGCAACCGCGACTACCTCCAGATTTTCATCCTTTCCTTCCTGGTCATGCTGGCGGCCGCCTGGACGGCGACTAGCGCCCTCTTCATGGTGGGCTTCGCTCTCTACACCGTGCTGACCACCTGGGCCCTGATCCTCTTCCACCTGCGGCGCGAGATCGAAGACAACTACATCGTGCGCCACTCGACCCGCGGCCCGGCCGAGCCGGTCGTGGCCACCCGGGTGCTCAATTCGCGGCGCGTAGTCGGGGCGCCTTTCCTGGCTGCTACCGCGGGAGTGGCGGCGGCGGTGCTGGTCGGCTCCGCCCTGGTCTTCGCCCTGGTGCCGCGGGTGGGCCTGGGCTTCATTCTGGGCGGCGTGCGCCGAGCGGTGGGCATCGCCGGCTTTACCGACGAGGTCAAGCTGGGCCGCCACGGCCTGATCAGCACCGACAACGGCACCGTGGTCATGCACTGCCAGATTCCTGCGCTCGCCGCCCTGCCCGACGACCGCGCCCGCGAGGGCTATATCGCCGGTCTCTACTGGCGCGGGACGGTGTACGACGTGTACGAGGCCGGCCAGTGGCTGCGGTCGCGCGACGACCGGACGCGCACTCAGTTGTTGCTCTCCCCACTCGGCCCCGCCGGCCGCAGCTACGAGGTGAGGGATCCTCTGGCCGCGTCCAGCCCCGAAGGACGCGCAGCCGCTCGCGGACCCGCCCTGGAGCAGACCATCGAGATCGTAGCCCTCGGCCACCCCGTGGCCTTTGCCCTCGATCGCCCCGTGCGCTTCGAATCTCCCGCGCTGCCCCTCGGAACCTTGATCGCCACCGACTTCGAGCCCCGTTGGTCGGACGAGGTCTCCCTGCGCATGTTTCGGGTCAATCCCGCCAACCCCTACGATCACCGCCAGCCCATGGCAGATTTTCTCGGCGCGCGCTACCGGGTCTTCTCCCGCCCCGACCAGCTAGCAGCACCCGAGGCGACGCATCTTCCCCGTATCCCGCATATTCCGCATATACCGGTAGAAGAGCTGCCCCAGGGCGCCTTGGCCAACTACTTGCGCCTGCCGGCTTCGCTCACCCCCCGCGTGGCAGCTCTGGCCAGCCAGATCATGGCCGGGCAGGACTCGCCCGCCGCCAAGACCCAGGCCGTGGTGGACTGGCTCAGACACAGCCACGGCTACACCACCGACCTGAGACGCGACGAGCGCGTGGCGGACCCGGTCGAAGACTTCCTGTTCGTAGAGCAGGCGGGCCACTGCGAGTACTTTGCCTCGGCCGCGGCCATCTTGCTGCGGCTAGGGGGAGTTCCCACCCGCTACGTCAATGGCTTCCTGGGCGGGGAATGGAACACCATGCGCGACACGGTAACGGTGCGGGAAGGCCGGGCCCATTCCTGGATCGAAGCCTATCTCGGGCGCGAAGGCTGGGTGCGCATCGATGCCACCCCCGCCCAGTCGCGCACCGCTCACATGAGCAAGCTCGGCCAGTTGCTCGATTCCGCCGAGCTGTTCTGGGGCCGCTGGGTGATCGAGTACAGCGCCAGCCAGCAGTTCATGCTCGCCCAGCGCCTGGGCCAGCGGCTCGGGTTACCCTACCGTGCCCGCCTTCCCGGGCGCGGAGTCAGGCTCATCACCAAGAAGCACGTCCTGGAGCTCACCCTCGTGCTGATTCTGCTCGCTCTGGTGCGTAGTTGGCGCCAACGGGGGCGGGGCTGGGCCAAGCGCAGCCGCGGGCCGTCGCCACGCCGCGCTGACCGCCCGGTCGTGCTCATCTACCAAGCCCTGCTCAAACGCCTGGCCGCAGCGGGTGCGGCACGCCGGGCGAGCGAAACCCCCCACGAGTACCTGGCGCGCCTGCGGGAGGCTGGCGTGGAAGGAGCCTCTGAGCTTGGCCGGGTGACCGACGCCTATACCTCGGCGCGCTATGGCGACATCGCGCTAGCGCCCAGCCAGGTCGAGGAGCTGCGCCGCGCGGCCAGCCTGGTTCACCTGCCCAAGTGACGGGTTGCCCCGCCTGGCGCTGGGATGGAAGAGGGTAGGCTGGGAATGGGGGGGACGCAACGGCGTATTGGGAGGATTGCGAGGCGGGGGTTAAGATGGCGCCGTGAATTGTCAAGTTGGCGCACCGTCCTTGCTTCCCTTGCCAGCCGGTCAAGCCGGGCGGCCCAGGCCAGCCGCAGCTCCGCCAAGCGTGCCCGCGCGCGCGGGATTCGCCGCCCGGGGTGACCGGCACCGCCATTGCATCTCCCACAGCTCGGGTATGCCTACCAAGCTCATGCGAACGGCCATGGTCATCGCGCCCATGCTGGCCCTACTGGCCTCGGGGCGAAGCGCGGCCCAGATCACGACCTCGACTAGCACTTCGACCAGCACGAGCACGAGCACTTCGTGCACCGCGCTGTCCCAATCGGACTTCACTTTCTACACCGAGTACTACAGCTCACCAAATAATTGGATTCAGATGAACAGCACCCAGCAGCAGTACTGGTTTAACCGGGCGCGCTGCGAGTGCCAGGGCGACACTATCAGTCAGAACGGCACCGGTTACTTCCGCATTGCCGTCCAGCAGGCGACCACCACCTCGCAAAAGATCACGAACCTGCTGGAGAATTGCAATAGCGGCAGCGGCATCGGCTACTACGGGTTCTACGCGGGCACCGGAGCCTTCAATTGCCTCGACAGTTCAGCAGTCACTACTGGCACCCTCGCCAGTGTCTGCACCAATCTGGAAACCCCGACCGCAGCCCAATTCCCGGCGAGCGGCAACATCGCGAACTTCGAGAACGCGAACGTCGTCTACAGCCAGGCGATCGCGGTCTCCACCTTGTTCGGGAGCCTCGGCGTTAACGGCAGCGGGACGTGTGGCGCCACTGGCACCTGCAGCTCGACAGACGTGTGCGCTAATACCGGGCCGCAGGCGGTGACCGTCTATTACTTTGTCAGCACCACCGGTAGCACCACCAATCCTGATACCACCTCCATCTCGTTCACTATCAACATCAGCGGACAAGAGCCATACACGACAAGCCCGCTCCCCCCCCCCGGCCAGGGCGATGGCGCCTTGGACGTGAATTGGGGCTGGCCCTCCACGTTCAGCCCGGCCACGGACACCAACTTCGCTGGCGTGCAGGTGTTCTGCAGTCGGGCTGACTCTTACCAGGTCTACCCCAAAGGTAGCTACGGAGCGTCCTACGAGACCTCGGCGTCCCTGTGTCCAAGCTTCGCTCCGACAGATGCGTCCCCCAGCGCCTTCTCTGACCTCGACCCACTCTTCCTGTGCTCGGGCCTTTTGCCCTCGACTGCCACCAGCGCCCGCATCGAGGGACTGCAAAACGGCATATGGTACGGCGTCGGCGTCGCCGCCGTCGACAAGTTCGGCAACATCGGCGCCATCCCCGAGTCCTCCGTGGTCTACCAGCAGCCGATCCCTACGGTGGACTTTTACACCGAGTACCGCAATCTGGGCGGCACCGCGCAAGGGGGATTCTGCTCGCTGGCCGGTTGGCACGGCCGCCCGGGCGCCCTTTGCCTCGTCGCTTGTGCCGGGTTCACCTTGCTGATTTGGCGCCGGCGCGGCCGCAAAGGTCCACGCAAAGGTCACTCGGGCCACGCGATTTTACTGCTGGCAGCGAGCCTGCTCACGCCCGGCCCGGCCAGCGCGCAGGCGATATACCACGACGAAGAAGGAGAGAATGTGGCGGCCGAGGAGCCGCCCCCTGCCTCGCACTGGACTGGCAGCGAGCGCAACTTCGCCATCGAGGCACGCTTCGGCCTCTTCTATCCTGATGTTGACTCGGCTCCCGGCCTGCTGCGCACGAGCCCCATAGATGGCGTCACCCACCAGATCCCCCCCAACCAGCTCCTCTTCGGCACGTCGAGCCGGCCCATGTGGCAGCTTGAGTTCGACTGGGAAGTCCTGCAAGTCTTCGGCACCTTGGCCGTGGGAGCGACCATCGGCTACTGGAAGGAAAACGGCAGCTCCTGCAACTACGCGGATCTGCAGCAGGACCCCAACCATTGCGTGGCCACCGGCGACAACACCTCCCTGCGTCTCATCCCTTTCGCCGCCCTCGTGATCTATCGCATGGATGAGCTGGTCAAGCGCTGGAAGATCCCATTGGTGCCCTATGCCAAGCTCGGCCTCAACTACACCATCTGGACCATCGAGAACGGCGACGGTAACGTGCCAGACTATCCCGGCGGCGGGCACGGCCAGGGCGGCACGCCGGGCTGGCAGGGAGCGCTCGGGCTTTCCTTCCTGCTCGACTTCCTCGATCCCGAGGCCGCCCACGAGTTCGACTCGGATAGCGGGGTGAACCACACCTACGCCTTCTTCGAGCTCGCCCACGTCGACGGCAATGGCCTGTACCGCAGCAACGTGCTGCGCGTGGGCGACAACACCTGGTTCACCGGGCTGATGTTCGAGTTCTGAGGCCGGTCGGCGGGTCGATTTGCTCACCGTTGTGGCCATGCCGAGGTCGGGTTAGCCGCGTGGACGAGCCCCAGGCCGCAACGACCGCGACCGCCGCGACCCGGACGCTCCGCCTGGTCGTGGAGTACGACGGTACCGGCCTGGCAGGCTGGCAGCGTCAGGATGGCCAGCCCACCGTGCAAGGCTGGCTGGAGAAGGCATTCCGCCAGATGACGGGGCAGGAAGTACTGGTCCGCGGGGCGGGGCGCACCGACGCCGGGGTGCACGCGGAAGGGCAAGTGGCTAGCGTGGAGGTGGCATCGGCCATCCCAGCCATCGGCTTTCTGCGCGGGCTCAACTGCCAGTTGCCGCCCGAGATCGCCGTGCTCGAGGTGGCCGACGTGCCCGCGGGATTCGATGCCCGGCACGACTCCCGCGGCAAGCTTTACCGCTACCAGGTATGGAACCACCCCGTGCGCTCCCCCCGCTGGGCCAGGTACAGCTGGCACGTTTACGACCCGCTCGAGGTGCACGCCATGCGCGAGGCAGCCGCCGTGCTGTTGGGCGAGCACGACTTCCGCGCCTTCCGCTCGTCCGCTTGCGACCGGACCAACACCGTGCGCATCATTCGTCGCCTCGACCTGCGCCGCGCGGGCGCCCTGATCGCGCTCGAGGTCGAAGGAACCGCCTTTTTGCGCAATATGGTGCGCATCATCGCCGGTACCCTGGTGGGCGTGGGCCGGGGCAAGATGAGCGCCGACACGGTCGCTGCCGTGCTCGCCGCGGGCGACCGCACCAAAGCCGGCGTCACCGCACCGGCCTGCGGGCTAACCCTGGTGAAGGTCCTGTACTAGCGTCGGTAACCCTGGTGAAGGTCATGTACTAGCGTCGCTAACCCTGGTGAAGGTCCGGTACTAGCGTCGCTAACCCTGGTGAAGGTCCTGTACTAGCATCGCTAACCCTGGTGAAGGTCCCGCGCTAGCATCCCCTCCACAATCCCCCGCACGCGCTCGCTCAGCCCCGCGCGCTCCTCGTCGGAAAGCCCCTGGGTCGGGATGGGCTGACCGATGATCGCGCGCACCGTGCCCGCGCGCAGGAGGTAACTTCCCCGCGGCATCAACGCCCGCGTGCCCTGCAACGCCACCGGCACGATGGGTACCCCAGCCTTGACCGCGAGATGGATGCCACCCTTCTTGAACGGCCCCAGCGTGCCGTCGCGGGTACGCGTCCCTTCGGGGAAGATCACCACCGAGTCCCCCTTGCGGATGCGCTCACCCGCTTCGTCGATGCTGCGGCGTGCCGCCACCGCGTTCGAGCGGTCGATGAAGATGAAGCGACCCGCCCACATGACCCAGCCGAACAAAGGAATGCGGCTTAGCTGACGTTTCGCGATCATGCGCACCCGCCGGGGAATGGCCACGAACGCCGCCCAGATGTCGAGCGACGAAGCATGGTTCGCCATGAAAACATAGGGTTGGGCCGGGTCCAGGCTGCCGCGCACCTCGACCACGACCTTGACCCCGGCAAAAGTCGTCACCCAGCCCGACCAGGCCCGGGCCAAGTCGAGCACCCGGTCCCCGCTCGGATCGAGGAGGCGCAAGACCAGCCCCCAGAGACTCCCCAGGGAGGTTACTACGGCAATGAACGCGACCGTGGCGAAGGCACGTAGGAAAGACACGCCGCCATGGTATCCTCACGGCGTGGATTTCCGGAAGACATACTACATACTTCCGAACCTCTTTACCCTCTCCTCCGTCTTGTGCGGCTTCACCTCGCTGGCCCTGACGGCGGCAGGGCGCGGTGAGGAGGATCTCTATCTCGCGGCGCTGGCCATTTGCTTTGGCCTGTTCTTCGATGCCTGCGACGGACGGGTCGCCCGCCTGACCAAGACCCAGACCGACCTGGGCCGCGACCTCGATTCGCTGGCCGATGTCATCACCTTTGGCGCGGCGCCGGCGTTGCTGGTCTACAAGTGGGGCATGACCGCCTTCGGCATGACCGGCATTCTGATCGCCGGCTTGTTCGTGTGCGCGGGGGCCATGCGGTTAGCAAGGTTCAACGTCTTGGCGCGCCGGGACGAACAGACCAAGCACAAAAAGCCGGGCAAGTTCACCCTGGGGCTGCCTATCCCGCCCGCGGCCAGCCTGCTGGTGTTCGTGGTCATCGTAAGTCACAACATCGGGCAGTCGCGCGTCTTGAGCGAAGGCTCTACCGCGGCGGTCGTGCTGGTGCTGTCGGCCTTGATGGTATCGCGGATCCGCTTCCGCTCTTTCAAGGAGCTCCGCTTCAGCCCTAAGACGGTGGGGGTGGTGCTGCTGGTCAGCGGAGCCTGCGCCGCCTGGTTTTGGTCGGGCTTCGTCAAAGCCTTCATTTTCCTCTTTCTCGTGCTGGCCTACATCGTGCTGGGCCTGGCCGAGGAAGTCCTGTTCTACCGGCGACGTCGGGAGCAAGAGAGCGCGGCCGAGCCGCCAGCTTCCGAGCCGGTCCGTGCTAACAGCGCGCATGACGTCAACGACGTCCACGACGAAGAAGTGCTGCGCGAGTTGGGCGCTTTCGACGACGAGGAGCAGCCGGAAAAAACCGGGCCCGAGTCAGGCGACGACGCTCTCGCCCACCCCAGCCGCTAGCCAGACCACGAGCCCAGCCACCGGTGCGGGGCTAGTTCTTGGCCATGACGGCGGGCAGAGCCTTGAGAGCCGCCAGACGCGGCCGGATCGCGGCCAAGAAGGCGGCCCGATTGGACGGCCCCGGCTCGCGCATCACGGAGACCTTGGCGGGATCGATGAATTGCCCGTTCTTCACCACGCTGAAGTGAAGATGGGGCCCCGTCGCCAGGCCCGTCATGCCCACGTAGCCGATGACCTCCTTCTGCTGGACCTGCTTGCCCGCCCTGAGGTTCTTGGCGAAGCGGCAGAGATGGTAGTAGCGCGTCTGCAGCCCGTTGCCGTGGGCAATCACGATGGTGTTGCCCGATCCACGCATCATCTCGGCCTGCAACACCTTCCCGCCCATGGACGCCCAGACTGGGGTTCCCTGAGGAGCCGCATAATCGACACCGAGATGGGCCTTGACCACGTGCAAGATGGGGTGAAAGCGCTGGCGGTCGAATTTCGAGCTGATACGCACGAAGCGCAGGGGCGTCTTGAGCATGGTCTTGGCCAGCGCCTGGCCCTTCTCGTCGTAGTAACGACCACGCCCGTGCTCACCGGTGGGGTTCCAGTAAAAGCCGCGGAAGGTACCGACCTTGCCGCCGTACTCGGCGGCTAGCAGACGGCCGTAGCGATAGAACTGCCCGCCCAGGTATTGCTTCTCCACCACCACCTTCCAGTGATCACCCGGGTGAGTGTCGGTATAGAAGTTTATGTCCCAGGCGAACAGGTCCACCATCAGACTGACCAAGGCTCCGCCCTCCCCGGCCTTGCTGACCGACTCGTAGAGGGAAGAATCCACCCCACCGAAGGCCTCCACCGTCTTGATCTCGAGCGCCTTTTCTTGCTTCTTGGCCTGCCAGGAGCCGTCGGGCTTCTGGGTGACCGAGTAGTGCAAAACCGGAGTGGGCATGTATTCGAAGGCACGCGGGTTGCCCTCGTCGTCGCGATCGACCTGATACTTCTCGCCTGCCCGGATCAGCTTGGGGTCGACGAGCTTGGCCAGCGCCGCCGAGACGGCGCCGGCCAGGTTGGCGAAGCCCTCGCGCGCCAGCACAACGCTGAGCGTATCCGCCGGGCCGAACTGCCCCAACAAGGCACCGTCGTCAGCAAGCGGCTGGGTGGTCTGCGCTCCCAGCTTCACCTGCTTCTTGGCGTCGTACGCGGCGCCGAGCAAAGACGGGGGGATCAGTTGGGTCATGGCCTCCTGCCTCACCCCCTCGAGCGACTTGGCGGTCGAGGCCGTCATCAGGGTCCTGACCGAGGTATCGTGGCGCAAGAAAAAGAAATAGATATTGACGGCCGTCAGAACGACCAGAAGGCCGCCGAGGCCGAGCGAGTTACGAAGCTGCTGTGGTCGCCGTCTCCGGCGCCGGGGGACCAGCGGACGCGTACGCACCCCCTATTACGACCACAACCGCGGCCATACGTCAACTTCCTTAGCCATTACACCCGTTTACGCCCGGCCTTTGCGTCCGACCCTCACGCCCGACCCGACCTTCACACCCGACCTTCGCGCTCGATGAACTGCAGGATCGCCCGGCCTTTGTCCCGCACCTGCCTGCGCAACTCCGCGTGCTCGCGGCGCACCCGCCACAGCTCTTCCGTGATCTGCAGCGCGGTCAGAATAGCCAGCGACTGGGTGTCAGCGGCGCGGGTTTGCTTCTGCAGCTCGCGCAGCCGTCGGTCCACGTGGGCGGCCATGTCACGCACCAATCCCTCGTCCTCGTCGCTGCGCAACGTGAACCTTTGCCCCGCTATAGTGACAGCGACCGCGGTTTTCATGGCTTGGCCCGCCTTTTACCTCGAAAAGCTACCCTAGCCTGGGCCGTAGGGCTACGAGCCGCCCGCTTCACTGTCCGGGTACCGCCAGGGCGCTGCTCCCCAGCGCGGCTACCCCCAGCGACGAGAGAACCATCCGATCCTCCAGACTCAAGTCGAAAAGCTTGATGCCCATGCCAGCGACCTCGGGCGCGTCGCTAGCCCAGCGCACCTGGCCGCGCAGCTCTAGCGGCGCCCGGTCCCACGGGATATCCAGGGAAATGCGCGCCAGCTCGCCCGCCCCGTCGAGGTAGTCGGAGCAAAAGAACAGCCCGTCGGGGCTAACGTCGGTGACCACCCCCTCGACCACCAGGCTTTCGCTGGCATACCTGGCCGGCAAGCGCACCTTGGCGCGAATAGCACGTCGCAGCTCTGCTGGTCTCTCGAGGCGCATCGCACTGGCCCTTTCCCAAGAACATTCGATCCTATCGGGGTAAGGTGTCAAATTCCGTAGCCGTCATCACGCGGACGCGCCAAGGTCACCCGCACTAAGATGTCCGTCAATGTACGAAAATATCCGCAATGGCGCGAGGCCCGCTTCCGCCCGAGCGCGGCACGAAATTCTGCCCTGCCACCGCCCTAACCGTGCTATAGGTTCCCGCCCGGCCGCCCGGCCGGCATAACCTATCGCTTGCAATGCCCCCGCGGGCCCATAGCTCAATTGGCAGAGCTGCGGACTTTTAATCCGTAGGTCGCAGGTTCGATTCCTGCTGGGCCCACGAAAAGCCCTTCCGCGACCGTCCGGCAAAGTCCGATCTCCTCTCACGCGAAGCGTGCGCCGAGAAGAGGCGCACGGGTGGGCCGCTCCTCGCTCTCTCTTGAAAGTCTCGATTGCCGGCGCGTCGTCGGAGGCGCCTGATGTGCGACGATAACCCGCGCAGCCCGGTCAGACGATTTTGCAGGCTTCGTCGAAGTCGAGGCGGGGCGCGCGCGGGTGTAGCTTGCTTGCGTCCCCGTAACCCAGGTTGACCAGAACCAATGACTTCCATTTTCCGTCGGGAAAGAAGGCGGAGTCCACGACCCCCGGGTCGAATCCGCCCATGGGGCCGCAGTCGAGGCCCAGCCCGCGTGCCACCACGATCAGGTAGCCAACTTGAAGCGCCGCGCTCAGGCTCGCAACCTCTGCGCGCTTGGCCGACTCCATAGCAGCAAACCGCTTGCCCATGTCCGGCTGGTGCGGCACCAGCTTCGCCATCCTATCGTAGAACTCCGTGTCCCAGGCCGCGATCACGGTGACCGGTGCTGCCATGGTCTGCTCGACGTTGCCCGCACTTAGGGCCGGGCGCAGCCGCTCTTTGGCAGGCGCCGTCTTGACGAAAACCAGGCGCACAGGCTGGCTGTTGGCGCTCGTAGGCGCCATGCGCAACAGCTCATAAAGCCGGTGCAGTAGCCCGTCGTCGACCGCTCGATCTACCCAGGCACGGTGGGTACGGGCATCGAGAAACAGGCGGCGCCACCAGCTATCGTCGAGGTCTGACATTTGTGCGGTCCCCCTTTCATCGTTATTCACCTCTTGGATGCTGATGTGCGCCTTGATGGTGCAGCCGACACCATCTGGTGCGCCGTAGACGCTTGGAAGGCCCGCCTCGCGGCTTCGTCGGAGAGAGGACCGTGGCGCGGCTGGCGAGCCGATTCATCCCCGTTGTTGAATACGGTGGCCGTATCGACGATGGAGGCGGAGTACTGCACCACCGTTACGGTGCAGCTCGCCGGGATAGCACTGCAGCTAGTAGGAATGGCGGGACCGGCATTCAGGCAGGAAGATAAGCCGACACGGCTCAAGACCCCGTTATCGCGATATCGGCGATGTAGATGGTTCCTACCCAGCCGGAATAGTAATTATAGAACGCTATCACCAACGTGTCAGCATCCCCACTTAAACTGGCGCTCCACTTGTACCATTGATCCGCGTTGATCGCATACGTTGAACTCATCTCCCCCTGCGCAACCAGGCCGTTCGGGGTGAGTGCATTCCACATAACATCCAAGCCCTGCGGCGCCCCACCGTCGCTGGTGAAGTAGACATAAAAGCTCAGCGTATAACCCCCGAGGCTGACCGGGCTACCACAAAGTGAGATCGAGACATTCGCGTTGTCGTCCGGTGTGCTCAGGTTGGCGGGAACGGCAAGAGAGTATGACTCTCCGGAATAGGGATTGGCAGCACTCGCCGAGATTGTTCCCGTGACCCCTCCTCCGGTTGAGCCCAGGTAGCCCGGATCAACCGTCCACCCGTCGGTCGTCCCGTCAGCGAAATTCCAGCCCATACACGTCCCACATAGAGAGGAGCCGAGTGAGCACACGCAAGCCCCGCTCCCATTACACGTCTGTCCGGATCCGGATGGGCAGTTGCCACTGTTCGTCCCGCACGTGATGGTGCCGCCGCAATTGTTCAACACTGATCCGCAGGCTCTGCCGTTGCACGCGGAATTGTTGGGCGTGCAGCAGTTCCCATTGTAACAGGTTTCTCCGCCCGAGCAGGAGGTGGTGCATGTGCCCCCGCAATTGTCGCTGCCGCCGCTACACTTGTTGGCGCAGCTGGGGGCACAGCATGATCCGCCGTGGTCCACCTCACCAGATGGGCAGCAAATGCCGCTCGCACTGCCGCTCGGGATCGCGCAGTTGCCGGTTGTACACTGAATGTTGCTCGAACACGAGCCGCTTGACGATTGTGCAGTGCAGGTGCCACCGCTGCAGTAGTCGCCCGAGCCACAGGAGGTCGTCACGGAGGAGGTGCAGTCCCCGCTGCCATCGCACGCAGGGGTGATACTGGATGTGGTGGTAGAGCACGATGGGCTTCCACAGGTTGTGCTCGTGCCAGGATAGTAGCAGGAGGTGGGTGAGCTGCCGTTGCAGGAGCCACCGCAGGTCTGGCCAGCATTCTTGCAGGCCGTGCGGCCACCTACTGGTGGACCGGAGCTAACCGTCGTACATGTCCCCGGGGTGCTGCTGCACGTCTGGCACTGCCCGGAACAGGCGCTGTTGCAGCAGTAGCCGTCGACGCAGTTGCCGTTCTGGCACTGGTCGTTGGCCGTGCAGGTGCTTCCGTAGCCACTCTGCTTGGTGCATCTCCCTGATGTACAGTAATAGCCCGTTATGCAGTCGGCATCGCTGGAGCAGCTACCGGTTGGGCAGGCCGTGGCCGAGGCGCACGTCTCGGAGCCGGAACACTGACTGGTGCTCTGGGCACATGCGTGCGAGGTACCATCACAGGCACTCGTGGTAAGCGTCGATCCCGAGCACGATGGCGTAGCGCATTGGGTGCCGCCTGCTGTGTAGTGACATGCGCCATTCCCGTCGCAATTGCCGTCCAGACCACAGGGCGGATTCGCTGCGCAAGGAGCGTGGGTGGCAGGCGGGGCCTGGTTCACGACCACGGGCAGGCATTCTCCGTCCTTTGCGTTACCCTGCTGTCCGTTCAGTTGGAGAGTGCAGGCCGAGCAGCCCGTGCAGGCCTTGTCACAGCACACACCGTCGGCCACGATCCCGGAGGTACACTCATAAGTTTGCGTCGCGGGGGAGCCGTTGGCTAGGGTCGCAGCACAGGTTCCGGCCGAGGTGTTGCAGTAGTTCCCTGCTCCGCAATCGGACTGAGCCGAGCAGGTCTTGAGACAGCCGGTGGTGCTGCATTGGAATGTGCCACAGGCCTGCGGGGTCGCGGTTGTGCAGCTGCCGGCGCCATTGCAGGTCGTCGAAGGGGTGAAGGTGGTGCCGTCGCTGCTGCATGAGGCCGGCACGCAGATGTGGGTCGAGCCGACGTTGTGACAGGCGCCGGTGCCGTCGCATTTGCCATCGTTGCCGCACTGGTTGGTCGCGGTCTCGTCCGTGCACGTATTGTGGGGATCCTGGCCGCTTAGCACGGGGGAGCATGTGCCGTCGCTCTTGCCATTCAGGGCGCTGGAACACGCGCTGCACCCGCTGCAAGTCGTGGCGCAGCAGACACCGTCGATACAGTGGGTGCTGGTACACTGGCTGTCGCTAGTGCAGGTCGCGCCGTTGGCCAGGGTGATCGGGGCGTCCGGACCTGTGTTGACGGGCGCATCGGGCGAGGCCGTCCCTCCGCTGCCAAGCGGCGCATCCGGGGGCTGGCTGCCACCCGCACCAATCGGGCTGCCACCCGCGCCAATGGGACTCGCGCCACCCGCACCAATCGGGCTGCCACCCGCGCCAATCGGACTTGCGCCACCCGCACCAATCGGGCTGCCGCCCGCGCCAATCGGACTTGCGCCGCCCGCACCAATCGGGCTGCCACCCGAGCCAATCGGGTTCGCATCTACGGGTGCGCCTCCGGCGCCAATCGGGCTGGCATCTCCCGGCTTACCAGCCGCACCAGCACCGTCGAAGCTACCGCCGGGACCGCCGCCCGAGCCGCCTCCTCGCCCTCCCTCGAGCCCCGTGTCCGCGCTGCCGTCAGGGCGTGCGGGCTGGCAGGTTCCGAGCTTGGTCGTGCTGGTGGACGAGCAGACGTACCCCACAGGGCAGCCACCGCCGTTGTTGCATTGCAGACTACCTACGTCGAAGCTGCGGGCACAGCCCACAAGGGCGAGGAGCAGCATCGCGCCCCAGAGTGTGATTTTGCCAGAAGGCAATGCTTCGATACCGATACTGGTCTTCATCAGAATGCTCCAGAGAGGATGGCGCCTACCTGGTTGGCGCCGACTGCCGGCAGGAGAGCAACGGCGGCTGACGAGTCCCCCTTGGCCTTGAGTCCGACGCCATAAAGGATCGCTCCGGTGGCGATGAGTGCCGCACCAGCTCCGTAGCCGACCCACCCCAGTGTTTTGCAGAGCTTTGCATCAGACGCCTTGCCACTAGAATACCCATCGACTTTGTTGTACATGTCGGTCAGCAGGCTATTGGCTTCGAGACTGAAAACGACGCCTGCCGCCACCAGCGCAACTCCCGCTGATGCCGTCACTATCCCTGCGATCCGCAGACCGGAGCCCGTTGCGGTAGATGTTGGCCGGGATTCGGTTCGGACGACTTCAGGCGGGGAAGACTCTGCGGCTGGCGCGTCGGTAGTAGCAACAGCGGGGGTGGGCCGGGCGACCACTGGCGCCGGCGAAGTGGCACGCTCTCGGTCGAGCATTTCTTTGCTGTGTGCCATGTGCTGCTCGGCTGCGCTCTTGTCGTCCGGAGTCAGGTTCATGGACCCGGTTTGGAGATACTCGCCGGGCGATGGCATCCTCATACCGGCGGTTCTGCTCGAAGCATCGTCCCTGGTTGAAGATGTACGTTGGGTTCTTGGTATCGACGAACAGGGCCGACAAAATGGCGACCCCTTTGGCGTAGTCTCCGGCCAGGCAGGCTTTGCGAGCCTCTCGCTCCTGGCCCTGCCTGCTCTCTGCCGCAGCGGGTGATGCCAAAAGCAGCGGAGAAAGAGGAGCGACCCTCATGCAAAGAAGAGCCAAATATGCCACACGCCTGGAGGAGCGACCCATGGCGGCATAGTTTGCGGACAAGCTCAGCCATATGCAAGCGATATTTGTGCCCTTGACCATCGTTTCGGCCAGTGGGGACGGACACCACCCTCAGTCTTGCCTCATGGACGCCGAGGGCTACCAAGTAATCTCGGGCATCGACCAGGAGCGGCAGCAGGCGAGCGCTTGCCCCGCCGGCACCACCGCCGGCGTGGCTAGCCCCCGCTGGCGCCCCCGCCCATGCCGGCAGTCCCCCGTCCCCGGCCCGCCGCCCGCGCCTTCCGCGCCGCCGGCCCCGCTACCGGGCGAACCGGCGGGGCCGCTACTGCTGACCGGGCCTGCGCCCCCGCCACCCCGCTGGCGACTCCCACCCCCAATCCACGATTCCCTCCCGGCACGCCGCCGGTCCTGCCGCCATCGGCTTTAGCTTTAGCGCAGTAGAGGCGAGACCTGGACGTTCCCCAGTTCGCAATCAGCGGAATCACGCAGAGGCGCTGCGCGACATCAAGCGGCTCTGGGGTGCTCGGGCGCCCACGCCGAGGCCGACAAGCCGGAAGTCCTGGTCACGCAGAGTAACCGATTGCTCCTGTCCCGTAGCTGGCCTACTCGCCGTACACACTAACGATGTTTTGCTGAATCGCGTTGTCGGTGGCGTCAGTCGTTTCGCCCGCCATGACGGCGCCTTCGGAAAAGCCACCGGTGCCGTTGGAGTCGCCCGCACCACCTTCACCGAGCCCCAAACCGCCCAATTGCTTGAGTGGCGAGTATCCGGCGGGCAGGGCAGAGAGGTCGATGTTGACTGAAAGTGCGCCCGACTTGGCATTGCCGGTCTTGAGTGCCCAGTGGTCGACCCCGTTGTGCTTGAAGAGGGTCGTCACGATATCGAAGGTAACCGACGGGTTGGGGTTTTGCCCGGTCGAGGTGCACTGAACGCTGGTGGGCACGCCAGAGCCGCACTTTGCGATGTTGCCGGCATAGACGCCGGTCTCAAAGTCGACCATAGGCCACGGTCCGTTTCCCGTTCCTTCGGACCAAAACGTGATCTGCGAAAAGTTGAGCGAGCTCAATGTGCCGGGGCCGGAGTACTGGATGGCGTTGTTGGTGTTGCCGTAGTTGAAGCAGCAGTTGTTGTTCAGGTACTTGGCGTGGAAAATGGCGTATTCAGTTTGCGGTGCCGCACCCGTGGGCATGTTCTTCGTCTTGTCCCGATTCCTGAGACATTGCGCCGTGCTCTTCCACATCGCTCCCGACTCGACCGCGATGGGCACCTGGGTACCGTCGGACATCTGCCAATACTCGATGTCCATCAGGTCGCACGGTTTCACTGTCCCGGGCTGATTCGTGCTCGGGTCGTCCGCCCTCCACATGTCGTTGCCATTCCCGGACTGGTCGTAGAGCGTAGTCACTTGGCACGACGTCCCGGAGCAGAACGTGCTGAGAGTAGCGAGATCCGCGAGCCCGCTCGACGCTACGCTGCCAATGTCCTTTGTCTGCTTGTCGGACGCGCGCAAGGCCTGAAAGAGCGGGCCTGTGTAGGAGGCGAACAGGGCACGCGTCATGGCGTGAGCGGCAACGAAGGGTGTACCCGCCGCCTTCGCCACATCACCGGGCAGACCGCTTGCGCTAGTCGAGCCGCTCGAGCCACCTGCTCCGGTACTGCCGCCGCCCCCGGCCGAAACGCCGGTGCCGCCCGTCGGTACGACCCCGCTCCTGCCACCCGCGCCACCTGACGGCACGGTCCCGCTGCCACCACCAGGCGAGCCACCGGAGGCGCCAGCTCCGGTGCTGCCACCGCTGCTGCCCCCACCCGCCTGCGAACCTCCGGCCCCGGAGCTTCCGCCACTGCCTCCGGCGCCCCCCGAACCGCTGCTCCCTGGTTCCGGGGTTGGGATGTCCACGGTCGCGCACAAGGCCGCCATTGGCGCGCAGCTGTCCGGTGGATTGGCGGTTACGAAGTCCCATATCGCGGCTTCATCGGAGAGAGTGACCGTGGCACAGCTGGCGAGCCCGTCCACCCCGCTGTTGAAGGCGGTGGCCGTATCGGCGATGCAGGCGGAGTACTGCGCCACCGTTACGGTGCAGCTCGCCGGGATAGTGCTGCAACTGGGACTGGCGGCACCGGCATTTAGGCAGGAGCTCTCGCGGCTCGTGCAATTCTGCTGAAACTTGGAGTCCGTGGGAGCACTGCTCGAGACCGCGTATGTCAGGCCCGCCGCCTTGCACAAGGTCGCCTGGCTGACCGTCTGTCCGTAATAGGCAAAGGTGTCGTTGCAGAGCTGGGTAGCCTCCGCCGCCGTCAACGAACCCAGTGTCTGGCTCGAGCCCAGGGTCGTGACCGAGCTACCTGCACTGGCGCCTCCGCTTCCGGTGCCGCTACCGGAGCTTCCACCTTCGCCAGAGATTCGTCCCGTGCTGGAGACGCCGCCTGTGCCTGTCACTCCCCCGCTGGTGGCAGAAGAGCCACCAGATTTGTCCATTGAGCTTCCTCCAGCCCCCACAGGTGTATTCGTCGTAGTCCCAGAGCAGGCCAGCGCTGAGGCTAGGCACAGCGCACCAACAACACCCGGGTTGCCCCTGACCCGTGGGTCGGTAGATCGGGCAAGTGGACCTTTCCTCTTCGTGGCGGTCTGACGAGACAGATTGTGCCTTACCGTGCTGCGCGACTCGCTCATGGGCTTCTCCTGTCTTTACGAATGCACATTCTGTCTAGATTTTCTGGGCGCCTGACATTTCCCGAATGTGCTAACCGAGCCTTGGCGTTGGAGTGACGGATCAGAAAGCGATCTCGGCCTGCATCTTGACGACGTTCTGGTCGGGCGTCATCCCGGAATAGGGGCCCTCTTGGAGCACGTTGCTGCCGGCCACCAGAGGCGCGTTCCATGGCCAATCGCCGTTCAGCACCATCTTGTCGCCGTACTTGTAGCGCGAGTACTGGAGGTAGATGCGCTCGCTCGACAGGAAGTGGGAGGAGACCACCACGCGCGCCGTCGCGGCGGCGAATATATATCCCCCATAACCTATATCGTATTCGACAATGTCTCCGCGCAGCATGAAGCCCAGCCAGGTCAAGGGATAGAGCGTGGCGTCCGCCCCCCACTTGAATTGCTTGAGCCGACTTTGCGTGAGCGAGGTGGTGGAGGGGAGGTCGAGACTCGACCCGGCATAGAGCCCGAAAATGCTGAAGACCAACTCGGGCAGCACGCTGCCCGCCGCCTTGCCCTCGATACCGGAGAGCGAGTTTTCGTAGAGGAAACCGAAATTGAGCATCGATCCCGTGCCGGTGGAGTCGCTCGTGCTGTTAGTCCATGCCATGTAGTTGGTAGCGATGCCCGCTCCGCCCAGCGAGTTCATGACCTCGGTGCCGGCGCTGGCCAGCGCCCAACCATTGCGGACCGAGATGTAGGACGGAGAGAGCCACAAATGCCCTAGGCGGGGTATGCGTACGTTCATCTCCGCACCGGCCACCGTCAGGTGGGCATCCGCAGCCGCCCCATAAGACTTGGCCCCTGGAGCCGATTGTTGCTCCAGGTTGGGATCCGAGGTCCACTCGGTGTTGAAGTGCAACCCGAGGTCGAAGTACCTGCTGTAGACAAGCTGCGCGTTCAACCAGGTGATCAGATCAAGGCCCACGATGGCCCCGTAGAAGGGCGGAGACCCGTAGTTAAAGCTACCGTCCCGGTTGGTGCCAAAACCCTCGGTGAGCACCACGCTGTAATCGGTAAGATAGGGATCCAGAGGGACGGTCAGCTCGAGCTGTTCACCCAGCTGGCGAAACCGCCCCAGAGTGTAAGTGTCGTACTTCTCGAAGTAGCCGAATTTCGGCCACCAGGACCCCATCGTGAAGACAACCTTGTTCGAGCTTGCACCCGGGTTGTCGCCCAGCCTGAAGTCGCTGTCGAAGGCAACGTAGGCCAGGCCAGGCGCCCAGGACGCGTCGGGATTGCGAAAGCCGGCCCCCTGAAACCAGTACCCCATCCACCCCACCGCGGCGTCGACGTGCTTCTTCTTTTCGTGGATATAGAACTCCGCCCAATCCTCCTCCTGCAGGCGAGTGTAGGCGAAGCTGTAGTAGTTCCAGTCGATGGTACGATTAGGCCCGTACGAAACCTGCAAGCTGGAGGGGCCCGTCATGTTATCCGGCCCCGGACGCTCGCTGATGCCCAGAGCCATAGGCGCCCGGAAGTATCCCGTGATCTCGGTGTGCCAGCCCGCCGGCAGCCCACTCGGGGTCTTGGCCGCCGGGTCCTCGACGGTCGGCTGCGCCGGCTCCCCGGACGCCGGCAGGGCTTGAGCCGGGGTGGGCGAGGCAGGCGGCGTGGCCCCCTCGGTCTCCGGCGCCTCGACTGCGCTGGCCTCGTCAGGCGCGGCGGGGGTCGCTTGGGCCGCGGCGGGCAAAGACGCCAGGCACAGCCCTACCACCAATGACCCGCTGACCCGGCGCACCATCACCCCTCGCCTCATTTCCCGTATCCCGCCGCAACGATATTGGCCTGCAGAGCGTTGAGCGTGTCCACCGTCGCAGCCCCGCTCGCCATGGCACCTTCGAACCACTGCCCTCCGTCGCCGTCGCTATTGTCGCCCCCGGTCCCCAGGATGATCGACCCCTGCTTTAGCATGGGGACGTAGCCGGTCTTGGCGGGACGAATCCCGTCGTACATCGTCTTGAGCGTGCCGGTCGTCGCGTCGCCGCCGTACAGGGCGAAGCGACCGTTGGGGTAGGACGAGCCGGTGCCCGCGCATCCGGCTTTGCCGGTACAGGAGTCGCCCACCACCACCGCCGTGACGAAGTCTGTGTTGAGCGGGGTGTTGGTCAGGATGTCCTGGTCCTGGGTCGTGCTCGACCAGCCCGCATAGAGACCGTTCTCCAGATCAGCCTCGACCCACGAAGTGCCATTGTTGTGGCCGCCGGGAGAGCCCGTGCCCCACACCACCCCGGCCCCGAAATACACCGCCTCCATGGTCCCGTTGTTGTCATCATGGGAGTCGGTCTCGGCGTTGCCATAATCGAAGCAACAGCCATCGACGACACCGTTCTTACTGGTGATCATGTACTCGGTCTCGGCCTGGTCGCCCGTCGCAGTCCCTTTGGGCTTCACCACGGTGCAGCCGGTACAGCCAGACCGATAACCCATACCTGGGTTTGGTTTGATGTAGATGCCATAGACCTCGTGGCCCCCGAGCGTCGTCTTGAGATCGCTAGCATTGGCCGGGTTGTCGGCGCTCCCCTTGGCTCCGCCGGGCGGTGAAGGGTAGAGGTCGTTGCCATTCGGGGACTGGTCGTAGATCGCCGAAATGGTGCAGGTGGCTCCCCCCGAGCAAAACGAGTCTTGCGCGGCCGAGTCGGCCACGCCGCCGGCCACGCTCCCTATGTCTTGGGTCGTCCCGAGGCAGGACTTTTGCCCTGCCTGCGAGGAGCCCTTGCACACTTGATAGAGCGGTCCGGTGTAGCCCGGGTAGATCACGCGCACCGTACTGTGCGCCGCGGCACAGGTGTTGCCCGCGGCGGCCAGGATCCCACACGGCGTCTCGGCCGCGCTGGTCGTCCCGGTCGAACCGGCCGTGCCACCCGCGCCACTGGTAGCGGGGCTGGAAGCGCCTCCGCTCCCTGTCGCCCCGCCGCCGGGGCCTCCCCCGAGGCCAGTAGCACCGCCGACCGGCGTCCCGCCAGTGCCGGGCACGGTGCCGGTGGTGGAGGCGCCGCCTCCGCCCACCGCGCCCGCGCTGGCAGTAGTAGTAGCCCCTCCCGCCCCTGTCAGGCTACGCGTACCGCCGCTGCCGCCCGGGCTCCCGCCGCCGCCGATCGCGCCCCCGCTGCCGGTTGAGCCGCCGGCTGCGCTCGTGGTCCCGCCCTCGCCCGTCCCCCCGCTTCCGCTAGCGCCGCCCGAGGCACTATTTTGGGTGCTAGAAAACGCCGAGCACGCCCCTAGCATGGCGCCGCTGGTCAGGGCGACGGACAGCAGTAGAATAAAGCGCGTTCCATTCGTTGTGACATTTCTCATCGAGAGCCGTACCTCCGTGTGTGCGGTTACTTCTTGGCCCGCCTGCGCCGCCGCCGGTCGATCATCCGCGAACCTAGCAACAAACCAATGGTCCAGTCCGCTGTCAAGTTTCCCTCGCCAAGATTGCACGAGCACCCAGTGCTGTTCTGGCTCGCGGACTCGTTGCTCCCCCTGGCCGACCCCACACCGCCCCCGTTTGCTCCGCCGCCCGCCCCGTACACGAACGCCGCCGCATCCTGGTTGTCGGGCAGTCGCGACGCCCGTGCTGCGATGGACAACGGGAGCACCACCTTGTCACCCGCATGCCCAGCCGGGCTCGCACAGCCGCACCCGTCGGGCGTCGTCAAGTTGACGGCCTGGCCGTTCACTGTCGAGCGCAGTGACGATGTAGTTGACGTCCGGGGTGAACAGGTTCTGCCGGTAGCTGTCCCTGAGCCGCGCCTGTGCCAGGCCGGAGTCCTGCAGCTTGTCAAGCGCGTCCCGGCCGACGCTCCGCGCCGATGCGCCCCAATGCTGCCGAGCGACATTGGGGCGGAAGTCACCAGGCGCATGGCCTTCATGCCCTAGTAGTGTCGCCTAGGCGATGAAGCGGGCGGATCTTTTTGCCGGACTTACGTTCATCGTGCGTCCGGAGGATACGTCCCCAAGATTGTTCCCTTTTCCCGGGATTCGTGCGCCGGGCTGGCTCCGGTGGCCGGGGAGCTTGGTCCGTGGCCCGACTCCCGCTATTCTCGCCGGGTGGAGAAGCGCTGCCCGTCGATCACCATCGTGTTCGCGACAGCGTTGGCTCACCCCGCGTTCGCTGCTGGCGCTCGGGCAACGAACCAGCCCCTCGTCATCTTGACCGAGGAGGGGCGCGAGGATGCCGAGGACGCGGCCTTCTTTTCCAGCGTTCGTGCGCTCGCCGCCGAGATCGGGATCCGGGTCACTACCCAAGAGGTGCCTAGCTTCGAGTCGGTACGCGACATCCTGCTGGCCCAGGCTCGACAAGAGGCCAAACCCTTCCTGGTGGCCTGGATCTTGCGCGAGCAGGGGGCTCGCAGGATTCACTTATTCGACCCCTGGAAAAACCAGCTGCGCACGCGGACGGTTGAGGCCAGCGCGTCAGCCACGGCCAATGCGGAGACTTTGGCGCTCATCCTACATGCCGAGCTGCTTGCTTATCTAAATGAACCGCCACCCACGCCGCCCCCGCTACCACCGCCACGACCTCAGCCGCCGGCCCCGCGCCCAGATCCCCGCTGGGGATTGGGAGTGCGCTACGTCGCCGGGACCTTCTTGCGCGATCAGGGAGTGCAGCAGGGCATCGGGCTGGGCTTTCAGCATCACTGGTCTCACGTATACGCGGGCGCCAGCTACGAGTTTCTGTCCGATCAAGACGTGCACGCAGAAGACGTCAGTATGACGGTCCGCCGGCACCCCATTTATCTGGGTGTGGGCTGGATCTCGTCCGAGCACCATCGGCTGCGCTTGGGGGCGGGGGCTCTCCTGTCTGCCGATTTGGTGTCACGCCACACCTCGTTCGTCGTGACGCCCTTGTCGGCCCAGCCGGACGACCGCCGTTTCGTCGTGGCCGCCGGATTGTGCGGGCTCGCCGAGATGCGCATTCTTCGCAACCTGAACGTCCACCTGGCGCTCGGCCCCGAAGCGCCGCTTAACCCGTATGATTTCCAGATCATGCGCGGAATAAACAACACGACCGCAGCCCGCCTCTTACCAGTCCGCGTTATCGGTGAGGCTGGCGTCAATATTTTGGCGTTTTGAATGGCTTGCGCTTTCTTCCGCCCCGCCCTCGCATTCCGAGCCACTACTAAGTAACGGACCCTGGGAGGGTCCTTGTCATCCCCCGCGCAGAGCGCAGTCGGGCCAAGCCCGCCTTAGATATAACCCCGGATGAGCCCAGCCGACAACAACGACACCATCGCATTAGCCACCAAGGCGGCTGCCGGTGATATGCATGCCCAGCGTCGACTGGTGGAGCGGCTGCACCGGCGCGTGCAAAGCATCGCCTTTTCCATCTTGGGCAATGCCCTCGATGCGGAAGACGCAACCCAGGTCATTTTGATGGAGATCCTCAAGTGTCTGGGCTCGTTCCGCGGTGAAAGCCTGACCGGGTGGAGCGATCGCATCGCCGTGCGCATCGCCATGCGGCACGCGCGCCAGCGGCGCATACACGGGCTGCGGTTCGAGGCGACCGATAATCTGGACGACTTGGCCTGGTCCGGAGATTCCGTGGCCGCAGAGGCAGATCTCGCGCGTGATCTACGCGACTACATGGCGCAGTTGCCCGAGGCTCGCCGCGAGGTGCTCGTGCTGCGGCACATGCTGGACTACTCGATCGACGACATCGCCGGGCTGACCGAGGTCTCGCCCAACACGGTCAAGGATCGCTTGCTGCATGCGCGCGAGCAGCTGCGGCGGCTGATCCGTCGCGACCGCATGATCGACCAAGCGAGGGGGAAGGCGTGAGCTCCGCCGACTGCGAACACTGGGTGGCGCTTTCCGACCAAACGGCGTTAGGGCAAGACGTGTCGGACCGAGACCGAGCCTGGCTTGTCCAGCATGCCCGAGGTTGCGGCGACTGCGGGCGCGAGGCCGCCTTTTACGCATCGCTGCGCGACGCCCTCGGGCGACCTGAGATGCTGGTCGTGCCGCCACCTGCCGCGCGTCCGACCGCGCGCCGCTCGCCAGTGCGGATCGCCCTGCTCGGCACCCTGGCGCTCGCTGCCTCGGCCGCCCTAGCCGTGGGGCTTGCTCGCCACCGCGGTGGCCCCACTGGAGCTCCCGCGGCAGTGCAGGCGCCAGCCCCCGTCGCGCGCTTGCTTCTTGCATCCGGGAGCGCCCGCCTAAGGGATGGGCCGGCCCAGGCCGGGCAGGAAGTTGCGCACGGCGAGCGGATTGTGACGGACAATGGCTTGGCCTGCATCGCGATTGCAGGCTCAATCACGGTATGCCTGGACGAGATGAGCGCGGCCACCATAGCGATTGCCGATCCGATGCAGACGGTGGTGTATCTGGAGAAAGGACGTCTGCTGGCGCGGCTGGATCACCAGCCGGCGGGGCGCACGTTCCTGGTACGCACTGCCCAGGCCGAGGTGGAAGCGGTGGGCACGCAGTTTTCGGTGGGCATCTCCAACGATGGTCAGGCCCAGGTGCGTTTGCACGAGGGCAGGGTAGCCGTGCGAGCGACAAACCACGTAGCGAGCGTCCTGGCGGCACCAGTGGAGGCGCAAGTGGGCGACGACATCCGTGTGGCACCCATGTCCGCGATAGCAAGCCAGGACGACAGCATGTTGTCTAGTTTGTCGACCCTACCTCGCGCGCAAGCCCCGGCGATCGTGCGCCTCGCGAGCATCCCGGGTGGGGCTGACGTGTCGTTCGACAATGTGGCGATGGGCAGGACGCCCGTATCGACTGTCCTGGCCGCCGACACGCACGTGCGGCTGACCATGGCGGGTTACGCCCCTGTGAGCGCCTGGATCTCGGTGGCGGATGGGGCGGCGATCGAGCGCAGCTTCACCCTTACCGCGCTGCCGGCGCCGCCCGGCCAGCCCGGCAGGCCGGCTGGCGGTCATCGCGCGGCACGTTTGCAGTCGCCCGGCCACTTCTTGGCCATGGCCCAGGCGTTGCGTGAACGCGGCGCGTACGACGCGTGCGCTGAAGTCTACCGACGGTTATGGTCCGAGTTTCCCGGCAGCGACGAGTCGAAGGTATCCATGATTTCCCTGGGCGAGCTCGAGCTCGGCAAGCGCAACCACCCGACGGCCGCGCTCGAAGCCTTCAGCGCCTACTTGCGCGTGGGCGGCACGCTTGAGCGCGAGGCGCGCTTCGGGAGGATCCGGGCGCTGCGCGCCCTTGGCCGGGACGGCGAGGCTGATGCGGAAAGCGCCGCGTTCTTGCGCGACTATCCCACCAGCATCAAATCGGCTACGCTCCGTCGGCATGTGCAACGTCCATGAGCGGTAATTTGCGGCCCTGCGTCGCTGCGTGCGGATTCGGGATTGCGCTCTGTGCCTGCCACGTTGCCCCCGACACCGTGGCCTCGTTCTGCACTGGGCATGTCGGTAGCGACGCCGGCACGGACGCGGGCTTGTCCCAAGGTCTTCTCGTCTACTACTCCTGTGATCAAACCGGCGGCGCCACCCTGGAGGATCTATCGGGCAACGGCAACGATGCCACCCTGGTCACGGGTACCGGCGGCACGGGTGGGTACAGCTTTGCGACCGGGAAGGTTGGCAACGCATTGGTATTGACCGCCGCGAGTGATGGGTATGCGGTGTTGCCGACGGGTATTCTCGCCGATGCGTGCGAGGCCACAATCGCCACATGGGTCAACGTCAAGTCGGGGGCCGTCTACCAGAGGGTGTGGGACTTTGGCTGGAACACGACCGTGTACATGTACCTGACGCCCAGCGATGCCATCAAGATGCCGAGGTTTGGGATCAGCATCGCTGGCAACTACACCAACGAGTTTGGGATCGATGGTCAGACTGCGTTGCCCCTCGACGAATGGCACCACCTCGCGGTGGTCCTTGCGCCTTCGGACGTGGTTCTCTATATGGATGGCCAGGTGGCTGGCACGAACCCAGCGATCCCGTTACGCCCGCTCGACCTCGGTAGCACCCCCAACAACTACATCGGTCGCTCGCAATTTTCCGTGGATGCGTACCTGGACGGCGATATCGACGACTTTCGCATCTATAACCGCGCCCTCTCGGCCGATGAGATTCAGGAGCTGGTGAACGGTTCCTGACCGAGCTGCGAACGCGGACCTACATCAAATTAGCGATTCCATCCCTTTTCGACGCGGGCGTCATCGTGCGCGGCGTGGCTTCATTCGGAAGTCGCTGTCCGGAAGTCGCTTGACAAGACCCGGATCGCAGTGCTGAATGCGCCGTCTTCTGCCAACCCGCAACAACAAGATCCCTAGGACTGACCGCAGCATCTATAATAACCACCGGCGATGCACACCCAGGATTTCTCTCCTCGAGACCGAAAGTTGTGCCACCGACCGGTGCGTGGTCATACTGATGACGGCAAGCCAAGCGGCCTTGGGGTGACTCCCGGGTAACCCGGGTTAGCCCGTCGCATTTACATCAATAGTTTCGAGTAGATATAGACAGAATTCGAGTGCTGCTGGGCCAACTGCCCACAGCGCTGCCAACAACGGAATACGACTCCATCGTCTAGTCCGGCCCAGGACAATGGCCCTTCAAGCCATGAACACGGGTTCGAATCCCGTTGGAGTCGCCACTTTTCCCCAACGATTTCGCGCAGTTTGCCTGTCGGAATAAATTCGTTAACCAGTGGTTAACAATAACAATA